>CAVOQD010000012.1:0-421283 GCA_963698255.1 uncultured Chloroflexia bacterium | reverse complement strand
TAAATGGTTGCTGGGCCGTCTGGCGCTCGTTCCCAAAAAATCGCCAATGCGGCTGGTTTGGCGGCTATTGGCAGTTTCTCTGCCGCCCTTGATCGGGTTAGATGCGGGCGATCTGGAAAGGTTACAATCGATCTCCCACCTGCATCGGCATGAAGACGCCCGGATAAAGTGCACGTAGACCGCAAAAAAATAGACCTTTCCTTTGCTCTTTGGTACACTTTCGCCCAGATGACTGCAAAGAAATTACAGGGACAAGTTGCAATAATCACCGGCGCCAGCCGGGGCATCGGGCGGGCTGCCGCCGAGCGGATTGCTCGCGCCGGGGCTTCGGTCGTTCTGGTGGCGCGTGATGCCGACCTGCTTGAGGCCGCCGTGGATGCCTTGAGCCGGCAGGGCCTTGAGGCCATCGGCGTCGAGGCCGACGTCGCCGACATCGAGCAGGTTGAGTCCGTTTTCGAGGCGACGCTGGACCAATTCAAACGCATCGACATCCTTGTCAACAATGCCGCCGTGGTCTGGCCGCTCGAAGAGGTGGCCGAAGTTGATCCTGATGAATGGGCCTACAACATTCAGGTCAATTTGATTGGCCCCTTTACCATGACGCGGGCCGTGCTGCCCGTCATGCTGGATCAGGGGTATGGACGAATTCTCAACATTGGCAGCGGCGCTGCATCGCATCCCATAGCCGGCGCCAGCGCCTATTGTGCAGGCAAGGCCGGCCTCGATATGTTCACACGCACACTGGCGCTGGAGCTGAGCGACCAGCCCGTGGTGGTCGCCGGCCTCGACCCCGGCATGGTCGACACCGACATGCAGGCCGATGTGCGCAGTGTTGACACGTCCGAGAGTAGCCTGGATTTCAGCATCTGGCATCAGATCTACGAAGAAGGAAAGCTGTTGCCGACGAGCCGAGATTGCCCGTGCGATACTCTGGTTGGTTGGCCCCTGGAACCGCAACAGCGGCAAGATCTTCACCGTTTCAGACCTCGCATGGATCGATCAAGTGCGACGTGATATTGGCGAGTGAGCCCATTTTCACTCAATTGTTGTCGGCGAATTCATACCTTGGACCGTATTACAGACACCCGAAAGTCAACCCCTAAACCATTCCTGGAGGAAGAACCCCAATGGCGTACGACAAAGTTGTAGTGCCCAGCTGAAGGCGAAAAAATCACAATCGAAGACGGCAAGCTGATCGTTCCCAACAACCCCATCGTCACCTTTATCGAAGGCGACGGCACCGGTGTCGACATCTGGGCGGCCAGCCAGCCCGTGCTGGATGCCGCAGTCGAGAAGGCCTACGGCGGCGAACGCGAGATCGTCTGGATGGAAGTCTATGCCGGCGACAAGGCCAACGAAGTCTACGGCGAGCATCATCTGGCTGCCCCAGGAGACGCTGGACGCCATCGACGAGTACCTGGTCTCCATCAAGGGGCCGCTGACCACGCCGATCGGCGGCGGCATCCGCAGCATCAACGTGGCCCTGCGCCAGCGTCTTGACCTCTACGCCTGTGTGCGTCCGGTTCAGTACTTCGAGGGCGTGCCCAGCCCGGTCAAGACACCCGAACTGATCGACATGGTCATCTTCCGCGAGAACACCGAAGACATCTACGCCGGCATCGAGTGGGAAGCCTACAGCGACGGCGCCAAGAAGATGATCGAGTTCCTTCAGGACGAGATGGGCGTCAGCGCCATTCGCTTCCCCGACAGCAGCGGCATCGGCATCAAGCCCATCAGCGAGGAAGGCACCGACCGTCTGGTCAGCGCCGCCATCCAGTACGCCATCGACAACGACCGCAAGAGCGTGACCCTGGTCCACAAGGGCAACATCATGAAGTACACCGAAGGCGCCTTCATGGGCTGGGGCTACAAGGTGGCGGCCGAGAAGTTCGGCGCCAAGCCGCTGGACGGCGGCCCGTGGCACGTGCTGCCCAACGGCATCATCATCAAGGATGTCATCGCCGACGCCTTCCTGCAGCAGATCCTGACCCGCCCGGCCGAGTACGATGTGATCGCCACCATGAACCTCAACGGCGACTACATCAGCGACGCGCTGGCCGCCGGCGTTGGCGGCATCGGCATTGCGCCGGGCGCCAATATCAACTACGAGACCGGGCGCGCCATCTTCGAGGCCACCCACGGCACCGCGCCCAAGTACGCCGGTCAGGACAAGGTCAACCCCTCGTCGGTGATTCTCAGCGGCGAGATGATGCTGCGCCACATGGGCTGGGACGAAGCCGCCGACCTGATTCTCAGCTCGATGGAAAAGACCATCGGCCAGAAACGCGTGACCTACGACTTCGAGCGCCTGATGGACGGCGCGAACTGCTCTCGTGCAGCGAGTTCGGGCAGGCGCTCATCGACAATATGTAGAAAGTCTGCTGCGTGCTGCGTGAGTTTGTCACGCAGCACGCAGCAGCGACCGCCTTGCCAGTCTGTTTTCCCGTTCTCCCTTCGTTCAGTGACCCGGTATGACCCTATCCGACCTTCCGTCATCTCAATCTAGCTCAACGGCTCTTTCTCGCAACTGATCTGCCGATCGATCCGTCGGTTTGGACGGCCGCGCCTGCGGCCATCAATATTCTGCCGCATGAGATCCATGGCGGTGTGCACTATGATCTTATGGCTCCTGACACGGTGACGTTTGCGCTGCGCGCGCCGCATAAGCCCTACGTGAGCCTGGTGGGCGATTTTAATGGTTGGGATACGCGCGCCAATCCGCTGGTCACCGATGGACGCGGCACCTGGTGGATGACCATGGCCCACCCGGGGCCGACACGATACGGCTACTTCGTGGCGATCGACGAGCAGTCCCACACCTGGGTCGGTGATCCCTATGCCACCCAATTGCGCTGGGATGATGATGCGGCCTGGGCCTATCTGCCGCGAACGGCAAACTCCTTTCTCATGGACGGATCAGCAGTGGCGAACGCCGGCCCTGCGCGACATGGTCATCTATGAACTGAATGTGCGTGACTTTGCCGGCGAATGGGCACGAGAATCGCCCGCGTGTTCGGCAATTTCCGGGCGATGATGGAGCGCATCGACTACCTGGTCGACCTTGGGCATCAATGCCGTCGAACTGATGCCGATCCAGGCCTTTCCAGGCCAATCGAGTTGGGGCTACAATCCCGTCTTCTATTTCTCGATGGCCGATGTCTACGGTGAGCCTGACGATCTCAAGACGATTTGTGGACCGCTGCCACGCCCGCGGCATCGCCGTGATTCTGGATGTCGCCTTCAACCATGCCTGGGGCGACCATCCCTACTATCACTACTACCCGCCCATGTACGACGAGGAGGGCGAATGGCTGACCAACTGGAACCCCTTCTTTCATCACACGCCGCAGGCCGTGAACATGTGGGGCGGGCTGGATTGGAATCATTTCTCGCCGGATACGACCCGCTATTTTCAGGATATCGTTCGCTTCTGGCTGACAGAATATCACCTGGACGGGTTTCGCTTCGATTGGGTCTGCGGCGTGGACTACGACACGCGGCAGCCCATGCGACCCGGGTTTCGATCCCTATCACGGCATCGGCGCCATCTGCTGGGCCGCGCGCCAGGCCAAGCCGGACTGCGTCCTGATCGGCGAATTCTGGCAACTGGACGGCACCCATCCCGACAAGACGGCGGCCAAGCTGGTCCGAGAGACCGAGATGGACGCAGTCTGGAACGGCTGTTTCCATCACACGTTCGAGAAGGTGATCAACCAGCGCTGGCAATGGGAGCACCAGGACGTGCGCCACGCCATCGGCGGCTATGCCCAGGATGGCTTCGATTCGCCCGCCCAGTTGATCAATTTCACGTGCAGCCACGATGAAGTGCGGCCCGAGCACGAGATCAAGTTCTACTCCGGCCGCCACATCGCTCTGCCCGCTGGGATGACCCTGCAGCAGGCGGCTTTGCTCAAGGGGCAACTGGGCTTGGTCCTGCTCTTCACGGCCATGGGCGTGCCCATGATCTATGCCGGACAGGAGTTTGGCGAGGATACGCCACGCACCATCGACTTCCTGCCCCATAAGCTGGGAGAAGCCGAAGCTGCCTGCCCATGCCAGACACTATCAACTGACGCGGGATCTGATTCAGCTTCGCCATGACCACGTCGCCCTGCGCAGCGACCAGATCCGCTTCTATGACGACGACTTTGCAAAGACTAAGCTCGTTCGCTACGAGCGCCGCCAGGCCGAACAACCGGATCTGCCTGAGGATTTCGTCGCAGTTGCCCTCAATTTCGATTGTGTCACCAAGCGTACATCTCTTGCTGTGCCCCACCGTGGTCCCTGGCGAGACGTGATTTCCGGTCGCCGCTATCGTCCACGGGGCGCCGAGGTGCGGTTGACGTTGGCGCCGTGGCAGGGCGCCGTGCTTGTGGCTGAGCCGGCAGCCGGCAGCCGCTGATGAGCGGCGAATGGATCGGCCGGACGTGAAGACGGCTGTTCGTGAAAAAGCGCACAAATTGGTGCGTTGATTGTCGCTCGGAGGTGAACTGTATTAGAATAGCACGGCGATGGACCGCATCCTCTCATATCTGTTTGTTACGGCCATTATCGTTTCTTTTACTACGACTAGGAGGTAGTTCCATATGGAGGCCACACAGTCACCGAGTTGGTCCCCCCATCTCACAACGATCGCCAAAAAGGTGATCATGGCGTTGACCGGGCTTGTCTGGATCGGCTTCGTCTTTTTCCACATGTACGGCAATCTCAAAATGTTCATGGGCGCAGCGTACTTCAACCACTATGCAGAAGCGCTGCGCGAACTGGGCGCACCGGTGTTCGGCCATCTGCACTTGCTGACGCTGCTGCGCATTGTCGTCGTTGTAGCGCTGATATTGCATGTGTGGGCGGCCATCTCATTGACGCGCCAAGCACAGAAAGCGCGGTCGACCAAGTACGAGGTCAAGCGCACGGTCGCGGCCAACTACGCATCGATCACCATGCGCTACGGCGGCACAGTGATTCTGCTCTTCATTCTGTTCCACCTGGCCGACCTGACCTGGGGCGTGCAGGCGTTAAGCCCGGATTTTGACCGGCAGCACGCCCTATTTGAATGTCATTTCAAGCTTCCAGAACCCGCTGGTTGTGCTCGTCTATCTGATCGCTCTGGTTGCGCTTGGCTTCCACCTTTACCACGGCAACTGGAGTCTGGTTCAGACGCTGGGTATTCTCAATCAGAAGTATGACAAGGTCGTGCGCATCTTCGGTCTGCTTCTGGCTCTGGTTATCACACTCGGCTTCGCTGCCGTACCGCTCGCCGTTCTGTTCGGCGTACTGCAATAGTTGGGGAGATTCTTGCAACCATGACAACAAAAACGTCTGATGCCAAGACGACACCCGCCTCTTCCGAGTATATTCTGGATGCAAAGGTGCCGTCCGGTCCGATCGAAGAAAAGTGGACCAAGGCGAAATTCGATTACAAGTTGGTCAATCCGGCCAACAAGCGCAAGTACAATGTCATCATTGTCGGTTCCGGTCTGGCCGGCGCTTCCGCCGCGGCTTCCATGGGCGAACTGGGCTACAACGTCCAGGTCTTCTGCTATCAGGACAGCCCGCGACGTGCCCACAGTGTTGCCGCCCAGGGCGGCATCAATGCAGCCAAGAACTACCAGAACGACGGTGACAGCGTCTTCCGCCTCTTCTACGACACGGTCAAGGGCGGCGATTTCCGCTCCCGCGAGGCCAACGTCTATCGGCTGGCCGAGGTCTCCAACAACATCATCGACCAGTGTGTGGCCCAGGGCGTGCCCTTCGCACGTGAATACGGCGGCACGCTGGACAACCGCTCGTTCGGCGGCGCCCAGGTCTCGCGTACCTTCTACGCCCGTGGCCAGACCGGCCAGCAGTTGCTGATCGGCGCCTATCAGGCCCTGTCACGCCAGATCGACGCCGGCACGGTCAAGATGTTCTCGCGAACAGAGATGCTCGACCTGGTGATGGTCGATGGCCGGGCACGCGGCATCATCGCCCGCGACATGACCAACGGCAAGATCAAGTGCTACGCAGCCGACGCAGTTATTTTGGCGACGGGCGGCTACGGCAACGTCTTCTACCTGTCGACCAACGCCAAGGGCTGCAACACCACGGCCATCTGGCGAGCGCACAAACATGGCGCGCTCTTCGCCAACCCCTGCTTCACCCAGATCCATCCCGACCTGCATCCCGCCGGCAGGCGAGCACCAGTCCAAGCTCACCCTGATGAGTGAGTCGCTGCGCAACGACGGTCGCATCTGGGTGCCGCGCAAGGCCGGCGACGACCGTGCCGCGGGCGACATTCCTGAGGGCGAACGCTGGTACTATCTCGAAGAGAAGTATCCCAGCTTCGGCAACCTGGTGCCGCGCGACATTGCCTCCCGTGCGGCCAAGAACGTGGTCGACGCCGGCCATGGCATCGGCCCGCTCAAGAATGGCGTCTACCTGGACTTCGAGGACGCCATCAAGCGCCTGGGCAAGAAAGTCATCGTCGACCGCTACGGCAACCTGTTCGACATGTACGAGAACATCACCGGCGAAGATCCCTACAAGGTGCCCATGCGCATCTACCCGGCCTCCCACTACACCATGGGCGGCCTGTGGGTCGACTACAACCTGGAGAGCACCGTTCCCGGCTTGTTTGTCATCGGCGAAGCCAACTTCTCGGACCATGGAGCCAATCGTCTCGGCGCCTCGGCCTTGATGCAGGGTCTGGCCGACGGCTACTTCGTCATTCCCTATTCCATCGGCAACTACCTGGCCGATGCGCCGCTGACCGCGTGTGACCCCGACCGATCCCGTCTTCGCCGAAGCGCGAAGCGAGGTCGAGGCGCGCATCGCCAAGCTGATGAGCATTCAGGGCACGCGCACGCCGACCGAGTTCGCCCGAGCGCTGGGCGAAATCGTCTGGGAAGCCTGCGGCATGGGTCGCAACGCGGCCGGACTGAAGAAGGCGCTGGAGGAGATTCCTGCCCTGCGCGAGGAATTCTGGAACGACCTGCTGATTCCCGGCGATGCCGACGACTTCAACCAGAGCCTGGAAACGGCCGGGCGTGTGGCCGATTTCATGGAACTGGCCGAACTGATGTGTCTCGATGCCCTGGACCGTGAAGAGTCCTGCGGCGCCCACTATCGTGAAGAGTACCAGACCGAGGAAGGCGAAGCACTGCGTCGCGATGACCTCTTTACCTATGTCTCTGCGTGGGAATACACAGAAGATCTTTCGAACCCCAAGCTGCACAAAGAGCCACTGGAATTCGAGAATGTTCCGCTGTCAACCCGCAGCTACAAGTAAGCGCATCGCCCATCGACTGTCGATATCTGTGCAGCGGGACTCCCTTCCCAAGATCATGCAGCGTGTCTCACAGAATGCGACCGATGGGCCAACGGTATCGAAACGCAGTAGGACGGAATAGCCAGGGAGCGAAAATCAACATGAAACTTAAATTGCAGATTTGGCGCCAGAAGAGCGGCGATGCAGAAGGGAAGATGGTCGAATACCCCATCGACGACGTGAGTCCCGACTCCTCGTTTTTGGAGATGCTCGACCTGCTGAATGAGGAACTGATCCACAAAGGCGAGGAGCCGGTCGCCTTCGACCACGACTGCCGCGAGGGCATCTGCGGCACCTGCGGCATGGTCATTGCCGGTGTCGCCCATGGGCCCAAGAAGGCGATCACGACCTGCCAGTTGCACATGCGCGAGTTCTCGGACGGCGATACCATCTCGGTGGAGCCGTGGCGTGCGACGGCCTTCCCGGTCATCAAAGATCTGGTGGTCGATCGAACATCGTTCGATCGCATCATGCAGACGGGCGGCTATATCTCCGTCGGCACAGGCAGCGCCCAGGATGCCAACAACATCCTGATTCCCAAGCCGGATGCCGACAAGTCCATGGACGCGGCCTCCTGCATCGGCTGCGGCGCCTGCGTGGCCGCCTGTCCCAACTCGTCGGCCATGCTCTTCACCTCAGCCAAAGTCGGCCATCTCTCCTCGTTGCCCCAGGGCAAGGAAGAGCGCTACGACCGGGCCATGCTCATGGTCGGCCAGATGGACGCCGAAGGCTTTGGCGGATGCACCAACATTCGCGAGTGCGAGGCGGTCTGCCCCAAGGAGATCAGCATCGAATTCATCAGCATGATGAATCGCGACGTGATTCTCGGATCGTTACGACGAGCGGGCAAGCGTTAGTTCGAGAGTCGAGTTTGTTCAAAACGAAAAGTCCCCGGCACTTCCGAAGTGCCGGGGACTTTTCGTTTTGAAGACGATCGTTTTTCATCTGGTTTTCATTTCCGGGAAAATCCTCTACACTGAAGGCCTTCCTACTCGTGCTTGTCATCGAGAACGAGAACGAGAACGGGAACAAGCACATAGGGGCGAGTCCTGCGAGGAGACCCGATCATGGCGTATTGGCAGCTCTTCTACCACTGTGTGTGGCCGACCAACGGTTTCAGGCCTTTGCTGACCGAGGAGTACGTGCCGCTGGTGCATCAGTTGATCCGGGATCGAGTGCAGTCGCTGGGCGGGATGCTCTACGCTGTCGGCGGGATGGCGGACCATGTGCACATTGCCGCCGCGATTCCGCCCCAGATGGCGATATCGGTCTTTGTGGGGCAGGTCAAGAGTTGGTCGTCGGGGCAGGTCAATCGTCAGGAAGTCATGCCGGAGCGTTTCACCTGGCACGAGTCCTACGGCATCCACTCATTTGATCGGCGACGCCTGCCCAATGTGATCGCCTACGTCAACCAGCAGGCCTGCCATCACGCTGCGGGGACAACCATTCCCATTCTCGAACGCACCCACGGCGATCCCGCTCCGGCCGCGCAGGAATCTCACCAGGGGTTCTATATCGACAACCAGGCTTGGCTCAACGAGATGTTGACCATGGATGCGGGCTCTGATCTTCGACTGAACCGCCCTGTCTGCCTTACTGCCCTGCTCCGAACAACCTGCGGATACGCTGGCCCAATTCAACTTTTTCGGGCTCGGGTGCCGGGTCGATGTTTTCCAAGGCGGCGATCAACTCGTTGCCGGTCTGATAGCGGTCGTTGGGATCCTTTGCGATGCTTTTGAGGATGATTCGCTCCAAATCCGGCGAAACATGGGCGAACTCAGAGGGCGGCGGCGGCGTCTGGTTGAGATGGGCGTCCAATACTTCAGAACGACCGCCGTAGAATGGCTTGCGTCCGCTGACCATGCGGTAGAGGATGATGCCCAACGCATAGAGGTCGGCGCGGCCGTCGATCGGGGAGTTGTTGATCTGTTCGGGGGCCAGAAATGCCGGTGTTCCGTAGACGCCGATGGTGTCTTCAGGCGGCGGATCGTTGAGGTTCAGCACGGTGCCGAAGTCGAAGAGCACTGCTCGCCCGTCGCGCGCCATCAGGATGTTGGACGGCTTCACATCCCGGTGGACATAGCCCTCGGCGTGAAGATAGTCGAGCGCGCTGGCGACCTGACGCACAATGCCGATGGCGGGCGCTTCGCCGATCTTCTTGGCCCGCAGGAGAAACTCGTCCAGCGTTTCGCCGTTGATGCGCTCCAGCGCGGTGTAGAGATAGCCGTCAACTTCGCCGGTCTCGTAGGCGCGCACGATATTGCGGTGGCGCAAGCGCGAGAGCGCACGATATTCCTGTTCGAAGCCTAACCGGACCAGCTTCTGGGCTGCTGCCGGCCGCATGAGTACTTTGAGCACGCGGGGCTGGCCCTGTGGGCTGGTGGCCGCATAGGCCATGGCCACAGCGCCTTGCCCCAGGACGCCGTCAATCTGATAGGGACCAAATCGATTGTAGCTGATGTGCGGCGATGCACTGCCGTATGGCTGTGATAGTGCCATCTGATTGACCCGACCGTGTGCAGTTGCGGAAGAGAATTTGGTTGTGCATTATAGCCAAGAGGAGTTGGTTTGGCAATGTGCAGTCTGCACAGGCAAGAGGCGTTCAATCCAATCAAAAAGGGGTGACGGCTAATAGCCGTCACCCCGAAGAAATTGTCAAACCGGATAGCCTTAGTCGTCGCCCGCGCCGCTCATGCCGGGCAGGTCGTAGGCGCCCATGCCGTGCTCGGAAAGATCGAGACCGGCCTGTTCTTCTTCGGGCGATACACGCAGCAGGCCGATCGCCTTGATGATGGAAAAGAGCACAAACGAGGTGCCGAACGCCCACAGGGGAATGACCACCGAACCGATGATCTGCGGTCCCATGGCGACGCCGCCGAAGATCCCCACAGCCAGGCCGCCCCAGATGCCGCATAGGCCATGCACAGGCCATGCACCCACCGTGTCATCGAGTTTCAGACGTTCCAGCAACTCCATGCCCAGTACGACCAGGACGCCCGCCACTGCACCGATGATAATGGCCTCCACATTGGTGACCAGGTCGGGGTTGGCCGTGATGCCGACCAGTCCGGCCAGCGCGCCGTTGAGCGTGTAGCTCAGATCCGGCTTGCCTTGCTTGATCCAGCCGCCGACCATCGCCAGGATTGTGCCTGCGCCGGCTGCCAGTGTCGTGTTGACGGCAACGAGCATGGTGACGTCAGTATTGGCGGCGCCGCTGAAGGCCAACTGGCTGCCGGGGTTGAAGCCGTACCAGCCTATCCACAGGATAAAGACACCGAGCGTTGCCAGGGCCATGCTGTGCGGCGGGAAGGGGTTCTTGCCCTTTTCGGAGAAGCGTCCGATGCGAGGACCCAGAACGATGACTGCTGCCAAGGCTGCGAAGCCACCTACGGAATGAACGACAATCGAGCCGGCAAAGTCGTAGAAGCCCATCTGATCAAGCCAGCCGCCGCCCCATTTCCAGTAGCCGCTGATGGGGTAGATGAAGGCGGTGATGAAGACGCTATAGATCAGATAGCCGCTGAATTTCATGCGTCCGGCCACCGCGCCGGAGACGATGGTGGCGGCGGTAGCGGCAAAGGCGACCTGGAAGAGCCAGATCAACCTGTGGGTTGAGATTGCCGCCCAGCGCCTCGGGTGGCGTACTGCTAATGCCGAAGCCGCTGAAGGCCAGCCAGCCAGGGATGATCTCATTGGCGCCATACATGAGGCTGTAACCGATGAGCCAGAAGAGCAGAACGCCGGCGCCTAGGTCGATGATGTTCTTGAACATGATATTGACGGCATTTTTGGCGGAATTGAAGCCGGCCTCAACCATGGCAAAACCGGCCTGCATGAACAGAACAAGCACTGCCGCAATCAACAGAAATGTGTTGTCGATGGCGTAGGCAAGCTCGTTGGTCGTGATGACCCCGTCGTCCTGCGCATAGACCTTGACGGCAAGCAAGCCTAGCACGACTGAGAGAGGCAACGCTCGTAGTAATTTCGAGAACATCGGTTTGGTTCCTCCTAATGAAAACATTGACAAACCCTTCGGTCTTTCGGTCAAGATGATTTCACGCCTGCGAAAGCCTTCACAAGCGCTCGTGGACAATAGTACCTGCCACGGATCCACTAATTCAATGTACAATTTGCACAATATCGACCTGTTCTGTGTGTGTGCGCGCTGTGCGTGTGACCATGTACGTCGGGTTTGGGATTGGGCTAATTGTCCGTGGCGACTTGAAAAGGCGCTCCATTGGGCGGAGCGTATCGCCCGGTGACGGCTGCCGAGGGACGCAGCGCAGCTACAGAATGTGAGACTGAATCGTCCATGGTGGTAGAATGGCAGATGTGTCGGCTGTTGACGGGCGGGATGGCAGAGCGGTGAGGTATGGCAAAAATTGCGCTGGGCACTTCGTCATGGCAATTTGATGCATGGCGTGGCGTGTTCTATCCGGAGGAGTGTAGGTCCAGAGATTATCTGACCCACTATGCGCGGTCCCTGCCCACAGTCGAGGTGAACACGACATTCTACGCCATTCCGAGAGCATCAACAGTGCAGCGCTGGGTCGAGAGCGTGCCGGATGGGTTCAGCTTCTGTCTCAAATTTCCGCGCATCATCACCCACGAGAAACGGCTGGTCGATTGTCGAGATGAGAGCCGGGCCTTTCTTGGAGATACTGCGCATGCTGGGCGATAAACGAGCGCCGGCCTTTCTGCAGTTTCCGGCCAGCTTCACTCGCTCGGCGCATGGACGCGATCTTGCCGACTATCTGGACTGGCTTGCCGAAGAAGCCGGCGACCTCCCCATCGCGGTTGAGGTCCGCTCGATCGATCTGATGACGCCCGCTTTCGCTGCCTTTCTGGCACAGCGAGGACTTTCGCTCGTGCTTGTTGACCGGGTGAATACGCCCGACCTCTTCCCTGTCTGGATGGATCTGGTCGATGCCGGCAATGCGACCCAATTTCGTGGTGATCCGCTGGATCGGCGATGACAAGAATGGTCCATCGGGTGACCGTGACCTGACCAACCCACGCGATGACGATCTTGTTCGTTGGGCAGCGCGCATCGTTGCTCTGAATGCCGCTGATGTAGATGTCTACGGCTACATGCACAATCCGTATGAAGGGCATTCGCCGGCCAGCGTTCGCCGCCTTGAGACGATTCTGCGTGGTTCGTTGGATCTCCCAAGTTGGTCGCCGCCCGCTCCGCCGCCGGAAGGGCAGCTATCGTTCTTTGATTGACAGCTGCGGCGCAATCTAGTGACATTACTGATGAAGCGGATGGGCCTTAATCCCGCGTTAATTTTGAAGTGGTATGGTGAGAAATATATCGCCGTGAACGACTGTCAGTTCGCTGCGAATTTCCGTTGAACATCAACTCGAACATTGGAACCAATATGGACCGAACAACACCTGCAAGTCATAAAGAAGAGATCGAACTCTACATCCGAACCTACTATTCGCTGCTGCGCAGCAGCGATCCGATCCGCGTGCGTAGTCTGGAAGATACCCATGCGGCAATGAACTCGAACCTCCATTACCGCGCAGCCAGCATTGAACTGGATGTCTCTGCTCTGGTCTACGCGGCCATGCGCCTGCCCGATTGCCTGCCCCAAACGTCGTTGATGATTCTGGGCCAGATGGAGGATGTCTTCAATCGTGCCGGCTATCAGGTCGAAAGCTGGCCGCCGGTCAAGGCCCGGGCTCGGCGTCGCAAGTTCTATTTTGAAGCAGACCAGCAGTTGCTGGCCGCCTATATTGCCAGCGTCAGCGACATTGACGACATCATCCCGGCGTTGACTGCCTATCAGATCGAGTGGAACAAGATCAATCAGAAGCTCAACCGCAGCGACATCGGCAGCCGAATTCGTTCCTTCCAAGGGTCCAATGGCTATGCGCCGATTGGGCTGCTGGAAGATATGCGTGAGGCGCTCAGCCTCTCTGCCGAAGATTTCAGCAAGCTGGGGCAGATCTGGCCGGGCGACATGCTCTTCCAGAATCTGCAGCGGGCTGCAGAGCAGCGTCTTGACCTGCGTGTGATCGTCTTGGGTAGCGGGCTGAGCGACTATCGACGCAGCGTTCAGCACTGGTGGGGCAAGATTGAACAGGCGACCGCCTCACTGAGCTTGGTCAACAGGCCGATCTATTTCGTCAGCAGCAATGCGCACAGCATGGTCAACCTGGTCTCGGGCGCAGCCCACGATCTCCAGGATGAACTGCTGAGCCCATGTAGACGAAATCAATCCCGAGGGATTGCGGGGCGAGTTGGTCAACATGGCTGAGGGCGATGTCGGCAGCATGAGCAACCTGCTCTACTATGTCATGCGTCTCTATGCCAACCACCACTCTTCGCCGGATGAGATCATGGAGCGCATCATCCGCCGCGAGCGCAAGGCCGGTGTGTTGCGCATCTCCGATCCCCACTGCCTGGATGTCGAGGCGCAGACCATTCAGTTGAATCGACTGCGGGCCAGGCGCGTCGATCCACGTCTGCAGATCTTTTCAGACGAGGAGTGGGATCTTCTGCGGCGCAGCGATGCGGTGATCCTCAACATCGACTACCCGCTGGGCATGGCCGCCTATCACATTTTTAGCCAGATCAGCACTGCTGTGGATCGCATTCTCGGCGTCTATATCCTAGGCAAGGCTGCGACGCTCAACGGCCGCGTCGGCGATGTGATGATTCCCAATGTGATCTATGATGAGCACTCGCGCAACTCCTACCTCTTCCGCAACTGCTTCACGGCCCAGGATGTGTCGTCGCATCTCAACTTCGGCACGGTCTTTGACAACCAGAAGGCCGTGACCGTGCGCGGCACCTTCTTGCAGAACCGGGAATTTATGCATGTCTTCTATGAAGAGGGCTACACCGACATCGAGATGGAGGCCGGACCCTATCTCAGCGCCGTCTATGAGGATATCTATCCGCGGCGCTATCCAATCAACGAGATCGTCAACCTCTTCATCAACGCTCCCTACGACATCGGCCTGATCCACTACGCCAGTGACACGCCGATCAGCAAGCGTCAGATGCTGCTGAGCAAGAGCCTGAGCTACTTCGGCGTCGATGCAACCTATGCCACATCGGTCGCGGTCATGCGACGTATCCTGACCAACGAGATCGAGCGTCAACGCCGGAAGCAGACGGCCTCGACTGTTTCGAGCGCCGTCACTGCTTGACCGGATCTACGTCGCTCATATGCATATGTATGGTTCATCTGTAGACATGAAAGCCTTCAACTATGCCCTTTCGATTGCCCAAGGACTCAACTTGGCTCTGGAAATTTCTCTGGACGCTGGCCTGGCTGCTACGCCCGTTCTCCTGCAAGCTTCGGATCGAGGGATTGGAGAACATTCCGAAGAGAGGGGTTTGTGCTCTCTAGCAACCACACCATGGGGCCGGACTATGTGGTCCTGGGGCTTGTCTCACCGAGACAGATTCACTTCTTGGCCAAGAGCGAGATCTTCGACACGCACATTGTGCTCTGCAAGCTGATGTCGAACATTGGCGGCATCCCTATTGAACGGGGCAAGCACGATGTGGCTGCCATGCAGACTGCGATTGACGTGGTGAAGGCCGGCAATATCCTGGGCATGTTTCCGGAAGGCACGCGGAGCCGCACCGGCCAACTCCAGAGCGGGAAATCGGGCGCCGTGCGTATTGCCAAGGCCGCCGGGGCGCCGGTAGTGCCGACTGTTGTGCTCAATTCGCAGGCATTGATCCCGGGGCTGTTGAAGTGGAACAAACCGACTGTGACCATTCGTTTTGGCCCGCCGATCCGCTATGAGGAAACTGCAAACGACGATGCCGCAAATGATGCGGAGACGCTCTCGTCTCAGGTCGATGAGATGATGATAGCGATTGCAAAAATGCTTCCGCCTGGGGAGCGCGGTGTCTATGAGGAGCGTGTTTACGCTGAGGCTCCAGCATCGCGACTGCCGGATGAGCATTTGTCAGTGTAGGTAGAGGCAACGACAGATGAAAAAAGCGGGAGTGAAATCACACGATTTCACTCCCGCTTTTTTCGATCTATCGTTGATTCTCTGGATCAACCATTGCTCGAATGGCGACCAGAAGCGACGTTACAGCGACGCCAGGATCTCGTCCAGCGCTTCCTTGCCGGGGCGCAACAGTTCTTCCGGCATGGTGGCCAGCGGCTCATCGGCCAGGTTGAGCAGTTCGTACATGTCCGGCTGGCCTTCGTTGAGATAGAAGAGGCCGGTCAGCATCTTGCCGTCGCTGCGTGCACGCGAGAGCGTCTCGTAGGCTAAGAGTTTGTTTCTCGGGTCGTAGTCTTCACCCACCGATTTCAGAACGATTTTGAAACCGTCATGCAGTTCGACCTCATGCTCCTCATCGTAGTCATCGATCTCGATCTCGTCGTACGACGGCACGAAGCTGAGTTCATGCAGCGGCAGCTCGTGTTCTTTGCCGTAGCTGTAGCTCTTGGTCGAGGCGTGGTGGTTGTTGAAGGTCACACATGGGCTGATGATGTCGATGACGGCGATGCCGCGATGCTTGAACGCAGCCTTGAGCAGCGTCTCCACCTGGCTGGCATGGCCGGCGAAGCTGCGTGCCACAAAGGTCGCGTTGGCGGCCAACGCCTCCAGGCAGATGTCCAGCGGCGGCATCTCGTTGATGCCCGCGTACTTGAGTTCCTGTCCATAGTCGGCAGTGGCGCTGAACTGACCCTTGGTCAGGCCGTAAACACCGTTGTTTTCAACGATATAGACCAATGGCAGGTTGCGGCGCATGGCATGTTTGAACTGGCCGACGCCGATGGAGGCAGTGTCGCCGTCGCCGCTGACGCCGATGGCCTTGAGCGATCGATTGCCCACAACGGCGCCGGTGGCCACGGCCGGCATGCGCCCATGAACGCTGTTGAAGCCGAAGCTTCCGCCCAGGAAATAGGCCGGCGTCTTGCTGCTGCAGCCGATACCGCTCATCTTGATGATCTTGCTCTGATCCAGGCCCAGCTCCCACGCCGCGGTCATGATGCGCTGGCTGATGCTGTCGTGTCCGCATCCTTTGCAGAGCGTGGATGGGCGGCCGCGGTAGTCGCTCTTCTCCAGACCCAGTGCATTGGTCTTGGCTGCTCGCTTCACTGGCTGTTTGGCGGCTCCTGTGGTCATGATGCGTTCTCTCCCAATTGGTTGGTAATCTCTTGCGTAATCCAGCGGGCGGTCAGCGGCCATCCGTTGTTCCGGGCCACTGACTTCAGGTTCATGGCGTGTTCCGGCATCTCGGTGCGCAGAATGATGTGCAACTGGCCGTCCTGGTTCATCTCGACGACGTAGATGTTGTCGTAGGCGGCCACAAAATCGCGCACTTCCTGGCCGATGGGCAGGGCCCGCAGCCGCATGTAGCCCGTGTCGATGCCCTGCTTGCTCAAGCGGTCACGCGCTTCCATCACGGCCTCGTGGTTGCTGCCCAGGCTGATGATGGCGACGCTCTTGTCGTCACATTCGATAATCTCAGGCTTGGGCGTCAATGTTCGCGCCGTCTCGAACTTGCGAGCGATGCGCTCCATGTTGCGTTCCCAATCTTCGGGTCGCTCGGTGTAGACGCCATATTCATTGTGACCCGTGCCTCTGGCCAGATAGGCGGACAGCGGGTTCTCGTTGCCCGGCAGCGAACGATAGGGAATCCCATCGCCGTCGATGTCCATGTAGCGTCCCCACTTGCTGCCCAGTTCCTTGACCTGCTCGGCTGAGACGATCTTGCCCCGATCCATGGGCTTGTCGGGATATTCAAACGGCTCGCTGATCCAGGTGTTCATGCCCAGATCGAGGTCGCTGAGCACAAAGACCGGCGTCTGCAAACGTTCCGCCAGATCGAAGGCCGTGCCGGCGAACTCGAAACACTCCTTGGGCGTCGACGGGAAGAGAACCACATGGCGGGTGTCGCCGTGGCTCAGATAGTAGACGCTCAGAATATCGCCCTGCCCGGTGCGGGTGGGCAAGCCGGTGCTCGGCCCGACGCGCTGGATATCCCAGATGACGGCCGGGCACTTCGGCGTAGAAGGCGAGGCCGACGAACTCAGCCATGAGGCTGATGCCGGGGCCGCTGGTGGCGGTCATGGCCCGTGCGCCCGTCCACCCGGCGCCGACAACCATGCCGATGGCCGCCAACTCGTCCTCAGCCTGAATGATGGCGTAGGTCGCCTTGCCTGATTCGGGATCGCGTCGCAACTTGGGCGCGTACTCACCGATCTTTTCGGCCAGGCTTGAGGAGGGCGTGATCGGATACCAGGGCACGACTTCAACGCCGTTGAAGACTGCGCCCAATGCCGCCGCCTGGTTGCCGTCGACCATGACTTTGCCTTCGTTGTAGCCGCTCATGCGCTCGGCACGGAAGGGCTGGTCGTTGGTCAGGTTCTCCTTGGCCCAATCGTAGGCCGCCATAGCCATGTTGTAGTTCATGTCGATGGGCTTCTGCTTGCCGGCGAAGTTCCACTCCAAGGCGGCATGGATCTCATCCAGTTCGATCTCCAGCAGGTAGGCCAGGACGCCGACATAGGCGAAGTTGGCAACATAGTCGCGCAGTGCAAAGGGAAGATCGGCTTCCTTGATCAGTTGCTTGACCGGGATCGGGTAGAACTTGACGTCCTTGCGATGGTTGGCAATCGGCAGGGAGTCGTCATAGACGACGATGCCGCCAGGCAGCAGCGGACTCCATGTCCTCGGCCACGGTCGCCGGATTCATGCAGACCATGACCTCGATGCCGTCGCGGCGGGCCAGATAGCCGTCCTTGCTCAGGCGCACGTGGTACCAGGTCTGCAAGTCCCTGGATATTGCTGGGGAACATGTTCTTGCCGGTCACGGGGATGCCCATTTTGAACAGCGAACGGATCAGGACCAGATTGCTCGTCTGGCTGCCCGATCCGTTGACCGTCGCCACATTGATGTTGAAGTCATTGACAACGCGCTTGGGCTGCGCGGCGTCCTTTGACGCTTCCTTGATTGCTACGCCCATCATCTCCTCCAGGAATTGGTCGATCAAATATTTACGCTTCAAACGTGCCTATCAAGGCACGGAAAACAACATTTCGACTTAAGGGCAGGGTGTCAAAACCAACCCATTCCTCAACGTACACGAGCGACATGCAACGGCAGGCCGTCATCGATCTCAGCCTGAACCGTCCCGTCCGTACGAACTCCGTCCAGATTGACGCCGCGACTGTCGAGCAATTGCATATGCTCTGCAAGCAATTGTTTGCCGAGCTGGACGTCATCGTCGCAGACCGCGTCGACAATGCGCTGGTGATAGTCCCAAACTTGGGTCAGGTATTGATAGTCGGCGTAGGTGCTCAGTTCCACCGCTTCGTATGCATCCCAATAGGCCTCCAGCAGCCCGATGACGAACGGGTTGTCGAGGCGTCGATAGATGGCAAGATGAAGGTTGCGGTGTTCTTGGAAGGGAATCTGGATGCGTGGTTGGCTCAACTTGCACAGCGCTTGTTCGACCAGTGACCTGAGATACTGCTTGTCGTCGTCGGTCAGCAGGACAACGGCTTCATTCCAGTAGGCCATTTCGAGATGAATACGAAGGCCGCTGAATGCCTCGAAGTGGCTTGGGTCGATGGCCAATGCGGCGAGCAGACTGAGACGTACCGGGGGAAGGAAGTCATACTCGGTGCGTACGATGCCACGCCGGGGGGCGGCGTCGATCAATCCCAGGGCACGCACCACTTCCAACTGCTCACGGAGCTTGCCCACGCCGATGCCGGTCTCTTCACTCAGATCGTTGAGTGAAGGGAGCCGGTCGCCCGGTTTGTATTGCTGTTCAAGCAGATAGCGAAGAAAATCCGACTCGATTTTGGCGGTAATCATTACCCGGAACCCACATTGGCTAAAGCAACGGTACAAATAATCCGATTAATCAAATTAAGTGGTCCAATTAAACCATTTTCCGTCGAGAATGTCAAGATTTTGGGTGCTTGAAAATCGATCTAGCGCGTTGCATAATCTTCCAGGAAGCGGGCAGCTTCCTGGAAGGTGAAGACGCACATTTTTGTGAGGACGAAGTTCAACCTGCCATGGGAAACGGTGCGATCACCGTCATGAAGGTGAGCAGTTCATCGCCCTGGTTGACGACGCCGTGAGGGATGCCGGCCGGGGCCAGGATCAGCTCGCCTTCTCCGCAGGTCTGGGACTGATCGCCGACGGTGAAAAGACCAGCGCCGGCGAGCACAAAGTAGAATTTGTCCTGCTCAGGGTGGTCATGGATCTTCTGTTGTTGGCCCGGTTGCAGGCAATTGAGGCCGGTGAGTAGCCGTTCGCTCTGGAAGAAGGTGTGTTTGTATGCTTTGTCTTCGCGTGTGCCGGCATGATCCAGCGCGCGGATGAAATAGGTGTCGAGCATTGTCTCCTCCAATTTGGTTGCGGCTGCGAAGCGGTTGTAGGAACAGGTCTCAGCCCTGTCCCTACGCTACGCCTGCCCTTCAAGATATTCGACGGCGGCCCCGGCCAGCAATGCGACGCCGGTCGGCAGCATGCGTTCGTCAAAATCGAAGGTCGGGCTGTGGTGCGGGCTATGCATCTCCCCGGCCGGGTCAGACGCGCCGACCAGCACAAAGCAGCCCGGCACGCGGTTGAGGAACTCGGCCATATCCTCGCCCACCATCATCGGCGCGATCTGCGCGACCTGCTCGGGGCCGACGACGGCTTCGGCCACCTGCTGCATGAGCTTGGCGCCCGCTTCGTCGTTGACGGTGGCCGACACGTAGCCCACATGCTCGAACTCGCAGGTCGCTCCGTAGGCGGCGCAGATGCTCTCTGCCATCTGCTTGCATGCGACTCAGCAGCAATTCACGGACCTCTTCGGTATAGCAGCGATAGGTGCCCTCCAACTCGGCCACCGCCGAGATGATGTTGGAGGCGTCGCCGCTGTAGAATTTGCCCACCGAAATGACGGCCGCATCGGACTGGATTGACGTTGCGTGCCACGATGCTCTGCCAGTTGACCACAATCTGGGCCGCCACCAATGTGGAATCGATGGTCTCGTGGGGCGCGGCGCCGTGGCCGCCCTTGCCGTGCACCGTCAGCCGAAACTTGCCGGCGCTGGCCCAGAGCGGTCCGGCCTGCACGATCACCTGATTGAGCGGCAGTCGGCTCCACAGATGGAGGCGCAAAGGAAGCCGACGGCTTTGGATTCTCCAGCACGCCGTCGTCGATCATGGCCATGGCGCCGCCGATCCCCTCTTCCGCCGGCTGAAAGACCAGCTTGACCCGGCCGGGCAGGTCGTTGCGATGCCTGGCCAGCAGTTGGGCCGTGCCCATGCCGATGGCCGTGTGGCCGTCGTGGCCGCAGGCGTGCATCACGCCGTCATTCTGTGAGCGGTAGGGCACGTCGTTCTGCTCGAAGATGGGCAGCGCGTCCATGTCGAAGCGCAGCAAGACGACCGGTGCGTCGTCGGCCACATCGTCCGGCTCGACCATGGCGACCACGCCGGTCTTGCCGATGCCGGTCGACACCTCGAGGCCCAGGTCGCGCAGATGATCGGCGACGATACCGGCCGTGCGCACTTCCTCGAAGCCAAGCTCCGGGTGTTGGTGGAAGTCTCGCCGCCAGGCGACGAGTTGATCGGTCAGATCACCGGCTTCTTGCCGGAAAGTTTCGAGAAGATCCATGAGCGCCCTTTCTTGCGTAGTCCGTCGATGGATTGGATCAATTCGGCCCAATCTGCGTTCTTCCCCAGATTATACGGTATTTTGGATGAACAGCCACGTCAGTCGCGCTTGCCCTTGGTTGCACGCTGGTGACCAACAATGTCCAAGAGTTTGAAAGAGTTTCTGGATTGCAGATTGAAAACTGGATCGACGGGTCCGATTGAACCATGTACAGAGTTTCACGGCGCCTCATTGGGAAAAGGAGTACCGCTGTCAGACGATCATCCTGAGGAACCAGGATGCCTTTTCATCGATCGGCGCCGTCACAGCCCCATGGTCTCATCAAATATCTCGTTCGTCTCGCGTACGACCTCGTAACTCTGCCGCGCATTGACCAGCGCCTCGCCAATGCCCTCGATACGCTCGCCCAGATCCTCATTGCTCTCGCTCGATTCCCAGGCCTTGCGCAGCAGATCCTCGAACGACTTGGCCCCCTCGACATTGCCCAGAATCAGGTCCAGCTCGCCGATGACCAGCTCGAACATGCGGATCTTGCGCGCCAGCAGATCGATGATGTGCGCTTCGATGGTCTCGTTGCAGCTCAGGTTGAAGATGGTCACGTCGTTGACCTGGCCCAGCCGGTGCAGCCGGCCGATGCGCTGTTCGACGCGCATGGGATTCCAGGGCAGATCGTAGTTGATCAGTTGGTGGCAGAATTGCAGATTGCGCCCCTCGGCCCCGCTCTCGGTGCTGACCATGACGCGCACGCCGGCGATGCCCTGATCGGCGTCGCCGCGGAAGGCGTTGACCGCCGCCTCCTTCTGCTGGATCGTACAGGCCGCCGTGGAAGCCGACGGTGGAGATGCCCCAGGCCTCCAGTCTGGCTACGATGGAATCGAGGGTCTGCCGGAATTCGGTGAAGATCAGAAACTGGCCGGGAAAGCGTTCCAGGATCTCCTCGACGGCGAGCAGCTTGCGGCTGACCGGGATCGACTCGGCCAGGGCCAGAAACTCGCGCAGTTCGGCGCGGGTAGCGTCGTCGTAGCCGCGATCCTTGACCATCTTGCGCAGCGTGCCGGCCACGGCCTGGGGGCTGCTGCTCAGCTCGCGTTGCAGGATCATCAGCGTCAGGCGCAGATATTTGTTGCTCTCGCCCATGCGGAAGCGCCGGCGGATGTAGTCGGTGATGTCGGCGTAGAGGCGCCACTCGTCCTCGCTCAGGGCCAGGTGATAGATGGCGGCACGCCGTTTGGGAAAGTGGACATCGACCTTGCTGCGCCGGTTGCGGATCATGACGTCGTTGAGCAGGCGGCGCAGCGCCGGCGTGTTCTTGGGCTGGCGATGGTCGGCCTGATCCAGAAAGTGGCGGCGGAAGCCGCGCACCGTGCCCAACTGGCCGGGCGAGAGGATGGTGATCAGGCTGTACAGTTCCATCAGGTCGTTCTGCACCGGCGTGGCCGTCAGCATGAGCACATAGCGCTTGCGGATCTGGTTGACGAACTTCCAGGCCAGCGTGTTGCGATTCTTGAGCTTGTGGGCCTCGTCGACGATCAGCAGATCGTAGTCGCGCGCCAGGATCGCGCTCGCTGTGCGCCTTGAGCTTGGCCCGATCCAGGCTGACGAGCCAGCGGCCCTCGTCCGCTTGGCGAATGTCGCGCCAATCCTGGGGCTTGTTCATGACGGTGAACGACTCGTGAAACTTGGATCTCCAACTCCTCGCGCCACTGCTCGGTCAGCGAGGCCGGCGTCAGCACCAGCACGGTGCGCACCAGGCCACGGCGGATCAGCTCTTTCATGACGATGCCGGCTTCGATGGTCTTGCCCAGCCCGACCTCATCGGCCAGCAGGGCGCGGCCGCGCATGTCGTGCAGCGCGCGCAAGCGCCGCCTCCAGCTGGTGGTCGTAGTGATCCAGATCCAGTTCATCGAGGCAGACCAGGTGGTCGAAGCCGCGGCTGAGCCGCAACTGCTGGGCGCGCATGCGC
Source organism: uncultured Chloroflexia bacterium (assembly GCA_963698255.1). Classification (GTDB taxonomy): domain Bacteria; phylum Chloroflexota; class Anaerolineae; order Caldilineales; family Caldilineaceae; genus JAWKOK01. The sequence goes on along the minus strand of CAVOQD010000012.1, from coordinate 398,395 downwards.
AGCTGGAAGAGTTCCAGCGGCTCCGGCGGGCGAATGCGCCCGTGGGTGCGGAAGAAATTCTCCAGATTCTGCGGCGTTTCGATGACGCGCTGGGGCAATGTGACGCCCAACTGCTCGATCTTCTGCGACATGACCGGATCGACGTTGTAGCGGTGGCCGCAGCGGAAGCACTGGGTCGCCGTCTCCTCGTCGAGCCAGCCGCACTGCGGGCAGCGCTTGCCCATGACCGTGTCGGGCGTCTTGTCCTTGCCCTTGCGCCTTGTGCGGTCTCGTCGCGGATTTCGAGCCATTCAAATCGTTCAAGTGACATAATGTTGTAACCTATCAGGTAATCTAGATTCGCAGGTTCACCGAATGCTTACCCTCTTGTAGGTGCGGTTCACCGAGTCTACCGAGAATGTGCGGTTACACCGCACTGGCGCGATATCCGAACCGATCCGGTTTTATCCGCCTAATTCGCCTCATCGCGGTCTATCAGCGTGCGGCCGATTAGTCGCCGGTACCGCCGCCTTCCATCCCGATCCTGATGCCGGTCTGCGCGGTATTGGCCCATCGCGCAATCCGTCGATCTCCTCGCTCATCATCGTGCTGAGCGGGATGGTCTGGCTCAACACGTCGATGATGTCGTCCATGCCCAAGGGCCGATCCTTGTCAAACGCCTCGTAGAGCCCGTCGATCACCGCCTGCTCGATCTCCGCGCCCGACAGCCGATCCGATGAGATGGTCAAGCGTGGCGATGTCGAACTGGTCCGGATCCCGGTTGCGCTTGGCCAGATGGATGCGCCAGATGTCCGCGCGCTCGGCCGGCGTCGGCAGATCGACGAAGAAGATCTCGTCGAAGCGGCCCTTGCGCACCAGCTCCGGCGGCAGCAGGCTGACGTTGTTGGCCGTGGCGATCACAAAGACCGGCGCCTTCTTCTCCTGCAGCCAGGTGATGAAGCTGCCGAAGACGCGGGCCGCCGTGCCTGCATCGCTGACGTTGCTGGAGCCGACGCCCGAGAAGCCCTTCTCGATCTCATCGACCCAGAGCACCACCGGCGCAATGCTCTCGGCCGTGCGGATGGCCGTGCGCAGATTCTGCTCGCTGGAGCCGACCAGCGAGGCGAAGAGCCGTCCCACATCGAGCCGCAGCAGGGGCAGCTGCCACGAATTGGCCACCGATTTGGCGACCAGGCTCTTGCCGCAGCCCTGCACGCCGACCAGCAGAATGCCCTTGGGCTCGGGCAGGCCAAAGGCCCGGGCCTCGTCGCCAAAGGCGCGCACGCGTTTGCGCAGCCACTCCTTGAGCGTCGTCAGCCCGCCCACGCTGGCCAGCCGTTCGTCGCTGGCATAGAACTCCAGCAGTCCGCTCTTGCGGATGATCTGCTGCTTTTCGGCCGTGACGATTTCGACGGCGTCGCCGTCCAGCCGCCCGTCAGACTGGGTGGTCGCCTTGGCCAGCGCATTTTCGGCTTCGGCGAAGGTCAGGCCCAGGCAGGCCTGCACCAGCCGTTCCCGCTGGCGGCGATTCAGATCGACCTCGATCTCGCCGCGCTGCTGGTAGGTGCGGATGATGCCGTCCAGGCGGTCAGTCAGTTCAGCCGTCCGTCGGGCAGGTCGAAATCGATGACGGTGATCTCTTTCTCCAATTCGGGCGGGATCTTCAGCACAGGACCGAGCAGAATGACCGTCTTGTTGCTGGCCTGCAAGGCAAAGGCGACCTCGCGCATCCGCCGGATGACGTTGGCGTCCTTGAGGTAGGGGTGGAAATCCCGCAGCACCCAAATGCAAGGGTCTTTGTCGTCCAGAATGGCCTGCAAGAGCACGAGCGGATCACGCTTGCCCGCGTCGGCGCGGCCGGGCGTCGCCGGATTCTCGACCCCCGCGGTGATGCTCCAGACCAGGAGCCGCTTGCGTTGAGATTCGGCCAGCGATTGAAGCTCGCCAAGTGCGCGCTGCTCCTCCGGCGTTACGATCCAGAGCAGCGGATAGCGGGCACGAATGTAAATGTCGAGTTCGGTCTTCATAAAATCGTCTTTGTCAGCGCAGATACTGGGAATAGGGCCAGACCTTCCATTGCTCGATCTCCTGCCCATTGACATAAACTTTGGTGCTCGACCACTTCTGAACATACTCCCAGATGCGCCAGAAATTGCGCAATCTGTCCTTGTGAAAGCGAACTCGATAGACGAGACGTCTGTCTTCATCCATCAGTTGCGTGAATCCAGGCTGTCGTTGGACCAATTGTAACACGAAGTCGAAATATTCCGACCGGCTCTGGCCGAATTCCAGGATGAGCGAGTTGTCTTCAGTGAAGCCGCCGGCGGCTGCGCTGCTCAGTAAGCCTTCCGCATCTGAGGAGTTCGCGATTGTTGCGGTCGTCTCAGGCAGGCGAATCGACGCCATCTCGGCGAGCAGCGGTTCAAGCGTCGAGCGCAGGGCCGGCTGCGGCAGCGAGATGCGCAGATCCCGGTGTGCGCATCGCCACGGAAGCGGCTGGCGTGCCGTCTCGCCCAGCACCGTGAGACTATGAACAAGCGGCTCGGCCCCAAGGCTGGCAGCCAAAGAGGAAAGCCGCAGTTTGATCAGCGGTTGCGGCGCGTGCAGGGCCGTCTGATCCCAGAGTTCGCCGATCTTGGCCAGCTCGTCGGTTGTGAGCGGTTCGCCCAGCAGCGCTTGCAGCCCCAGCCCAATCGCAAACAGATCTGCCGCCGTCGGCGATTCCAACAACCAGTCCGTCATGTGGGGGCCATCCTGGCGCAGCCAGAACCCAAGCAGAATGGCGCGCTCCAGCGTTCTAGAGTGCCGCCAGGCCGGTTCCGATTGCAATGCGCGCAGCGCGAGAAACGCGTCGTCACCCATGACGCCGCTCTCAAACAGTCGCACTTCAAGCGTGGCGAGATAGAGATCCTGATAGCCGGGCGGCGCCGGTCTGCTCGGATCGTGCAGCCAGGCAAGATACGCAGCTCGCTGCTGCGGCGTCATCCCCGCGTAGCCGGTTCCGGCAAGCACTTCACTTGACTCATCTGCGCCAACCGGTTCGGCAACCGCAAGCGCCGGATCGATCAGCGCATAGTCATCTGACGCAGAGTCATCTGACCAGGCCTCGCTCTCAACATCGGCCCCGGCCTCGTGTCTGCGCAGACTGACCGGCGCTGTTCCGGTTGAAACCGCGTGGGCCAACACCTGGGCAGCGGATCGATCCCTGCCCAGCACGCGGACGAATCTATTTGCATCGAGCAAGCGAGCGAAGGGTTCTATCGTCATCGATTCCAATCCACAATCTCCAAAGTCATGGTCATTGTACCGATACGGCCTGTTGTCGTAAAGTCTCGAACACGCGTGCTAGGGGTATTCAGGGACGTATTGATCCACGAAGGGACACGAAGTGATCCCCGAAGAGACACGAAGTCAGAATTGTTTTCGTGTTTCTTCGTGCTACTTCGTGTCCCTTCGTGGATCAGCATTATCTCCGTGTTGGCCCGACGCGACGTGTGGTGCGCACCCATTTTCGGCTCAGAAGTTTTGGACGGCAAACGGTTGTGCTATTATGTGGAACATTCGCTAAGCATCCTGTTGGTCACTGTACCTCAGTGAGGAGGAGTTGTATGAGTGCAACCGTGGCAGAGAGATTGTCTAGTCTGGAGAATCCAGGAATCGAGGACTTCGCCGAACCGGTGAGCGGCATGGACGTTGCGCTGTCCGATTTTTTGCAGCGTTATCCGGGCTATGATCGCGAGTCGGTCGATGCGCTTCGCTCCAGTGAGTACAGCCGATTGGACGATCTGGCGCAGATCTATCTTGACTACACGGGCGGCGGGCTGCACGCTGCCTCCCAGGTGAGTCGGCATATGGACATGCTGTCGACGACCGTGCTCGGCAACCCGCACTCGCACAATCCGACCTCACTAGCCATGACCGAGCGGGTCGAGCGGGCGCGGGCCTACGTGCTTCGCTACTTCAATGCCTCGCCCGACGAGTACATCGCCATCTTCACTGCCAATGCCAGCGGTGCGCTCAAGCATGTCGGCGAGTCCTACCCGTTTGACGCCGAATCACGTTTTCTCATCACATACGACAATCACAACTCGGTCAACGGCATTCGCGAATTCGCCCGCAGCAAGGGCGCAGAGATCACCTACGTGCCGGTGACGCAGCCCCAACTGCGCATCAACGACGAATCGCTGCGCGCTGAGTTGAGGCGCAGCAAGCCGGCCGGCGATCACCTCTTTCGCCTTTCCCGCCCAATCCAATTTCTCCGGCGTGCAGTACCCGCTGGACCTGATCGCCGAGGCTCAGGCACTGGGCTGGGATGTGCTGCTTGACGCCGCCGCCTTTGTGCCGACCAACCGCCTCGATCTGAGCCGGTGGCATCCGGATTTTGTCGCCCTCTCCTTCTACAAGATGTTCGGCTATCCGACCGGATTGGGCTGCCTGCTGGTGCGACGAGAGATGTTGGCCAAGCTGCGCAGGCCCTGGTTTGCCGGCGGCACCATCACCATTGCTTCTGTCCAGGGCGACGGCCACTTCTACGCCGATGCCGAGGCCGCCTTCGAAGACGGCACCGTCGACTATCTCAACATCCCGGCCGTGGAAATCGGCCTGCGCCACATCGACGGCGTGGGCATTGACGCCATTCATAACCGCGTGACGGCACTCACAGGGTGGCTGCTGGATTCGCTGACCGCCCTGCGGCATACCAATGGCGCGCCGATGATCCAGGTCCACGGCCCGACCGATACGGACATGCGCGGCGGCACGATCACGATTTCCTTCCTGGATCCCGACGGGCTTGAGCTGGATGAACGGCGCGTCGAAGAGCTGGCCGGCGAGGCCAACATCTCGTTGCGCACCGGCTGCTTCTGCAATCCCGGCGCCGGTGAGATCGCCCATGATCTGTCGGAAGCGGAGATGCGCGCATTCTTTGCCGGGGGGGAGCGGGTCTCGTTCGATGACCTGCGCGCGACGATTCGCCAACACTACGGGAAGAGCGTTGCCTCCATCCGCATTTCGACCGGGATTGCCACCAACTTTGCCGACGTCTATCGGTTCATCGAATTTGCCAGGGGCTTCAAAGACAGATCAACGGCCGAGGTCGGCGAACACGACTGCGAACATTGCGCCAACATGCGAGACGCGACATAGTTGGAATGGGAAAGAGCCAATATGCCTGAATCATCTTATCCGATGCTGCCGGTTGCCGATGCGTTGGCGGTCGTGCTCGAACAGGCCACGCGTTTGCCTGTGGAGGGGGTTCCCCTGATCGAGGCCTTGGGTCGGATTTTGGCGGAAGACTTGATGCCAGTCAGCCGCTGCCGCCCTTTCCCGCTTCCATCAAAGACGGGTACGCGGTGGTCGCGGCAGATGGTCCGGGCATCTACCCGGTCGTCGGTGAGGCCACGGCCGGCCGGCTGCCGGATTTTGACGTCACGCCGGGCCATGTCGCCTACATCACCACCGGCGCGCCCATGCCGCCCGGCGCCGATGCCGTTGTGATGATTGAGCGTACGCAAGCGGTGGAAGATGCCGGCAATACGATCCGGCAAAAATCTGGGGCAGGTTCGCATCCTCGCCTCGGTGAAGCCGGGCGCAGATGTACGCCCGGTCGGTGTCGACGTGGCCATCGGCGATCAGGTGCTGGCGTCCGGCGAACGTTTGGGGCCGGCCGAGATTGGTCTTCTGGCCACGGTCGGCGTGACGCAAGTTCCGCTCTTCCGGCGTCCGCGTGTGGCCATTCTTTCAACCGGCGATGAACTTGTGGATCCAGGCGCTACGCTTGGACCGGGCCAGATTCGCGACAGCAATCGCTTCACGTTGGCGGCGGCGGTCTCGGCAGCCGGCGCCGTTCCCATCGATCTGGGCATTGCCGGCGACAGCCAGCCGGCGTTGGAGCGGTCCGTGATGCGCGGTCTGGATGAGGCCGATATCCTGCTTACGTCGGGCGGCGTCTCCATGGGCGATCTGGATCTGATCAAGCCGCTGCTGGAACATGCGGGAACGGTTCACTTTGGACGCATCCGCATGAAGCCGGGCAAGCCGCTGACCTTTGCCACGGCCTCATGGAATGGCGCGACCAAGCTTATCTTCGGCCTGCCCGGCAATCCGGTCAGCAGTTTGGTCACCTTCTATCTGATGGCTGTGCCGGCCATGCGCAAAATGGCCGGCTGGCCCGATCCGCATCTGACACGCGTGCAGGCCACGCTTGCCCAGCCCCTGCCCCTTGATCCGGAGCGCCCCGAGTATCATCGGGCGGTGTTGCGATGGGACAGTGCACTCAATGATGGGCGCGGCGGCTTGATGGCCTTCAGCACGGGCAGCCAGGCCAGCAGTCGACTGCTCTCCATGCGTACGGCCAATGCGTTGTTGGAATTGCCCCAGGCCGAGGGCATATTGGAGGCCGGCGCATCGGTGTCGGCGCTGCTGATCGGTGATCTGGCCACACCGTGATGAATGCACCCTTTTGAATGGGGCTGATCAAAAAGGACCTATCGTTTTCAGGAGACCCATGTCTGATCGACTAACCCATCTTGATGAACATGGCAACGCCGCCATGGTCGATGTGAGCGACAAGGATGTGACCAGCCGCCAGGCCATCGCCTACGGAGAGGTGCGCATGTTGCCGTCCACGCTGGCCGCCATCCGCGACGGCGACGTGCCCAAAGGCGACGTGCTGGCCGCAGCCCGCATCGCCGGCATCATGGCGGCCAAGCGCACGCCCGAGCTGATCCCGCTCTGCCACACGCTGTTGTTGAGCAAGGTCGCGGTCGATTTCGAAATTGACGAAGCGCAGAGCCGGGTGCTGATCACGGCGACGGTGCGCTGCAAGGGCCAGACCGGCGTGGAGATGGAGGCGCTGACCGCGGTCAGCGTGGCCGCCTTGACCATCTACGACATGGCCAAGGCGCTGGAAAAGACCATGGTCATCGGCGAGATCAAGCTTGTCGAAAAGCTGGGCGGCAAGTCCGGCACGTGGCAACGCACCGATGATCGAGTAGTTCACGAATTCGAACAAAACAAGATTCTTCGCTGGATCATTTGCCGGAGTGAAGTTGTTCGGTAGACCCACTCAGAATGACAAATCGTGAACTACTGATGATGGGCAAAATTGACGCCAAGAAGGTGAGGGGCTGATCGATGAATGTGACCGTTCGACTGTTTGCCACCATCCGTCAACAGGCGGGATGGAAGGAGAAGGAGATTCAATTGGGCGAAGGCGCTTCGATCACCTCGCTTTTCGCCGTATTGGCCGAAGCCCAGCCCGAGCTTGACCTGTCCAAACGCCCGGTCTACGCTGCCGTCAACCAACGCTATGTCGAGCCGGGCTCGTTGCTTGCTGACGGCGATGAAGTGGCGATCTTTCCGCCCGTTTCCGGCGGACGGATTTTGTAGAGCTGCGGGCGACGCTGATCTTTGTGCCTCGTTCTCGAGAGCGAGCACGAGGCACGGTGACGAGCAGGGCGATTTCTGCGAACATAATGAACTGAGGGTGCCAAACCAATATGACGAAGAAACTCTTTGAACTCACCGACGCGCCGTTGTCGCTGGATGATGTCGCCGCGCGTGTGACTCGGCCCGACTGCGGCGCGGTCGCCACCTTCGGCGGCATGGTCCGTGGATCGACTGAGACCGATGACGGGCAACGGGGCACAGATTTCCTCGAATACGAGGCCTACCCTGAGATGGCCGAGCAGATGCTGGCCGCCATCGGCGATGAGATCCAGCAAAAGTGGCCCAAAGTCAAGGCCGTCAGCATCATCCACCGCACCGGCCGGGTCGAAATCGGTGAGCCGAGCGTCGTGATCGGCGTGGCCACGCCCCACCGGGGCGACGGCTGCTTCGAGGCATGCCGCTACGCCATCGAGCGTCTGAAGGCCGTCGTGCCGATCTGGAAACAGGAGAATTGGTCCGACGGACAGGTCTGGGTAGAGGGGCCGCGCCAACCCGAATTGGATCTCTCCGCACCTGACAGCATTGCAGACGAAAGCTGAGGTATGGCACACCTGATTGCGTGGCAGAGCGAAAGATTCGCCACAGATAGCCGCAGATAAAAAACGGATGTTCACAGATGTTATTCTTGCGGAGTCTGGAACACCTGACTTGTGACTTGGAAAATCCATCTGTGTCCCTATCTGTGGAAATCTGCGTTCATCTGTGGCTAAAGCGTCTGTGGCTGAAGCGATTTTTTCCGTCAGATCTTTGACTTTTTGATGCCGTCCTGGTAGTATTGGGAGTTGCAAATGAGATCGATTCTGGTCAATTTGTGGCCGTTGGTCGCAAGATATCAGAACCGAATTGGGCGGGAATCGCCGTCGCTGTCGATCAACGTGATCGTCAGAGGAACTTCCCGACTCCCATCCGGTCTGCGGGCCGGAAAGGTTGCCCCATGAAACCGTAAGTGGGGGCGGCTGTCCGGTAACGGGCAGTTGACTACAACCGCAACAGAAAGAATACCCGCCGACCTTCCGGGGCCGGTGAGGGGTGAAACGGTGGGGTAAGAGCCCACCAGCGGTTTCAGCAATGCAACCGGCTAGGCGAGCGTGCAACTGGGAGCAAGGCGAGTGGGTTTCGCCCGTGGACATCATGCGGTGGAGACATGGCACGATGGAGACGGTGAAATCTCGTCGCAGCGGTGACGGTGAGCCAGGGTAACGCCCTGGAAGCCATGAACTGCCATGTGGCCGCAAGGTCGCTGAGATAGATGACGGCACAGCCTTTGGCTGACAGAATCGGGGGTATGATTTCCTCCCAATAATTTGCTCATTTGCAGAAATGCCGCTACAATGGATCAAGTTGTGCCGGTTTTGGGTGACTGTCCATGCCGAGCCGAGTTTTTGCCGACGTGGCGGAATTGGCAGACGCGATAGATTTAGGATCTATTGCCTGAAAGGGTGTGGAGGTTCGAGTCCTCTCGTCGGCACCAGAGTAATAGTTAATGGTGAACGGTTAGTTTTCAATTGTTAATATGGTGTTCGCAGTCCGAATCATTAACAGTTATCAATTCACCATTAATGATTAATTGTTATTCCGGGCCCGTGGCCTAGCGGGAAGGCGTCTCCTTTGCAAGGAGAAGATCGTCGGTTCGAATCCGACCGGGTCCACTTGTATCAACTGGGAACGTTCGCCAGATTGGGTTGATACACAGACAGGTCGAAATTTGCCCGATTCTGCAATTTCGGCTAAGATAATAAACGTTCATGCGGGCGTAGTTCAGCGGTAGAACGTCTCCTTGCCAAGGAGAAGGTCGTGAGTTCGAATCTCATCGCCCGCTCTGGGGCCGGCCATTTGGTCGGCCTTTTTGCCGAGGTAGCTCAGTCGGTAGAGCACTGCACTGAAAATGCAGGTGTCCCCAGTTCAAGTCTGGGCCTCGGCACCTAGGCAATTGTCAATTGTTAACGTTCAATTGCCAATTGTCAATGAATTAACGATCCCGGTCATTGACAATTGATTATTGACTATTCACAATTGATCATTGTTGTTGGGGGATCGTCTAACGGCAGGACTGCGGCCTTTGGAGCCGTCAATCGGGGTTCGAATCCCTGTCCCCCAGCCAGTATGGCGCCCATAGCTCAATGGCAGAGCACTTGATTGTGGATCAAGAGGTTGTGGGTTCGAGCCCCACTGGGCGCCCCAGAAGTAAACGACGCTCACCAGAAATGGTGAGCGTTTTTGATTGGATTACTTGCGCAAATGAAATGGGGGTGTTCAAAGTCAGTTAGTGCTCCGGTAGCCGCAGGCGGGTCAACCCGGCTTCGACAAGCTCAGCCTGCGCACTCGACTCTCAACTCGTTTTGAACACACCCAAATGAAATGAGAAGAGCCCTTGTCGCCGAAGCGACAAGGGCTCTTCCGTTTCTGTGTCCGGTAGCGTCCTAGAGAAGAATCTCTTGAGGTGACGCTACCGGACGGATACTGGTACTATGATCCATTCGCATCACCTCCTTTCGTTATAGGATAGCGATAGTAGGCTGGGCAACCACACTGGTGTAGAACTATCGTGCTTCTGCCTAGCTGAGCCGAGTATCTCATAGAAATATGGCCGTGTCAAGTAAGATTTTTACCTTTTTGGTTGTGGCTATTGCATCAACGATCGACTCCGCCCTGGTCTGATCCGGCATTCCGGAGGACATGGACGGTGATTTCCGGCGGGCAGAAGAAGCGGATCGGCACGCTGCTGGAACCGGCGCCGGACGAGGTATAGCCGGCCATTTGCCCATGTTGCCATGCGCCCTGCACCATGTGGCGGGGACATGAGGTGTTCTTCTGCAGCGCGATCCCGCCCGGCAAACAGATCTGCCCGGCATGGGTGTGGCCGCACAGCATCAGGTCGTACTGACGGGCGGCGGCTGCCGCATAGACGTCCGGCGTGTGGGAGAGCAGGATTGACGGTGCATGGGCAGGTACGCTCCGGCCGGCGCGCAGGAGATCGTCTGTCTCGTAGGTGTGCGAGTCATCGATGCCGGACAGATAGATGTTTTGCCCGCTCTTCGTGATGACGACCGTTTCATTGAGCAGAAACCGAATGCCCGCATGTTCGAGCGGCGGCACGAACTCGATGAAGTCATGGTTGCCGAGCGTGGCATAGATCGGCCTGTCGATCTGGCCGGTGAGACGAATCGTTTCGGAGACCGTCCGCTCGAACGGGCCGATGGTGTCGGAGCGAAAGTCGCCCGTGATGACACAGAGGTCATAGTCGAGATCGGCCAGCCGGTCGATGACAATGTCGGTGAGCGAGGGGTCAAGGTCGATGTGTAGATCGCTGAGGTGCAGGATTCGGTATCCATTGAAGGCTAGAGGCAGGTTCGGGATCTGCACCTCGTTTTCTCGGATCTGGACATCCCGAAAGTTGCTGTATCCCCGCTCATAGAGACCGACCGCGCGCAATCCATGGCGGATCATCGAGGGTTTCCAGGCGCTGAAACTGAGCGGGAACGATCTCTGCCGCTGCGAAAGGCATTTTGATGTTCGTTCGGCCTGACGTTTCAATCGTTGCTGAAGCCAAACCTCTCCCAGTCTCCGGCCCAATTCGGGGTAGTTTTCGGGGTCGCAATCGACATCGACTGCAACGATTGGTCGGTTTTCGAACATAGCTTACCACTGACATCCGTTCGGATCTGAGGCCGTCACAAAGGTGATCGGCGACACGCGAAGGCAATTTTACATCCAAAACCGTCTATGCTAAACTACGCCTACACTCGGATGTGGATATCCTTCGGGATATTCGCGAAAATACGGAAAGGAGGCGTTGAATGTCAGCCCAAGTGAAAATGTCTGAAGCGACACTTGCTGAAGTGCGCCTGCCTTCCAATATCCATCTGTCGGACTTTTCCCAGGTGGTTGGTTATCTGAGCTAGATCCTTCTAGCCGAATACCGGATTGTTGTTGGCCGTGGACGTACTCAGTTCCGCGGCTTTTTTGATCTCTACAAAACCGCCGAATCCGATGAATCGCCCATCGCGCGTGCAGTAGCACATCATGGCTGATTGGTTGGTTCGGCAGGTTTAGGTCAGGACAAGGACGCTGCGGAGGATGGTTCTCTGTAGCGTTTTTTTGTTTTCCCGACTGTCGAACACTGGTTCGATCAATGATTGAGGAACAATCTAGTGAGTCTTAACCAATACAACCCTAACGACCAATATGATCCATCGCAGTTCGATCAATCCGAGACCAATCCGTCTCTGTTTGAGTATGAGTCCGATCCGCTAGAGGTCTATGCCGCCATGTACGATCCCGATTTCGATTTGGGCGAAACCGTGCGCACGCCGCGCAACCCCAAGGCCAAAGCATCCAAACAGGAGTCGGTCGCCGAATTGACCGATGTTGCCGACGGCCTGGAGGCTGGTTTTGAGATCACCTACAAACCGGCGCGTTTCGAGGCGGTCTGGCTGCTCTCTTCGCTGCGCAGCTTCTACGACCAGACCCTGATCACGGATGTGGTGGCCCAGGTCAAGGGCGGCAAGGAGGCCAGCGTCTATCGTTGCGTCGCCCATCCGTCGACCGGCGCCGACTACCTGGCCGCCAAAGTCTACCGGCCGCGCATGTTCCGCAACCTGCGCAACGACAAGATGTATCGGGAGGGGCGCAGGATTCTCGGCCCGGACGGCAAGACGCCCAAAGAACGGGATGTGCGGCTGCAACGAGCGCTGGACAAGGGCACGGCCTTCGGTGCGCAGATGTCGCACACGTCGTGGCTCATGCACGAGTTCACGACACTGGACAAGCTCTACCGCGCCGGCGCGGCCGTGCCCAAACCGATTGCCGCGGCCGAGAACGCCATTCTCATGGGCTACGTCGGCGATGATCAACTGCCGGCGCCGATTCTTCAGTCAGTTGACCTGGATCCGAGCGAGGCGCAACCGCTCTTCGATGATGTGATGCACAACGTCGAGTTGTTGCTCAAGCACGACCTGGTTCACGGGGATCTGTCCGCCTTCAACATTCTTTATTGGGACGGCGCCATCACGCTGATCGACTTCCCACAGGTGGTCGAGAGCAAGCAGAATCCCCATGCCTACAAGATCTTCCAGCGCGACGTGCAACGCGTCTGCGAATATTTCTTTGACCAGGGCGTCGCTTGCGATGCCAATGCCATCGTCAAGGAGATGTGGGATCGCTACGCCGCGGCCGAGCCGCTGGATCAACTGGCCGATCTGTCCCGCTGGACCGAAGAGGACGAAGAGTCAGATTGAACAAGTCAACCAAAAAGGGCGTCCCGACTTGTCGGGACGCCCTTTTTGGTTGACATAATTTATTCAAGTGGATTGGTCGACGGAACCGCTGCGCCGGCCTGCTCTTTGGCCGCGGCCCGCTCTTTTTGCGCTTGCTCCGACCCGGCCAGCAGTTCCGGCCAGAGCAGGAAGCTGACCACGCCGATGCCGACGCCCATCCACAGTGTGCAGAAGCGGGTGAGCAGGGCCGCTGCCGTGGCCGTGGCGCTGGTCAGGCCGAGGATGCGCATGCTGAGGGCCACCAGGCTGCCCTCGACGCCGCCCAGACCGCCCGGCATGGCGAAGACTGCGCCGATGACCGTGCTGATGCAGAAGATGAAGATGGCGACCAGTACGGTCTGCGGTCCTTGGGGCGCGCCAAAGCCGACCAGGACGATGTAGTAGGCTAGGCCCACACAGGCCCAACTGAAGACGCCGATGGTCAACGAGACGATCAGATTGCCCGGCTTGAAGATGATATAGGAGCTCTCGTAGAGGGTGTGAAAGTTGTGGGCGAAGCGCTTGACCACAGGAATGTGCTCAGCCAGGCCGATGAACCAGAGCGCCAGCGGACGGATCTGCACGACCACGACGATGGCAACGAAGCTGAAGAAGACCGCTGCTGCAACTGAGCGGGCCGTCGGGTCCGGGAAGGCGAAGAGGCCGGCCCCGGCCAGCACGAGCATGGCCATGCCGTCGGTCATGCGTTCGGCCAAAATCACGGGAGCGGTGACGCTCATGGGCGTGCCGGTCACGTTCTTGACCATGTAGCTCTTGAGAAACTCGCCCGCCTTGCCCGGCGTCATGACCATCAACATGCCGACGCCGAAGATGCGTGCACTGTCGTAGCGGGAGTATCTGCACGCCGACGACGCGTAGATACCATTGCCATTTGAACAGCCGTCCCAGGTAACTCAGCAACGTCAGGCCGATCACAGCGGGCATCCACTGCCAGGGGAAATCGATCAGCGCCTGCGCCAGATCCTGCCAATCGCTCCACAGCGCCAAACCCACGTAGATGAGCAGCGCGACGACAAGCGAATAGATGATTTTGCGGCCAAGGTCCTTACTCATAATCCCTGTATTATACTAAGAACCTGGGCGCGTCGGAAATAAAAGGGCTGTCGAAGACCTTCAGTTTGTGGTACTACGGCATTTATGCCGTCCGCTTGGTCTGAGACGGGACGGCATAAATGCCGTGGTACTTCACGGATAGAACCCACGGTGACGCACCGCGTCGACGATGCGTTCGATGGCCAGGCTGTAGGCTGCGATGCGTAGGTTGCAATGCTCGCGCATCGTCACGCCGATGACCGCGTCGAGGTTGTCGAGCAGCGTGCGTTCCATGTTGCGGCGCACCGCGCTTTCATCCCAGAAATAGGATTGCAGGCCCTGGACCCACTCGAAGTAGCTGACCACCACGCCGCCCGCGTTGCAGACGACGTCGGGTATGATCTCGATGCCGGCGTCGAGCATGATCGCCTCGGCTTCCGGTGTCACCGGGCCATTGGCGCCCTCGGCGACAAGCTTTGCCCGAATGCGAGAGGCGTTCTCGCGCGTGATCTGGCCTTCCAAGGCCGCCGGCACCAGCACAGTGACGTCCATCTCCAGCAACTCTTCATTGGTCAGAGCGTCTGTTCCTGGAAAGCCGACCACCGTCCCGGCTTCCTTGACGTGGCGCAACAGTTGGCGCAGGTCCAGCCCATGCGAGGTGTAGATGCCGCCATGTTTGTCGCTGATGGCGACGATGCGCGCACCCCGTTCGTGCATGCTGCGCGCAGTCCAACTGCCCACATTGCCAAAGCCCTGGACGGCGACTGAGGCGTCGTCCAGCCCGCGCCCCAAACGCTGCTTCATGACGGCGCGGGTGGTGTAGGTGATGCCGAGTCCGGTGGCATACTCGCGGCCGACGGTGCCGCCGACGTTGACCGGCTTGCCGGTGACGATGGCCGGGATGGAGTAGCCTTTGTGCATGGAATAGGTGTCCATGATCCAGGCCATGATCTGGGCGTTGGTGCCGACGTCCGGGGCCGGAATATCGCGTTCAGGACCGATGAAGAGGCTGATCTCGGTGGCATAGCGACGGGTCAGGCGTTCGAGCTCGGCCATGCTCAGTTCGCCGGGGTCGACGATGACGCCGCCTTTGGCTCCGCCGTAGGGCAAGTTCATCAGCGAGCATTTCCAAGTCATCCACATGGCCAGGGCGCGGCATTCATCCAGCGTGACCGCCGGGTGATAGCGGATGCCGCCCTTGGTCGGGCCTTTGGTGGTGTTGTGGTGGACGCGGAAGCCGGTGAACATGCGCATGCGACCGTCGTCCATGCGCACCGGAAAGTGGACGATCATCTCGCGCTGGGGCGAGCGCAGATAGCTGCGAATATCCTTATCCAGTCCCATGAAGTCTGCGGCAGCATCCAACTGGGCCTGGGCAACCGCATAGGCGCTTGCGCTGCGGATGGGCGGATCGTCGGGCAAGGCGCCGCTGGGATGATGCGGGTCGATAAATTCGGTAGCGAGTTTCGGGAGCGGTGAGGACTGGGCTTTCGTTGGACGAGGGTGTGCTGGTCGCTAATTCGGGGTCGATAGCTGTGTCGACTAATGCTTCAACCGGCCTCTGTTTGAGGCTGTTCTTGTTTTTCGCCATTGAAAAACTCCTTCCGTTTCGACTATCGGACCCACGCGGATGTGGGTCACTGATCGAAGTATAGCACTACGGCCTATCAGGAGTGAATCGGGCATGCTGACGTTTTTGGCCTGCTTCGCTATGGGATGCGTAGGGACAAGGCATTCCCCGTCAAGCCTGGCTCCTAACCGGCGATTCCAAAGTGTCAAAAATCGTCTGCGTCGCTCATATGTTCTCCGGAATTCCTTGTCCGCATTCGGCCCTATATCCGTTCTGCCAACTAGCGGACTAGGCATTCCAGGAAACGTTTCGGATGCCGGTTGTGGTGTTGAAAAGCGAATCGGATTTCGTTAACCTCGGGATTGCAGGAAACGCCATGTCCCTACAATGGTGCCGCCAATCGACTCTTTTGCGCAGAACGGTCGGACTGCACTGCGTATCGGATGAATTCTACGATTCTCCCTGTGCAATGCCACCATCTGGATCTTCTCCCGATGCGTCAACTGAGACGTTCTCCGGTGTATCCCGGAGGCGTTGATAGTCGGCTCGCAAGGTCGAAAGCTCGCTGTCGTCGAGCGAACGGTCCCCATATTCAACACGCATGTAGGCCGCTGTGATTCGTTCCGTTTCTTCGCTGCGACCCGGAAATGCATTGGCCAGCGCGGGCAAGTAGTCATCCGGCGGCTGCGACGGCGGACGAGGATAGCCCCGCCCGCGCGCCAGCCGGCCCATGTTGGCGTAGATATTCTGGATCGAGATGGCCGCCAACAACTGCGAACCGAGGCCGTAGCGGCGCACCAGATCGACCAGATTGCGCAGCCGATCCAGTCCACGGCCCAACAGGTCGCCGCCCATGGTCACGCGTTCGGCGCTGACTTCCTCGGCTTCATTCTGGCGGTTGCGGCGCGCCGTACGTACGAAGAAGAGCCAGATCAGGCCGAGGACCAGGGCGATCATCAACAGGACCAGGCCGTAGCGCACATAGCTGTATTGCTGGAGCAATGCGTTGATATCTTCCGGCGCGATCTCGACCGTGATCAGTTCGCCGGCCGACGGCGGTTCCAACTGTTGTGGATCGGCGTTGGCCATCAGGCGCTGGAGAAAGCGGATCAGCCCCTCCATCAGCGGGGCCAGTATCCAGGCGATGGCATAGAGTATGCCGACCAAGATGGCCGTCAGCAGATCCCACAGCGGCGAGAACCAGCCCAAGAATGTGCGGATATTGGCAGGCGAGTAGATGAGCGCCGCGACCACGCCGATCCCCAAAATCAGCAGAACAACCAACACGATCTGGGCCACGCGCGCATAGGAGAGTAGGCTCCCACGGCTGCTCTCGACCAGATATGCCTTTTCGTCGATGCGGGCAATGGCGACGGCGGTCAGGCCGAAAACGAGGAAGAGGGCAAAGAAGACGAACGACGCCGATGTCGACTGGGCTGTCGATGCCGGACAAGAGCGCCCCGCCGACGACACAGATCAACAGGCCAAGGCGGAAGCTGAGCCCGACGCCGAAGAAGGTCAGGTCGCGGTCGGTGTTGAAGGCGACGCGGAACCAGAGAAAGGCGTTGATGGCCAACACGATCAGATCCGGTCGCCGCCCTGCCGTGAAGTTGAAGAGCGAGCCGGTCACATTGGCCAGCCATTCCCAGTCGGTTGCGCTCACCGTCGGG
Source organism: uncultured Chloroflexia bacterium (assembly GCA_963698255.1). Lineage (GTDB taxonomy): Bacteria > Chloroflexota > Anaerolineae > Caldilineales > Caldilineaceae > JAWKOK01. The sequence goes on along the minus strand of CAVOQD010000012.1, from coordinate 381,419 downwards.
TAGATCAGCGTGCGCACCACCACCAAGGATGTGCCCACGACCAACGCCAGCATGATCAGTTCACGCAGCGGTGAGTCGATCTGGCGCTGGTTCAGCATGTCGGCCGCCAGCATGTAGACGATCATCAGCACGAAGAGCAGGAGAAAGAAGGCGACGGGCGGCATGGATCGGATGTTGTCCAGCGCAGCGACCGTCTCCAGCGCGCCGCTTTCCTCCAACAGCGTGACCGCCAGCCGGCGTTGCCAGAAGCGAATCAGCAGCAGCGCCCATGGCGCGATCCAGCCGACCTCCATGCCGGCCACGGCGAGGTGAAGCAGACGGTGACGGCGATTGGTCAGCAGCATGTCAAATCTCCCGGATCCGCCGGCTGACTGGCCGCGCTGTCTTTTCGCGCAGGTTGCTGCGGTGGACGCCGTGTGGCGAAGCGCATGGAACGAACATCAAGCTGGCCTGATTGGACCAGGGTCGGGGCCACAATGTCGTCGATGAGGTGGGGGAGGTGGTAGACCGGTATCTTCTCCATGACTTGTGTGGGCGGCTCTTCGGCCAGCGTGAAGAGAACCAACTGCCGTCCGGCTGCGCTCAGATCGAGCAGAGTGGCCAGCAGCGGGTCGTGGGCGATGGCGGTCACAACCACCAGGGTGGCGGCCCAGGGCATGCGCGGGGCCTCGTGGGCCAACATCTGTTCCATGGGGCCGGTGGAGAAGGGCGTGACCGCGGCCAGCAGTTCCAGGATGTGCATGAGTTGATCCGGGTTGCGTCCGGGCAGCAGGCGAATCGGTTGATCGCCGCCGGGCAGCGCGCCATTGGCGATCAGGCCGACGGGCAGGCGCAGCTCTGCCGCCAGCGCGGCCAGGCTGCCGGCCACGCTGATGTTGCGCTCCTGCAGTTCGGGAATGTAGCCGTGCCAGTGCCGTTCCATGGTGGCGACGTTGAGGAAGATCTGGATCTCCTGCTCCTCGCTCGGCTCGTAGACCCGGCTGAGCAGCGTCTGCTGGCGGGCGGTGGCCTTCCAGTGGATGCGACGGGGCATGTCGAAGGACTGCCATTCGCGTACGCCGATCGTGCGCATGGGATCCTCGAAGAGCGTGCCCTGAGCCCTCGTTTCGCCAAACGGATTCTTGGTGGGCAGCCCGAGTTCGGCCACGGTGTAGAGGGTCGGATAGATGATGAGCCGTTCTTCGTTGTCGAGCACCTGGCTGCGGCTGAAAAAGCCGAAGCCGTCGCCGCTCTTCATGTCGGTCGGGCCATAGCGGAAGAAGCCGCGCTCGACACACTCGATATCAAAGTTGCGCGTGATACGTTGGAAGGGGCCGGGCATCCAGAATGTCGAAAAGTCGGCCTGATTGGTGGCCGGGCTGACCGGCAGGTCGCGGCCGCTGACCGGCAGAGCCGCCGGAAAACTGTCGCGAATGTTGAGCCAGGTGATGGGCAGGAACTTCCGGTTCTGCACCGTCAACGTCAGCCGAACGGTCTCGCCTCGAAAGGCGCGGGTTTCGCTGAAGCGGCGCTCGTAGCCCACGCCGAAGAAGATCAGCGCCGCCCAGACCCAAGTGATGCCGGAGATGATCAGGATGATGATGGCAACGCTGGTCAGGAATGCGTTGTTCAGCACGATGCCGACCACCGTCAGGATGATGGCCAGCACGATCCAGGCATCGTTGTACTGCGTATCTTTGCTTGAGTCGATCCGACGTTTGCTTTTGAACATACTGGACTACACTACTCGGCCACCGGCACGGGCACTTGTTCGGCGATCTCGGCCACGACCTGCTCCGGCGTGCGTCCGCGCAGTCGTGTCTGCGGGCTGATGTGAATGCGGTGGGTGAGCAGCGGCGGCGCCAGGTGCTGGACATCGCTGGGGATCACGTAGTCGCGACCGCGCAGGCCGGCCAGCGCCTGAGCGGCTCGGAAAAGGGCCAGGCTGCCGCGCGGCGACACGCCCAGATCGACGCCATCGTGTTCGCGTGTGCTGCGCACGACTTCCAGAATGTAGTGGCGGATGGCATCGCTCACGTGGATGGTGCGCACCTCGTCCTGGAGCGCCAGGATCGTTGCGCTGTCGACCACCGGCGCAAGTGCGTCCATGGGATCCTGCCGTTGGTATTGCAGCAGGATCTCGTCTTCCTCGTCCAGCGTCGGGTAGCCGAGCTGCACCTGGATCAAGAATCGATCCAACTGGGCTTCCGGCAGCGGAAAGGTGCCCTCCAACTCCACCGGGTTCTGGGTGGCGAGCACCATGAACGGGCGGGGCAGCGCCATGGTGTCGACGTCGACCGTGACCTGGCGTTCCTGCATGGCTTCGAGCAGGCTGGCCTGGGTGCGCGGCGTGGCCCGGTTGATCTCGTCGCCCAGCAGGATCTGGCTGAAGACCGGCCCCGGCCGAAACTCGAACTCCTGCTTCTTCTGATTGTAGTAGTTGATGCCGGTCACATCGCTGGGCAGCAGATCGGGCGTGAACTGGATGCGGGCGAACGAGCAGTCGATGCTGCGCGACAGCGCTTTGGCCAGCGTGGTCTTGCCGATGCCCGGCACGTCTTCCAGCAGCACATGGCCGTCGCAGAGCAGCGCCACCAGCATCAGCTCAACCGCATCGCGCTTGCCGATGATCACTTTTCCGATATTGGTCTGGACCGCGTCTGCGAAATCTGTGAAGTTCATTCGTTCTCTCCCGAAGGGGGTGATAGGGTGAGTGGGTGACAAGGTGACAGGGTGAATGACCGCAGAGACGACTGCTCGGGACACGACTGCATCACCTTGTCACCCACTCACCCACTCACCTTGCGACCCTGTCACCTTCTCACTCGTTTTCCAAAGGCTCAGTCTACTGTCAAACGACGGCATGGTCAATCTCTAGTTCGTCGCAGTTCATACTCTGATTTTGACACTGGATTGTCCCCGTTCTATACTTCAATGGTTTGTCTCAGATTCTTGTGGACCATTCGTACTGTATCAAGCGGACTCATTTTGTCATGTCTCCCCGTTGACCGTCTCTTTCTCTTGTTGGAGAGCCTCGGTCTCGTGTCTATGTGGGAAAACATACCATCGGAAACCAGCAGTCTGTACAGCGCTGGAACGTTGAGGGAACTATGCGTAATAATACGATTGTACTGATCCTCGTCTTACTCTTGATCGGCGTCGCAACTTTTATTGCGTTGCCCATCGATCATCCCGGCCCGGTGGAAAACTTGCTTCCGGCTGCGGGGGGCGTTCCACGCGATCTCAAGGATGTGAAGTTGGGACTGGATCTGCGTGGCGGCACCCAGGTATTGCTGGAAGCCGATCTGGTCGAAGGCCAGTCGGTCGAAGCCGGCTCGATGGACACCGCCAAGACGATTGTCGAGAATCGTGTCAACGGTCTCGGCGTGGCCGAGGCCATTGTCCAGCTTCAGGGCGAGGAACGCATCATCGTCGAACTGCCGGGCGTCAACAATCCTGACCAGGCGGTCGAGACCATTCGCTCGACCGGCCAGTTGGAGTTTGTCGATCCCCAGGGCACGCCGATGGCCCAGGGCATGATCATCAACACGACCAATCGTCCGACTGCCGCCGCGAATGCCCAGGCGGCTATCGAAGCCGGCACGTTGCCGCCCGGCGCCGTGCCCTATCCGGACCAGGTCTTCGAGACGGTCATGACCGGCGACATTCTGCGCAATGCTCTCGCCACCCAAGGCCAACTCGGCCAGTGGGAGATCGGCTTCGAACTGACCGAGCGACGGCAGCGACGAGTTCTACGCCTATACGCGCGATCATGTGGGCGAGCCGCTGGTCATCGTGTTGGACGGCGTTGTGCTGTCGGCCCCGGTCATCAACGCCGCCATTCAGGACACCGGCGTGATCACCGGCCAGTTCACCAATGAAGAGGCCGATTCGCTGGCCGTGCAGATGCGCTACGGCGCGTTGCCCGTGGCCCTGAATATTGTCGACATCTCGACCATCGGCGCCACGTTGGGCAAGGAATCGGTCGAGAGCAGCCTGACCGCCGGCATCATCGGCATGATCGGCGTGCTGCTCTTCATGTTGATCATCTACCGTCTTCCCGGTTTTATTGCTGACCTGGCGCTGGCCTCGTACGTGATCTTCAATATCGCCGTGTTCAAGCTGATTCCGGTGACACTGACGCTGGCCGGCATTGCCGGCTTCCTGCTCTCCATCGGCATGGCTGTGGATGCCAACATCCTGATCTTCGAACGCATGAAAGAGGAACTGCGGGTCGGCCGCTCATTGCGCCTGGCGGTTGAAGCCGGTTTTGATCGGGCCTGGCCTGCCATTCGCGACGGCAACCTGTCAACCTTGATCAGTTGCGGTGTGCTCTACTGGTTCGGCAGCACCTTCGGCGCCAGCATCGTCAAGGGTTTCGCCCTGACACTGGGCATCGGTGTCGTGCTCTCCATGTTCACTGCCGTCTTCGTTACCCGAACCTTTATGCGCACAGTTCTTTCCGGCCGCGATGAAAAACTGGCGGATTCGCGCAGCTTGATCGGATACTGAGATAGTTTTTTCTCGCTAACCATGAATCCGGTTCACGCCCGATGCATACCGAATTAGAACTTCTATCGAAGTAAGGAACGAACTTATGCATATTGTTGAGCGACGCAGTCTTTGGTTCACAATCTCGGCGATTGCGATTGTGCCGGGACTTCTCTTCATGATCTACTGCCTGATCACCCTGGGCACGATTTTGCCGTTGAGCATCGACTACACGGGCGGAACGCTGTGGGAGATGCACTTCGATCAGGAGATCCCGCCGACTGATGTCCGGCAGATCTTTGTGGATGCAGGCTTTCCGGATACCGTCGCCTTCAACGTTGAAGACAGCAATCGTGTCCAGGTCAAGCTGAAGACGATCGATATTCCGCAAAAGGAAGTGCTGATTGCCGCTATCGAGGCCAAGTATGGTGCGTTCGAGGAACTCTCCTATCGCAGCATCGGCCCGTCAATCGGCACAGAGGTGAGCCGAGCGGCCATCCTGGCCGTGGCCTTGGCCTCATTGCTGATTCTGCTCTACATCGCGCTGGCCTTTCGCAGCGTCAGCCATCCCTTCCGCTACGGCACCTGTGCCGTGATTGCGCTGATCCACGATGTTCTGGTGACGGTCACGTTTACCGGCATCATGTACTTTGTCGGCGGATGGGAAGTGGACGCGCTTTTCTTGACCGCGATTCTGACGGTCATCGGTTTCAGCGTCAACGACACCATCGTCGTCTTCGACCGGCTGCGTGAGAACCTGCGTCGTTATCGCGGCGAGTCGTTTGCCACCGTCGCCAACCGCAGCATTGTCGAGACGGCCCAGCGTTCCATCGCAACCCAGATCACGGCACTGCTGATTCTTGTGGCCATCCTGGTCCTGGGCGGCGCAACATTGCGCCAGTTCATGGCCACCATGATTGTCGGCCTGGTCTCCGGTACCTACAGTTCGATCTTCAATGCTGCGCCGCTGCTGGTTGCCTGGGAAGAGGGATCCTTCCTGGGGCGCAAGAACAAGAAGTCGGACGGCAATGTCGCCAATGGCAACGCTGCTCTTGCCTAAGACCGCAAGGCAAACAGATCGAAGGGTCCCGTTCTGTTGATGCGGCTGCTAGCTCAGGAATGAGGCCATTTGACTCTTTACACTGTTTTTGAGAGCGACGGAGTAGCGATACTTCGTCGCTTTTCTATTTCAGCGATCACGATAACGACTGTATCTGGAGAACAGATCGCCTGTGAAGAACGACGCGATTCCCCAGTCTATGCAAGCGCTGTTGTTGACCGATGATGGTCCGATTGTGCGCAACGACTATCCGACGCCAGCGCCACAGCCGGGCGAGGCGCTGATCCACGTCAGTCTGGCCGGCATCTGCTCGACCGACTTGCAGTTGATGGCCGGCTACAAGGGCGGCTATCGTGGCGTGCTTGGCCATGAGTTTGTGGGCACGGTGGTCAGTGCGCCGGGTGACGAATCTTGGATCGGGCGGCGGGTGGTGGGCGAGATCAACATCGGCTGCGGGCAGTGCTCGCTCTGCCGGCGCGGGCAGCACAAGCACTGCCGACAGCGCCAGAGCATGGGCATCATCGGTCGTGACGGGGCCTTCGCCGACTATTTGACATTGCCGCTTGCCAATCTCCATGCCGTGCCCGAGGCCGTCTCGGATGAGCAGGCCGTCTTTGTCGAACCGCTGGCCGCAGCCTTTCAGATTCTGGAACAGGTCCACCTGACGCCCGATTCGCGTGTCTGCCTGCTGGGTGTCGGGCGGCTCGGTCTGCTCGTGGCGCAGGTGTTGGCGTCGACCAATTGCGATCTGACGGTGCTGGTACGCAACCGCAACAAGGAAACACTGCTCGCCGAACTGGGCATTCCCGTCGGTTCTGCTCGGTTCAGCAGAGGCGGACGCGCTCCAGCGTGCGCCGCGCCGACATCGTGGTCGACACGACCGGATCGCCGGCGGGATTCGACGCCGCGCGCCAGCTTGTGCGTCCAGGCGGGACCATCGTGCTCAAGAGCACCTTTGCCGGTGGCCTGCCTCAATTTGACATAAGTTCGCTGGTGGTGGATGAGATCACGCTGGTGGGCAGTCGCTGCGGCCCGTTTCCGCCGGCGTTGCGCGCCCTGGCGCGTGGCGTCGTGGGTGTCGAACCATTGATCCATCATCGGCTGCCATTGGCAGACGGTGTCGTCGCTCTTGAGCTTGCGGCGAGGCCGGGCGTTCTCAAGGTGCTGCTCGTGCCAACCTTTGCAGGCACGTCGTGACTTGGTATACTCAATCCATAACCATTGAGATGGCATGCGACTAAATATTCTGGAACTAGGTGCGGTTTGCAACCGCACGAGCTGCGGAGTCTCTGGAATATTCGGGGATTGTTCGGTTGCAAACTACACGTACAATATGTGACTGTACAGTGACGCGTTCGAATCAAATCCGGGTCTATCCGCCTGATTCGCCTAATTCGCGGTCTATCCCATCGGTAATCTTCAGAAGTAGCGTATCAGGAAATGACGAATCAATCATGGCAGAAGAACGTCTTCAAAAAGTGTTGGCCGCGGCGGGCGTAGACAGCCGGCGAGCCTGCGAGAAACTGATCACCCAGGGGCGGGTGCAGGTCAACGGCCAGACTGTGACCGAACTGGGCACCAAGGTCGATCCTGAGAAGGTGCTGCTCTCGGTGGACGGCAAGCCGGTTCACAAGCGCAAGCGCCATCTCTATCTGAAACTGAACAAGCCGCGCGATGTGTTGAGCGACATCGGCGGCGACACGCGTGGCCGCCAGTCTGTGGCCGACCTGCTCCCCCCGGAACTGAGCCGTGTCTTCCCGGTTGGGCGATTGGATCTCAACAGTGAAGGGCTGATCTTGCTGACCGATGACGGCGCGTTGGCCCACAAGTTGACCCATCCCAGCTTCAGGCACGAAAAGATCTACTACGTGCTGGTCGAGTCTCGACCGCCGGAAGGGCTGCTCAACCAACTGCGCAGCGGCATCGATCTTCCGGACGGCAAGACCGCGCCGGCCGGCGTCTCAGTCGTCGACCGGCCGCCGCCTCAGATGCGCCTCGCGCCGGGGCCTCGCGAGGGCTGCTGGCTGAAGATCACGCTGCGGGAAGGGCGTAAGCGGCAGATTCGCCACATGTTGGCGGCCGTCGAGCTGAGAACTCTCCGCTTGGTACGCTGGTCGATCGGTACGCTGCAACTGGGCGCGTTGGAAGTGGGACAACATGTCCACCTGACACGTGGCGAGGTCACCGCCTTGCGCAATCTGGTCCAATCCGGGCCCAATGCGCCTGAAAAGTCGTACAAGCCCAAGAAATCGAGCGGCAGCAGATCGTCCAGAGCATGAAGACAGCATGGAGGAGCATTCATTGAACCGCACGACGGCCAATCCCGTTCACCGGCTGAAGCCGGCCATCATTGCCGTAGATGGTCCGGCGGCATCGGGCAAGAGCACCATGGGCTATCTGGTGGCCGATGCCCTCGACTTTCTACTCTTTGATACCGGCGTCATGTATCGGGCCGTGACCTGGGCGGCGTTGGATCGGCTTGTGCCGATTGCCGACGAAGACGCGGTCTCCTTGCTTGCCGAGACCGTTCTGATCGACGTGGCGCCGCCTGCGCCCGACGAGACCGACGGCCGCCAGTGCACAGTCCTGGTCGACGGCGTCGATGTCACCTGGTTGATTCGCAGCCCGGAGGTCGATCAGAATGTTTCGACTGTGTCGGCCTACCCCAGGGTTCGGCAGGCGCTGAGCGCTCAACAGCGTCGCATCGGCGAACAGTACGGCGCAGGTCTGGGCGGCAAACCGGGCATCGTCATGGTCGGGCGTGATATCGGCACGGTGGTGCTGCCTTCGGCTGGACTAAAAATCTACATGGATGCTTCGCCGCAAGAACGTGCGCGCCGACGCCATCTTGAACTGGAGAAACGGGGAAAGGCGATCCCCTACGATCAGATTTTGGCGGACATCATCGAGCGTGATGAGCGCGACAGCCGGCGGACGTTGTCGCCCCTGCGTGCGGCCGACGACGCCATCGTTGTTGACACATCGGACATGACCCCGGACGAGGTGGTGGAGCGGATTCTTGGGCTGGCGACGGAGGGGCAGATCTCATGACGTCGCCGGATCTGAACCTGGCGTTGGGCCGGGATCAGCGACTGGAACTCTACTACTGGATGCGCCTCACGCGTACCTATGACGAGCGTATGGTCGCCCTCTGGCAGCAGGGGCGAGGACTGGGCGGCACCTTCAGCCAGCGCGGCCACGAGGCCATCAGCGTCGGCGCCGGCTATACGCTTGAACGGGATGACGTGGTCGCCCCCATGCACCGCGATCTGGGCTGCTATCTGTTGCGCGGTCTCACCCCGCGTCGGCTCTTTGCCAATATGCTGGGCAAGGCCACCGGCGTCACCCAGGGGCGCGATGCCAACCTGCACGGGACCGGCGATCTAGACCACAACATCGCCGGCTTCATCAGCCATCTGGGCCACTCGCTCTCGGTCGCCGTGGGCATGGCCATGAGCTTCAACTACCGGGCTGAACCCCGCGTCGCGCTCACCTTTATCGGCGACGGCTCCAGCAGCACCGGCGTCTTTCACGAGGCCATGAACCTGGCCGCTGTCGAGAATGCGCCCGTCGTTGTCATCGTCGAAAACAACCTCTACGCCTACGCCACGCCCATGTCACAGCAGATGAAGATCGAAGACATCGCCGATCGGGCGGCCGGCTACGGCATACCCGGCCTGATCGTCGACGGCAACGATGTCGAGGCGGTCTATGACGTCACCAAGCAAGCGGTGGACCGGGCGCGGTCCGGCGGCGGCCCCACGCTGATCGAGGCCAAGACCATGCGCATGCTGGGCCACGCCATCCACGACGGCGCAGAGTATGTGCCCGCCGAGTTGTTGGCTGAGTGGGAGGCCAAGGATCCGCTGCGGCGCTACGAGGATCGCCTGTTGCTCGCCGGCATCACCGATCAGATCGAGCTGGACGAGATCGGCCATCGCTGCGAGGTCGAGATCGAGGACGCCGTCGAGTTTGCCGAGTCGTCGCCGATGCCCGATCCGGCATCGATTTTCGATGGCGTCTATGCGGACTAGCCGGCTGTCGGAGTGACCCAGAAATGGACCGCGGATGCGGCGGATTAGACGGAAACAGCCAGATTTTTCCGATTTTATCGGCATTTATCCGCCACATCCGCCTAATCCGCGGTCTATCGGCCTTCTCTCCGATAAGCGCCTAGGGCGCGGCCGTATCGGTGGCGTGCCGATCTGTACCGCGACATTTATGTCGCACGGCGGGCCGTGTAAGTCTGCTGCGACATAAATGTCGCGATACAAAAGGCGGACCGGCCATCACACTTTGGGAGTGCGAATCGATTGTAATGGGAAAGACCGGCAACAACTTTGGCTTTGCCGATGCACAGCAGCCGGCAGATCGTGATCGCGAACTGACCTACATCGCGGCCATCAGCGAGGCGCTGCGCGAGGAGATGCGGCGCGACCTGGATGTGCTGGTGATGGGCGAGGACATCGGCGGTGATTTTGGCGGGGCCTTCAAGGTCACCAAAGGCTTTACGGACGAATTTGGCGACCGGCGGGTCAAGAACATGCCCATCGCCGAGTCCGGCTTTGTGGGCGCGGCCACGGGCATGGCGCTGATGGGGCTGCGTCCGGTCATCGAAATGCAGTTCGCCGATTTCATCACCTCGGCCTTCGACGCCATCGTCCAATATGCGGCCAACAACCACTATCGCTGGCAGCGGCGCGGTGCCCTGGGTCATCCGTGCGCCCAGCGACGGCGGCATCCGCTCCGGCCCCTTTCACAGCCAGAACCCGGAGGCCTGGTTCGTGCATACGCCGGGGATCAAAGTGGTGGCCCCGGCCACGCCGGCCGACGCCAAGGGCCTGCTGATTGCGGCCATCCGCGACAACAACCCGGTCATCTATTTCGAGAGCAAGCCGCTCTATCGCTCGGCCAAGGGAATCGTGCCCGAAGGCGAGTATGTCGTTCCGTTGGGTAAGGCGAATCTGGCTCGCAGCGGCAGCGATCTGTCGGTCATCACCTACGGCGCACAGGTTCGCGAGGCATTGGACGCGGCTGAGCGGCTGGCGGAGGAAGGTATCGACGTGGAAGTGCTCGACCTGCGCACGTTGAAGCCGCTGGACACCGAGGCTGTGCTGACGACGGCGCGCAGCACGGGCAAGGTGCTGGTCGTTCATTCCGCCAATCAGTTGGCCGGCATCGGCGCAGAGATCGCGGCCATCATCTCCGAGCAGGCTTTTGAGTGGCTTGACGCGCCGGTGCGTCGCCTCGGCGGACTGGACACGCCTGTCCCCTTCAGCCCGCCGCTTGAGGACGCCTACCGCCCCAGCGCGGACAAGATCTACGCGATTTTGAAAGAGCTTGCGGCCTATTGATGTGGCGGAGTAGGGAGGTGGGGCAGTAGGGGAGTGAGGCGGTGGGGGGATAGCGAGAAGCCTATCCGCATCCCCCAATCCCTACTGCCCCACTTCTCCACATCCCCACCGCCCAAACCCAATCACCAATCCCAGATCACCAGTCACCTCCTATGAAACTCGCCACACTCTGCTATATCAAACGCGACAATCGGACCTTGATGCTCCATCGCATCAAAAAAGAGAACGACATGCATCAGGGCAAGTGGAACGGTCTCGGCGGCAAATTCGAGCCGGGTGAGACGCCCGAAGCGTGCGCCATCCGCGAGATCTATGAGGAGAGTGGTCTGCGAGTACGCAACCCGGAACTGCGCGGGGTTCTGACCTTTCCTGCCTTCAACGATGACGAAGATTGGTACGCTTTCGTCTTTGTGGCACACGACTTCGACGGCGAACTGATCGACTCGCCGGAAGGCGTGCTGGCCTGGATCGACGATGATCAACTGCTCGATCTGCCGCTGTGGGAAGGCGATCGGATCTTCCTCAAATGGTTGGAGCAGGACCGCTTCTTTTCGGGGCGTTTCGACTATTTGGATGGCCAATTGGCGGCCCACGATGTTGTCTTCCATCCCATGGCTGACTAGCCGGAGAATCATGATATACTGCTCATGTTTTATGCATGACGAGCAGTGCAACAGCAAGCTTGAGGAGAACTCCAGTGGGCCAGACGAGCAGTGCCGGCGAAGCCGCTGACGATAAGACCAAACAGGGATCAAGATCAGAGCCGCGCCTCAAGTTCTGGGCGTCGAACCGCCGCAAAGTAGACGAGTACGTCGTCATCGGTCTGGGGCGGTTTGGCACGGCCGTCGCGACAACACTCGTCAAGTACGGACACAATGTTCTGGCCATCGACGCCGACATGGATCGTGTTCAGGCCTTGAGTACGACGCTGCCCCATGTGATGCACCTGGATGCAACCAACGTTGATGCCTTGCGCCAGGCCGGCGTCGATTCATTTGACACCGGATTGGTCTGTATCGGCACCGACTTTGAAAGCAACTTGCTGGCGACCGTACTGCTTCAGCGCCTCGGCGTCAAACGTGTGATCACCAAGGCTCGCACGGCCACACAGAAAGATATTCTGTTGCGCGTCGGCGCCGACGAAGTGATTCTGCCGGAACATGAAGCCGGTGTGCGCCTGGCGCGCAAGCTGGCTGCCGGCCACTTCATCGATTACCTTGAGGTCAGCGACGAGGTCGGCGTTGTAGAACTGTTGGCGCCGGCCAGCATCTGGGACAAGACGCTCTACGAGTGCAATCTGCGCCAACGCTATGGGCTGACGGTTATGGCCGTCCGTCGTGGCGATGAGTTGATCGTCAGTCCCAGCGCCAATTTTCGCATCGAGGCCAATGACATCCTGGTGGTGCTTGGTCGCATTGACGAGGCAGAGCGGCTCAATCAGTAGTGTAGAAGGAAAGAATCGAGAGATTATGCGTATCTTGGAACTATCTGCGGCCAAGGACTCGGTGCTGCGACGCCGAGCCTGGGATGAAATGGTCGTGCCCGATTCATTGCTCGACGGCATTGAGCGACTCTTCGGCGCACGGTTGACGCCGGAGGAAGTCGTGCGTCGAATCCTGGATGATGTGCGCAGCGACGGCGATGCAGCGCTGATCCGTTGGGCCGAAACGCTGGACCGCGTGACGCCTGTCTCGCTGGTCGTCAGCGCCGAGCAAATTGCCGCTGCCTACGAGCAGGTCGATGACGAAGTCGTGGCCGCCCTGCACAAGGCGGCGGAACGCGTGGCGTCGTTTCATCGGCGGCAGCCGGCCATCAGCTGGATCCACAACGACGTCGAGGGCACGCTTGGGCAACTGGTGCGCCCCATCGGGCGGGTGGGCGTCTATGTGCCCGGCGGCACGGCTCCGCTGCCCAGCTCGGTCTTGATGACTGCAATACCGGCCAAGGTGGCCGGCGTCCCCTTCGTGTCCATCATCTCGCCGCCCCAACGCGAGAGCGGCCTGCCCCATCCCACCATCCTGGTGGCCGCCGACATCGTCGGGGCTGACGCCGTCTACGTGAGCGGCGGCGCCCAGGCCATCGGCGCACTGGCCTTCGGCACCGAGAGCATAGCGCCGGTCGACAAGATCTGCGGCCCCGGCAACCTATTCACAACACTGGCGAAACGCCAGGTCTACGGCATCGTCGGCATCGACGGACTGCCCGGTCCCACCGAGACCGTTGTCGTGGCCGACGAGAGCGCCGACCCCGCATTGGCGGCCGCCGATCTGCTGGCCCAGGCGGAACACGATGTGCTGGCCAGCGCCATTCTCTTGACCCATAGTCGGCACATGGCTGAGAAGGTTCAGGCTGCGGTATTGGCTCAACTCGAAGAGCTGGAACGTGCCGACGTGATCGCTGTCTCCATGGAGAACGGCAGCGGAATCGTGGTCACCGAATCGCTGGCCCAATCACTGGCGCTGGCCAACGACTACGCGCCCGAACATCTCTGTCTGCTGGTCGAAGACCCCTGGAGCCACATCGGCTCGATTCAGAATGCCGGCGGCATCTTCATCGGCGAGCGCAGCTTCGAGGTGTTGGGCGACTACGTGGCCGGACCCAGCCATGTCATGCCGACCGGCGGGACGGCGCGCTTCGCCAGCCCGATCAATGTCAACGATTTTGTGAAGATCGTCAGCGTCATCGGGCTGAACGAGACCGCCCTGGCCGATATCGGTCCCGCGGCCGAGACACTGGCGCGTGCCGAGGGCTTGACCGCACACGCCGAGGCCGTTCGTCGACGACTGGAGACGTAGCCGTGATAGAGACCGAACCCTTTCGACCACAAGACCTCCTGCGTCCGGAAGTCTCGGCCATGGAGGAGTATACGCCGATCCAGCCCTTCGAAGTGCTGAGCAAGCGCCTGGGATTGCCGGTCAGCCGCATTGTCAAGCTCGACGCCAATGAAAACCCCTACGGGCCGGTTCCGGCGGTGGTCGAGGCGTTGGCCGAGTATGCCTACTACCACATCTATCCCGATCCGCAACAGACCGAACTGCGTGAGGCGCTGAGCCGCTACGTCGGTCTGCCTGCCGGGCATATCCTGCCCAGCCACGGCGCGGATGAACTGTTGGACTACCTCTGCCGTCTCTTCCTGCGTCCCCAGGATGCTGTCATCAACTGCCCGCCTACCTTCGGCATGTATAGCTTCGACGCCGGACTCGTCGGCGCCCAGGTCATCGACGTGTGGCGTCGCGACGACTACAGCGTTGATGTCGAGGGGATAGAGGCGGTGATTGGGGATTGGGGAATGGGGATTCGGGGCGAATCTCGGTCCCCGATCCCCATTCCCCAATCCCCATCCCCAAACTCCTCTTCCTCACCTCGCCCAACAATCCGTCCGGCAACTGGCTGTCGGACCAAGACCTATCGCGGCTGCTGAAGCTGCCGTTGCTCGTCGTGTTGGACGAGGCCTACGTGGAGTTTGCCGAGCACGGAAGCCGCGCCTCGTGGGTGCCGCTGCACGACAATCTGGTCGTATTGCGCACGTTCAGCAAGGCCGCCGGCATCGCGGGTCTGCGATTGGGCTACGGCCTTTGTCCCGGCTGGCTCATGGAGCAACTCTGGAAGTTTAAGCAGCCGTACAATGTCAATGTGGCCGCCATGGTGGCCGGGCTTGCCAGTCTGCGCCATGTCGATCAGATCACCGAGGTAGTCGAGAAACTGAAGGCTGAGCGGCGACGGCTCGACGACGCCTTGGCCGATATCCCATTTCTGGCGACGTATCCGTCGCAGTCGAACTTCATCCTCTGCCGCGTTCACGGGCGCAGCGCGTCTGACCTGAAGCTGGCGCTGGAACAGCAGGGCGTGCTCGTCCGATTCTACAACAAACCCGGGCTGGAAAACTGCATCCGCATCTCGGTGGGCAGGCCCGACCAGACCGACCGGCTTCTGGAAGTGGTGCGTTCGCTGGCGTGACGACACCAGTTCCACAGCATCCACGTTTCAGCGATGTTTGGGCCCCGAGAATCTATCCACCACTTTTCAGGAACACGCGACCAACATCCCGGTAGTCTGCTGCAAACTTGTAGCGAGTAGACTTAGAATGTTAGGTAGTTCACCTATGCAGTCCGGCCGAAACAACCGGAAGTATTTCAGACTTGGGGGCGCTTGGAAAGTTGTCGCCAGTAGGGAATGCGGCCAAACACCCCGGAAATCATTTGGGAACTTCAGCGGGCGTGTAGTCCGTTGTTGAGGTGTTGTCGTTGGATTGCTGTCGATATGATCGTGTTCACTGAATCAGAGGCGGTAAATGAACCAATTGGCTGTCCCGGAATGGGGCTATGTGTTTTATCCGGAACCTTCTCAGAACTTCTCCGCTTACACCCGACTCGACGTCAATATCTGTGCTACCCCGACCGATCAACACTATGATCCGGAGCGATTAACCGTACCGATGATCCGGCACGACGGCGCGATCCAGCCGACGCTCATCGCACATCCGTGGCGAGGAAGCGATCATCTGCGGATCGGCTGTGGGCGAATCGTGATTCGAGATCGCAAGAACAAGATAGTCGAGGCCTACTGCCTCGGCGGCGACCTGGCGATCGTGGTGTCGCACAATTGCACCCACTGTCAATTGACGTCGCCTGTGCCGCTATTTCGGCTCGGCGTCGAGCGCGGCAGCCCGGAGAGTCTGGCCACCGATGTAGTCGACAAGTTCGAGGCGCTCATCGCGATCCGGCGGGCACAGTGGGGCGCCGACGACATTGGATTCCAACAGCATCTGACGGCCATCGCCCCGCCTACGCTCTATGCGGCGGGCTTGAAGTCGATCCAATCAGAACTTTGCCAGATGCCATCAAATCTGCGCGGGCCGAAATATTACCAGACTTCACATGCCGTGGAAGCAGCGATTGACGGTGCGCGCCAATCGGGGCAATGGCCAGCCACACCCGTGACACTCGATGATCTGATCTGATCGGTTATTCTCACTATTGAATCGGCAGCGATCTTCCAGGAAGGTGTAGTCCAGAGCACATCTGGCCGCAGTTGCCCTTCCTGGAAGACGTTTTCCGGAACTCATGAAAAGAACCGAGTGGGTCTGCGAACGGACTTCAAACACGGCGAGTTTTCGTATCCGCTTTGTCGCCACTGTGTAGACAGTGGCCTGATATGCTTGGGTCACTGTTGGGCACGAGCGGTGACCGGATACGGCGCGGGATGCTTCCTCCCGCCGAAAATTTCCCCCCATGGGTCACCCTGTTATTGAGCGAGGTGCTCCATGTCGATGCTACAGATCTATCTTCTCGGGGAACCACGGATCTGCTGGGCCAATTGCCCGGTTGAGAACCTCAAGGGCCGGTCGCAGGCGCTGCTCTTTCGCTTGGCCGAGGGATGTGAGCCGATCTCACGGCAGCACCTCGGGTTTCTCTTCTGGCCCAGCCAACCAACTGCGACTGTGCAACGTCAGCGTGACGAAACTGTGTAACCATCTCCAACGCTCCCTGCCTATCTCCAATGCTTTGATCATCGGTGAAGATACTGTGGGCCTCAATCTCTCCCTCATCTGGTCCGATGCCCTCCTCTTTCGGCAATTGGCTGAAGATTACAACCGTACCCCGAGGTTGGCGCTTCTTTGCGCACTTGTCGATCTCTACAAGGGTCCGTTTTTGGACGGATACGTGCTCAACGGTTGTGCCGAGTACAGCCGTTGGATCAAACTGGCCCGCCGGCTCTGGGAGCGAGATTACCTGGCTGCATTGGGCGTACTGGTTGAGCAGTCGATGGCTCAGGGTGATTTTCAGCGGGCGATTGCCATGGCCCGGCGCTATCTTGCTGTCAACCCGACGCACGAAACCATGCACCGCCACCTGATCGAACTCTACGGGATCTGTGGCGACTGTTCGTCCGCCCAAGAACAGTACGAGATCTGCGCTGAAGTGCTGCGACGCGAGCAAGGACGGGATCCGGCAGAGTCGACGAGCACGGCCTACCGTTCCGCCATAGCAAACCATGTCGACTACAGGCGAATTGCCGCTCGCCTTCAAACCTCACCTGAATTTTGCCGATCGTCGCCAGCGTCGCCGCCAATGGCAGGATGAGCCGAAGCCTCGCCGGCAAAAAATCCTGCTCTTCTAAACATCGATCACGCCAAGACCGAAACCATCCTATACTGATGCCGACATTTTGTAGCCAGCGTGTAGACATTATGGCGCATCCGCGTCAACTCTTTGTCTTCATCGGCATGTCAAACTAAGTCACGGTGGCAAGGTGGATAGAGCTAGAATGTGCAATAGGCATGAGGAGGAGTGAGAGATGTCTAGGAATGATGTGGAAGCCGGTCGTGGTTCTTGCTGTCGCTTTGGTCCTCCTGCTGAGTAGGGGTCGCTCCGGTTGATGCCCAGGACCCCACAGGCGAAGGACCTTTTGACACAATGGCCCCCACCGGTGAGTGGATGGAGTTGGAGCCGGGTGAATACGACTGGTATTCATTCCACTTCGACTATGACAGCAGTGACGATGCCGTTCATGAACCGATCGAGATTCGGATGTTTGCAGAGCCCTATGCGGCCGCTACGTTGACTGTTCGCAACCAGGACCAGATCGACGAATGGGTGCGCGATGGCAAGCACATGCATTTCGGCTGCTGCACCATGGTCGATCGGGACAAGAACGATGACGGGTTGGCGGACTATGCAGAATGGGCCGGGACCCTGCGTGAATCCGGTACATACTATATCGTCGTTGAACACGCCAAGGATGTGGCCGAGGATGCCTACTATCGTTTCGACATCAGCGGCAAGAACATGTGCGTTCCCAGCCGCTGCGCAGGCGTTGACAGTGGAAGCCGCTCCGGCCCCGGTCGAGGCGCCCGCCGCCGCACTGGCGCCGGTCACGTTGGCTGAGCTGGCAGGTTCCGCTCCAGACTACGCGTTGGTTCCGACCGGCGCTTGGACTGAGTTGGCGCCCGATGCCGAGCACTGGTATGTCTTTGACTTCGACTATGACAAGGACATCAAGACGCCGGTCGGCATTCGCCTCTACAACGAGCCCTATGAGAATGTCGTTCTCACTGTGCGCAATGCTGAGCAGGCCGAGCTGTGGCGCCGCGACGGCACAGCCGAACACTTCGGTTGCTGTTCGCTGGTCGATGTGGACAACGATGATGACGGCAAGCTCGACTATGCTGAGTGGGAAGGAAGCCTTCGCTCGTCAGGGCGCTACTACATCGTCGTTGAACCTGCCGAAGGCGTCAAGACGCCGGCCTACTATCGATTCACGCTTGACCGGTGACAACCTGACCTTCCCTCGGTTGGTCGAGTGAGACAGCCGGGGTGGTGGCGCCTGTCGGCGGAGCCGAAGCCGGCTCCTGAACCCGTCGCCATGGCCGCACCGACGATGGACGCGCCGAGCCTGCGGGATTGATGGGGACCGGGCCGGACTTCGCGATGCAGCCCACCGGAGAGTGGATGCAACTGGAGAAAGGCGCGAACCATTGGTACAAGTTTACATATGATGATGACGACGACTACACACGTCCGGTCACCATCCATATGTTTACGAATCCCAAAGATGCCACGATCCTGACCGTGCGCAACGGCGATCAGGCCGAGGCTTGGCGGCAGGACGGCGAAAATCTTCACTTTGGCTGCTGCACCCCGGCCAAGACCTCTAGTGGAGATGAAGAGGGTGATGAGGAAGTGGATGAGAAGGATCTTGCGTATGCTCAATGGTCAGCGCAACCTGACCGAGTCCGGTGAGTACTACATCGTGATCGAGCATGCCAAGAATGTGGACGAACCTGGCTTCTACCGATTCGAAATCAGTGGAGACGGAGTCGCCTATTAAGTGAACCCAAGTTGGCGCAAGATGCCTGCGCCGCAGTGATTCCGGGGGATGACCATCGGAATCACCGATAACAGATGAAGTTGTGGCGCAAGCAACGTCTTCCCCGATAGACGAATAGCCATCGAGATTCCGCCGACATGCCCGGCGGAATCTGCTTTTTGGTGAACCTGCAATCGCCTTTGTTGCCCTGCTTTGTAGCCATTTTGTAGCCACCATCGGTCTATGATCTTTAGGACCGTTCTATTTCTAGACCGGCTCTACCGACAAGTCGCCACAAAGGGAGGATAGAATGAACAGGTTTGGTCGAATATTGGTCCCGCTGGACGGGTCGGATCTGGCCGAGGAAGCGCTCTCGATTGCGATCGAGCTTGCCGACAAGTTCGACAGCCAGGTCATCTTGTTGCGTGTCTTGGACATTCCGTTGCCGGCATCGCCGTCACCCTATCCGGAGGAACGTTGGGCCCATGAGGCCTTGCAGTACACATATCGCCAGGCCCAACTCTATCTGGATGAACGTTCGCAATTGCTGGCCGACAAGGATATCCCCGTCCGCAAAATCGTGCGCGAAGAGTCGCCGGCCGATGAGATTCTGCTGGTTGCCGTTGCCGAGGACGTTGATATCATCGTCATGACCTCCCACGGCATGGGCGGTCCATCACGATGGCCGTCCGGCAGCGTGGCCGCCAAGGTCATGCAGATGAGCCCGTGCCCGGTCTTGCTGGTGCGCAAGGACATGGGCCATCTGGCGTCAAGCCCGGCCAAGGCAGCCGTGGTTCTGCCTGTATAACCGATGGCTAGGTTACGTCCAAATGTTACTCACCGGTCTTCCTGGAAGCTGAATGCAGATCGACCACCTTCCAAGAAAGCTTCCAGGAAGGTGCAAACCAGAAAGTCGCTTCTGGACGCGCAGTTAGCGCCCACGCTGCACCGGCACGAGTAGCGGCGTCAGTCGCCAGCCAGTGATCGAATCGGCGTGGCGACGGCAGAGCGCGATGAGCGTCTGCTGGTCGATGGCTTCAGACAGATCGTCGGCATAGCTATCGATGTTGGCGTTGACTTCGTGTAGATAGTGGCGGGCGGTTCGTTGGTGACAGCGCAAGGCTTGGGCGATCTGTCCTACCGTAAACTTCCTGGTCATCTTTGTACCCTCCGGTGTGAACGGAACTGAGACGATTGGGGGAAGGAACGGTGTGTGCTGAAAAAACGAATGGGTGTGGACGTAGGTTCCGGTCCGATCGGCCGCCAATCGGACCGGAACCTACGTCCTTCGTCTGTTTGGCGATATGGTATGCGCTTGGCGCACCGATGAGATACAGTGTACACTAGGCACGTAGCCTGCAACTTACGATTATTCATTTGTGGATTGTGAGAGAAATGATGCGTGAAGCGGAAATCGTGCGCGAAACCGGCGAGACCCAGATTCGATTCTATCTCAACGTCGACGGCAGTGGACGCGCAGAGATCAACACAGGAATCGGCTTTCTGGACCACATGCTCACGGCCATTGCCAGCCATGGCCTGTTTGACATAACCGTTGATGTCAAAGGTGACCTGCACATCGACGAGCATCACAGCGCCGAGGACACCTTTCTCTGTTTCGGCAAAGCCTTGGATGTCGCCCTCGGTGATCGACGCGGCATCGTGCGCACGGCCCACAGCTATGTGCCCATGGACGAAGCCCTGGCTTTCGTCGCCCTCGACTTTGGCGGGCGGCCCTATGCCGTCTTCGATGCCGAATTTGCGACGCCCAGGGTCGGCCAGCTCGGCACCGATCTGATCTTCCATCTCTTCGAGAGCGTCGCCTTTCAATCCAACATGAACCTGCACGCCAGGGTGCTCTACGGCCAAAACGATCACCACAAGATCGAAGCGCTCTTCAAAGCCTTTGCCCGCGCCCTGGATCTCGCCACCAGCTACGACCCGCGTCGCCAGGGCGTGCCGAGCACGAAGGGGACGTTGACGGCGTAGAAGTGCGTTGCTCAGGGGTACCTACTGTTGCTTGCTGCTTGCTACGTGAGGTTTCCGTGGAGCGGCAGATTTTGGAATCGGTTCGTTACTTGGTATGGGCGAGTTCAATCAAGTTTGGAGAATCGTCTGCGACAGATTTCGCAACACCGTTTTGCGCAGCATTAACCATTCACGCAGCAAGTAGCAAGCAGCAGTAATCCTATGCTCTACCTCATCGCAACACCGATCGGCAACCTAGGCGACATCTCTCTGCGGGCGTTGGAAACGTTGCGCTCGGTTGACTATGTGGCCAGCGAGGACACGCGCAAGACGGGGCGCATGCTCAAGCACTTTGAGATCCAGCGCCCGTTGATCGCATTTCACGAGCACAACGAAGAGGCTGCGGGCGAGCGGATTCTGAACCTGCTGCTGGAAGGCAATTCGGTGGCCATGGTCACCGATGCGGGCACGCCGGGCATCTCGGATCCCGGCTTCACGCTGGTTCGTCGTCTGCTCCAGGCTCAGGCCGCCGGCGAGGAGGTCGATTTCACCATGATCCCCGGCCCGTCTGCCGCGGTCATGGCCTTGGTGCTCTCCGGCCTGCCCTTGCATAGCTTCACTTTTCGCGGCTTTCCGCCCCATAAGCGCGGCCCACGAAAACGCTTCATGGCCGTGGACGCCGAGTCGCCCCACACACTGGTCTTCTATGAAAGCCCCTATCGCGTCGGCTCATTTCTGGCCGACGCCCTTGAGATCTACGGCGATCGGCCGGCGGCTGTGGCGAGGGAATTGACCAAACTGTACGAGACTGTCGAACGCGGCACGCTGTCTGAACTGCATGAACGAATGGTGGGCCGCAAGCTCAAGGGCGAGTTCGTCATCGTGGTCGGCGGCAAGCTCGATTGAGGCCATCGCGGCAGGAAACCGCAGATGGATCACAGATTCGGCTGATTTGGCGGAAAGAGCCGGATGTTTTTCGGATTTTATCCGGTTGCATCCGTCTGATTTGCCGAATCCGCGGCCTGTTCTGTCACTACTTGTATCGGTGCTTTTTTGTTTTGCAGCAGCCTCACGGAGGTATTCCATGCTGGCATTTGTGTTGAGCGGTGCGGGAAATCGCGGCCCATTGGAAGTGGGCGCGTTGCGTGCGTTGATCGAGGCGGGCCATCAGCCGGACCTATTGGTCGGCACGTCGGCCGGGGCCATCAATGCCGCCTATCTTGCGGCGTGGGGCGTCTCGCTGGAGACCGTCGACCGCATGGCCGATCTCTGGCGCGGGGTGACCGCCGAGATCGTCTATCCGCAGAACGTGATCCAGCTTGCCTATCGTCTGCGCAGCCGAGAGGCCAGCCTCTTCAGCAGTGACGGCCTGCGCCAGGTGATCGCCGGCTCGATGCCGCCTAATGTCTCCACTTTTGGCGATCTGTCATTGCCGCTCTATGTCACGGCCACGGATCTGCAGCGCCAACAGCTTTTCATTTTCGGCGACGATCCCGATGCTCCGCTGGTCGATGCTGTGCTCGCCAGCGCCTCCATGCCCTGCATCCATCCGCCTGTCACCTATGAGCGACTGCAACTGGTCGATGGCGGAGCGCTGGCCAATGTGCCGTCCAGCATTGCCATGGACAAAGGGGCGACCACGCTCTACGTGGTCAATGCCGGCTATGGCGGCGGCCAACTGCGCGCGGCCCAGAGCGCGCTGGAGGTCTTCAGCCTGACGCTGTCGAGCATGATGTCCCAGTCCATGCTCCAGGATCTGGACCGCGCGGCCAAGGACGACACGGTCGATCTCTATCACATCCACCTCAGCGACTTCGGCGCCATCTCGTTTCGAGATTTCAGCAAGACGGACGAGATGATCGAGGCCGGCTATGTGCGCACCAAGGCCTTCCTGGCCGCGCCGCCGCCCGCCTACATTCCTGCGACCCAAGATGCCGCTCCACCATCCGCGTACGGCGAGTCCGTGGGCGCGGCGACCGAGTATATCCCGGTGTATTTGCGTTAAGGGTTTACGGCAATTCACGTGGAAGGGCGATCCACGAAGGGACACGAAGATTTTCGGTTCTTCGTGCCCCTTTGTGTTTCTTCGTGGATCAATTCTTTTTGCCCGTGCAGTTACGCCCCGTCAGCCACGAACGCCCGATACGCCTCGAAAACCAAATCATTCGCTTCGGGCGTGCCGATGGTGATGCGTAGGGTCTGGGGCAACTCTGGGTACGAGGCCATGTCGTTGAGCACAACGCCGTGATCTTGGCGCAGCTTGGCGAGCAATGGCTGCGTCGGGCGCTGGAGCTGGGTCAGGATGAAATTTGTTCCGCTGGAGTAGACATGCACGCCGGGCAGCGCCGACAGCGCAGCCGACAGCCGGCTACGCTCTTCGATGGTGCGCTGCACGTTGGCCATGAAGCGATCGCGGTAGGCCAACGCCGTGAGCGCGACCGTCTCGCTGAAGGTTGAGATGGGGAAAGGGCTGACATTCTTATCCAGTTCCCTGGCCAGCGCCTGCGGGGCCAGGGCATACCCCACGCGCATGCCGGCCATGCCGTAGGCCTTGCTGAAGGTGCGCAGCAGAATTACATTTTCAAACTCATCGACCAAGGGACGCATGTCGGCATCCGAGAACTCGACGTAGGCCTCGTCGACGACGACCAGCGCGCCGCTTTCGTCGACCAGCCGGCGTACTTCGTCGATGCTGTAGACGGTCCCGGTCGGATTGTTGGGCGCGCAGAGCGCGATCAGCTTGGCCTCATTGGTGCGTGCGCCGACCACCAGTTCATCGATAGGCAACGCGAAATCGCTTTCGGGCGTTGCCGCGACCTCGTGCAGTTCAGCCCCCAGCAGGGCGGCGTTGCGACGGTAGAGCAGAAACGTGGGCGAGAGCATCATCATGCGGTCGCCCGGACCGAGGACCGCTTCCATGATCATCTTGATCAAACTGGCCGATCCGCTGTTGACAACCACCATCTCCGGCGGCAAGTGGTATAGATCGGCCAGTTGGTCGATCAGATCGAAGGGGCGGAGGCTGTTGGGATAGTGGGACCAGGCCCGCTCGGCCATGGTTCGCAGCACTTCCTCCTTCAGATCCGCCGGGTAGTCATAGGGGTTTTCGTTCCACTGCATCCGATGGGTGGCGCCGGCAAAGGTGAATCGCCCCATCGATCCAACGCTGCGTACGCCCGGTTTGACAAACTGCAACGCTGAATCCTCATAGCTCGACATAAACACACTCTCCGCTCTGAACTCGGTATTGATTGATGAGTCACGAATCCGTATGCGTCTGTGGCGAAATCCGTTTTCACCGTAGAGTCATTGTCGATCCGTATTGGGATTATTGTAGAGGAAAACGCGGGTCTTGAGAAACCGGATTTGCCTTATGTAGGTCTGCTTACCCGGTCTTTTGTTGGATTCCGCTATGCTATGCGCAGGAAAGAGAAATGCCCACGTCACCTCGCCAAAAGATTCCGTGGGCACTTCAACCTGGTGTGACGCGAAATGCTGCGATGAAACGTCGATGCGCGTCAACAATATCTTCACACAGATCAATTCTGCTGTCAAGATGGTGTTTTGCTTTATGTTGACTCCGCTACCGGCAACGGATCTCTCCATCACGCGTACTCACACGAAAAGCTAGTCCCCAATCGAAAGTGGCTGGGACAGTCGTCAAATTCAGCGTGCCAACAACAGGAGAAAATGCCATGTCCGATTCCACACAGACCAACCCAGCCCAAACCCGCCAACCGCTCTCTCGTCGTCGTTTTCTGCGCATGAGCGCGATGAGCAGTGGCGTGCTGATACTGGCTGCCTGCGGCTCAGCCGCGCAGCCGCCTGCAACGGCCGTGCCGCCTACAGCGACACCTGTGCTTGCCGAGCCGACTCCCGAACCTGCTGCCGACGCCACAGTCCCCGAAGTCCCCGAAGTCCCCGAAGTCGCCATGGACGAGGATGTCGAGGTGATGGTGGGCGACGTACTCGACTATGTGCTGGAGAGCGATGCGTGGGCGGGGCCGTATGGCTCGGTCACTTTCCGTGTCCATGAGGCCTTGCACGACGGCGAATCAGCCTACTACATCCGTACCGATGCCTCAGATCCCAGTGTGGCCGAGGAGATCGGGCTGGTCTATGTGCCGTTGCTAAACACAGCGGCCCTGATCGACAATGTCAACATCCTCTACGACTTCGGCGACGCCCAGCCGGCTGTGATCAAGCAGATCCCCGGCGATCCGACCTACGCCTCCCTCTTCAAGATGATTCCTGTGACCGGCGACGCCGGCGAAGTGCTGGACTCGGTTGAAGCGGTCGAGGCGGCTGCCGAAGCCGGCACGGTGACGCTGGAGGAGAGCAATCTTTTCGTCAACTATCCCCTGGTCAAGTGGCCCGGCGGCGGTCTGAGCGTCGACCCCGATCTGGAAGGCGTGCTCCCCGGCGGGCAGCTTTTTGAGGAGGTCAACACTGATGAGATGACTGTCACCATGAAACTGCATCAGTGCTACCCAGGCAGTCGCTATATCCTCACCGACACCGGCATGGAGGGCATGGCGCCGATGATGAACATCCCGGCTTCCGCGCCAACCCAACAACTGCTGGCCGCCAACGGCGCCGATGAGATCTGGGTTTTCGGCAACGGCATTCCCGGTCCGGGCGTCATGGGTTTCCAGCCTGCTGTCTTTGACAACAAAGCCGGCCAACCGGCCTGGAGTCCCTTCTGGGACCATCGAACCGTGGTCTGGAAGGACGAGAGCCAGGCCCGCGTGCTCACCTCTTCGGCCGAGATCCGTGAGTTGATCGAGTCCGGCGACCTGGAGGAGTTTATGGGCGTGCCGGACACCCATCCCGACGGCTTTGTGGTCAACTGTCCCGCGCCGATTCTGGCCCCGAATACGTTTGTCGGGTGAGGGGGTGACAGGGTGAGGGAGGTGACAGGGTGACGAATCACGTGCGGTTATCTTGTCGTCTTTCGTGCTGAAACTGAGGGTGAAGTGGCGGGAGTCGTGTAGCAGCGGCTTCCGCTTTTATTTACCACGACATTGATTTACCACGACATTGATTTCGTGGCGTAGCGCTCCGGCGAATTCAATCTCCTACAACATCAGTGTCGTAGTATGAAAAGGGGGTGTATCCGCGTGGTGTTGAGGCAGGGGCGATAGAGCTCGACCAGATGGCGCTCGATCGCTGTGAGGCGGCTTGCAGGATCGTCGCTCTCTTTGTATGCTGAGTCGAGACTGTTTCCAACAGAAGTGCGTGGATCGAGTACTACTCATGGCAACCATTCGAGTTCACAATGTGACAAAGCGCTTCGACCAGCCGCCCGCTTCTCGGCGGTCAGCGACAGAGGGCAATGAAGACCCGCCGCCGACCCTGGCGCTCGACGGCGTCTCGCTCACGGTCATGAACGGGCAGACCATCGCTGTGGTCGGCCCGTCGGGCTGCGGCAAGAGCACGCTGCTGCGTGTCGTCGCCGGGCTGGAAAGCGGCTATGCAGGCACGGTCACCTTCGACGGCCGCGACATGCGTGATCTGCCGCCCAAGGAACGGCGCATCGGCATGGTTTTTCAGAACTATGCGCTCTATCCCCACTTCGAGGGATACGGCAATCTGGCCTTCTTCTTTCGCCTGCGCAAAGCGCCGGATGCAGAGGCCGAGGAACGGATTCGCGCCACCTGCGAGATCATGGGCGTGGGTTTTAAGGAATTGCTGCCGCGGCGGCCGGGCACCCTCTCCGGCGGACAGCAGCAGCGGCTGGCCATCGCCCGTGCCATCGTGCGCGAGCCGTCGCTCTTTCTCTTCGACGAGCCTCTTTCCAATCTGGATGCCAAGCTGCGCAGCCAAACCCGCATCGAGATCAAACGGCTGCTGCGTCGCTTCCAAATCACAGCCATCTACGTCACCCACGACCAGGTCGAGGCCATCACCTTGGGCGATCAGATCGCAGTCATGCGTCAGGGGCGTATCGAACAGGTCGGCGCCTATCAAACATTGCTTCAATATCCCATCAACACGTTCGTCGCCGGTTTTCTGGGACTGCCGCCCATGAATCTGTTGGGCGGTTTTCTAGCTGAAGGCGGCATCCTGCAACTGGAAGCGCATTCAGTTGCGGTTCCAGCCTTTATAGCCGAACGTACACGCGTGGGTGAACGACTGACGCTCGGCATTCGTCCCGATACGGCGCGCCTGGCCGATGGGGCGGACGCCGCTCCCGAATACTTTGCAGTGGAAGGACGTGTGTTGACCATCGAATCCGACTATGGGCGGCGGACGGAGGCGGTCTATATCCAGTACGGATCGAACACAGTTGTTGCGCTGCTGGACCTCAACCCCAATATTCTCATTGGTGACATCCTGCGTGTGCACTTCCCTGCCGAGGAACTGGTCTTCTTTGGCAGTGATGAGCGACGACTGAACTGAGACGTGTGCAGCATACTACTTCCCCGCCCCCGAAAAAAAGTCCCGAAACATCACAACAAAGACCTATCCCAGGGTCCGATTTTTGACAAGTTTTTAGCTGCTGGGTATACTTACACAGCAATGAATTGTTCGGTCCGCTAGCTCAATTGGCAGAGCAGTTGACTCTTAATCAACGGGTTCGGGGTTCAAGTCCCTGGCGGATCACCAATACAATCATAAGAAGCGCCGTCTACTCCAGACGGCGCTTCTGTTATTTTTGCTCGGTCCCGGGCCCGCAGACTTTTCTTGGTTGGCGAGGCCCAGACCAATGTGGACCCCAATGCGTCGGACTGACATCCGATCCCCGCAAATTGAGATCGAGCACTCTCGATGCTCTTGACATCCTCCACTGCCCCAATGGCTCTCGCAGCCACCTCTCCGTCGATCATTTCATCTATTTTTTTGTCGCGACTGTGAGAGAAGGATCTGACCCATGAATAACGATGAAGGGTTTAGCGATACATGAAACCTATGGGTGTTCAGAACAGGTTGAGAATGCTGGCCCATCTCATTTTGAATTTTGAATAACCCCAAATCGTATTCGGCGGCGACTCTTGAAGAAACATGCTCTGCTTTGTAGAACCAACAGTTTGAATAGCCGCCAGCGATGGGACACGATCATCGCTACCTCAGACGCAGGTGTCCTGTATTGCAGTGATCTTGAGCTTTCCTTAAGACCCTACGAACCCGAGGACTTTGACCTTGTCGTTGTCGAAGCTTTTGGTGTTTCGGACGACATCGATCTTTGCAATCGCTTACGCCAACGCTTCGACTGTCCAATTCTACTCTTTGCGCAGAATGACGCCGAAGACTTTGCGGTTGCTGCATACCAAGCGGGCATCGACGAATGCATCTCCGGTTACATCAGCTCGGATCTGCTTCAGGCGAAAGTGAATGCATGGTTGCGTTGGCTTGATCGCAAGCACTCGCGTCCTGGAGCTGGGATCTCGTGGGCGCGTGAAAATTCCCAATTCAATCGCATTGAAAAAGAAAGAAGGCATTGACCGATCGTCCTGCCTCGATTTGAACGGTTCTGCCATGCTTCACATCTCGATTTGTCCCGAGTTCCATTGAATGAGCCTTACACAATAGATTCATTACAACCATTCAGGAGCATCCATGTACAGACTCAGCAACCAGCACCTTGAGGTCGAGATCCTCGATCCGGTGGCAGACCACGAACGCCTGGGCGTTCGCTACTGCACGGGCGGCTATATTTTTCAGGTGTCCGATGTCCAACTTGGCCCGCTGCTCTCCGGCCCGACCTATCCGGACAGCTTCAACTGGTTCGATGGACAGGGCATCCCGGACGCCTTCAACCTCAGCCCGCTGCTCGATCCCGGGGATCCCAACGCCGGCGGCGCCAACCCTGACAGCCCCAATCCGCTGGCCCTTGTCCTAGGCGTCGGCCTCTGTGACCTATCTGCTCGCGAAGTACGCACATTCTGCACTTGGGAAGTAAGCCAAGAGGCCAACGCGATCGCCTTCTTCACAGAACACAACTTCCTGAGCTATTCCGTCGTGTTGGAGCGCACAGTGAGCCTAATGGGGCGCACCATCCGCTCGTGGACGCGCGTGCACAATCAGGGCGCCATGCCTTTTCCAATGCGCTGGTTCCCTCATCCGTTCTATCCGCAACCGGATAGCGACGACCTGATGAAGATCAATCAACCTCTGGCCGAGATCGATCACGAGGCATATGGGTTGGGCGAGGATGACTTCATTGAACGTGTGGGTTGGCCGTGGAATCGGGGCCACTATCTGCCGCTGAATTACACACCTGAGTCGCCGCTGGTGGTGCTCCAGCGCCACCCGGTCCTAGGGATGGCGGCGGCCGTCTGTAGCTATACGCCGACCTATTTCCCCATCTGGGGCAACCCCAACACCTTCTCGTGGGAACCTTTTCTGGAACGCACCGTCGGCATGGGACAATCGCTGATTTGGTGGATTGATTACGAGTTCTAATACGTTCTTCTCTATTGAAAAACTGAAACTATGCTCACACAGCATGCAATGCCTCCACCGGCTCCATCTTGGCGGCGAAGCGTGCCGGATAGAGCGCGGAGAGCAGCACGATCCCCATCATTGCCAGCGACAATCCGATGATGCCGCCGGGTGCGATTTTCGTATAGAGCACGCTCGGGTAGGCAAAGCCTTCGGCCATGCCGGCGATGTCGTCGCCCATGTTGACGCCGTTGAACGACATGTACCAGACCGCCAGCACACCGAGTATGATCCCGATGATGGTTCCCATCAGCGCCAGGATGCCGGCCTCCAGCAGGATCATGGCCATGATCTGGCGCCCCTTCATACCCAATGCAGCCAGGATGCCCAGCTCACGCGTGCGCTCGAAGACGCTCATCAGCAGCGTGTTGGCGATGATCACCGCCACGATCACGATGACGATGGCGTAGATCAGGGTGTAGGCCGCGTTGCCCTGTTCGAGCGCGGTCAACACCAGTTCGTTCATATCTCGCCAGGTCACCACATCGCGACCCGGAGCAGCCAGCGCAGCCGCAACCGGCTCTGCTGTCTCATTGTCCGCTGTCAGCAGGATCACCGCGCTGATGCGGTCGCCGACGTTGGTCATGGCCTGGGCTTTGGAGAGCGGCATATAGACCGTGCTCGCATCGTAGGCAACCAGCCCGGTTGAGAAGACGCCGCGCACGGTGAAGATATCTTCGACCATCTCGCCATCGGAAGCGCCCACCAGCAGGCTGACCCTGGAGCCGGGACCAATGCGCCAGTTCTTCAGCCAGCTTTCGGCCGATCAGGATGCCGTCACGGTCGTCGGCAGTCAGATACTCCCCGGCGATCAGACCTTGGCGAATCGGATCGTGGAAGCTCGATGCCGGGTCGATGCCGGTGACGCCCACGCCGAGCGAGTCATCGACCGTGTTCAAGAAGCCGCTGGCGTAGAGCGCAGGCGCAACCGCGGTCACGCCCTCGATTTGGGCCGCGCCTGCCAGCAGGTCGTCGCTATCATCCAGCAGGTCCTGCCATTCCAGCGAGGCTTTTTTCACATTGTAGCCTTCGGCCCGCACCTGAACGTGGCCAGTGTCCAGCATGATGGAGCTGGCGATTGCGCTGTCAAACACGCCCGCGATCATGCCGTTGATCAAGAATGATCAGCGCCAGGCCGATCACGATTGCCAGCATGGTCAAGCCCGGTGCGTCGCCGGTTGCGACCCAGGTCTCGATACGCAATCGTCCACAATTTTCTGAATGCCATCAGATGTTCTCCGTTTGCCTGTCGCTGTAGAGCCTTTCAATTCACTGCGGATTGCGCGGATGGGACGGATACTCGCGGATTTTTTTCAGGAAAATCCGCGAGCATCCGGTAAATCCCGGCAAATCCGCAGTGAATCTGTTCAAGGTTGACCAGTTGCCGTCCGTCTACAAATAATGTAGCGCCTCGGCCGGCTCTTTGCGTGCGGCCTGCCACGACGGGATCAATGCGGCCAGCGTGGTCATTGCCACCACGATGACGCCCTGCTGCAGGATGCCCAGCGGGTCGACGGAGGCGTAGATGGCGTTGCCCATCAAGGCGTAGACTTCGCCCATGTCCGAATAGGCGGTCAGGTCATACCCGCCGGACGCGTTGAAGGCGAGGATCGCCAACCAGCCCAGTGTGCAGCCGATCACGGCGCCAACCAGCCCGATCAGCGCGCCCTCCAGCAGAAAGATCTCCATGACCTGGCGGCCTTTCAACCCCAATGCAGCCAATACGCCCATCTCGCGCGTGCGTTCGTAGACGGCCATCATCATCAAGTTGAGGATGCCGATACAGGCGATGGCAATGAGGATATAGCCGAAGACGCCCACGATCTGCTGCGACAGTTCCATCGACGATGTGAGCCCGGGATTGAGGGTCAGCCACGAATCGACTTCGTAGCCCTGGAGAGCGGACTGGAGATCGCTGATCACCTGATCTTCCGTGCCCACCGTGCGCAAAGCGATGGTCACTTCCGTGGCCTGATCGCGCAGGTTGTAGAGATCGCCCGCTTCGGCCAGGCTGATGAAGACCAGCCCCTCTTCGGCATCGCCCATGCCCAGGTTGAAGATGCCGGCGACCGTCATCGTGCGCTGGCGCATGGTCTCGTTCTCTGCTGCGGCCGGCCATGGTGATGCGCTCACCGACGCCCGCTTCCATCTCGTCGGCCAGCGTCTTGCTGATCAGGACCATATCCTGATCGTCATCCTGCAGGAAGCGACCGGCGACGATGTTCTCGGCGATCAGGCTGACCGGTGCCTCCACCGACGGCTGAATGGCCGTGATGGAGACCGGGTAGGTCTCGCCGCGTGCGTTGATCATGCCGCCGGTGTTGATGCGCTTGGATGCCAGCAGCACCTCCGGATGTGCGGCGGCAATCTGCACGACCTGGTCGACGTTCTCCATCGGCAGCAGCGGCAGCCGGCTGGATTTGGCGCGGTAGCCGGGGGCGTGGATCTGCACGTTGCCGCCGTAAAGGCGCACTGCATTGCCGTAGGCGGCCTGGGTGATATTTCCATACAGGCCATCGGCAAAGACCAGCAGCACCAATCCAATCACAATCGCGACCAGCGCGATGACGGTGCGGCGCGTGTTGCGCCAAACGTTGCGCCAAGCCAATTTGAGATATGTGAGCATGCGTTTCAGCCTTCCAACGGTTCATCCGACAACAAACGTCACGTCGGTCAATTCTTCCGAGGCGGACCATAGCCGCCGGGCATCAGTGACGCTATGGGACCGCGCGTTCGACTCCACTCGCTCGGGGTTGCCGCTCACCTCGCCAAATCCGCATGGGCCAAAGAACTCGCCGTCCTGTACATCATCAGCCGTCGCCGCATAGAGCGTAGGCAACGCGCCCATGGGTTGGGGCTGAGCAAAGAGGCGGTTCATGAGATTCATCATCGCCGTGTCGCCCTGCAAATTGGTCGCCGTATAGCCCGGATGGGCGGCGACCGCAATCGTGGCCTGGCCGGCTGAGGCCAGCCTGCGTTGCAACTCGTAGGTGAAGAGCAAGTTGGCCAGTTTGCTCTGCCCGTAGGCGTCCATCGCCTTGTATTCTTTGTACTGCCAGTTGAGATCGTCGAAATCGATCTTGCCGAAGCGGTGGGCTATGCTGCTGACCGTGACCACCCGCGCGCCGGGCGTCGCGTTGAGCCGGTCGATAAGCAGGGCGGTCAGGGCAAAGTGGCCCAGGTGGTTGGTCGCCGAACTGGGATTCAAAACCCTGTACGGTCGTGCCGTAGGGCGGAATCATGATGCCGGCGTTGTTGATCAGCAGGTCCAGTTGTCCATATTGCGCCTTGAACGTGGCGGCAAAGCCACGTACCGAGTCCAGATCAGCCAGGTCGAGCTGCATGACGACTACTTCACCCATAGGGCGTAGTGCGCGGATTTTCGCGGCGGCGGCTTCAGCCTTCTGCAGATTGCGGCAGGCCATGATCACGGTCGCCCCACGTTGAGCCAATACCCGCGCCGTCTCGTAGCCGATGCCGCTGTTGGCGCCCGTCACCAGGGCGATCTTGCCGCTCATGTCGGGTACATCGACCTCGGTCCAGTCGCTTCGCTTGCGCCCCTTTTTGAAATAGGCCAACGGGCCGATGAAGTTGAGAAAGAGCACGGCACGCCACGCCAGCTTGCTGCCGTTGATCCTGTCCGCTCGACGTCGGCTCAGGTCCATCCATGCCGCCGAAAACAGCCCCACCTGGAGCAGTGCGACCTTGACCAGTGCAGCTTTCTGCCAAAATTTGAGTTCGTTCCAACGCTTCTTTGCCACGGTTCTTCCTTGCATTTTGTCTGAGATTCCGGGGCGTTCCACCGGCCATCACCGCCGGTAGAACGCCCCGAAATCGTGTTCGTAGATCCCATCACGGCCCATCCCGAATCGACCAGATCTCACTCGCTCTCAATATCCACATCCGCGCTCATGCCCCAGCGCAGATTGGCCGGCTGTTCGTCCAGTTCGATGATGACCGTGTAGACGACATCGCCGCCGATGATGCTGGCCTGGGGCGCAATCTGGGTCACGTGGCCGGGGAAGTCCTCGTTCAACGGCTTGACGAAGATCGTGGCCGGCTGACCAACCGCCACCCGCGCCACATCGCGCTCGCTCAGATCGGTGGTCTCCATGCGCAACCGGTCCAGGTCCGCCATGATCAGCACCGTCTGTCCCGGCTGCACGGCCTCGCCCGGATTGATCTCGATGGCGGTCACCGTGCCGTCAAACGGCGCCCTCAGAGTCTTCTCATCCAAGGTCGCCTGGGCAGCCTTGAGCGCAGCCTCGGCCTGGGTGACGGCCATGGCCGCGGCCGCGATCTCGGCATTGCCGGCGCCGGCCGTCAACAGATCCAGCTCGGCCTGCGCGCTGCGCACCTGGGCCTCGGCCTCAGCCACCTCGTTCTCGCTGCCGGGGTAGAGCAGCCGGTCCAGCTCGGCCTTGGCCCGCTGAATGCGTGCTTGCGCTTCGGCCACCAGGTCGCCATCGGGATCGGCGTAGAGCGCATCGTAGTTTGCCTGCGCGGCCTCCAGATTGTTGGTCGCCTGCTGCAATGCTCGGCTTTCCGGCTGCGCGCTGACATCGTTGCGCCACGAGATCTCGTTGTAGGCCGACTGGGCCTGTTGCACCGCTGCCTTGGCGTTGGAGAGCGCGACCAGCGCATTGACGCGTTCAGATTCGCGAGGACCGTTGAAGAGTTGCCGATAGGCCGCCTGGGCCGCGCTCACTTCGGACTCGGCTGCGGCCACGTCATCAGGTCGGGCGCTCTCGGCAAGCTGGGCCAGGCGGGCCTCGGCCGCGTCCAGCTTGGCCTGCGCCATTTCGATCTCTTCGACGGCGCGCGCCGCCGGTGACATCTTCGCAAGGTTGGCCTGCGCTTCAAAGAGCGCCGACTGGGCCTGAACCACGGCGGCCTCGGCGGTCGCCGCCTCCAACATGATGAGGGCGTCGCCGCTCTCCGCGCTGTCGCCCGACCTCGACCGCCACGCTCTGTACTCGGCCTTCTCTGGGGAAAGCCAACTCGGCTTCCTGGGCAGGCTCGATGTTGCCTGACGCACGTACGGTCCCGCCCGAGCCGATCAATCCGATATCCGGCAGCGGGGTCATGACCGGGGCCGGCGTCGGCGTCGGTTCCGAGTTGCATCCGGCCATCGGCCAGCGTGCACACAGGCAGGACCAGTCGCTCATCAGGCGACCCAGCATTTTCTGGCGACGGGTCATCGATCTACTCTCGCTCAGGCAGCGATCTCGATCTCGACTCAAGCGTGACGCTCGCCGTTGCTGGAACCGTGGTCGACGATCTTGCCGTCCACCATCTGGATCGTGCGCGTGGCATAGGCCATGACGCGTGGGTCGTGGGTGGCAAAGATAAAGGCCGTGCCCGTCTCCTGGTTGAGCTTCTGCATGATGTCCATGGCCTGCTCGCCATTGGCCGTGTCCAGGTTGGCGGTCGGCTCGTCGGCCAGCACCACCAGCGGCTGGGTGGCCAGGGCACGGGCGATGGCCACGCGCTGCTGCTGGCCGCCGCTCAACTGGTCGGGGCGATGCTTGATGCGGTCGGCCAGCCCGACGGCCTCCAGCATGTTCATCACGCGCTCCTTGCGCTCGGTCGCCTTGACGCCGTTCAAGCAGCAGCGGCAGTTCCACGTTCTCATAGGCGTTGAGCACGGGCACCAGCGCAAAGAACTGGAAGATGAAGCCGATCTCTTCCCGGCGCAGGTCGGCGCGTCTGTTGGCGTTGAAGCGGGTCACATCCTCGCCGTTGATCAGGATCGTGCCGCTGTCCGGCTTGTCGAGACAGCCCATGAGCTGCAGCGTGGTCGTCTTGCCCGAGCCGGACGGCCCGACCAGCGCCGTGAATTCGCCCGGCTCGATGTTGAGGCTGACGCCGTTCACCGCGTGGGTGACGACCTCGCCGATTTTGTAGGATTTTGTGATGTTGTCTAACTGAATGACGGACATTTGGTTTCTCCTGAGACCTCATGGTCATGATCTATGTAACTGACCGCGGATTTGATGACCGGGATTCGGCGGATTAGGCGGACGAAACCGGATTGTTTCGGAAATAATCCGCGAAAATCAGCCTCATCCGCCTAATCCGCGGTCCATCTGTTCAGCACCCTGCATAGTCATGAATCTACAGCGAATGCAACGCGTCCACCGGCTCTTGCTTGTGCCGCGTACCAGGCCGGATAGAGCGATGCCAACAGCGTGATGACCAACGTCCAGGACGACAGATAGAACATGCCGCTGGGGTTGAACTTGGCGTTCAGGCTGGCGCCGATGGCCATATTGGCCGCAACCGCGCCCATGTCGCCGGTCGGGATGCCGTTGGCGGCCAGCGCGGCCACGCCCAGCTGCCGAGATGTTGCCCAGAATCACGCCGAAGATGCCCAGAATGACGGCCTCCAGCAGAAACATGGTCGTGATCTGGCGGCGTCTTCATGCCCAGCGCGGCCAGGATGCCGATCTCGCGAATGCGTTCGAAGACGGCCATCAGCAGCGTGTTGGCGATGAGCACGGCCACGATCAGGATGACGATGCCGTACATGTAGACGTAGACACTCTGACTGGTCTCAAAGGTCTCGAGCAGAAATTCGTTGAGGGTGCGCCACGTCAGCGTCTTGACCTCCGGCTGCTGCAGGGCGGCGGCCACGGCCTCGGCGTCCTCCTCGTTGTTGAGCCACATGGTCACTGCGCTGGCCCGGCCGCCCGTGTTGGCAAAGGCCTGGGCCTTGGAGAGCGGCATGAGCAATGCACTGTCATCGTAGCTGAAGACGCCGGTCTTGTAGACGCCGCGAATGGTGAAATCGGTCTCGTCGGGCTGGCCGTCGGCGTTGATGATGGCCACGCGTACGCTGTCGCCGGCCCCCAGTTCCAGGTCGTCGGCCAGCCGCTTGCCGATCAGAATGCCGCTGCGATCATCGGCCTGCAGAAATTCGCCGCTGATCAGGCCGTCTCGGAAGGGCGAGTAGATCTTGGACTCCGGCTCCACGCCATAGATGCGCAGGCCGACCGACTCGTCCTGGGTGTTGAGATAGCCGTTGGCCCAGAGCACCGGCGCGGCCGCGTCCACCTGCTCCATGCGCGTTGGCCTGTTCGGCCAGCGCTGTCGGGACTCTGCAACAGATCCTTCCAGAGCAGGCTCGTCTTCTCCGTTTCATAGGTCGGCGCACGCAACTGCAAGTGGCCGCTCTCCAGCCGGATCGTGTTCTCAAGCGTGGCGTCGAAATAGCCGGCGATAAAGCCGTCCATCACGATCAGCAGCGCCAACCCCAGCCCCACGGCCAGAATCGAGAAAAATGAACGCCGTCGGTTGCGCCACAGATCCCGCCAGGCGATGGTCCATAGTTTAGCGAATGCCATGAGGTGTGGTCCTTTCATGCGCCGATATGACGAGCTACCGAAGAACGAAGATCGAAGATCGGTAGGCGATCATCTCGCGCAATCACCGAGTCTCTTTGTTCTTCGATCTTTGCTCTTCTGCTTTTCCTATACATGATGCAACGCCTCGGCCGCTTCCTTGCGCGACGCCTGTCCAGGCCGGGTAGAGCGAGGCGAGCATGACGATGAAGGTGACGAGAATGCCGCGGCTGATGATGCCGGTGGGTGAAACGTAGGGATAGAGGCGGTCGCCCATGAGCGCCGTGATCTCGCCCATGCCGGAGATGAAGGAGATGTCGATGCCGACCTGGCCGATCCATGCCATCAGGCCCGCGCCGGCCAGACAGCCTATCAATGCCCCCACGCCGCCGATAAAGGTGCCTTCCATGCAGGAAGAGACCCATGATCTGGCGGCCCTTCATGCCCAGCGCGGCCAGCACGCCCATCTCGCGCGTGCGCTCGAAGACGGCCATCAACTGGATGTTGAGGATGCCGATGCTGGCGACGATGATCACGATCAGCCCGATGACGGTGGTAAAGGCCAGCTTGGTGGTCAGCGTCTCCTTGACCTCGGGCTGCAATGAATCCCAGGTGTCGATATCGATAGCCGGGCAGCATCGCCACCAGCGCCGGCATGACCTTGGCCTCCTGGCCCACCTTCTGCAAGTTGATGGCCACCTCGGTGACCTCATCGCGCAGGTTGTAGAGATCCTGGGCCTCGTCCAGGGTCATAAAGATCGTGCCCTTTTCCAGCTCGCGCATGCCCAGATCGTAGATGCCGACGATGGTCATGGTGCGCTGGCGCATCTCTTCGTGCTTGCTGCGTCCCAGCACGTTGACCCGGTCGCCCACGCCCAGTTCGAGCAGATCGGCCAGCCCGCGGCCAATGAAGATGGCATCGCCCTCGCCCGCGCGCAGATAGCGGCCTTCGACCACGTTGGCGGCCTGAATGCTGATGGGCCGCTTCGATCTCCGGCTCGACCGCGTTGATGACCACCGAGAACGCGCCTTCGGGGCTGCTGACGATGCCGCGCGGTCTTGATGCGCTTGGCCGCCGAAACCACCTCCGGCTGTGCCGTGGCCGCGGCC
The DNA here is from genome assembly GCA_963698255.1 of uncultured Chloroflexia bacterium. GTDB lineage: Bacteria > Chloroflexota > Anaerolineae > Caldilineales > Caldilineaceae > JAWKOK01. Next base: position 343,860 of record CAVOQD010000012.1, on the reverse strand, counting down.
ACAATGGCGTCGGCCTCCGCATTCGCCAGCGGCAGGATGGGCAGCCGCTTGGCCTTGGCCCGGTAGCCGGTGTCGTGGGCCTGGATGTTGCCGCCGTAGAGACGCACGGCGTTGCCGTAGATGGCCTGATCCGAGCCGGCGATGAAGCCGTCAAAGAAGAGCAGCAAGTACCAGGCCCAGCACGATGGCCACAATGGCGATGAAGCTTCGTCGCCAGTTGCGCCACATATTGCGCCAGGCCAGTTTGATGGTACATAATCATGAAAGATCGCTCCTTCTCAATTCACCGCAGATTTTCCGGATATGGCGGATTGTCACGGAACTGCGATCTATGGCGCGAAGAATCCGCGGTGAATGCTATTTCCGGTTGCCGAGACCAAATTCGAGCATCTGCAATATCTGTTCGTACATGCGCTGGGCTTCAGGAAAGTCGAAGATCGCCTTCTGGCCCTGCCAGTCCGTGCCATGGTGAGCGACGATCTGTTGCACGACGTAGCGGCCCATCTCTGACATGACCACCCGAAAGACGGTCGCAGCCATCTCGTCATCCAGATCCGGATCGATATCGCCCTGGGCTTTGCCCAGCGCGACCAGGCTGCGATAGTAGGCTGTCGCGCTCTCCATGGCCTGGGCATAGATCTTGTTGTCGCTCGGCGCTGCCGTTCAACATGCGATAGCCGATCTGGCTCAAACGCGGGTTCGCGAGTTCGAATGCGGCGCTGCCCTCGATGATCCAGCGCATGTAGTTGAAGATGCCGACACGTTCCGGGTCGGGATGATCCAACGAGAATGCCGCGGCTTTCTTCTCGACGATCAGGCTGACGAGATAGCCGGACAGATCTTCCTTGTCCTCGAAATATTGGTAGAAGCTGCCCTTGGCAATGCCCGCGCGCTCGACGATTCTGGAGATCGAGACATTGCCGTAGTCGTTGTCGGCGAATTCGTCGATGACAACATCCATAATTCGCTGGCGTTTGTCGTCGGGAAGATTGAAGAAGGTCTGCTTTGGCATTGATCGTCTCACCTTTGTGCCTGTGACTGCGCGGTCATGTGACGCCTTCGTCACGTGACGAAGGCGTCACATGACTGTGTAGTCACATCATAGTCCTATTTATGGCCGTTGTCAAGACATTGCGGGAAATTGGGTGGGTGTATTCAAAATCAGTTGAAGCATTTCGGGATTAGGCCAGAACGCCTTGGGTGAATCAGAAACTCCGTGGCCTAATCCCGGAATGCTGGCTCAACTCGTTTTGAACCCACCCAAATTGGATGCATCTCAGGATGGAAAGGTGGAACCTCGGGGTCCCGTTACAACGGCAAAATCACCTGTGCCCTATCGGCCTTCTCTTCGAGAGGCCCCTAGCGCCAACTTGCCCGATCGGCTATACTACTTTTCCAGTTTCAGCATTTTTTTTGCGAAAAAAAATCCGCGCAGATCAGCCCAATCCGCGTCATCAGCGTTCTATTTCTATCCAAGCTGAATTGATACTTTTTGCAAAGAGGAACCCACAGAACCGACAGACCCGGAATTGCTTCTGAAAGGATCGACACCACCCATGCCCCGACTCCACAGCGACCACACCCGCCTGACCGGCGCCGAACGCGAGCAACTCTCCAACGCCCTCATCGAGGCCTTCGATCTCGACAGCCTCGACCGCATGCTGGCCAACAAACTCGACAAGCAGCGCCAGCGCATCAGCCTGGCCCGCAGCCTCGACGCCATGATCTTCGACATCATCGAGGACGCCGAGATGAAGAGCTGGACGGCCGAGTTGCTGCAAGGCGCGCGGGCCGCCCGCCCCACCGATGTCGGCCTCTTCCGATTGGCCCAGACCTACGCGATCGAACCGCAGACGCCGCCGCTGCCCGATCTCGAACGCATCGTCCGGCCCGACCTCGGTCTCTTCGATCCCGTGCCCTGGACCGCCGCCCTGATGGCCCTGCTCGGCCGCATCTGCCGCGTCGAGATCAGCGCCACGCCCATCCGCGGCACCGGCTTCCTGGTCGCTCCCGATCTCGTGCTCACCAACCACCATGTCGTCCAGCAGGTGGTCGACTGGCAACGGCAACAGGACGGCGAATCCGGCATCCAAGGCCAGACCCTGCCGCCGCGCCTGCTCAAATGTCGCTTCGACCACAAGATCCTGGCCGACGGCGTGCAGCTCAACGCAGGCGAGGCCGTCGGCGTCCAGACCAGCGACTGGCTGGTCGACTATAGCCCCAACGGCAACGCCCCCTTCGCGTCCGTGCCGGCCGACCAGCTCGACTATGCCCTGCTGCGCCTGAGCCGTGGTGTCGGCGACGACATCATCGACGAGTCCAACGGCGTCCGCCGCGGCTGGGTCGACCTGCCGCCCCTCGATCCCGATCTGGCCCCCGAGACGCCGCTCTTCATCCTCGGCCATCCGCTGGGCGACAGCATGAAGCTCTCGCTGGACTCCAACAGCGTCATCGGCCTCAATGGGCCGGGCACCCGTGTGCGCTACCGCACCAACACCCAGGCCGGCTCGTCCGGCTCGCCCTGCTTCACGGCCGACTGGACATTGGCCGCGCTGCATCATGCCGGGGATTCGGGGGATACCCCGACGTACAATGAGGGCATTCCCATGGCCGCCATTCGGGATCTGTGGGGGCGACGGCTGATCGAGGGCGCTCTGCAGCCTTGGCAACTCGAAATCCTCGAAAACCTGATCGGCGGATAAGGCCATCCAAGAACTTAATCCCGACTCCCCGGACAGCCCGGACCTTTCTGGTCACGCGAATTCGTGTGGGCTGGCCGGGGACGTGATTTCAGGTTCCGCCTAGGACAGTGGCCAATCTTCACCCCCGAAGGAACCTCACCTTCAATCACGATACGCAATCCAGATGATCCGTGTTCACAACGAGCCGCTTCGTCCAGCGAACCCGTTTGACCATAACTGTACGTAGCCTTACAATAAAACAAACAAAAAAACGGTCGGGCGTTGCGAACACCCGACCGGCAAATCCATCTGCTGAGTCGTTGGCTGACAGCATCGGGCCTGTGCCACCACCAAGCATATTCCCTCATGCCCGACCACCCTCAGCCCACCCGGCGAGGGTGTCTTGCTGCCTCGCCCCCGAATCGATCATGCTCACGACGCCGGAACAGGAAGCCCGCCAGACCATCGACCGCCTATTGGGCGAAGCCGGGTGGACCATCCAGAACGCCGATCAGATCAACCTCTACGCTGCCGACGGCGTTGCCGTACGTGAGGCCGCGCTGTACACCGGCTTCGCCGACTATCTGCTCTTCGTTCGACGGCAAAGCCCTGGGTCTCATCGAAGCCAAAGCCAAGGGCGCAACCCTCAGCGGCGTCGAGATTCAGTCCGCTCGCTACGCCGGCGGTCTCAAAGAGTATCATGCAGTCCTGGCGCGATGACAGACCGCTGCCCTTCCTCTACGAAAGCACCGGCGTCGAAACCTACTTCACCAACCAACTCGACCCCACGCCGCGCAGCCGGCGTGTCTTTGCCTTCCATCGGCCCGATACGCTGCGCGATCGGGCGCAGGAAGACGTACAGGTGCGGGGCCGGCTCCAGCAGATGCCGGCGCTTTGCCAGGACACGCTGTGGGATCCCCAGGTGCGCGCCATCAACGGCCTGGAAGAGTCGCTGGGCCTCAACAAGCCGCGTGCGCTTGTGCAGATGGCCACCGGCAGCGGCAAGACCTTCACCGCCGTCAATCTGGTCTATCGCCTGATCCGCTATGGCAAGGTACAGCGGGTGCTCTTCCTGGTCGACCGCACCAACCTGGGCGATCAGGCCGTTGGTCGAGTTTCAGAACTTTGAATTGCCCGACGTCGGCCGCAAGTTCACCGACGATTACATCGTCCAGCACCTCAAGTCCAGCCACGTCAACACCGCGGCCAAAGTCTGCATCAGCACCATCCAGCGCCTCTACTAGCGCCCTGCGCCAAGAGGAGATGGACGAAGCGAGCCGATCAGCGCTCCCTCTACGAGGCCGACGAGCGCGACGAGCAGGACGAAGATCCCCGCCCCGTCGTCTATCAGTCCAGATCTGCCCATCGAAACCTTCGACGTCATCATCATCGACGAGTGCCACCGCTCCATCTACAACCGCTGGCGTCAGGTGCTCGACTACTTCGACGCCTTTCTCATCGGCCTGACCGCCACGCCCTCGGCCCACACCATCGCCTTTTTCAATCGCAATCTGGTCATGGAATACACCCACCTGGACGCGGTGGCCGACGGCATCAACGTCAACGGCGACATCTACCGCATCCGGACCCGCCTGGGCGAGCAGGGCGGCCAGGTGCCTGAGGGCGATTGGGTCACCAAGCTCGGAACGCGCAGACCCGGAGACGCGAGCGCGAGCAGCTTGACCAGAGTCTTCACCTACGACGGCAGGCAGCTGGGTCGCGACGTCATCAATCAGGACCAGATCCGCCTGGTGATGCAGACCTATCGGGACAAGTCTCTACCGAGATCTCTTCCCCGAACGCAGCGGCGACATCGTGCCCAAGACCCTGATCTTTGCCAAGGATGACAACCACGCCGAAGAGATCGTGCGCATCACGCGTGAGGTCTTCGACCAGGGCAATGACTTCTGCCAGAAGATCACCTACAAGGTCCAGGACAAGAAGCCCGAAGAACTGATCGCCGAGTTTCGCAATGCCTTCTTTCCGCGCATCGCCGTCACCGTCGACATGATCGCCACCGGCACCGACATCCGTGCCATCGAAGTGCTGATCTTCCTGCGCAACGTCAAGTCCCGCAACTATTTTGAGCAGATGCGCGGCCGTGGCACCCGCATCATCGACCGCGACGAGCTCCAGAGCGTCACCTCCGACGCCGAGGACAAGGATCGCTTCATCATCGTCGACGCCGTCGGCATCAGCGAGCAGCAGTTGAGCGACACCAGCCGCCCCCTGGAGCGCAAACGCGGCGTCTCGCTGGACAAGCTCTTCCAAAAGGTGCAGTACGGCTACGACTGATGAGGACGTCGTCTCTTCCATCGCCGCCCGCCTCTCTCGTCTCAGTCGCAAGGTCACGCCCGAGGACGACGCGCGTGTGTGCGAGTTGACCGCCGGCGCTCTGCCCACGGTGACGGCGCTCACCCATAGGCTGATCGACGCCCTCGACTACGATACCCAGCTTGCCGCTGCCCGCGCAGTCGTTGGCGGCTGCCGGCGAAGCCGGACCAGGAGCCGGAACGTGAGCCAACCGAGGATGAGATAGCGACGGCGGCCAGGGAACTGCTGAGCGCCGCCGTCCGCCCCTTGCAGACGCATGCCCGACCTGCGCAATCATCTCCTCGCCATCGCCGAGCGCACCTACATCACCTATGACGAGGTCCAATCTTGACGAGGTTGATCGGGCGACGGGGCCGCGCCCGAATCCATGGTCAACGCCGATGCACAGCCATGGTCCGCTCCTTTGCCCAGTATATCGCCGACCATCACGACGAGATCGTCGCCCTGGAGATCCTCTACAGCCGTCCCCAGGCCGGCCAGCGAACTCACCTTCGGCACGATCAAGGAGCTGGCCATCCAACTGCGCCAGCACAACGGCGCCTGGACCACCGAGAACCTCTGGCGCGCCTATGCCCAGTTGGAAAAGACCGCGTGCGCGGCCTCGGCACCAAGCGTGTGCTCACCGACATCGTCTCCCTGGTCCGCCACGCCATCCAGCCCGAACCCGGTGATGATATCCTTGAACCCTACCCCGAGATCGTCCAGCGTCGCTACGCCGACTGGTTGGCTGCGCGGGAGGCGGTTGATGGTCCGCTTCACGGATGCAGCAGCGCTGGTGGTTCGACCATATTGCTGAACATATTGGAGTAAACCTTAACTGTCACGCCGATGGATCTCAATACTGGTCCGTTTTACAATCAAGGTGGCATCTGGGAAATGGTTGACCTCTTCGGCAATGACTGGGAGAATGTCGTTGCGGAGCTGAATCAGTTCACTTGTTGCTTCTCGCTGATTACGCTTGTCGTTTGCTTGCAAGCCTTTCTGAACTCACGACATCTTTCCTCTGCGACATGATTACCACGTGAACTGACTTACTTGACTGATAGTACGCATTGAATATCGGATGAAGATTATATGACTATCTGATCCACCAGTATCCGTCGCTGCTGAGCAGTCTCAGGCATAAAACATAGACATATTGGTATTTCATTGTCATGCCCTGACGTCAATCGGCGAGATAACAGATGCCGTGGATACTCGTAACCCGGCTGAAATATGCAGACGAAGAGTTCTTCTATCTGGACATTTCGTCGATTGACGACACCATTAACAGGATCACCGAACCCAAAGTTTACATTGGTGCAGAAGCACCTTCGAGAGCTAGACGCTTGTATTCACCAACGATGTATTGTTTTCTACTGTCAGGACGTATCTCGAGAACATCGCCTTGGTACCAGAGATATACTGACAGGCAATTAGCCTCGACCGGTGCTTTTCGCGTATTACGGTGCAAATAGCGCAGCGCATGGTAAATATCTATTCTATTTTGTGCTGACGGATGATTTTCTTGAGGAGCTAGGCAAATTGCAGACGAGGGGTACAGCTATGCCTGGCAGTAAGGGAGAGCGACGTTCGTTCTCAATCCATCCCCCTTGCCCCCCTCAACGAACAGCACCGCATCGTCGACGCCATCGAGACCCAGTTCAGCCGCATCGACACCGGCGTCGCCGCGCTCGAGCGCATCCAGGCCAACCTGCACCGCTACCGTGCCTCCGTGCTCAAAGCCGCCTGTGAAGGCCGCCTGGTCCCCACCGAAGCCGAGCTGGCCCGGGCCGAAGGCCGCAGCTACGAGCCCGCCGACGTGCTGTTGGAGCGCATCCTGGCCGAGCGACGTCGCCAGTGGGAAGAGGCCGAATGGGCCAAGCTCGTCGACAGCGCCAAGAAAAAAGTCGCCCAGGCCCGCCGCAAAGCCGCGGCCCGCCCTGCCAAGCTCAGCGATCTCGCAGTCGAGGATTGGCAGGATATCGCCGAGGATGAGTATGGTCGTTATCTGCCCAAGAATGATAAGTGGAAGGACGAAGTATCAGGAGCCTGAGCCGCTGGTCACTACTGAATTGATGGAACTGCCATCAGGGTGGTCTTGGGCGAGCCTGGACAGCACCTGCAACATTGTCTCAGGCTTACGCATTCAAGAGCATCTGATTTCTCACTTGCTGGCATTCCTGTTGTGAAGATTACAAACGTGGGATATGGAGACTTTCGCTGGAAAAACCAGGAGTTGTCTACCTGAAGTATTCGGCAGCAAATTCGAACAGTTACCGTGTACATGGCGGAACGCTACTTCTGGCGCTGACTCGATCAATCACAAATGGTATTGTCGGAAGATCATGTGTCTATCCTCTGGATGCTGAGGTTGGATTACTCAATCAGCGAGTTGCGATGATCAGTGATTCAATTCGTTCTTGTTGAACGAATACATAGGGCTATTTTTCAGGTCGCAACAGTTGAAAAGCCAAGTCGAAAATGGCATGTCTGAAACATTGCAGCCTAACCTTTCGCCATTACGTTTGGCTCAGTTTGCTGTCCCGTTGCCGCCATTAGCCGAACAACTCCGCATCGTCGCCGAAGTGGAGCGCCGCCTCTCTGTCCTCGACGCATTGGAATCCGAGGTCACAGCCAATCTAGCCCGTGCCAACCGCCTGCGCCAGTCCATCCTCAAACGGGCCTTCGAAGGCAAACTCGTCCCGCAGGACCCCGATGATGAGCTGGCTTCGGCGCTGCTGGCGCGTATCCAGGCTGAACGCAAAGGCGGTAAACCGACCAACTTTCACTGCCAGGGGAAGCATCTTGATCTTCACTTCGCCTGCCTGGCTCGCCTACGCGAAATATGCCGACACGCCTGATTTTTTGGTGCCGGAAATTTTATTGATCGACCGCCTTCCGGAGTTCGTCGATGAGGTTACATACCTTGAAACCCTGTTCCAGACCGCGCCTGCAGCCAAACAGTCTGACTGGTTGGGAAGTCTGCTCAGCGAACGACCGGGCCAGCATATCGGTGCGTGGTTCGAAATCATGCTCTTCGGTTGGCTGCGCACGGTTGGCGTGATTGAGGTAGAACCAACGTTGTTGGGCAATCAACCGGATTTTCTCGCACGGGTTGGAGGTGACGAAATTGCGATCGAGGCTCGGGCCGTACTAATCAGTGAGCAGGAGCGTCGGAAGAAAACGATGGATGCAGAAGTCATCAATGCACTCCATGCCATTCCCCGCCCCTACGCACTTGAAGTCAATTCGTTGGAGCTTCATCAGCGCTTGCCCGACGTGTCCGAATTTCAACAAGCCGTCATAGCGTGGCTCGACACGGACCCGTCATCGTCGTTTCGCTATGAAGTGCCGACTTTCGGTAGGATTGAGTTAGGAATGCTGTTCCGCAAAGATGATCTGTTAACTGTTGGACTCATTGGGCCGACAGGATCTCGGTGGGTGAACGCCGACCTCCTCAAGCGCCCTCTGCGCACGCAACTACCTGCGGACCTGGTAGATGAACCCCTAACCTCTTCCAAAGCTCCCACCTTCCTGGAAGATTGCACACAGGCGACTCAGGCATGGCACGCCCATCGGACCGCACACGAAGCAAGGCGAACAGCCAAATAGTCCGCCAACATCGTCCAGGAACCTGCAAGCGTCCTGCGCGACGACGGCGTCTCCTACGGCGACTACGTCGAGCAGCTCACCTACCTGCTCTTCCTCAAGATGGACGACGAGAAGCGCCGCTGCTCGGCAAGCCCAGCGCCATCCCCGACGAGTCTGAACTGGCACAGCCTGCTGACCTGCGACGGCGACGAGCTGGAAACCCACTACCGCCACATCCTCACCGAGCTGGGCAGCGGCAGCGGCCTGATCCCCACCATCTTCCGCAAGGCCCAGAACAAGATCCAGGACCCGGCCAAGCTGCGCCGCCTCATCGACCTGATCGACGGCGAGACCTGGGTGGGGCTGGACATCGACGTCAAGGCCGACATCTACGAGGGCCTGCTGGAGAAGAACGCCCAGGACACCAAGTCGGGCGCCGGCCAGTACTTCACGCCCCGCCCGCTCATCCAGGCCATGGTCGACGTCATGCAGCCCCAGCCCGGCCAGACCATCTGCGACCCGGCCTGCGGCACCGGCGGTTTCCTGCTCGCCGCCTACGACTACATCACACGACCACACGCTCGACCGGGACCAGTGGCACCACCTCAACCACGACGCCCTCCACGGCTGGGAGATCGTCGACAGCACCGCCCGCCTCTGCGTCATGAACCTCTACCTGCACGGCATCGGCCAGACAGCGACGACAGCCCCATCCACGTCGACGACAGCCTGGCCGCCGACCCCGGCGAGCGCTTCGACATGGTGCTGACCAATCCGCCCTTCGGCAAGAAGAGCAGCGTCACCTTCGTCACCGACGCAGGGCGAACTCAAGCGCGAGTCCCAGACCATCGTGCGCGACGACTTCTGGGCCTCGACCAGCAACAAGCAGCTCAACTTCGTGCAGCACATCAAGACCATCCTCAAGGTCAACGGCACGGCCGCCGTCGTCGTGCCCGACAACGTGCTCTTCGAGGGCGGCGCCGGCGAGACCGTGCGCCGCAAGCTGCTCAGGACGATGCGACGTGCACACCCTGCTGCGCCTGCCCACCGGCATCTTCTACGCCCAGGGCGTCAAGGCCAACGTGCTCTTCTTCGACCGCAAGCACCGGCGGCGAGACGGCCCAGACCAAGCAGCTCTGGATCTACGACCTGCGCACCAACATCCACTTCACGCTCAAGCAGAACCCGCTCACCCGCGCCGACCTGGATGAGTTCGTCGCCTGCTACAACCCGGCAAACCGCCACGAGCGCACAGCCACCTGGTCCGAGGACAACCCCGACGGCCGCTGGCGCGCCTACACCTACGACGAGCTGCTGGCGCGCGACAAGGTCAATCTCGACATCTTCTGGCTGCGCGACGAGAGCCTGGAAGACACGGCCAACCTGCCCGACCCGGACGTCATCGCCGCCGAGATCATCAGCGATCTGGAGGCTGCGCTTGAGCAGTTTCGTCTGGTTGCCAATGATCTGGAGGAGGGGCTGAATGAAGACCTGGATGGCGGCCTAGACAAAATACGCACGGGGGAAGGATAGGAACAGATCCAAGACCGTTCTCTCAGGAGGTCAGACATCCTGGGAATCCGCGGAAAATGACAACCACTTGTCTGCGTCGCAGTCTTGAGGCACCGGCTCGAACCATCATCGAAATCTACATCGTTGTCCGACCGCAGTACCATCGACCGGAGATAAAGCCGTGAAATTAACCGGTGATCAATACAGGCGCATATGCAAAGTGATCGTCGATTCGTTTTCCTTCGACGAGTTGAGGCAGTTTACGCAATTTCACCTTGATATCTCATTTGAGCAAATTAAGCTTCCTCGAGACCTGGAGGACGCTGCATTTGCGCTGGTAGAGTGGGCAGACAAGCGCAACAAAGTCGGATTGTTGCTGGCCAAGCTGAGCGAGGATCGGCCCGATCGTTCTGGGATAGAAAACTTGATTGCGGCCATGGAGCGCTGGACGAATGAACGCGGTGATTTTCAGGTGCCCGAAGATCACATGAATCTTTTTTCTGAAGCGTTCGCAGCCAAGACTGCAGGTCATCTGATCGAGGCCCGGGTCCTGTACGAGCAAGTTCCGAAAACATCCGCTCTGGCTGCTGCTGCGGCAACAGAATTGTACGCAATCGAGATGGAGCTGAAGGAAGTATATGTCAGACGAGACGGCACCGTCAGTCAGAACGTACTCCTTGAACGGAGTTGGCAACAGGCTTTGCGCCAGAAGGTTTCACCTTCCCGTCAAACACCCTGGGCGTTCAGTGCTGCTGCTGCAATAATTCTCCTAGTTTCGATCTCAATTGTATTTGGTCAGCGCTTCGGTGACATCTGGCTCCGTTCATTAGCCCAGTTGCAGGCTGACATTCCCTCGGCAGTTGGATTGCCGACGGTGACTCCAATGTGGATTCCGACCGTAACACCAACGCCGACCACAACGGCAGCCCCATCACGCACAGTGACCCCATTACCAGCAAGCGTAGCAACAACATCACCGGTATCAACGACCACGCCTTTGACTACAACAGCGACCGTACCAGCGCCGAGTGCAACTGAAACACACACACCGGCTGCGTCTCCATCGAGCGACGAACTGCAGCACACACAGTGACTACCCCACAGATGGGGAGGGAAACCGCAACACCTCTGCGCACACCAACTGCTACACCATCGCTGCGTATAACTGCAACTCCATTACGTGCATTGATCTTGTCACCAACGCCGACGACAACTGCAACGCCCTTGCGCATACCGTTGCATCTCCAACTGGACGGCAACCGCAACACCTGCAAACACCGACTGCATCTCCAACGGCGTCTGCAACACCAACTGGAACCGCAACGACACATCGGCGATTCCCTCGGGGGCTGCACGCCTGCTTCTGCCGGCCAATGGCGCCATAGTCACGGGCAGTACCCAATTTCGATGGGAGTCAGACGCCAGCCTGACTGATGGGCAGAACTACGAGGTCGTATTCTGGAAGCAAGGCCAGGACCCGATCAGAGATAGTTTTGGCATCGCTTCACCCACAGCCAATACAGAGATTACCGTGAATCTTACCAAATTGGATGACAACATCGACCACCCGCTGGAACCAGGTGACTATCAGTGGGGATTGCTGATCGTATCCGGCCAAGGGGATGAATACAAACGGCTGACAGCCCTGCCTTCACAAGCCTTTGTGCGCTACGAACGCAGCAGTAGCGGCGGCGGAGGATCCGGACGTCGCGATATCCTTGAGTGAACAAGGCTCTATGGCCGCAATGAGTCTCAATACCTTCAGCCTTTACGTCAACGCGCATCCGCTATAGACAAAAGGTCCACAGTGCAGTCGTACTTCGCACGCTTTGAGATGAGTCGAGCCAGGGCCTGCAAGGCCCTGGCACTTGCTGATTTCGCTCCTCACCGGTCGCGGCCGCCTGGCGTTTCTATCAGATCCGCAACCTTGTGCTGCCGGCCTGGGTCGATTCCGTGCATCATACACTGCTCGTTCGTATACTCCTGGAGCAAAAGACGGTTCCGGACACCTGGGCGCCCTACCTGCCTGAGACGCCCTTCTACTATCATTTCGGTTTTCATCTCAGTGCCGCCGCGGTTGCCCGACTGTTCAGCCTCGACGGTCTCGAACTCGGCCGTGCCGTGTTGTTCACGGGGCAGTTGTGGCAGGTTGTCCTATTGGGCGGCATCTATGCGCTGGCATGGTCGTTGTGGGGAAGACACGAGATCGCCGTCATCGCTCTCTTGCTGGCCGCTTCGTACGCAGATGCCGGCCTACTACACAACCTGGGGACGATACACGCTGCTGGCCGGAACCGCATTGCTGACCTTTGCCATGGCTGCCGCAATCGGCAAGAGGGTCATACTTCTTGCACTCTCATCGCTGCTCCGCGATAACGAACTACTACGCCCTCTTTCGGCTGATCCTCTTCCTGACAACCCTGGCCATGGTGTCGAACGCTCACAGACGGTCAACATTGCTGGGCGGGGTTGTCGGTCTGGGTGTCGCCGCCTCTTGGCTTGTGCCGGCCTTCGGCTTGAGCCAGCAAGACATCGGCCTAAGCATCCAAGGTAGTAGCGAAACCATCACGCCTACCTATTTGTGGTATCTGCTTGGGCCGTGGCGAGGTCACCTGCTATTGGCAATAGCCGTACTTGGTACAATCAAGATAGCAATCGATCTCATCCATGGGAAAGGCGTCAATCCACGCATAACCTGGTCATTCAGTCGTCTGGAGTATGCTTGTCGCACGGCCTTCTCCTGCCGATTCGTATTGGACGATTTCGACCTGATCACGCCGCGGTCGTGCTCTTCATCCCCGTGGTCATGCTGGCCGCCAAAGGATTGACCTTGCTGCCCAACCGATCCCTGACATGGCTCTCCGTGGGACTGCTTGTGCTTGTCGGCGTCTGGCAGACCCGGGACATCATCAACCAAGAGACAGTGATCGCCGATCAAAACGATCTCCTGGCCCTTGAATGGATCGCTGACAATACCGCTGCTGATACAGTTTTTTTGATCGACACAACGCCGTGGTCCGGCATATGGCGCGGCTTTGATGGCGGATGGTGGGTAACACCCCTGACGGGCCGTCGAACAAACCCGCCGCCGGCCGTCTACGGATGGGGCGACAAGGCGATAAGCGTTGAAATCACCAACGTCGCGCGCCGCACGTATCTGTTGCCCGATCTGGACGGCGATTCCTACTGCCGGGAACTGGACCAACTCATGCTCTGCAACGGCCTCAACACACTATTACACTCGTTCAAGCAAGCCCAGTGTCTGTCCATCTGTCACGCCGATCTACTGGAACAAAAGAGTCACCATCTATCAGGTAGTTCCGCTCGTAGGAGTGAACTTCAATCAGCAATATCATGGAACGGTCCATGACTCTGACACGTCGTCACCATTTCCATGACCGCAGCCCGTGAGAGCAAACATGAAACCGGAAATCACCAACATCCGCCTACTGGCAGACTACAACCACGACGGCGTCTTGGACTCCGAGAAACCGTTCCCGAAGCCTTCGCCATCGTCCTGCCCGTCTCCGATCTGCCGGCCACGAGCCCATTCCGCCGTTGGTCCCTCATGGACGGTGTCGATCCGCTCGATGTCGGCAGCGTGATCCTGGCGCTGGACGGTCCTCTGCCGGACGACGCCAGATCGTGCTGCGAAACGGAACGGCGCGTGCTGCCGGGTTCTGTCCGTCTGTTTCGCCAGGACGACGCCGGCTGGCATGGCCTGGGCCGCCCCGAACCATGGCGTCTGGATGGCGCGGCTGTCAATTCGGACGGACCGCGTGGTGTTGGGGCTGGCGGTCGAGGAATTTGATCCGGGGCGCGATCGGACGCGGGGCGGGCGTTCTGCCGAGACTTTTTGCTGACAGCGACGATCTTGTCTGACGACGGCTCGTTCTTCCTGTCTCGACGCTGCCATCCACGAGCCCATTCCGCCGTTGGACCCTCATGGGCGACGTCGATCCGCTCGATGTCGGCACGGTGATCCTCACGCTGGACGGTCCTCTGCCGGACGACGCGCAGATCGTTCTGCAAACCGACGGAGCATGTTCGGGGCGCGTCCACCTGTTTCGACGCGATGGCGCCGACTGGCATGTACTCGGCAGCAGCGAACCCTGGCGGCTCGAAGCAGCGGACGTTGATTCAGATGGCCACATCGTGCTGGGGCTGGTGATCCACGAGTTTGATCCTGCGTGGATCGGCGCAGAGCGAGCATACTGCCGGAGCTTTGCCTTGGCGGCCAAGGTTCTGTCCGCCGATGGAACCCTCCTGGCCGGCGACAGCGCCAACTTCCGCGTCGCGCCTTTCCAACTCGCCTCTTCGCTGGACCCGGTGGAGCAGGTGCTGGTCGTCCGAAATGAGCTGACGCAGACAGGTCGTCGACGCGCTGGAGACCATGGTGTCGGATGCAGGGGCCACGCTGCACACCATCGACATCGGCGGGCCAGGCCAGACCGACATGTGGATGCAGGACACGGTCGAGATCGGGCGCTACGTTGTGCCGGGGCCGGATGGCGAAGCACGGCAGGCCGTCGGTCTGCTGCCCGGTCTGCGCGCACACAACGAGATCATCGACTGCAAGCCGCTGGACGAGGCCGTACGCCAACACTTTGTCCAGGCGGGGGCCATCATCGCCGACGTGGCCCGGCCACGCGAAGGCACGCGCTGGATCGACTGGTTCGGCAATCTGGAGGTCAGCCCGCCGGTGCGCTCGGCAGACGGCCAGGAGTTCGCCCACGGGCGTATTCTGGTCGGGGCGCAGCACGAGCTGGACATGCACCCGGACGTGATGGCCTTTCTCGACGCCCAGGCATTGCAGACGCCGGCCCTGGTCGTCGACACGTCGTGGCTGACCATCGGCCATGTGGACGAGGTCGTCAACTTCGTGCCCACAGAGGACCCGCCGGGCTTCCGCGTGCTCCTGCCCAGCCTGCGCCTGGCGACCCGGATCTTGGCTGACCTGATGAGCCAGGGCCGTTCAGCGCTCCCGCTCTTTGCCGGGACCGACGAAGAGACCACGGTCGGCCAGTTGCTCGAAACCGCAGCCCGTTCGGACGAAAGCGAGACCATCGAGCGTTCGCTGGCCCAAACCAGGGCATTGCTCTGCCAGGGCCTGGGCATCGACGAACGCCACTTCATCGAGATCCCGGCGCTCTTTCGAGATGGGGTGGCCGTCTTCCCCAACTGCGTCAACTGCCTGGTGGTCAACCGGACCGTCATCGTGCCCGATCCACATGGCCCGGTCGTCGACGGCGAAGATCTCTTTGCCGCGCCCATCCGTGATGCCGCTGACCCAACTGGGCCTGCACGTTCACTTCATCGACATCTGGGAACCCTACCACGTGCGCCGCGGCGAGATCCACTGCGGGACCAACGCCGTGCGCCGGGTGGGTACGCGGCCGTGGTGGACGTGACCTCAGTCGTTCACGATCTGGTGAAAAGCGAGATTCCTTCGATTGCACTGAGGACATGCCTTCGCTGGTCACTTGCCAGAGTGAAGTGTTCGGAAATACCCGCTTCGAATCAACAAACTCGTTTTCGCGACGTACGATATGCTTTCACTCCTTCGGCTGCGCTCGGGACAGGCCTGAGCGGGCTTGCCACAAAATGACGCTGTCCTGAGTCACCAGTGAAGGGTCTCGATAACGCAAGCCGAGATTCCTCGCTGGCGTATTGCCGATCCGGAAGTGCCCCGGCTGACCCACTCGGAATGACAGTAGCACGTTCATTCCAATTAGAGCACCGGGTATGCGGCGAGGCACACTCAGAATGACAAATTGTGAAGTACTTGACGTCGTTCTGTTGTTGACAGGCATGTCGGCCGTTGACTAGACATAAGGTTTGTCTTTGCGCCAATCGAACACTGTTCCGCCTGGCGAAGCCTGGCTCGGCCAGGCTGGTTGATTGCATCGACCTACAGTTCGGACCCGACCAGCAGTTCGGACCGACCTACAGTTCGGACCCGACCTACAGTTCGGACCCGACCTGCGGATGACGCCATGTAGGGCGCAATGTTATTCCGTCTGGCCAAGCTTGGCTGGTCGGCGGGCGATATCTGGACGTTCGTTTGGCTCAATCGAGGTGGAACACCTCGACCAATTCTTTCATCATCTGGTCCGGGGACGGTCCACGGACGTACCGCGTGGCCGAAATGGACTGGACCGTCCCCGGCACGTAGAATGCTACATCGGCCTCAAATGCACTTTAAACGCTCACTTGAGAACCCTGGGCAGGTAGAGTTTGGGCCGATAGTCGACACCGGCGTCGTCGATGCCGTCGCCGTCGGTATCACGCTTGAATGGGTCCGTGTACGGTTCGGTCAGTTCCTCGATATCCGGCACGGTATCGTTGTCGTCGTCGGGATCCTGGTTGTTGGGCAGGCCGTCGCCGTCTTCATCACCGAACTCGTCGACGATGATGCTGTCGCTGTAGGTGATAGAGAGATTGCCCGCCTCGTCTCGATACTGGGCATAGACCGTGGCCTCAAACGCGCCCTCCTGATCGGCTGAGGCTGTATTCACTTCATCGCCGCTTTCAAGCGTGAAGGTCACCCCCGCGCGGATGGGCTGCCACTCGGCGCCCGTGAAAGTCGGATTCTGGCTGACCCGCACTTCTTTCGCATCGGCGCTGCTGTCAAAATGCAGCGTGATCAGGCGGCCATCGACCTTTGAAGCGCCAAAGTTGAGCAGCAGCCAGCCCTTGGGCGGCAGCGGATCGGCCTTGGGCGTGCCGACGAAGGGCTCAGTCGGCGCGGTACGCACGCCGCTCTCCCCTTCAGCCACCAGATAGTAGATGTAGCTGACGCCGTTGCTCAAGCCGCTGTCGTAGTAGACGCCGCTGGGATCGGCTGCCAAGTCTACCTCGTCGAGAAGTCGGAAGCCGGACCAGCTCGGGTCGGTGCGATAGATCAACATACGCGTGTAGCTCTCGCTGACCGGGAAGTGCAGGATATTGGTGTTGGGCTGCGGTTCGTGCACGGGGATGTCGATGCGCTGCGTCACCACGCCGTAGTCGACGATGGGCGGCACCTGGTCGTCCTTGTCGTAGAGCGGATCGCGCCCGTTGCGCACCTCGGACCCGTCGCTTTCGCCGCCGTCGTCGGTGTCGGGATCCCAGGGCAGCGTGCCCCGGAAGAACTCCTCTTCGTTGCTCAGCCCATCCAGATCATAGTCTTCGCCCGGATCGTTGGGATCGTTGCTGTCCAGGCCGTAGAGGTCTTCCCAGCGATCGGGTAGCTTGTCGTCATCGGTGTCCGGGAAACAGTCGGTCTCGCGCACATACTCGAAGATCTGGAATCCCTGTTGCTGGCTGCGCGTGAACGATTCGCGTAGATTGGAGGCGCCTTCTGCCGTGACCAGCACGGTGTCAGGATCCCCATTCGCCCGAGGGCGGGCCGTCCGGGAAGTCGGGCACGCCGCCTTGGCTGTAGAAGGGCGTGCGTGTGTAGGCATTGGCGTAGATGCCGTCGCCGGCCAGACTGTCATCGTGTTCACCGTCGTCGTAGAGGGTGAGCCGGTTGGTGGAGCCGTCCGGGTTGAAGATCGCCGCCTCCACCGTCAGCCCGCCGATGCCGCCGTTGGCGTCGGTCAGGTTGGCGATGACGCGCAGCGGCAAACCACGCAGGTACTCGTAGAGCGGGTAGGCGTCACACTGGCGTTGGGGCAATTCGCCCCGCACCTGCGAGAGTTGCACCGCCAGGTCCACGCCGTGGACGATGCGACCCGATAGCATGCTGATGACCTGCACGTCGGCGTCGCTTCGCAACTCGACCGCGTAGTCGCCGGGCGGCAGCACGCCGGCAAACTGGTAGGCCTTGCCGCTCTGCTGTTGGTGGACCGACCAGGCGCCGCCGTCGGCGATGGGGCCGCCGCCCGCATCGCGCAGGGTCACGCTCACGTCAGCCTCATCCAAGTGCCAGTTGAAGACGAATTCGGCCTGCACCACGCCGCCGCCCTGCTTCTCCGTCACCGGAATGACGAAGTTCTGCGGCGTGCCGGCCGCCAGATTGCTTGTCTGCGAGAAGAGGCGATCCTGCTCATGCAGATCCTCCTCGATGGTGCGATAGACGCCGGCCAGCCGGTTGGGCACTTGAAGTTGGTTCGGGTCCAATGTGCCGGCCATCGTGGCGTCCCCTGTGCTCAGCGTGTGGGCAGCGCTAACACTCGGTCCCTTGGTGCTGACGCCGTAGAAGTGTCCGTCCGCTGAAGCGGCGATGCGTTGCAGCAACTCCTGATTGGCATCGGAGCCAAAGGCGATGGTATCGATGCGGATGCCTTTGGCGAAACCGGTAAGCCGGTCGAAGGAGTCTGCCACGGGCGGCGTACCGCAGGAGCCATTGGGCCGACTCCAGAAGTCGCCCTCGTTCTCCTTGCCGTCGCTGTAGAGCACGATGGACTCTTCATCGGCGCGCCCGGCCGCGGCCAACAGTTCGTCGCGCGCCCTCTTGAGTCCGTCGCCGATGGAGGTCCAGCCGTCTTCCACAACGTTGTCGACTGCCGTCAGCATGGCGCCGCGATCCGTAGCCACGCTGCTCAGTCCATGATCCAGGCGGGCATCGTTGTCGCATTCGCTGTCGTTGCCGGTGAAGGTAACCACGCCCATCTGGTCATCATCGTCGCCGGCGGTGATGTAGCTGCGCACGGCATTTTTGGCCGCCGTGATCTTGGCGTCCTCTGCCGGCTGCGGCCAATGCATGCTGTACGAACGATCGAGCACATGCATCTGGAGGAGGGTGCGATCTACGTAGAGGACCGAGTCTACGCTGGTCAGGTCCTGGGCGCAGCTACCCCGCGCTTCGCAGAAGCAGATCTCCAGATCGAAGAGAATGCCGTCTCGCGCACTGGTGATGGGCGGCGCCTGGATCGTCAGCCAATACTCGCCGTCCACATAGGCGCCGTTGAGCACGGCGGCTTCATAGGTGTTGCCGGTTGCTGCGCTGCGCAGCGTCACCAGGAACTGGGATGGGTCCAGTCCCTTCATGGATACGGCGCCCATGCCTGCCGGCGTCAAACTCGCCGGTCCTTGCAGCAACAGCCAGGCTTGGAATCGCTCCGGATCGTCCACGCTGCCGACGTAGGCCATGCGGCTGAAGGTCGGGTTGCGGATCTGTCCGCTGATGTTGCCGCTGCCGAAGGCGTAGTCAAAGTCCGCGCTCTCGTTCATTCCGATGACGATGAGCGCCATGCGCGTATAGGGATCGGCGGGCGGGTTGACGACCGATCGGTAGAACTCGTTGCCGCTGCCATGGAAGATCTGGGTCACGCGGTTGCCGGCGCTGATGCCGATCACGGCGTAGTTCAGCCGCTTGTTGTTCTTGGCTTTGACCCAGAAACCTATGGCCTGACACCGGTCCTGGTTGACGTTGATCTCGAAGTAACGGGCGGCCCAACGGTTGACGCCGGCTGAGTAGGTCGTGTTGGCGGCAGGAATGATCTCCCGCGCCACAGGGTCATAGGCTGTGCCGCCGCCGGCTGCCGTCTCATCTTGATAGCGAAAACGGTCCGGGTCGGGCAAGCCGCTCACGTCGAGGTCGTGTGTGTAGTTGGTGATGGCGAAGTCCCGAAAAAGGCTCTCCAGCGTCTCGCTGCTATCGAAAGAACGGATCGTGTCGCGCAGATAGCGCACGCCGTCTGGGCTGTTGCCCTCGGTCAACGTCCAGAAGCGCTGGATCACGTTGACGCCCAATGCCGGCTCAGGGAAGGGCGTGCCCAACTGTTCCGTCAGATAGGTCCAGAAGAGCGCGGCCGTGTACGAAATGTTGAATAGGTTTCGATTGGGATTGCCCAGATAGTCGTTCACCTCACCGACATAGAGGGTGTTGGCGGGCGTCGAGTCATTGTCGAGCCAGAGCTTGTCCTCCATGGCTCGGGCCGTTCCCTCTACATTCCAGGCGCCCCAGGACGGCCACTGGTTGAAGTTGATGTAGTTGAACTCAACGTGGTGAAAGAGTTCATGGGCCAGGATGGCGCGCAGGTAGGGCTCCGGCTGCAAGCGAAGATTGGGCGCATCGAGGGTAATGCGGTTCTCCGGCGCTGTCCCTATGTTGGCTGAGTCATGGATGCAGGTATCGTTGGGTGAGGCGCTAAAGAACGGATTCTGGAACGTGTACGGCGCATTGGTGTAGCGCCCATGTGCTTCGGCCAATGTGTCACGCGCCCAGCCCGCTCGCACATCGGAGAAGAAATCGCCCGATGTCGGCGTGTTGTCATAGTAGACGTCGTAGTCGTTGCCGGGCGTTGCTGCAATCACGTCTGCCCGGTCGGTCAATGTCCCCGGACAGGTCTGGGCTTGCGCTACGGGCGCAAAGATCAACGCAAATGTCACCAACATGGCGAAAAGTAGATAGGCGCGCCGAGCCGCCTGTCCCTGCGGTCTTCTCACAGCCTGCAGTGGCCACGGCGCCCGTTTGCGATTGAGAAACATCTTGAGACCTCCTTTTCAGAATGAAGCGCATTGCATTTTTGCCGCCGATCCTCAGCCTACCAAATGCGAAGATACACAATGGCTACAGAAAATTGCTGCGACGTCCGCTCCGCCGAAAGTGGTTTACTGTACCCGCAGATATTTTTCTGGAACGGCCCTACATCGTGCACGCCATGCGCCGACTTCCCCAATACAGAAGACGCCATGGCCTCAACGCATGAAAATGCGCTGGGGCCATGGCGTCCGCGACGTGTTTGGTCGATTCAGTTCTCGCTGTTCAAACAGTGAACGTTTGGCTGCTTCTACGGCAGCACATTCCCCGCCGCGCGGTAGAGCGCGTACCACTCTTCCCGGCTCAACTTGATCGTTGACGCCAGGCTAATATCGGCCAGCCGTTGTGCGTTGGTGGTGCCGACGATGGGCAACATCTTGGCCGGGTGGCGCAGCAGCCAGGCGATGGCAATGGCCGTGGCCGGCACGCCCTTCTCCTCGGCCATCTCGTCGATGGCCTTATTTAGCTCCGGGAACTTGTCGGACCCCAGGAAAACGCCGTCGAAGAAGCCGTACTGGAAGGGCGACCAGGGCTGGATGGTGATATCGTGCAGACGGCAGTATTCCAAAATGCCGCCGTCGCGCACGACCGACGGGTCGATCTCCATGTTGACGTTGAAGCCGGCGTCGATCATGCCCGTATTGGTCAAGCTCAGTTGAAGCTGATTGGCGACAATGGGCTGTTTCACGTACTTCTTGAGCAGTTCGATCTGGCCGGGGTTCATGTTGGAGACGCCGAAGTGGCGCACCTTGCCCGCGCTGTGCAACGACGAAAAGGCCTCGGCCACTTCCTCCGGCTCCATGAGCGTGTCCGGTCGATGCAGCAGCAGCACGTCCAGATAGTCGGTGCGCAGTCGGGAGAGGATGCCGTCGGTGGCGGCGAGGATGTTCTGCTTGGAAAAGTCGAACATGCCCTGCTTGATGCCGCACTTGGACTGCAACAGGACCTGGTCGCGCGTGGCGCCGATGGCGTCCAGTGCGTCGGCGAAGACCTCTTCCGAGCGTCCGCCGCCGTAGACGTCGGCGTGGTCGAAGAAGTTGATGCCCGCGTCCAGCGCCGTGCCGAGCAATTTCTCTGCGTCCGGCGCAGAGAGTCCGTTGATGCGCATGCAGCCCAGGGAGATCTCAGAGGCGTGCAGGCCTTGGAGGCCGAGGTTGATGGTGTTCATGGGTGCTCCATGTGTATATAGATTGTGGCGAACTGCGAAGACAGTCCGCAAAGGCAAGTAGTTGCTTCACGCCCATTGTTTGTCAAAATCGAGGAATCGTCAAGCGCGGTCGTGGAGCGGGTGCATTTCAGATTTTGGGTAAAACATGCCGGGGATGGTCCATGGAGCCTACGTATTGGCCAATCGGTCCGGAACTGTCCCCGGCACGTCGAAAGCTGCCCCTAGCGCGAAACGCACCTTGTGGAGTCAAACAAGAGTCGGGCCAGCCTATTGTGCGCATCTGGCCCTATTAGGCCATGATCTTTTCGCCCTCGAACATGGCCGAGATCACCGGATCAAAGGCGGTTCGTTCGAATTCAAAGTCCCTTTCCCAGTAGTCAGCATGGGCCTTCAGACCCGCCAGAACCAGCAGTTGGAAAGCCGAATTCTTATCGCGCTTCTGCCCATAGTAGTACGAGACGTTTTTGTCAGGAATCAGTTTGCTCTGTGCCACAGCTACGCGCATTTTGATCGACGTTACGCTTTCCGGTGGTTCGTCTTTTTGATCCATTCTGAAATTGGATCCCATTACATCTGTAGGTGCGAAGATGTTGAACCACGTGCCTGGCGTCTTGGGTAATGCACGTCGGTCCGTATAGTAACTGGGCCAGAAAACGTTGACGAGATCGTACGGACATCCGATGGTCACCAGGGTCTCAATGCCGGTAAAGGTCGGCTCAGGTTCCTGATCGGCAGGAAACAGATTGTCCAGAGCGATAATCGTGCCGAAACTATAGGCTATTATGTGAACCCGATCGTACCCCTGGGCTTCAATGTAGTCAAGGAGTTGGGCGAAATTACCTGCTAACACGGGCGCACGTTGCCCATTATCGATGTACTCGATCATGCCCAGATAGCGAATTGCGCTATCAGTGAATGCCGATCTCAGACCCGGGAAGAAGATCTCTATGGTGGCGACAAGCACAACAACTGTGAGCGAAATGGCTGGGATTCTGGTCAGCGGATTCGTCCTACCCTGGTCGGAGCCGGTTGCGGGCTCGCCAATTTGGACTGTCAGTCCCTCGGTTGCCGGCGTAATCGCTTCTTGCACTGCAGGCATCTGAGCAATGACACCCCATACCGCGCCGGCAAGGAAGACCAGATAGACGATCAGCATGGACAGAATGACAAGCGCAAGTAGAAATTGAATTTTCGATTTGGCGTCTTTCTGTTTGTGCTGTTTGCCGAAGAAGGCTCTGAAGTAGGCGGGTATGTTTGAGATCAACACCAAGAATAGTCTAAACGCCTTGGTCAAATCGTTGCTGTTTCGGTGCTTGAGTGTCAGCTTGTCCTGGTAGCTGAATTCGTAGACATCGACTGCAGGTATTGTGGTCTGGTCGGCGTTTTTTCGCATAACAGAGCGGCAGCGCGTCTTTAGCGGTTCACTATCATAGGATGCATAGTCGATATCTTGCCCAGACTCCAGATAGAATTCTGCGCTTCGAGACTCGGCGTAGCGGTTCATTGCCGCAGCAATACGTTGAGCAAGACCGTCGATAGACTGGCGGGGAGAACAACCGATCCCCGGTACAAATACGATGGCGTCAGATGCGTTGTTCGGACTGCTTGCCATGAGAATACTCCTTTTATTGTATGGTAATGGGTCAGGGATGGCTCATCTGGGTGTGAGTGTAGCGGATCGGCGGCTACAAAAAGGCTACACTACGGCGACAGAGCGACGCGCAGTTTTTCTCTGCACTCGGGTCAATTGACCGTTTGACGACCCGGATTCAAAGACCTACAATGGGGCGATGTGACGCTCGTAGAATCACAGCCGTTTGACATGCCGACTTGACGGCAAATACTCATCAGGAATCGTCTTCTATGCCCGAAATCCTTTCAGTCCTCCAAGAAAAATACGCCGATCTGCTCATCGCCATCGGCGTCAACCTCCAGCCCGACCAGCCGTTGCTGGTGACCGCCGAACTGGCCCACGCCGAGTTCGTGCGCTATGTGGTCGCGGTCGCCTATCAGGCCGGCGCCCGCTACGTGCACGTGCAGTGGCTGGACACGCCCACGGACCGGGCGCGCCTGCTGCACAGCAGCGACGACAACCTCGACTACGTGCCCGAGTACGAAGTCGCCCGCTTCCGCCAGATGACCGACGAAACCTGGGCGCGTCTGGCCCTGGTCGGCCCCGAGTTCCCGGACGGCCTGGCCGATGTGAACCCGGAACGCATGCGGCGCGCGGCCGTCGCCCGCCGGCAGAAGGTGCGTTTCTACAGCGACGCCATGTCCGCCAACCAGATCCAATGGTGCGTGGCGGCCGTGCCCACGCCGGCCTGGGCCTTGCAGATCTTCCCCGATCTGCCGGTCGATGAGGCCGTGGCCAAGCTCTGGACCATCCTGCTGCAGGTCTGCCGCGTCGATCAGCCCGATCCGGTGGCGGCCTGGCAGGCCCATGATGCGACCCTCACCAAGGTCTCCGATTTCATGGCCGCCAAGCGGGTGCGTTGCGTCCATTTTGTCGATTCAGCGTCCGGTCCGGATGGTCTGCCGCTCACCGATCTGACCGTCGGCCTGACCGATCGCCCGGCCTGGGTGGCGGCCTCGTCGCAGCGACCGGACGGCGTGCGCTTCCTGGCCAACATCCCCACCGAAGAGGTCTTCACCACGCCCCATCGCATGCGCGTGAGCGGCTACGTGCGCACGTCCAAGCCGGCCTTCCCCTTTGAGCGCACGGTGGACGACGCCTACTTCCGCTTCGAAGAGGGCGAGGTGGTCGAGTTTGCGGCCGGGGTGGGTCAGGACGTGCTGACCGAGTTCTTCGCCATCGACGGGGCCAAGCGGCTGGGCGAGGTCTCGCTGGTCGATGATCGGTCGCCCATCAACCAGGCGGGCGTCCTTTTTCATGAGACGCTCTTCGACGAGAACGCCGTCTGCCACATTGCCTTTGGCGACGCCTATCCCGGCGGCGTCGAGGGCGGCGACGACATGGAGCGGGCGGAGTTGGATGAACTGGGCGCCAACGTCTCCGACACCCACGTCGACTTCATGATCGGCTCGTCGACCATGCGCGTCACCGGCATCTGCGAAGACGGCAGCGAGGTCACGATCATGGAGAATGGACGCTTTGTCGAGGCCGTGTTGGCATAGTCGTTTTCGCAGCCACCAATGGTTTTATTGCACGAGCGAGGATCTGTCACAGATTGACACAGATGGGGTTGGATAACCACAGATTAGGCAAGATAGCGCAAAATCGGTCGAAACATCATCTGTGAATATCAGTTGTTTATCTGTGACAATCTGTGGCAGATTGTTTTTCGTGCTCTCTACTCCAATCTCAATCGAGGAATCCAATGACACAGAGAGATCCGTCTATGACCTATGAGGACGTCGAGATCCGCATGGCGCGCGATGATTTGGACGCCATATCACGCATCGATCTGCCCCCAGGGTACGCATTTCGCGCCTATCAGGCCGGCGACGATGCCGTCTGGACTGAGATCCAGCGGGCTTCAGATCCGTTCAATACCATCGGCGATGATCTGTTTGAGCAACAGTATGGCAGCGCCCTAGACGAACTGCCCCAACGAATGTGGTTTGTGGTCACGGCCGACGGCGAGGCCATCGGCACCATCAGCAGTTGGTGGGAGCATGGTCCCGATCACCCCGACGATCGTGGGCGCATCCACTGGGTCGCCGTGCGCCCGGACCATCAGCGGCGCGGCATTTCCAAGCCGATGATGACCAAAGCGCTGACCGAAATGGCCCGATATCACGATCGTGCCATGCTCGATACCTCGTCCGGCCGCCCCTGGGCCGTCAAGGTCTATCTCGACTTCGGCTTCCGCCCGGAGCCGGCCGATCTGGCCGATCCGGCTCGCTTGCAGGCATGGCGAAATGTGCAGCGCATGCTCGATCACCCATCACTGCGCACGTTGCCGCCGGACTCTGAATGACATATCGGGACCGACCGAATTACCGATCTCCTTACAGGCAGGTCACGGATTCTATGTGAAAATAATGCGACCATCGCACCGGATAGCGGCGATGGTCGCATTATCGTTATCATTCCAGCACGCTGATAGACCGCGGATCAGGCGGGTGAGGCTGTTCACGAAGTGGGCGCACAGCGCCATTACCGCGGATAAAATCCGAATGAATCCGGTTTCGTCCGCCTCATCCGTCTAGTCCGCGGTCCATTGGCATGGCACCCTGCATAGTTATCAACCTGGAGTATGGACGCCCAGGTTGTTGAGAGGAGATCGGATGAACCAGAAAAACCGCAGCGGCGAGGCGCCGTTTGTCTTCGCACTGCGCGAGGATCTGTCCGGATTGCCGTCACAGGCGCAGCCGTATGAGATCGACCTGCATGGCGGCTTCGCCATCGATCCGCGTGAGGGCCGTGGCGAGGTCTACTACGGCATGCCCGGCCATGGCCTCATGCGTGTCGATTCTGACCTGCAACGTCAGCAGGTCATCGCCCTGCCGGACGATCTGAAGCCGGTCAACTTTCACAGCACCAAGATCGGTCGCTTTGACGGCAACTGGCGTCTCTTCCTGCCGGCCAACAACGATGAGATGGTCGTGGTGATGACGCTGGATGGAGAGGTCGACTTTGTGCTGCCGCGACCGGTCTTCGATGAATATCAGGGGGACGATGTCCCCTACAGGCCGACCGACACTGCGTTGGTCGAAAACCAGTTGTTCGTGGCCGACGGCTACGGGGCCAACTACGTGACCTCCGTCGACCTGAGTACCCGCCAGTGGACCGGCATCTTCGGCGGCAAGAGCGCCGATCCACACGAGGACGGCAAGTTTGGCACGGCCCACGGCATCAATGTCAATCCCGTCCACCATCATCTCGACATTGCCGACCGGCCCCACTCGCGAATTCAGACCCACGACCATCACGGCAACTTCCTCGCCTCCCACGCCCTGCCCGCCGGCGCCTACGTCTGCGGCATCGCCTATGCAGAGCATCGGGATCGCTGGATCGCGGCCATCGGCTGCCTGCAAGATCCGGAGGAAGGTCGCCCCGCGCCGATCTACATTGTGGATGCCGAGAGCTACGCGCTGCTGTCGACCATCCGCCCCAAGGAGGAACTTGGCGTCGCTGAGGCCCAGCACATCCACAATGTGGTGCTGCATACCCACAATGGTCAGCTTTTCCTGGTCTGTCAGGCCTGGAACCCAGGGCGCTATTTTGTGTTGCAGAAGGTATAGTGCAGTACCAGGAAAGATTCAACTATGAATGCTGATCAACATTTGCTGAAACTACGGTCACTTGTTCGACCGCTGTTCGCCTGGCTCGCAACGGTCATGTTGGCTCTGGCAACGCTGCTGCCGCAGCCGACGATCGCACAGGCGAATTCGGCGTGCGCTGAGGATATATTCGTCCAGCCGGGAGACTCGCTCTCCTCCATCGCCGCTCGCTTGCTGGACAGCCCGTCGGCCTATCCGCGCATCGTCGCCGCGACCAACGACGCCGCGGCCCTGGACGACAGCTATGCCACCATCGTCGATCCGGCCATCATCTCGGTGGGCTGGAAGCTCTGTCTGCCGGCTGACCAAGCGTCCGTCCAGCCGTCTGAGGAAGCAGAAGAGAATTCCTCCTCGGCAGAAAGCGCTGCGACCACGCCGGCAGGATCCTCTAGCATCTGCGCTGCCGGAACCGGATGTCGAGCTTGAGCCGCACCCCGGCGTCGTCGAACTGGGGCCGGGCGAGTTGCACCCGCTGGCCATCGAGCAGATGCGTACCCAGTCCTATCCCGGCAGCGAACTGGTGGTCGAGGAGGTGCTTGCGCCGGGCGTGAACTACGACCGCTCCATCGTCTCCTACCAGTCTGAGGGCAACAAGATCCTTGCCCTGCTCACCGTGCCCCAGGGCGAGGCGCCGGAGAGCGGCTGGCCGGTCATCGTCTTCAACCACGGCTACATCCCGCCCGAGATCTATCGCACCACCGAGCGCTACATCGCCTACGTCGACGGCTTTGCGCGCAACGGCTACATGGTGTTGCGTCCCGACTACCGCGGCCATGGCTTTTCCGAGGGCGAATCGCGCGGCGCCTACGGCACGCCCGACTACACCATCGATGTGCTCAACGCGGTCGCCTCGGTCAAGCGACACCCGGCTGCGGACCCGGATCGGATGGGCATGTGGGGCCACTCCATGGGCGGCCACATCACCCTGCGCAATATGGTGACCACCGATGACATCAAGGCCGGCGTGATCTGGGCCGGCGTGGTGGCAAGCTACCCGGATCTGATCAACAATTGGCATCGCTCGGATCGCTACCCGATTCCGACATCGGTTTCACAGGGTGCGCGTCGCTGGCGGACTGCATTCCAGGAAGCCTATGGGACGCCGGAGGAGAGCCCGGACTTCTGGGCATCGATCTCGCCGATCAGCTACGTCTCCGATCTCTCCGGCCCGATCCAGCTTCACCACGGCACGGCCGATGAGAGCGTGCCGGCTGAGTTTTCGGCCCAGCTTGAAGCGGCCATCGAGGCCGTGGACGGCGATGTCGAGTACTATGTCTACGAGGGCGACAACCACAACCTGTCCGTCAACTTCGGCACAGCCATGGCCCGGTCAATCGCCTTTTTCGATCAACACTGTGAAGTAGCTGTTGTACCTCGACATTCTGTTGTAGCACGACATTTATGTCGTAGCGTCCGCTAGCAGATGACATGATGGGCTACGGCATAAATGTCGTGCGACAATTCTTTGCCCGTACTATTTCGTTAATCTTCAAAATGTCGTGGTACAGATCCGGAGGACAAACGTGGCCAATATCGACCGCATTCAAGCGCAACTGCGTTCCAGCGCCGCCTCGGTTTTCGAGGTGGAATCGACGCCTCCGTTCATCTGCTACTTCAACCCGGATGATCCGGTGCCCCATTCCAACTATGCCATGCCGGACACCAATGAGTTCGGCGATCTGACCACGGCTCTGGATCAATTGATCGCCTGCTTCGTGCGCCGTGGGCGACGTCCCCGTTTCGAGTATCTGGCATCATACGCGCCGTCGTTGGCCGAGGCCCTGGAGCGCCATGGGTTTGACCTTGAAATGCGCACGGCGTTGATGGTCTGCACGCCCGAATCGATTCGAGAGGCGCCGCCTGTGCCGGGCCTTGAAGTGACGTGGCTGACCAAGGACGCACCCATCGCCGACGTGCAGGACTTTGTCACCGTCCAGAAACGTGCTTTCGGCACAGAAGACGACCCTGCCGCCACCGCCGAGGAAGCGCAACGGTTCCGAGAACGATTTGGCACCGGACAGATCTACCTGGCGCGGTTGAACGGCGAACCGGTCGGCGCCGGAAGCCTCACCCAGCCGGACAACGGCATCGCCGAGGTGGCCGGGATCTCCACGGCCGCGGCCTACCGGCGTCGTGGCATCGCCGCGGCTTTGACAGCCCACATCGCTCGCACCGGCTTCGCAAGCGGACTGGACACCCTGTTTCCTCACCGCCGCCGACGAGCGGGCCGGACGCATCTATGAACGGGTCGGCTTCGTGCCGTCCGGCGGCGCGTTGGCGTATATCATTTGAGTCCACTGCAAGAACCACGAATTTCACAAATTGCACGAATTTTCCCAGAGGTGCAATTCGTGAACTTCGTGTCATTTGTGGTTTTGCAGCAGCGTCTTATATAGTTGGCAATCCCCATGATGCCCTATTGACCCACGCCGATTTTTTCTCGCCAAAATTCCTTCGTTCCTCTATGGATTCAGGTGCTACGATCTGGGATTCCGGCTTGCTGTACTCCGCTTACCTACACTGCACAGCCTTCAGATAGATAGCTCATAGGACAGATCGCGGCGTTGTCGTTTGAAGCTACACCTGCTCACATTTCTATGAGCAGTTGTGCGATTTTGTTGTAATTCCATTCGCAAGGTACGGGTGATAGTCTTAAGGCGCCTACAGATTTGCGCCTTTGAGCACGTCTGGCCTGAGCAGGTCGGTGCCTTTCTGCCGTATTGACACTTCAAACTTTGCCATAGCGAGAGCAACCGTTTGAGAGGTGGAAGATGAAAGTAGGGATTGGCTGCCAGAACGAGAAACCCTTTGTGCCACAATAGGGTTGGACAGTGGTGACACCGAAATTAGTGTAGAATGCAAGGGTGGAGAAAGGTTCAGGGTCCTGGCTCACAACTCCCCAGACGTGATCATGCGATTTGATCGGGGGTTCAGACATCTATATGTGAATCCTGTGGTGTTTGAATCAACAGGCATTTCTCATCTCGACTATATCGGCAAGACACACAAGAAGCTAGGCTTTCCTGCCGAATTGATCGAAATCTGGGAAGATGCGATTCAGAAAGTCTTTGACGCCCACGAATCGCATCGCATTGAGTTTCAGCTCTCCAATGGAACGTGGATTGACTGGCTGCTCTTTCCCGAGTTCTCTCCATCCGGCGAGGTGATAGCGGTGCTCACAACGGCTCGCGACATTACCCCATATAAAACGATAGAAGAGACACTGCGCCAGGAAATCATTGAACGCCAACGGTCTGAGGAGAAGCAGCGTCTGTTGGAGTCGCAACTGCGGGAGACGCAGAAGCATGAAGCGCTTGGCCGTCTTGCCGGCGGTATTGCCCATGATTTCAACAATATTCTGTCGATCATGCTGGGACACGTTGAGGTCCTGCTTGAGGATCACCCCGAAGAGAGTCGTACCAAGGTTTCACTTGCCCATGTTTGGCAAGCCGGAGAGCGAGCTGCCGAATTGATTCGACAGATCTCGCTCTTCACCAGGGTGCAGGAAAATCATCTGGAATCAACCGATCTGTCGCAGTTGATCCACGAGACGTTGAGCTTGATACGGGCCGCCAACCCAACATCGATCGAAATTCGTTCTCATATTCAGCCTAATTGCAGCCCCATCATGGCCGATGCCTCCCAGATCCAGCAGGTGATCGTCAACCTGTGCGTCAATGCCAGGCACGCCATGCGAGAGCATGGCGGAACCCTCGACGTGTCGTTGGTAGAATCTACGTACGGCCACGAACTCGGCCAAAAATTGGGGCTGGTTGCCGGCTCCTATCTGAGACTGATGATCAGTGATACCGGACAAGGGATGTCCGCTCACGTTCAGGAGCACATCTTTGAACCGTTCTTCACCACAAAGGATGTGGGAGAAGGTTCCGGATTGGGACTTGCCGTGGTTCACGGCATTGTGGCCGGACATGGCGGGACCATTTCGGTGGAGAGCGCTGTCGGAAAAGGAACAGCCTTTTCGATTCATTTCCCGGTGGCGGACGAACTTGGCGCTCAGCCGACACCCACGCGAGATCTTGTTGATGTGAAAGAAGGGCAAGGTCATATTCTCGTCGTTGATGATGAGGTTGACTTGGTCAGGGTCTACGAATTGGCCTTGACAAGACTTGGATATCAGGTCACCAGTTGTTTCAATGGAACCGAAGCCTTGAACGTCTTTCGGAACGATCCGAACCGCTACGATCTTGTCTTTACAGATCAGGTGATGCCTGGTTTGACCGGAATACAGCTCAGTCAAGAGCTGCTGAACATCAGGCAAGATGTTCCCATAATTCTTGCCTCAGGGTATAGTGATTCAATCTTGGAACATGACGCTGAAGGCTATGGTCTATGTGAACTGTTCCTGAAACCGATCAAACTTCGCAACTTGGTTTCGACGATTCAAAAAATCCTTGCCCGGCCGGAAACGGTGAGTATGCTTGGCCACTGACGTTGCTCTGTGTGGCCTCACCTGACGCCGGTTTTGTCGCCGAAAGGTCTGTCCACTATGCAATCTGTTGCTGATGCGCTCGCCGAAGGACTGGTCGTGAATGGCGTGGAGGTCGTCTTCGGGCTGCCGGGCGGCGAGAACACGGAAGTGCTCGATGCCATTCGCGATCATGACATCGACTTTGTCCTCGTCCACAACGAAAGTTCGGCCGTCTTCATGGCTGACGCCCATGCGCGGCTGACCGGCAAACCCGGCGTCTGCCTGACCACACTGGGGCCGGGCGCTGCCAATGCCACGGTCGGTCTGGCCCACGCCTATCTGGATCGGTCGCCGGTTCTGCTCATCACCGCCCAGTCCAATCCCGACCTGATCGGACGCCACACCCATCAGGTCATCGATCTGCAGGCGCTCTTTTCCCCCATCACCAAACTCACGACTGCGGTGACGACGGACGGGCCTGGGGAAACGGTGAGAGGCGCGCTGGCGCTCACCATGGAAGGACGTCCCGGACCGGTCCATCTGAGTGTCAGCAACGAGCAGGCCGCTGCGCCGATATCCGAGGAGGATAGATGGTCGGCTGGACAATCGACTCCGCTCGTCGAATCCGGCGAATCTGACATCCTATGTGCCGTGGCTCTGCTGGCCCAGGCACGGCGGCCGCTGATCGTTTGCGGACTGGGTCTGGAGCCGGAGAAACCCTATGCCGAGCTGCGCCTGCTGGCCGAGGCGCTCGGCGCGCCGGTGATTGTGACGCCCAAGGCCAAGGGCGCTCTGCCGGCCGATCATCCGCTGTACGCGGGGGCCATTGGACTGACACGAACCGATCCGGTCTACGAACTGCTGGATGAGGCGGACTCTGTTCTGGCGGTCGGTTTTGATGTGGTTGAGCTGGTCAAACCCTGGGACTGCGCATCGCCCTTGATCTGGATTGCGCCCTGGGCCAACGAGGACCCGACCATCGCTGCCGATGTTGAGTTGGTTGGTGTGGCGGGGCCGGTTTTGACCCGTCTGGCTGCGTCTCAATCACGGCCGGCGAGCGGCTGGGGATCTGAACGGGTTCGTCTCTTTCGAGAAAAGCTGAGTCGGGTTTCGCTGCCATCACCGGCGCCGGGACGCATGCGCCCCCAGGATGTCCTGAGCGCCGTCCGTGCCAATACCCCGCGTGATCTGCTCATCACAACCGACGTGGGATCCCACAAGATCCTGACTGCCTTGGACTGGCCGGCCTATGCGCCCAATCGCTATCTGGTCTCCAATGGCCTGTCGGCCATGGGCTTCGGCGTGAGCGCGGCGATTGCCGCCGCCTACACATTGCGGGAGCCGGTCGTCGCCATCACCGGTGATGCGGGCCTTGCCATGGTGATGGGTGAACTGGCGACGGCTCGCCGGCTTGGGCTGCCGGTGATCGTCGTCGTGATGAACGACAGCGCGCTCGATCTGATCCGGTCGGCCCAAGTGCGCAACGGCAAGCCGATCTACGGCACCGAGTTCACCAACCCGGACTTTGCCAAAATCGCCGCCGCCTACGATATCGGCTACGATCGCGTCGCCGACGAACAGGGTGTCGCCGCGGCAATCGAAGTGGCGCTCAATGGCGGACAGACGACCCTAATCGATGCGCAGATTGATCCGGCCAGCTATCCGACCACGCCGTCGAGTTGACATGGGTGGCAACTGTCATGGACATTGCGATCTGTTTGATCTGCCGATCTGCGTGAATTAGATGATGTTGTAGTGACAGGTCTCAAACCTGTCACTACGGTGACATCTCCCTACGACATCACGATACGCTAATCTGAGGCGTCATTGAAAACGAACACAACTGACCGAAACAACATCAATCCTCTGCGTCCGTTTCTAGATCGTTTCGGCGTCGTCATCATCGACGGTGCGATGGCGACCGAACTGGAACGGCGCGGCGCCGATCTCAACGACGCGCTTTGGTCGGCCAAGCTGCTCGTGGAGCAGCCGGATCTGATCCGCCAGGTTCACTACGACTACTTTCTGGCCGGCGCAGATGTGGCTATTACCGCCAGCTATCAGGCCACGTTCGAGGGCTTTGCCCGGCGTGGGTTCTCTGCCGCCGAGGCCGCAGACCTCATGCGGCTCAGCGTGGCGCTTGCCTGTGAGGCACGCGACGAATTCTGGGCGGATCCGATTAACCGGCAGAATCGCATGCGACCGCTGGTGGCTGCGTCTGTCGGCTCCTATGGCGCTTATCTGGCCGATGGATCCGAATATCGAGGCGACTACGGGCTCTCTGCCGAGGCGTTGATGGATTTTCACCGCAGGCGTATGGCCGTGCTGGTGGAGACTGAAGCGGATCTGCTGGCCTGCGAAACCATCCCCTGCCGGATCGAGGGGGAGGCATTGGTGAGGCTGCTGACCGAGTTTCCACAGGCCCAAGCCTGGCTCAGCTTCAGTTGTTGCGATGAGACCCACGTCTGCCATGGAGAATCCTTCGCCGACTGCGTCCAGTTGGCCAACGGCTCCGACCAAGTCGTGGCGGTTGGCGTCAACTGCACGCCGCCCCAATTCGTTGCCGGTCTGCTGGGCAGCGCAAGATCGGTCACGGGGAAACCCTTGTTGGCCTATCCGAACAGCGGCGAAGGGTGGGATGCCGAGGCGAAGTGTTGGGTTGCCGGCGCCGGCCTGACCGAGTTCGGCGAACCGGCCAAGCTCTGGCACGCTGCCGGCGGCCGGCTCATCGGCGGCTGCTGCAGGACATCGCCGGACGATATCGCCGCCATTGGCAAAGCGTTGCGGGGCCGAGCGGGCGGCAACGGGAAAGATAGTTCTTTGGGGATCGATGTGGTCTGAACCGGTAAGTGTGAGGCGTGAAACGTGAGATGTCGTTTTTCCGTGAATTGCTGCTCTCAGCTTCCCGGAAGATCGGAAATCGTTGTACTCATTCTGCACCGAGTTTAGACCGCAGCGTGACCATTTAGAGCAGTCGTCTCGATGCAGATGGCGTTGGTTTCTCTCTTCCGCAACTTGATGACTCCCTGTAATGATGCCTGTCGAGACGGCTGCAGCCGTCTCGACAGGCATCATTTATTTATATGTTGGTCACAACATGCCCGTGCCTTACCAGCCGGAGATCACAGGCAGGAAGATCGGGTGTGCCAGCATGTCCTGCCCACCGGGTGAAACAGCGGATGTTCCATACTCTTCACCCAGGGCAAACGGACCGTGAAGTTCGCTCTCGCCCGAGATATCGACCATCTCGATGTAAAACTGATCGCCGGCGACGTTGGCCGCATAGCTGTAGCCCACCGGTACTACCGAGTCGATGACGCTGGACGGTACCATGTCCGTTGTCACTAAGCTCATGCCTCCGTCAACCGCCATGTAGAGGTTGAAGCCGGCATTGCCAGTCTCCGTGGCAGTCTCCCAGACGAAGGAGACCGTGTCCCCGGTTCGTTCACTGGAGATGTAGCTCAGGCTCACGGCCAACGTGGTGGTGGCGCAGCTCGAGATGGTGTTGCTATCCATCGTCACTGCACCATTTCGCGCCAGGACTCTGCCAGTCACGCTCGCGCCAGTCACCAGGGTAATGCTCGTGAGCGCAACGATATTTCCGACGAACTCGGTGTTTGTACCGAGCGTCGCGGAGCTGCCGACCTGCCAAAACACGTTACAGCTTGGTTCGTCACTGATCATAAGACAACAGACGAGTTGGATGCAGTCGTGAGCGTGCTCCCGATCTGGAAAATGAAGACCGCATCGGGGTCGCCCTGGGCATCGAGGGTAAGGACTCCCGTCAACTGAGCCGACGAGTTGAAACAATATACGCCCGATGTGAGGGTGAGTCCACCCAGATCCTGACCCGTCAAATTCGGTATCGCACGCCTGGCCGGCAAGATCGTTGTATGCAGTCGTGACATCGTTCTGAGCCTGTAGCCGCGACCGCATCACCGGCATGGATCACGCCTGGAGCAACGACGATCCCCGGAGGAAAGCCAGTGACCGCGGTACCTGGTGAAACACCTAGATCTCCGTTGACTATGGTCGGGCCGGTATTGGTCACCGTCGAGCCGCCCAGGACTCCGAAGCTTTCTGCCGTACCCAACGTTGGCGCGGATTTGAGCCATAGCATCCCCTACCAACGCAACGAAAAGCGCAGCTACGATCAACGAAATCGTCGCATACCTGAGCTTGTGCAGCGACTTCGTGCCGGCCCATATCCCGAGCGGCCGTCCGATTGCAAAGCCTCTCCGACCGTCTACGTCGTGTCCTTGTTCGCGGCTATCAGTATTCATTTTGGGATCTCCTTAAACTCTGGTTTCGACGATTTCGAAACACATAAGGTGGAATAGCGTTGATGGCATCAGCTAGGTCAGTGTAGACGGACTCAGGTAGACCCAGAAAGGTCAGAATCCGAGGCTGAACAGGCGTCAGATGGATGATGTGCTGATCTGGTGATTATATAGGTAAACAATGAGTCAACTTCTCGACAGGGCGAGAGGGTTCTTGCCCTTTTTTTCCTTTTCCTTTTTTCTTTTCTTTTATACAAAGCATAGCGGGGACAAGGCACCTTGTCATCAGCAAAAACGATCGATCTTCCATAATGCAAAAAGCCGCCTCGTGAGCGGCTCATCATCCTTTTGTTGTACGCTATTGGAGTAATTGAATGGGGGGTGCTGGTTAAGTTTCAAAGTTCTGGTACAATGATGTCCGGAACTGCTCCAGGTCGGTAGTGGCTTGTTTGATATTCATGCCCTACTTCTGGCGCAGTTCCCCTTTTTCGTCGACCATTCAAGCGCCTTATATAGACCAACCTGTCCAAAGTCCAATTCAGATTGGATCAGCGTAAATCAGCCTCATCCGTCTAAGGCCGCTGCAAGCAATTATCTCCCCTTATGACGACACTTCCACAGCGGCTTTCAGGCCGTCAATTAGGGATTCATTTTCTTGGAACGGCCTAATGCGCGGTCTATTTGCACCGTGGCCTGAATCCCACGCCTACGGATAGGCTGCCTGCATGGCGGCGACGATGCGGTCCATCATCTGGTTGGTGGCGTCGTCGACCACCTGGCGGGCGGGATCGGCGTCGTACCAGGCCATGATCTCTTCGGCGCCGCGTGCAAAGGGAATTGACGCCACAAAATCGGGCACGACGCGCTTGATCTTGGTGTTGTCAAAGACGACGCTGTGCGCTTTGTCCCCCAGCAACCCTGCGCCCCAAGCCGGGTCATAGGCCGCGATCAGGTCGGACGGAACGTGGACGATCTGCGCCTCGACGCCGGCCGCGTTCGCCATCATGTCGGCGATCTGGTTCCATGTGATGGACTCGTCCGAGGTGATGTGGAAGTTTTCGCCCAATGCATGGGGATTGCCCAGCAGGGCCACAAATCCCTTGGCGAAATCGCTGTGATGGGTCATCGTCCAAAGCGATGTGCCGTCGCCGTGGACGATGGTGGGCAGCCCTTTGCGCATGCGATCGATGACGGTGTAGCGCCCATCCATCGGCAACAGCGTCTGGTCGTAGGTGTGCGACGGGCGCACGATGGTGATGGGGAAGCCCTCTTCCCGATAGGCACGTGTCAGTCGATCCTCGCACGCGATCTTGTTGCGAGAGTAGAGCCAGAAAGGGTTGTGCAGCGGCGTCGATTCGGTGATGGGCAGGCCCGACGGCGGCTTCTGGTAGGCTGAGGCCGAACTGATGAAGACGTACTGGGCTGTTCGATTGCGGAAAAGGGCCAGATCCGTCTCGATCTGGTCCGGCGTAAACGTGATCCAGTTGACGACCGCGTCAAACGTGTGGTCGCCTAGGGCTTCGGCCGCCGAAGCCGGGTCTCGGATGTCGCCATGCAACTGATGGACGGACCCTGGGATCGGGCGCGACGTCTGTCCACGATTGAGAAGATAGAGGTCGATGCCGCGCTCAACGGCCAATCGGGTACAGGCGGAGCTGATGATGCCCGTACCTCCGATAAACAGAACTTTCATGTGGCCCTCCGACTAGATCGATTGCTGATTCGGTGTTAGGACACAGCCTATCACAGGCCGGCGCAGTGCGCCATGCGTGAATTTCCGTTTCGACTGAAACATGTTGGAGATAGATCAAAGCGATTAGGGGATGCGTCGAGCGTTGACTAGCAGTCTGTCGGAGAGAACGACGATAGACCGCGGATTAGGCGGATTTGGCTGATAAATGCCGATAATAGCAGATGAAATCAGGCTCTTTCCGCCTAATCCGCCGCATCCGCGGTCCATTTCTTGGTCTCTCCGACAGGCTGCTAGGCGCCGAAAACCAGGTAGCCAAGGGCCAGCGCAGCAATGGCCAACACAACAATATGTTCTACCTGATCCAGCCAGATCTCGACGATTAGCACGTGCGGTCCCTCGACAGTCATCTGCTTTAGGTGCTCCATCCACCAGAGTGTCGGTCTGCGGGTGTCGATGAGCATATGCGTGAAGCCGACCGCAACAGCCGCGTACCATGGGAAGACAAGGAGCAACAAGCCGGTATGAATTCCGCCGTGGACCCAGGCTGCCGGATGGCGCAAACTCATCTTATTGAACGCCATCCAATCGTTCTGCACTAGCCAGTCGCCTATCAGATGGAGTATGATCGCCCATAGGAGAAGGTCCGTTGCCGTCTGCATAGTTTTCCAAAGTGGTCTGTTCTTTGACAGGGAGCGCATGTTCGCCGGAATCGACAGAAACCCCATCGAATTTTGGGGAGTCGTCAGCGATAGGCTATTGTACTGAACCGGTGTCCATTTGGCAACCGTGATAGTTCCAACAGTGCGTATCAACCGCCTGAAATCCTGGAGAGCCGCCAAAGAATTAACCTCCGGCCTGAGCCAGATCCTCCAAGAAAAGGTATCAGGCTGAGAACAGATTGAACCGCGACTCCCAAAACATGAAAAGGACTGAAATGAGCATGAACGAAAATCTGACCGTGGTCGACGCAATTCAGCGTCACCGTTCGATTCGTCGCTACCGGCCCGATCCGGTGCACGATGACCTGCTTCAACAGATTCTCGAAGCAGGCGTCCGGGCCTCTTCATCGGGCAATATGCAGGCATACTCGATCATTGTCACCAGAGATCGATCCCTGCGAGAGCGCCTCTATGAACCGCACATGCAACAGAATATGGTGCTTGACGCACCTGTCCTGCTGACGTTCTGCGCCGACTTTTTTCGGATGCGACGTTGGCTGCGGTTGTCTGATGCACCGGATGGTTTCGATAATTTCATGAGTTTTATGGTTGCAGCCATCGACGCCGTGTTGGTATCACAGAATGTTGCATTGGCCGCAGAGGAAAACGGGCTGGGTATCTGCTACATGGGCAGTACATTGGCCAACTGCGACAAGATCGGCGAGATCCTGGAACTGCCGGCCGGTGTCGTGCCGGTCGCCGGCTTCTCACTGGGCTATCCCGACGAGGATCCAGCGCTACGCGATCGGCTGCCATTGGATGGCTTGGTTCACTACGAGACCTACGAAGCCTACAGCGATGAACGCATCCGACAGATCTACCATGAGCGTGAGGTTGCAGGTTGGGAACGCTATATGAGCATGCCCGATCTGCGCAAGATGGTGGAAGAGTCCGGCGTGGAGAATCTGGCTCAACTCTACAGCACGGTCAAGTATACGCGTGAATCTCACACGAAGTACTCGAAGAATGTGCTGGATTACCTGGTCGCGCAGGATTTCTTGAGCTGATCGAATCCCGACGAGTGTAGAGAGTTGCCGGGCATGCGAATCCGCCACGCTTCACAGGTTTCCCTGCGAAACATGGCGGATTAGAAGCAGATCAGTCTTGGATGAAAACAGCGCCGCGGCAATGACAGTCTGTGCCGGAGAATGTCAGCGGATAGCTGTTCCCCCGGACACGAAAGAATTGTCAAAAACTCACGGCAGAAATGGAGTCTAGCTGTGCGTGGGCATTACCAGTCTACGGAATCCCGCTGCTGTCGGCGCTGGTCATAGCTGGATTGAGTTTGAGCGCTCTGTCGCTTGGCCAGGAGTTGGGCTCTGGCCTGCTCCGGCGAGATGCTTGGGCGCTTGGCCGCTTCTCGTTCTTCCAAATCATGAACTCGCTGTCGTTTGGCGATGAGGTGAGACCAGTCGTCGTCTATGTCGTCGTCCATATCATCGTCCATGTCATCATCGTCCATGTCATCATCGGACCAGCCCTGATCGTCGTAGTCGGCATATTGATCGTCTTCGCCGGCAGGCCCGCCGTTGCTCCACTCGATGTCGATGGGGTCAAGATCGATGACTTCAAACTCTGACGTACAATGAGGGCAGAAGACGGGGTCTCCGATCTGCACAACATCAGACACTTGGATCGAACGAGCACAGTCTAGACAGTAGACCGCTTGCATTTGATTCTCCTGTAATGAAAATATCCTTCAGTGGACAACTGTTACCTGTGATTGCACAGGTCAAGCGTACTCAAGCGTAATCCCAAATTGTAACAAATGTGTAGGAAAATCTGTGCGAATTGGGTTTGAATTTTCGACTTGAATTGTACATCTTGGACATGCTTGCCAACGGATTCGCTCTCCCCAATCTGTCTTCCTGCCGATATGCCGATCAAAACGCTGAATCGTCTATCGTACGCTGTATGACAGCGAGTCTTGGACTGAAGCGCTATTCCGGTTCAGGGCCGAAGGTGTATCCGATTCGGGGAATGGTGCGAATATATTGAGGACTGTTGGGGTTGGGCTCAATCTTGACGCGCAGACGATTGATCAGACCGCGCACCAGGCTGCGATCCCCCTCGCCGTCATAGCCCCAGACATGCTCGACGATGGTCTCCGTGGGCAGGATCTGGCCTTGGTGGACCATCAGCGTGTGCAGGAGGCGAAACTCGAGTTGGCTCAGGCGAAGGGGCATGTCATTTCCGACCGTCACCGAACGGCTGGCC
This sequence comes from uncultured Chloroflexia bacterium, assembly GCA_963698255.1. Classification (GTDB taxonomy): domain Bacteria; phylum Chloroflexota; class Anaerolineae; order Caldilineales; family Caldilineaceae; genus JAWKOK01. Next base: position 303,536 of record CAVOQD010000012.1, on the reverse strand, counting down.
GGATTGAGGCGGATCTGTTTGTGCTGGAGCAGTGCCAGCGTATTGCGGTGAATCCCGTTTGATCGCCTCAACAAGTGCCTTCGTGTAGGCAATCAGCAGCCGTTGGCTGTAGGGGCGCTGGATGACCCAATCCGCGCCGGCCTCGATCATGGCAACATGGGTGTCTTCGTCAACGGCATCTACGATCAGGATGAGCGGCGCGATCAAGCCGCATCTCGTCTCGCGAACGAGGCCTACCTGGTCGGCCAAACGCAGACAGATCAACACCATGTCAGCCGGACTGTCATGCCAATCGGCCTGCGCTTCGGCCAAGCTATGGAAGGCGCTGATCTTGAGCCCGGCAAAGCGCATGGTGTGCGTCAGCAGCGCTTCATCCTGATGGTTGTCGACAATGATATGGCCGTTCATAGTTTTGTGTTTGTGAAGGGATGACACGGTAAGGGGGTGGCAAGGTGACAGGGTGATAGGGTGAAGACGTAAGGCGTTGTTCTTCAGCCTGGCGCCCCCTTTGACGGTCACCCCCTCACCTTGTCGCCTTGTCACCTTGTCATCCGGTCACCCCTCACCCCTTCACCTCATTGAAATCGAGTGCAAACGTCGTGACCGGGCCCGCCACGCGATCTGCCAGCGGCGACACGTCGGCCACAAAGCGGCCCTGCATGCTCCACGGTCCCGTCCAAGTGATCTGCGCATTCACCAGCCGGCCGCGCAGCGGCAGGTCGCTCTCGATGAAGACCAGTTTGTTCTGGCGCGTACGGCCACGCCACTTGCCTTTGGTCTTCTCTTCAACCAGCACCTCGACCGTTTCGCCGAGATGTTTGCTGTTGATCTCTGTGCAGACCGTCTTCCTGAAGATCCTCCAGCACTTGATGCCGGCGCCTTTTCTCTGCATCGGAGACATCATCGGCCAGCCGCCGCTCGCTGACCGTGCCCGGACGCGGGCTGTAGCGGGCCAGATGAACCTTGTCCAGCTTCAGTTCGGCCAGTACGTCCACCGTTCTATCAAACTGCTCTTCAGTCTCGCCGCAGAAGCCGACGATGATGTCGGTGTTGATGCCGGCGTCCGGAATGATCTCGCGGATGCGATGGACCAGCGCCCGGTAGTCGCCGCTGGTGTAGCCGCGGCGCATGTTTTCCAGCACTTCGTCGTCGCCCGCCTGAATGGGCACCTCGATGTGCTCGCAGACCTTGGGCAGATCGCGCACGGTCTGCAAGATGCGGTCCGTCATGTAGTTGGGGTGGCTGGTCAGAAAGCGGATGCGCCACAGGCCGTCGATCTCGTTCATGGCGGCCAGCAGATCGGCCAGGTCCGGGATGTCGCCGTCGGCAGTGCCGTTGAACGCATCGACGCTGGCGCTGTTGCCCAGACCGCCCTCGCGCCAGTCATAGCCGTAGCGGTCGACGATCTGGCCCAGCAGCGTCACCTCGCGCACGCCCTGGTCCACCAGGCCGCGCACCTCGTTGACGATCTCGTCCATGGGGCGGCTGCGTTCGACGCCACGGCGGAAGGGGATGATGCAGAAGGTGCAGGCGTGGCTGCAGCCGTAGACGATGGGCACATAGGCGGCGACCGGCGCTTCGCCGCTCATGGCCAGATGTTTGATCGATTGGGTGGTGCCGATCGGTTGAGTTTCATCCTGCATGCGGTAGCGTTGCGCCAGTTGTTGGCGTTCCATGGCCTCGACTTCCGCCTCGATCTCCGCTTGGCGCAGAAAGTTGACCAGCGGCGTGGCCTCGCTGGGGGCCATGAAGACATCCACCTGGGGATAGGCGTCGAGCAACTGTTGGCTGGGCTTGACGCCGACCATGCAGCCCATCAGCGCCACTGTGCCGTCGGGCCGGCTCTTGCGCCAGGGCTTGAGGCTGCCCAGCTTGCCGATAGCCTTGTTCTCTGCGGTCTGGCGCACCACGCAGGTGTTGAGCACGACAACGTCGGCCTCGTCCAATTGGGTGGTGGGGCCGTAGCCGATCTTTTCCAATTCGGCGGCAACGTGGTTGCTGTCGGCCACGTTCATCTGGCAGCCGATGGTCCAAATATGGTATTTTCGCTGGGTGTCTGAGGATTGATCTGTCGAGACTTCGTAGGTAACGACTTCTTGTACTGTGTCTTCTAGCGCTGTGTCTTCTTGTACAGCGACTGCGCTCGCAGAACTGTTTGGTTTTGTCATGGTTCTCCCCTGTGGTCCGGTGTAGGCCGGGCAGGAATAAAAAGTGCAAATTATCGATGGTATGGCGTTGGGGATTGTAGGGTGGAATCGTGCCAATGTCAAATGGCATCAGGGATATCGGGCTGTCCTTTTTCGTGCCTTGCCGTGCATGCGCTACAATACAGGCTTGCTGGGCAACTCAACGGATTGTGTGCCAATAGACCGCTGATTAGGCGGATGAGGCGGATGAAACCGGATACATTCGGATTTTATTCGCAAGAATCAGCCTCATCCGCCTAATCCGCGGTCTATCAATGTATGACTGTATAGTTTGCAGGCTATGTCTGCCGTTGACATGTGTAGTTTCTAGAGATGGGTTCGGCGTCGATATGGTTGTAGGTTTTGGAAATGAATAGATCCCGTATTGTCGCCCTCCTGAACTTCGCCGTCTGGACGACCGCATTCGCCGTTGCCTTCACCCAGTGGCCCCTCTTCTCAGAGAACCAGAATACCAAATTCCTGCACGGCCTGGCCGCTGCCGGCGTCGGTACGCTCAATGAGGACTGGCTGGCCAACACGATTGATCCGCTGCCGGCCTTCAGTCTGCTGGTGCAACTCACGGCGCAGCTTCTCCATCCCAATCTCTTCTATCTCTACCAGGCGCTGATTCTCGGCGTCTATCTCTTCAGTCTGGTTGGTATCGCCAATCTTGTCTTCGACCTGAATCGGACGCGGGTCGGCGCTGTCTTCTTTATGGTGGCGGTCATCGCCATGCACTCCAGCCTGGTTGTCCCATTTTCCCTCCCGGTCTTGGGCACGAGCCTGGGCTGGCTACTCCAGGCCGGCGTGGCCAATCAGTACCTGTTCAATCCCGTCTTTCAGCCGGCAAGCTTCGGCGCGCTGCTGGTGCTGTCGATCTATCTCTTTCTGCGTAGAAAGCCCTTTGCCGCCGCGGCAACGTGCGCCCTGGCCGGCGTCTTCCACTCGACCTACCTGCCCAGCGCCGGCGTCTTGACGCTCGCCTATGTGCTGATCACCTGGTGGGAGGATCGCAACCTGCTGCGGGCGTTCTCCATCGGCCTTGTGGCGCTGATCATCGCCTTGCCGGTTCTCATACACAGTCTGTTTGTGCTCGGCCCCACCACGCCGGAGACCTGGGCTCAGGCCCAGTCGATCATCGTCCGGGAGCGCATCCCGCACCATTCGCTGCCGGAAATCTGGCTCGACCGCACGGTCTACGTTAAGATCGGGATCATGCTGCTGGCATTGATCGTCGTTCGACGCACCCGGCTCTTTCCCGATTCTGCTCACGACGTTGTCTGCGGCCATCCTGTTCACGCTCCTCGATATCCGACTGGACTCCGACCTGATCGGGTTTGTGGCGCCCTGGCGCATGTCGGTCTTCCTGGTACCGCTTTCGTCGAGTCTGCTGATGGCCTGGGCCATAGCCAAGCTGTTCAATCGCAATGTTCGCTGGGTGAACCGCTATCAGGTCCCGCTGTTGATTGTGGCCGCGGTTGCGCTGTTTCTGGTCGTGTTCCGGGGCGCACAGGCCATGCAACACTCATTTGCCGACCGGCGTTCGGATGGTCAAAACGGGGTCTATGCCTACGCCCAGTCCACAGACGCGCCGGGCACGCGTCTATCTGACGCCGACCCACATGGCCGATTTCCGTCTCGCCACCGGGCGGCCCGTGGTGGTGACGTGGAAGTCGCATCCGTATCTGGACGTGGAAGTGATCGAGTGGAAGGAACGGATCGATGCCGTCAACGGTTTCTACAACGAACCGTCGTGTGCCGCTGTCGATGATCTTGTCGGGCGCTATGGCGTGACACATCTTCTCTTTGAAGGCGACGGCGCGTTGGATGGCTGTTCCAGCCTTGAATCCGGCTATCGGGACGAGCGCTTTGCGGTGCTGGTTGTGAAGGGAGCACAATGAAAAAGTGGAAGCGCTGGCTGCCCTTCGCGGGCGGCGTTGCGCTCATCGTTCTGTTGCTCCGCCAGATCGATCCCCAAAATGTGATTCATCTGCTGCTCGGCGCGGATCCGCGCTGGGTGCTGGTCGGCATGCTCTGGTATGTCGTGACCAATATTTTGCGTTCCTATCGATTCGGCGTGCTGCTGCAACTGCCGGGCTGGCGCGGCCCGCTCCAGATCCTGCCCGAGATGTTTGCCGTGAGCTTGCTCAACAATGTGCTGCCGTCGCGCACGGGCGAACTCTCGTTTCCCTACTTTCTCTATCGCAATCATGGCATTTCCGTGGGCGAGAGCACGACGGTGCTCATCTTGGCGCGCATCTTTGACTACCTGGCCGTGGCCGTCCTCTTTGTCGTCTTTGCATTTCTCTCTCTGGGCGACCTCGAAGCGCAGGCCGCCGGCATCGTCAGGGTTGTGGCGGTGGCCCTATTCCTGTCGGGCGGCCTGCTGCTGCTGGCGCCCTGGCTGGGTGAGGCGGGCTTTCGACTGCTGGGCTGGATCTTCAAGGTCGACCAGCAGCCGGAGCGCCGCCGTTCGCAGTTCATCTTGAAAGCCCAGACTCAGATCCTGACGACGCTGAAGCGCATCCGCAACCTGCGTATCTATCTGACGACGGGTGGCTGGTCCATCCTCATCTGGATGGCGACCTTTGCCTGGTTCTCGGCCTTCATGCGCGCCATCGGGCTGCCCAGATCCTATTCGACCGTGGTCGTGGGCAGCACATTCGCCAGTTTGGCCAAGGCGCTGCCCTTTGTTACGATTGGCGGGTTTGGCGCCCACGAGGCCGGCTGGACCATCGGCTTCAGCCTGACCGGCATGGAGACGGCCGTGGCCATCTCCAGCGGCTTCGCCGTCAATATTCTGACGCTGCTCACGTCGGTCATCTTTGGCGGGGCCGCATTGATCTACATGAGCGTACGCCGGCGGATGGAATTGGGCAACGAGCCAACGGTAGACGGAGCAGTCAATAAGGATGCGGTTCGTCAGGCATTCGGGCAGATACAAATCCAACACGAACTCCAATCCACGAATCCAACACGAATTGCGGAATACCGGATGGAAATTTGGCGAAAGAACTGGACACTGATATCGCTCCTGACGGCCTATCTGCTATTGGCCGTCACCTACAGCGTTGTCAATCCGCTCTTTGAATCGCCTGACGAAATCTGGCACTACGAATACGTGCGTTGGCTGGTCGAGGGCAACGGACTGCCCGAGCCCGAAGATGTCGGCCACGCGCCCTGGCATCAGGAGGGCAGCCAGCCGCCGCTCTACTACCTCTCGGCCGCCGCCCTCACCGCGCTGATTCCCACCGACGACGCGGCCGTCGTCATTCGCTACAACCCACATGCGGCCATCGGCCAGGCCGACGCCTTCGGCAACAAGAACATCGCCGCCCACGATCAGGCCCAGGCCTGGCCGTGGCGGGGCACGACCTTGGCCGCGCACATGGCCCGCTTCTATTCGATCCTGCTGGGTGCGCTGACCGTCTGCTTCACCTATCTGACGGCCCGTGCGCTCTTCCCTTGGCGACCTGCCGTGGCCGGGCTGGCCGGCGCATTGGTGGCCTTCAATCCCCAGTTTCTCTTCATCAGCGCATCGGTCAACAATGACGGTCTGGTTGCGGCGACCTGCGCGGCCGGTGTCTGGCTGTTGAGCGTGATTTTCGTGCGACGCGATGCGCCATCGGCCGATGGCGACGAACGAAGCCGGCAGGCTGCGCCGACCACATGGCAGCTCATCGCGCTCGGCCTGCTGGTCGGCATGGCCGCGCTGAGCAAGCTGAGCGGCCTCTTTCTGGCCGTCTATGTCGGACTGGTGTTGATGGTCGTGGCGGTACGCCTGCGCACGTTCTGGGGGCTGGTCCGCTGGGGACTGATCATCGGGGCGGTGGCCGCGGTCGGTGGCCGGCTGGTGGTACGTTCGCAACGCGCTGCTCTTCGGCGATCCGCTGCTGCTCAGCGCCATGTTCGCCATCCTGCCCAAGCGGGCTGACCCGCCGACCATGGTCGAACTGACGGCCCGTCTGGAGGGCGTCTGGCGTTCGTTCTGGGCGGTCTGGGGTTGGTTCAATGTGGTGGCCGATCCCTGGCTCTATCGGGTCTACAACTGGCTGACGCTGCTCGGGCTTGTCGGCCTGCCGGCGTCGATCCCGCTGCAACGACTCTATCGCCGGCGCACCGCTGCTGACTCATCTGATACTGACTCACCTGATACTGACAATGGCGAACCCGGCAGTGGCGAAGTCTGGCTGCGCATTGGCCTGCTGGCGCTGTGGGTCTTCCTGATCGCCATGCTGCTGCTCTATTGGGCGCAGATGCGCTATCCCCAGGGGCGGCTGCTCTTCCCGGCCATCAGCGCCTTCGCGACCCTGCTGGCCTACGGTCTGACCGGCTGGCTTCCTCGTTCGCTCCAGCGATATCTGGCTGCGACCGTGGCCGTGGCCATGCTGACGCTCGCGTTTCTGGCGCCCTGGCGCTGGATCGCCCCGGCCTATGCCTCACCCGATCCCCTGCCGGCCACTTTTCAGGCGCCCAATCAACTTGAGGCGATCTTCGGCGATCGGCTGCAATTGAGCGGGTATGAATTCGGACAGGTGGAGCTGCGCCCCGGCGACGAACTGGACCTGGATCTCTACTGGCGCGCGCTGCCAGCCGCTGGATCGAGACTACAGCATTTTTGTGCATCTGACCGACGGCGACCAGTTGCTCCAGGCCCAACAGGACACCTTCCCGAGTGCCGGCAATTCGCCGACGCTGGGCTGGTCGACCGATGTTGTGATGCCCGATACCCATCGCATCACCATTCCCGAGACGGCCCCGTCACCGTCGCGTCTCAAGGTTGATGTCGGCGTCTATGACTACGCAACAGGTGAGCGACTGCTGGTGGGCGGCTACGACCACTGGACGCTGGGCTATGTCACGCTGCTGCCCCCGGAGGACGAGAGCGGTCTGCCCCACGCCATGAACGTCAACTTCGGCGACCAGATCGCGCTGCGCGGATTCGAGTTCGACAGGCGAACGCTCAGCCCCGGCGACTCCCTGGGCGTCACGCTCTGGTGGGAGGCGCTGACCCAACTCGACATCAACTACACCGTCTTCGTGCATCTGGTCCTGCCGCCCGAATCGACCTGGGCGCAGCGCGACGACACGCCGCTGGACGGCTCCGCGCCCACATCGACCTGGGTGGTCGGCGAGCGCATGGAAGATCACTACGATCTGCGCCTGCCGGACGATGCCCCGCCGGGCGTCTATTTTGTCGAAGTGGGCATTTTCGAGCGGGCGACCAATGATCGGCTGAAGGTCAACTTTAGCGAGAAAGGGGTTGTGTTGGGGCAGGTGCGCGTGGAAGAAAGGGAATGATGGTCAAGGGATGACAAGGTGATGGTCAATGCGATGCCACAGCCTTCACCCTGCTCACCCTTCACTTGCTTTCGCCCTAACCTGTCGCTTCATATACCCGACCAGCGCATGCAGACCACGCAGCCGTTGCGGCGTGATGGCTTCGTGAAGGCCGAGCAGCATGTAGACGTCATCGGGCATGGCCAGCACCTGCTCCGGTGTGCCCCGGCCAGCCCTTCCACCAGAATGCCGGCGTAGCCGCGCACGGTCGGCGACTCCTGCGGGATGTCGAAATAGAAGTGAACGACGCCGTCTTCGATTTCCGTGAAGAGAAAGACCGGGGTCATGCATTCATGGACCTGTTCCATGCCCTCGCGCTCATCGGCCAGGCGCTCGGGCAGATCGGGCAGATCCATGGCGTAGTCGATGAGGTATTCGATGCGGTCGCGCGGCTCCACGGATTGGAACTCCTCGATGATCGCCTGGAGCGGCTCGGGACAGGCGAGGACCTTTTCTTCATTCGTCATGGTTGTTGACATAAGCTGTTGCGCTATTCCTTGGAACGTGATTGGCTGTGATCTGATTTTCACTTTGAAGGGGCTATGGTACCGGAGGCGGCGCTTCGCGTCAAGCAAGGCATGATCCGCGAAGAAGTCCGACCTTCTTCAAAAATGTCGGGCTTCTTCGCCTCAATTCGCCATCCTGCCCAATCACGCCACAGGCATGCTTGAGTTCCAGATATCTCGATAGAGGAACCATTCATCGCCGATCCGTTTCCAGATGACGATGTACTTGCCGCGGTCGATGACCTGCCCGTCAGCCGTCAGCATCTGGTAGCGGCTCATCTCGTAGACGATCTTCTCGTCTCCGTCGACCTCGGTGATCTCCATTTTCACGGCGGCCACACCCGCATCCATGGCGCCCTGCCACAACTGAGTGACGGCCTCCCGGCCCTCCATCATCTCCATGTTGGGCGGCAGCACCTGGCCATCCTCGGTGTAGAGTTCGTGCAATCCCACGCGCATCGCCATTGGCAAAGCAGGCCATGAACTCATCGTTGCGTCTGCCGATTTCCTCTTTGACAGTGATATCGAATCCTACCAACATGTTTGTTTCTCCTCTCTCGATCTGTTCCGATGACGCTGCTGCAAAAACCACGAATGGCACGAATTTCACGAATTGCACCACTGAGATGGTTCGTGCAATCTGTGAAATTCGTGGTTCTGGCGGTGAACTCTCGGATAGACAAGGATGTTACCAGACAGACAAATCGATCCAACAACAAAACTCATGCGCCCAGCATAAAACGCCGCTGGCTACAAAATGGCGACAAACTTCGATTGCTTGTACGATAGGACAAAATCAACAAAAAAGTAGCAAGGTGACAGCCACCCATCAGCCGAGAGGAAAACCATGCCCACTGCCAATAAGCGAACCATTTCGACCGACGATCTCTATCGAATGCGCACCATCACATCCGCCCGCATCTCGCCGGACGGCCAACAGGTGATCTACGCGCTTCGGCGTGTGGATCGACCGAGTGAGAAGAAGTACACCAATCTCTGGATCACGCCGACTGCGCGGGCCGCCGCGCGCCAATTCACCTACGGCGACCAGACCGACAGCATGCCCGCCTGGTCGCCCGATGGGACGCAGATCGCCTTTCTTTCCAACCGCGGCGACGAGAAACAGCCGCAGATCTATCTCATTCCCTTTGGCGGCGGCGAGGCCAGGCCGCTGACCGATCTCAAGGGGGAGATCGGTTCCTTCGAGTGGTCGCCTGACGGTCGAAAACTGGTCTGCCAGTTCCGGCGCAAAGACGCGGCTGTGTTGGAGCAGGAAGCGAACGAGCAAAAGGAGAAGCTCGGCGTCGTCTCCCGACGGGTCACACGGCTTTTCTACAAGGCTGACGGCCAGGGTTTCGTGCCCGAGGAAAAGTGGCACATCTGGACCGTCGACGCGCGCACAGGCCGAGCGACGCAACTGACCGACGGCCCCTACGACGAATTGGAGCCGACCTGGTCACCCGACGGCACAGTCGATCGCCTTCATCTCCAATCGGGTCGACGATCCCGACAACCACCCGAGCCGCGCCGATCTCTGCGTTGTCGCCGCCGACCGGCGGCGACGTGCGTGTGATCGACACGCCTGAGGGGGCGAAATCGAGCCCGACCTTTTCACCCGATGGCCGCACGCTGGCCTACTACTGCTCGGAAGGCACGAAGCAATTCTGGCTCAACACCGATCTGTGGACCGTGCCGGTCGACGGCAGCGAGGCTGCGCGTCAATCTGACGGCGCAGTTTGACGTCAACATCGGCGCATCGACCATCGGCGACAGCGGGGCCATTCCGCCGGTGCAGCAGCCCATCTGGTCCAACGACGGCGGCACGCTCTACTTCCAGGTCTCGCGACACGGCAGCACCACGGTCCAGGCCATCGATGCCTCAGGCGATCCGGCATCCTACCGGACCGTTTTTGGCGAGAAGAATGTGGTGGGGATGGTCAGCTTTGACAGTGAACAGACAGCGCGTCGCCTATCTACTGGCGGATGCGGCCGGTCCCGGCGAAATCTGGACTGAGGCGGTCGATGGGGGCGGCAATCGGCGCCTGACCGCCGTCAATGCCAATCTGCTGCGATCTCGTGATCTGGCGAGCCCGGAGGAGGTCTGGTTCAAGGGGCCGGCCGGCGACGATCTCCAGGGCTGGATTCTGAAGCCGCCGGGCTTCGATCCCGGCCAGCAATACCCGGCCATTCTGGAGATCCACGGCGGGCCGCAGATGCAGTACGGCAACCTGTTCATGCACGAGTTTCAGTACCTGGCCGCCAACGGCTACGTCGTCTTCTACACCAACCCGCGCGGCTCCCAAGGCTACGGCAACGCGCACGTCGACGCCATCGTCGGCGACTTTGCCGGACTGGCCTACGATGATCTCATGGCCTGGACCGACTACGTCGTCCAACAGCCCTATGTGGACGGCGACCGGCTGGGCGTTACCGGCGGCAGCTACGGCGGCTACATGACCAACTGGATCATCGGCCAGACCGATCGCTTCAAGGCCGCCGTGACCCAGCGCAGCCTCACCAACCTGATCAGCATGAACGGCACCAGCGATTTCAACTGGATCTTCCAGTTCTGGCAGGGGGATGTGGCGCCGTGGGACGATGTTGACAACTATTGGCGGCAGTCGCCGCTCAAATACGTGGCCAACGTGACCACGCCGACGCTGATCATTCACTCGGAGTCGGATCTGCGCGTCGAGATCGAGCAGGGAGAACAGCTCTTTGTGGCGCTCAAACGACTCGGCGTCGACACCGAGATGATCCGCTTCCCGGACGAGTCCCACGGCCTCTCACGCGCCGGACGCACCGATCGGCGTGTCGACCGGCTGGCGCATATTTTGCGCTGGTTTGATGGGTATTTGAAGTAGGGAGTGGGGAAGTAGGGTTGTGGGGAAGTGGGGCGGTGGGGGGAAGTCACGAGCGCCCTCTCCACAACCCTACTTCCCCACCCAACCACCTCACTCGCTCTCTTCCGGCGTCACCGTCCCAAGTCCTTCCAACCCATTCTCCGTCGTAATCGCCTGCCTGCTCTCAATTGTCGGCAGGGCAAGCGGGCTTTCGAAAGGCTGTGTTGGGGTTGGCAGTGGGCTTTCAAGTGATGATATTGGCTGTGTCGCAGTCCGAGCCGGCGTAGGCGTTTTTGTCGGTTCCTGATGTTGGTGTCGGGACGATTGTCGCTGTAGCGGTCACGGTCGGGGTAGACACCGATCTTGTCACAGACGCCAGTGCGGCGGGTGCGACAAGCGCCGTTGTCGAAATCGTGGTCGTGGGCGTGATCGTGACAGTCGTCGTCGGCACAAGCGTGGCCGTCGTCGTCATGAACACTGTAGCCGTCGGCTCAACGGTCGATGTCATGATTGCCGTTGGCTCGATTGTCACTGTGGTCGTCAGGGTTGCCGTAGTGATGGCTGTCGCAGTAGCCGGCGCAGTAGAGGTCATTGTGGCCGTCGCCTGAATCTCCACCGTCGGTGTGAATGTGGCGCTGGGCGTGATCGTCGGCACGTCTGTCGGCGTCGATACTTCAGTGACCGTCGCCTCGACCGTCGCCGTGAGTGTCTCCGTCGGCGTGATCTCCACCGTCTGCGTGAAAGTGGCACTGGGCGTAATGGTCGGCGTTTTGGTGGCCGGCGGCTCGACTGTCGCCGTAAGGGTTCCCGTCGGTGTGACCTTCAACGTCGGCGTAAACGTGGAACTGGGTGTCACTGTGGGCGTGCCCGTCGCGACTTCGGTGGCCGTCGGCATCAACCGTTGCTGTCGCCTCGATCCGTCGCCGTCGGTGTAGAGGTTGCTGTGTAGGTGGCCTCCACGGTCGATGTCAATGTGGCGCTCGGTGTGACCGTCGGTGTGGCCGTTGGCGTGCCGGTCGCGACTTCAGTGGCCGTGGGTTCAGTCGTCGCCGTCGGTTCATCGGTTGCCGTGGCGGTGATCGTCTCTGCCGGTGTGGCCGTGCCGGTTGAAGTGAGTGTGGCGCTTGGCGCACTAGTCGGCGTATCGGATGGCGTTGACGTCGCTGTCGGCGTAAATGTCGCGGTCACCGTCGATTCGGGCGTCATTGTGCCGGTCGATGTCGCTGTCAGTGTCGCTGATGGCACGGCTGTTTGCGTCGGCGTTTGCGTCGAGGTCGATGTGGGTAGGCGCGTTGCTGTAGGGCGTGGCGTGTAGGTGGCCGTCAGTGTCGGCGTGGCTGAGGGCGGCGGCAACGGCGTCCACGTTGCGGTGGCCGGCACGCCTGTATCGGTCGGCCGGGGCGTTGCGGTCGGCGGTGAACTGTTGGCCGTCGGCGGCGGGATCGGCGTGTTGGTTGCCGTCGGGTAGACCGGAATCGGCGTTGCTCCAGCGACGATAGGTGTCACCGGGGTCGGGAATGGCGTAGACGGTCAACGGTTCATTGGGTGTTGGGCTCGGGGTGAGCCTGGCGATGACCTCGGCCAGTCGAACGCGCACATCGGCGTACTCGGGATCGACTTCGAAGACGGCGCGATATTCAAGCAGCGCCATGGTCCAGTCGCCAATATCCACAGCGATGGCGCCGCGTGCGTAGCGGGTGGCCAGAGCCATGGCAGTCTGCGTGGGGGCAGCGGTCTGGGTGGCGGCCAAGCCGGCGAAGACCGACGTCGTCTCAGCCGAACGCGTCCCCTGGATGACCACAAGCTCGCGTGCCTTGAGCGTGGCCGCGGCATTGACGTCCGCGGCCACACGCGTCGCCTCGGCGGATGTCGTCCTTCGCTCGCGCTGCCAATTGAGCAGCACAAGTCCAATGATCACCAACAGCACGGCCACAACCGCCAACGAGATCAATCCCATGTTGACGGGCGTCTTGTCCGACGACGCAGTGTCGTCCGGCGAGGCTCCGTCTGGCGCGCTCAGCGGCTGGCCGCAGCGGTTGCAGAACTCGCTGCCGTCGGGGTTTTGGGTTTGGCAGTTGGAACAGACAATCATTGAGAACCCTCGTTCAGCAAGTCGTGATCAGAAAAATCGTTTCGCCCTCCGGCAGGCCCATCCGTTGCATGTCGGACGGGTGTCGCCAGTTCAGCGGCCGTCACTTCCGCCACGTCGAAGCCGGCCGCTCGCAGACGATCCCCGAAATCGAGTCCGTAGATCCGCACGTGGTCGAGTTGGCCGTAAATCTGTTCCCGCTCCACCGGATCAGTGATCGATGGATCCTCGAACGTGCTCTCGGCGAAGATCGGCACCAGGATCACGCCGATTCCGTCGTCGGTCAACACCCGCCGAAACTCGCGCATCGCCTGACGGTCGTCGGGCACATGTTCGAGCACATGGCTGCACATCAGAAAGTCAAAGGTATCGTCCGCCATGGGAATGTCACAGATGTCGAACCGGGTCGATACTCGCTCCTCGCTCAAGTCGGATGTGATGTAGACCAAGTCGTCCATGGCCTCAAACTTGGCGCTCAGCGCGTGTTCCGGCGCAATGTGCAGCATCCGGCCTTGGATTGCGCCGTCCGTCAAAATGCGTTCGTACAGCAGAAGCCAGACCAGACGATGACGCTGAAGCGAGCGGCAGACCGGGCACCAGAGATGATAGTCCCGGTGCAATACCATAAACTCGCTCAAATGGCTGTCGCAGATCGGGCAATAGTGCTCGCTGCCACCATAGATCGTCGCCCGCAAAGCAGTGGGCAGTCGGAAGAAGAGAGCGGCAATGACGTAGTCGCGCAGTCGGCGAAATCCGTCTGACGAGTGCAGCGCTGCGCGAATCCTGGATTGCAATGTGATGGTTCCTTTCTACTCCCTCACTGTAAACAACTGGCCGGCGCTGCGTCCCCAGACATCGGGGAAGTACATCTGCTGGGCGTGGACGGGCAGCACCCGGTACTCGCCCGGCAATGTCGCCCGCACCGGGAACGTGTACTGGTACGTGCCCGCCGGCAGATAGGTTGCGACCAGCGCCACCTTGTCGTCGCGGATGTCGGTGTAGGTCGGCGTCCAGCGAGCGAACGGCTCATCCACCGGCGCCAGTTCAGGCGAGCCGTAGAAGTCACTCTCGGTCGCCAGGCTGGTGTCGACCGGCTCGGTCCCCGCCGGGATCGGAACCTCGACCAGCAGATGATAGCGGTCGTCCGGGGCGATCAGGGTGACCGTCACGCTGAAGACATCGCCCACATTGACGTCGGCGACCGATTCGCCATCGAACTCGAAGCGTCGATCCACCACCACGCCGCGGTCGAGTGCGTCCACGGCCAGGGCGTCCAGCGCATAGCGCAACTGGGTCGTGTAGTAGAGTTGGCCGGTATCGTTGCTGCGCTCGAATCGTACCACATTGGCCTCGTCGCGCAGCAGATCGGCCACAGCGGTCCGCAATTCAACGCTCTCACGCAGCGTCTCTTCGTCGAACGTGCCGCTGCCCATCTCGTCCTCGTTGAGCGTGACCTGCCAGTCGTAGTCGGCCTCCAACTCGCCCGATGTCGCCAACCAGTCGGTCAGGGCGATGATCGACCACGCATTCTCCTGGGTGGTCGCCCAGCGGCCGGCCTGGCGTGCACTCATGAGCCAGCGCACCGTCTGCGGCAGGATCGGCTGCTCCGGATCCAGACGCACGAACGCGGCCAGCACCACAGCCGTGGTGCGTAGATCGGTGTTGAGCGTCCAGTTGTCGACCTCGGCTTCGTGCCACGAGGCCCCGGTGGCGCTGAGTTGAACCGCAGCAAAGATGTCGTCCATCAGCGTGTCGATGCGCGGATCCTCTTCGCCCTCGCGCATGTTGTCCAGGGCCATGGCCAGATAGGCTTGGCCGTAGAGCGCCATGCGCTCGCGCACGTCGTAGAGCGTGCTGGCGCGGCCCGGATCGCCCTCGCCCAACTCCGAGAGTACGAAGTGGGTGAAGGCCATCTCGTTGAGCTGCCAGTCTGCCGTCACGTCCGACGGCGCCTGGAATGAGCGTTCAAGGTAGGCAATCGCCGCTTCGAGCGACGAGGCGGGCACGGCGTAGCCAAGCTCGTCGGCCGTGGCCAGACCCCAGAGCACGTAGGTGGAGATAAAGGGCGAGCTGTCCTCGCCCGGCCAGTAGCCCCAACCGCCGTCTGGGTTCTGGCGGCTGACCAGCCGCTGCACGCCCACGCCCAGTTGGAAGGCCAGTTGATCGGCCAGCGCCGGGTCGTCGATGCCGAGCGTGCGCAGCGCGCGCATGGTCAGCAGATTGGGCAGGAAGCGGCTGGTGGTCTGCTCGTTGCACTCGTAGGCGTAGTGTTCCAGATAGTCGAGCGCATCGGTCATGCCCGCGGCCAGGCTGGCCTCCAGGCCGACGATCAGCTCGCCGCTGTCGGTGGCGTCGTCCGGCACGATCACCGTCTCGACGCGTCCCTCAGGCGGCACGGTGCCCGATGTGCCCACGACTTCGGGCGTCTCGTAGCGGTTGAGCGGCAGCGCCACGCGCACCGCGTCGGCCAGGGTATCGTCATCCGGGCTGATCGAGCGAGCCTCGGCCAAAAAGACCACTTCGTCTGTCTGACCGTCGGACGGCGCAACAACGGTCCAGTCGAACTGGATCTGTTCGCCCGGATCGAGCGTGAATGTACGCGCCAACGCACCGGCTTCGACTGCCGCGCCCGTGATCTCGGCGCTCAGGCTGCCCTCTTCGATGGGCGTTTCCGTCGTGTTGATGAGCACGACGCCGATCTTGGCGCGGTCGCCGCCGGTCAGGAAGCGGGGCAGCAGCGGCCGCAGTTGCACTTCCTTGGTGGCCACGATCTCGTTGGCGGCGTCGCCGACCTCGGTCTCGGCGGTGACGGCTCTGGCAGTCAACTGCCAGGTGGTCAGGTTGTCGGGCAGGGCCACATCGAAGGCAATGCGACCGTTCTCGTCGGTGATCAGGTCGGCTCGCCAGATAGGCCAGATCGGCGAAGTCCTCGCGCACTTCGATCATGCCGCCGCCCCCGCCGCCGCCACCCTTGGCGCCTTCGGTGAGCTGCTGGCTCAGCCGGTCGTTGTTGATGATCAACAGCGCGCCGGTCTGCACGCCCAGGCCACGCCGATAGTAGAAGACATCGACCAGGGACTGGGGCGCGCCGTCGGAGAGCGAGAGCACGGCCTTGTCGACCAGCGCGACCGACACCTCGGCGTCGGACACCGGCTCGCCGGCGTAGTCGGCCACGGTGAGCGTGTAGCTGACGGTCTCGCCGGGGCGCACTTGCTCGGCCGACGGTTCGATGTCGATGGCCAGTTCCTTCTGGCTGACGTCGACCGGCAACTCGACATAACCGATGCGCAGGGCCGGCGTCGGATTGGTCTCGTCCACGCCCTTGACCAGCACCACGCTGGCGTAGACGTTGGGGATATGGTCGGCCGTGATCGGAATGTCGATCAGCTCGCTGTTGCTATCCAGCGTGACGATCTGCGATTCGATCACGCCGTCGCGCTCGATGGTGACCAGCGCGTCGACCGGGCCGCTGAAGGGGCTGGGCACGAGGATGCGCGCCGTGTCGCCCGGTGCATACTCGGCCTTGTCGGCGACCAACTCAATGCGGTCGTTGTTCTCGCGCCGCCAGGAGACAAACTCGCCGGTCCCGTCGCCATCGCCGCCGGCCCAGACATAGGCGACGCTGCTCACTTCGTTGCCGTTCTCATCGCTGCCGCCTGCCTCGATCTGATATTGGCCGCCCCGTTCGCGGCGTCCAGACGATCTCGGCCAAACCGTCGCGGCCGGTGGTCACCGTCGATGTGTAGATCGGCGTGCGCTCGACGTCGTTGCGCCAGTGATAGGCGCCGTCGGCTCCACGCTCGTAGACGCTGTTCCAGACGAACTCGTAGACCGTCACATCCAGCTCCGCGCCGGGATAGGGCGCGTTGTCGGGCGCGCCCAGCGCTTCCAGCGTGACCACATCGACGACGCTTTCGTCGCCGGTCTGCACAACATTGGACCGCGGGCTGAGGCCGACATAGAAGTCCGATCTGTGGACCGGCACGGTGGTTTCGTCATTGACAAACTGGTTGGTCGAACTCTGGATGGTGGCGTCGAAGCGCCAGTTCTGGCTGGTTTGACTGTCGCCGAGATCGGCGGGCACTTCAATCACAAAGCGGCCCTGGTCGTCGGTTGTGCCGGTCCCTTCCTGGACCAGACCGCCGTAGTAGGTGTAGCGATAGGGATCGAAGTTGAAGTCGTCCTCATCGTAGGGCGTGAAACTGAAATAGCGCCCGTCGGGTTGATTGGCCCAGTAGAATGTGTAGGGCGACGTGATCAGTCGCCAATCGACGGCGGCATCGACCAGCGGGCCGCCGCTGAAGTAGCGCGCCTCCACCGTCACCTCCACTGTGTCGCCCTGGAGGTATTCGTCCTCGTTGGCCGCCATGCTGATCTCAAACTCGGGCGCACGATAGGAGGCCACCTGGAAACCGACGCCGCCATAGAACTCGGCATCGGGTTCGCGAGGGCAGGGTCGCCTCCAGGTAGTAGTAGCCGCTGAACGCTTCGGGCGCCAGCAACATTTCGCCGTGCAGCGTGCCGTTTTCGCCGATCTCGTAGATCGTCCTTGTGGATCTCATTGCCGCGGTCGTCGCGCACCACGACCTGCACCGGCGTACCGGCAGGCGGCAGCGCGTAGGCATCGTCGACAACGGTGCGCACGATGCCCTTCCAGAAGACAGTCTGTCCTGGGCGATAGATGGGCCGGTCGGTGTAGAAGTAGGTCTGGTAGGCCGGCGTGCCGTAGCCGGACGGGATGTTGAACTCCCAGGGGCCGATGCCCTCGTTCCAATCGGTGGAGACGACGGCGAAATCGGCGTCGCCCGGCTGGCCGCTGACCGCCAGCATGGGCGAAAAGCGGTCGTCGCCCTCCAGCGTTGCATTGGCCATGGCAATGCCGTCCGCGTCCGTGGTCGTCTGGTCCACGACGCTGCCATTGGCGCGCAGTTCGATGGACGCGTCGGCCGTGGGCAGACCGCTCTGCAAGTCGGTCATCCAGACCAGGCTGTTGCCCTGTTGGCTGCGTTTGAAGAGCAGATTGTGGTCGGAGAGCACGATCACCTTCTGCTCTTTGATCACGCGCGTGTCGGCGTTGTTAGGGATCGTCGTCCGCCATGGCAGGCGAATTCATCTCAAGCAGATAGATGCCCGGCGGCAGTGTTTCACCGTCTGCGTCGTTCAGTTCGATGCGGATCTCGCCGACGACATTCTGGCCCACGTCGGGCCGATGCGGACGGCTCCAGATCAGGTTCTCTTCGGGATTGGGAATCGTGTAGTCGTCCCAGACCTGCCACTGATCGCGCCCGGTCAGCCGGTCCAACTCAACCATGGGCAGTTGGTACAGGTCGACGTTCAGGCTATCCATGTTGCGATAGTAGGCGTTGACTACCGGCGTGCTGGATGCGCTGAAGTGGGTGAACTGGTCCAAATTGATGCGCGTGAACGATGAGTCGTCGCCCGTGGTGAAGCGCAGCAGCGTCTCCTCGCCCAGCGTGTTGCCGTAGAGGTCGGCGATGTCGGCGCCGATGGTCACGGTGTAGGGCGAATGGGCTTCTTTGATCCAGCTCAGCGTCACTTCGCCGCCGTAGTCGGAATAGTAGCTGTAGACCTGGGTGTTGGTCAGCACCGGCGACACGCTGATGTTGGGCAGCACGGTTGTGTAGCTCAGCGGCGTGTTGAAGCGGATGGTCACCGTGCGATCGGTGGGCACGCCGGTCTGTCCGTCGTCCGGCGAGGTGCTGACCACCATGGGCAGCGGCACGACCACGAACGAACTGCTGTAGGCCTCACGCAGGGTCCCCTGGCGGCTGGCCGGCTGGGCCGTGGCCTCGACGATGATGTCGTAGCGAGCGCCGAAGGCCAGATCTTCCGTGGGAGAAAAGGTCAGGCGCTGGGACGACGTCGTCCCAGGCAAATGCGCCGTCGACGGTCTCGCCGCTCTCTTCGAGCAACAGCGAGAAGGCGGCCTCGCTGCTGTCGTGATCCATGGGCTGGCTGAAATTGACGGTCACGTCGGCGTCCGGCCGGACCTGGTCGCCCATGGGATCGACGTCGAGGACGATGGGCGTTGTCGTCGAGAAGCTCAAAGACGACCGCCTCGGCCAGCGACGCGCCGTCCAGCGCTGTGAGTCCGTCGACCGTCACCGAGTAGTCGGCGCCGCCGGCCAACCCGTACGAGGGCTGGAACGAGTAGATGCTGGTGTTGATCCACTCGCCCGCGCCGTCGACGGCCGGTTCGATGGTCAACGGCTGGGGCAGATCGGCCTGATCGGCCACGCCGGTCAGCGGCACGACCGGGCGATTGAAGACCACGATGATCGGCGTGTCGATGCCCACGTCCTGGCTACCGTCGCCCGGCTGGGTCGATGTGACTGCCAGCGGCGTCGCAGCCACGACGTCGATCACGGCCGGTCGGTTAAGCGACGTGCCGTCGGCCGCGGTGGCCTTGGCCGCCAATGTGAAGGTGTAGCGTTGGCCTGGCTCTGGCGTTGCCGCCGGCGTGAAAACCACGTTTTCGCCATCGACCGTGGTCGTGCCCTCCAGCGCAGGCGACACGCTCAGGTAGTCGGCGCTGTCGTCAGCCATGGCGCGGTCAAAGGTCAAGCGTCACCGCCCCGGCGTGCCAGGTGGCGCCGTTGGCCGGCTCGCTTGAGACCAGGGCCGGCGGCGCGTCCTGGTGAACGGGACGCGGCAGTGCGTCAGGCTGCGCGCTCGACGCATAGATCGCCAATGGCCCGGCTGACGTTGCCAGGACGAGGACGAAAATAAGCATTGGAAACAAAGAACGTGCTGTCGAAAGAAGCCGTCGCATGGCCCTCTCCTTGTTGGTATGAATTGTATCGCGGCATTCATGCCGCAACGCACCGCTTTTGCCAAGCTGAATACTTGACCAGTAAGTCCACTTACGATGAAAAACGAACCAATACAGACAGATGCCATGTAGGGCGGAATGGTATTCCGCCTAGCCGGGCCAAGCTGGCTCTGCCGGTTGAAACCGGCATCTGCTACGGGAAACGCGCTGAAAGCACGTTGGCGGATGGCCTATCCACCACCGCAAAGAACCCGCCCAGGGTCGAATCCACTTGCGGGCAGAGGCGAGCCACCGAGTGAAAGAGTACGCGGAGCAGGGTGAAGCCAGATCTGCGACATATTATACCAGATTCCCGGCCTTGGCATCGGCCAGATTCAAGACCTTCAACCTACGGCTCGGCCAGGGCATGGTCCTGGGAGAATTCCTCCACGACAACCAGCGCGGATTCGGAACGGAAGCGTTCGCCGCTGGACGTCGTCTCGCCTTCCAGCCAGAAGCGATGTTCGCCCGGCTCCAACGGCCACCACGTCTCAATACGTTGAATGTCCGCTCCGGTTGCCAGCACCTGGCCGTCCTTCATCAGACTGATCGATCTCCACGGAGTGCCGTCGGCCACATAGCCGGCCACCTCCAACCGCTGACGCTCCCGCGGCACGCCCGGATGGATCTGAAAGGCCGTGTTGGAGATCGGCGACGTAAGCACCAACCGCCGATTCTCCTCGCCCAAAACGCCGCCGGACGTGTCGGCAGATTCTAGCGCCGCCTCCCGCCCCTCGCCCCTCACCCCTTCAAAGGGCGGCGTCGCGATTCCCTGCCCCACCATCCACTCATGATACTCGGGGGCAAGATGCCAGAAGACCCGTTCGGCTGTGCGTTCGGCCGGCGTTGATGCTGTGGCGATCTCACCGGTCATCCTGTCGAGGGCCAATGGGCGAAACTGATCATCCGCCTCGGTCGGTTCGGTGCCGGCGATGAAACGCTCCTGACGTGTGCGTGGGCAGTAGGCGTCGGCAGCAGTCCGCTGGGCGAACAGATCGTGGTCTCGACCAGTCCATCCGGCATTTCAAACGGCGGCGGGTCGTGAGGATGCGCGGCCAGCATCAGATCGCGCCAGATCGGCCCGGCCCCGTCGATGCCGCTGACGTCGAGCATGGGCGCGTTGTCGGCATTGCCCACCCAGACGCCGACAATCCGCTCACTCGAATAGCCCACAGTCCAGTTGTCGCGCCAATCGGTCGTCGTGCCCGTCTTGACCGCGGCGTCGAAGGGCAAGTTCAGCACCGAATGTTCGCCAAAGGCGGGGATGCGCGCGACCGGATCGGAGAGGATGTCGGTGATGAGAAACGCGGCCGCCGGCGAAATGACTTGCTGGGGGGAAGAGTGAAGATCGAAGAGCGAAGAGCGGGTAGGCGGCGAAATGCCGTCACTCACCGATCTTTGGTCTTCGATCTTTGCTATTGCGCTTGTCTCAAGCCGCCTCCCATCATCCAACATCGCCATACGCCGCGGTCAACTCCAACAACTTCACCTCGCCGCCGCCCAGGGTCAGGGCCAGACCGTAGTCGTCGGTGAAGGAGGTGATGCCGGCTTCGGACGCGATCTCCTGGAGCGTGCGGACGCCGATACGGTCGAGCACTTTGACGGCCGGGATGTTGTAGCTGTTGGCCAGGGCCGTGCGCACACTGACCGGGCCGTGATAGCTGCGGTCGTAGTTGAGCGGCGTGTAGGGTACATTGCCGCCCGTTTCGTCGGTCACGTGAAAGGTGGCCGGCAGATCGGCGAGGATGGAGGCCGGCGTCAGCGGCGTGACGCCGGCTTGGGCGCTCCATTCGGGTCCAGCGCGGCCGCGTAGGTCAGCGGCTTGATGGCGCTGCCGGGCTGGCGCAAGGTCAGGGCGGCGTTGACATTGCCCTGGATCGACGCATCGAAATAGTCAGGGCTGCCGACCATGGCCAGGATCTCGCCGGTCCGGCTGTCGAGCACCACGGCCCCTGCGTTGTCGACCCGGCGTCCGGGATCGGCGGTCTCGTCACAGATGCCGGGCGTGCGGCAGTTGAGCTGATCCAGCCGGCGTCGGACGATGGCTTCGGCCTCGTGCTGGAGGTCGAGATCGAGGGTCGTGGTCACGGTCAGCCCGCCTTGGCGCACCCTGTCGACGCCGAGTTGGTCGGCCAGCAGCGACTGGATGTACATGACAAAGTGGGGCGCTTGGATGTCGAACAGGTGGGAGCGAAAGCGCAGCGGTTCCGCCGCCAAGCAGCGCCTCTTCCGCGTCGGTCAGGTAGCCGCTCTCGCGCATGAGGCGCAGAACCGTCAACTGGCGAGCTTTGGCCACGTCCGGGTGCTGCAAGGGACTGTAGCCGAATGGGTACTGGATCAGCCCGGCCAGGACCGCACATTCGGCCCGGCTCAACTGCGCTGCCGGTTTGGCGTAGAAGACCTGGGCCGCGGCCTCGATGCCGTAGGCCCAGTTTCCGTAGTAGGTCTGGTTGAGATAGAGCGCCAGCAACTCGTCTTTCGTATAGCGAAGTTCAAGCCGCATGGCCAACCAGGCCTCGCGCAGCTTGCGCCGGATCGACTGCTCGTAGCGTTCCTCCGGCTTCATCAGCAGCGAGCGCGCCAGTTGCTGGGTCAGCGTGCTGGCCCCGCTGACGATCCCACCGCCGTCAGCGGTCAGATTCTGCCAGGTCGCGCGGCCGATGGCGATGGGATCGACGCCGGGATGCAGGAAGAAGCGGCTGTCCTCGGTGGCCAACGTCGCCTGGATACAGGCTTCGGGCAGGGCGTCCAGCGTCAGGTCGATCTGCTTGCCCGCGTCGGGATCGATGACCTCGTAGAGCAGGCGACCGTTGCGATCCAGAATGCGGGTGGTGGGGCGCACCAGGCGCGTCTCCACCGTGCTGATGGGCGGCAGATCGGCCAGCAGCCAGGCATAGAACCCGGACGCCACGGCCAGCATTGCAAGCGTCAGCACCAGTCCGGCGAGTGTGAGTCGTTGGCGGGAAAAGCGTAGGCGTTTCATTCGATCTTGAAACGGTGACATGCGGACGGATGTTCCGGGAGAATCTGCATAGTTCGGCTCGTTCAGTTCGCACGCCCACGTGCGAACTGAACGAGCCAACTACAGATCTAAATCATCCTGCGGAATTCTTCCACTTCCGCCAAGGTCGGCAGCGCAGGAATCGCGCCGACTTTGGTGCAAGTGAGCGCGCCGACGCACATGGCAAAGTCCAGCGCCTCTCGCATTGCTGCCTGATCGATGGCGGCCAGCGAACCGAGCCGTTCGCGCTCCGGCAGCAATTGTCTGATCATGGCCGCCATGAAGCCGTCTCCGGCGCCGATGGTCTCGGCGACCTGCACTTTGAGGGCGGGCATTTCAATGCGATAGTCGCCGTTGGTGACCAGCGCGCCGTCCGCGCCGCGGCTGACCACCACCAGTTCGACGCCTTTGTCGAGCACGGCCTGCAAGCCGGCGTCCAGGTCGGTCTGCCCGGTGGCGATCTCCCACTCTTCCTCGGCGATTTTGGCCAGATGGCAATAGCGGAATCCGTCCTGGATGACCTCCCGCGCCCGTTCTTCGCTGGGCCAGAGCGTGGGGCGGAGGTTGGGGTCATAGGAGATCATCAGCCCTCGGCGGCGGGCGATGTCGAGGGCCTTGCGCTGTGCGCCGGCCGACGGCTCATCGATGAAGGTGATGGAGCCATAGTGGAAGCAGCGTGCGCCGTCAAAGATCGAATCGGTGATTTCATCGGGCGAGAGGCGCATGTCCGCACCGGGATTGCGGAAGAAACAGAGATCCTTGTGCCCGTCATCCCAGACGCTGACAAAGACGATGGTGGTGCGCGCGTGCGGGATCGACAAAGAGGTGGGTCGTGTCGACGCCGGTATCGTCGAGCGTTTGCCGCAGGAACTGACCGAACGGATCATCACCGACCTTGCCCACAAACGAGGACGTGAGTCCCAGTCGCTGCAAGCCGACGGCCACGTTGGCCGGCGCGCCGCCCGGCGCCTTGACGAAACCGGGCGCATCGCCCAGCGAGACGTTCTCCTGGGTCGCCACAAAATCGATGAGCAACTCGCCCATGCAGATGACATCGGCCATTGTAGCCTCCTTGATTGTGCCGGATGTGAAGATCGGGCGGATTCGCCCAGTTGAGTCCATTGTAATTCGGTTGAGGGGATGCGCCAAAGAGAAAAATCAGACGTCGGAAACTGGGATTGCGGTTGGGATGTCGGCCATGTTATCCTGCATGGAGCCGAGAAAGCATTGCGGGATCGGGTCACAGACTGTTCCGTTTTTGCCTTTGTTTTCCGTCCCAATACCGCAATGCTTGCGTAACTCGTTGCCGGCAAAGCCGTTTTCCTATCGTCTATCCCACGGAGTAAGTGATGGCGCCAGTCTCGTCGCATGTGGCCGCAATCCACGAGTTGTTCCTCGCCGCTGACAAGTTGGGCATTCTGCTCTGGCTGGGCAACGGCTGGGCCGTCGACGCTATGCTTGGGCGGGTGACGCGTGAGCATGAGGACATTGACGTGGTCTACGATGTTGCAGAGCAGGATCGTGTCTGTGATCTGCTGGAGTCGCTTGGCTATGTGGTACGCGAGTGGACCGACTACGGCTTCATTCTGGACCGCGATGACGTCGAATTGGATATGGACAAGTGTATTCGCACCGAAGACGGATACACCTTTGAGGAATATCCGCCCAACTGTTGTCCGCTGGAACCGAACGGTCTTGTCGATGGACTGGCCGTACGCTGCACAACGTGGGATGCCCTCTACCTCGAGATGCTCTACAATCAGCGTGATATTCCGGCCGGCGAATGGCGCGCCAAGGATTTCGAGAGCCTTGCCTTGATCGCCGCCCAGATCCCTTCGCAACGACAGGCGGACCTACATGTCTATGATGCCGACAAATGGGGCGGCGGGTGAACCGCCTTCTCTGTCTAACAACGCGCTGCTGTCGGATCTCGGCGCCTATCTGGCGCTGGGCTTTGCCGACGGCAGCGCCATCTATCACTACTGGAGGACTCCATGATCGACTTTCCAAAACTGTCCGAGGCTGAGCGTCTGGCCAAGCTGGCTCCACCGACCGGCCGAGTGCGTATGGTGCTCGACACAGATACCTACAACGAAGTGGACGATCAGTTTGCGCTGGTCCAGGCGCTGCTCTCGCCCGAGAAACTGGATGTGGAGGCGATCTACGCCGCGCCCTTCCACAACAACCGCTCCTCCGGCCCGGCTGACGGCATGGAACGCAGCTACGACGAGATCCTGCGCCTGTTGGAGCGACTGGATCGCTCGCCTGACGGCTGGGTCTTCCGTGGCTCGACGCGCTACCTCGATGCCGGCCTGGAGCCGGTGCGCAGCGAGGCCGCGCTCGATCTGGTCGAGCGGGGCATGGCCAGCGATGAGACGCTCTATGTGGTCGCCATCGGCGCCATCACCAACGTGGCGTCGGCGCTGCTCATGGAGCCGAGGCTGGTGGAGAAGATCGTGGTCGTCTGGCTGGGCGGCAATGCACTGTACTGGCCCACTGCCCGCGAGTTCAACCTGATGCAGGACGTGCCGGGCGCGCAGGTGCTCTTCGACTGCGGCGTACCGCTGGTGATGTTGCCGTGCATGGGCGTCGTCACCCATCTGCACACGACGGTGCCCGAGTTGGAGACCTACGTGGCCGGCCGTGGGGCGATCGGCGACTATCTGGTCGAGACAGTCAAGGGCTACCATGCCGACCACAAGGGGTGGTCCAAGGTGATCTGGGACATGGCCGCCATCGCCTATCTGCTGGACCCGGACTGGACGCCGACCGATCTGGTCCACAGCCCGATCCTGACCGACGGGATGACGTGGAGCGTTGACGCATCACGACATCATGATTCGCTGTGCGACCTATGTGCACCGCGATCCGATCTTCCGCGATCTGTTTGACAAGCTGGATGGCATGCGGTAGAAGGGCTGCCGGCAGATTTCGACGGCACATGCGCCTGAATAAGGCAGTGGCTGTCTGTCAGTTGACAAGCGCCCAGGACCGCAAGGATGCGCCGCATCCTTGCGGTCCTGGGCGCATTGATTGGAAACCCATCAATGCTCTACTGAAGGTAGTCCGCCGGTCGGGCGCTGGCGGGCAACTGAAATGCCTCGACCACGCCATCCCAGTTCCCGCAGAACGTGTCGACTGCATCGTTCGTGTAGGCGGCTGCAATGGTCGGCAGCGCGTTCTTCGCACGCAACTGCCCGAGCGCGTTGATCACAAATCCATTGTAGTCGCGGTCGTTGTTAGTGTAGTGCTCGATCCGGCGCGTGAGATCTTCGACCAATGGGCGGCGGGCTTCCGGATATGTCTGCCCCACTTTCAAGAGACCTTCAATAATCGGAACCGCGGCGACAATATCGTCTCTGGATTCGCATTGATTCAGAAACTCAAACCAATATGGCAGCGCACGTGGGCCAAGCATCTCGACGACAGCCACGCAATCTTCGCGCAGCCAGTCGTCATCTTGAAACTCGCACAGCAGGTCGGTAAACGGCGGGATCATCTCTACCGTTCGCAGTTGGGCCAGGGCACGCCATGCGTGCACAGGGATCCACATCTGTAATTCATCACTGCTGTTGTGGTAGTCACTGTTTTTCATCAGCGCGATCAAATCGGGGATATGATCTGCCGATATTCCGATTGACGCGTAGTCGAACCAAGGTTCGTTCAGCTCAGGTTTTCCCATGACCGTGAGTTCGACGATCGAGCGTGAGTGTAATTCGGTCTGTTGGGTCATTCTGTATGTTCTCCTATGCGCACGAACCAGCTTACTTTGCCATTGTCAACAATCTTCCTGGTGAATGCATCGGCATGATAATTGCTGTGTCCATGGCGCACGACGTTTGACATTGCGTTTGACATTGCGTTTTCGATGCTTCCGACATTGGAAGGCGAGGTGTGAATGCCTATAAAAAGGGCGTTGTGACGATGTGCTAGCCTGTGCCCTACCCTTTATCGTCCGAGACCTTACAATTCCTTCGGGAAAACTGAAAACTGTGGAAGGGACAAAAAGGCCTATTTGAGATAGTCTTCGGGCCTGGAAGAGCGGGGTAGCGAAAACGCATCACCAACTTCCTCAGCCTCGGTCAACCATCCTTCGAATGTGTGTGATTTTGCGCCCTCTCGCGCCGCTCCTGTCGCTCGCGACGAATCTGCTCGCTCAACGAAATGGCCGGCCCGTCGCGCATGACGTTGATGATCTCGGCCAGGATGCAGATGGCGATCTCGCCCGGCGTGCGTGCGCCGATGTCGATGCCGATGGGCGCGTAGACCGAGTCGAATTTCTCGGGCGCGATGCCCTGCTCCTGCTCCAGCAGTTCGAAGACGGCGCGGACGCGCCGCTGGCTGCCGATCATGCCGATGTAGGCCACCGGATCGTCGAGCACCTCCAGCAGGCAGTCGACGTCGTGGGAATGGCCGCGGGTGACGAGGACGATGTAGGTGTTGGCGTCGAAGGTCTCGTGGTCGCCGCGCAGGGCACGCAATTCGCTGCGAAAGTCGCCGGCGATGACGCGGTCCGCGGTGGGGAAGCGACTGCGACGGGCATACTGGGCACGGTCGTCGAGGACGGTGACCTGAAGCTCGGCGATCTTGGCGATGGAGGCCAGCGGAATGGCGATGTGGCCGGCGCCGACGATGATCAGATGGGGCGGCTGGACCTGGACCTCGACGAAGAGTTGGACCTGGCCGTTCTCCGTCTCGTAGCTCAGTGTCCGATGGTTGCGCGAGACTCAGCACGGCTCTGGCATCGGCAACTGCCTGCGGTTCGATCTCCCCGATTCCCAACTGCCCTACCGGCTCACGCTCGTCCGCCTGCCAGACCACGCAGTGGCGGCCAACGGCTTCGGCGAAGATTCCATCTCCGCCCGTCACCGTGACCAGGGCCACCGGTTCGCGCCGGTCGATGGACGCCAACCAGCGCAGCCAGCACAGCACTTCACTCACATCATTCGGACTGCGTCGCCCTCTTCCTTGCGCCACTGTTCGATGAAGACATTCATGGTGCCGCCGCAGACGCCCAGGCTCTTCATGCTGATGTCCTCGGTCAGATCGACAGGCACGTTGATCGCCTCGCCGTCCTGGATGACGTCGAGCGCGGCGCGGATGACGTCTGCCTCGCCGCAGCCGCCGCCCACCGTGCCCACATGCTGGCCGTAGGGGTGGACGATCATCTTGGCGCCCACCTCGCGCGGCACAGAGCCGCGCACCTCGGTGATGGTGGCGACGGCGACGGTGAGGCCCTCGTCGAGAAAGTTTTGTAGGTGATGGTAGATTGTGTTTGGCATAGTTGACCTGGTTGTTGACCTATGAAAATGGCGTGCAAATGGTGCTCGACGGTTGGTCCTGCCCTGGCTCTCTTCGAGAACGTGCACGAGAACGAGAACGAGCACGAGGACTGCTGCGTCAGAATCTGTTTGTTCAAGAGCGTACGATATTGGTACGCTGATTGCAGGATAATACATCCCATGCTATGTTGCTATCAAATACGGGACAACGGATGCCGCGTAGGATGGAAGCGGCGTTGGATGTGGCCCAAATCTGAAGAGCTGCACCCTGTAACACCGAGTATATGACAAAGAAATGGGAATTAATGTGGGCTTGAACCATGAGTAACGAAACTGGTAAAGAGATCGACATCGAGCAGGCGCGTACGTTTCTAGCCGGCTACTATGACCTCGCAACCACGGACGTCGAGCCTGTGGGCGAGGGGGCATGGTCGCGCTGCTATGGATTTCGTCGGGGCAACGAGCCCTTCGTCATCCGCTTTGGCCGCCATGTGAGCGACTTCGAGAAGGATGAGCGGGCATTTGGCTATTGCGCGCCCGGTTTGCCCATCCCTGAAGTGCTCGACATCGGAGAGGCCTACGACGGCTACTATGCCATTTCACGCCGTGTGTTTGGCGTCCCGCTGGAGAGCGTGGACGCGGCCGGCTGGCGTGCGGTCGTCCCTGCCGTGGTCGATGTACTGGAGGCCATGCGTACAGCGGACCTCTCTGCAACCCAGGGCTACGGCGGCTGGGATGCCGATGGCATGGCCGCGGATGCCAGTTGGTCAAAACACCTGCTGGCCATCGCTGAAGAGACAGACGATGAACGTTCGGTTGGCAGGATGGCGCGGCTGGCGACCCATCCGCAAGGTGATGCGACTTTTCGCTGGGGATTGGCGCTGCTCCAGGACGTGGTCGATGATTCTGTCCCGCGTTCTCTGATCCATGCCGACCTGATGAACCGCAACGTGCTGGTCGAGGATGGTCGACTGACCGGCGTCTTCGACTGGGGTTGCTCGATCTACGGCGATCATCTCTACGATCTGGCCTTGTTCGAGTTCTGGTCGCCCTGGTACCCTGATCTGGACATCGGATTGCTGCGCTCGACACTGGAACAACGCTGGCACGAGGCGGGTTATGTCCCGCCGAACCTGGTGAATAGACTGACGGCCTGCTATCTACATATCGGGCTCGACCATTTGGCCTACAATGCCTACCTCGGTGACTGGTCTATGCTGGCGGCAACTGCAGGGCGAATGCGCACATTGGCGCCACTTTGAGGGACGGTGAGCATGGAAAAGATTGAATGCCGGCGGATGGTTGATTTGGCGGCATCTGTTGTGGACGGGTACAATCTGCGGATGTGACTTGCTCACGGATGGAGCATCGATTTCATCTTCACCCGCGTTCAGAAAGGTAGAGGTATATGGTATTCACATCGTTTATGAGACGGGGCCTGACGCTCTCGCTCTTGATCGCCCTGGTTCTGCTGTTGGGCGCATGTGTCGGCGTCGAGCAGACGTTTGACGCTCCGGCCGACGCCGCTTCGGCTGAACCCGCCGCCGACAGCGCCGACTCGACCGACGAACAATCAACAAGCGACGCTGCAAGCGAAAAGGGAGAAGGCATGACGACCGAGAGTGGTCTGGTATACATTGAGGAAGTGGCCGGCACGGGACGTGCTGCCGAAGCAGGAACCAAGGTCTCTGTGCATTACACGGGCATGCTGGACGACGGCACTGTCTTTGACAGCTCCGTGGAGCGCGGCCAACCCATCGAGTTTATGCTTGGCGTCGGCCAGGTGATTCCGGGCTGGGACGAGGGCATCGCACTGATGTCAACCGGTGGCAAGGCCCGTCTGGTCATTCCCAGCGAGCTTGCCTACGGCGCCGCGGGCGCAGGCGGCGGCCTCATCCCGCCCAACGCCACGCTGACTTTTGACGTCGAGTTGGTCGACGTGCAGGACGGTCCTCCCGGCGCGCCCGCCGCGCCTCAGGAGATCGCAGAGGGTGATTTCACCACCACCGACAGCGGTCTGAAGTACTATGACATGGTCGAAGGCACGGGCGACCCCGCCGAAGCCGGCCAGAACGTGACAGTCCACTACACCGGCTGGTTGACCGACGGAACCAAGTTCGACAGTTCCCTGGACCGGGGCGACCCGTTCGTCTTTGGGCTGGGCCAACGTCAGGTGATTCCGGGCTGGGACGAAGGCGTTGCCGGCATGAAGCCGGGCGGCCAGCGCCAGTTGCGGATTCCCAGTGATCTGGCCTACGGGGCAGCCGGGGCCGGCGGCGTGATTCCGCCCAACGCCGAACTGATCTTCGAAGTTGAGCTGATCGAGGCCCAATAGCGATCTTTCGCAGGAACGACTTCAGGCATTCAAACTTCAACGACTGAAGTCGTTACTGCGAGCCGTTCCCTGCACCATCTTCCACAATTCCGCCTACTGGACATCTGCCCGGTTTTCAGCCATGATCAGAGTATCATCAAGATCCCTGATCCAACTGGAGAAAAACCATGCAGTTCACCCAGTCTTCCCCATTTGCCAATGAACAGATCCCATTCGTCATATCAGAGTCTGATCGGCAAATTCTACGCGCCCTGGCCGCTGAAGTCGCCGAACTGGCGGCGCGGCCCATCGAAAACGAGAAGCGCGATCTCTGGTATCGACACAACGCGCTGGAGGCGACGCGTCCGCTGATCTTCTGCGATCCGGAGAACGGCTGGAACGAGATCTTCCCGCCGGATTCGTTGACCTGCGAAGGCGAATTGGCGCGCATGCTGGAGTTTCGCCTGCGCAAGGAGGTCTTCTGGGGCAAGGAGATGAAGGACGACCGCGTCATCCAGCCCGTCTTTGACGTCGCCCACGTCTACACCACCTCCGGCTGGGGCCTGGTCGCCGACCGCATCGGCGGCCAGCACGGCGGCGCCTACACCTGGAAGCCGCCCATTCAATCGCGCGCCGACATGGAACGGCTGCGCTTCCCGCAGATTGAGGTCGACGAAGCCGCGACGAACCGCATGCTCGACCTGACCGCCGATCTGCTCGGCGATCTGCTGCCCGTTCGGCTGCGCACTTCCTGGTGGTGGACTGTTGGCATGACCTGGACACTGGCCGACTGGCGCGGGCTCTCGCAGTTGATGTACGACATGATGGACGAACCCGATCTGGTCCACGATCTGATGGCCTTCCTGCGTGACGGCACGCTGGCCGTGCTCGACAGTCTGGAAGCGCGCAATCTGCTGAGCCTCAACAACGATGGAACCTATGTCGGGTCCGGCGGCTTCGGTTGGTCGAAGGAGTTGCCCCAATCGGACTTTGACGGCCAAGTTCGCACGTGCGACATGTGGGGGTTTGCCGAGAGCCAGGAGACGGTCGGCATCTCGCCGCGCATGTTCGAGGAATTTGTCTTCCCCTATCAGTTGCCTCTGTTGGAGCGCTTCGGACTCAACTGCTACGGCTGCTGCGAGCCGTTGGACAAACGCTGGCACGTGGTCAAGAAGACGCCCCGGCTGCGACGCGTTTCGCTTGCGCCCTGGGCGGACAGAGCGTTCTTCGCTGAACAACTCGGCGACCAATACATCATGTCCATGAAACCCCACCCCACTGCCGTGGCGCTGGATGGCTTCGACGAGGAACAGGTTCGCAGCGGCCTGCGCCACGATTTCGAAGTGACGCGCAACTGCCGCGTCGAGGCGATTTTGAAGGACACCCACACCATCGGCAACGATCCCAGACCGCGTCGTGCGCTGGGTGCAGATCGCCAAAGAGGAAGCGGAGCGGTTGTAGCGTGAGGGCGCGAAATGTGCCACAGATTTCCACAGATAAAAACGGATGGGACACTGATTTTTTCCGGCGCAGTCCGAATACCTTTGCAGGCACCTTACAATACACGGCGAAGTCCGTAGTGTATCCTTTCCGAGATTGAATAGATATCCGTATCGTCAAAACCATCTGTGTCCCATCCGTACAAATCTGCGTACAGCTGTGGCAAAATTGATCCAGCGTCTGCGACCACAATTTGGACTCACCCATCGATTCGGGTAGCATGTCTGGACCATGATCGACATGCGTACTGCCTGGAACGCCAACAGCGAAACCTATCAGTCTCTTCACGAGATCGGCACCGACAGCGCGCACTATGGTCCCTGGGCGCCGCTTGAGAACGAGCTGCGTCTGCTGGGCGATGTGCGTGGTTTGCACATCCTCGAGGCCGGCTGCGGCGGCGGGCAATGTTGCATCGCCTTTGCCAAGCAGGGCGCAACCGTCACCGGCGTCGATCTGAGCGACGATCAGATCGAATTCGCACGCAAACTTGCCGCGCGTGAGCAGGTCGATGTGGCTTTCGCTCAGGGCGATATCACCGACCTGAGCGCGTACAAGTCCGACGCCTGGGACGTGGTTTTCAGCGTCTACACCTTGCAGTATGTGGCGGAAATCCAACAGTGCTTACACGAATGTGCACGTCTGTTGAAGCCTGGCGGTCGGCTTGTCTTCAGTCTGGATCATCCCTTTCGAGACTGCTTTCACGACGACGAAGAGGATGCGAATTGCCATCTACCCGGTGCGTAGCTACTACGACAACAGCCCCATGCGCTGGACGTTCGGCAGTAGCGGCGTCGCCATGCAGTCGTACCACCATTCGATTGCCCAGTGGATCGAGATGCTGACTGCTGCCGGGCTGCGTCTGGCGCGTCTGCTGGAACCGGAAGCCGCCGGCGGAAATGCTTGACGAGATCTGGCCGGTCGATGGTGCGTTGGCCGAGCATGAGAATGGTGCCGCAGACGATCATTTTTGTGGCGAACAAAGAAAAGAAAACAGAGCCACAGATGGACACAGACAAACACGGATAGAAAAGGCATGATTTGTGTTTATCTGTGTCCATCTGTGTCCATTTGTGGCTGAGAAGCGGAGATTGCAGATGATGGGTTCGGGATTGCCGCGGGCGGCGACGATTGTTGAGGTTCGTGAAGAGAACTACCGCACCAAGACATTCGTGTTGGACGCGGCCATGGACGCCTACCCCGGCCAGTTCGCCATGTTCTGGCTGCCTCGATTCGACGAGAAGCCGTTCTCGCTGGTCAACGCCGACCCGTTGACGGTGATGGTCACCGATGTCGGTCCGTTCAGCCATCTCTTCCATAGCAAGCAAATCGGCGATCAGATCTGGGTGCGCGGCCCCTTTGGCAACGGCTACCATGTTGAGCCAAACCAACGGCGCATCGCACTTGTCGGCGGCGGCTACGGCGTGGCGCCATTGCACTGGCTGGCCCGTAGTCGCCAGGGCTTGGCCGACCAGATCCACGCCATCGTCGGCGCACGCACCGCCGCCGACATCCTCTACGCCGATCGTTTTCAAGAGATCGGACTGGTTTCGCCCCCCGCCTCACGCTCCACGCTCCATCTCACCACCGAAGACGGCACGCTTGGCGCCAAAGGTCGCGTCACCGACGTCCTCGAACCGCTGCTGGCCGACGGTCAGATCGACGCCATCTTCGCCTGTGGACCCCACGGCATGTTGGCGGCGTTGGACGCATTGGGCCGCCGCTACGCCGTGCCCTGCCAGTTGAGCTGGGAAGCCTACATGCGTTGCGGCATCGGCGTCTGCGGCGCGTGCGAACATGAGGGGCATGTACTCTGTATGGATGGGCCGGTGTTGGCCGGTACGGCTGCGTAAGCGACTTGCATTGAGATCGACCAACATCCCCCCCAACGGCATGCATTTTCGTTTGCTGAACGGCGGCGATTGCTTGCTTTTTCCACTGCAATAGGGTATGGTTTCTGCGGG
The DNA here is from genome assembly GCA_963698255.1 of uncultured Chloroflexia bacterium. Lineage (GTDB taxonomy): Bacteria > Chloroflexota > Anaerolineae > Caldilineales > Caldilineaceae > JAWKOK01. The sequence goes on along the minus strand of CAVOQD010000012.1, from coordinate 269,682 downwards.
AAATAACCGTTTGACGCGAACCGAACTCGACTATCTTTTTGCGCACATCCGGTAGCATCCACACATCGGGGTCGGAGTGAGTTTCTGCCAATCGCTCTACGAGAGATGCGAGCCGTCTCCCACCCCATTGAAGAGTATCTACACAAGGAGAACGACCATGAGCGATACGACAAGTGAAGGCGTTGCAGGCGTGGGCATGATCGTCGCGGCATTCGTAGACGAGCTGGCTGCCGATCAGACATTGGACGCGATGAAACAGGCCAAGAAGCAGGGCACATTCTACTTCGATGACGCAGCCGTGATCCGCCAGGATCCCAAGGGCAAGGTGCACATCAACGAGACCGGTGACATGAGCGGCGGCAAGGGAGCCGGCATCGGCGCTCTGATCGGCGGCGTGGTCGGCCTGTTGGGCGGCCCGGCCGGCGTGGCACTGGGCGCCGGCGCCGGCGCTGCCATCGGCGGCATTTCAGCCCACACCGACGGCGGATTCAGCCACAAATCGCTCCAACAGATTGGCGATGCCCTGCTGCCGGGCACATCGGCTATTGCAGCCACCACCAGCAAGAAGTTCGTTGAGGAAGTTCGCAAGCAGTCGACCGAGGCTGAGACGATGTCGACGGCCGAAGAGATTGCCTACACGATTCGTGAGAGTCTGGCCGCACGTCAGGATATACTTCTTGGTCTGGCCATTACCGAAGAAGGCGTTTTCGCCCGGCGAGTGGTTTCATCACCCTCCATGGTTGCCGTCTTTGGCGTGGCCGCCACTGCCGATGGCGTTGTCGCCGGGGGGGCAGTTGCCACGGCCGACGGCGTCGCCTATGAGATCGGCGCCACCGATGGCGAAGACGCTGTCATGGAAGCCGGCGTGATCACGGAAGATGGTGCGGTTATCGTAGATGCAGCAGCAGTGGCGGATGATGTTGTTGATGCGTCAGCAGATGACGATGCGTCAGCCGACGAGAGCACTTCGGTATAGCTGCCACAACGACCGACCGTGACGAGAAAGTAGCGGCCGGAAGGAAATTCGACAGTCGGTTCGTGAGTGTTCAGCAACAAGCGGTCGCTATCATCTTCCAGGTTGCTGCAAGCAACCTGGAAGATAGTAGCGAATCCGCGGGATCACCCAACGACTATCGAATTGATTTTGGAGTCGCCGGCGGTTGCCGGCGGCTCTCTTTATGAACAGTATTCGCGCAAACGAGGTTTCGAGATATGCAGACAGATGTGGACGTGCAGCCGGAAAGCGTCGAGCCGACAACCGAGAACGAAATGCCGCAGCGCGGCGCCGCACAGTATGGCGTGCTGGCGGCCAAGGGCTTCGCCATGGGCAGCGCCGACGTGGTGCCGGGCGTCTCCGGCGGTACAATGGCCTTCATTCTGGGCATCTATGAGGAGCTGATCTTCAGTATTCGCATGGTGGCCCAGCCTGAATTCTGGCGGGCCGTGCTCCACTTCCGCATTCGCGAAGCGGCACGCTTGCTCCACCTGCCCTTCCTGATCGCCGTCTTTGCCGGCATCTTCGCCGCCATTCTCACGCTGGCCCCCGGCATCGAGTGGACGCTGGAGAACCAGCCGGTTATGCTCTGGAGCTTCTTCTTTGGTCTGGTGGTGGCATCGGTTTTTGTCGTCAGCCATCGCATCGGCAAGTGGACCGCCAAAGTCACGCTAGCGCTGATCCTTGGTGCGGTCTTCGCCTTCTGGATCGTCGGTCTGGTGCCGGTCAACACGCCGACCACCTGGTGGTTCCTGATCCTCAGCGGCGCGCTGGCCAGCGTTGCCATGATCCTACCGGGTATCTCCGGTTCGTTCATCTTGGTGCTGTTGGGAAAATATGCGTTTGTCATCAACGCGGTCAATCAACGCGACATTGTCAGCATCGCCCTCATCGGCTTGGGAGCCGTCATCGGTCTGGTTTCGCTGGCCCAGGTGCTGGGTTGGCTCTTCAAACGCTACCACGATCTTGACGGTCGCTGTGCTCACCGGCTTCATGTTGGGCAGTCTGCGCAAGATCTGGCCGTGGAAAGAGGTGCTCACATGGACCACGGATCGCCACGGCGAAGAAGTGCCGCTGGCCATCAAGAACGTCTTGCCGCCGCTGACGGTCAACGGCGCGTTCAACACCGAGATCGCCATTGCACTGGGGCTGGCGTTGGTCGGCTTTTTCCTGGTGATCCTGATCGATCGTATGGCCAACAGGAATCAAGATCCCGCCGACGATTCGGTTGCGGCAGCATGAAGTCTATCGCGGGGCTCGCTGTTCAGCCGGCTGTTCAATGGAACGCGGATAGGGCGAATTGGGCAGGTTTGCGCGGATTGATGTAGAAAGCGCTTTTCATCTGCGGCCAGTGAAACTGGTGTGATTGATGCGCCTAGATCGCGGAGAACCATGACGCACACAGCCGAAAAATCCATCGCCGCCGTGATCGCGGCTGCAGGCCAGAGCAGACGCATGGGCAAGCCCAAGCAGTTGTTGCCCTGGGGCGATAGCACGGTGATGGCGACGGTGGTCGCCAATCTAAGCGAAGCCGGCGTGACCCCGGTCGTCTGCGTCATCGGCCATCGGGCTGATGAGATGCGAGAGGCGCTGCGCAAGACCGACATCCGAATCGTCGTCAACGAGCGCTACGCGGATCAAGAGATGCTGGCCTCGTATCAGGCCGGCATCGAGGCGCTGGTCGAGGAGAATTCGCCGTCAGTCGTCGGAACGCTGCTGGCTCTGGTCGATCAACCCCACGTGGGATCGGAGATCATCCGCGCTGTTGTCGATCAGGCGCTGGCGACGCCAGACAGCATCGTTATTCCCAGCCACGCCAAACGCCGCGGGCACCCGATCTATTTGCCCCGGCGGTTGTGGCCCGAACTGTTGGCATTGACCGAAAACGACTCGCTGCGCACGCTGCTCAGCCGGTTCGAGGATGACATCGTCTATCTCAATCTGGAAACCGATCTCGTCTTGCGCGACATGGACACGCCCGCCGAGTATGAGCGGCTGCGACCGGCGAGGCCGAACTAGACTCACGTTTGTGCGAATTCATGATCATAGTAGGTCCGACTTGCAGTCGGACAAGCCTCGAATGATCAGGTAGTCACATTTCCAGTGTGACCTACAATGCCGCCAACCTCATCCATCTGCGAAGTCCAGAAATTCCCGTTGCAGCATTGCGTACAGAAAATCACCGTGGTACGCGCCGTCGGCGTTCTTCCGGTTTTCCAGGAGATGGCCCTCCCGCCTAAAGCCACAGCGTTCGAGAAGACGTCTGCTGCGGATGTTGTTTTCGTTGCAGTCGCTCTTCACCCTGTGTGCGCCAACCTCTTCGAACAATAGGGTCAGCACACGCCGTACCGCTTCTGAAATGTATCCTCTGCCTTCGAATTTCTGATCGGCCACGTAGCCGATGGTGAACTCCGGCAGTTCCCAGTTGGTCGGCCCGACGTAGACCTGACCAGCCCATTCACCGGTCGCCTTCTCAAAGAGGCCGATGAAGAAACAGTTGCGTGATGCCCAGCCTGCGGCCAGTTCCCGCACTGTCGCTTCTGCATGTTCTTCGTTCTTCAAGTGCATCAACACATTGCCGGACTCAAACTCGGCCAGGTGGTTCCGATTGCGAATGCCGGCAGCGTAGTACATGGGCCCGTCTCCTGCCCGGTAGGCGCGCAGAACCAGGCGCTCAGTTTCCATGCGTTCCGGGAATTCCAACAAGAACTTGTTCATCTTTTACCGATCTGTCTGTTGGGCGACAGTAGAGACGCAAAATTTCGCGTCTTTACGCGTCCGTCTGCCACTCGTGCTTGAGTATCGAGTAGATGGCCGTATCCCACCATCGTCCACGGAAGAAGCGATTCTGCCGTAGTTCACCGTCCAGGTGCATGCCAAGCCCTTCAGCCATTGCCCTGGATCGGGTGTTTTCGCTGTTTGTCTCGGCGTAGATGCGATGGATTGGCAGCCCATCAAAAGCAAAATCGAGGATTCGCCGAGAGGCTTCCGACGCCAAACCGGCTCCCCAATACGGCTTGGCGATTGCACAGCCGAACGAAGCCTGCCGATTCTCGACATCCTCGATACGCACGCCGCAGGTACCGATGACCCCGCCCGTTTGCAGACAGATCGCCAACTGGTACATCAACCTGTCTTCGACCTCGATCGACCCGATGATTCGATCGTAGATGCCCTGCCAGAATTCACGCGTCATCTCCTGCTCAGAATAGAATCGTCGATATTCCGGGGCTTCGGTTGTCGCGTAGAATTCGTCGAAATCGTCGGGTTTGAAGTCTCTCAGCAACAGTCGCTCTGTTTGCAGTGTGGTCATAGCAGTTCTGTACACCGTCAATACTGAATCAAGAACGCTCTGTGCCGTTACATTGAGTTGGCAAGTCGATCTTGCTGTGCCTTCCTCAATTACCATGCAACTCTTTGCGCATGGTCAACGATGTTCCAGACGCGCCGACAACCTCGAATCCTAGTCGGCGGTACAAGCGCATCGCCGGATTTTTTGGATCGACGCTCAGTGAAACGGCCTTGAATCGCCCGCTCATCTGCGCCAGCAATTGTGTCATCAGGACCGTGCCGATGCCTTGTCCACGATAGTCGGGCAACAGTGCAACCCCCAGTTCCGGCGTGTCAGCATCCACAAAGCCCCAGCCTGGATCCTCTGCCGGCAAGATGCGTGTCCAGACAGCGCCAATCGGCAGATCACTCTGATTATCGACAGCGATTAGGCCCTCATCGCCCGGCTTCTGGCCCCAGATCAACGACATAGTGAGCGAGTGCCGGTTCGTACACAACTGTTCGTTCCGGTTTCCGACCGCCTTCCGGCACGTAGATGGATTGGTAGAGCATCTCCCACAAGAACGGCTCATCTGCGGATGTGGCACGTCGAACAGTATAGAAGTCATCCTGATAACGATTCATCTCTCCGACCTCAACCAAATATCCAGACGTGTCATGGTGTGCAGATTGCCGCCGTTCCATGTGAGCACTTTGTCGCCTTGTACTTTGTGTTTCCTTGTGCCTCTTTGTGGATCATAATTTTCTTTGAATAATCTCAGGCCGTCCGCTTGTTATGACCGCCGCTGTCGCTTTGTATACGGCTGAAACGGCGTGCGTGGCTCCGTACTCACCCAGTCGCCGCCGCTCTGCTCATGTAGACGTGCCATGGATCGCAGCAGATCGAAGGTCAGCCAACGTGAGAGTTGAGGACGGCTGCTATGTTGCCACAGTCCGTACGTTCCCTGCAACCCCGTCACAAATTCGACGGTCTCGGCCACGCGCTGCATCCTCAGGCCCTGCACCCACGCGCCGGCAGAGATCCAGCATCTGCGCCAGATCGAAGCGGGCGTAGAAGGTGAAGAAACCACGCGCCGGCTCGGCCCCAAGCACGCGGGCGACCTCGTAGCCCAGGGTATGGGCCTCGCGTGTCTCCCGGCCCAGCAGCAGATCGAGGGCGCGGCGGGCTTCGGGGCCGCGGCGGCGTGTCGGGTGCAGAGCCAGGCAGGCCAGCGCGCCGGTCGTGTTGGATCGGCAGCCCCAGCGCGAGTGGGCCAGCCGCCGATAGCCCGCCACATAGCCCAGCGTGCCCGAGGCGAGACCGGTGGGCCAGGCGCCGTCGTCCAGACGCTGGGCCAGCAGCCAATCGTAGGCGCGCTCGGCGCGGGGATCGGTCGCGTAGCCCGCGGCCGCCAGCCCGCGCAGGGGAATGGATGTCTGCAAGCGAGACGATGTCATAGCCTTCGGACTTGCTCACGCGCGGCCCGGGCATTGGGCATGGGCCAGGCGCCGTCGCCGCGTTGCTGGGCGAAGAGATAGGCCGCTCCCTGCGCCACCGGTGCAAAGTCCGGGCCGAAGCCCAGATAGCCCAGCCGCATCAGGGCCAGAGATGTGTCACGCAGCACATTGCCGCCCGCGCCCGGCCAGGAGCCGTCGGCGGATTGGGCCGCCAGCAGATCGGCGACCAGCGGATCCGCCTGGCGCAGTGCGTCCAGTTCTTCAACCTCGGGATCGTCGTCCGGTCGATCCAGCAGTTCGCGCAGGACCAGCCGTCGCAGGCAGGGCGACGGATCGGCGAGTAGCAGTGGAATCCAGGTCATAGGGCCTCCATTGTAGCACGACATTTATGTCGTAGCTTCCGGTTCCAGTCAGGTCAAACTGCTACGACATAAATGTCGTGCTACAAGATCAGCAAGCAATTGTAGGTGCGGTTTGTAACCCATACGCATCAACCTAAGGCTTTTGCACGGACCACCACCGGTTTAAACCGGTGGCTGATAGGGGAAGTGCGCTGAAGCGCACTGGCAAAATGGCCGAATTATGCACAATTGCAGCCTGCTTGAGCAGGCTTTCCGTATCAGCAGCCGGTTTGAACCGGCTGCGGGCTAGACATAACGCTTAGGTTGATGCCTTTGGGTTACAAACCGCACCTACAGTAGTTCACGCAAAAACGGCGCGGTCGGCGTCTGCCCGGAGGCCACGTCCTCCGGCGTCCCTTCGGCGATGATCTGACCGCCATCCGGTCCGCCGCCCGGCCCCAGCTCGATCAGCCAATCGCAGGCGGCCAGCAGATGGGCGTGATGCTCGACCACGGCTACGCTGTGCCCGGCGTCGACCAGCCGATGCAGCACGCCGATCAGGCGGGCCACGTCCTCCATGTGCTGGCCCACGGTCGGTTCGTCCAGGATGTAGAGGGTGGCGGCAGGCGTGGCCCGGCAAAGCTCGGCCGCGATCTTGAGCCGCTGCGCTTCGCCGCCGGAGAGGGCGTGGCCCGGCTGGCGCAGCACCAGATAGCCCAGCCCCACATCGCGGGCCGCGGCCAGCGGGCGTGCCACGCTGGCTTCATCGCCGAACAGATCGTGGACCTCATCGATGGTCTTGGTGAAGAGTTCGGGCAGCGAGAGTCCGTGCAGCCGCACCTGCCACGCCTCGGGCAGATAGCCTGTCCCCCGGCAGGTGTCGCAGGGAGAGAAGACATCGGGCAGGAAGCCCATGTCGGTCTTGATGGTGCCGCGGCCGTTGCAGGCCGAGCACTTGCGGGTCAGCGCCTTGGCGTCCAGCCCCAGCGCCTGGGCATCATCGCTCTCGGCGTAGAGCGTGCGCAGGGCATTGCTGATGCCCAGATAGTCGGCAGGGTTGGAGACGCCGGCCTTGGTCTGATCGACGACCAGGGCACGCGCCGGAGCGCCTTCGATGGCGTCGTGCTCGCCCGGCTCCAGCGGCTCGCTGGCCACGGAGGTCGTATGCTTCTGCGGCGCCAGGGCACGCCCCAGGGTGTCGATGAGCAGCGTGCTCTTGCCCGAGCCGGAGACGCCGCACAGCCCGACCAGCGCGCCCAGCGGCAGCCGAAACTCTTGGCCGCGCAGATTGTTGGCCCGCGCGCCGCGACACGGTGAGCCAGCCGGTCGGCTCGCGCCGGGTTCGACTGCCTTGCCGCAGCAAAACGCCTTCGTTCTCGCTGTGCAGCCAGCGCCCGGTGGGCGAGTCGACCCGGGCCACCTGCTCGGGCGCTCCGCTGGCGACGACTTGGCCGCCCAGCGTGCCCGCGCCCGGCCCCATGTCGATCAGGTGGTCGGCGGCGCGCATGATGGCCAGCTCGTGCTCGACCACGATCACGGTGTTGCCTTCGTCGCGCAGGGCCAGCAGCACATCGAGCAGCGCGTCGACCTCGGACGGGTGCAGGCCGCGCGTGGGTTCGTCGAGCAGCACGGTCAGCGAGGTCAGGCCGCTGCCCAGCAGGCCGGCCAGCTTGACGCGCTGGGTCTCGCCGGCCGAGAGCGTGGCGGCCACGCGGTTGAGGTGCAGATAGCCCAGGCCGACCTGGTTGAGAAAGCGCAGTCGGTGGACGAGGGTGCGGTGGCTGGCGGCCTCACCCTGCCCGTGCGCCCTTCGGCGCACGGGCGGTCCCTCTCCACGGAGTGGAGAGGGACGCGTAGTTTGCGAAGCAAACGGAGCAGGGTGAGGCGGGAGGTCGCTGTCTGTGACCAGTTCCTGCAAGACACCGGCCAACTCGGCCAACGGCATCTCGTTCAACTCAAAATAGTTGCGCCCGTTCAACGTCACGGCCAGGTAGTCGGGACGGAGCCGCCCGCCTCCGCAGTCGGGACAGGGCTCGTTGCGGGTGTAGGTGCCGCCCACGTCCCAGTCGCGGATCCAGCCGTAGAAGCCGGCGAAGTTCACCTCCTCGTGGCGCACGCGGCCGGAGCGGCTGCGGAAGGTGACCGGCAGCGGTTCGGGATCGCCGAAGAGGAAGGCCTGCTGCGCGGCCTCTGTCATCTGCTCCCAGGGCGTTTCGAAGGGGTCGAAGCCGTAGCGGGCGGCCAGGCCCTGCACAATGTCGTAGCCGCCGTTGAAGGGCTTGCCCAGATAGCCTTTGGGGAAGAAGCCAGGCGAGTACATGGCCCCGGCGCAGAGCGGACGTTCGGGGTGGATGATCAGCTTGTCCGGCTCGGGCGCCTGCAGACTGCCGACGCCGCTACAGGTCAAGCAGGCCGCGGCGTAGTTGCCGGGCAAAAAGTGCCGACTCTGGGCCACCGGCGCTGTCGCCTGCACCCCGGACAACGCCAAACCTCGTCCCCCGCCTCTCGCCCCTCGCCCACCAATCCCCGCTCCATCTCCACGCCACAATCCCCACACGTCCGCCGCCCCACCGCCGCCAACAAATTCGCCAAATGGTACGCCATCTCCGTGGCCGTGCCCACCGTGGCCCGACGCTGATAGAGCCGGCGCTCCGGCCCGACGGTGATGGCGACGCCCAGCCCGGTCACGCTGTCGACCGGGGCTTCGGGGCCCTCGCGGGTGCTCTGGCGTTCGTAGAGCGAGAGCGTCTCCAGATAGCGGCGGGTGGCTTCGGATTCGAGCACGTTGTGGACCAGGCTCGACTTGCCGGAGCCGGAGAGACCGGTGACGACGGTCAGCTTGCCCTTGGGGAAATCGACGTCGACGTCTTGCAGATTGTGGGCACGCGCGCCGCGAATGGCGATGTTCTCGGCGCGAACGCTTGGCCGGCGCTCCGCCTGTGCGCGGGGATGGACATCCGGCTTCCTCACGCAGCGCCGCTGCCGTCAGTGACGTCGCCACCGAGACCAGCCCCTCCGGTTTCCCGGCATAGAGCAGTTGCCCGCCATCCGGCCCCGCGCCCGGCCCCAGATCGATGACCCAGTCGGCGGCGCGCAGCAGATCGGTGTTGTGTTCGACCACGACGATGGTGGCCCCGGCGCGCACCAGCCGATCGAGCACGACGATCAGGCCGGCCAGATCCTGGGGGTGCAGGCCGGTGGACGGCTCGTCGAGGAAGAGCAGGCTGCGGTGGAGGGCGCGGCGGCCCAGAAATTTGGCCAGCTTGACCCGCTGGGCCTCGCCGCCGGAGAGCGTGGGCGACGGCTGGCCCAGGGGCAGATAGCCCAGCCCGACGTCGATCAGCGCGGCGCCGATGCGGTCGATGGTGGCACGATTCTTCGCGGACAGCCGCTCGTCCTCGGCCAGCAGGGCAACGGCATCGGCAATCGGCAGCGCGTAGAGGTCGGCGATGGAGAGCATTCGCCCCCCGCCTTCGATGCGCGCAGCCAACACCTCGTCCGAAAACCGTCGCCCCTCGCACGCGCGCACAGGGGATCCACGTCGACGGCAAATAGCGCATCTTCACTTCCACCGCGCCCATGCCCTTGCAGGCGGGGCAGGCGCCCTCGGGTCGGTTGAAGGAAAAATGGGAAGGGGAGAGGCCGGTGACGGAGGCAAAGTGATCGCGGATGATGTCGGCCAGTTTGGTATAGGTGGCCGGGGTCGAGCGAGGATTGCGGCCGATGGGACTCTGGTCGACGAGCACGGGCCGGATGGACGGTTTGCCGATGTCCAGCCCGTCGATGCCCGCGCAGCCGACCGGCTTCGCCGTCTGTCAGCGAAGCCACCAACACATCGCGCACCAGCGTGCTCTTGCCCGAGCCGGAGACGCCGGTGACGACGGTCAGGCGGCCAAGCGGAATGGGCACGTCGATATCCTGCAGGGTGCGCAGCGCAGCGCCCTGCACGGTCAGAAATCGCTCAGGCGTCGGGCGCAGCGGCGGCATGGGCACGCGGTCGGCGCCGCTGAAGTAGCGACCGGTGGGCGTGTCGGCCTCCCACAGCTGGGCCGGCGTGCCGCTGAAGACCACGCGCCCGCCGTTCTGGCCCGCGCCCGGTCCGATGTCGATGGCGTGATCGGCCGCGGCCGCGGCCACGCGGTCATGTTCGACAAAGACGACCGGGCCCGGCAGGTCGCGGAACGCGGGCAGCAGCCGGGCCACGTCGGCCGGGTGCAGGCCGACGGTCGGCTCGTCCAGCACGTGGAGCATGTCCTCCAGGCGGCTGGTCAGGGCCACGGCCAGGCGCACACGCTGGGCCTCGCCGCGCGAAAGGCTGGGCGACGGTCGATCCAGGGTCAGATAGCCCAGCCCGACACGGGCCAGCGCGGCCAGCCGGCGAGTGATCTCGGTCTGCAAACGGCTTGCTGAAGCGGGCAGGGCCAAGCCTGAATCGTCGGCAAAGAGCGCCAGCGCCTCGTCGACCGACGGCGCCAACAACTCGGCAAAACCCAGCCCCGACCAGCGCACGGCCGCCGCGGCCGGAGTCAACCCCGTCTCCCGGCACTGGCCACAGCCGTCGCCGTCGCAGTGGGGACAGGGCGTGTGAAAGTGGGCCGGTTCAAGCGCGTCGAACCACGTGCCGCAGACGACGCAGACCGGCGCGCGCGACAGCACCGTCTCGGGGCCTTCGTCGTCCAGGCCGTCGCCATCCAGCGGGCACACGGCAAGTGCGTGTGCGCCCAACGCGCCCATGGTCTCCACGGCGTGGCGGATCTCGGCGATGCCTGCGTTTTCGTCCAGATGGGCGATTTCGACATCGATATCGTGGGGCAGCGCGGGGTCGAGGGGCAGAGAGAGCCGCGCCTGGCCGTCGACGGACACGGCGTCGATCCCGAACTGGTCGACCAGCGTATCCAGCAGCGTGCGATGGCTGCCCAGCGCGCCACGGGCCAGCGGCACAAGCAAGCGCAGCGGGCGCTGCCTGGCCAGCGTCGCCAGCCGTTCGACGATCTCGTCTTCGGTCAACACGCTCAGCGCGGCATCGCAGGCGGGGCAACGGCGGTCGCCGTAGTTGGCGTAGAGCAGGCGCAGGAAGGGGTGCAGGCCGGAGGCCGTGGCCAGCGTCGAGTTGGGGTTGCGGTTGAGCAGGTTCTGGCCCACGGCGGTGGCCGGGCCCAGGCCGGTGATCGACTCGACCTGGGCCGGAGACAGCCGCAGATTGGACGAGCCCAGCGCGTAGATCTCAGCGAAGCGGCGGCGCGCTTCGTGGTAGAGCGTGTCGAAGACCAGCGACGTCTTGCCCGAGCCGGAGACGCCGGTGACGACGGTCAGGCCGTCGCCGATGGTGGCGTCGATGGACTGGAGGTTGTGTTCGGTCGCGCCTTGGATGACGATCATCCAGTCGCTCTATGTTCCTGCCGCTTGAACATGGAATTCTAGGCCCAGCGCTCGCACCACTTTGAGTATCGTGGCAAATTCCGGATTGCCGGTCGTCGACAGCGCCTTGTAAAGGCTTTCGCGTCCAAGGCCAGTGTCACGAGCGATCTGTGCCATTCCCTTGGCGCGGGCGATGTCACCCAAGGCGGCGACCACCACGGCAATATCGCCGTCTTCCATTGCGGCATCAAGATACGCGGCCATGTCCTCCTCGGTTTCGAGGTGTTCAGCCACATCCCAGGGGCGAGTTTCAGTCATTTTTTGCTCCATATTCACCGCCAATAAATTCCGCGCCAGTTCTAGTGCCGTCTGAATGTCCTTGTTCTGCGTACGCTTGTCGCCGCCTGCTAACAAAATCGCTACCGTCGATCCTCGCTGAACAAAATAGACTCGATAGCCGGGACCGTAGTCGATGCGCAACTCAGATACACCTTCGCCGACCGGCCTGACGTCGCCAGGATTGCCCAACGATAACCGGCGAATGCGCACGTCAATACGAGCGCGAGCACGGCGATCGCGCAATTTGGAGAACCAGTCTGCATAGATCTCTGTCTGGTGGATTTCAACCATACGCAAATTGTATCCCAAAGGATACGGCGGTGCAAGTAGTCAATGAAAGACTCAACGGTGTGCAGTGGATGCCCAGCGCGCCACCGGTCAGCGGTCGCCGTAGTTGGCGTAGAGCAAGCGCAGGAAGGGGCGCAGACCGGAGGCCGTGGCCAACGTCGAGTTGGGGTTGCGGTTGAGCAGATTCTGGCCTACCGCGGTGGCCGGGCCCAGGCCGGTGATCGACTCGACCCCCGCCGGAGACAGCCGCAGATTGGACGAGTCCAGAGCGTAGATCTCAGCGAAGCGGCGGCGCGCTTCGTGGTAGAGCGTGTCGAAGATCAGCGACGTCTTGCCCGACCCGGAGACGCAGGCCAGACCGTCGCCGATAGTGGAGTCGACGGTCTCGAATATAAAGCGTCGTCGGGCCGCACGGTCAGGTTCTGTACTCACAACAGGGTTCGATTGTTAGTGAGAGCTAATTTCGGCATCGTCCTTATCGTGCAGCCAATACTACTCGTCACGGATCCAGTAGTCGATTGAAGAAGTCACGAACAAGCGAAAGAGAATCATTTTCATTTTGAAGTTCATATCCACCAAACCTAAACACTTCATATCCCGCCAGTTTCAGGTTTCTGTCTTCAGCAACCATTTCTGCGTACTTTGATGCTTGCGCAACAGGAATATTTTGATTGTTGAGTTCAGAATAATGTTGTTTGCCATCAATTTCCAGCACAACTCGAGCATGCTCAGTAAGCAGGAGGAAATCCATCCTCTGCCTGGGAATACGTTTGCGGCCAGACAACTGTGCCAACGTGTATGGGTCGTAGTGCAGGTACACTTGTGGTATTAGTGCTGGAAATCTGTCTGCCAGGGGTTCGCGAAACGCCATGAAATAGCTTTTGAAAAACAGTTGCTCAGGAGGGCTTCCCACCAAAGATTTCCTCAACCTAGAGTATAGCTGTCTCTCGGCGTCGGCAAACTGTGATTCATCCATACCACATAGCCCAATCCACCAACGTACTAAGTCGTGCCACATTAGGCCGGTTTCTGGGATGGGTTCTTCATAAACCAGGCAAAACTCTTCATTTTTCACGATCTGGATAGTGTTGTCTACCGCATCTCGCAAAACGATTTCTGGCTTTGGACCGTTGGCCGCAAAAATCAGATTTTTGACTTTCGCTACATTGCTGCTAGAGATTCCTGATATCTTTCGGCAGATATAGTAGGGACCATCCTTTGCCACACAGTAACCATCAAAATGCAGAAAAGTATTGACATAGTCAACGGCCGCCTCAATATCAAAATCGGTGTTTAAGAAATCCCTGGGATCCAATGCTGATGAGATAACGCCGCTCATTGCATTGGTGCCATTCAATCGCTCTAGGGCATCAATGGCGTACGCCCAACGAGAGCCAAACCCGGAGTTATAGTCGTCGTTCAAACCATGTTCATTGAAAAAGCGGACCAATTCTGGCCCAGAGCGGTATACAGACAGAGTTGCGTTCCCTGTAATCAGTGGTCCAAGGCTTTCTACTGATCGCCGGGATAGTTTCACCGTAATGCCTTCAGAGGATTTTGTCATGCCGTGACTCAGAGGTTTCCCAGATTGGAACAAATGGCACAATAGTTGGACGAGGATACCCATCCATTGTATTCAAGAATAGATTGAGCAGCAAAGGGTTGAATCGCAAATAGGCGGCAATAGAGGGTAGCTGCTGGCGGATGCAATGGATTTCAGTCCCGCCGACGCTCGGAGAGTCAATCTGAACGCAAGACCTAAACCCGTTTCCAGCAACTTTCCAATCATAGCGACAAATTTCATCTTGTCCGTCTTGTATTCACAGCAGGTTTTCCCTCACTCTCCGCTACGAATATCCGACAACACCCCCGCCCGATAGCCGATCTCCGAAAACTCCACCTGACAACCTTCCCCCGTCGGGGCCTGTGCCGAAAAACCAATCCGCACATCCCGCAGATCCCCAATCGTGAAGTGGCGCACCATATGCCAATACTCACCATCTTCCGAGTAGTGGAAGGCCAGCCGATCGCCCTCTCGATAGAGACGCAGATAGACGCTGTTGTCGTCGATGTAGACCGAGTTGCAATCGTCCGACTTGCCCCTCGTCACCACCGAGACGACCATCGGTCGATCGGTCGGTGCGTACTCAAAGCAGAGCTTGGCCCAGCGCTCGTCGTCGGCATAGAGGAAGAGCACGCCGGCGTCGAAGGTCGAGTTGAAGCCGACCGTGACTTTGGCCGACAGCAGGCAGTTCTGATCAGGCGATGCGAACAGGGCGACGGGCGCATTGCTGCTGCGCTTGCTGCCGGCCGGATCGTAGAACCAGTCGGTCTGGGGGCCGGCGGCCATGCTGAGCGTGTCGATGCCGTTGGTTTCCAGGGTTTCCGGTTGGTTTTTCAAGGTCAAGATGGCGGGCAGTGTTGATAGCTTCACAGAATTCATCGTAATTCTCTCCTTGTCGTATTCGAGTATCGGACGGCAGGATTTGCAGAAATTGTCGTGGTAGGAAACATGCTAAACCGTACCATGATTTGGGTTACCCAGAAAAAACTACAACGGATTGAGAATGGATCGGATTATTGCTTCGACAACCGAAGTGGGCTGTTTTTGCATGATCATTTGCGGAATCGAAAGCCCAAATCCGTTGCACTCTCAATCCGTTGTAGTTCAACGCATCATCAGAGCCAGTCCCAATCCATGCTGGCATTGTGGGGCAAGGCAGGCCCATCCCCGAGCGAAGCATCCGCGCCTGAAATCCGTCTGGCATACCTCAACCCAGCCTCCAGCGCGCCCTCGATCAGACCGCCGTTGCTGAACGACGTCTCCGTCGAGATGAAGGCGAGCTTGCCGGCCCAGGCACTGCCGAGTTGAAGATCCAGACCGTACTGGGGATGGCGGGTCTGTGGACGGCGATCGGCCGCGCCGGCGGTGAAGGCCTCGGCGCTCCAGTCCTGCAGGTGGACCGCGAGCGGATGCCCGGCTTGTTCGCCAAAGAGCGTGACAAGCTGATCCGTCGCCTGCCGGATGAACTCCGTCTGGCCCATGCTTGCCCTCGTTTGGGCATCCAGGCCGGCGAAGCCGAAGAGGGCGAACCGGTCCCCGGCATTGGGCGAGGCATCGTGGATCTCGGCCAGCGGACCGCGTCGACTGATGGCCGTGCCACAGAGGCCCTGCTCACGCCAGAACGGTCGATCATAGACGGCGAAAAACTTGGCGTGGCCGGCCATCCATGTGGGTGTCGTGGCCAGCGTTTGTTGCGTCGCAGCGGGCAGAGCGGGGGCGAATGCCAGCTCCGCTGCCAGGCGCGGCGGCAGGGCGATTGCGACTTGGGTTGCCGACATGGACATCGATCCCGATGGCGCACGAAACGTCGACTGTGACGACGTTGTTGTCGATGGAAAGTCCCGTCACAGCATGGTTCACGAATCGGCGGGCTGGATCGATTTCGGCGGCCAGCGCCTCGGCCAGCCGGGCGATGCCGCCCTCAACGCGCAGCGATCCGGCCATGGGCGATGGATCGCCGGCCTGGAGGACGCGGCCGTCGGCCTGTTGGAAGAGAAGAACGCCATCGGCATATTGTTCGAAAGTGGGGATGTCAAAGTGGTCCAGCAGGCCGGCCACCAGCGGCTGGCCCGGCCAGAACCAGGACGGTCCCAGATCGCAGGCCGCGCCGCCGACGTCGAGGGTCAGGACCCGGCCGCCGAAGCGTGGGCGCGCCTCCAGCAGGCAAAAGGGTTGGCCCGCTCGCTGCAATTGCCATGCGGCAACCAGCCCGCTGAGTCCGCCGCCGATGATGAGGATGTCTGTTTGCATAGAGTTGATTGCCGATTCTGCTCTGGTAAATAGCTGTTAGATGCAATGAGTGGATAATGGCAAATAAGGATTGTCGCACATCTGTGCAAAGACAGCCGCGTTCGGGTTAGCTGCAACCAGGTTCTCAACGACCCTGAACGTCACGATGCCGCTGAATCCGGTTTCAGGCAAGCGGCTGGCCGCAGCGGGAACTGCCGGACCTCTGCCGCCCTTTACGGTTTAAGTTCGACTGCGAACGCGACGACCCGATGACGCCCGGATCGAGTCTCGATTGACGTTGGTCGAAAAAGTCATGCCCCATTTCTTGGTAGGGTTCATGTTTGCACAACATATGATAGGCAATCACCAGAATCGAATGGCCGACTGCGATAATGGCTCGTTTTTTACCACGACGAGCCGCCAAGCGTTGGAACTGAGCCCGCAAGTAGGTCTCTTGGGTATGCGAGGCGGCCCAAGCCGCTTGGCTCAGCGCAGAACGCAAATTGCGATTACCCCGTCGGCTCTTGCTCGATCTGCGTTTGCCTGCACTTTCATTGATGCCCTGGCGCAACACCACCCCAAGCCGCCAAATGCTTATGCGTCGGAAATCGGCTCATGTCTACACCGATCTCTGCGACCAAGACTTGTGCCGTCGTTCTATCGACCCCGGGGATGGTATCCAGCAACTCGATCGCCTCCGAATAGGAGAGGGGCGTCAACTCTTGTGCCATCTCCGCTTGTGGCGCATTCTGACCATCCTCTGGCTGCGATGGAGAAGCCGGTGGTCCCTTCGCCTCATCCATGGTGGCGAGTTGAACCGCAATCTGTTGGTCCAATTCCTCGATCTGTCGACTGAGGAAGTCGAAGAGCGCCAGCTGTTGTGTCAACAGAAAACGATGGTGTTCGCTCATCATGCCGGTCAACGCTTCTTCCAGGGCTGCTTCCTTCTGCTTCAGGCGACCCCGAGCCATCTGCGCCAATACCGCACCATCCGTCTCACCTGCAATCAGGTCACTCAGCATGGCACGGCCCGAAACACCCAACACATCGCTCGCAACCGAACTCAACTTGATGTTGGCATCCTCAAGCACCTTTTGCAGCCGATTGACCACTTGCGACCGCTGCTGCACGACCTTCGTACGATAGCGTGTCAAGTCACGCAATGCTCGTTGCGACTTCTCCGGCACGTAGCTCGCCTTCAGCAGACCATGTTTGAGCAAATCGGCCAACCACTCAGCATCCTTAACATCGGTCTTGCGTCCTGGCACCTGCTTCACATGCTCGCGCATTGACCAACAACAACTCAAAGTCTCCTTCCAGTACATTGTAGATCGGACGCCAGTAGTCGCCTGTACTCTCCATGGCCACATGGGTTACACGCCATTCTTGCAGCCAATCGCTCAACGCCAGCAATGCCTGCGTCGTTGTGCCAAAAGTCTTGATCTCCTTCCCAGGGCGATTGCCTCGCCGGGCCATCCGACAAGCCACGACGCTCTTCTTGTGTACATCCAGCCCTGCACAACTCGGATAGACGACTTGCATCTTGCACCTCCAGTCCAAACACGCTTCTACCTTGACTGGTCAGATGCCCATCTTAACAAGATTCTGCTCTGCGGGCTCACCTTACGGCGGCCATCCACTTGGGGTTCCTCTGGACATCCAAGTCCGTCTGTGACTCGGGCTCATGGCACCAGTGATCAACTCGACGTTAGACCAGCCTGCCTTCATCTTAGCTTGGTCCAATTCTCACGTTGTGTCCAACATGTTGTCGCCACAAACTTCATTTTCATCCCTCGGGGTGTATCCTATTCATGAAGGCTGTGACAAAAACCCACGTAACCACACCAGCAACTCCGGGGATCATCCCCACCAAGGCTCACCCTCCGCTCGATTCGCCTTGAGATAGTCGAAGTCCAGCTCCAACCCCAGACCGGGCCGCATGGGTACTTTCATCATGCCGTCGCGGATGACGAGCTTCTCGCCGGTCGCTTCCGGGGCTTCGGCGGCCCGTCGCCGGCATTCCATCAGCGGGCAGTTGAAGACCGAGGCCGAGAACTGCAACGAGGCCATGTCGAGGACATAGCCGCTGACGTTGTGGCAGGAGATGGGGATGCGATAGAGCGCCGCCAGGTCGGCGATGCGCCTGGCCCCGCTGATGCCGCCGCAGTTGATCAGGTCGGGCTGGAGGCTGTCGACGGCCTGGCTCTGCAGGAAGGGCAGCGCTCCCTCGGCCAGGGCGATGTTCTCGCCGGTCAGGATCGGCACGCGGGTGGTGCGGCGCAGGGCCGTCCACGAGTCGCTGAACTCGGGCGCCAGCGGATCCTCGAAGTAGAGCGGCTTGATCGGCTCCACGGCCTCGGCCACCTTGACGGCGCTGGGCAGATCCAGTTCGTTGTGGCAGTGCACGATGATGTCGATCTCGTCGCCCAGCTCCTCGCGGGCCAGGCCGTAGGCCTGTGGCCACATCACGCGCCTGGCGCGGCCCGATGCTGGGCACGTACTGCTGCATGTGGCCGTGGAGCACGTGGTGGATGTCGATCTTGTAGGCTCTGAAGCCGTAGGGATCGTCCTTGAGATCCTGGGCGCGCGCCCGCCATTCGTCCCGGCTGAGGAAGTCACCGCCGCCGCAGTGGGAATAGAGCGCGATCTCGTCGCGGAAGGGGCCGCCCAGCAGGCGGCAGACCGGCTGGCCCAGCAGCTTGCCGGCGAGATCCCAGAGCGCGATGTCGATGGCGCTCAGCACGCCCATGACCCGGCCACGCTGGGGGTAGGCGTAGAACATGTTGTGAAAGTGGACGTCGATGGCCAGCGGGTCCTTGCCGATCAGGCCCAGGTGGGGCAGGCGCGGCCCTTCCAGATGATCAATGGCCGCGCGGACAAAGGGACCGGTGCCGTGGCATGGCCCGATCCCGAACAGGCCGGCGTCGGTCTCCACCTTGATCAGCGTGGCCCCGCTCTTGGGTTGGAGGACCTTGATGTCGGTGATCTTGACTGTGTCAGCCAGACTGGAGGTATTGGGAAGTGCGTTCTTCATACGGATTTCTCCTTGCGGATTATCGTCCAGATCTGGAGCCACAATCGATTCACAACTCGATTGTCATTCCTCATCTGGAAAGGCCCCATAGAAGTCGAATGCCAGGTCATCAGGGTAGCCCCAGCCAATGCTCGAGGAGGAATCTATGATTTCTCTTAACCGTGCCCGAAATTCGCCCTGTAACGCTTCCGGCAAGCTCAAGACCTTCTCGATCGCCCGCCGATACATTCCGGAGAGTGCATTGTAGAACCCACTGTCAATGTCGCCGTAATTTACACTGAAATCGGTGCCGCACTCCACGAAGAAGATCATCAGTTCGGCTTCGCCGGCAGGGTCAGCAACCGCCTTTGAATAGATGCTGATGGCGCCCTTCGCCTTTGCGATCTGAATTGGTCTGTTTTTGTAAACATCTGGAAACATGCACTCTTCAATGGTCTTCTTGTAGGGCGCAAGCGGTTCATCTCCAACGCCAAACCGGGCATGAAGATAATCTTGATTGTCCTTCGAAAGGCGATACAAGTCTGCGACCAATTTCACCAGTTGCGACTGCTCCAAATTGGTGACAGTGGGCTTCAATTTTGACCATGTTGGGCGATTTGATTTCTGTTTCGCCATCAGACTGACATCCTTTCTTTGCCACAGACCTACTCATTTTGGCCGTTCAACGGTTTGCATACCAGACTGCATAGTTCTTCACAGGCTCATAGTTGGCCGAAGACTCGTCCACCTCCTCCAAGCACAAAGGGGGAAAACAAATTTGGCTCCATGTCAACCTGTGTATGCCGACATGGATGCAGCGACGATTCACCTATCTTGAAGCCAGAAGCTACCCACAACATCGGGCTGGGTTAAGATCATCTCTTTCCATGAAGCGTGAAGCGCCGGGTCCGACTGAACCCAGTCATTCATGACGATGAACATCAGGATACGCCGGTAGGCGATGAAGAGGTTCAGTCGCTCCAGCCATTCTAAGGCGAGATGGTGTTCACGCTCGTATCCCTCCATGAAAAAGCGCAGAAACCCGCTCAGCTTCTCTGGGTCATGGACAGGGCCGCCCATGCCGCCCGAAGCGTACGCGAGGATGCTCTGGCAGGCAATCGCGATATCGTTGACAAACCAATGATGATTGGCGACGTCGAAGTCCAGGAGCGTGATTCGATCGTCATCGACCAATAGATTCCACCAGTGCGGATCGTTGTGAATGAAACCAAAGGCATCACGCGTTTTGGGCAGCATGTCCAATTGCTCTTTGATCGCAACCCATTTGCGCTTCACGTCGTCATCCTGGCACCAGCCATAGAAACCGGCCCACTCTTCCTGCCAGGTGAGCAGCGATTTCCCGCTTTCCGGATCCACAGAGGCTTCCCATGAGTGATATTGCCGGGCCAGTCGATGCAGCCGGCCGATCGCTTGTCCCCAATTGCGAAAGATCTCCGGATCCCAGGTGGTCTCTTTCATGGCCTTGCCTGGGGCGATTGCCATGCCATAGCCGACCCATGTATGCGCCTCAAACGAGACGGTCTCGTAGAGATTTCCCTGTGGCGAGCGTTGAGGGAAGACGATCTGCGCGCCATTCTCGCCCAGGAACCGCACGAATTGCAGCCGTTCATCCAGACAGAACAACCCGGTCCTCCGCTCCTCTGTCGGGATTGCCATGATCTTCAACAGCCGCCGTCCCTCCTCGTGCGGGTAGGCGTAGACAATGCCGTCGGACCCTTCGTGACCGCCGCCGAAATGAGTCAGATGGCTAGCGGTGGTTCCATATAGTCCCGACAAGGCATCAAGAACGGTCTGCGGAACGGCGATCATTATTCACCCCCACTCAAACAACAACTTTTCGCTTGGCCTAATCCAACTGTATCCCTTGTTTCAGCAAATTGAAAAACCGCGTGTAGACCGGGAACTTGCCCGCCGGTGGATTCACGTCGGTGCCGGCACGCACAAAGACCATCTCCCACTCCGGAATCACAAAGCACATGTTGTTGTTGAGGCCGCTGGCAAAGAAAAGGCGCCGCGGCGCGCCGGGCAGGCTCCACTCGCCGTTGCCCTTGACGCCGTTGAGCCACCAGTTGAAGCCGTAGCAGCCGCTGCCCTCCATGTCGGTGCGCTCGGTGTCGGCAATGGGCACGCCCGACGGCGCCTGCGGGGCCGTGGCCATCCGCACCCAGCCCGGACTGATGAGTTGCCGTCCATTCCAGTTGCCCAGGTTGAGGAAGAGATGGCCGAAACGCGCCAGATCGTAGGCATTGAGAAACAGGTGTGTGCCGCCGTAGCGGATGGGAACGCCGTTGACCATGCCCTCCGAGTCCCAGCGTGACTCGCCCACGCCGATGGGGTCGAGGATGCGCTCCTTCAAGTAGTCGTGTAGATCGCCCTGCAGGATCTGGGTGAGGACGCGACCGAACATGTTCTGGGCATTGTCCCAGTAGGCAAAGGCTTGGCCCGGCTTGAAGAGCGGCGGAGCCGGGTCAAAACAGTCCACAGACCAATCCTGCTTCAAGTTTGGATAGCGTGTGGGACCTTTGGCCTGGTAGCCGGAGGTCATGGAGGCGAAGTGGCGCAGTCGCACGTCGGGATAGTGCTCGGCCAGCAGCGGCTCGTAGTCGCAAGCGCAGTCGTTGAGGTCGCACAGACCGTCATCGAGCATCAAGCCGAGCAGCGTGCTGGTGAACGACTTGGTCACCGACCAGAGATCGTGCACCTTGTCGCATTCAGGTCCCTCGTGGATCAAATGGCCGTATCGCAGAATCACGCACTGCTTTACGCCATCCTCACCGCTTTCCGATTCGAGATAGGCCAGCGCGTCGTGCAGAGCGTCTGCATCGACGCCTTGTTCGCCTGGCGTGGACCGGGTCCACTCTGATGTTGGGAAGATCATGATAGGCCTTTCATCTGCGTCCATGTGCGGCTGATCTCTACGTCGGATGAGCAACCGCATCTATGCGTCTCGGCAGGCTGTCGGAGAGAAGGCTAATAGACCGCAGATTAGGCGGATTAGGCTGATAAATGCCGATAAAATCAGAAAAATCAGGCTGTTTCCGCCTAATCCGCCGCATCCGCGGTCTATTTCGTGGTCACTCCGACAGACTGCTAGTGATGCTCCATCAGGACTTCGTCAATTGCGCGGCGGGCGATGTTCGCCAACACCGGGTTGGTCTCGTGGTAGTAGGGCAGCGCGATCAGCCCCATGGAGAGCGCCCAGCCGCGCCCTCTCGCCCAGGTGGCGTCGTCGACCTGCAGCAGTGAGCGAAAGAGGTCTCGCGTCTCGGCAGACAGGTAGATCCATGCCGTCATGATGTCGCAGGCCGGATCGCCGACACCCAGACAGCCGAAGTCGATGACAGCGCTGAGCCGGCCATGCAGCGCCAGCAGGTTGCCCGACTGTAGATCGCCATGGAGCCAGACCGGCGGGCCGGTCCAAACGGGCGCACGCAATGCTGTCTCCCACGCCGCGGTTATGGCGTCGGTGTCGAGATCGATATCGATCATGTCACGCAGCGCGTCAATGGCAATGCGGGTCTGTTCGTCTCGCGTGGCCAACGGAACGCCCCGGCCCGAGTTGTGAACGCTGGGCGTGGGCCCATTGGTGGCATCGATGCGTTGCATGGCGGCGATGAAACCGGCCAGATCTTGCGCCACCTGGCACGGATCGGACATGCGCTCCAGGGCTGCGTTCTCGCCGTCGAGCCAACGATAGATCGACCAATCCCAGGGGTAGCTCTCGCCGGGTCCACCCCTTGCCAGGGGAACCGGAATGGCCAACGGCAGGTGCGGGGCCAGTTTCGGCAGCCACTTGTGTTCCTTCTCTACCTGGCCGACTGCCCAGTGGATGCGCGGCAGACGCACGACTTTATCGTCGCCCAGCCGGTAGAGGGCGTTGTCCGTCCCGGCCGAGGCGACCGGCTTGATCGGCAGATCCGCCCACTGATGCAAAAGTAACCACCAAGATCAAGTTGGCCGATTTCCACAATGTCGGGGATGGGTAGATTCAAACAGGCGAAACGGCGGCTTGCAAAGGCGTCTTTGCGAAATGACTCGATAGATTCACTGAGGCGAATGACATAGTCGACGCCGTCGTGGCGGAAGCCAAATACTTGCGCGGTCAAACCATCCGTGAGCGGGTGAAGCTCGGACACGTCGCCCCAGTCGCGCTGGAGCATTTCGTGGATGGCCGCAACGGTTACTGACGGTTTAGACATTTGTCGCATTCCACATTCAGTTCAGTCCCACGGCCAACCCGATATCACCAGCAAGATCGTCGCGGCATTGATCACCAGGGCAATGATCGTATCCGCGTTCGAGAGTTTTTTGCTGGGCGCTGCCGGCCATCTGCCACCGATGAGCACGATCCCCAGTGTGGAAATGACGGCGGAGACGCCCGCCACCGGCTTCCAGGCAGCCCCGATATCGGCGGCGTCCAATAGGCCCAGACCTGCGACAACGAAGCCGACGGTCGCCATAAGCCACAAGATTGCCGCGATCAGTGCAGACGATTTTACCGTCAAGGAGGGCAGCAGCCGGATCCGAACGGGATCGGATCCGGCACGATATCTACCGGTCGCAACGGTCATGAGGTCATACCCCGCTTTGCCGTGGGAAAGCCCTTGGAGAACCAGAACTGCGGCGATCACGAACTTGATGGTTTGAGGAGACATGGTCTAGGTTCCCAGCGCAAATGGTTGACAGGGTAGGAAGGATTGAGGGAATGCCTTGCACGGATTCACGTCACGCCGCCGACAGTTTTTGGAAGGCTGTCGCCAGACATCGACAGTGTACAGCCGGACCGATAAACCGGCAAGCATCTCAGATGGCTATTCTATGTTTGGCCGCAGTTTCAACAGTTCATCTACCCTCGGATGCCGCGCAAAATGTTGCGTGCAAACTGTCTCTCGCTTACAATCCAATCTAACAAGGATCGTGTCGTTTTTACAACACTTATATTGCCGGCACGCCTTATTTCACCGTGTTCGAAATTCACAGTGTCCGAATTTCACAGTGTCCGATGAGGCTCGTGTGAAGCGTAGAGGTAGACGGTTTCGGTGTCTGAATACAGGTTGCTCCAACACAAGGACTTTGAGCGTTCACTGCAGGATCTGTCGCCCACTACCCAGCGCAAAACGGTGTGGGCCCAGGTCCTCCTCGGCACGCGTGGTCGGACGCCCAACGTCAAGGGGACGATGGGGCGCAACGCGCGTTGGCGGCGCACACCGGTGCAGGGCAACCACTACTACATGTGGTGGATTCCTCAGAGCGAAAGCCTGCTTTCGCGTAGCGGAAACGACGTCGATGACGCCAACTTTTCCGCCGACTCAGCCGGAACAGCTGCACCCGGTGACACAGCCGACTCGGTCAACACCATCCTGGTACACTCCGTTCGCCACCACGACCAGACCGACCAGCCGATCCGGGTCGGCGATCTTTCCGAGTACCGCTCCATCCCCGTCGACACACTGGATCCCCGTTACGAAGAACAGTATGAGATCAGCGAGTATCTGGGCGCCAGCGATATCTCCGTCGCCACGATCAAGGGGCTGCCCGGCAGCGGCAAGACCATTGCCCTGCTCTACCTGCTCAAGGATCTGCTCAACCAACCGGGCGACGGTCAGATCCTCTATGTGACCTACACGCCGCGTCTTAAGCGTGCTGCCCTGGAGTTCATCGAGTCGCAGTACGCCGGCGACAACGCGGACGTGCGCAAGCGTGTGCGCGTGGCCACGCTCAACGAGATCATGCACGACATGACCGGCGTTTTCACCTACGCCGAGCCATTTGCGGAACTGGACGAGTTCTACGCCTTCATCGAGCGGCAGAATCCGACCGATCTCGGTCCATGGCGCAAGTACCCGCGCACGCTCTTCACCGAGATCCGCGCCTATCTGCTTGGCCAGGACTTTCCCGCTTCCTATGATTGGGCCCAGGAAAACCGGGGCGGCGGCGGCATCGATCTGGCCGAATACGCCTTGGACCGAGGGATCGACCTGGAGGCTGCCGCGATCGCCGCGAAGCTGGCCGATCGGGTGCGCCACATGCCGTTCTTCCGCGATCAGGCGGTGGCCCATCGAGCGCTGGGGCAGCTCATCAAGGGCAAGGCGCCGGCCTGGCTGGCCAAGCTCGACGCCTTGGTCATCGACGAGGTGCAGGATCTGACCTTGCTTCAGATCGCCTTTTTGTCAGAACTGGTTCGCGCGCGGACACGTGTCGACCGCAAACGGCCCATGCGCTTTGCCGTGGCCGGCGACGAGTCCCAGATCGTCCAGCCCAGCGGCTTCGATTGGGGCATGACCAAGTACATGCTGGGCGAACAGTTGGACGTCTGGCCCGACGAGTTCAACTTTGAATATCAGCGCCGCTCGCCCGACAATCTGGCCGATCTGATCGACAGCAGTTGGTCGTTCTACGCCCGGCTGCCCAAGCAACTGCGACCCAGCGCCCGCAGCCAACGGGTCATCGCCGATCCATCGGCCGACGTGGCCAACCAGGGGCGCATCTTCCTGGCAGCCGTTCCCTCTGAAGAGGCGTCGGCGGCCGAACTTGAGGCGCTCAAGCAGCAGTTCATCGCAGCCGAGCGACCGCTGCCCGATTTCTTCGACGACGATCTGCCTCGCTCCGATCAGCTCTGGGCCGCGCTCCTGACCGAGATCTCCGAGCGCCCTGGGCGCGCGCTGGTCGATCTGACCGAACAACTGCGCGTTGACAGCCACAGCGAGGCCATCGAGGGCGCAGACGAGATCATCTTTCTGCCGCGCGAGATCAAGGGCCTTGAGCGAACCACCATCTTCATCCACGGCCTCAATGTCGCCTACGAACGAGCAATCGATCTCTGCCAAGACAGCGGCGACGGCAACATTCCCCGCTTTGAAGCCCGGCGTCTTTTTGACGAAATTCGGGTGGCGCTGAGCCGCTCCACCGACAACCTGGTCCTGCTTGAGGCAGCCGACGCGCCGGTTCTTCAGGCGTTGGACATTGAGTATGTCGATGGCTGTGTCGAGATGGGCTGGGCCGACCTGATCGAGACTTTGCAGACCGAGGAGATGTCCGAGCTAGAGGCCGTCGAGGGCTATCTGCGTGAGGTGGAAGACCTCTACGAGCGCGACAAATGGGAGCAGGCCTTCGCCCGCAATCGTCGCGCCCATGCCATGGCCCTGCGTATGGGCGACCGTGCCCTGCAGCGCGAGGCCGACATCCAGTACGCCGGCGGCATCTTGCTCCAGGCCGACACGCTGCTCTATCGCAATCGCTGGCGCGAGGCCCATGAGCGCAACCGTGAGGCCCGTGACTTTGCCGCCAATGTCAACGACACTGCGCTCTGGCGGCGCATCGATGAGCAACGCGATCTGATCGTGCAGGAAGCCACCGGCCAGGTGCGCACATTTTTGGACGCCGCCGACAGCGAGCGCCGGCAGAAGCAGTATGAGCAGGCCTACGATCATGCCAAACTGGCCTACGATCTGGGGTCCATCGTTTTGGACGCGGAGACGCGCCGGGATGTCAGCGACGCCATCGGCGACATCTGCTGGCAATGGGCCGGGCACCTGATCGACACCAGCGACACGGACGAGACCGGTCGCCGTGTGGCTGAACTGTTGGGCGAGTCAGCCCGCATCATGGAACTCGACGGCAACCAAGGCGGCGCCGAGGCGCTGCGTATCCTCTCCCGCCGCTATGCGACGTTGCCGCTGCGCGATGAGATGAGCGATGAGCAGATCCTGAGCCTGCTGGATCTGGCCCGCCAATACGTCGAAGTCGTTGCCCCGCTGCATCCGGAGCGTATCGCCTATGCCCATGTCCAGCGCTGGCTGACCAACGCCTTCGCCAACCTCGGCGAGCGATTCACCCTCTACTACGCCTGGTCGTCCACCGCCGAACAGATCTGCACCCTCATCGACGACACAAGCTACCTGGCCAGGGTCATCCAACTGGAGCAACGACTGAACACCATTCTGGATCGCTCCGGTCCGCTCAGCAGCCTCTGGGACGGCGACGAGGATCTGGCCCGCTTCCGGGCGCTGGCCGTGGGTGTCCATGGCCGCCATGATGAATCCTCACTGGCGTGGGAAGCGTTGGGCGATCCGCTGCGTGCGGCCGAACAGGCGCGTGCCGCCGGCGACATGGAGCGGGCCTACCAATTGCTGCGCGCCGCCAATGCCCCGATCTCCGAAGACCTGGCCACCACCATCAAGTTCCTGCGTCTGCTCGAACAGATCGAACTCAAAGGCTACGCCTACAGCGACAACGAGCGGCAGATGCTGCGTGATCGGTTGGAACGGCTGCGCGCTACGCTTGATCCTGCGGACGAGTAGGATTTGTTCAGACCCGACTCCGGCTTCGACAGGCTCAGCCTGCG
This sequence comes from uncultured Chloroflexia bacterium, assembly GCA_963698255.1. Lineage (GTDB taxonomy): Bacteria > Chloroflexota > Anaerolineae > Caldilineales > Caldilineaceae > JAWKOK01. Next base: position 242,463 of record CAVOQD010000012.1, on the reverse strand, counting down.
TCTGACCTGAGCTATGTCCTGTTAAGCTGACTTGAGCGCGAAGCGCGGCGCATGAGCGACAAGTATCAGCCGGGTCGATATCGATTCCCAATCCTCAATGGAGATCCCACATGAAATCACTCAACATTCTCATCATCGGCGGCAGCGGATTTGTCAGCGGCACGCTGGCTGAACGTGCATTGGCCGCAGGCCACGCCGTGTGGACGGTGACGCGCGGCCAGCGTCCGGTACCCGACGGTGTCATTTCCCTGGTCGTCGACCGCAGCGAGCGTGACGTGTTCGCAGAGACAGTCGGCGGCGTCGACGTTTTCTGGGATCTGGTCGTCGACTGCATCGGCTTTGAGACTGGCCGACGCCGAGCAGGACATCGCCGTCTTCCGCGAGCGTGCCCGGCATCTGGTCTTCGTCTCCACCGATTTTGTCTACGAACCGGCCGCTCGCCGCTTCCCCCAGGGCGAGGAGGGTGTTTTTCAACTGGGCGGCTACGGCGGCAACAAACGCCGCTGCGAACTGGCCTTCATCAACAGCGATTGCGGCGACATGGCCTGGACCGTGGTGCGTCCCTGCCACATCTACGGTCCCGGTTCGTTGCTCGGCTGCCTGCCCTTGCATGGCCGTGATCCGGAGTTGATCGCCAAGTTGCAGGCCGGCGAGACGCTGGATCTGGTCGGCGGCGGACATTTTCTTCAGCAGCCGATTCTGGCCCGCGATCTCGCCGATCTGATCCTGAGCGCGGCCGGCAATCGAGCGCAGCTACAACCAGATCTTCTGCGCCGCCGGCCCCGACATCGTCGAGTCGGTCGACTACTACCGCATCATCGCCGACGTCCTCGGCGTCGAACTGTCGGTCAAAGAACTGTCGGTCGCCGACTACCTGGCCGCCAACCCCAACGCCTCCAACTTTCTCTGCCACCGCATCTACGACCTGTCCAAACTTACCGACAGCGGCCTGCAAGTGCCGTCGACCTCATTGCAAGAAGGTCTGGCCGAACATGTGGCCAGTTTGATGTAGAGACTGGCGGAACAATCGGTGATTGGGGAGTCTAGGGATGTTAGTTCGCACGCCACGTGCGAATCGTTTATAGCGATTGCAGTCATTAACCACCCGATGCCCCGAATCCACCAGTCACCAATCACCCCGAAAGGAGAACCCAATGCTCATCGTCCATGTCTTTGTTCATGTGAAACCGGAGTTTGTCGAGGCCTTCAAGGCCGCCACCGTCGAGAACGCGCGCAACAGCGTCCAGGAGCCGGGCATTGCGCGCTTCGACGTGGTGCAGCAGGCAGATGATCCCAACCGTTTTGTGCTTGTCGAGGTCTATCGCACGGCCGACGATCCGGCACGCCACAAGGAGACCGCGCACTACGCTACCTGGCGCGACACGGTGGCCGAGATGATGGCCGAGCCACGCAGCGCGGTCAAATACGAGAATGTCTTCCCGGACGAGTCCGGCTGGGATATGGTCGGGTGACATTCTCATGACAACCGACGCGATGATGTTCGAATTTGCCACGGCCGGGCGCATCCTCTTTGGCGAGGGTTCGTTGGCCAAGGCTGGAGAGATTGCCGCCGGCATGGGGCGACGCGCCCTGGTCGTCTGCGGCGGGTCGTCGCAGCGGGTCGATCCGCTGCTGGCGCTGCTGGCCGGGCATGGCTTGCGCGTAGTCACCTTCTCAGTCAGCGGCGAGCCGACGGTCGATGTCGTTCTGGCCGGGGTGGAGGCGGCCCGTGCTGCACGAGGCCGACCTGGTCGTCGGCATGGGCGGCGGCAGCGTCATCGATGCGGCCAAGGCCATTGCCGCACTGCTCACCAACCCCGGCGATCCGCTCGACTATCTGGAGGTGATCGGGCGCGGGCTGCCGCTGGCCAACGCCTGCGCGCCGATGATGGCCATTCCCACCACCGCAGGGACCGGCGCCGAGGTGACGCGCAACGCCGTGCTGGCCTCGCCGGCGCATCGCGTCAAGGTGAGCCTGCGCAGCGCGTCCATGCTGCCCGATGTCGCCATCGTCGATCCCGAGTTGACCCTGTCGATGCCGCCTGCGGTCACGGCGGCCACCGGCCTGGACGCGCTGACCCAGTGTCTGGAACCCTTCGTCTCGCACCTGGCCACGCCGTTGACCGACGGCTTCTGCCGCGAAGGCTTGGCGCGCGCGGCCCGTTCGCTGCGACGTGCCTACCATCACGGCTCGGACGTGGCTGCCCGGCGCGACATGGCGCTGGCCAGTCTCTGCGGCGGACTGGCCCTGGCCAATGCCAAGCTGGGCGCGGTCCACGGTTTTGCCGGTCCCATCGGCGGCATGTTCGATGCGCCCCACGGCGCGGTCTGCGCCCGACTGCTGCCGTTGGTGATGACGGCCAACGTGCGTGCGTTGGAAGAACGCTCGCCCAATTCGCCGGCGCTGGTCCGCTACGCCGAGGTCGCCAAGATCGTCACCGGTGATGCCGATGCAAGCATCGCCGACGGCGTCGACCTGGGTGCAGGCGCTCTGCGCTGAACTGGCCGTGCCCGGCTTCGCCGCCTACGGCATGGCGGAGGCTGACCTGGCCGACGTGGTGGCCAAGGCCATGCCGTCGAGCAGCATGAAGGGGAATCCGGTTGTCTTGACAGAGGGCGAGTTGGTGGAGATTTTACGGTTGGCGTTGTAGAGCGACGTCCACACCGCCGTAAACGGACGGTGCTTGAGCAATGCCCCCTCTTGAAGATCAAGCAATTAGCGCTGGTATAGAGGTGGCTGACATTGTAGCACGACATTTATGTCGTTGCCCATCATTTCATCTGCTAGCGGACGCAACGACATAAATGTCGTGCTACAATTCTATGCCCGATCTATTTCGTTGATCTTCAAAAGGAGGGCTGGCGTTGACCGAAAACGCTTGCGCCATGCAACCCCGTTTACGAGGTGTCGCTCGATAGCACCGTGCCTTCAGCCGGTGCGGCCATCACCGCGCGTTCAAGTCCCTGGAACCTCAATCCGCCCCGTTCAAAACAGTGACAACGATTGCTCCGTCCGTTCGGTTTTCACCGTTTGAGATGTGAATCTCCTGCAATCGCTGAGCGACGGCGTCGGCCTGGCCGAGCGCATCCGGCGAATGGGTGGATGCCACGCCGATGACGGTCATCCCCGCGCGCTTTCCTGCCTGGATGCCTGCAGGCGCGTCCTCGAGGACAAGGCAGTCTTGGGGATCGACGCCCAATCGTTTTGCCGCCAGCAGATAGGGTTCGGGATCGGGTTTGCCGCGGGTGATATCGTCGGCTGTGACCAACACGGCGGGCATCGGCAGCCCCGTATGAACAATGCGCGTCGTGGCGGTGGCCAAAACGCCCGAGGTGGCGATGGCCCAACGGTCTGCCGGAAGCGAGCGCACCATCTCGGCTGCGCCCTCGATCTTGTGCACGCCCACGGTGTCGACCGATTCGCCACGCTGCAACGCTGCCGCCTCGGCTTCGACGTCAAGATGGGGCGCGACCAGCCGGATTGTCTCGACGGCAGGGCGACCCGGTGAGACGCTCAGCACTTCGTGGATGTCGAAACCATGCATGGTCGCCCACTGCTGCCAGTGGTGGTCTATACAGGCTTCCGAATCGACGAGCACGCCGTCCAGGTCAAAGATGACGGCACGGCACTGAAATTGGGACATTGGGTTTTCTCCTCAGTAGAACGCGGGTTGTGCGGATCGGACTGATCTGCGCGGATAAAAGCAGAAGAGATCCGTGATTATCCGATTTTTCCGTGTCATCCGCGTTCTATTTCACTTTGCTCCGGCAAGCTGTTGGCCTCGACCATGCCACTCTGCCAGTAGATCGATCTCCCGATCCGGGGCCAGGCCGGCTCGCCAACCATGCTCGTCGCCGCGGGTCGCCTGCCAGGCCAGGGTGTCGACGATGGTCTCGCCGAGCGGGCGAAAGGTCAGCCCGGCGTCGATGGCCTTGCGGCAATCGGCCTGCATCAGTCCTGCGTGTTCGGCCGGAACCCAGAGCGGCATTTCGACGAAAGGGCCGACATCGTGGGTGATCAGAAATGGCTCGTCCGCCCAGATCAGCGAGGCGTCGCTCTCGATGGTCTGTGTACATGCTTCCAGGAATCGTCCCATGCTCAACGGCGCTGCCGGCCCGGTGACGTTGAAGACGCCGGTGCGATTGGCCTCGATGGAGCGGATCACCCAGGCCGAGAGATCGCGCACATCGACAAACTGGACGAATTGATCCGGGTCGCCGGGCGCCAGGATTTTCCCGCCCCTGGCCACGCGTGTCGGCCAGTAGGTGAAGCGGTCCGTGGGATCGTGGGGACCGACGATCAGACCGGCGCGCACGTTGAGCACGCGCCCGGGCATGGCCGCTTCTGCGGCTTGCTCGCAGAGCGCCTTGAGCGGGCCGTATGTTTCGCCGTTGATCTCCTCAACGCTCTCGTCTGCCAGTGTACCGACATCCGAAGACTCGGTGATGCCGGGCACAGTGTCATCGGAATAGACGGAAATGCTGGAGATGAACGTGTAGTGCTCCACGCTGCCGGCCAGCAGCTCAGCCGACGCCCGAACCAGCCGCGGCACATAGCCGCAGGTGTCGATGACCGCGTCCCACTGGCGGCCTTCCAGCGCACTGAGATCGCCGTCACGGTCGCCGCGTAGTTTTTCAACATCGGGAAAGAGGTCCGGACTGTGTTGGCCGCGATTGAAGAGGGTCACTTCGTGGCCGCGGGCCAAAGCCGCATCGACCAGATGTCGCCCCAAAAAGATTGTCCCGCCCAGGATAAGGATGCGCATGTAATTCACCGTTTCTTTTTTCCACAAATCTTTATCACCTCTGCATTGACACCCCAATCGTACCGCACTTATACTTGGCTCACAACCGCACAGTCGAGCCTGCCGGAGGATTTGATGCGTACCCAGCCCGATTACTACTACAACCAGTCTGCTGTCATTCCTTTTCGCGTTTGCGATGACGGCTTGGAAGTGCTGTTGATCACGTCGCGGCGGCGTAAGCGCTGGATTGTGCCCAAAGGCGTTGTCGAGCCGGATCTGACGCCGGTCGAGTCGGCGCAGAGCGAAGCATGGGAAGAGGCCGGCGTTGAAGGCGTCGTCCGTGGGGCGTCGCTGGGCATCTATGAAAATGAAAAGTGGGGCGGCGTCTGCCAGGTGGCCGTCTATGCCATGCAGGTCGAGAAGATCCACGAAATCTGGCCGGAGGATGATCGCACCCGAGAATGGGTGGATCTCGAAACGGCGGCAGAGCGAGTCGAGGAAGCTGACCTGCAGGCCATGCTTCTGGGCCTGCCGGCCATTGTTCGTGAGAACTTCTAGACGTGTCTTCGAGCTACGACCGGTATGTGGCCCAACTGGCCGATCTCTTCGCCGAAAACCCGATCTGGGTGAAGGCAATGCAACCGGTTGCCGAAGGCGCGATGAGCAATGTCTATTTCAGCCATCTGCCGGGCTGCGTCTGGCATCTGGTCAAAGAGCACGGCGAAATCAGCCTGCGCGAGGGCAAGGGCGAAAACCCCGATTTTGTCTTTCGCTTCACGCCCGCGTCCATCGATGTACTGGCCACGACCGAAGGCAACGGTGCAGACGATGTCGCGGTGCAACTCTTCTCATTGATTCTGGACGACGATCCGCAACGACAGATCGGTTTCCGCATCGTTGCGCCGTTCACGACGTTGATCCGGCACGGACACCTGAAATTGGTCATCACTAGCTGCCCAAAGACGCTGGCCTTCGGCGCATCGCACAGCATCTTCACGCTCTGGCAGTTACGCTCCTTTGTCGATCGCATCCGCTCGACCACGCCCGAAGCGTGGGAAGTGTGAGATCCATGCCCCGCTCCCGAACGTTTCGACTCACGGCGCAACAGCAGGCCATTGTCGCTCACGACAACGGGCCGGCGCTGGTCTATGCCGTCGCCGGGGCCGGCAAGACGACGGCCATGGTCCACCGCATTGCCGCGGCTGGTGGAGGATGGCATCTTCTTCCCGAGACAGATTCTGGCCACATCGTTCAATCGCGACGCCAATCGGCAGATTTCGTCGGCGCTGGGTCAGTGGTCGTTCGGCGCGGATGTGCAGGTCAAGACCTTGCATGCCGTCGGCTACTCGATTGTCCAGTTGGCCATCAAGCGTGGCTATCTGCCGGACCTGAATCTGGGCGCAACCACACGCAACCCCGCGGCCATTGAACGTCGCCTGCTCGAAGCGACGCTGGAGTCTGCACGCGCCGAACGGCTCGCATACGCGTCGCAGATCGAGGCCATTGACGGCGAAGATTTCCTGAATTTCGTCCGCACCTGCAAAGGAGGACTCTGCTTTCCGGATCTGCGCTCGCTGCGTTTGCCCCGGCGTAGACGAAGGGTGGCCCAGCGCGCTGAAGCGCCTGCCGGCAAGGACTTCTATTTCGATCTCTATCGTCGCTTCGAGACGATCCGCCAGACAGAGCGCCTGCTGACCTTCGACGACATGTTGATGACGGGCTGGGAAATGCTGGCCCGACACGAAGATCTGCTGGCGACCGTTCAACGTCGCTATCAGTCCGTGTTGGTCGACGAATTCCAGGACGTCAATCGCGCCCAGGCTGAGATGCTCGACCTGATCACCGAACCCCATCGCAACTACATGGTCATCGGCGATGACGACCAGACCATCTATGAGTGGCGCGGGGCCAATCCGTCCCATCTGCGCCGTTTCCAGCAGCGCTATCGCCGGGCCGCCACCTATTTCATGACGGAGAATTTCCGCGGCCGTGCATCGCAGATCGTGCTGGCCAATCAGATCATGCAACATGACGACCAACGTCGACGCAAGATCATGCAGGTTGTGCGCGGGTTCGGCGGCGAATCCCGGCTTGAGCACTATGAGAACGAGATTGAGGTGGCCCGCGCCGTCGCCAACCGGATCCGAAGCCTGCGCGGGGAGGCTATTCCGCTGTCGGATATCGCTATTCTGCTGCGGGTCAATGCGCAGGCGGCGTTGATTTCCGACATGCTGAGCATGGCCGGCATCGATAGCGGTCTGGTCGAAGAAGAGCCGGCCACGGGCAACGCCAGGACCACAGGTCGTGCCCATGGCGACCGCGTGACCATCACGACCATTCACAGGGCCAAAGGGCTTGAGTGGCCGGTCGTTTTCGTGCCCGGCTGCAATGCCGGTCTGATCCCGCTGGCCAAGTCGGAGAATCTGTCTGAAGAGCGCAGGTTGCTCTACGTCGCCGTTACACGGGCCAGCGAACGCTTCTACCTCTACGCAACCAATGACAGACCCCTGTCACCCTTTCTCGAACAGATCTATTGCTCCACCGTGTTGGATGCGACAGCGGCGATTGAACAGGCGCTCTCGCTCCATCCTGACAAGTGGGCGCTGGATGACTTTGTCGCCGTCGGCATCAACGCCAAGCGACTCTATCTCACCGGCTATTTCGCCGATCATTGGCGGGCGCCGGCCGCTCGCCGCCGCCTGATCGCAGAGGCCGTGCTGCGATTTTACGCTACTTTGCGCCGGCAGAATCTCTTTCGCAAACTAGGTCTCAAGCGCGAGGACACGGCTCTTTGGCAACGGATCGCGGGGCGAGCAGTGGACGAAACGCCGCTGGATCGTCCCGACATCGATGCCGCTCTACACCGACTGTAGCTGCATTCGGCCCGCCCCCCGCCGATTTGCAAACAGAACAAGTTGATGGGATCCACCAAACCCAAATCATATGATGTAGCTGCGGGCGATATACTCTTATGCAACAACGACCGTACAGCCGTAGGGTGTTGTCTCGACGACTCCTCTTCGCTCCTCCTACGTCTCCTTCAAATGCATCAGGCGTGGAACTTGGGCCATTTTCCCAGAGTGGGCGATACTGATAAGCGTATCAATCCGCTGATCGGTGCGTGTGTTCTTTTCGTGTCTTGAAATGAGGTATGGTGGTGCTTTCCAAGCTATTGCAACAATTGCGTCGACGGCTAACCGGTCAAACGCTGGTCTTGCTGTTGATGATGGGCGGGCTGCCGTTTGTTGCCGCAGCAGGTTCATTTGAGATCGTTGCCGATCTCGATGAGCGCCGACGCGACCTGCCGCCCGTCACCTTGCCAAACGGGGTTGCAGCCGGCGACGTAACCCAAAACAGTGTTGTGCTGTGGGCGCGCAGCAGCGAGCCCGGTTCCCTGACCTTCACCACGCCTGGCGGCGGCAGTGTGACCACACAGGTGACCGACCCGTCCGAACCCCAGAAGGTCACAATTGCCGGGCTTGCGCCCAACACGCGATACGAATACAGCGTGCGCAACGCTGCCGGCGACTCCCATAGCGGCAGCTTCAAGACGCCTGCGCCGGTGGGAACCTATGCCGGCCTGCGTTTTGGCGCCAGCGGCGACTGGCGCGGCGATCTGTTGGTCTATCCGGCGGTGGCGAATGCGATTGAGCAGAACCTGGACTTCTTCGTCGCACTGGGTGACACCGCCTACTCGGATGTGCCTTCCCCTGCACTGCCTGACGGCTCGGCACATAGTCTTGGAGAGTATCGAGCCAAACATGAGGAGCTTTATTCAACGCGCTTTGATCGGAATACGCTCGCAGATCTGCGTGGCAGCACTGCCCTGTTCGTGACAATCGATGATCATGAAGTCGTGGATGACTTTTCCGGCGGCGCACCGGCCGGCGACGATATCCGATTTGCAGAGACCACAGGGCTGATCAATGACACCCAACGATATGAAAACGGGCTTGCGGCTTTTTCGGAATACAACCCCATCGGTGTGGAGACCTACGGCCCAATTTCCAATGACGTTCGAGTTGATGGCGAACACAAGCTCTATCGCTATCGAACCTTTGGCAGTGATGCCGCGCTCTTTGTTCTGGATGCCCGCTCGTTCAGGGACGGACCTGTCAGTGCCCCGACCGAAACGCCGGAGGAACTGCAGCTTTACCTGCAACAGATGTATGCGCCCGGGCGGACGATGCTTGGAGCGCCCCAGCTTGCCGGGCTGAAGCGGGATCTGCTGGACGCACAGGCCCGGGACATCACGTGGAAATTTGTGGCCGTACCGGAGCCGATACAAAACCTGGGCCTGTTTATGCGCAAAGACCGCTTTGAAGGATATGCGGCCGAACGCTCGGACCTGCTCAAGTTTATCCGAGACTGGCAGATTACCAACGTTGTCTTCATCGCTGCGGACATTCACGGAACGGTCGTCAATAATCTCGCCTACCGCGAGACATGGGATAGTCCGCTGGTCTATGTGGATGCGTTTGAAGTGACGACAGGGCCTGTGGCCTTTGGAGGTACATTTGGCCCTGGGGTGGTGAGCACGTTGACTGCATGGGGCATGATCTCTCCTGCTCAACAGACTGACTACCGCAATCTGCCGGTACGGCCCGATGCAGACAGCCTGCCCAACGACAAGGACGATTACGTCAAAGAATTGCTCAACCGCAGCATAGCCTTTGTCGGCGACGATCCGGTCGGACTGGAGCGGTTCGTCGATTGACGCCACGCTGCTGGAGGGCGACTATGTCGCCGTCCACACCCACGGTTGGACCCAGTTTGAGATCAACTCTATGAACCAGGAACTGATGGTGACCACCTATGGGGTGCCAGTTTACACTGCCCGAGACGCTCAGGAGAATCCGGACTTGGTCGCCGCCATGCAGCCTGAAATCGTGAGCCGGTTTGAAGTATCGCCCAAATCCCCGCCCGCAATTCAGCGTCTCTATGTGCCATATGCGATGCTCAACTAAGGCCGTTCCAAGAAATTGAATTCGCGAACGTCCCCGGCACAGCCCAGGCTACTCTGGTCAGCGCAAATTTGTGTGGGCTGTGCCGGGGACATGAATTCTAGGATGCGTCTAATCTTGGCTCTGGTCCAGCTTGTCGTACAGGGTCTTGCGCATGGCCTGCTCGGCCAACCGTGGAGCCAGCCGACCCACCAGCGCAAACGCCCGACTGCTCAGACCGGGCGCCAACGTCCGTTGCCGCCGTTGAGCCGCCTTGACCACCTGGCGGGCCACCGCCTCAGGCGGCATCCTGCGTGCCTCGCGACGATTGTCCGGGCTGTAGCGCCGGGCGTGGGCTGTCCGTGTGGGACCTGGAAAGACGGTCAATGAGCGAATGTCTCGGCCCGCCAGCCCCACCGACAGGCTGCGTGCGTAGGAGACGAGGCCGTCCTTGCCGGCGGCATAGACGGCGGCGCCCGGATAACCGACAAACGTTGACAGCGAGGCCATGCAGATGACCATTCCCCCGGCTGCCAAATGATCGGTATGCAGCAGCCCGGCCGTCAGCAACAGGGGCGCGCGTAAGTTGATGTCGAGCACCTTCATCTGGGGAGTAAGCGGTTGTTTCCTGAATGCCCCGACCGCACTGATGCCCGCGTTGTGGACCAGGATATCGACCGGCGGACGCGTGCATACCTGCTCCACAACCCGCTCCACTGCCTCGCAGGACGAAAGATCGGCAATCACAAATCTCGCTTTGCCTCCCTGGTTGATGATCTCAGCCTGGGTGCGCATGGCTCGCTCTCTGTCGATGTCGATCCCGGTGATGGTGTAGCCGGCGGCAGAGAACGCCAGCGCCAGCGCACGTCCGATTCCGTCGGCCGCGCCTGTGATAACACAGTGGAGCGCTTCGTTTCCCTCAACAGACCTATCAAGATCTGTGGCCGTCTCGGCGGCGGAAATGGCGACCGATGCGGGATCGGATTTGGCTGCTTTCGCCACCCGGCCGCGTAGGACGCGTTCGACCGTGTCCGGCATCAAATTTCCTGCGGCCAGGCCGAGCCGATTGGTCGTGCCGATGGCCTGTCGCCGCGGTCCTCGCTCGATGACACGTTCGATCTCAGCGGCAACCGCTTCGGGCGCTGGAAAGCGCGCCGCTTCCTCGGCAGAAAGCGTCATGCCGCTCTTTGCGTGCATGCTGGTGCGCGTGGCTCCAGGGTGGATCAGGTGGGCGCTTGCCGGGCTGTCGTCGGCAGCAAGTTCGATCTGTAGGTTGCGTACAAAGCCGTCGAGAGCGGCCTTCGTGGCCGCATAGACAGCGTAATCGGGGCCGGGCAGCACCGATGCCACTGAACTGATGTAGACGAGCTTGCCGCCGGCCGATTCGACGCGAGCGAGGAGACCGTGGGTCAGCGCAATCGGCGCCTTCAGGTTGACGGCGATCAGGTCATCGATGTTCTCCGCCGGCTGGTCGCCGATGGCTCCAACGTAGCCCATGCCCGCATTGTGCACAAGCAGGTCGAGCTGGTCGATCTGCTGCTCTTCCAACCATTGTTCGATGACGTCGACGCAGTTGTCGTACGCCAGGTTGGCCCGGCAATAGTTTGTCTCATCGAAGAAGCCGGCGTCCAGATCCGCCAGCGGTCTGCGCCCGACCAGAACCAGACGCGCCCCCATCTGCGCATAGCGACGGGCCAGGGCCAGGCCGATTCCGTCGGTGGCTCCAGTGATGAGGATCGTCCTGTTCAGTCTGTCGTCTGCCATCGGATCTCCTGACGAATCTGTACTTGATCGGTCCGTGCCCTGCGCTATTCCGGCCAGCGCCGCTGCATGCCTGCACTGAGCATCTGGAGGCGCACCGTCGGCCCTTCCGGGCCCGGTTTGAACGCCGCCAACAGCGCATTGCCCGCCGCGCCCTCTGTACTGTCCTCCGCACCGCCCTCTGCCTCGATCTTCTCAATGCGAACCCAGTCGCCCACGAAGTCGTAGACCGCACCGACCGGTCTGTCCAGCGCCAGCAGGCGCACATTCGATTGGCTGAGCGAGGCGAGCAGCGCGTTCAGATCCGGCACGGCCAGCACATCATCGATGACGACCGAGCGTGGAATCAGGTTGAGCCCGGCCGTCTCGCCGTCTTGCAGGAGCGTGCCCACGGTTGCCGTCGCCGCACCGACAAACGCCAATGTCAGAGATTCTTCGGCCAGCCGGCCCAACACATCGAGCAGCCGCCGGCCGCCGCTGCTGAGCAGTTCCTCGGGCGTTAGGTCGAGGACGGCCAGGCTGACGGCGTCAAAGTTGAGCCGGCTGAAGCGCGGCCCGGTGACGTCGATGACGAGCAACTCCGGGATCTCGTCCGCCAGCGGCGTTGCCAGCGAACTCTCACCCGTCGTGAGCAGAACGGCGATCATTTCGCCAACGTGGTTCCCGATGGATCGGGCCAAGCTTTCGGGATCGGAACAGAGTAAAATAGCCATGATGCATCCGTGGATGTTAGTAGAGATTCACGTCCTGGCCGAGCAGGCGCTTGACCACAAAGAGAACCCCGAATGAGATCAGCAGCAGGATGACCGACAGTGTGAGCGCGATCTGCATGTCGAGTTCGAAACCCAGATAGATGGCCAGCGGCATGGTCTGGGTACGCCCCGGATAGTTCCCCGCAAAAATGATGGTTGCGCCGAACTCGCCCATGGCCCGCGCCCATGCCATGATGACGCCGGTGAGTAGAATGCCCCACGAGAGCGGCACTGTGACGAATCGAAACGTCTGATAGGTGCTGGCGCCATCCAGGCGGGCCGCCTGTTCCAGGGTGCGGTTGACGCTGCCGAAACCGGATTTTGCTGCTTTGACATAAAATGGGACGGCCACGAAACTCTGAGCCAACACCACTGCAAGCTGGGTGAAGGCGATCTCGATACCCAGATCGGCCAGGCTGCTGCCCACCAAACCGCGTCGCCCAAAGGCCATCAGCAGCGCGATGCCGGCCACGGCGGGCGGGAGGATCAGGGGCAGATCGACCAATGTATCGATCAGCGTGTAGCCGGGAAAGCGGTATCGTGCGAGGAGATACCCAAGCGGCGTGCCGGCAATCAGAGCGATGCTCAACGTGGCCAGGGTCGTCATCATGCTGAGCGCGATTGCTTGGGCGACCGGCGGCGTGAAAAAGGTCTCCAACAGGACTGCGGGCGTGATGCGCAGCACCAAGGCCAGCAACGGGATCGAAAGAAAGAACAGCAGCGGGCTGCTGGCAAGCAATAGCAGTACGAGACTGCGATTGTGTTGCCAAAATCGTTTCATGCGGGCGGTTCGCGCGCCCTGACTTTCCGTGACCGTCGGTCTTGCGCCGCTCATCGGTTCGGATCGACCACTGGTTGCAGGCCATGGTCCGCCAGGATGGACTGTCCCTGCGGCGACAGCACAAAGGCGATGAAGGCGTCGGCCAGAGCCGGATTGTCTGAGTCGGCTATCGGCGCAATCGGATAGATCGCCACCTGGTTGAGCGGCGTCGGAATCTCGACGGATGCTACCTCGTTGGCTCCTTTGCCCGCACTATCGCTGCTGTAGACGATCCCGGCATCGGCTTCGCCCAACTGGATCTTGCTCAGAACTGCACGGACACTCTGCTCGTACGAGACGACATTGGCCAGAACATCATCAGCGAAGGTCGGTTCAAGATCGGCTGAGCGGCTTGCGTTGGCCAGAAGTTGCTGGGTATAGCGGCCGACAGGTACTTCCTCCGCTGCAACGATCAGCTTGATCCCCGGTTTCGCCAGATCTGAGATGGAGCTGATCTCGGCCGGATTGTCGGCAGGCATCACGATGGTCAGTTGATTGCGGGCAAACGGGGTCGCCTGTTCGGGCGCAACGCGACCCGAGTTGATCACTCGCTGCATCTGCGTCTCGTTGGCGCTGGCAAAGACATCGGCCGGCGCTCCTTGGACCAGTTGCTGTGCGAGTTGCTGCGAACCCGCGAAGTTGACGGCGATTTTCACGTCAGGATTTTGATCCGCGAACGTGTTGCTGAGGGCGTCAAACGCATCCGTCAACGATGCCGCGGCAAAGATGAGCAGTTCAGCGGACTGATCCGGCGTATGCGTAGACGGTATGGCTTCCTGAGAGCGGGTTGTCGCGATGCAACCTGCCAGGAGCAAGGCCATGCTCGCCAGCGCCAACACCATCGCTTTGTCCTTCAAAATCAACTCCTTCGCTAATCGGCCAACGACGGATTAGTATACACTTCACGCCCGCAAACGTGCACTTTTCCAAGTCGGGTGCGTTTCTCGCTCCGGCAATCTTGCCACGGGCGGCGATGGATTATGGACAAACGCTATGCGTAGGCGGGATCGAATTCACCTTCCAGGAGGGAGAAAAAGCGGAGATCGTGAAACTCACCCTTGAAGAAGTCATAGTCACGTAGGATGCCCTCTTCGGAAAAGCCGCATTTCCGCAGCAGGCCGGCCGAGGCGACGTTGTCGACCATGACCAGAGCCTCGATACGATGGAGTTCCATGTCCTCGAACCCGACTTCGATCAGCGCTTCCAGGGCCTCGCTGGCATAGCCCTGCCGCCAGTAGGCGCTGGCCAGGTCATAGCCGATCTCGCCGCGGTGGGTGTGCAGCGCCACAAAGCCGCAGGTTCCAATCAGTTGCAGATCCTGCTTGCGCACGATGCCCCAGCGGATCTGGCGTTCGGCTTCATAGCCTTCGCAAAAATAGTCGATCAACTCGGCGGCTTCGTCTATGCTTGTGAATGTGGAGAGATCGTAGTGTTCCGTGACGGCATCGTCGCCGAAGATGGCCATGATCGCTTGGGCATCTTCCGGCGCAATCTGGCGCAGGATCAGGCGTTCTGTCTCAAATTCGGGGAACTCGGTGAAGATCTGGTCAATTGGATGGGTCATGATTTGGATAACACTCTGCCCTTCAGTATCGGGCTATTCAGACGGCGGACAGTTGATGGTGACCGTGGTATCGATCCCGCCGGCAGCGTCGACGCCATTGCTGACTTGTCCGCCAGCGGACAGTTCAGCGCCGCAGTAGACGATCGGCAGGTCGGCAGGGATTTTCAGGGCATATTTGACTTGCACGAATGATTTGGCGTTGACGTCGCCGGACCAACTGACCACCCCGCTGAACAGGTCGATCTTGGCTGGTGCGCTGCCCTCAGGCACGAGAATCGAGCCATCGAATCCAAGCTGGCCCAGCAGGTCAAAGTCGGGGAACTTGTCAAAGAGGTTCGCTGTCGCTGACTCCGCCAACTCCTTGTCGGCCGGGATGACAGTCGTGTAGATGACGTCTGATCCCGGCGCAACAGTTTGCGGGTTCGCGTATTTAATGATCAACCGGTGATCGCCAATCCATGGTGTGGTTGGTGACCCCATCGAAAAATTCGACATCGGTCTGAAGGTAGGGATCGTCCTCGGCTATGGCAAGCGAAGGGATCAATCCGCCAAATTTGATCTCAGTGTCCGCGGTGCCGACCATCAGGCCGGTCCAGTGGATCGTGTTGGTGGCATCGTCCAGATTGCATCCGTTGTTGGGGCAGTCGATTGTGCTCGGATCGATCTGCACAAAGGCCGGCAACGTCACCTTGATGGTCCCCGGCGTCGGCACTGTCAGCGAATCGTGACCCCGCAAGGCCAGCTTGGCCGCAAACGGCTGATCGGTGAGGATGAGTTTGGGCTTGACTTCCAGATAGGGCGACTCAAAACACTCGATTGCAATCTTGTATTCATCCACATTCCAGTGGCGATAGTGGTTCTGTTCGCCGCTGCGTGCAGATGCCGGCTGCTGATTGTGGTTGTCATGAACCATCAGGCGCAACATATGTTTGCCGGCTGCCGGACAGACCCACGAGATGGATTGGCCGATAAAATCAGGATCGTCGTCATGCTCATCGATCTCATCGCGATCACAGTCTTCTGTGCATGGGAGGTCGATGACAGAATCCAGACTTGCCGCCGTAAGCAGGCAGGCCGGCGCTGTGGTCTGCTGCCGGGTCAACATCCCAGATCCATGCAGACACGCCCGGAGATGCCGGCCCGCTGTCGATATCCGAAGAACCTCCAGCGCTGAGCGTGATCGTCTCTCCGACCTGGGCTGTGAGCGAAGTCGCGCAACTGCCTTCTCTGAGCAGACAGGGGACTGCGACCGGTCGGTAGTAGCGTTGGAGCAACTCGTCCCACGCTGTTTTTTCCACGAAAAGGATCTGCTCCTGGGCCGGCCTCGGGTGGTTTTGGGCCCGTAGCGACGGCAACAACAGTCCGGGATCGGAGGCGTAGAGTTTGGCCGAAGGCAGCGGATCTGCGTACCCGCAGTGATAGGAGGCCGCCTGCGGATTGCATTCGCTTTCCGGCCAGAGTTGCGCTTCCGGGAAGTAGATCGACAGCCCGTGAAGGTCTGCGGCTGCCGGGGCGGCACTGCCGCGTCGGCCCAATGCAAAAACGATCGAGCCGCCGGGCGTTAACGCTTCAGCGATATCCTGATCTCGATCCCGATAGGCGCCATCGATGCCGGCAGTCTGCAGCCGGCCCGCAAAGTCGCGCAGATCGACGAAATTGCGGTCGGCTGATGTCGCCGCATCGGACCGCACGCCGCCATACAGAAGGACCTGCACATTGTCCTGTTTGTCTGCCGCGTTGTTGTGGCCGTTTTCAATCCCGTCTGTCAGGGCAGCCGCCAGCGCGTTGACACAGTTGATTAGATCTGAAAAAGTGTTGCAGCCTTCGCCGGTCGATTCGGCCCCAAGGCGCAAGGCGCTCAAGATCTGAGCGGGTTCGCCGGCGCTTGGGTCGGCAAAGGTGTTGACGACGGTACGGGCAAGATTTTCGGCCTCGATCGCTTCAAGGCCGGAACAGTCCCAACCGGCGCCATCTTTGTCGCAGGCCAGTTGATTGAGCAGCGAAGCGTACGGCCAGTGGCCCGCCAGATTGGTCTGGGGCGCGACCAGGATGTCGACAGTGTCGCTCACCTGTGTTGCGACTTCGATCTGGGCCATCTGTCCAATATCAAACCCGAGCAGATCGAGCTTGGGGCCGGCCCCGGTATTGGCCTGATAACTGCTGCCTTGTTCAATTTTGGCGCCGATCTGTGCGACGGCTGCGCCTAGTTCGGACAGGTCCAATGCGTCAGCTTGGCTATCGGTGGGCTGATCGGCGTGGAAACGCGTATCGTTGCCCGGTCCAATGGCCAGATTTGGATTGCTCTTCCAACCGTATCCGGCGCGGTCTCCCCAAATAACGAGGCCGTAGTGATCGGCTGGAAAGTGATCGACGCCCCAGGCCGCGAACTTCTCCAACGTCGCCGGGTCGCCCATATTGAGCTCAGCGCGAATTTCTCCCTGCTGATCGATGGCAATGTCCATGAGATCATCGGGCCGCAGGGGAACTGAGTACTGGTTGGCCTGTTTGCTGTGGTCTTTGCGGATGCAGTAGAGTACCGTGTCACCACTGGAGCCGTCGGCCGGCTGCACCTGGCTGTCTTTCTGCCAGTCGCGCACATCGTAGTCGACCAGGGCCAGAACCTGCATTTCGCGTGTCGACTCCTGCCCCGAGCCGATGGATTCCAACTCGTTCAGAACCTCAAATGCGGCGGTGTCCAGATTGTCGCCGCCGGCAAGTTCCGCCGGCATGTAGAGCATCACCGTCCACGTCTCCGGCGTAACCAGGCGAACAGCAAAAGGGCCGGACCCGCTGACGCCACGCACGACCAGATAGTAGAGACCGTCGGTGCGCACTTGGAACGAGATCGACTCGTCTGCACTTTGGTCGGTTCTGGCGACGATGGGGCCTCCTTGTCGGCCAGGCTGCCTTGCGATGATCGGCTCACCGTATGGATCGGGCGCACCTTGGTAGAGGAAAAGATCGTAGTCGGCCTGCTCGGGCCCTTCAAGGATGAGGCTATATTCCTTGCCTGCAACCAGATGAAGATGGCGGGCCCAAACCCGCTGTCCGCCCGGATCGGCGCTGAATGAGCCGGTGTCGTAGGCGCAAAATTCGCGGGTCACGGCCTCCATGGCTGCCGCGACGTCGACCGCTCCATACCCCTCAACGGGATCTTTGTCGCCGCGATCCCATCCATCGCTCGGCGCATCATTGCGTTGGCGCGGGTCGTTGGCGTCTTCGATGTTTGGGCTTGCCTCAGGCAGTTGCTCTCCGCCCATGGCTTCGGCCGTCACCATCAGGATCAACGACTTGACAGCGGCCGCCATGGCCTCAGTGTGATCCCACAGCGCCGGATCTTCGTCGATCAGACCATCGCCGTCATTGTCGATTCCATCCCAACCATCCTCATCCCGGAAGTCATCGCCGTCTTGATCGATCTGCTGGAAATCGGACATCGATCCGGCCAACAGCGCCGCCTGTCCTGTGACGAAGGGCGCGGCCAGCGACGTGCCCGACTCCACAACGTACGCATCTTCGCCGGCTGCCGATGATTGACCGGCGCGTACTGAGCGAACATTGCGGCCTAGCGCCACTACATCCGGCTTCTGGTGGGCATTGTCCGGGGCATCCGTCCGGCCGCGACTACTGAAATTGGTGATATCGCCGTCGGCGTTGATGGCGCCCACGGTCAGAACTTTTGGTTCGCTGGCCGGTGCGCCGATGAGTTCACCGGTGAGGCTGTCTGCAAAGCCGTCGCCCGCGGCATTGATGAAGACGATGCCGGATTCGACCGCGCTCGTTGCCGCTGCGGCCCAAAACGGATTGTGCTGGGCTGCGCCGCCGGTGTAGACATTGCTGTTGTTGATGGCAATGATGTCTTTCGCCTCGCGATGCTCGATGGCCCAGTCGATGGCCTTGACGAAGTTGCTGATGCGCCAGGCGCCGGCTGAACCGTGGCGGATTCCCACCAGTGACGTGCCTGCGGCCACACCGCGGAAATCTTCGGCATCCCCTGCGACGATTCCAGCCGCGAGGCTTCCATGCCCATCGCTGTCCGACGCCTGCAGATTGGACGGATCAAGTACATCGTACCAGCCGGTGAGCTCGTTGGTGAAGGCGCGATGGCCGGCATCCACGCCCGTGTCCAGAATGGCGACAGACAGGTAATTCTCGTCGCCGGTAAGCTCGGTGTTGGTCGTGTTCAGCACGGTGGCAACCAAGTTTACCGGACTGGGAACCTCCTCCTTGAAGGGCGGTTGAACGAGGGGAAGGTCATCGCCGATAATGTCAAGATGGTCGCCGGCGTACCCTACATAGTCGCCGAGTGCGGTGGGCGGGATTTCACCGCCAAAAATCGGGAGTTGCGTACTTCGAAAGGTGATAGTGCCTTTGGCCTGCTGGAATCGGTCGTAGTCCTCCGCTTGAGGGATCCGATCGAGCAGCACCAGCACCGGAAGCGGTTCACCGCTCTCTATGCGCTCAGCGGCCTCTTTCTCAAGCCGGTCGCCGATCCGGTTGAAATTGTCGTCGTAGCCGTCGTGTGGGCGCGGGCGGATGGCGGTTGCCGAGGAGATCACCGCGTTGTCGGTCTCGCCGTATAGACAGCTCATGCGCACCCTGCGGTTGACAGCAAGCGGGGCGTTGGGGATCGTTTCAAAGACGCATGTGCTGCTGTCGTCGGCTGGGTTGACGTGGCCGGCGAACGCTTCCGGCGCGTCGGAAAAGACACGCACATTCAACGCTGCGCCGGCATCAATTTTCAGGTAGTGTTCAAGTGCAAGACGTGTGATGGCGTGACCCGTGTTGTTGATCACTTCCAGCGTGACGCAGGTATCGCCGTCCTCCAGCGTCTCAATCTGCCGGACCACACGGGGCGTCTGCGAGAGGATCGAAGCGGACGCGGGGGAGCCGGCAGATTGCCCAGCATGGCAACCATGGGCAGAAACAGCGGATTGGCGAACTCGCCCGCCGGCCGCTGCGTTTTCGCTATGCTGGCAGCCACCTGGCCGGACACGCACCAGGATGCATCTTGGTTTCCTTCGGCACGTGCAACATCGGCACGTGCAAAAGAAGTGTAGATCGGTGTGCAGATCGATAGTACGAGTACGATCAGGAACAAGCTTCTGATCAGGCTCGATCGGATCGGGGTGATCATCATAGTTCTCCTCAGCGTAGCCGACGAGATCGAAACCGGATTGTCGAGTATGGACGGCCCCAGGCGCTGAAGACGTCGGTTCCTGCGTCGGTAGCCGTGAAAGTTGCCGTCATTGGCAACGCATTGTGAAACATCTACTCCACATAGCCCAATGGCTATGCAAGCCGTCGGGGATAGCAAATGCTCCACTATTGGCTATTCTACCACGGAATGTTGGCTTCTCAATGTAATTTGATGAAGAAACGGTGAATTCTTTTTGGAGATTTGGTCGATTGTCCCGAGTATGGTTTGATTGCCATAGGATCAACTGTTCAGCGACTGCCGAGCGGCAGTCGGATGCGCGCGGCAGCTTGTAGGTAACTGCCCGCAACGACTGATCATGGTTTTCCGCATCGGGTGACCGTTCAGTAGGCATGCCCACGTGCCGGTCGCTCTCGTGTAGAGCCGCACGTGAGCGTGCGCACTGGATGTTATTTGAATGGTCGTGAGTTGAAGGGGGGAACGTGACCGTTGACCAGATCCTTCTGGTTCTCCTGATCGCCGGCGCAACCGCGCTCTATTTGACGCGCTGGCTGCCGACCGAAGTGACCTCGTTGCTGATCATCGCCGGCCTGGGTCTCACCGGTATCCTGGATGCCGGCCAGGCATTGTCCGGCTTTTCCAGCACGGCGCTGGTGACGGTGGCTGCCATGTTTGTGCTCTCCGGCGGGCTGTTGCGCACCGGCGCCCTGGAGGCCGTGACTGTCTTCCTGGTTCGGTTTTCCCAAGGCAGTCTACGCCGTCTACTCCTTTCTATCGGGCTGGTTTCCTCGACCTCGAGCGCGTTCGTCAACAACACACCGGTCGTGGTGATGTTGGTGCCTGTGCTGCTCTCCCTGAGCCGCCAAATGCGTATTCGCCCTGCCAAGCTGCTGATCCCGCTGAGCTACTTTTCGATCATGGGCGGCACCATGACGCTTCTGGGGACCAGCACCAATATCCTGCTCGATGACCTCTATCGTCAGGCCGGCGGCCCAGGCTTCGGCATCTTCGAATTCTTTCCTCTGGGGGTCATTTTCACCGTTATCGGCACGATATACGTGGTCCTGGTGAGCGAACGGCTCCTGCCAGACCGAACGTCGCTCTCCGAATTGGCCGGAGAGCGGGCTCGCAATGCCTATGTCACCGAACTGTTGGTCGCGCCCGAAAGTCAGGTGATCGGGATGTCGGTCAGTGATGTCTTCGCGCATATCGCTACGCTGGACCGACCCCGACCGCCCACGTTGCAGAGGCGACACCGGCGGATCGACAATGTTCGCCGCCTGGGCAGCGATGATCGAGACGAGGAGCGAAAGTCGGTCGAGTTGTTGCAGATCGTTCGTCAGCCGAATATTTACCGAGCCGCCGAAACCGAGAATATCACGCTGGCCGCCGATGATATGTTGATCGTGGCCGGTACGGCAAGCGAGATCGCCCGGTTTGTGGAGGCGACCGGGACCTATGTAGCGCCGGTTCTTGAGGATGGCGAGCGGGTGCCGGTCGGCGACATTGAATGCCAGGTGGTCGAGGCCGTGGTCCTGCCCAACTCCTCCTACAACGGCCGGATGATCGGCGATCTTGAACTCAATCGTCAGTTCGACGTCAAGATCATGGGGCTGCAACATCGGGGGCGTCCGTTTGTGACCGGCCTGCGTGATATCCGCCTCACCGACGGCGATGTGCTGCTCCTGCAGGGCAAGCTTGCCGGGCTGCATGCATCGGCCGAAAGCGGCAAGCTGATGCTGGTTGAGGGCGTGGACGGCGGGATCCTGCGCACGACCAAAAACCGCGTCGCACTCCTGATCATGGCCATGGTCGTGGTGCTGGCCGTGGTGACGTCGATCCCTATCGCCATTCTGGCGCTTGCCGGCGCATCGGCCATGATCATCGCCAAATGTCTGCGTGTCGATGAAGCGCTCAGTTCGTTGGATGCGGGGACGCTCTTCCTGCTGGCCGGCACAATCCCCCTGGGCGTGGCCATGGAGACGACCGGCCTGGCGCAGGATATTGTCGATCTGCTGTTGCGCTTCCTGGGCAACGCCAGCCCTGTACTCTTTCTCTCCGTCTTCTACCTGATGACAAATCTGTTGACGCAGATCCTCTCCAACAACGCCGTCGCCGTGCTGCTGATGCCCATCGGCCTCAGCCTTTCCATCACTCTGGGCATCAGCCCCACGCCGTTGCTGATGGCGATTGC
This sequence comes from uncultured Chloroflexia bacterium, assembly GCA_963698255.1. Classification (GTDB taxonomy): domain Bacteria; phylum Chloroflexota; class Anaerolineae; order Caldilineales; family Caldilineaceae; genus JAWKOK01. The sequence goes on along the minus strand of CAVOQD010000012.1, from coordinate 220,526 downwards.
CTTCGGTGCCAGCGCCAGCTTCATGACGCCCATGGGCTACCAGACCAACGCCATCGTCATGGGACCGGGCGGCTACACCTTTACCGACTACCTGCGCATCGGTGTGCCCCTGTCGATCATCCTTTGGCTGGTGGCTACGTTGATGATTCCCATCATCTATCCGTTGTAGGCGAGGGGGCCTTGTAGCACGACATTTATGTCGTAGCCATCCGGTACGCTTGCGACATCCGCCGGCTAAAGCCACCGGGTATGCAACGACGCCCCCTGAAGGGGGCTATGGTCTATCGTCGCTCTCGGCCACTACGGTAGGCAAGCTTGCTATGAAGAATCGGCTGAAACCGGCGGGTCTATTTTTGCGGCTCCAACGTCGTCCGGTAGACCGTCTCCTCCTCAACCGCCTCGCGTGTCCATGGCACCGGATGATAGACGCCCTCGCGGAACATGGCGATTTGGTTGTCATAATGATCGCTCAGCGGGTGGCCGGACTGGCCGCTGGTGGTGACGGTCTCGCGCTTCGTCCCAGGCGCCCACCTCATAGATCTGTCGGTAGCTGGGCGTGATCTGAACGAGCCCGAGCGGCAGTGTGGGCGCATGGCGGGTTTGCATCGGCGTTGTGCCGTCGCCGCCGATGGGAAACGGACCACGGTTGAAAAAGCCGCGCAGGAATCGGGCGCTGCCCAGTTGGTGAACATAGCGAATCTGGTGGCTGCGGCCCCAATCCCACTTGAGCGCGCTGTCGCCCACGGTCTTGCGAATGCGCGTCACTGCTCGGCGACAGCGCCTCGAAGATCAGTTGATCGCGCGTGCGTTGGCGACCGGTCTTGGCATCCATGTACCAGGCTGAGGTTTCGTTCTCGCTCAGGATCTGCAACAGTCGCAGTTCCGCACGCGACATGAAGCCGTTGGCGCCGGCCAATGGGCTGGACGAAATGCCCAGAAGGCCGTCATAGGCCGGGCCGATCTTGTCGCCGAAGGTCATTTCCAGCAGATAGAGCACGGTGTAGTGGAAAACCAGCGCCGCTTCGCTGTCCGTGTCCATGCGGTAATTCCAGTTGCGGACGGCGTTGAGCGCCGCTGTTCTCCCACGGATCATCGCTGTGGAACTGGCCGATCCACGGCGCCAGCGCTTCGGCGAAGGTGCTGCCGGTGTCCAACTGCATCTCGACCATGTCTCGGCTCGAGTGGCGCTTCTTCTTGGCGATCAGGTTCTCGATACGCAGCGCGCGCCAGCCCGGCATATGCTCGATGCCGAGGAAGTAGGGGTAGTCGTCGCCTGCGATCTTGTTGTTGGCCGTGACGATGACGCCGCTCGGCGGATCGAAGATCTTGGGCAGCTCAGGGGCCGGAATATACGCATCCCACTCGTGCTCACCGTTCCAGCCGGGCGCAGGCAACAGGCCCAGATTCTGATTGCGCAGGGGCACGCGGCCCGCCAGCACGCAGCCGATATGCCCGTCCGAATCGGCGTAGGTCACAGCTCTGGGGAGGCGTTGTCCAATCGGCCAGCGCGGCCTCGAATGTCTGCCGGTCTTGGGCCTGGTTGAGCTTGAGCATGGCGCGCAACGTTGTGTCAGGGCGGTGGCCCGTCCACTGCAAGGCCAGGGGAACGGTCTGTACTGTTTCGTCGCCGTCGGTGTGGGGCAGCAGACCGCTGATCAGGGGGCCGTGGCGGGTGATGACCACGCGTTCGACATGTGCTTCAGGCCGGCGACGCACCTGGATCACTTCGTCCCGCACCTTGGCGTCTTCCCATTTGTCCTCAAATTCGAAACGGGTCGGGGCGTCGGGATGGGCGCGCTCGATGAAGAGATCCTGCACATCGACCATGGCGTTGGTCATGCCCCAGGCGATGGAACCGTTGTGGCCGATGACCACGCCGGGGATGCCCGGCAGCGAAACGCCGCTGACCGTGTAGTCGGGCGCATCGAGTTGGTTCTCGTACCAGATGCCCGGAATCTGGAGCGTCAGGTGGGGATCGTTGCAGAGCAGGGGCTTGCCGGTCTCGCTTCGCTGCGGTCCGAGCACCCAACTGTTGCTGCCCTGGCCCTGGCCGATGACGCCGAACCACTGCTTCACATTTTCATATTGGTTGAGCAGCAGCCCGGATGCAGACAACATGCGGGTCGTCTCGTGGCTGCCTGCGCCTTCCAGGATGATGGGCGTCTGCGGCGGATAGTCCGGCTCAAGATCGGCGGCTCGAATGGGCCCGAGCTGGTTGAGCAACTGCACGCGAATCAGCTCGCTCTCCCAGTTGCCGCTCAGTCCCCAGGCGAACACCTTCCATGTGGCGATGCAATCGATGGCGTGCCACGGCTCCGGCTGGGTGCGCAGCAGGTTGAACTCGGCCGCCAGTTTGCCTGGATTGGCCTGGATGAACTGGTTGATGCCCTCGGCGTACCAGTCCAGAACTTGGCGAGTCTCGTCATCCAGCGTCGGCAGCTCCGCTTCTGCCGCACGCCGGAAACCGACGATGCGGCTGAAACGGTCGGCGTCCAGCGCTGCGTCGCCGAAGAGTTCGGCCAGCGTCCCCCTGGCCGTGCGCCGCTGCCGCTCCATCTGCCAGAGCCGTTCCTGGGCGTGAACATAGCCCTGAGCGCGGAAGAGATCGGCACGGCTCGTCGGCATAAATGTGTGGAATGGCGAACTTGTCGCGCAGCACCTGTACCGGTTCGGACAGTCCCGGCAGGCTGAACATGCCGTCAAGCTTCGGCGCCGGCCGCTGGATCATCCACCAGTAGACGAAGAAGTAGCCGCCGCCGAAGACGGCCACAAGTGCGAACAATAGGAGAAGCAGACCGATAATGATTGAAGTGGACATAGTTCCTGCTTGTTGGACATGATGTGATTCCGGGCGACCAATATTCTGCCAGTAGTTATAGCACACCGTTTAGCCCGTACCAGAATTTTCGTTCCAATTGGCGTTCCTCGCGAGTGGTAGCCCATCGAATTGCAACGAGTCCGTTTGGGGCAGCCGTCTGCTTGCTGATATAGTGGTGGCGATGATTTTCATGGACGGCTGCGGTCTGTCCAGACCCATGGAATGTGACAGGATAACCGATGAAAACCGACGAACTGATCGATCTTCTGCGCGACGCCGGTCTCGTGGATGGAACCGATGTCTCCGTCACGCCGCTAACCGGCGGCGTCTCGTCGGATATTCGGCTTGTTTCGACGCCGGATCGTTCCTTTGTCGTCAAGCGAGCGCTGGACAAGCTGCGCGTCCAGGACGACTGGTACGCCGATGTCTCGCGCAATGACTACGAGCAGGCCTATCTGCGCTACGTCGGTGCGATCGTCCCCGAGGCGGTGCCCTCGATCCTCTACAGCGACCCGGCGGCCGGACTCTTTGTCATGGAGTATCTAGGCGACGGCTACGACAACTGGAAGACCTGCCTGCTGGCCGGTGATGTGGACCCGGTCTATGCGGACGAAGCCGGTCGCGTGCTGGGTCGCATTCACCGTGCTTCGTGGGGCGATGAGAGCGCCGAGGCCGTCTTTGACTCGACGGACAACTTCTACCAGCTTCGCCTCGATCCCTACCTGCTGACGACGGCGTCGCGCCATCCTGAATTGGCCGCCTATCTGGTGGCTGAGTCAAAACGCATTCAGGCGACACGGATCTGTCTGGTCCACGGCGACTACAGCCCCAAGAACATGCTGGTCCGCGAAGGCCGGCTGGTGCTGCTGGACTGCGAAGTCGCCTGGTACGGCGAACCGGCCTTCGACGCCGCCTTTCTGCTCAACCATTTCGTGCTCAAGTCGCTCCATTTTTCCCAGAACCCTGAGCCGTATCTCGAACTGGTAACTCGCTTCTGGCGAACATACGCCGAAACCTTGGGTGAGCCCTATGTCGATGGCCTGGAAGCGCGTGTGGTGCGACTACTGCCCATGCTGATGTTGGCGCGTGTCGACGGCAAGTCGCCGGCTGAATACATCACGGATCCGCAGAAAAAGGCGCTGGTGCGGACGTTCGTTTGGCCGAAATCTTGCCCGAGCAATCCAACCGACCTCGGGCCGCATTTCTGACAATCTCGGAACGCTGGCTACCTTCAACATGACAAGGAACTTTCGTATGAAAATCATCGCAATCGACGCCTATCAGATCTTTGACTCGCGCGGCAACCCGACCGTCGAAGCCGTGGTCACCCTTGAGGACGGATCGGTGGGCATCGGCTCCGTCCCGTCTGGCGCATCGACCGGCCAGTACGAAGCCCTGGAACTGCGAGACGGCGACGCCGCCAGCTATCGCGGCAAGTCCGTCTTCAAAGCCATCGACAACATCCGCACCCGCATCGCACCGGCGCTCTTGGGCCATGACGCAACGGATCAGCGTGCCATCGACCAGATCATGATCGACCTGGACGGCACCGACAACAAACGAAATCTGGGCGCCAACGCCATCCTCGGCGTCTCCATGGCCACCGTCAATGCCGTGGCCAACGCCCAAGGGAAGCCGCTCTATGAAGTCCTCGGCCAGGGTGACGGCACGCTGCTGCCGCTGCCCGAGATCCAGATCATCGGCGGCGGCGCCCATGCCAACTGGCGCACCGATGTCCAGGACTTCCTGCTGATCGCGACCGGCGCTCGCACCTACGCCGAGACGCTGGAGATCACCCACAACGTCTACCACGCGGCCGGCGACATCCTCAAGGAGCGCAATCAGTATATGGGCCTGGCCGACGAGGGCGGCTTCTGGCCCGACTTCGACAGCAACGAAGCCGTCTTGGCGTTCTTCATGCAGGCCATCCAACGCGCAGGCTACACGCCGGGCAAAGAGGCTGCCATTTCGCTGGACATCGCGGCCAGCGATCTCTCATACGCCGACGGACGCTATCGCTTCGCACTGGAGGATCGGTCGTTCACCTCGGACGAGTTTGCCGATCTGCTCATCGGCTGGTGCGAAAAGTATCCGGTCATCTCCATCGAGGATCCGCTGGCCGACACCGATTGGGCCGGCTGGGCCAAGGTTCACGCCGCACTGGCCGGCCGCGTCCAGTTGATCGGCGACGATCTCTTCACCACCAACCTGTCGCGCATCAAGCAGGGGATCGAGCGCAACGTGGCCAACTCGGTGCTCATCAAACTCAACCAGATCGGCACCGTCTCCGAGACCATCGACGCCATCCGTCTGACCCAGGAGGCCGGCTGGCTGCCGGTCGTCTCCGCTCGCTCCGGCGAAACCGAGGACGCCTTCATCGCGCATCTGGCCGTGGCCACCAATGCCGGGCAGATCAAGGTCGGTTCGTTTGCGCGCAGCGAACGTATGTCCAAGTGGAATGAGGTGCTGCGCATCGAGCGCAGCCTGGGCGAACGGGCACGCTTCATCGGCGCGGGGATTTATGGGCAGGCCGGTATCGAGGGCTGGTCCTGAGTGCGGCGGGAACGTGCCAGGGCAAAGTCGCCGCTGACAGGCTGTCGGAGTGAAAGAAAATGGGACGCGGATAGCTACGGATTCTAGAAGGGCTTCATCATGACGACACAGCGAATCGTCGGCATCACCACCCGACACGGCAATGACGAGTGGGTTCAGGAAAACACGATCGACTACATCAACGTCCTCAACGGCTACGGTCTGACCACAGTCGTGCTGTCGCCGGACACGCCGGTGACACTGCCGGATGGCAGCATCTTTGAGCCGGACGAACAGGGACGGCTGCCTTTCGAGCTTTTGGAACAGCTGGATGGTCTAGTGTTGGCCGGTGGCGGCGACGTCGATCCGGCCTATTTTGGCGCTGTGCTGGACGGCGCCAACGAGGCCGGCATCGATCTGAAGCGAGACGAGTTGGAACTGCGCTTGGCGAGGCAGGCGATGGAATTGGATCTGCCGACCTTCGGCATCTGCCGCGGTTGCCAGGTGCTCAATGTGGCGGCCGGCGGCGGCATGGTCCAGCATTTTGAGGGGCATCGTTCGCCGGATGAAAGTCCGGCCTACCACGATGTGCTGCTGGCTGACGAAAGTCGCATTCGCGCCATGGTCGGCGCGTCCACGCTTGTCGGTCAACACCTACCACCACCAGGGCATGGATCTGGCATCGATGGCGCCGGCCTTCACCGTCGTCGGCATGTCCGCCGCGCCGGACGACTGGCTGGTTGAGGCCTTCGAGAGTGGCAACCATCGCTGGCTGGTGGGCGTGCAATGGCATCCTGAGCGATTGTACGAGTTGAGTGACGTGCATCGGGGCTTGTGGGATGGGTTTGTTGAGGCGTGCGGGAGGTAGAAATGCTGCGTGCTGCTTGCTGCGTGAGGTTTCGAACACGCAGCAAGCAGCACTCTAAATCCGCTACCCGTCCGCCTCCTCCTTCATCGACACCAAATGCACATCGCTTTGCGGATACGGAATCGTGATGCCGGCTTCGTCAAAACGATTCTTGAGCTTCTCGGTCAGATCCCATTTTGCCAGCCAATAGTCTTCACCCTTGACGAAGGGGCGCACGCCCAGAATAACGCTGCTGTCGTCCAATTCGAGGACAACCACCTGGGGCGGCGGATCGGCAAGCACCCAGGCGTCGGCGGTCAATAGATCCAGCGCCGTCCGCTTTGCTCGCTCGAGATCGTCTCCGTAGCCGATGCCTACCTCCAGATCAACCCGCAGCGCGGGTGACTTCGAATAGTTGGTCAGGCCATCGCTCTGGATCTTTCCATTGGGTAGGATGACGACTTTGCCGTCCGCCTGTTTCAGCACTGTGTTGAAGACTTGCAGTTCGCTGACAACACCCATCTTGTCACTGGTTTCGATCAGATCGCCGACGTTGAACGGCTCAAACATCAAGAAGTTCACCGTCGCCGCAAAGTTGCTGATCGATTCCTGGAGCGCGATCCCAAGCACGACCACCACAATGCCAATGGCCGCGATCAGCATTGTGGTCGGGATGCCTAGAAGGGCGAGAGCCACGATGACTGCGATGCCAAGTACGCTAAAATAGACAATCTTGAGGGTTAACTCTTTGAGCGAGTCGGTAAGCGCCGTCTTGGCCAGGAGTTTTTTCGTCGATTGCCGGCTCAGGCGGGCAATCCAGCGCCCTGCAATCAGAATGCCGGTCGCGCCGCCGAGACGAAGTACGATATTGAGAATGAGCGCTTGGCTCTCGCCGGTGAAAATCATGGGTGCGGGCCTCTTTGTTGTTCGATTTGGCTTTCAGCATACCATCCGCAGCCGAATCAACTCAAGTCGGCGAATCCGTAGAGACTGATACTTTCTTTGCGGAAATCGAGCGGGCCAATGGTATCCTGAACCCAATGATCGCTATCGAGACATTGTTCGCCAATTGGATGCCAAATGTTAACCGATCTTTTCAACTACGAACTGCCTGCCGAGTATATCGCCCAACAGCCGGCGGAGCCGCGCGACAGCAGCCGCTTGATGGTGCTGCATCGTGCCGATGGGCGAATCGAACACCGCCGCTTCGCCGATATCGGCGACTATCTGAACGCCGGCGATCTGCTTGTCGCCAACGATACCCGCGTCATTCCCGCGCGTCTGCATGGCCACAAAGCGACCGGCGGCGCGGTTGAGGTCTTCCTGTTGCGTCCTCTCGACGATGATGGCCGCCTGTGGGAGTGCCTGACCCGCGGCCGCAATGTGCAGACTGATGTCATCATCACGCTTGATCCGCCCGGCGAAGAAGCGCCGGCCGCTGAGCGAGATGGATCGCTGACCGCGTCCATCGTCGCAGTCAACCCATCCGGTACGCGCAACGTCGAGTTTTCCGAGCCGGTCTACCCCTATCTGGACGAACTGGGCGAGATTCCGCTGCCGCCCTACATCACCGAATACGCAGGCGACCGGGAACGCTATCAGACGGTCTTCAGCCGGCCGGAGGGCAGCGCTGCCGCGCCCACGGCGGGGCTGCACTTCACGCCCGATCTGTTGGTGGCGTTGCGGCGGAACGACGTGCTCTTCGAGACAGTGACGCTGCATGTCGGTCTGGATACGTTCAAGCCGGTCGAGGCCGAGCGCATTGAGGATCACACGATCCACAGCGAGTGGGCCGAGGTCACGGCCGCGGCCGCGCGACGCATCAATGACGTGACGCTCCAGGGCGGCAGCGTGGTTGGCGTGGGCACGACGACGGTGCGCACCCTGGAGTGGGCTGCAACCGGCGCGCAGGGTCTTGATCCCTATGACACCTTGGCCTGTCCGTGGAAGCGCACGGCCGCTTTTGCCGGCGATGTCGACCTCTTCATCCGGCCCGGCTATCGCTTTCGCGCCGTCGATAAGATGGTGACCAACTTTCACCTGCCGCGCTCCAGCCTGCTGATGATGGTCAGCGCGTTCGTCGGCCAGCCCCATGCCGGTGACTGGGGAGAGGGGGGCGGTGATGTTGATATGGGCCGGCGTATGTTGCTCAATGCCTATGAAGTGGCCAAGCAGGAAGGCTACCGGTTCTACAGTTTTGGCGATGCGATGTTGATTTTGTAGAAGTGTGAAGCACGATAGAGCAAACGACTGCTGCGTGCTGCTTGCTGCGTGAGGTCTTGTTGGCGACGTGGTTCGCGTAAATGGACGTCGGACCTGACATGGGTTCTCAGTTCCGCGATTACACGGTGTGCGACAAATTCACGCAGCAAGCAGCACGCAGTACTTCCTTATCCCCCCTGCGGCACCAAAATATCAAACCAGAACTTGGACTCACGCGTGCGCGTCAAGTCGACGTGGATGTGTTTGGTCTCCAGGTACTCCTTGAGACCCCACTCGCCCAGTTCGCGGCCGATGCCGCTCTGTTTGTAGCCGCCGAAGGGCGCTTCGGCGTTGATCAGATGGTAGTCGTTGATCCAGATGGTGCCGGCGCGGATGCGATTGGCCACGCTGATGGCGCGCTCGACGTCTGCGCTCCAGACGCCGGCCGCCAGCCCGTAGATCGTGTCGTTGGCCTGGCGGATGGCCTCCTCAAGGCTGTCGTACTTGATGACGCAGAGCACCGGCCCGAAGATCTCCTCCTGGGCGATGCGCATGCTGTTGTCGACATCGGTGAAGATGGTCGGCGTGAGGAAGAAGCCGTCGGCCAGTTCGGGATCGTCGGGGCGCTTGCCCAGCAGGGCGGGCGTGGCCCCTTCCTCGATGCCCAGTTTGATGTACGCCTCCACCGACTCGCGCTGGCCCGCGCTGATGATCGGCCCCAGATCGGTCTCGCCGTCGCTCTGCAGGCCGACCTTGAGCCGGCTGGCCCGGGCAATCAGCCGCTCCATGAACTCGTCGTAGATGCTCGACGGCACGAAGAGGCGGGTGCCGCTCTCGCAGGCCTGGCCGTTGTGCATGAAGGTGGCCCACAGGCTGCCGTCCACCGCCACGTCCAGATCGGCGTCGTCCAGAATGATGTTGGGGCTTTTGCCGCCCAGTTCCAGCGTCACCTTCTTGATGGTGCTGGCCGCCTGCTGCATGACCTCGCGACCGACCTCGGTGCTGCCCGTGAACGCGATCTTGTCGACCATGGGGTTGACGCACAGTTCCGGCCCCACCACCTGGCCCGGACCGGTGACCAGATTGAGCACGCCCGGCGGCAGCAGACCGGTGTCATGGATGATCTCGATCAGGACCAGCGCGCTCGAGCGGCGTGTAGGTGGCCGGCTTGAGGATGATCGTGTTGCCCGCGGCCAGCGCCGGCGCAATCTTCCAGATCGCCATGAGAAAGGGGAAGTTCCACGGGATGATCTGGCCGCAGACGCCGATCGGCTCTCGCTTGACATAATTGTACGACATGGCCGGGAAGGTGATCTGGGGCACCGGCTCCAGCGGCTCGAAGTCGGCCAGCTTGGCGAAATGGCGAAAGTGGATCAGCCCGACCGGAATGTCCATGAGATAGGCCTTGCGCCAGGTGCAGCCGCCGTTGCGCATCTCGGCCTCGGCGATCTCGTGCTGGCGTTCCTCGATCGCATCGACCACGGCGTGCAGCAGGCGCGAGCGTTCGCCGGGCGACATGGATGTCCAGTAGCCGTCGTCGAAGGCGTCGCGGGCGGCCTGAATTGCCAGGCGCGTGTCCTCGATGTCGGCCTGTGCGATTTGGGCCAGCTCTTCGCCGTTGGACGGATCGATGGCCGGGCGATAGTGTTCGGCCATGGGCGCACGCCATTGGCCGTTGATGTAGAGATTGTACCGGGGCAGATCTGCCGTTGGTTGTTGACATAATTTCCTCGCGAGTCGAAAACAATAACATTAACGTGTACTGGCAGGGAGCGTTTTCTGAGTATATATCATCGTACAAAGGGACTGTTCCAGATCGATTGTGGATCGATTCAGGCGAGGGATTATTTTGGCTGTGCATTCAAGATCAGTTGAGACTCGAAGAGGCATGTGTTGGGGCGGGAAGACAGATTCAACTACATTGATGAGTGCGCCCGCCCATCACGTGCCCTTCGTCAACGATTCAGCACATGGCACAACGGGCACGAGAACGGGCGGATGGAAGATTCGGGAAATCAGCGCCATTCCCGCCCGTACTCATGCCCTATGAATTGTCACTCAAGCCATTATGTTCGTGCAGCAGGCATTGCGGGGTCTATGCTCAGTGGGCGGACGGAACGGGAGCGCCGCTCGGTGCGGTTCCATAGCGCCATTCCTGGTGGGCCCGGTTGCGCACGATGTTGACGTCGTCGATCCCATGTTCGTCGAGCCAGGCCCGCATCTCGGCCAGGATGTCGCTGATGGCGTCCGGCCCGCGGAAGTAGATGGCGCTGCCCACGCCCACCGCGGTTGCACCGGCCATGAGCATCTCGATGGCATCGGCGCCGGTCGTGACGCCGCCCGTGCCGATGATGGGCACGTCCGGGCAGGCTTTGCGCACGTCGTAGACGCACTTGAGCGCAATCGGCTTGATGGCCGGTCCGCTGAGGCCGCCGCTGCGGTTGGCCAAGATCGGCTGTCCGCTCTCGATGTCGAGGATCAGGCCGGGCATGGTGTTGATCGCGCAGATCGCGTCGGCCCCGGCGTCGACCACGGCACGGGCGATGCGCGCCACGCTGGGCACGTTGGGGGCCAGTTTGACGATGATGGGAATGCCCGAGCCTTCGAGGGCCGCCTTCACATGCGCGGTCACGTCGGATGCGTCCTGCGGATTGGCGGCAAAGGGTTCGCCGAACTCGCTGCCCACGTTGGGGCAGGAGATGTTGACCTCGATCATGTCCGGCTGGGCCTGGGCGACGGTGGCGGCAACCCTGCCGAACTCGGCCGGCGTGCCTGCGAAGATGCTGGCGATCAGCGGCACGCCCAGCGGCGACAACGCCTGCTTCGTGGCTGCCAGCAGCTCGACCTCGGCCTCGGCCCCCGGATTGGCCAGCCCGATGGCGTTGATCAGCCCGTGCTCCCAGGCCACGCAGGATGGGTTGACATGGCCCGCCCGCGGCACAGGACCGCAGCTCTTGGCCGTCACCGCGCCGCAGCCGGCCCGCGCCGCCCGCTCCATGAGGCTGGCCGTCGTCCCCCAGATGCCGCTGGCCAGCACGAGCGGGGTGGGCATGATCTGATCGAGAAACTCGATAACGGTGTTGGTCATCATGAAAGAATTTGGGTCAACGCTTGTGACACAGCCACAAATCGCTCTCGAGGCCAGAGCCAGTTCACATCAATCCAGAACCCGTTGACTGATGCAGATCGCAAAATGCCGTCTGCATCAGGAATGAATGGCTGAAAGCGCCCTCCTTCAAGACGGTAGAATTCCGTCCCAGCGGGACCATAGGGATCGATCAGCCACAACTCGTGAACGCCTGCACGTTCATATGCATCGAACTTGGCGCCGCCATATGTATCGAACTTGGCGCCGCGATCGTAGCGCACTGTGCCGGCAGACAATATCTCGATCACCAAATCCGGGGCGCCCATCACGCCTTTCTCTTGGATGATGTGGCGTCGATCGGCTGAAACGAAAAGAATGTCCGGTTCCGGTGCATTGTTGGCGTCCAACGCTACTGCAGTACGTGAACCGAAGATCTCACCTAGCCCAAGTTCTTCGGTGTAGCCTCCAAGTAATCGAAATAGAAAAGAGAAGAGTTGTTCGTGAATGGTCAGCGGGGGAGAGGGCATTATCATAACTCCATCGATCAGTTCGGCCTTCCGGTCTTCGGGCGCGTCACGAAAAAACTCCTCAGTATCCATCCGTTCTGCAACTTCCACCCTACTGTATACGACCACAGTCGACCCTCAATGAAATGTGTGGCAAAGTCGTCAGTGCTCAGCGAAATATCCGGTCCAAACCTGCCCGAAGCCCCGACTTGTGCAAGCGACAGACTACCGGTGACCAATTATACTAGCGCCTGCCCACAAATGCCAGCACTTCGCTGCGTTTGGCTTCGCTCAGTTTGCCGTGCTCCACCAGCACATCGAGGATCTGGTCCAGTTTGAAGACGCTGTGGGCTTTGATGCCGGCCGCGGCCAGGTTTTCGACGCCGCCCTGTTCGCGGTCGATGAGCACGATGGCGTCTTCGATGACCAGGCCGGCCTCGCGCATGGCTTCGACGCTCTTGACGATGCTGCCGCCGCTGGTGATCAGATCCTCGATGACGACGATGCGCTCACCAGCATGCCACGCGCCTTCGATCTGCTTGCCCATGCCGTAGGCCTTGGCCTCCTTGCGCGGGTAGATCAGCGGCACATCGGCTTCCAGCGAGACCGCCGTGCCGATGGGCAGCGCCGCATAGGGCACGCCCGCGATGCGATCGTGCTCGATGCCGGCCAGGATCGTGGCGTAGGCTTTGGCCGCCAGCGCCAGCACCGCCGGTCGGCTGACCAGCAGACGCAGGTCGATATAGAAGGGCGATTGCTTGCCGCTGGCCAGGGTGAAGTCGCCGAATTTGACCGCGCCCAGATCGGGTAGGGCCAAGATCAAAGATCGAAGATCGGCAGACAACGGCGCGGTCGATTTATCGGTCTTTGTTCTTTGTTCATTGTTCTTCGCACCTCGCCCCACATTGATCTCATCTCGAATCTTCCATCGCTGCTTCGCCATGGTTCTCGGCCAGGCTGACCCCCCGGCTCACATTGATGATCAGCCCCTTGCCGTCGGCGCGCAGACCCGCGTCCAGCGTGGCGGCCAGATCGCCGCCCTGCGCGCCGATGCCGGGTACCAGGAACCAGGCGTCCGGCGCAACGTCTCGGACATCGGCCAGCGCCTCGGGGTAGGTGGCGCCGACGACCAGGCCCACATTGGGCGACCAGCCGGTTGCCTCGCGTGCCACCCGCAAATAGAGCGGCTGGTTCGGTTCGCGATCCAGCGTGCGCCAGTCGTTGATCTCCAGGGTCTGGAAGTCGCCGGCGCTGGGGTTGGAGGTGTGGCAGAGAACGAAGAGTCCCTTGTCCGTCGTAGGCGGCGAACGGGTCGACGCTGTCGCGGCCGAGGTAGGGGCTGAGCGTCACGGCATCGACGCCCAGATCCTCGAAACAGGCCTGTGCATAGGCTGCGGCCGTCGAGCCGATGTCGCCCCGTTTGGCGTCCAGAATGACGGGGATCGTCTTCGGGGATCAGCGCCAAGGTACGGCGCAGCAGCTCCATGCCCGGCTCGCCCAGCGCTTCATAGAAGGCGATGTTGGGCTTGTAGGCGCAGACCAGATCGGCGGTCTCCTCGATGACGGCACGATTCCAGGCCAAAATGGCGTCGATGACGCTTTCGGCGGAATCGTTGCCGGACCGATAGCGCGCGGGAATATGGGCCGGATCCGGATCGAGTCCAATACAGAGCAGGCTCTGATTGCGTTCGACCGCGGCATCCAGCTTCTCAAAGAAGTTCATGGCGTTTTTCCCTTGAGTTTGATTGTAGAGGCGTGATTCGGGGTCACAAAAAATTCGTGTGCTTTCACCGCTCCGCCAGCGACACCAGGCTCTCCCGTGTCACCCAGAACGGGCTGCTTACCGCTGCTGCCTTCCGACCCTGACGGGGTTCACAGTGCTCTGCCGCACAGGACCCAGCACCTGACGGAGCGGTGAAAACACACGAATCTTCAAGAACTATGGCGGAGAGGGAGGGATTTGAACCCTCGAGGGCTTGCACCCTACGAGCTTTCCAGGCCCGCGCACTCGGCCAGACTATGCGACCTCTCCAAGAACGCTCCTTATTATAAGCCGGATGGGTCGGCTGAGCAAGTTTCGCGCGCTACATATTGCAATCGTAACCATACTGACGGCACTGCGATGAAAATGTGACCGCGGATTAGGTGGATGAGCTGTTCGCGAATACAATCCGAATCAAGCCGGTTTCTGTCCGCCCGAATCCGCGGTCTATCGAGTGTACAGGGCCGTACAGTTGCTCGCAATCGATCTGCCGATCGTTAGCCCAGCGCCTGCTCCAGATCGGCGATGAGATCGGATGTCTCCTCGATGCCGGTCGAGTAGCGGATCAGGCCCTCGGGAATGCCGAGGGCGGCCCGCTGATCGGCCGGCACTTCGACGTGGCTGGTCGTCGCCGGCGGGCCGACGATGGTCTCGACCGCGCCCAGGTTGGCGGCGGCGTGGGCGTAGCGCAGCCTGGGCAGAATGCGCCGCACGGCGTCGTAGCCGCCGACCGGCGCAAAACTGAGCATGCCGCCGAAGCCGCGCATCTGCCGGGCGGCGATGTCGTGGTTCTCGTGGCTTCGCAGGCCGGGATAGAGCACAGTTTCGACCGACGGATGATCTTCCAGGAAGTGGGCGATGGCCATGGCGCTGACATTCTGCTGGCGGATGCGCAGATGGAGCGTCTTCATGCCGCGCAGCAACAGATAGGCGGCCATCGGGTCCGAGCGTCGCGCCGTTGATCTCGCGATAGTGGTAGATGCGCTTGAACCAGTTCCCGGTCACCGCAGACGACGCCGCCCAGCGCGTCGGCATGGCCGCCCAGATACTTGGTGGCGCTGTGGACAACCAGGTCAGCGCCCAGTGTCAGTGGGTTGGTGTTGATGGGTGTGGCAAAGGTGTTGTCGACGATGACGGTGGCGCCGGCGCTGTGTCCGGCCGCGGCCAGCCGCGGAATGTCCATGATCTTGAGCGTGGGATTGGTCGGGCTCTCCATGTAGAGCACGGTGCAGCCCGTTGGCGATCTCGGCCTCGATGGCGTCGAAGTCGGTCGTGTCGCAGAGTACGACGTCGATATTGAGTCGCGGCAGAAATTCCGCAAAGATCTGATTGCTGCCGCCGTAGGTATCCTTGACCGAGACCACACGGTCGCCCGGTTTGAGCAATGTGTGGAGCGTGTTGCTGATGGCGGCCATGCCTGTGGCGAAGCTGGTCGCCGCTTCGGCGTCTTCAAGCCTGCGAATCTTCTCCTCAAACGCAGCGACTGTCGGATTGGTGTTGCGGCTGTAGATATGGCCGCTCTCCTTGCCCAATGCGACTGCTTGCCAGGTGTCCAGATCGTCGTAGCCAAACGAGACGCTGTGCACCACCGGTATCTGGGTCGAACGCTCCCAGCCGCCGCCTTCTTCACCAGCCCAGACCGCCAGCGTTCCTGGACCGGCTTTGTGTTCAAATTCCTCTTGCGACATGTTCCAAACCCTCTCATTTATGGTCAATTAAAGTCTATCGGCAGTGTAGCACAGTCGAAAAATCTGCCCCAACGGACCATCGTCGGATCAGTCGCACATACCAGCCAGTTTTGCGGGTTACGATCATCGACTATTCGACGGTATAATCATCCCGATTGCTGGGCGCGACAGCCGCACGGCAATCAAGAGATGCAATCTTTTTGATCAACCATATTCATC
This sequence comes from uncultured Chloroflexia bacterium, assembly GCA_963698255.1. GTDB lineage: Bacteria > Chloroflexota > Anaerolineae > Caldilineales > Caldilineaceae > JAWKOK01. Next base: position 204,864 of record CAVOQD010000012.1, on the reverse strand, counting down.
GTAGAAGGAGAACAAACCGTGAAAAAAGATAATCTTTGGTGGCTTGTGCTGGCGCAAGGCGTCATTGCAGTTGTGTTGGGTATCTATATTTTAGCCCAACCTGATCAGGCGATTGTCTACATTGGGATGGTGGCTGCCGCCTACATTTTCATTTCGGGCATTACCCAGGCAATCGGGGCCACTGTCCAGAAAAACAAAAAGTCCAAGAGCGGGCTGATCCGTGGCATTACCGGCATCGTGATCGGTGGCGGGCTGCTGGCAGCCGCGTGGTTTGGGTGGGTTGATGTCAGGACCGGCTATTCGTTGCTGGCCGCAGGTCTGCTGATCTACGGTGGTCTTGGATTGTGGCACAGCTTCTTTGACCGGGGTGAGACTCCGTTTTCCTGGGGACCGATTTTCTTCAACGCCTTGCTGATGTTGTGGGGTTTTCTCGTCTATTTTTCGCGCATGCAGGGCTTCAACCTGACGTTTATCAGCGGCGTCATCCTCATGGTCATTGGCGTCGTAGCCATCGTATGGTCCTTCTTGATCCGCCCGCACGGCGATGAAGTGGCCGGCTAGTCCGGCACTGTCCTGCGCCGACTTGGTGGCCATCGACGGCCGCACGAATTGGCTGGAAGGCGCCATGTCGGGGCTGCTGTCGTCACTATCTGTGTGCGCCATCTGTGTACCTTATCTGTCCATGGAACAGCCATCATCCGTGCTCGCCGTGAATCGTGACCACAAGCCGGCGGGCGCCGCCCCGATCCCGGTGTTCACACAGATAGATGCCTTGCCATGTGCCCAGATTGAGCCGCCCATCCGTGATGGGAATGGTCACGCTGCTGCCCAGCATCACTGACTTGAGATGGGCGGGCATGTCGTCCGCTCCTTCGTAGGTGTGGGTGTAGTACGGTTCGTTTTCGCGTGCCAACCGATTGAAGAAGGACTCCATGTCGACCCGGACTTCCGGGTCGGCATTTTCATTGATGGCCAGGGACGCTGACGTATGCTGGATGAAGATGTGGGCAAGTCCGACTCTGATGGTGCTCATCGCAGGGATCTGTTGCACGATTTCCCTCGTCACCAGGTGGAAGCCACGCGATTTGGGCTGTAGTGTCACACGGTGTTGTGTCCAACTCATTACGTAAGTTCTCCTGCTAAGACCGTGGCAACTCAAAGGTGAATATCGCTCCATGCCCTGGCGTGCTATCAACCCAGATTATCCCCCCATGGGCTTCCACCAGCGCCTTGGCGATGGCCAATCCCAGCCCGGCGCTGGTTGTAAAATCTGCATCGCGTTCGCGGCTACTGTCGGCCCGATAGAAGCGATCGAACACATGGGCCAAGTCTTCGGGTTCGATGCCCTGTCCGCTGTTTGCCACGGAGAATTGGATCCTGTTGACATCACCGGCGGCAGAGAGGGTAACCTGGCCGCCTGCCGGTGTATGGCGTATGGCGTTGCCCGATCAGATTGGTCAAAATCTGCTGCAATCGATCCGGGTCGGCGTCGACAGACAACGGGCCGTCCGGGAGATCCGTATTTAGTGTTACTTCACGCTCTGCGGCCAATGGGCGGAAACTGGCTGCCATGTGCTGGATCGCGGATGCCACATCGACCTCTTGGCGGACCAGGGGCAGGCGACCGGCCTCGGCCTGCGCAAGTTCGTGGAGATCGGTCACGAGGCGGGCGATCAGCCGTGTCTCTTCTTGAATGGTCTGGATCTCATCCAGATTCAGCGGATAGACGCCATCCAGAATGGCCTGTAGGTTGCCCTGAACGACGCTCAACGGCGTGCGCAACTCGTGGGCGATGTCGGCAACCAGTCGCTGGCGCAGCGCTTCCTGTTCCTGGAGGCTGGCCGCCATGGTGTTGAAGCCGGTGGCCAACTGAGCGATCTCATCGTGTCCGCTAACCTCGACACGTGCTTCCAGATCGCCGGCCGCCACTTGCGCGACGCCCTCCTCCAGTCTGCGTAGCGGGCGCAGCATGCTGGCAACCAGCAGCCAGCCGACCAACAGCGCGACCAATCCCGCCACCAGCGCCGACAGCAGTACGGCACGGTTGACCTGATTGAACAGCGTCTCTTCGGCATCGCCCATCTTTATCAGCGTGGGTTCCGTGGCCAACGCGGCAATCGTCTTTCCATCGACCGTGATAGGAGCGCCCACCAGAAAGCCGTCCACGGCATCGGGCGGAACAGATGCGGCCAGCGGACGGCCGGATTCGGTGTCCACAACCACCACGGCGCTATTCATCGCCGGCTGTTGCTGGCGACGCTGTTGCCCGCGACCCTGTCCGCGACCGTTTCCCATGCTGCCGGGCGTAGCTGGATCATCAGCCGCGCTGGTCAGCCAGGTCTGCACCTCGTCCCAGGAGCCGGTCTCAGCGTAGCGCCGGCCGGCCTCGTCGGCGAGTTGCAGCAACTGCTGCTGCTGATAGCCGCGCAGATAGACGCGATAGGCATTGCTGGTGCTGCGACCAATCATCAGACTGGCCGTGACAAGGGCCACGGCAATGACGATGGCAAGGGCGAGTAGGACTTTGGTGCTCAGACGCATGATTTGTGTCTGTCTCCGTTATTCCGACATCGGGTGCATGGGGGGATATAATGGACGTTGGCATTGCGTCACAACGGCAATGAGCTAGGTTTTAGGGCGGCGAGATTCCTCGCCGGATAGTCGTCGAGTGCGATGCGGTCTCATCGAGCCGCTCGGAATGACAGATGCACGTTTTTTCCAGGTAGCGCGCCGGGTTTTCCGGCGAGGAACACTGACAATGAAGGTTCGTGAATGACTCAACTTCAGACGCTCGTTGTACGTAGACTCAGTGGCCGGTGATGATCGAACTACTCATTGTGGCGGTAATTTTCCTGGCGGCGCTGATCCAGACGATCTCCGGCTTTGGCTTCGCGCTGATTGTTATGCCCATGCTGGTTCTGACCTTGGGCATCCAGACGGCGGCCCCGTTGGTGGCGCTGACCGGCTGCACTCTCTATGCCGTGAACCTGGCCCGCCATCGGGCGTCGGTCAATGTTCGTGAAGTGGTCCGCCTGGCTGCTGCCGCGGCTCTGGGCATCCCCATCGGCGTCTGGGCCATCCAGAGCATGGATGGGCAAATTGTCCAGCGTGCGCTGGGCGCGATGTTGATCGCCTATGCGCTCTACTCGATGATCAAGCCGCACCGTTCTGCGGCGGCGACCTCAACCAACTGGGGCTACCCGGCGGGCTTTCTGGCCGGCTGTCTCGGCGGCGCCTACAATACCGCAGGCCCGCCCGTGATCGTCTACGGCGATTCGCAGCAGTGGGCCCGCAATGAGTTTCGATCGGTCTTGCAGGCGCTCTTCCTCTTCAATGCTCTCTTCGTGATCGCCGCCCATTTCGCCGCCGGCCACATGACACAAAGCATCGGGCGTTACTTCCTCTTCGCCATTCCAGCATTACTGGTCGGCATCGTCGTCGGCACATTGATCGACCGCCGACTGTCGACCGAACGGTTCCGGACTGTCGTCAACGTGATGATTCTGCTGCTGGGGTTGTCGTTGATGCTGTAGCGGCAATGAGAAGAATATGGATCCACGAAGGAGCACGAAGCGACACGAAGGTTCACGAAAATAGCTTCGCTTTGTGTTGCTTCGTGGCCCTTCGTGCCACTTCGTGGATCGTCATTTTGATCCTATCCATTCAACCGATACCCCACCCCGAAGACCGTCTCGATCAAGCGCGGTTCTTTGGGATTCTCTTCCAGTTTGCGGCGCAGGTTCTTGATATGGCTGTCGACCGTGCGTTCCAGTCCGGCATATTCATAGCCCAGGCCCTGCTCGATGATCTGGGTACGGCTGAAGGCCTGGCCTGGATGGTCCAAAAGCAGGCGCAGAATGTCGAACTCGCTGGGGGTCAGTTCGACGGGCAGGCCGGCTTTGCTCACTCGATGCGACTGCACATCCAGCGTCAGTTCGCCTACGCGCAGCACGTCAGCGCCGTCGTCGCCCGCCGGTCGGCTGCGGCGCAGGATTGCCTTGACCCTCGCCACCACCTCACGTGGATTGAACGGCTTGGTGACATAATCATCAGCGCCCATCTCTAAACCGAGAATGCGGTCAATGTCATCGACGCGTGCCGTCAGCATGAGGATCGGTGTCTGCGCCAGTTCAGGGATGCTGCGCACCGTGCGCGTCACCTCCAGCCCATCGCGGCCCGGCAACATGAGATCGAGAACGACCAGGTCCGGATGTTGGGCGCGTATATGATGCAGCGCGCTATCGCCGTCGGCTGCGGTCTCGACGCTGAAGCCGGCCTGTTCAAGATAGCTGCGCACCAGGCGGACGATTTTGGGATCGTCATCGACGACCAGGATCAGGGGCGATGTCTGTTCTGTCATGTCAGAAGTATACCGCAGTTTTTCGTCGGCAAGGAGTTGGCAAACGGAAACCTCGCTCTTTTGAATGAGCGAGGTTTCCACCTGAAATGATCTGAGCTTGGTCGGCTGACTAGCGATTGCCGCCTCGACCACCGCCCCGGCCGTTTCCACTCTGGCTGTTGTTGCCGCGGCCGCCGTGTCGTGGACCTGTGGCGTCGTCGGATTGGCCCCGGCCGTTGCGGCGACCCATCATCTGTCCGCCTTGGCCTTCGCAGTTGTCGCAGACGCCGTCACCATCCTCATCGATGAAATTGTCACAAACGCCATCGCCGTCACTATCGACAAAGTTCATTCCTTGTCCGCTGCCGTTGGCAACCCGACCGACACCCGGGCCGTTTCCCGCTTGCCCGAAGCGATTGCCGCTGCCGTCCTGTGATGCGTAGGGGGCATCCTGTGCGGAACCTTGTGCGAAGGCGGCGACTGAAAGCGCCATCACCAGGACAAGGGCGACGACCAAAGCGGCTGAGAGTTTGCGTGTCATGTTTTTTCTCCTTAAACGAACATTCTGTGGTGGTTACGTGATCTCGTTCACACGATTGACTACAGAATAGCGGTCGATTATGGAGAAGATGTGGAGAGCGTGTGTGGAGTTGATGGAATCCACACCGAGAAAATTGAAAGTCAGTAGTTCACGATTTGGTGAAAAGCGAGATTCTTCGCTGACCTTTTGCCAGAGTGTCGTACTTGAAAATACCCACTCAGAATGACAAATCGTGAACTACTGAAAGTGCCGGAACCCAATAGGTCACGAATTCGGGAAGACCGAGATTCCTTTGATTGCACTCAGGACATGCCTTCGCCGGCCTTCTGCTTCGGCTGGGCTCAGGACAGGCCTGAGCGGGCTTGCCATAAAATGACGCTGTCCTGAGTCACCAGCGAAGGGGCTCGGTATCGCAAGCCGAGATTCCTCGCGGGTGTATTACCAAGTGCGATGTGCTCCCTCATGCCCGCTATCAAGTAACAAGACTCATTCGGCGCCGTTACTTCCCGTAAGAAGGGCGGTCAACGCACTGGAGGGACTTCTAATGAACAAGTCCGTTCTAGCTACGAGAGATACTCTGTCACCCTGAGCGGGCTTGCCATAAAATGCCTCTGTCCTGAGTCACCAGTGAAGGGTCTCGATAACGCAAGCCGAGATTCCTCGCTGGCGTATTGCCAATCCGAAAGTGCTCGGGCTGACCCGCTCGGAATGACAGTAGCACGTTCATTCCATTTGGAGCGTCGGGTATCCGGCGAGGCACACTCAGAATGACAGATCGTGAGGTGCTGAACTAACGCTTCTGCAAGAGATACCAGCGGCATGGGGCATGGTCCGGGTCGCCGTGGGTGACGTCGACGATCTCAAACGCGGGGGCGAAAAGGGTCTCGACCTCGTTCTCCGCCATGCCGCGCCAGGCCAGTTAGCGGATCATCCTCCGGTGGATTCGGGTGACGGTCAAATGCGAAGAGATGGTAATATCCGCCGGACGCCAAGTTGTTGCACACACCGCTCGCATAGGTCGAACGTCGGGCCGGCGGAATGGCGTGGAGACAGCCGATATCCAGGATGTAGGATGCATCGACTGCGGTGAACGGCAGTCGAGCGACGTCGGCCTGCACGAGGTCAATCTGATGCTGAAGCCCTGGCTCAAGCAGCGTCAGCCGTTCCGCAGCGAGTTTCAGCGCGGTCGCGGAGAATTCCACGCCGACGGCATGTAGCCCTAGCCGTGCCAGGAAAGCGATATTTGTGCCGGTCCCGCATCCCAGGTCCAGCGCCGTACCGCTGCGGGACAGCAGTCTGCCGTCCCAGAACGAGGTCACTTCGGGCGGCGTCTTGCCGCTGTCCCACGGCGTGTCGCCGGACTGATAGCGGCTGTCCCATTGGTTTTGGAGAGGCGTGGGCATGGGATGGTCTTTTCTCCGTAGATACACGGCTGCGTACTGCTTGCTGCGTGAACGTTCATGCAGCGGATCACTTGTGGTGGGTCGGATGGTTTCATGATTTCGGCGGATGACTTCCGATGGACCGTTTTCTCACGGTTGACCTCGCCCAATAGGCGGCAGCCAACGCAGCGTAGGCGATCACGCAAGAACACTCAACCTACAATATCAGGCATCCCAACACTGCTGGATGGTTTCGATCTGGCTGCGAATATCTTCGGGAAGGCCACGACCATTGGAGGCAGCTACATTTTCTTGCAGTTGATCGGCTGTCCGCGCACCCGGAATAATCGCCGAGATCGCCGAAGGGGTGAGACTGTAGTGGTGGGCCAAACGGGTCAAGCCGCCCTCATAGCGCTCGCCAATCGGTCGTAGATCGTTCACCAATCGGATCCGTTGGAGCGCCGTATCGCCATCCAACGATGCCCGATGTTGACTCAGGTCGTCCTGATCCTCGGCGAACTTGCCGGTCAGCACGCCCCTGGCCAAAGGCATCCGACAGAGGAGTCCAACGCCGGCCTCTTGAGCGACGGGGAAGAGCCGCTGGGCCTCGGTCTCGAAAATGTTGTAGGTGATCTGTAGAACCTCAACCAGATTCTGTTCGATCAGCCACAGCGCGTCATCGATGGTCTGGACAGCCACCGCGCGCAGACGGATCTTGCCCTGCTCCTTGAGCCTGCTCATGCCTTCGGCCCAGTCCGGGTAGGCTTCCATCTCTGCGCGGCTGGGGCTGTGCAGTTGAAAGATATCGACCTGATCCCGTTGCAGACGCCTCAAACTGCCCTCCAGTGAGAGCGCCATGCGGTCTGCGGAAAAGCCTTCGCCCGGCGCATAGCCGGAGCGAGTCATCTTGGTGCCAATACAGACATCGTCGCGGTTGCCGATGGCCTTGCCCAGCATCGACTCGCTTCGACTCCCCTGATACTGGGTTGAGGTGTCAAAAACCGTCACCCCCAGATCGACAGCCTGCCGGATCAGCGAAACCCAAAAATCGTCCGCCTGAGCTTCGTCGCCCAGGCGATTGCAGCCCAGCCCTACTTCCGAAACAGAGATGCCGGTTTTGCCCAACTCTCGATAGTGCATTGGTTATCTGCCTTTTCTGATGTCGACTCGGGTCATTCGTTAACAATTCACAATTGGGCGTTCACCATTCACCGTTGTCTTTTTCTCACCCGCCGTACTCATCATAATAATCATGCATGGCCGCCTGCACCACCTTCAGCGCGTGTTCCCGACCGTAGATGCGCTCGATCTTGAGCTTGGACTCCTCGCCGGGGACCATCTTGTAGGTGCCGAAATAGTGGGTCAGCCGTTCGACCAATATTTTGGGCAGATCTTCAATGTCCCGCGCTTCGCCCCAGACATTGTCGTTCTCCAGCACGGCGACGATCTTGTCGTCGGCCTCGCCGCCGTCGTTGGCCGCGATGCCGCCGACCACGCGTGCGTTGAGGATGACCTCGGAGCGGTTGATGGGGCGCTCGCTCAACACGCAGATGTCCAGCGGATCGCCGTCGCCGCGGTCGACGCCGCCGAACAGTTCGGCCACGCGCTGATCGCAGAAGGTTCTGGGAACGAAGCCGTAGAGCGCCGGCGGCTGAGACGAACTGCGCTGCGGTCGGTCGACGCGCAGATAGCCGGTCTTCTTGTCGATCTCGTATTTCACGACATCGAAGGGCGTGATCTCGATGTAGGCGTGGACGATCTCCGGCGCCTGCGGACCGACGTCAAGGCCATGCCAGGGATGCGGACGCCAGCGGTAGAAAGGTGGTGGAAATTTCATGCGTTGTCTCCAATTCCGGTTCAAATACGGCTGTCATCCGTTTGACTCTTACGGCGTTGTTGGGCGATGATTTGTGGATAACCAATCGGGGCCAAGTGTAGCGCATGTTGCAGTTGACCCGCAATTCATCCAGGTTCGCAGCCTGCAAACGACCGAGGTGCAGCATTTTTCGTCTATTGTTACCCAACGACTCTGTTCGACGCCGTCGCCTATTGTCCGGCCTACAAGGTTCTGACACACGGCTCAGTCCCACGGATCGACAAGGCTTGTTTGTCGCACGGATCTTCTATTTCGTCTTCTTTGCCGCAATCGGCGTGCTGGCCCCCTACTTCAACGTCTATCTGGAGTCACTGGGCCTGAGCGGCGTGCAGATCGGCTGGCTGGCCAGCATACCGCCCATTGTCGCGCTGCTGGCCAATCCGTTCTGGGGCGCCATTGCGGATCGCTTTCAGCTTCAGACCGCCGTGTTGGCCGGCTGCGCGCTGGTGACCGGCCTGACCGCGCTGCTGTTCATTCCGGCCGACAGCTTCTGGCCGCTGATGGTCTTGGTCATCATGCTCTACTTCTTCCGGGCGCCGATTCCGGCCATTGCCGACAGCGCGGTCATGACCATCGTCTCGCGCACCGGGCGTCAGCTATGGGCGGCAGCGGCTCTGGGGCAGTGTCGGTTTTGTGATCACCAGCTTCGGCCTGGGCACGCTGCTCTCGCTCAACGATTTGAGCATGATCTTTCTGATCTACGGTCTGGCCGTGGGCGTAGGTCTCTTCGGCCTGAGCTTCAAAATGCCCATCGAGCGCTTTCCGGGACAGGTGAGCCTGATCGCCGGCGTGCGCACGCTGGCGCGGCAGCGAAGCTATATCGGATTTCTGTTGGCCATGGTCCTGGCCGGTATCGGCTCGGGCGGCTACTTCAACTTTCTGGGGCTGCACATTCTCGAACTGGGCGGCAGCCAGGCCCAGGTCGGGATGGCCTACGGCGCCAGCGCGATGGCCGAAATTCCGATCATGTTCCTGGGCGCGCGCTGGTTTCATCGCTACGGCAATGCCACGCTGATCACCGTTGGCCTTTCCATCTTCACGCTTCGGCTGGATGACCGTGGCGGCCATGACATCGCCGCTATCGCTGATCTTTGCGGCATCGCTGGTCGGCGTCGGCTATGGATTCTTCTGGGTGGCGGTCGTCGGCTATGCCAACGAGACCGCGCCGGAAGGTATGGGCGCCACGGCCCAGGCGACCGTCGGCGCGGCCCAGGGCGGGCTGGGCTGGGGCCTGGGCGCCATCATCGGCGGCACGCTGTGGGATCTGGCCGGCGGCGGTTCCATCGTCTTCTGGGCGAGCGCACTGGCCGGCGTGGCCGCCATCGTGGTCTTTCGGCTGGGGATGCGTGTGGCGCGGCGCGTAGGAGTTCGAAGTGAGTTGTAGAACGCTGAGAGCTGAGGCTGTCACGGATTTGGGCTCTGTAGGGCTGTCCGGAAATCAGAATCGCCTCTGACAGCCTGCTAGTTCCGACAGCTCTACTAGACTCCCGTAGGCTAGTCGACCCCACAGCCCTACAACCCCACAACCGCGTACGCCGCCACCCCAAACGCCGTCGCCACATTGAGCGACCGCTTGGCTCCGCGCATGGGAATGGCGAGACTGGCGTCGCAGAGGGCAAGAATGCCCGGATCGACGCCGGTCACCTCGTTGCCGACGACCAGTAGGATGGCGGCATCGGCGGGCGCCGGCGGCGGGTCGAAGAGCGAAACAGCATCCGTCGTCTCCTCCAGCGCCCAGACAAGATAGTCCGCCTGTTTCTCGATCGATCAGATCGACGGCATTGGCATGGTAGGACCAGCCGACCGTCTGCTCCGCGCCCAGCGATGTCTTGGCCAGCTTGGGATTGTCCGGCGTCGGCGTGATGCCGCAGAGGTAGAGGTGACGAATGCCCGCGCCGTCGGCCGTGCGAAAGATGGAGCCGACGTTGTAGAGGCTGCGGATGTTGTCGAGCAGCACGTCGACCCGGCGGAGCGGCTGGCGCTGATCCGGGCGGGCAGCCGATTCGCTTTCGTCCGCAAGCGGGAAATGGTGGCGGCGACTGCACGGGTCTCTGCGCCGCAACGCGGGCAGCGCTGGGCGCGCAGATCGTCGTCCCGTGCCGGATAGCGGAAACGGCAGGCGTCGTCCAGACATTGGCGAATTTGATAGGTACGGAGTGAGGCCATAGTTTTGCGTTTGGTTCAATTCAAATCCGTCGCCGTCTTTCTCAACCACGAAGATACCCCTCTTCCACCGACCTGTCGATGATCTCCTCAGCGAAGGCCCACAGCGCCTCCGACCCGTCGACCACCGGCCCGATGCGCTGGATCACCTGCTCGCGGGTGATGTCGTGCTTGCGCCACTCCTTGCCCTGGCTGTAGTAGTTGTGCAGCAGCGGCATCAGACGGTCGACGGCGTTGGCCATCTTGGACTTCGGCGGTCTGCGCGGGCGTCGAACTCGTCGAATGCGGCCTTCATCTCCGCCGCCTGATCGGCCGGCAGCAGGCCGAAGAGGCGCTCGGCCGCCGCTTGCTCGCGCTCGGCCTGGCTCTGCTTGCCGCTCTCGTCGTAGGCATAGGTGTCGCCGGCGTCGATCTCGACGATGTCGTGGACCAGCAGCATCTTGACCATGTGCAACACATCGACCGGCTCGTTGGAGTGCTCGGCCAGCAGCACGGCCATCAGCGCCACATGCCAGGAGTGCTCGGCCGAGTTCTCGTAGCGGTCGCCGCTGATGAGCATGGAGCGGCGCATGATGCCCTTGAGGCGGTCGATTTCGAGGATGAAGTTGAGTTGTTGGGTGAGTCGAACGTCTATCGAAGTCGTGCCGTTCATGATTTCCCCATATTGTGGTGGACATCCGTTCATCTGGCCAATTCGAGCCATCATTGTCTGCTCGGCTGGCCTAACATACCGTGGCAGAACAGAATGGCACATCTTGTACAGGCATCATACAGCATACCTCACACGCTCACGTATTTTGCGTTGAGGGCGGCAGAACTATCCGGTTCTTCAGGACTTCAAGAGTTTGGCGTTCTCAAGGGTAATACCGTTGGTTTTGTCATTGCCCTTGACGTTTTTCTCGGGGCCTGCTATCCTAATTGACAGGATGACATTTTTATGACATGTGAGGTGCAAACATGAACAGACTTCCACAAACAGCGACGGTCAGTGATATTCGTCATCGGCATCTGGAAGTGATGGACAAAGCCAAGGATGGCCCGGTCATGCTCTCCAGTCGCGGCGAACCGGTGGCCGTCATCGTTTCCCCCCAACAGTGGAACGCCATTGTCGACAGGCTTGATGATCTAGATGACCTGGTGACGGGCATGGAGGTTTTGTTGGCCATGCAGAGCGGCGAAGAATCGATTGAAGATGTCAATGTCGAAGAAATGAAACGCTGGATGTCCGAGCATGTTGTATCGGCTTAGAATTGTGGCCGGCGCTCGTCGGACCATGCAAGCGTTGCCTCGACGCCTGCGACAGGACGCCCAAGAGATCGTGCTGGATCTCCAAGAGAACCCGAGACCGCCGGATAGCAAACCACTCGGGCGTGAGTTGATCGGCCTGCATCGCATCCGCTTCGACGGCTGGCGTATCATTTACCAAATTGATGAAGACGATGGAATCGTAACCATTCTCGCCGTGAAGCCAAGAACGGCCGATACGTATTTGGACTTCTGAGATGCCTGCTATTCTCTGCGATGCTCCATATGGGTTAGCCAGCGTTCGGCCGCGTGCTCGTACGTACCGAGCCAGTTGATCGCCTTGCCGCTAAGGGCACGGTGGTGTGCAGCCAGGCGTCGCAACGCCTGGTCAGGATCGGAACCATCCGGCAGTCCTAGATCTGCAGAAAAGTGGTGGGGCAACTGGCGAGAGTCGATGCCTAACGTGGCTAGCCTGCTTGCATATTTGCGCTGCAAGAGCGCTGCGGCGGTGTAGAAGCAGATAAAGGCAGACCGATCCGAGACTGACAATCTACCTGCCGCGGAAGTCGCCTCTTGCGCGAATTCAGGATGGCATAATAGCAGCGGGATCAGAGCGGAGCGCAGTCTGGCCTCACCGTATTCGACCAGCGAAACCAACAGATCGACTGGTTCCGGCATTTCTGACGGGGTTGGACAACTTCCAGCCTGGACAAAAGGGACGTCCAATACATTCAGAATCTCTGCGAGTGCGGTAGGTGAAAGTTGCATTGATGGCTCTAGGCCCACAAGATCTGATTCAGTCCGACGGTCGGATTCGCCGATGGGCTCGAATCGAGGAGGCTGGCAGGCGATACTTGCGAGTTGTGCTACTAGAAGATGGCGAGACGGTTCACAATGCTTTCTTCGATAGGCGGTTTCAGGAAAGAGAATCATGAAAATTCGATATTTCCCGGACACAGATACAGTCTACATTGAACTGACCGACAAGGAAGTTCTTGAGACAAGCGAAATCAACGAGAACGCCATCGTGGACTTGGATGCTGACGGAAACCTGGTCGCGATCACGCTCGAACACGCAAAGGAACGAGCGAACATCTTCGATTTCTCATTCCAGCAGGTTTTGACCGAGCCACAAGTGATCGTTTCCTGAATCTCTGATGTTCAGCCGCTCACCTCTTCCGGCTCCGCCCACCCCAAGCGCAGACAGACCAGCGGCGCGCCGCCGATGACCCACAAGCCGACAGCCGAGTAGCGAATGTAGCGCAGCACAAGCCCCAGCGTTGACTCGTCAGCAGCCAGCGGATCGAAGACGAGCTTCAACCCGAGATAGATCATCGCCCACACCAAAAACACCCACCAAATAGCGCAGAATCCGATACTTGATCGGCCCATCGGCGCGGAAATTGCCACGCGAGCGCAGCCAGAACGCGCCGGCTGCGAAGCCAAAGAGCAGGGCGCTGGTGGTGACTGTGTCCTGCAGGCTCATGCCGTCCGGCAGAGCGCCGCCGGCACGGGCCACGTTGTCCAGCCAGGCGGACGGCAGGCTCCAGCCCGCAAACAGACCGTCGACAATGGCCCATCCGACGGCGATGATGCCCAGCGAGATGGCGAAGACGATAGCGATCTGTTTGCCGACCGAAAAGCGGTCGAACCAGCGCGCGACCGCATCCTCACTGGCCAGAAAGATCGCCAGCGTCAGCGCCCCGACCAGCCAGCCCACCAGCACATCGGTGGTGAAGTGGACGCCGATGTAGACGCGTGACAGCCCGACCCCCACGATGATCAGCACCGCGCCGACCCAGGCCCACCAGCGGTTGATCGGCCGCCGCGATCATGCCCCACAACACCACCGACGTCTGCGCATGGCCCGACGGCAGGCCGAAGCCCGTCTCGCCGCCGCCCAGCAGGCGCACGTCTGCGTTGTACCAGTAGGGACGCGGCGCGTGGAAGAAGATCTTGAGCAGGCTGTTCAGCGTCAGCGTGATCAGCAGGGCGAGGGCCAGCCGCAGGCCGAAGCGCCGGTTCACCGACCAGTAGACAATCGGCAGGACGAAGAGAAAGAAGAGCGGACCGCCCGTGAGGGTCAGAAAATTCATGGGTCCGATCAACCAGTCGCCCTGGGACTGGAACCAGAGCGTGAGCGCGATCTCCCAGTCCAGAATCGACTCAGGCATCTTCGGGGTCGTCGCCGTTGCCGTTGTCATCGCTAGGCAGCAGGTAGAGATTGGTGTCGAGGAAGTCGAGGTGGACGGGCGTGCCCTCGGCGTAGAGATCTTCGGCCTTGGGATCGTGGCGCACCACCGAGATCAGCTTTCCGTCCAATTCGACATCGTACTCGGCCAGCGAACCCATGTAGGATGTGCGCCGCACCGTGCCGGGCAGCGAGCGGCCGGAGGGCGTCGGGTCAACAAAAATCTGGATCGACTCCGGCCGTGCCAGCATCAGCGCGGCGTCGCCCGGCTTGAGGTCGGTCGTGGCCGAGCCGGGGATGTTGAGCGTGATGTCGTCGAGCTTGACGACCCAGCTTTTGCCCAGCACATCGGCCACGGTCACCGGCAGGAAGTTGGCGCGGCCGATGAAGTCGGCCACAAAGCGGTTGTGGGGATGGCGGTAGATGTCGACCGCGGTGCCGCTCTGCTGGATCTCGCCGTTGTGCATGATCACGATCAGGTCGGAGAGCACCATGGCCTCGTCCTGGTCGTGGGTGACGTAGACGCTGGTGATGCCCAGCTCCTGCTGGATGCGCCGGATCTCGGTGCGCATCTGGACGCGCAGCTTGGCGTCCAGGTTGCTCAACGGCTCGTCAAAGAGCAGCACCTTGGGCTCCATGACCAGGGCGCGGGCCAGGGCCACACGCTGCTGTTGGCCGCCGCTCAGCTGGTTGGGCGCACGGTTCTCCAGCCCCTGCAACTCGGTCAGATCCAGCACATGCGCCGACCTGGGCACGGATGTCGGCCTTGCGCAGTTTCTTGATCTTGAGCCCGTAGGCGATGTTGTCGAAGACGCTGAGGTGGGGGAAGAGCGCGTAGCTCTGGAAGACCATGGCCATGTCGCGCTGATTGGGCGGCTGCTCGTTGATCTCCTCGCCGTCCAGCACGATGTGGCCGGTGGTGGGAAACTCGAAGCCGGCGATCAGGCGCAGCGTCGTCGTCTTGCCGCAGCCCGATGGTCCCAGCAGCGTCACGAACTGCCCCTGCTCGATGCCGACGTTGATGTTGTCGACGGCGCGCACGATGCCGCTGCCGTCACGGCTCTCAAAATGTTTGCTCAGGTCGATCAGGTCAAGAAACACGAGTCACTCCTGCATTGTTCATAGACCGCGGATTTGGCGGATGAGGCGGATTCAGCGGATAAATCATAAGAAAATCCGTGGAATCCGCCTCATCCGCCAATCCGCGTCGATCGTATTACCCTGCTCCCACCGACAGATCCACGTTTTCGCTGTCCGCCGAACTGCCGACCGAGCCACCAGTACATCAGGCCGATGGCGATCAGCACGATGAAGATCAGGATCATCGAATAGGCCGCGGCCGTGCTCATGCCGCCCTGCTCGACCTCGCTCAGGATCCAGACGGTCAGGATCGGCCATTCGGGCGTGGTCAGGAAGATGACGGCCGACAGGCTGGTCATGTGGCGGGCGAAGGCGAAGATCAGACCGGCGATGAAGGCCGGCAGAATCAGCGGCAGCGTCACATTGCGGAAGGTGTATTGCGTGTCGGCGCCCAGGCTGTTGGACGCCTCTTCGATGGACGGGTCGATCTGCTGAAGCGCGGCCACGCCTGCCCGCACCGAGGCCGGCAGACTGCGCACGGCATAGGCGGCGATGATGATGTAGGGCGTGCCGACCAGGGCCAGCGGTGTGCCGAAGAAGGTCAGCGATGCGCAGAAGGCCATGAGCGCGATGAGCGAACAAATGCACGCATCTTGGCGCCGAATCTGCAGGACGACGAAGACGCTGACGGCCAGATAGGTGAAGCCCAGAATCGTCATGGTCGGGCGGGTGAAGACGCCGATGAACGAGACCAGAGCGCAGCACGATCTTGGAGAGCGTCGGGTTGGTCATGGCGCGGCCCGAGCGAGCCATGGGCGCCAGCAACAGCGGCGTCAGGTTGTAGATGACCAGCATCGCCGCCCATCGCCGACCAGCGCGAGGACGACCGGCTTGCGTTTGCCCGGCTCGGCCACGAACCAGGCGAGCAGCGCCAGGGCCAAGAAGACCGACGGCCAGCAGATAGCGCCAGCCATCCTCGGTCAGCCCGAGCAGATAGGGCAGCCAGTTGATGCCGTAGCCCAGCACAAAGCCGGTCACCATCAGCACAACCTGTTTCCAGCGCTCGCGCCACCACCTTGGTGACCAGGATAGCCGGCCAGCGCCAGGTAGACCAGGATGACGGCAAAGCTGGGCGAGCCGATGAAGGCCACGATGTAGCCGATGCCCAGAATGGTGCCCGGCACCGCGCCGCCCAGATTGGAGACGAAGTCCAGCGTCTGCTTGCCGGCGAAGTTGCGGCGCACCACCATGAAGGCGATGATCATGCCGACCAGCCCGGCGATGGGCGTGGCCACGGCCGACAGGAAGGTTGTCGACAGAATGGCGTTGAGCCCGCGGCCCAGCGCGGCCTGATAGTGGCTGAAGTCCAGCGAGTAGTCGATGCCCCACAGCCGCGTGAACGAACCCAGGAAGATCGACAGATAGAGCACCATGATCAGCACAATCACCAGGAAGGTGATGATGATGAAGGTCCAGCGGATCAGCGGCTCCTTGACCATGATGCGCCCGGTCGTCGGCTTGCCGGTCACGGCCACGTAGGAGCGGCGGCTCACGTAGTAGCGCTGGAGCACGAAGATGGTCAGGGTCGGAATGAGCAGGATCAGCGAGAGCGCGGCTGCCTTCTGCTGGTCGTATTGGCCGTTGACGGCCAGGAAGATTTCGGTCGAAAGCACGGTGACGTTGCCGCCCAGCAGGAGCGGATTGCCCAGGTCGGCCAGCGACTCCACAAAGAGCAGCAGGAACGAGCCGGCCAGCCCCGGCACCAGCAGCGGCATGGTCACGGTGCGGAAGATGTGGAACTTGCTGGCGCCCAGGCTCAGCGCCGCCTCTTCCATGGAGGCGTCGATGTGCTCCAACATGGAGCGGATGATCAGATAGGCGACCGGGAAAAAGGTGATGGTCTGGACAAAAATCAGACCGTCCAGCCCGTAGATGTCGTTCATGCCCTGGGTGAAGCGCATGCCGAAAACCTGCTTGGTGATCAGGCCGCTGCGTCCGAAGAGCAGAATGGTGGCGATGGCGATGGCAAAGGGCGGCGAGATGGTCGGCAGCAGCGTGAAGATGTGAAAGAAGCGGGCGAAGGGCACGCTGCAGCGCACCATGGTGTAGGCGAAGATGAAGCCCAGAATCGTGCCGAAGGTCGCCGTCCCCAGCCCCATCTCCATGGTGTTGATGATGACCTGCCAGCTATACTGGCGGTAGTACGGGTCGACATAGTGGGTGAAATATTCGAAGCTCAGTTCGCCCGTCTCCGGGTCGAAAAAGCCCTGGACGACAACGCTGAAGAGGGGCAGCGCCACGAACAGGAAGACGAAGATGCCGACGACGAGCAGGCCCATGGCCAGTATGGGATCTTGTCCGATGAGGCGCAGTTCTTGCCAGCGTCGCCAGAGGGCGGAGCGGCTTGATGAAGCTACGTTGGAGGTCATAGGCGGTGTCTGATCGGTCTATGTGGTAAGACGTCCGGCTTTCGGCAGAAGCCGGACGTCTTGTGGTCATTCGGTGGTGCTGTCCGCAATGAGTTCGTAGTGACGGCTTCGCCGTCCAGACCGCTAAACGCGGTCACTACGAGTCCGAAATCGAGACTGTGCAGCTATTCCTTCAGGTCGTCGGCGCCGGCGATCTCGTTGATGAAGCGGTCGACGAATTCCTTCTTGTTGGAACCGCACCAGTCGAAGTCATAGTCGATCAGGTTGACTTCCAGCAGTTCCGGGCGTGAGGCGGCAGCGCCTTCGACAGTCGGGGCCTGGAAAGCCTCGTACTTGGGACCAAGTTCCTGGGTGGCCGGCTCAAGCGCCCAATCGAACCACTTCTGGGCTGCATCGGGATGGGCAGCGTCCTTGATGATGCCCATGCCGCCGATCTCGTAGCCGGTGCCTTCTTCGGGGAAGGTCAGCACCAGCGGCGAACCCTTCTCGATCTCGGCCACGATATCATGGGAGAAGACGATGCCGACGGCGGCTTCGCCCTGGCCCACAAAGCGACCTGGAGCCGAACCGCTCTTGGTGAACTGGAGAACCTGACCGGCGTAGTCGCTCAGGTAGTCCCAGGCCTCCTCTTCACCCATCATCTGCACGATGGTGCAGAGCGCGGTGTAGGAGGTGCCGGAACTGGACGGATGCGCGACCATCAACTGGCCGGCGAATTCGGGCTTCAGCAGATCGTCCCAACTTGTGGGCGGTTCCACGCCGGGATTCTCATCCAGCCAATTCTGGTTGGTGGCGAAACCGAGCGAACCGACATAGATGCCGGCCCAGTTGTTGTCCGGGTCCAGCATGAGGTCCGGGTCGATGATGTTGGCGGCATTGGGCGAGTCGTAGGGTTCGAGCAGGCCTTCCTGTGCGGCGGCGATGAAGCTGTCGACCGGGCCGCCCCACCAGATGTCGAACTGGGGATTGTCGCGCTCGTTGCGCAGGCGGGTCAGAGATTCGCCGCTGGACATACGCACGAAGTTGACGGTAATATCAGGGTTGGCAGCTTCGAACTCGGCCTTCATGCCCTCGCACCACTGAACCTGCGGGGTACAGAGCACATTGAGTTCGGTGCTGGCGGCCATTTCGGCATCGCTCTCGGCTGCGGGGGCGGCCGGCGGCGGCGGCGCAACACAGGCCGAGAACGCCATGGCGATCAGCATCAGCAGGACGACGATGCCCAGAACAGGAACAGATCGTTTCATTGGATTACTCCCTCTTGGTGTGTGGAAGATCAGGAAACAAGCGCCACCGGAAACCGGCGCAAAGTGCGATGTGAAAACTGCTGTTAGGAAAGGCCACGAGGAAGCAGTTTCCACATCTTCAAAATGTAGCGTACATTACGATAGTTGTCAATCAATCGAAAAATCGTAACCCCATGGGAAGGAGACACCAATGTCGACCGGATTTAACGGACTTGGAATGCACTTGGGCAACCTCTCGCGGCTGTCCAACGCAGAGACGCGATCGATCAGCGCCGAGAACTTCGACGGCAGCAAGGGAGGCGGCGGCAAGGCCACCGAAGGCACCGGGCGCGGTGGCCGCCCGTGAGCTGGGCCAGGGCTGGAAGGTCTCGCCCTCCATCAACGTGGGCGGCTACGAAACGGTGACGCTGGCCGACATCGACGGGCCGGGCGCCATCCAGCACATCTGGCTCACCGTGCATCCGACCTGGTGGCGGCGGCTGGTGCTGCGCGTCTACTGGGACGACGAGGAGACGCCGTCCATCGAGATGCCGCTGGGCGACTTCTTCGCCAATGGCTGGTGCGAGCGCTGCAACATCAGCTCGCTGCCGGTGGCCGTCAACCCGGCCGGCGGCTTCAACAGCTACTGGGAGATGCCCTTCCGCCGGCATGCCCGCATCACGATGGAGAACCTGAGTCCGGACGAGGTGCAAGGGCTTCTACTACCAGATCACCTACGCGCTGACCGAGGTGCCGGATGACTGCGCCTACTTCCACGCCCAGTGGCGGCGCAGCAATCCGCTGCCCTACATGGAGGACCATATGCTGCTCGACGGCGTGAAGGGCCAAGGCCACTACGTGGGCACCTATCTGGCCTGGGGCGTCAACAACAACGGCTGGTGGGGCGAGGGCGAGATCAAGTTCTTCATGGACGGCGACACGGACTGGCCGACCATCTGCGGCACCGGCACCGAGGACTACTTCGGCGGCGCCTGGGATTGGGAGCATCCCGATCGGGCAGTACGGCGTCCATTCGACGGCCTATCAGGGACTGCCGCAGGTGATCCAGCCGGACGGCCTCTACCGCAGCCAGCAGCGCTTCGGCATGTACCGCTGGCACGTCATGGACCCGATCCGCTTCAAGGAGGATCTGCGCGTCACCATCCAGGCCCTGGGCTGGCGATCTGAGAAGGAGGGCAAGCGCCGCTACCTGCCACTGCAGGACGACATCGCCTCCACCGCCTTCTGGTATCAGCAGGAACCGCATGCGCCCTTCCCGAATCTGCCGGACGCCGATGGCCTCGAAGTGATCTGAGATCGCCAATCGCGTAGGGACAGGTCTCGACCTGTCCCCGTGCATTCAACATGCCCTGTGCACGGGTCAGCGAAACCCATACGCGCCCATGTTGTGTCGTTTTGCGACGGGACAGGTCTCAGACCTATCTAGCGGTTATCGCCGATCTGCGGACACGCTGGCGGCACTCCTACAGCAACGCCTCCAACGCAGCGATGAGGCGATCCACGTCCTCCGGCGTGTTGTAGGCCTGGATAGAGACCCGGATCAACGGATCGTCGTGGTAGCCGGAGATGGGCACTTCGACCTTGTACTCGGTCCAGAGTCGGTTGCGCAGCTCGGCCCTGTCGACCTCCGGCAGCCGTGCCGTGAACATCTGCTCGAACCAGCGATAGCCGCCGCCGGCGTCATCGGGACAGATGGCAGGCAGTCCGGTCAGGTCTTGGATGCGGTTGCGGGTCTCGATGGCCCGTTCATGGCAGAAGGCGCGCACGCTGGCCCAGTCGTGATCGTGCTGGAAGTCGGATGGCCGCGGGCACGGCCAGGTAGGCCGACGGATCCATGGTGCCTGTCCACGAGTAGTAGTCGGTGAGTTTGGAGCCGGTCTCGCCGCTCCAGCCGTGGCTGACCACCAGCGGTTCCAGGTCCGGTTCATGATTGGGCGCTACGTAGAGGAAGGCCGCACCCTTGGGCGCGCAGAGCCACTTGTGGGCGTTGCCCGTGTAGAATGTCGGGGCCATGGCCGTCATATCCAGGTCGATCTGGCCCAATGCGTGCGCTCCGTCGATGACCGTGAGTAGCCCCTCGGCATTGGCGCGTGCGCAGATCTGTTCGATGGGAAGGATGAGCGCCGTGGGCGAGGTGATGTGGCTGACGGCGATGACGCGCGTGCGCGGCGTGACGCCTTCCCAGAGCGCGTCGACAAAGGCTGTCGGATCGTCGACAGGCAGAGGGATGGGCTGGTTGATGTAGGTGGCGCCGGCCTGGTTACAGATGTAGCGCCAGGTGTTGTTGACCGCGCCGTACTCGTGATCGGTGGCCAGCACTTCGTCGCCGCTTGCAGCTTGAGCGAGCGTGCCGCGATGTTGACGCCGTAGGTGGCGTTGGGCACAAAGACCACATGGGCGCCGTCCGTGCCGACGTACGCACCCATTTTCTGGCGCGCCTCCAGCGTCAACTCTGGTCGCTGACGTTGGATGAAGTCGACCGGCTGGCGTTCCAACTCACGCTGCCAATGCTGGTAGTTGTCGAAGACGGGCCTGGGGCAGGCGCCGAAGCTGCCGTGGTTGAAGAAGGCGACGTCGGGGTCCAGATAGAAATTGGGAGGCAATCGCCGGCTGACAGCTGTCTGAAAATTGTTCATGGAGACTCGATTCTGTCGGTTTTGCAGACCGGCGTAACCGGCCCCTGCGTTAGGATCTTGGACGTTGAATTGATAGAGAACGGACGGCATCGTAACCCAGGAGATTCAGGGCTGCAAGTGACGGTTTGGCGATTCAGCGCAAACGATTGCGTTTACTTGCATCCCGACTTCGAAACCGATTACACTATGCGCGTCCTCTGATCGTGGGATCACCCGATCCGTTGTTCTGTTCAACCGTATGTTCTACCACTCAACCAAATAGGAGGGTACGATGAACCAAATGCCAAGCCGTGCAAGATTCGGACGCATGTCCGGTCTGGCGCTTGCGCTGACCCTGATTTTCGCGTTGCTGCTTTCCGGCTGCGCTGCGCCCGCTGCCGCCCGCGGCTGAAGAAGCGCCGGCTGCCGATGCCGGAGGCGAAGCCGCTGCCGACATGGCCGACAATGTGACCGTCTTCGGTGAGACACTGCCCGATGATGCGCTGCCCTACGAAGACCAGGTCTACCGAGTGGCCTGCAACATCAACGAAAGCGCCACCACCTTTGACTTTGCCACTGCTGTCTACCAGCGCTACTGCGCCGTATCGGCGATCTCTTCCAGGACACGCTGGTCTCGTTGGACAAGGACTTCAACGTCATTCCCGGCGCGGCTGAGAGTTGGTCGGTCTCTGAAGACGGCAAGACCTGGACCTTCAAGCTGCGCCCGGATCAGGTCTGGAGCGACGGCACGCCGCTGACGGCCTACGACTATGAGGCCACCTTCCGTCTGACTGCCTCGCCCGGAACATGCCTGGGACTTCACCTGGTTCTACAGCTTCCTGGCCGAGGCGGCATCAAGAACTGGAGCAAGATCATTGCCGGCGAATTGCCCGTGGAAGAATTGGGCGTACGTGCCGTCGATGATCTGACGCTTGAGGTTGAGACCGAAGGCGTCTTCCCGCCGCTGCCCGGCGTGATGAAATTTGCCTTTACGTTGCAGAAGGCGGCCCTGGAAGAGCATGGTCCGTTCTACAACAGTTCGCTGGAGACCTCTGTCTCGTCCGGTCCCTTCATGCTCGTCGAGTTTGATCCCGGCAACATGATTGCTGTGGAAGCCAATCCGACCTACAACGGCTTCCGCCCGCCGCGTCTGCAAGCGCGATCGAATGCATCTTCATGGACCCGAGCACCATGTTTGCCGCCTATCGAGAATGGCGAGATCGACAAGGTGGACTATGCAGTTCCTGACCCCGGCCGACTTTGAGATCATCCTCAACGATCCGGTGTTGAGCGAAAACTACCTGCGCCACTTCGGCGACTTCCGCACCGACTATCTGCTCTTCGACACCTTCACCCCGCCCTTTGACAACCTGGACGTGCGCAAGGCATTTGCCCACGCCGTGAATCGTGACGAGATCGTGCCCGCTGTCTACGGCGATATCAAGGCCATGCCCGCCCATTCAATGTTGATGCCCGGCTTCCCGTCCTCCGATACGGAAGGCGACCTGGCCGAGTATCAGGCCTATGACTGCGAACTGGCCAACGAGCACCTGACTGCTGCCGGCTACGAAGGCGGCGAAGGTTTCCCCGATCAGGTAATGATGTTGCGCGGTGAAGCGCCTGCCGCGTGCGGCTGTCTACCAGGCTGTAGCGGCTTCTATCGCCGAATGTCTCAACATCAATATCGAAGTCTCCAACGTGGATCGCAAGGTCTTCACGGATGCCATGAATGCCAAACCGACCGAACTCACCTTCGGCGCCGTGGACTACGGTATGGACTTCCTGGATCCGGCCAACATGTTGGGCAATGTCTGGAAATCCGGCGGTCGCCATTCCTGGAAGAACGACGAATTCGACCGCTTGGTCACCGAAGCGTCCGGCATGGTCGGCGATCCTGAAGCTGCGTGACCAGATGTTCCGCGATGCCGAGACGAGTGCTGGTCGACGACGTGGGCGGTGTCTTCGTCGCCCATCGAATGGGCAGGCAACCTCTTGCAGCCCTGGGTCCAGGGTGAAGGCATCCGTGAGCCTGACTCCGTCGGCATCGCCGGCGACCACTGGGGTAACGATCAGAACATCAGCCGATCTACTATATCTCTACCGCCAAAGAAGAATAGACTGGAGATCTGATCCAGATCTGAATCTCATTCGGCTTGTCGTTTGATCTATCAGGGGTGATCAAATCTTGATCACCCCTGATGCATACACTTCTCTGGAATTATTTCCCTATGACCCGCTATTTGATCGGACGTATATTCTCCCTAATATTTGTGCTGATTGTGGTCTCGGTTATCACCTTTGTGCTCATGCATTCGGTGCCCGGCGGTCCTTTTGACGAGTCAAAATCGCCATTGCCTCCGGCCGCCAAGGCCAATATCATGGCCAAGTATGGGCTGGACAAGCCCATGTATGTCCAGTACCTGAACTACATGAAGAACGTGCTCCTGCACTTCGACTTTGGTATCCCCTTTCAACAGCCGAACACGACCGTTACCGCCCTGATTGCCAAGACCTGGAAAGTGACGCTTCAGGTTGGCATTATGACAGTTTTGCTCTCTTTCAGTGTGGGTATTACCTTGGGCGTCTTGGCCGCCTACCGTCAGAACACCTGGATCGATACGTCAACGACCTTCGTCGCCATGTTGGGCATCACCACGCCCAACTTTGTCGTCTCCATGTGGCTGATCCTGATCTTTGCTGTGCGCATGCAGATTGTTGCCCATGGGCGGCTGGAATGACTCCGGCGACTGTCTGATCGGGGACGAATACATCTGCACCGACTGGATCTATGCCTGTCATCGCCTATTCCCTTGGGCCGATGGCCATCGTCGCTCGCTACACCCGTTCCAGCATTGTAGATGTCATGCGCCAGGACTATGCGCGTACGGCCAAAGCCAAAGGGCTAAATGATCGCACGATCATGATCCGGCATGTCATGCGCAACGCGCTCATTCCCATGATCACAGCCCTGGGTGTGATCATTCCCAATCTGTTGACCGGCAGCATCTTCATCGAAGCCGTCTTTCGCATCAACGGACTGGGGAAATTTTTCGTCACCAGCATTTTTAGCCGGGACTACCCGATGATCATGGCGCTCTTTTTACTCATTGCTTTCCTCTGGAGCTATGACCTACCTGGTCACCGATCTGCTCTACATCCTGGCTGACCCCCGAATTCAGCTGGGCGCCGAAGGCGGCGCCTGATGAGTACAGCCGTTGCAAGCAGATACAGTCTCGTACTCAAGAATGCGCCGGAGGCGCATAGAACCCTCCTGCAGGACGCCATACGACGGTTTTTTCACAATCGTCTGGCCATATTTGGCCTCGTCATCGTCGTCTTCTTTGTGATTCTGGCGATCTTTGCCGGTGTACTTGGCGCCTCATCCCTACGACAAAGTCTATTTGGATCGGGTACTGCTTTTCCCCTTCGAGCATCCGGCTCATCCTTTGGGCACGGATGAAGTTGGCCGTGACTATCTGAGCCGCCTGATCTACGGAGCTCGCACATCAATTGTCGTGGGCATCGCGCGTCATGGCGATCGCCGTTCTCATCGGTGTGCCCTTGGGTGGTCTAGCCGGCTACATGGGCGGCCGAACAGACTTCGTGATCTCACGTTTCATCGACATCATGACCGCCTTTCCCGGCTTGATGTTCGCCATTCTAGTCATTTCGGTCTGGGGCGGCGGCCTGTACAAAGTGATCTTGGCCCTCAGCATCACCAGTTGGATCGGCATTGCCCGTCTGACTCGCGGTCAGCTCATGTCGCTGCGCGAAAAGGAGTATGTCGAAGCGGCCCGCAGTATGGGCGTGAGACGCAATCAGATCATTTTCCGTCATCTCATGCCCAACGCCATGACACCGATTCTGGTCGCCGTCAGTTTTGGCATCCCCGCTGCTATTTTTGCCGAAGCCGGTCTCAGCTTTCTCGGCATCGGCATCAATGACCCCATTGCCAGTTGGGGGAAGATGGTTGGCGTCAGCAACGCTTATGTGCGGGTCTATTGGCATCTGGCCCTCTTTCCTACCATTGCCGTAGCCCTGACCATGCTCGGTTTTACCTTCGTGGGCGATGGCCTGCGCGATGCGCTTGATCCAAACATGCCGGAGTAATGTTTATGACCACACGACTGCAACTACGACCTCGTTCTCTCAGTTCGTTGCCCCTGGCGCTTGTGCTGCTGTTGGTAGCGACACTGTTCCTGGCTGCGTGCGGAGGCGGAGGCGACAATCGAGAGAGCAGCGAAGCCAATGACGCTGAAACAGTGGAGGCCAGTGGCAGCAGCCGCACCGCGCCGACCATGCCTGTCGCTCAATTTGCGGCCGTGGCTGCGGATGTGGATCTCACAAAGGTAGCTGAAAGTGAGGCCGCTGGTACTCCGGAGCCTGACGAGCCTGATATGGCGCTGGGCGCGGATGCATACGCTCGACTCTGTGCCGACTGTCATGGCGACGTCGGTCAGGGTGTGGCCGACAAGGGCGAGACAGTTGTGGGCATGGAATTGGATGCCGCAGCCTTTTTGGATCTTGTGCGCACCGGCGGCGACTACGGCAATGAGCACATCTTCGCTCCGATCAAGATCAGCGACGATGGCATTACTGCGCTCTTTGCGTACGTGCAGACACTGTCGGAGCAATAACTCTGAAGTTCAAAAAAACGTCCGGCTTTTTCGAAAAAGCCGGACGTTTTTTTGGTTTGCCTGCGAAATCAATGCCTCTATCGTCATCCCCGCAAATAGTCATGACTTTAAGGCGGGATGGGCGCCGAAAGGGTCTGACATCGCCATCATCCAACGTGCTTGTGAATGTTGATTATTACCGGAACATTCCGTTGACATTCATCAACCGGCAGAGCCAAGCCGTGCCGGGCAATCTGCGGTTCAAACCGCCGCCTGCTCCTCGGTCTGCACGCCGCCATGTTTGTCCAGCGTTGCCAGCAGAAACTGATAGTAGTTGGTCACCAACACGAGACCGTAATGGAGCAGATACTTGCGCACCTGCTCCGTCTGGGCGAGGGTCTGTACGTTGGCCGTCGTCGGCTTGACTTCGATGACGCTGTATTCGGGCCGGCCGTCCTCCGCCTGCTTTTCGCTGAGAATGCCCAGATCGGGAAGACCGGCGCCGGTGTTGACCGGATGGATGATCACGTGCGCTTTGGGGCAGTCCAATGCGGCTCCGGCTGCATTGAGCAAATTCTGCAAGTATCCATAGCGTGAGGTTTCGGCGACCGTGTTGTGTCGGTCGGCGAGCAGATGGCCGATGTAGCGTTCCAGTTCGCCGGCAAAAGGTTGGCTGTTGACGTGCATGGGTTTTTTGTACAATCTGTGCTTTGCGGGTGAGGCGCCTCAGGTCGTATCCCGACATACTTGATGAGGGTGAGCAGGACCTACTAAAGCAGCATCGTGTCAAACAGCGGGAGATGGTTGAAGGCGAATGGTGATTCAACAAGGCGATCTGTTTTGGCTTGATCTAGGCAACCCCGACGGCTCCGGCCCAGGCTACCGCCATCCACATGTGATCATTCAGAACAACCTGTTCAATGTAAGCCGTATCAATACGGTTGTCGTCTGTGCACTGACCAGCAACCTGAGACGGGCAGAATCACCCGACAACGTTCTACTGGAGAATGGTGAGGGCAATCTGCAAAAAGAGAGCGTCGTCAATGTCTCCCAAATGTTCACCGTTGACAAGAGCGAGTTGGTCGAGAAAATCGGCTCTCTTTCTTCTAGGCGAGTGGCTCAGATTGTAGCAGGCGCCTGTTTGATTGTTGAGCCGAGGGAGATTGGCTGACGACGGGTCGATTGTTCTGAGTGGCATTGGCCTGTCGGAGTTCGTCCGTGAGCATCAACAGTCTGGTCATGACCTTTGAGATCTGCCCTGGCGGACCTGCTTTTGCATTTCTTTAACGCTACAGCGCTGTGCCCGTGCCGATGCCAATGACATGGCCAATGACATCGACCGTGCCAATGACTGTGACGGCTATCCATCTTCGTTGGAGTTGAGGCTTGTGCTCTGGCTGCAGTGGAGTGGAAGCGATCTGATCAGATGGATGCCGAAATAGGGCAGCATATGCCGAGTCATGGCATTCCTACCTGTCGAGCTATGGCGCTCCATCCTTCTTCCAGCTCGAAACCATGGCGACCGCTGATCCCGAATTCTGGCTCCAAGACTCGGCACTCTGTCTCTATCTGCTCTGTCTCTACCTGCCCTCTGGCGAACCCAACAAGGGCTTCGTTCGGATCAGCTCTGAACGGCTGACCACAGTTTTTTCACAGAGTGAACAGACTTTGGAATCGTGTGCTGAAAGATTCCCATTGCCGGATGACGAATCCGCCTGCCTTCCTGCTGATGCTGACACCATGCAGAGACCCATCGCAAACAACATGCTATACGCCCCGAGTGCGACACCCACTACTGCCAACATGATATTGAAAACCATATCTCGTTTGAACCCCACGTCACTTGTCTGGAATCGCGTTGATCGGAATGTATTGCTTGGCTGAAGAGTCTCAGTTCATCGCTATTAATGATGCCCAAGGTTTGTGTCGCGTTCAGACCGCCATACCATCTACGCACTACCCATCGTTGAGGAGTCTCACTTCCTTCGATGAGATGCAAGTAAATGTTACCAAAGTCTCAAATTGATCGCAAATTTTGAGGGAATTCGGTTAGAAAGTCTCAATTATGCAAAAAATGGGATAAGTTTGGTCTCGGAAATGTGGAGGGCGAGGCATTGATGGCACGAGGTGTCGTTGAGCGCCGATTGTATATCGGCGCTAGAAAGCACTTGGCAAAACCTGCTCACATCGAGGGGGGTATGGACTGCTGACCAATTGGGTGTGTATGCTGGCGTTTGGAAGCACTGACAGACGTCGAAGTTCCGCGTCTTTGGGGCATCCGTTCCAGAAATCGGATTCGTGCGTCCACCTTTGCACGAAGTAGAGTTGGACTGATATGACCCGATATGCAATCGTCGATTCCAACATTGTAAGCCGCAACTGCAAATTCCTCGGTCAAATTTGGGGTGATTAGGATCAGCGAAAAATCGAAGCGCTTTCTGAGGCGACGGCACAGGTCGATGTCATCTTGAATGATGCCACTTGCATCCACAAGAACAACATCAATGTCTGCCTCGTCAATCTGCCTCATCGACAAATTCAATTCGTCGACACGTTGTACCTGTATGTCCGTCTTGTCGAAGACGCTCTCCCACGCTTGGTACCTATTTGGACCACTACTTATCCAGAGGACTTTTGGGCCGATCATGCCGCACCTCCAATGCATGCTTGATTGCTGTCCATAGTACGCTGCTCCCCATCTTTTGTTGTCGCTATACTAAACTTAAGCGAAGTTGCGTTTGCTGAAATAGACGGCTTGAGCTTCCAAGGGGGATTCCAAGATCGTGGTGTGACGTTCGTTCGTACGTGACCTCACTCTCCGGCACAGGCCGCTTGGCCTGATATTCGAGTGTTCGATCCTGCTGTATGTGCTCATGACTTTGATGACAGAAAGGTTGCGCTCTTGATAAGATTGGTGAAATACGCCTGCGCCACGAGCCGATCGATAGGACTATTGCTCGAAGATATATCCAATGCCGAAAACGCTGCGGATGTATTGACGCCCGTCCGACACACAGTCTATTTTTTGACGCAGGCGATAGATCAGATTCTTGAGCAATTGCGGGTCTGGATTTGAATGCATTGACCATACTCGGTCTGCCAAAAGCTGTGTCTCAATGACCTGACCGCGATTGGCCATGAGTACCGACATGAGTTGGCATTCAAGATGAGAAAGCTTTACGCTCTTTTCGGACATTGTCAGCACAGATGTTTCGGTGTTCAGGAAGAATCCATGTGCATTGAGGTTCTGAACTGGGTCTTCAGGCTGGTATTGACCTGCCTGTCGTAGCCAAGCCCGTGCCTTCGCGACGAATAGCGGGATCCCAATTGGTTTTTGGATGCATTCGTCCACACCCGACCGATAGGCCTCTATATGAAAACGTTCATCAGCCACGTCGGTAAGCAACAGCAGCGGCTGTTGGGTCATGCCACGAATTCGCTTACAGACTAGCAGTGCACTGTCCTGGCCGCCAAAATGATCGACAAGCACCTCCTGAAAGAAATTGATCTTGGGCACGATCTCTGAAAGCCGCTCGTAGCTTTTAGCCTGAACCTCGATGTTATAGCGCTTCAGGGCACGCGACCACGTAGCGGATGTGGCGCCATCGTCAGTTAGGATGAGAACATGGGTCACTGCGGGCAAGTATAAAAAATCGTCCATCAGATCAATTTGCTCGGGAATTAGGGATGTCTATTTCAGAAGGCTTCAACCCTTTTTCGATGATGGTTTCGATGATGGTCTCAATATAGCGATGAGGGTTCGATTTGGCACACCTAATCGGGTTGGCAAAGGTGTTTTTCCATCTTTTGTATACCTGTTTAAATTGTATTGACAATTGTTGATGCAGTCAATTTACATAAAATTACGATTTCGTAAGGTTGGATGAGCTCGGCGGTCCAGCCGCATGCCCTACGCTAGCTCAAAGAACCGTCAATACTTTGAAGCAAGCCTACAAACCTGCCTGCCGGTCTGTGCTAAACTACGGCTAGAGTTGATTCTGTGCAAAGATTGTACAAAGGAGGAACAAATGGATCGTATTGAAGTAATGAACCTGGTCACGTCCTATCAATTGGGCAAAGTGAGTCGACGCCAATTTCTGAAACGGACAGCGGTGGCTGTCGGCAGCCTATCGGTTGCCAACGTGCTGGCCGCCTGTACCTTGACCATACCGGAGAACGCGCCCGCTCCCCAGATGCTTGAGACGCCGGCCGCAGGCGAAGAGTTGGCCACTGAACCCATGGATGATGGCGAGCTGATCACCCAGATGGTGACCTACCCGGACCGAGACGGAGAAGTGCTCAGCGGTTATCTGGCCCGCCCGTCCAGCGGCGAGCCTGCGCCGGTCGTGATCGTGATCCAGGAATGGTGGGGTCTGAACGAACATATCATGGATGTGACTCGACGCTTCGCGCAGGCAGGTTTTGTTGCGCTGGCGCCGGATCTCTACAAGGGCGCCGTGGCCACCGAGCCCGACGAAGCACGCAAGCTGGTCATGGAACTGGATCAGCCGGAAGCCGTACTCGAGATCGACCAGGCCATGGCCTTCCTGTTGGATCAGGACTATGCGGCAGGTGACAAGGCCGGCGTCGTGGGCTACTGCATGGGTGGAGGGCTTGCATTGCAGGCTGCCGTCGTCAGCGACCGCGTTGGCGCAGCCGTTCCCTATTACGGTACCCTGCTGACGCCCGAAGAGGCTGCCCAAGTCAAGGCCCCGGTCCAGGCCCACTACGGAACCGAAGACCGCTTTGATCTGGGCGAGCTTGAAGCGATGGTCCAGATCATCCAGGACGAGACCGACTTCGCCGCCGAAGCCTATGTATATGAAGGGGCGCCCCACGCCTTTTTCAACGACGAACGTGCCGACGCCTACCGGCCGGAGGCTGCCGAGGAGTCCTGGCAGCGAACCTTGGCGTGGTTCAACACCTATTTGTAGGTGACTCCACTGCAGGAACCACGAATTTCACAAATTGCACGAATTTTCTCAGAGGTACAATTCGAGTCATTCGTGGTCTTTGCAGCAGAGTCAGAGGTGACTTTTTTTATCGGTGACCTTGCTGTCCCATACACATCGGCAAACCAACGCGAACTAGCCACGAAGGGCTGATTCGCAGAGATCGGACAACATTCCGCCGCCAATTCTGTA
Source organism: uncultured Chloroflexia bacterium (assembly GCA_963698255.1). Classification (GTDB taxonomy): domain Bacteria; phylum Chloroflexota; class Anaerolineae; order Caldilineales; family Caldilineaceae; genus JAWKOK01. The sequence continues at coordinate 173,996 of CAVOQD010000012.1, read as the reverse complement.
TCACCCTGCATCCGTGACAGCAGTGCCGATGCGGCGGCAGCATGACACGCGGTCGCGAAATGACCGATATCGGCAGCGATCTGTTTGCCTTCGATCAGATGCGTCCTGACTTTTTCCAATTCTCCGCTCAAAAACGAGCTTGTGGCCAAGCAGATCAACGCATCGCCCAGCTCATCAACGCGCTCAATCGAGCGGAGAATTGGAATGCTCTCCTGGAGTAGGTCAATGGCATCGGCGTAGTCTGTACGTGCCATGGCCAGCTTGGCCAGCCGGACCAGACCTGCGCCGGTCGGCCATGGCGTATCTTGTGATGCCGTGCAATGGTGAGCCCCGCTTCCACCATCTCCTTGGCCTCGACATAGCGACCGCTGTGCAGATAAGGTTCGGAGACGCTGGCACACTGCTCGACAGCCAGCCACATGGGCAGACCGAGATCGTGGAGGATGGTGAATGCTTCCAGGCTGTAGCTGCATCCGCGTTCGGGTTCGCCCATCCAGGTCCAGAGCGTGGCCATCTGGCTCAGCGCGCCGGCCATGCTGCGTCGATCCCCGCAGGCTCGCCAGGCTGCTACAGATTCCTGCAGTGCTGTTCGGCCTTGCTCAAACCGCCCAGTCCGCATGGAGGCCATGCCCAGACCCATCAACGATGCGGCCACGCCGCGCGTGTCGCCCAGCCGGCGACGGATTGTGAGCGCCGTGGAACATTCATCGAGACAGGCTTCATACCGTCCTCGATTGTGGCTGGCCCAGCCCAGCACTTCGAGGGCCTGCGCCTCGCCCCAACCATCACCGGCTTCGTGAAACAATCGCCGGCTTTCCCCACAGATCCGTTCGACGGTGTCCAGATCGTCGGTGTAGAGGGCAGTGAGCCCAATGTTAAGACTGGTTGTCGCCCGCTCGATATCGACATTTTCCCCGGCCCTGTCGAGGACGTCGAGCATCTCCACGGCTTGGTCCTGCCGGATCGCAGCATCGATTGAGTGGCCCATGACCCGGCTGAACATGCTCTGCCACGCATAGACCCGCGCCAGCAGGAGTCTGTTCAGCGGGCGAACGAGGCGCTGCTGTTAGGCAGTTGACAACCTGATCGCAGGCCGTCTCTCCGTCCAGCCCTCGCCCTTGCCATTCGTAGAGCCGGCAGAGCGGGTCCAGGGCGAGGTTCAACTGCTCGACGCAGCCATGCTCGGCCGACCACTGCCAGGCCATGCGAATGTTCTCGCCATCTGCTGTCAACGTTCGGAAGGCCCGGTGCTGGCCGGCGCCCTTCAATTTCGGCTCCATCGTATGCAACATCGCAGTGTAGAATCCGGCGTACCAACTCAATGGCCTCGCCCAGTTCTCCCTATTGCTCGCAATACCTTGCCAACAGTCTAAGGGCCTCGACCACGCGACGATGGAAATGCTCGCGTTGGATCGTCAGCCACTCCTCGAAGACTTCGCAGCTGTCGAGCGTGAAGCCCTCCATGAAGGAGCCGCGATGTAACGCGAGCGCCTGTCGAAGACCGGTTGCAGATGTGAGCATCGTCGGTCGGCGGCTGCAGTAGCAGACGCTCGAATTCAGCGATGTCGAGCCGGGATTGTGATGAGGGTGAAAATAGGATGGTCTGGTAGGTGACGGTCAGCAGCGGCGGATCCGCGTGGTGATCGTCGATGGCATGGCGCAGCCTAGCCAGCGCGTTGCGCAGGCTGGCCCTGGCTGACCGCTCCGGCGACTCCGGCCAGAGCAGGCCGGCCAGCATCTCTCGACGATGGGGTCGCTCAGGTTGCGCGGCCAGATAGGCCAGCAGATCCCGAACCTTGTCCGACGTGAACTCTGCCGGCCGATGCCCGTCAATCAAGACGTGGAGTGGTCCTAGCAGCGATATCACGAGTCGGGGCGTGGATGCTTCCATGGTGGCTTCAGTATACAACAGATTGCGTGTTCGGTCTTTCAGGATTTACATCCCTTTTGCGTTTTCGTTGCGCCAACGTGGTTGAATGTTGCCAAGTGTCCAATGCAATTCCAACATTTCAACAGGAGGAGTGCGATGAACCATCGAAAGCGTGTTCTGTTCGGCATCGGATCGCTGGCGACTCTGGCCCTGATCGTCGGCCTGATCAGTCTGTCTGCTATGGGTGTCTCTGCAGAAGCGCAAGAAGGGCCGCCTGAGTCGCCCGTAGAGATGAGCGGCTACAGCTTCTTCGACGGCGAACTGATCGAGTCCGAGTACGTGATCTCGGACGAGGCGCTCAACCAGTGTTTGGCCAAAGCGACGCTGGTTCCGCTGGAAGGCGAGAACTACGAACTGCGCGTCGGCGAAATCTGCGGTTTCGGACCGCGGCTCACCATCTGGGATCTGACGATTTCCGAGGAGGGCGAAGTCGGCGGCGTCTTCCACGCCCAGACCCTCTATCCCGCTTCGGAGGCCGGTTCGCCAATGGCTGAGATCTGGCTGCACACCGGCTGTATGATGGTCGGCGACTTCCCATCTCTGTCCGGTACTTGGGATGGCGAGAATCTGCGTGCCTACACCAGCTTCGAAGGCCGCTGCAACGGCGGTACCATGTGGGGCGAGGCTGAGATCATGGGCTTCCTCAGCGGCGACGATGATCCCGCAGGACCGGTCACCGACGGTCTCGACTGGGACGATGGCCCGGCCCGCATGGAGTTCGGCGTTGATCTGGTCGTGGCTGAGTAAGGCGCACCCGTAGCCGGCGCCCTGATACGACCGCGGATTAGGCGAATTAGGCGGACGAAACCGGATTGATTCGGATTTTGTCCGCCAATATCAGCCGCATCCGTCTAATCCGCCGGTCCACTTGTGTCACAACCTGGATAGTTGACGCCTCGCCCGATCAGGTCGAGGCACTCCTGCTTGACCACAATCTGCCGACGGACGAAATCTGGACGCCTTACACATTCCTCTTTGTGGACACGGGGCAGCAGAAGGTGCTGGTTGACATGGGCGCTGGACCGCTCAGGCCAACAACGGGCAAACTACCGGTTAGCTTGGCATCGGCCGGCATCGATCCTGGTGAAATCTTTGTTCTTTTATGTCCCATATTCCTCTCTTCAGCTCTTTGCACACTTTCGATGTTGTGCTCATCACCCACGCGCCCGGATCACATCGGCGGCACGCTGGATGAAACGGGCACATCACTCGCTCCATCCGCCACGCAAGCTCATCTACGTCAACGCCCGCTATATCATTGGACAGCGGGAATGGGATTTCTGGTTCTCGGATAGTGCCCTTGAGATGTCTATGCCAAGGCCAGCGGCAGAACGTTTTGTCGCCATGGCCCGGACCAGCCTCGATGCCATCCGAGATCGAGTCGAGATCCTGTCCAGCGAAGGCGAAGTCTTCCCCGGTATTTTCATGCTCGATGCACCGGGCCACACGCCCGGTCACATGGCAGTCTCCTTCACGTCCGGATCGGAGCGGCTGCTGTATACCAGTGACACTGTACTCTACCCGTTCCATCTCAGCCATCCGGATCGGCTGCCGCTCTTTGACATTCTTCCGGATGAGGCAGCGGTCAGCAAACAGCGCATTTTCGATTTGGTCGCGGAGGAACATGCCTGGGTGATCGGGCAGCACTTCCCGCCGTTTCCAAGCCTGGGGCATGTCGTCAAGCGCGGCAGTGGTTGGGCATGGGATCCCATTGATTTCATCCCATCGGTTCCCTGAACCAAACTGAAGGCCGTATGAGATCAAAACTTTCGTAGGTCCGACTACCAGCCGGATAATCTTGTTTCTAGAGTAGTCACGCTGGTAGCGTGACCTACGAAAACGCATGGTTTTGTCGTGCCGCCGGGTTAGAGCATCAGGCCGTTCTCTTCATCGAATCCTAGCGGACGTAGATCGCCTATCTGCTGAAGGCTTTTTGAAGAAGCCACATCCGCCAGCACCGCTTCAGACACCCACAACATCTCCAGATCGAGCGTGTTCTTGGCGATCACCACGCGCGCATTCGGCCCGATCGAAACCGGCCAGCCCGGTCTCGAAGACCGCCCGGTCGTCGGCCAGGGTGATGGGCGTCTTGGCCCCGTTGAAGTTGGCCGAGGTCAGGCAGTTCATGTAGGTGGCGTCCCAGTCGACCTTGTCGCGCAGGCGTTGCGGGAATCAGGTCGGCATAGCCCACGCCGATGCCGTTGCCGTGGCTGTTGGGCGTCAGGTCGAGGACGGCCAGACGCTCGTAGGCCGGAGCGACCGGCCCGCCGCTGCGCCGCCACATGCCCACCACGTTGAGATCCATGCCCGTGCCGCTGATGTCCTTGCCGATCTCGCGCAGCACCAGCAGGTCCAGCGATTCGATGGGGATGCGCGGAAAGTGGCGCCAGGCTTCGGCCAGCAGCGCCGGCTCGCGGCTGGTCAGCTCGTCGGCTGTCAGCGCCTCGATGATGGCCGGCTGGTGGTGGCCGTTCTCCACGATGCCGACGCCGCCCAGCACCGGCATCTCGGCGCGGATGACGGTCGCGGCCGCGGCAAAGGCATCGGCAATGCCCCAGGCGTGGTAGGTGGCCGCGCCCTGGCGCTTGCCCAGCCCCACGGCCAGCATCTTGAGCAGCCCGCTCTCCCACTGGGCGCGGAACGAAGTGTGCGGCTTGATGCGATTGACGACCAGAATGCCGTCGGCCTGCGCGGCGAAGCGGTCGAAGAAGACCGGCATGCCGTCGGGCGTTTCGCCGATCTGCACGGCCTCCATGTCGCTCTCGATGGGCAGGCCCAGCGTCTTCGGTCCCAGCCCGTAGCCCTCCAGCACCTCGCGCTGGCCTTCGGCCGTGCCGCCGCCGTGGCTGCCCATGGCCGGCACCAGGAACGGCTCAGCGCCGCGCGCTCGGATGGCGTCGATCACGGCGGAGACGACCGGCTGGATACAGCCGATGCCGCGGCTGCCCACGCCGACGGCAATGCGTTGCCCCGGCTGAATCGGAGTCGAGCATGGGACTCTGTTGTAATTGGGCGGCGACGTGGGCGGGGATGTCGTCGATGGCGTCGGTGGTGAGTTGCTGTCTGACCGGTGCGAACTTTGGGAGCATTTTCGAGTACCCTTGGTTTGATCATCTGGGTCTGTATAGTTGGACTTCAGTCGTCTGTGAGTCGTGACAGAGCGGCAACATCCATCATGTCTTGAGGACGGCCCGACGCTACCTTGGCAGTAATCAAGTCCTGACGCGAGATAAAGATCACCGACAGATCGTCGAAATCCGCCTGTATTCGTCGTGGCCAAGCATCCTCGAAATCCACGCCTGGAATGCCCATGAGGATGTCGATTCGCACGGGTGGAACGCCCATCTGATAGAAGTAACCGTCTTCGGCGAAGTCATCCTCTGTCATATCTGTCAACGGCGCGCCGAATGTCACCAGCGCCTCGAAAATGGCCTTTGCGTTGCGAGGATCGGTGCTTATCCAGATATCGAGATCTTTAGTATAGCGGGGTTCGGCGTGCTGGGTGACGGCGTAGCCGCCGATCACCATATACCTAACGCCTTTGTCGTTGAAAATTCTCAACAGATCGCTGAAGTCGGAGTTGACGAACATCGGTCCCCTTGATCTTGGCTGCGTGAACCACCATTTCCCAGACAGCATTTGCCCTGGCAACCGGCGTCTGGGCTTGCCAAAACTGGATGTCAAATGATCGATCTAGGTCCTCGATCTTTCCTCGGCGTTCAGTGAACTCTTCTCTCATAGTGACACCAATTATAGCACAGATGGACGACCTATCGCTGTAGTTGCTCGAACAGAATGTCCTGCGCGCCTTGCCAGAGCACAGTCCTGCCCACGTCTGCCAGATGCTCTTTGCCCTCAACGATGGTGAGGAAGTGGTTGCCGGCCAGTTGGCCCATCTTGCTGGCGAAACAGGTCGCGCCGTAGGGGAAGAGGATCTCGGTCTCGGAGTAGCCGCCGGGATAGAAGAGGATCTGGCCGGGGGCCGGATAGCTGGTGTGGTTTTCGAATCCCACATCCAGTTTGAAATCGCCCAGCGGGATCCAGCAGGACTCGCCGCTCCAGCGCGCGTGGATCAGCTTCTGCGCATAGGGCAGCAGCTTGGCGAATTCGGCGCAGGTCTGGGGCGCCAACGCTGCTTCCAGCCGAGCGACAAATTGAACGGCAGCGACGGTGATTCGCAGATGGGTCATGAAGAGTGTTCCTTCCCTTTTTTTGCCGACCTACACTATAATACAGACAAATGGGGCAGGTCTTCTTGCCCTGTCGGACGGAACTGGCAGTCCGCGATTAGAGGCGAGATTCTTCGCTGATATCTTATCAGACCGAGCGTGCTTGCGTCGATCCGCTCAGAATGACCGATCGCGAACTATTGTATTTGAGTTGTACTATCAAAACCATATTTTAACTCCATAAGAGGCAATGGACCCATGACCAAGGTTGGCATCATCGGATGCGGAAACATCAGCGACATCTATTTCAAGTCAAACGAGAAGTTCTCCAATATCGACATCGTGGCCTGTGCCGATATCATCCCCGAGCGGGCAGAGGCCAAGGCCGAGCAGTATGGCGTCAAGGCGCTGTCGGTCCAGGATCTGTTGGCCGATCCGGAGATCGGGATCGTGGTCAACCTGACCATTCCGGGCGCACACGCCGATGTTGACCTGGCCGTTATCGGCGCAGGCAAGTCGGTCTATGGCGAAAAGCCGCTGGCATTGAATCGCGAGGACGGCAAGACGATCTTGGAGGCCGCACGAGCGCAAGGCGTGCGTGTCGGCAGCGCGCCGGACACCTTCCTGGGCGCAGGCTTGCAGACCTGTCGCAAGCTGGTCGACGACGGGGTGATCGGCGAACCCATCGCGGCCACAGCCTTCATGCTCTGCCACGGCCACGAGCACTGGCATCCGGCCCCGGCCTTCTACTACCAGGCCGGCGGCGGCCCCATGTTCGATATGGGACCCTACTACCTGACTGCCCTTGTCTCCATCATGGGGCCGGTCCGGCGGGTCACCGGCTCGACCAGCATGGCCTTCACCCAGCGCACCATCACCAGCGAACCGCTCAACGGCACGGTCGTTGACGTCGAAGTGCCGACGCACATCACCGGTCTGCTCGACTTTGCCAACGGCGCGGTCGGCACCATCATCACCAGCTTCGACATCTGGGACTCGACACTGCCCTGGCTGGAGATCCACGGCACCAAGGGGTCGCTGCGATTGCCCGATCCCAACACCTTCGGCGGCAAGGTCTTTGTGAAGGTCGGCCGTGTCGATGAGTGGGAAGAGGTCGAACTGACCCATATCTATGATGAAAACTCCCGCGGTCTGGGCGTGGCCGACATGGCCGCGGCCATCGATGCCGGTCGACCCCATCGGGCCAGCGGCGAAATGGCCAACCATGTGCTCGACATCATGTGCGCCATCCACGACGCCTCGGATGAGGGCAAGCATGTCCTCCTGACCAGCACCTGTGAGCGGCCGGCGGCGTTGCCGGTCGGGTTGACGTATGGCGAGGTTGAACTGTAGAGGGTTGAACCGTACGGGCCAGAGAGTAGCCAGCGGATAATTGCGTTGACATAAAGGGTGATCGTTGGGTGAAAAGCATAAATAGAACCCACTTGACGATCATCCTTTCTCTGATCACATGGCCAACGATGTTCCTGATCGTTACACAACAAACACCGCCAGGAGATCAATATGCGTCTATCCCCCGAAACGAGACCTCTGCTAGTCGCACTCTGTGTTCTCATCTTCATGACGCTGGCCTGCGGTTCCCCTGCAACGCAACGAAAAGCCGCCGCCGAACGATTCGGCGAGCAGTTGGGCAAGAAGCTCGTCAATGGCAAGGATGATGCACAGATCGCGGCCGAGGGCTGTCTCGACCTACGCATCCAGTCCGGCATCGATCTTTTCGCCCAGTGCTACAGCGACGAGTTCAAGGCTGCCGTCGACCTGGATGACTGGAAGCAAGTATTGCACGACATGGAAGATGTGGCTGGCCCGCTGGAATCGTACGAACTGACCGATTGGGGCACACAGATGGTCAGCGACGGCAATGAGATTCTCGTGGTAGTTCAACTGCTCTTTGCGACGCAGTACGAGCAGCATGGTGCTATCGAGTTGATCTTGATGGCCCAGGAAAATGAAGATGGACGTTTTTTGATCCGCCGCCACCAGATTCAGTCCGATGCCTTTGCCACACCGCCGCCATCCAGCCTTCAGCACTCGTGATGCAGACACGTAAGGCGTTGACGGAGGGAAACCGACCATGTTCCTGACACCCGTTGGAACCGTGGTTCTCCTGGGTGGGCCTTGGCATTATCATGGCCGATTTAGCGCATCGAAAGTTGTTTTCGATAAAGCGCTTCCAACTTCGGAATGATCTGTTGCCAACCGTAGCGAGCTTCAACAAATGCTCGCGCTGACTTTCCCATCTGCTGCTTCTTGGCCAGCGTCGCCTCATCATCCACAAGCAAGTGAAGCACGGCGTCGGCAAATGCGTCCGGCGTGTCGGCAATCAACAATTCCTGTCCATGGCGAACAGGAATGCCCTCGACGCCCAGCGATGTGGTGACAATCGGCTTGCCGCTCGACATGGCCTCCAGCACCTTGAAGCGCGTGCCACCGCCGACGCGCATTGGGATCACGTAGACTGCCGCCTTCTGGATGTACGAAATCGTCTCCGGCACCATGCCCGTAATCTCGATGGCCGGATCGGCGCGCAACTCATCCAACCGCGGATGAGGGTTCATGCCCACAATCTGGAATTGCACATCGGGTCGACCGGCCTGGATTCGGGGCAGCACATTTTGGCTGAACCAGAGCACGGCATCGATATTTGGACGGTAGTCCATCTTGCCGGTGAAGACCAGTGCCGGACGCTCTCCGGCCGAGTTGGCGGAGACCAAAGGGTAGAGTCCCAGATCGATGCCGTTGGAGACGACTGTCACGTCCAGTCCGGGCACAAGACTTTGCAGCGCCTCTGCATCGGCCGGGCTGACGGCCACGACCGCGTCGACTTGCCGGCAGATCTGCCGCTCGTACTTCTCCAATTTCTGCCACTGTACCAAACTGTAGGCTGAGGCTGCCCAGCGCGGCGGATTGCGCAGATCGGTCAACGCACTGCGCTTTTGCAACAGATACTCACAGTTGTGATCGTCAAAGACCCAGGCCGGGCGCTTTGACCCTGCCGCCGAGGCGATTTCCCTGGCCAACGCCCCATATTGAGCCATCTCGATGCCCTCGGTCTGGATGATGTCATAGTCGTTTGCGTCCACCAGTTTCCGAGTCAGCGCTCGCATCTCATCATTTTCCAGCCGTAGCCCCATGTCGGGAAGGCGTCGGGTGAAAGTGTCGCGGCCGCGGCGACTCAGTGTGCGCTCAGGCTGCGGCACGGCCATCACCGTGCGGCAGAGCGTGTGAAGGGGGCTGTCATCGGTCAGCGTTTCACCGGGGGCCAAAAAAGTCAGCAGATCGACGGTGTGGCGCTCGGCAAGCCCACGAATTAGGTTGTAGTTGCGGATGGTGGTTCCCTGGCGGGGAGGGTAGGGCAACTGCGGCGTCAGCAGAAGAATGTTCATGGCCCGCTGGTTCTTATCGATTCCGGTGCGTCGGCTTGCTCGCTCTCCGGTTCGACGACTTTGCGATAGACATCCAGCGTCGCGCTGGCCGCTTTGTCCCAACTGAATGATTTGGCCTGGCTCAACCCTTTGCGGCGCAGTTCTGCATGCAACTCCTCATCGGTCAGAAGCCGATTCATGGCGACCGCGATCTCCTCGTAGTCGACCGGGTTGACCAATAGCGCCGCATCATTGACGACCTCAGGCAGACTGCTCACATTGCTAACGATGGTTGGCGTGCCACAGGCCATGGCCTCCAGCGGCGGCAGACCGAAGCCTTCATAGAGCGCCGGATGGATATGACATTGCGCCCCGACATAGAGTTCCAGCAGGTCCGGGTCGGAGACGCGGCCCAGAAAACGGGTGTGGTTCTCCAGCCCAAGCTCGGCGACCAGCGCCATTGTGTCTTCGTAGAGCCACCCTTCGCTGCCGGCCAGAACGAGCGCCGTATCCTGCACATTATAGCGATCCAGCAGTATACGAAACGATCTCAACAGTCCGCCGACGTTCTTGCGCGGCTCGATAGTGCTGACGAAGAAAATGTATTTGTCCGGAATCCGATGGCGGGCCGTGACGGCCTTGCGAGCCGGTTCGATGGGGAGTGGGCGGAAGATCGGATCGGCGGCTTCGGCAATCACATTGATCTTGCTGTCGGGAACGCCAAAGAGCGCGATGGCGTCATCCCGCGTGCTGCGGCTGGGCACAATGATCTGCTGCACATGTTGCACGGCTCGGTCGATCTGTCCGTAGTACTGTGCGCTGTCCTGGGTGACCAGGTGGGGCCAGTGGAGAAAGGCCAAATCATGTACCGTGATAACGGACGGGATAGATGAGCGCAGCGGCGGGATAAAATCGGTCGAGTGGATCAAGTCCAGCGAGAATCGGCCCAGTTCCATGGGCAGCATGAATTGCTCCAGCTTGCCATGGGCGGGTGCGAAGAGCGTCGCTCGTCTGAAATTGTCCTGTTCAACAATTGGCTCGCGGTGATTTCTATGCTGGAAGACAAAAAAATCATCGCATTGATCAATTTTGGCAAGGGCCCGTAGCAGGTGCCATGTGTAGCGGCTAATGCCTGCCGGTCGATAATAGATCAACCGGGCATCGACTCCAACGCGCATGTGAAGGTCTCAAATGGGATGTGAATTGCCGAAGCGGTTTACTCGCCGCATTGTATCAGCCCACTCAGGATCGACCAAACCTGGCGATGCATGACCGGGATACGTATTGACTTACGACTGAAATCTGTTTCTGCTGCATGCTCATCGGTCGCAGACGCTGATCGGTCCTCGATATGAGTGTATGGAAACGGGCCTACAGCCTGAGATGCATCCGCAGATGCCCGACGGTTGGTTGGGTCAACCGTATTTTGCTATAATAGATTGTCATGGTGGCGCAGACCCTAAACTTTGCATATCCTCGTATTGAAGATAGGGATGCGCGTGATTCTGAACCCTAAGGTGGACCCAGATGGATATCGCACAACTTGCACAGATGGTGAACTGGCTCGACGAAGAGCATCGACGTGATCGTGCCGAAATCGCGCGTCTCCAACAAAGAATCGAGAGCCAGTCCGGCGACATCATCGAACAGGCGCGCCGTGTCCAGGAGCTTGAAGGCCAGCTTGCCGGTACACAGGCGCAGTTGGGCCGCTTCAACCAGCTCGAGACCTCGATCCAGAATGCCAAGACGGAGATTGCCGCATTGGTCGATCGGGGCGACGATGATCGGGTGCAGGCGCAACGGGACATGGAGCGTGCACGCTTGGGTGATCGGGAGATGCTGAGCCGGGAGATCGGCGAGGTGCGACGAGAGTTGCCTCGAATCGGCCGCCTGGAAGAAGCCATTGATCTTCGGGCCGTCGAGGATGAGCGTCTCGGCGAACTGGTGATGGCGGTTCGCAACCAGTTGGGCGGGCCTGGCCAAGGAGATTGAAGAGCGCACGCGACAGATCCCCTTCCTGGCCGAGCAGCGGACCAGCGACACCAAGCGCATTGCCCAATTGCAGCAAGAGACGGTCGAACTCTTCAAGCGTATCGAGGCGGTTTCGGGTCGCATCCCTGTGCTCGATGAGACCATTCGGCGCGTGGAAGACGGCACTGAGAAGCTGCCCGGTATGATCGACGTGCTGCGCAACCAGCAGGCCGACTTCATGGAGCAGGTACGCTCGGCCGCCGTTGAACGCCAACAGGCCATCGCCCGTGTGCAGGAGGCGGTTGCTGAACAGAAACAGGTGGTCGCCCAGTCCTATGAGCGGGTGCAGAGCTTCGGCCAACAGGTTGAGATCGCACGCCGCTCGGTCGGGGAAATCCAGGAGTTCAAGGATCTGATCCTGCGCGAGCAATCTCAGGTGCAGGAACTTCAGCGCCTTGCCGAGGAACGCATCCGCCGCGAGATGGATGAATTCCGTGAAGAATTTGAGAAACGTCGCCGCAAAGCTGAACTGCGCCAGGAACATCTCTGGGGCGAACAAGACAAGTACAACCGTGAGGTCGTCGAACATTTTCCGCCTTTGGAGCACGATCTCAAGGTTCATGACATGTTGATTCAACACCTGTGGAAGCTTCAGGAGAGCTACAGCAACTACTTTCTGGGTACCGCCCAATCATGGCTGGACGGATTGCAGTCCTCGGTCCAAGAGCGAGACGACAAGGTCCGAAATCTTGAGGATGAATGGCAGCGCCAGCGTCGTAACGCTGAACTCTATGCCAGCCAGGCCGGACAGCGCCGTACACCCGGCGTCGTCTCCGGCGAGGCGACCGGCCCGTCCAATGGCTCCAAGGTGTAGACGGGCTACCTATGCGCGTCATCGGTACGGCAGGACATGTTGATCACGGCAAATCGGCCTTGGTTGAGGCCCTCACCGGAATTGATCCGGACCGGCTGAAAGAAGAGAAGGCTCGGGGGATGACCATCGATCTGGGCTTTGCCTGGATCGATCTTCCGCTTTACGACGGCGACCATCCTGCCGGCGAGATGCAGAACGTCGGCATCATCGATGTTCCGGGACATATCGATTTTATCAAGAATATGCTGGCCGGCGTCGGCGGTGTGGACGCCGCCATGTTGGTCATTGCCGCGGACGAGGGCGTCATGCCTCAGACGCGTGAACATCTGGCCATCCTCGATCTCTTGGCAGTGCCGGCCGCCCTGGTCGCGCTGACCAAAGTTGACCTGATTGACGACCCGGAGTGGCTGGACCTGGTTGAGCTGGACGTGGTCGAACTCCTGCAGGATACCCATCTTTCCTCGGCCCCGGTCGTGCGCGTCAGCGCCATGAGCGGGGAAGGGTTGGACGATCTTCGCCAAGCTCTCGGCAAAACCCTGGGCGCACTGCCGCCCCGCCGCAATCGTGCCCGCCCACGCCTTCCAATCGACCGCATTTTCAGCATTAGCGGTTTCGGGACCATCGTCACCGGTACATTGATGGACGGCCATTTTTCCGTGGGCGATGCCGTCGAAATTGCGCCAAGCGGTGCCGAGGCACGCATCCGCGGCCTGCAGACCCACGGCGAGCAGATCCGGACAAGCGAACCGGGTAGCCGGTTGGCCATCAACCTCAGCAACATCGGCACAGATGAGATTCGGCGTGGCGAGGTAGTCGTTAAGCCGGGCACAGTGCGCAGCACAGTGCTGGTGGACGTCTCGTTTCGACTGTTGGCGAATGCGCCCAAACCGCTGGTCCATAACCAGGCCGTTGACTTGTTTGTTGGCGCGTCCGAGGTGCCGGCTCGTGTGCGTCTGCTGGGGAGTGAACAGGTCGAGCCGGGCCAGGAGGGCTGGCTGCAACTGCGGCTGGAACGTCCGTTGGCCGTGGCCGCCGGAGACCGCTTCATTCTGCGCCAGCCGTCGCCCAGCACCACCCTGGGCGGGGGGCTCATCCTCAATCCCCATCCGCGACGCCGCTGGAAGCGCTCGGACCCGGATGCAATTACTCAATTTCAGACATTGGCGCGCGGTCTGCCGGACGAAATCCTGCTGCAAACATTGGCTCGCAATCCTTTCTCCAGCCCGACAGAGTTGATCGCACTGAGCAGCCTTGACCTTGATACGGCCCAGATCGCCCTAGACGAGCTACGCGCAGCCGGAGGCGTCGTCGAAGTGGGCAAGGGCGCTGATCAACGACTGGTCTCCATCGAAACTTGGGAACGTACAGTCGGACAGTTGCGCGATCTGCTCGACGAGTTTCATGCCGAACATCCGTTGCGCCAGGGCATGCCTCGCGGCGAGGCGCGCAGCCGTCTGCAGAAGCTTTTCCAACAGGCCAAGATCTCAGTGCGTCTCTTCAACGCCATGCTCGAACAGCCCCAGGCCGCTGAGTGGATTGAAGGCGACGATGCATCCATCTGGCGGCAGGGATTCGAAGTTGCCCCCAATGCGGATCAGCAGGCACGTATCGAGCGGACCCTGGCCCAGTTTGTCGCATCGCCCTTTTCTCCGCCCAATGGCGCCGAGACGCTAAACTTGCTTGGAAACGATTCCGAACTCATGGAGATGATGGTGGAGCAACATATGCTGGTCAGGCTCAGCGGCGGCGTGCTCTTTCGCTCTGACGATTTCGAGACGGCATCGCAGCAGATTCAGCAACATATCGAAAGCAGCGGCTCCATCACTCTCGCCGAAGCCCGGGACCTGTTCGACACCAGCCGCAAATACGCACAGGCCCTGCTTGAAGAACTGGACGCCAGACGTATCACACGCCGCGAAGGTGATGTTCGGGTGATGCGTATTCAAACACAAGGAGAGCACCAATGAACTACCGCAGACTGGGCCGAACCGGCCTAAAAGTATCTGAACTCTGTCTGGGTACCATGCAGTGGGGATGGACCGCCGACGTCAATACAAGCTTTGAGGTGATGGATGCCTTTTTTGAAGCCGGCGGCAATTTTGTTGATACGGCTGATATCTACAGCCGTTGGGTTGAGGGCAACGACGGCGGCGTCAGCGAGGAGATCATCGGGCGGTGGATGAAGGTGCGGTCCAACCGCGAGGATGTAGTCTTGGCCACCAAAGTACGCGGTCGCATGTGGGACGGCCCCAATGGCGAGGGGCTGAGCCGCGCCCACATCATTCGCGCCTGTGAAGACAGCCTGCGGCGTTTGCAGACCGACCACATCGATCTCTACCAGACCCATTTCTACGATGTCGAGACGCCGATTGCCGAGACGATGGATGCCCTGGACACGCTCGTGCGCCAGGGAAAGGTGCGCTATGTCGGCTGCAGCAACTATCCGGCCTGGCGGCTGATGCAGGCGTTGTGGGCCAGCGACAGCCGTGGTCTGGCGCGGTACGACAGCATTCAGCCCCACTATAACCTGGCCAATCGCGCTGAGTTCGAACGTGAATTGAAGGATGTCGTGACTGAATACGAGATCGGCGTCATACCGTATAGCCCATTGGCAGGAGGCTTCCTGACCGGCAAATACAGCCGTGATAGTGTTGCCCACAGCGTTCGGGCTGACGACATCAAGAATCGCTACTTCAATGACGACGGATGGAAAACGTTGGACGCTGTGCATGGCGTTGCCGACGAAGTTGGCAGCACGCCGGTCGCCGTGTCGCTGGCCTGGTTGTTGGCGCAGCCCTTCATGACTTCGCCGATCATCGGGGCCAATTCGGTCGACCAACTGGCGGGTAGCCTGGCCGCAACTGAACTGAGTCTGTCGTCGGAGCAGGTTGCGCGTCTCAGCGAAGCGTCAGATTGGCAATCTTCGTAGTGCACGATGGCGCAAATCCCATGGGTATATTCACAATCAGTTGAGAACCGTATGGACATGTGTTGGGATTGTCGATGTTGTTGAACCGAATTTACAAAATCTGTTACTACACCCTATTTTGAAGTGAACGTGAATCAAGGAGAAAACATGCTTATCGGAAAGAAGGCGCGTTCTACCGCGCTCATTGCTGTCTTTGTGCTCGCGCTGCTCGCGCTGGCGGCCTGCGGTCGATCATCCGATCCGACTGCGACGCCGACCGTGCCGCCTACAGTGCCGCCCACGGAAGTTCCGGTCGAGGTCGAAGTTGAGGTTGCGACGCCGACTGCAATGGTGGTCGGCGCGGCTGAGACTGACGAAGAGGCAGGCGTCATCGTCTTTGAAGATCCGTGGGAGCGGATTCAGGCGACCGGCAAGATGATCGTCGGCACATCGGCAGACTATGCGCCGTTTGAATCATACGATGACGACTTTCAGATCGTCGGCTTTGATCCGGCCCTGCTCGATGCCATCGCCGTCAATATGGGGGTCGAAGTCGAACTCAAGGACTTCGCTTTCGATGGGCTGGGCGCAGCATTGCAGGTCGGCCAGATCGATGCAGCCATTGCCGCCATTTCGGTGACCGAGGAGCGTGAGCAACAGGTTGACTTCAGCCATGTCTACTACGTGAGTCAGGATGCAGTGCTTGCAGGTCACGAACGTCGATCTTCTTCCCATTGGCTCCTTGAGCGATCTGGCCAGTTTGCGCATCGGCGTCCAGAGCGGATCGGTCTACGAAGACCTGCTGAATGACAAACTTGTAGCGACCGGTTTGATACCGCAGACCAACCTTTTTGCCTATGGTGACATTGGTCGGGCTGTTGAGGATGCCGCCGCCGGCCTGATCGATGTGGTGATGCTGGACCTGCTGGTGGCTGAGAGCTACGAGCAGGAGGGCGATGTTGAGGTCGTAGCCAAAGGGCTGAACAACGAAGCCTATGCCATCGCCTTCGGCAAGGGTGCAATCGAATTGCAGACCAACGTCAACGAGGTCCTGACCCTGCTCCAGGAAACCGGCGTCGTGACCAAGTTGATCAAGGAATACCTCGACGTTGAGCCTGAGTACGTCCTGCCGATTCCGACGCCGACACCGGCGCCGCCTGTCGTGCTGCCCCCGGTCGTGCCTGGGTGTATCGATAGCATGACGTGGGTCTCCGATCTTTCGTACGACGATCAGAATATGACGGCGCCGCCGGTTATTCCGGGCGGCCAGCCCTTCAGCAAGGGATGGCGTGTGCTCAACAGCGGCACCTGCACATGGGACAGCAGCTATGTGCTCAGTTTTGTTCAGGGCAACCGGTCCGGCGCCCGCATGGGCGGACAACCGACGGCCATTGCCGGCACTGTTGCGCCCGGCGCCACCTACGATATCTCTGTCGATCTGATCGCGCCGATTCAGCCGGCTGTCTATCAGGGTGTCTGGCAGTTGCACAACGGCCAGGGCGCCGGCTTCGGCGAAAAACTGTGGGTTGCCATCACGGTGCCTGCTGCGCCGGTGGCGACCGTGATACCGACCCAAACGCCCTCGCCGGGTATCAATTTCACCGTGGATCGCACCAACATCACGAGCGGCCAGTGCGTAAACTTCAGTTGGAATGTGACCAATGTGAGCGCGGTCTATTTCTATTCCGAGGGTGAAAATTGGGAGAACAACGGCGTTGCCGGTCAAGGCAGCCGCCAGGAGTGTCCGCCCCAGGATACGACCTATTATCTCCGTGTTGTGGAGACGAACGGCACGGTGCAGACGCCCCAGATTCGCATCTATGTGGAGCAGTCCACTGCCGCACCGTACATCAATCTTTACGCGGTCGAACCTTCCGGCCAGATCGCTGAAGGCCAATGTGTGAACGTGCGCTGGGATGTCACCGGCAACGTCAGCCAGGTCGATCTCTTCCGCAACGATGATCGCTTCTGGCGCGCCGCACCTTTCCGGGGCAGCACGCAAGACTGTCCTCCAGGCCCAGGCAGCTATGCCTATCGCATCAAGGCCCAGGGGCCGGGCGGTAACAACGAGGCCGTCGACCATGTGGACGTGATCGCATCGCAGCCCACGACCCAGCCGCCGACAGCCACGCCGGTCCCCTCCGGCCCGACCATCAACGGCTTCACGGTCAGCCCTGGTCGCATCATCGCCGGGCAGCAGTGCGTGAGCATTGCCTGGAGCACGAGCGGCGCCGACTACACGACCATCTCACGCAACGGCGTCGTCATCATGGACCAAGGCCCGGTGGCGAACAGTGGTATGCAGGATTGTCCGACCGATGTCGGGCAACTGGATTACCTGTTGCAGGCCTTCGCTTACGACGGTCAATCCAACTCGGTCACCGTACCTGTTCTGGTTGAAGCCGGCGAACAGCCGACCGCCACGCCAGTACCAGTCGAGCCAACGGCTACGCCGGTACCGGTCGAACCGACGGCCACGCCCGCACCGGCGGCGCCGGTCATCAGCACCTTCAGCGCGACTCCTGCCGAGATTTCGTTGGGTCAGTGCGTGAACCTGACCTGGGCCTTCAGCGGCGATTCGCTGGCACTGGCCCAGATATTGCGCAATGGCCAGGTCTGGCTGGAGGATGTGGCGACATCCGGCTCGCAGGAGGACTGTCCGCAAGACGTGGGAACTGTCATGTATCAACTGAACGTCGCCTCCGAGTTCGGTGGGTCGGCGCAGGCTGTGCAGAACGTCAATGTGCTGGCCGTTGAGGCTGTGCCGTTGCCGGCGCCGGTGGACGGTGCTGACAACGCCTACGACGATACAGAGTCGACCGGTACCGACTGACCCGTTTGACATACCGTCTGGGCGGAAGAATCAACTGTCGATCGATAAACAGAAAGGCGGGCGCACTGCTCGCCTTTCTGCTTATCTCTTGACATCGATGAGTCCACTGTGGGAACCACGAATTTCACAAATTGCACGAATTTTCTCAGAGATGCAATTCGTGTCATTCGTGGTTCTTGCCGCAGAGTTATCTATGAACTGAAAATATCTGGAGGGATCAATGTTCGATCTTATCAAGGAACTGACCGAACTGGCCGCTCCAGTCGGCCAGGAAGCGGTTGTGCTTGCACGTATGGAATCGCTTTGGTCTGATGCTGGGGCCCAGGTGTCGCGCACACGCATCGGCAATGTGATCGCACATGCCGGGGGCCAGGGCAAGCGCGTGATGATGATCGCACACGCCGACGAACTCTGCTATCTCGTGCGCGCCATCGATGAGAACGGCTTTCTCTGGCTCGCCAACGGCCAGGCGTGGGTCCGCGAAGCCGGCCTGCGCAACAGCTTCACCATCGGCCAGCCCGTGCAGATACTGGCACGCAGCGGCGCGATCCCTGGCATCATCGCCGGCGCCACCGGCCATCTGGCCTCGCTGGCGCTGCGCGAGCCGTCCGAGTTGACCTGGAATGACTTCTGGGTGGAGACGGGTCTCAGTCGGTCTGAACTGCTGGAGCTGGGCGTGACGCCGGGCACGCGCATCATCTGGGACGCCGAGACCCGCTTGATGGGGCGCCAGGTTGTGGGCAAGGCCCTGGACGATCGTGTGCTCCTGGCCGTGATGACCGAAGTGCTACGGCGTGTGCCGGTACACGAGCGCCGGTGCGATCTGACAATGGTCTGCTCGGTGCAGGAGGAGATCGGCCTTGTCGGGGCCAGCGCACTGGGTGCGCACAACGAGTATGACGCAGCCATCGCGCTGGAGATCGGGCTGGCCGGCGACATTCCGAGCGTTAGTCTGCGCGACATGCCGCTTGAGCTGGGCAAGGGGCCGGTACTGGTCCACAAGGATGCCCATGTCCACTACGATCATGCGTCTGACGGCACGGCTGGAGGCGGTCGCCGCATCAGCCGGCATCCCGATCCAGCATGCCGTCTTTGGCTCGTTCGGCAGCGACGGCGCCGCCTTGATGAAGGCGGACATCCCGTCTGCACTGGTGGCCTTCCCGGCCCGCTACACCCACTCGCCCTTCGAGACCGCGAACTTGGATGACATCGAAGCGCTGACCGAGTGGATGTGCGCATTTGTACGCGATGGTGACACCCTGAGCCGCTGAGGGGTTGCAAATCATGAATATTGGATTTCTGTCCACACGCTTGGCCGGGCACCGACGGCGTTTCGCTGGAGACGGCCAAACTGGCGACGATCTGCCGCCGCCTCGGTCACAATGTCTTCTACTGTGCCGGCGAACTGGAGGAGGGCGGTCCACAGGGACTGTTGGCTCCACTGCTGCACTTCACCGATCCGGAAGCGCGTTGGATCCACGATCACAGCTTCGGAACGACCGAAGCGCCGTCTGATCTGCGCGCACGGATCGATGCCATGGTCGCACAGATCTATCCCGTGATCGCCCGATTCGTGGACGAGTTCAGTATCGATGTGCTGATCCCGCAGAACGCGCTGGCCATCCCCATGCACATTCCTCTCGGCATCGCCATCACTGACTACGTCGCTGCCACCGGCCTGGCGACACTGAGCCACAACCACGATTTCTACTGGGAGCGAGAGCGTTTTGCCGTCAACTGCATCCCTGATCTGTTGGCCAAGGCTTTCCCGCCGAACTTGCCTTCCGTGCAACATCTGGTCATCAACTCGCTGGCCCAAGACTCGCTGCGCGAGCATCTAGGGCTGGAGAGCGAACTGCTGCCCAATATCTTTGATTTCGCGACAGCCGCCCCCGGCATGACCGACTTCAACCGTGATCTGCGTGCTTCTCTGGGCTTGACCGACAGCCATCTGCTCATCTTGCAGCCGACGCGTGTGATTGAGCGCAAGGGGATCGAGCTGTCGATCGAATTGGTGCGTCGTCTGCGCCAGCCCCAACATGCCGAACGACTCATGGGCAAGGAACCTGTGCTGGTGGTCACCCATCACGCCGGCGACGAGGGACTGGGCTATCTTCAACGTTTGCAGGAACAGGCAAAGCAAGATGACGTCCCCTTTCTCTACGCGGCGGAGCAGTTCGCCCCAGAAGCCGCGCAGCGGGACGACGGCAGCAAGATCTATTCGCTCTGGGATGCCTATGTCCACGCCGATTTTGTCACCTACCCCAGCTTTGTCGAGGGCTTCGGCAATGCACTGGTGGAGACGCTCTACTTTCGGCTACCGGCATTGGTGAACCGCTACGCCGTCTACATCGCCGACCTGGCGCCCAA
The DNA here is from genome assembly GCA_963698255.1 of uncultured Chloroflexia bacterium. GTDB lineage: Bacteria > Chloroflexota > Anaerolineae > Caldilineales > Caldilineaceae > JAWKOK01. Next base: position 153,555 of record CAVOQD010000012.1, on the reverse strand, counting down.
GGGCTTCGACCTGGTCGAGATCGACGGACAGTTGACGGACGTGACCGTCGATCAGTGCATCGAGGCCATGATGGATCCGGTGCGTCGGCGGCGGATGGTGGAGTTCAACTACGAGGTCGCTCGCCGCCACTATTCGTTCGAGGCTGTGACGGATCTGCTTTCGAGGCTATTGGTACAGGCGGCAGATGGATGACAGTGCGGTGGTTCTTCGTGACCCTTCGTGGATCACTATGTTTTGAATAGCCTCACTGGGCATAGACGGCGGACAAGAAGAGCGTCGGTCCCCATGAACCGTCCGCTGTCTTCACGATCACGACGGCCAGGTTCGATACCGTCGTTGTTCCGTCGACATTGGTCGCTGTTGCCTTGACAGCGTACAGGCCCGCGGTTGGCCACGAGAATACGGCCTGGCGTTTGCCCTGTCCCTGCTAAGGTTCAGGCGTCCAAGTGACGGAATAGCCGTCGGCATTGGCCGGCTGCACCTGGAGTGTCGCTGTCACGCTTTCACCGACGACCAGCGGCGCCGAGGATGCCAGTGAGATCGCTACCGACTCCACGGTCACGGGCATCGTCGTGGTGATTTCGACCGTATGCAGGTCGGAAACGGTCTTGTCGAGTGCGCCGCTTGCGTTCACCTTGATCGTGTAGGTTCCCGGCTCGTCCCATTCGTAGGTAGCTACGCTGCTCGCCTGACCTGATTCCGGCTCCGGCGTCCAGCTGTAGAGAATCGGTTCCGTTGCATCCTTGGGTGCGGTCTGTGCGACGAATTGATATTTTCTCGCCACTTCTCCGTACGTGATCCCTTCGATGGCAACGGTTGTCACCGGGATCGGACTGTCTTCGTCATGACCGGCCCACACTGGCTTTGCCGCAACCGCCGACAGGATCAGGAGGCCAAGAAAGAAGATTCTGATACGTGACGATATTCGGGGTATGGAATTCATGCGTTGCTCCTGGTGGCGAACAAACGTTGATCAGCAGTTCACGATTTGGTGAAAAGCGAGATTCTTTGCTGGCCCTTTGCCAGAGTGGCGTACTCGATAATACCCGTTCAGAATGACAAATCGTGAACTACTGTTGATCGAAAGCCGACGGCTTGATCCCGTTCACTCCTGCCGGTTGTTTCTGACTCACGGCGTCTCTGCCGGTATCGCCTCGAGCACCTGAAGATCGTAGGCGGCTTCCTCCTCGGCTCCGACATCACTGTAGGAACTGACACGCACATAGTGGACCCCGCTATCGGTCGGGGTCCACTCGATGCGTGACGCATGTCCGTCGCCGGATTCATCATCATTCGCCAGAAGGGTCCCCTCGCTGTCAAAGAGATCCAGAACCGTGTCGCAATCCGGGCTGAGATTCAGTGTGTTGATGGTGTAGATCGCTCCGGTATATGCATCGAAGCGCACCCAATCCGTGTCATCCGGCAGGTGGAATGTGTGAGACTGGATCTCCTGATTGGTCAGAATCGGTCGTGCCGTGGCTGAGCCGTCATCGGGTTCGTACACGTCCGCTTGTACGCGGCTGAGGGCAACGGCTATCTCATAGACGGTCCAAGGGCCATACGACGGGCTGTACGTGGCCTGCGCACGGACGAAGTAGGCGCCCGAATACCCTGCCGTCCACTGGATAGATGGGCCAGGGCTGCTCCCATCATCCGATACGGAGGTCAGCAAATTTCCGTGCTGATCGTAGAGATGGATGGACAGGAATCCGTAGGTCTCACGACCAGCGGCGGTGATCGTGTAGGTGACGTCCACCTCTGCGTCGAATCGGATCCAGTCGTCGTCACCCGGTTCGTGGAAGTTGTGGATCTGTGCAGGTTCACCCGGTGCGAACAGCGTGGCCTGACCGCGTTCGTTGTCTGGTTCGAACGCATCGCCGGCTTGGCTGCCGCTCTCCTGTGTGATGCTCAAGGCATACTCAGTGTCGGCGCCGTAGGCGCTTTCCGCATAGTGATGGATTTTGACATAATAGCGTCCGGATTCGATGGCCGTCAACAGCGTGCTGGAGGCCAGGCCCTCGCCGCCGTCATCGTCGGATAGCAGCGGGCTGCCGTCAGAATCAACTACCGTCAGCACGGTATCGCTGTTTGCGGCCAGGTTGACGGTTTCGATGCGATAGCTCACATCTTTGGCTGCCTCGAAGCGGACCCAATCGACATCGCCGGCCATATGGAATGTATGGGTCTGAGGTTCCTGGCCGACTGTGAACAAGCGTGCCTCGCTGAACCTGTCGTCCGATTCGAAGGCGTCGGGCTCGCCTGAATCCTGGCGGCGAACCTGGATTTCATACTGGGTCAACTCGCCGGCCGCACGCCGATCGAAGTGACGGACCGCGACATAGAACGTCGTCGCGGTCTCAGTGCGCCAATGGATTCGTGCCCCGCTGGTGCCGCCGCTGTCGTCGTTGTTCGCCAGTTCCACACCGGATCGGTCGACAAGGGTCAGGACGGTGTCGCTCTCCTCTGCCAAATTCAGCGTCTCCACAACGTATGCGGCATTCGCTTCGGCATTGAAGCGCAGCCAGTCGACGTCGCCCGGCTGATGGAAGTTGTGGACCTGCGAATCGGCATCGAGGGTCAGCAGGTGGGCAGACTCCATTTCACCGTCAGGCTCATAGGCGTCGGGCGCGGTGGCCGCGCCGTTGACAGTCAGTGCATATCGGGTGGCCGGCCCGCTGGAACGGTCGTATTGGCGGGTGCGCACGAAATATGTGCCTGCCTCTGCCGCCGTCCACTCCAGGCGAGAGGCGTAACCCACGCCGCTGTCGTCGTCAGAGGCAAGCTCGCTGCCGTCGGATCCATGGAGATGGATCACCGTATCGCTGGCCGCACCGACTGAGCGTGTTTCGATCACGTAGACGGCCCCGGCAACGGCTTCGAACGAGCCCCAGTCCACGTCGTTGGCGCTGTGGAAGTCATCAACCAACGGCGCGCCGATGCGGATAGGCGTCGCCTGGTCGGCGCTGTCATTCGGTTCGAGCGGGGATGCCGGCAGACTTCCCGAGATGGATACGCGTATGTCGTAGCCGGTCTCAGTGCCGCCTGTGGCCACGAAGTAGGGACGTACACGCAGATAGGTCTCTCCGTCCTCTTCGGCGGTCCAAACCAGCCGAGACGGGGCGCCCTCATCCAAGTCAACCACGCCGCTGACCGGGGACGCTGTGTCGGCGTAGATCTGAATGTTCGTATCGCTGCCTGCGCCCAGATTGAGCGTCTCGATCAGATAGGTAACACCTTTGGTCGCGCTGAAGCGCAGCCAATCTTCGTCGCCGGCCACATAGAAATCGTGGGTCTGTGTCGCACCGTCGGTCCCGATCTGCGTGGCGCTGCCGCGATTGTCATTGGGCTCATGCGGGGCAGGCGGTCCGACATGCGGGCTAACCGTCACACCTAGATCGTAACTGATCTCATCGCCTGAAACGGTGGGATCGAAATGGCGCGAACGCACATAGACCGGCCCATCGACGACAGCCAGCCATCGAATTTGCGAGCCGAGCCCTGCTCCTCCGTCGTCGTCGCGAATGAGCGCGTTTCCATCTGCATCAACGAGGTAGAGCACGGTATCGGTATGGTCTGCGAGGTTGCTCGTCTCGATTTGGTAGATAGTGCCGGCCATTGCATCGAAGCGAAGCCAGTCTTCGTCGCCGGGAAAATGGAACGTATGGGTTTGCGGTGGATCGTCTACAACGATTTCCGTGGCTTGGGACGGCGTGTTGTTGGGTTCGTAGGGCCCGTTGTCATTGCCGTAGATATCCATCCTCACCCGCAGATCGTAGGTGTCATCTGCGCTCGAGCCTCCGGAAAAGGGGTAGGCCACGACATAATGACGGCCTGAATACGTGGCCTCCCACTCGATCTTCGATGCCAGCGCTTCATCGCTCCCGTCATCGTCGCCGGTCAATGCAGTGCCGCCGTCATCCCACAGAATGATCACGGTATCCATGGTTCCGGTTAGATTGAGTGTCTCTATGGTGTAGGTTGAGCCGGCCACGGCATCGAACCAGACCCAGTCCTCATCGCCGTTAATGTGAAATGTGTGGGTCTGTATTGTCCCGTCGACCGCAATCGGCTTTGCCTGGTCAATGTCATCGTCCGGCTCGTAGTCGTCCAACTGGAGTTCGGTCGCCATCTGCTCCTGAATCCACTCTCCGAAGAGCGCCACCTTTGTGTAGACGCCCGGATAGCCTTCACGAGCGCAACCGTCTCCCCAACTCACAATGCCGACCTGAGCCCAACCGGTCGAGCCGCCGGGCAGCATCAGGGGGCCGCCGCTGTCGCCGGCACACGAATCGGCGCCGGCTTCACCGGCACAGATCATCGTCTCTGTGATCCAGTCGTCATATGCAGCGCGGCACTGTTCGTCGCTGACCATGGGCACATCGACCTGCATGAGCACGTCGGATGCGGAGGAACTGTCGTCCTCTGCTGTGTAGCCCCATCCGATCACCGTGGCTGCATCGCCGGGCACGTACGGCAATCCTTCCAGCGAAATAGGCGAGGCCGTTGAAGCCCTTGCCAGCCGCAACAGGGCAATGTCCGAGTCCAGCGTCCAGCTATTGTAGTTGGGGTGAATGATGATCTGGCTGACCGGCAGGGCCTCGCCCTCGCCGCTGGAGAGCCGGTGTCGTCCGACCACGGCGTACATGGTGCCTGCGTACCACCAATCGGCACAATGACCGGCCGTCAGGATCCAGCCGGGTGCAATGAGCGAACCGCCGCAAAATTGCGTATAGGCGTCATCGGGGTCGGCCATCAGCGCGGCCTGCCATGGCCAGGCGCCGACCTCGGCCTCGCGGCCGCCGACGATATCGATCTCATCCACCTGTGCGCCGCGTACACCGTCTCCCTTGTTGAGAATGGACGGTAAGAAGATGTTGGGCCCGTTCCCTGGGGCGGCAGCGCCCTCGACTACAGTTACGGTCGTCCACGCCTTGGATCGCGTGTCGTCTGCGCTGACGAGGGTGGCCTGGATGCTCTTTTCGCCGGGCGTGTTCCACGAGAAGGTCGCCTGTGGTTTGCCCTGGCCTTCCTCCGGGAAGGGCGTCCACACAACCGTGTAGGCTGCCAGGTCGCCGGCAGGCATCAACAGGCGGGCGGTCACTTCACCGCCGACCTGCGCTGGATCGACGGAGAGTGTCTCGATCTCGATTTGATTCGTTTGCACCGGGGTCGGCGGGCGGATCGAGATTGTCTGGTCGGCGGAGAATCCCTTGCCCTTGCCTTCGGTCACGGTCACCTTGACGGCCTGTTTGCCGGCAACGTCCCAGACAAAGAAAGCCTGCGCTGTTCCCTGCCCTGCATACGGCTCCGGCGACCAGGTGTAGGTCAGTTGCGCGTCGTCTGTCTTAGGGAAGGTCTGGGCCACGAATGCATGGGGCATGGAGACCTGGCCTGTGGCCGGCCCGTCGACTGTGACAGCCGTCAAGATCGATTCTATGCCGCTCTCAAGATCGGATTGAGGCAACGGCGCGGCCAAACCACTTTGGATAGTCAGCAAGAGCAGAGCGATCAAAATGGCGAAAGAGCGGGAGAACCGTCTGGTCGTGGATGTAGCTGGAGTTGGCATGGGGGTGTCCTTTGCTTCGATTATTCAATTGGCTATTGCATATTATAACCCACTCGGAGGAAGATGTCTTCTGGCTGATTTGTGGGGGCATGGCGCCTTGTACTGCGACATTTATGTCGCAGCTTGAACTCCCAGTTGAGGGATGGCTCCACCACTTAAATGTCCTGACAGGCCGGCGGCGGTCTACCGCCTGCTTGTTGAGCTGGCGCCGGCAGGCGTGGGGGTGACAGTCGGGCTGGGCGTGGAGAGCAAGGTAGGTGTAGCGGAGGGGCGGCCGCGATCCGGCGAAAAGATCGCCTGCCAGATGCGCATGGTCTCGTACAACGAGAGGCCATGGCCAAGATAGTGGTCGTCGATCCAGATCTCGTAGTGCAGATGGGCGCCGCCGCTGCTGTTGTAAGCGCCGCTGCTGGTGCCGGAAACCCCGACCGTGCCGATGATATCGCCCTGGGCAATCGAGTCGCCCACCGCCAGACCGGGCGCGATGGAGGCCAGGTGGCTGTACCAGCTCTGGATGCCGTCGCCGTGGTCGACGCGCACCTGGCGGCCCTGGAATTGCTCCATCAGATCGGGCGGCGTGCGGTGTTCGGCCTCTGTGCGGCTGACCGCGGCCTCATACTCGGCAGGCGTGAACTCGACATAATCGGAGTTGGCGTGGACGGCCACGCCGTCGGCGATGGCGCGCACCGGCGAGCCGATGGTCAGGCCGGGCGCCTCCAGCCCGTAGATGTCCAGCCCGCGATGGATGCCCTGTCGATAGAGGCGCCGCGCGCCGGGATAGGAGCGCGGGCGCATGCGCAGCGTCACCTCGGCGACCGGCAACTGCACATCAGCCAGGGCGGTGAGCAGGTCGACGCCGTAGAAGGTATACGCGTTGTCGTAGGTGACGGGCGCGCAGGTGACACCTTCGCTGCCGTCCATCTCCACGACATAGCAGTTTCGACCCGGCCAGGGCATAGAGCGTCTCGCCCGCCACGGCGATGCTGCGCAGCCGGTGCATGTCGGGCAGGCGGAATTCCACACTCTGCATCGATTGGGCATCGCCGGTATCCAGCTTCTGCACAGTGCGCGTCTCGCCATCGACCGCATACAGATCGTCGTCGTGGGCCAGGATCTGAGACGGCCAGCCGTCGTCGGAAGAAGGCGAACTGGTCGAGAATGCGAGAAGGATATCCGGCCTGATGTTGGGCCACTGTGCCATTGCGGGTCAGCACAGTGAAAAGCGGGCCGGACGTCCGAAGACGAAACCGCCATGTCGACGGCATCTCCCAGACCGCTGCGAGACAGGTGCGATCTGGGCGGACCGTCGCCCAACAGCCAGATCTGCTGGAGATCGGCGTCGAGCGCGTAGACCTCGTCGCCGACCGCCTGGATGGCCAGGAACTGGGGATCGGGAAACTGGCCGGGGATCTGGCTGGCCGGCGACTGCCATGCGCCACTCTGCCGTCATTCGTGTAGCGATAGACATCGTTGGTCTTGTCGAGCAGCAGAAGGTCGCCGCTCTCAGGGTCGGAAGCAACATAGACCAGTTCACGAATGAAGTAGTCTTCGACCTGCCGGTCCGGCGGCATCAGATTGACAGGCGTCAGGCGCTTACCCGTTCTCGAACCGGGAACGGGCAAACGGTAGAGATCGCCGTCCGCGATCAGGTAGATCTGGCCGTCGGAGACGGTCAACCGGATCGGTTCGGCCGGCAGGTTCAATTCATAAACTTTCGGTGTTTTGCGGGCAGGCCAGCAGGCGCTCCGCAGGGGTCGGTTCGTCGTCGGTGGCGGCGGGCGATGGCGTCGCTACGGCCGCGGATGGAATGATCAGTTCCTGGCCAATGCGAATCAGGTGGCGATCCTGCAGGCCATTGGCGTCGACGATCTGCTCAACGCTGACGCCGTACTCTTCTGCAATCATCGAGAGTGCGTCGCCGGCACGGATCACGTGCACGACTGGCGCTTGCGTCGAGGGGCGCGACTCGACCGTCTGCGCGGCGGCGGTTGGGGCCAAGCTGATGCCGGCCAAGGCCATGCCGCCCACGATCAGCAGTGCGATGGCGGATCGATAATGGTAGAAACGGTGCATCGTTTGACCTCTACGCAGAGCCTATTCTGAAGGTCAGTCGGGTTTATGCAAAAAAAAATGACTGCCAGGTTGTCATTTTCGTTCTCTATCCAATATCTGTCAATTTGTTGACCAATGACTGCCATGGTCGCCTTAGTCTACATACCAACCATGCATATCAACAGCCTCCGCCGCCCGACAAGGTCGGATCACAGGCGTGAATTGCAGGCGTGGTTTCAAAGCTGAGACATTCGGCGGCGACACCGATTCCACTGGTCAGGGCGACCGCTACAACGGCAGCCGCTATCAGGCGAAACGACGCGTGGTCTTGGAACTCACCTCGGAGACTACCTTGGGCCCTTGTGCGTCTTCCCAGAGCTTGAAGATGGGACGCCTGACACAGAATATCATGCCGTGGCGCCCGCTGAAATGGAAAGCGAAAGGGCGAAGACCGGATGGCCTTCGCCCTTCGTCAGGAGGAACGGAAAGGAGGAAAAACAGGTGTTGTGCGTTATTCGAGGAGACACCGGCTTTGTCAAAAAGCCGGTCTCCGGTAGTGCATACAAACCTACTGCTCGATCTCTTCGCCTGCCGCTTCCCAACCCGCAAAACTCGGCGGGAAACTGCGGACGTTCTCGTAGCCCATGTTGTGCAGGGCGCCGGTGGCCAGCGCTGCACGCCAACCGGACTGGCAGTAGACGAAGACCGGCTCGTCGGTCGGGATCTGGTCAACATTGTCGCCAAGCTCGCGCAGCGGAATGTTGATGGCGCCGGGGATGTGGCCGGCTTCATACTCGTCGGGCTGGCGGACGTCGATGACGGTGGCGCCGGCGTCCATGGCGCCCTTGAATGCCTCAATGTCGCCCACGGCGTAGAAGCCTTCGGGGATGTTGTTCAGGAACTCGGCGGCGGCGGCAACCATCTCGGGATTGACGTCGGCCATCTCGAACGTGCCGGGCTCGTTGGCCTCGGTCTCGACCTCGCCCTCGGCTGCGCTCCAGGCGTTCCAACCGCCCGGGAAGGCCTTGACATTGTCGTAGCCCAGCGATCGCAGCGATGGAGGTGGCCATGCCGGCGCGATGGCCGGAGGCGCAGTAGACGACCACATTCTCGTCGGTCGGGACCTGGTCCAGGTTGTCGGCCAGGGTGCGCAACGGAATGTTGACCGCGCCCGGGATGTGGCCTTCTTCATACTCAGCAGCGGTGCGAACGTCGATCAGGTACGGCGCTGCATTTTCGAGCATCTCGGTCATGGCTTCGGCGTTGCCGACAGACATCCAGCCTTCGGGAATCTCGGACAGGTATGCGCCAACGACGGCAACGGCGTCGAAGTCAGAGTCCATGGCCTCTTCAACCTCGGCCGGGACTTCTTCTTCCGCCTCTTCTTCGGCAGCCTCTTCGCCTTCACCCTCGGCCGCTTCCTGTGCAGCGCTCCAGGCATTCCAACTGCCGGGGAAGGACTTGACATTGGTCAGGCCCATGGTCTGCATGGAGGAGAGACCCAGGGCGGCACGCCAACCGGAACCACAGTAGACAATGACTGGGGCGTCGGTCGGGATCTGGTCCAGGCTCTGGGCCACGGTGCGCAGCGGAATGTTGACGGCATCCAGAATGTAGCCTTCTTCATACTCGCTCGGCTCACGCAGGTCGACCAGGAACGCGCCGTTGTCCACAGCTTCCTGCACGGCCTCAACCGAACCAACTGCCAGCCAGCCTTCGGGGATGGTGCTCAGGAAACCGTCCACGGCCGCAGCCACTTCGGGGTCGATCTCGGGCACTTCGTAGGTCTCGCCTTCAACGGCTTCCATCTCGACCTCACCCTCGGCTGCGGTCCAGGCTTTCCAACTGCCGGGGAAACCCTTGGCGGTGTCGTAGCCCAGCGTTTGCAGGGCCGAGAGGGCCATGCCGGCGCGATGGCCGGAGGCGCAGTAGGTGATGATCGGCTGGTCGGTCGGGATCTTGTCCAGGTTCTGGGCCAGGGTGCGCAGCGGAATGTTGATGGCGCCGGGGATATGGCCTTCAGCATATTCGCCCTCTTCGCGCACGTCGATGACGAAGGCGCCATTGTCCATGGCTTCCTGCATCTTCTCGGCATCGCCGACAGACATCCAACCTTCGGGGATGTTGCTCAGGTACTCGTCGACGGTCGCGACGACGACATCTGCCTCGCCGGCTTCTTCTTCGGCAGCCTCTTCCTCAGCGGCTTCTTCTTCAGCAGGCTCTTCAGTCGGAGCGGCTTCTTCCTCCGCCGCTTCCTCTTCAACAGCCTCCTCCTCAGCAGGGGCTTCAGTCGGCTCGGCGGCTTCTTCCAATACCTGCGCCGGTTCTTCTGCGGGCGGTGCAGCCTCTTCGGCGTTGCGACCGCCACAGGCGCTCACCATCAGCACTGCAATCAGCAGCGCAGTCAATAGGAACTGTACTCGTTTGGACATTCGGAACTCCTCGGTTCGGTTGAGATGAAACTTGTGTTGTGTTGTCTTGCTCTATGAGAACTGCGTACATTCGTGCTGCGTGAGATTCTGTTCGACGGCGATTTGCCGGTCATTGAGATGCTCTCTGATGAGACATGCCAATGTCGTGAAATCTATCTCTGCGGCAACCTCACGCAGTACGCAGCACGCAGTATCGTATTACTCTTTCGTATTTCGCCTCTTCAGCCTGCGCCGCCGCCTCCTGCTCATGCAACTCCGCCACCCACTTCGGATGCTCGATCATGGCTTCTTCTTCCGGGATGTAGCCGCTGACCATGCCCTGCAGCGCCTTGTAGACGAAGGTGAAGTAGAGATGGCCGACCAGCAGGACGGTCAGCGCCAGCATGGAGACGTCGTGGACCATGGCGGTGATGGCCAGGCCCTCCGGACCCATGTCGCCTTTGGCAAACCAGAGAACCAGGCCGCTGCCGACGATGGTGGCCGAGAAGATCACGACCGACTGCATGGTGGAGCTTCTGCCCGGCGTTGAGTCGCCCCTGGGGCGGCATGTCCTTGGCATAGCCCATGAAGTAGCGGTAGATCTGGGAGAGCCAGCGCATGTCGTCCTTGTCGTAGTGGAACGAATCCACCAGCAGATGCTTGGCCGCCGGGCGGTCAAAGATCAGGTAGAGGACGGGGATCAGCATGAACATGACTGCGCCGATGCGATGCAGCAGCCGGGAAGTGCCGCCGGCCGCCCATCCGGAGAGGGCCGGTAAGAAGATGACCAGGCCGGTGATCAGCAGAATCAGGAACGACGAGGCCAACACGGCGTGGATGATTCTCGGTCCGACGCTGTAGCGCAATACCTTGGGTTCTTGTGTGCGATCCATGGTTTGGGTCGCCATGACTAGACTTCCTCCGATTCTGATCCGGCGCTTGCTGCCGAGTCTGCTTCTGTGCGCTCGCCGTCGGCCATGGCTTCCGCGGCCTCAGCCTTGTGGATCTGGTCCAACTCTTTCATGTGATTGCGGCGGGCGATGACGGCGGCGAGGCCGGTCACGGCCACGCTCAGTCCGGTCAGGCCGATGCTCAGCGGTTGGACCACCTTCTGCCAGGCGTTGACAGCCAGCGGCACGTCCGGGTTGACGGGCAGGTTCGAGCATCTCCGGCGCGTCGGGCAACACCATGATCACGCCCAGGCCGCCCGCTTCCGTCTCGCCGTAGATCTGGGCGTTGGGATAGCGCTGCTGCAAGGCCGCCAGCCGGGTCTTGGCCTCGGCCAGGATCGTCTCGCGGTCGGCGTACATGAGCGCGTTGCTGGGGCAGGTCTTGACGCACCAGGGCGTGCCGCCCGCGCTGACCACTTCGGCGCAGGCATCGCATTTGCTGGAGCGGTTCTCGTAGATGTTGGGCACGTCGAAGGGGCAGGCATCCACGCAGTAGCTACAGCCGCTGCACTTCTCCCGATCCAGACGCGTCATGCCGTCTTCTTTGTAGAGTGCGCCCGTGGGACAGACGTTGACACAGGCGGCATCGGCGCAGTGATAGCAGCGATGGTTGGTCACATAGCTCTTGAGATCCGGGAAGGTGCCGTGGGTCTCGTCAGAGATCTGGATGTATTGGACGCTGGTCGGCAGTTCGTTGCCGGTCTTGCAGGCGGCCACACAGCCTTGGCAGCCGATACAGCGTCCCATGTCGAGCAAAAATGCAAAGGTTGTCACGTTACGCCTCCTTCACAAGCCGTACGAAGTTGATACGCATGCCGGCGCCGCCGCTGATGGGGTCGAGGGCATAACGGGTTTGAAGCTTGACATCGCTGGCGCCCTTGCCGTTGGCCAGCGTCAGGCCGGGTGCGTCCTGGCCAAAGCCATGGGGCATGAAGACGGCATCGTCGCGGATGCGCTGGGTCGCCTTGACCTTGCACCGGGCCGCTGCGGACGCCGCTCTGATTCTCCAGCCAGACGCGGTCGCCGTCCTTGATGTCCATGGCCGCGGCCGCATCCTCGTTGACCCAGACCTCGTTCTCCGGGTAGAGCTCGTTGAGCAGCGGCGTGTTCTGGGTCTTGGCAAAGGTGTGCACCGGATGGCGCCCGTAGAGCAGGCGGAAGAAGCCGTCCGGCGGCTCCTCGGTCGGCTCGTAGACCGGCATCGGATCCATGCCGGCCAGCGCCAACTCGTTGCGAGTAGAGTTCGATCTTCTCGGAGGCAGTGTGGAAGGGCGACTTGCCGTTGTAATCGGCGAAGTAGGGCTTGCCCTTCTGGATGATGAGACCGTCCTGCTCGCGCATCTTGTCCAGGCTGGAGCCGACTGACATAAGACGTGTGTTCAGATATTCCTCAGCCGTCTCCCACTTGAAGTACTTCTCAAGCCCGACGCGCATGCCCAGCTCACGGACCATCCACCAGGCCGGCTTGGTCTCGTACATGGGTTCGATGGCCGGCTCGCGCATGGCGATGTAGGGCGTCTTGTGGGCCACGGTCCAGAGTTCGTCGTAGCGTTCCAGCGCCGTCGCTTCGGGCATGACCACGTCGGCCCAGGCCACATGCTCCTGGGGCAGCACATCGATGACCAGCACGAAGTCGAGATTGCGCAGCGCTTCTTTGGTGCGCTCGGTGTCGGGAATCGAGTTGAGCAGGTTGACGCCGTAGACGATCAGGGCCTTGATCGGGTAGGGCTCGCCCGTGATCATCGGCTCGATCAGCTCCTGCATGGCGGTCGCGCCGCGCAGGAAGGTCGTGCGTGCGCCGTCGGCGCGTGCCTTGCCGGAGGGGCCGACGGGCAGTGGTGCATCGGTCTCGCCGCCCGGCTCGGCCGAACAGCCGCCGGAACTGCCGGCCACGGCAAAGGGCGGGTGCGGATAGGATTCGATGTAGGGTGACTTGTTGAAGTAGAAGCCGCCCTCACGCCCGTAGGCGCCCAGCAGCGCGTTGATGATGTAGATGGCGCGCATGCGCTGGGTGTCGTTGCCGTACCAGGTCACATGGCGGCCCGGCATGATCAGCGACTGGGGCAGATTGTCGGACATGACCAGCGCCGTCTCGTGGATGAGCTCGGCGGGCAGGTCGGTGATCTCTGCGGCCCATTCGGGCGTGAACTCCTGGACGTGGGCCTTGAGTTCGTCGAAGCCCTCGGTCCACTCGGCCACGTAGTCGGCGTCGTAGCGTTCTTCGTTGATGATGACGTTGATCCAGGCCAGCAGCAGCGCCGTGTCGGTGCCCGGCTTGATGGGCAGCCAGTAGTCGGCCTTGCCGGCGACTGTGGAGAAGCGCGGATCGACGACGATGACCTTGGCGCCCTTGGAATAGGCGTTGGCAAAGTCCTGCATCACCGTGTTGCGGGAGTCCTCGCCGATGTGGCTGCCGATCAGCGTCAGGCAGCGCAGGCCCTCGTCCCAGTCGACCGGCTCGTGGCCGCCGATGGTGAAGCCCATGGTCAGGGTGGCGGCCTCTTCACGCGGGCTGGTGCAGAGCGACGACGACGGCTTGGCCGCGTTGGGCGTGCCCCATGCCTGGGCGAAATAGTCGGTGAACCAGAAGTCGCCCGACGTGTGGCCGAAGATGGCCACCGATTCCGGGCCATATTCTTCGGCGATGGCCATCAGCTTGGCGGCCGATTCGTCCAGCGCCTCTTCCCAGGTCACTTCCTGGAACTTGCCTTCGCCGCGTTCGCCGGTGCGTACCATGGGCGCCTGCAGGCGGTCGGGGTCGTAGAGGAAGGAGACGCCGCCCTGTCCACGTGCGCAGAGCATGCCGCGGCTCTTGGGGTCGGCGGGATTGCCCTCGATCTTGTGGACGACGCCGTTGACGCGTCTGCACCTTGATGCCGCAGCGCCACGGGCACATGTCGCAGTAGTTGTAGGTCGTCTCAATGTCGCCCTGGTAGAACCAGTCCGGTGAAAGACTGACGCCGTCCGGACTGGCGGCCTGGGCCGAATTGAACATCTGCCCGGCCACGGTGACGCCCGCGCCGGTCGCCGCCATCGACTTGAGGAAATTTCGTCGTGATATCTGAAGCGCTACTCGTGCCATAACGTTATACCTCGAAATAAACTATGTGAAACGTGACTGCGTAATGAACCGTGACCATTAGCGTACAGTGGCCATTAACCGTTCGTACCACCATTGACAATTGACGGTTGACAATCCGCAATTACTCATTACGCATTACTCAGCCGGCACACACTCACCGGCATCATTTGTCCTTCATACTCAGCCCGCAACCGCACCTCTCGTTCCATGGCCCGGTGCATGACGCAGATGATGCTGGAGAACCACTCTTGCTCCATCAATTCCTTGGGGATGCTGTTGCAGGCGCCCGCGTCCCAGACCTGCTGCCGGTATTGGCGATAGTTCATGGGCAGCAACACCACGACCCGCAGCGTCGGGTTCATCTCCAGCAGTTCTTCGACCAGATGGGGCGTCTCGGCCTCGGCCATGGGCCAGTCGATCAGGATCGACATCGTCCAGACTTCTGTTCGACCCGTGCAACAAAGTTCATCCCGGCTCTTGACTGTCGCCGTGGATGTGGTGAAGCACATGAGATCGATGGCCGAATCATGGATGGATTGGAGCAGGTCCAAGGAGGCGTCGTCTGGGCTGACAAACAACAGTCGAATGTGCATCGCCTCCTCCTTTCCTGGTCGCCGGTTGTCCGGCTGCAATGAAACTGTCCCGCATCACGGTAGGAAAAATCTGTTCACAAGTAGGATAGCGGACTATGTTTCGGTTGACTATCGGGAAAAGTATGACTGATTCGTCGGGATTATTCCCCACAGCCACGGTTGAAGCGAGAGAATGTCTTTGCTGCGGACTGACCCGCCGCTTGACGATTGGGTGTATGCTGCTTTATCGTAATGGGTAGCCTGGTCGCGTGCAGACAGTATGAGCATCAATGATTGATTACCCGGCGCCGAGTTGCAAGGGAAAGCCATTGGATCATGGACAACGAGAATCGAAGGCCATCAAGCTTGGACACCCTGCTTGCGGTCCTGCGTATGATCGCAGTTTTTGCCGCACTTTTCGTGGCCTTTATCTGCGTCTTTCTGACCAGCATTGTTCCCTTTTCGTACCGAGGGGCAAGAGCCTCGCTATGGGTTATTGTGCTCTCGACCCGCGTCTTCAACTTCATCTTCAATGTCCATGTGGGTTATACCGGCGGCGGCGGGTTGCGTCGTCACAAGGGCTTTATCTTCCTGAATCACATGTCGTACCTGGAGCCGTTGGCCATTCTCTCGCTGACGCCCGTCCGTTTTCTGGCGGCCTCCGAGGTGCGGCAGCGCCCGCTATCCGGCTGGATAGCGGAGCAGGTCGGCACCATCTTCGTCGAACGGGAAAACAAGGATTCTCGATTCGCTGCGCGTGATGCGGTTGAGAAAGTCGTCGCCCAGTCCCAATATCCGCCCTTGGTGATCTTCCCGGAAGGCCGGCTGGGCGCCGGCGATCGCATCAACCCGTTTCATCCCGGCGGCTTCGACAGCGCCATCAAGACCGGCGTGCCCTATCTGCTCTGTGCCGTCCAGTTCAATCGCCCGGACGTGGGCGTCTGGAAGGGGCCGCGTGGCGAACGCCTGCTCAGCGCCATCTGGCGACTGGCCAAATCACGCGGCAAGATCCACGTCGACTTCTATCCGGTGGACATTGTCTATCCCAGCCCCGACGATGATCCCAAACAACTGGCCAGGGCCGCCCGGCGAGCCATCGCCGAGACGACTGGACATGCAGGAGACGGTGCCGGCCTAAAATTCAAAACGAAGAGGCGCTCTGAGATTTTCTCAGAGCGCCTCTTCGTTTTGTTGTTTCGGGTTTCCGGCTATCCTTACGTCAGCGTGTACGAAATCCCATCCGGATCGCTGAAAGTCGCCATCGGCGGCATGCCTTCCAGGTTCATCGGTCCCTGAACATCGACACCATAGTCGCGTAAGCGGGCAATTTCTGCGTCCAGATCGGGCGACTGAAGCACGATATTCAGCGTACCCACATCCGTCCCCGATTCAAACTGAGTAGGCTCATCTGTTCGTCCGGGATGCAGCCCGATATGTACCGGACCGGCTTCGAATTCGCTCCAATAATCGGACACCTCGACGGCATTCAGTCCCAGAACATCCCGATAGAAGGCGATCGAACGCTGCATGTCGGCGACGAGGACGGTTAGGTCTTTGACTTGAAGCTCCATCATTCTCCTCCATCTGCGTTGATCTGCAGTTGAAATTGCTGCGCCTACGTATACTCAGACAACAGCCCACGCGCCAGCGCGTACTTGACCAGATCGGCGCGGCCGTGGAGATTGAGCTTCTGCATGATGCGCGTGCGGTAGGTCTCGACGGTCTTGGGGCTGAGCGAAAGCTGTTCTGCGACTTCGGCCGCCGTATGGCCGAGGGCAAGCTGCTTGAGCACCTCGCGCTCGCGTTCGCTGAGCAGTTCGTAGCCGTCCTCGACGGTCCCCGTCTTCATGTTGTCGAGGTAGTCCTCCAACAACATGCGCGTGGCCGACGGGTAGAGAAAGGCCCCGCCCTGGGAGACGGTGCGGATGGCGTCCAGCAGTTCGATGTCCACCGTCGACTTGAGCACATAGCCTGCGCCGCCAGCCTTGAGCACCGGAAAGAGATACTTCTCCTGGGCGTGGACGGTGAGGATCAGCACGGGGCATTCCGGGTAGTCGGCACGGATGCGGCGCGTGGCCTCCAGACCGTCCATCTCCGGCATGGAGATGTCCATGACGATGACATCCGGGCGCAATTTTTCGGTCTGCTCGATGGCTTCAACGCCGTTGCCGGCCTGGCCGACGACCTCCATATCCGGCTCGCTGTCGATCAGCGCCTGGAGGCCAATGCGCACGACCATATGATCGTCAACCAACAGGACGCGGATGTTCGCCATTTGTCACTCCATAACGTTGATTGGCCGGAAGGGGCGCTGTCGCAGCGATACGTGTGCCCTGCCCGATAGCACTCTCGATCTCAAACTCGCCGCCGATCATGCCGATGCGCTCGCGCATGCCTTCCAGTCCAAGACCGTGCTGAGCATCCGCCTCAACCGCAGCCGGTTCGAACCCAACCCCGTCGTCCGCCACGTGCAATGCGATCGATGAATCGGTCTGTGTCAGCGTGACCTGGACCGTGGAGGCGTGGGCATGCCGGCCGATGTTGTTGAGCGCTTCCTGGCCGATGCGATAGAGGACGAGTTCCATCTCCCTGGGCAATCGTCCGTCCATGCCGCCGGCGGAGAAAGACGCCTGGATATCGCCGGTCTTGTTGAACTCGTCGACGCGCCATTCCAGGGCCGGGGCTAGTCCAAGATCATCGAGGATGGTCGGTCGCAGATCGACGGCGACTCGACGCACATCCTCCAGGGCAAAGGCTGTCAGTTCGCGGAGTTCGTGGACCCGTTGTTGCGCCTCTTCGGCAGATCCGGCACGTTCGAGCAGGCGTAGGTGGACCAGCAGCGAGGTCAAGGCCTGGGCCGCCTCGTCGTGCAGATCGCGTGCCAGGCGGTGGCGCTCTTCCTCCTGTGCGTTGAGGATCATGCGCGACAGCTTCTGCATGCGTTGCGAGTTGGCGTCAAGCTCATCGAGCATCTGGTTGAAGGTGTCGGCCAGCCGATCGAAACGTTCGTCGCTGTTGGCGCCCAGATAAACGCGCACGTCCGTATCACCGTGCCGGACCGCGTCCACGGCGTTCTGAAGCCGATCGAGCGGTTCCAGGGCGCGTTTCAGCACCCAGTTGTTGACCACAAAGCTGATGATCATTCCAGCGACGGCGAAGAGGGCGATCAGCCCGTACTCCAGGTGAGAGGGGAATCCGGCAACGTACCAGATGGTGATGATGGTGCCGGCAACCGCCCCGAAGAAGACAATCGCAGAATTGGCGATCAGGATTTTGTAGAAAAACGGGATGCGAAGCAAGCGCTCACGCAGCGACATTTGGGTTGGCTCCAGCTCGGACAGCGACGTTTGTACCAGGAAATAGACCGGCTCTCGTCAGCCAGGAATTCAGCAGCCAGTGTACCACAAGCGCGGACTCTGCCTAGATTCCACGCTTCCAATTGCTTCACCTGTCGCCTCGATCAAGGTCTCCGATCAAAAGTTTCTGACTACGACCTGAGCGTTGCCAACCCCTATCTCTCAGTCACCAATCTCCCAATCCCCATTCCCTACACATGCCGCGCCAACCGCTCCCGCAACACATGCACAGGCTGCGCCCCGACGATCTGTTCGACCGACTGGCCGTTTTTGAAGACGTGCAGCGCCGGAATGCTCATGATCTGGTACTGCTGTGCCGTGCGCGGGTTCTCGTCGACGTTGAGTTTGCCGACCACAGCGCGCCCAGAGAATTCCTTGGCCAGTTGATCGACCGACGGCGCCACCATCCGACAAGGGCCGCACCAGGGCGCCCAGAAGTCGACCAGCACCGGGCCGGGGCCGTTGATCACCTGTTGGAAATTGGCGTCGGTCAGCGTGATCGGCGCCGTGCTGGTCTGCGTGCGTGCCGGACCGGTACCATGGCCGGGACTGCCGTTGGTGTAGGTCTGCTGGGCGCCGTTCATGCCGTTGCTCGGGCCGCCGGGTACGGCCGGGCGTGGGCCGCCGCTGACCAGATAGCTGAGCCACGCATCGAGTTCCGCTTTGGTGATGGCGCCCACAGCCGTGGCTTCCGTTTTGCCCTGTTTGGTGAAGACCGTGGTCGGGATCTGTTTGACGCCATACTGCTGGACCAATTGCGGTTCGGCCGAGGCGTCGATCTTGGCCAACAGCGCCTTGCCTGCATAGCGCTCCGCCAGGTCAGACAGTGCTGGGTCCATCTGGCGGCTGGCCTCGATGCCCTCCTGCCAGAAAAAGAGAACGACGGGCACGCCTGCGTTCAGCACCCGATCGATGCTCTGTTGATTCGTGTGAATGACGGTGTCGATTGCCATACTTGTCTGCTCCCAGAAGCGCCTGTCTGGAAACTTTACTGCGATGCCGGGCATGGTTCTCGTGACAGGCGAATGTCATACACGGCCGTAGCCGTGGTTCGGATTGTTCAGTTCCAAACCAGTCTACACGCGTCGTAT
This sequence comes from uncultured Chloroflexia bacterium, assembly GCA_963698255.1. GTDB lineage: Bacteria > Chloroflexota > Anaerolineae > Caldilineales > Caldilineaceae > JAWKOK01. The sequence continues at coordinate 134,474 of CAVOQD010000012.1, read as the reverse complement.
CAGAATCACATCGGCGTTTCGTTAGCACTCTGTTTGTGATTTGGGCAGCCGGTTGAATGTGTTGGCGCACGGTGCCTGCTGCGCAAACGAAATGGGTTGAGTGATTGGTCGACGACGGGCACGTGATGGGGCGGGCGAACTCACGATTGCGGTTGAATCTGTCTTCCCGCCCCATCACATGCCCCTACGGGTCTCAACTAATTTTGAATGCACCCAAATTGGTTGAATGCGGGGATCGAGGGCGTTGAGGCGTAGGCGATTTGCGTGCGTTCAATTCAGAGAGGCTTGCGACCGTAGAAAAGCGCACCGCGTTTGGTCAGGTGGAGAGGCGTGGCCACATGATCAAGCGCGTGTTCGATAGTTGTTTGCGACAGTTGACGGCCCTGCAAATATACCAACAATGCCTCTCGATCCGGCAGATAGATCAGCGGCGCATCCCACCGTTCCACTTCGATGCCGTCGAACAATGCAGTGAATAGTGCTTCGCCGTTTTCGGCGTCAAAGGTCGCCGGCTCGGACGGCGGCAGCACGTCGGCCATTTCCGGGTCGTTGAAGCGGCTTGGCGCACAGGCAGCGAATAGACCGCCCGGTCGCAGTACGCGCAGACATTCTGCCAGTGCCAGACGAGGATCCTCCAGATGGTAGAGCATGTAGAGCGCAGCCACGCTGCCGAAGGATTGATCTCGGAAGGGCAGTCGGCAGGCATGAGCCTGAACGCGCAAGCCGGGCACGGCCGCCAGCATGGTGGACGATGCATCCAGGGCGACGGTGGGCACGTTCAAGGTGAGCAACGGCTTGGTCAGTCTCCCTTCGCCACAACCGAGATCGAGGGCAGGCCCCAGATCTTCCGCAGCCACTCGTCGAGCGACCTCTTCATGGACATCGCCCGCCAGCCCATACTGTTCAACCGCGCATACGTTGACCCGGAACCGGTCGGGGTCTGAGTCGTAGTCTGATGGAACCGCGCTGGTTGAGGTCATGGTATCAAGCGTCTCTTGCCACAGATAGACGCTGATGGACCTGGATGAGCACAGACAATACCACAGCCATCTCTGTGAGCAGAACGCTCCTCAATAACCATCTGTGAACATCCGTTTTTATCAGCGTTTATCTGTGGCAAAATCTTGAACTGCTTGATTCTCCGGTGCGTCCGGTTACCGAGTCTATCCCCTACTGGAAGCCGCCGCTGGCATCGGCCAGGCCGCGCTCGCTGCGGATCTTCTCCTCGTAGCCGCTGGCACGATAGGCTGCAAAGGGATCGAGCGGCACGCCCATCTCCTCGCGCACCTTCATCAGCAGCGGACGCACGTCGTTGCGGAATGAATCGGTCAGCAGCCGATGGGCGGCCATCACTTCGCCGGACTCTTGCAGGGCGGCAAGCTCACTGCGAGGCACGGTCAGTGCACGGGCGTAGGCTTCCTGGCAGTTGACCACCGAGTAGATCATGGGCAGCAGCTTGCCTTCGACGTTGTGACACTGGTCGATCATGTAGGCGATGTTCTGGGCCGTGGTGCGCACGGTCTCATCCTCGCTGGTCTCGCCTGCGGCCAGTTCGTTGAAGATCAGGAAGAGTTCATATGGGTTGACACTGCCCACAATCAGATCGTCGTCGGCATACTTGCGGTTGTTGAAGTGGAAGCCGCCCAGCCGGCCTTCGTCCAGCAGGAAGGCCACGATCTGTTCGATGTTGACGGCCTGGGCGTGGTGGCCGAGATCGACCAGCACCTGCGCCTGCGGGCCCAGCTTGAGGCACCAGGCGTAGACGGTGCCCCAGTCCGGCAGGTCGGTGCTGTAGAAGGCCGGCTCGAAGAACTTGTACTCCAGCAACATGCGGCTGTCGGCCGGCAGGTGGCTGTAGACCTCAGCCAGGCCGCGCTCAAAGCGTCGCTTGCGTGCGATAAGGTTGTCCTGCCCGGCGTAGTTGGTGCCGTCGGCGAACCAGAGGCTCAGCGCATCGCTCTTGAGCTTGCCCATGATCTCGCAGCATTCGATCATGTGGTCCAGTGCCGCTTCCTGGATGCCTGGGTCCGGATTGCCGAACGAACCGAGTTTGTACTGGTCGTCCTGGAAGACGTTGGGGTTGACCGCGCCGATGCGAATGCCCTGTTCCTCGGCGTACTGGCACATGCCGTCGTAGTCGTCATCCTCGGGGCGATCCCAGGGGATGTGCACGGCGACGCTGGGCGCGATGCCGGTCATCTTCTGGACCATAGCCGCATCGTCCAGCTTTTCATGGGTGGTCGTGGCCGCGCCGGGCCAGGCAAAGGCCTTGAAGCGTGTGCCACTGTTGGCATAGCCCCAACTCGGTGTCTCGATCTGTTGCTGCTTGAGCGCCGTTTTGACGACGTCAACATCGATTCCCTGGTCGGCTAGATTGGCGGCCAGTACCTCGTAGGCGGTCTGATAGTTGGTCATCGGATAGTCTCCGTGGGTCGTGGTTCGGTCGATTAAGAGCGATTTTGCCACAGGTGACTCTGCTGCAAGAACTAACTTTGCCACGGATTTCACAGATTACACGGATTTCCTCCAGCCAAAAATCTGTGTAATTCGTATAATCCGTGGTTGTTTTTCCTTTTTGTAGTGGAGTCACCTGTGGCTCATTTATGTTCAAGTGTTTGTCCTGCCTGCCTTTTCCAGAATGCGTTGCCGGTAGGCTTCATCGGGCCGTGAGTGGATACGATCGATGTTTTCCTGGGTCATGAAGTGGGGGCCGCCCATCGAGTAGGCGCCGATGAGCGTGCGCGCGGCCTTCACGCACATGGCGGTGATGCGTTCGGCCTCGCCCGCGCTCTGGCCCAGAGCGATCATGCCATGGTTTTGCATCAGCACGACCTTGGGCAGTTCGTGATACGTGTCCACGTGGCGCAGGATCGCATCGCGCACGGCATGGCCCAGTTTGAGGCCGGGGTCGGTGTAGGGCACGTAGGCCGAGGCCGGCCCGCAGACGACGATCTCGTCGGGGAAGAGGCGGTTGGCCACGGCGGCCTGCGCGTGCGCCGAGCAGAGGATCGAGTTGACGGCAATCGGATGGGTGTGGGCGATGAAGTTGGCCTGGCCCAGGGTGAGACAGAGCGCATGAAAAGTAGTCTCGGTCGACGGCCAGCGCTGCTCCGGGTTGTCGACCGTGGCAGCCAGCAGCCGCTCCTTGACCTCCGTGTCGCTCAGGTCTTGCTCCTCCAGCATGGCCAATGCGGCGTCAAAGCGCACGCGCACAAAGCCGCCGGCGTCGATGCCGTCGAGCTGGCCGCCGCTGGCCTTGACCCAGAACGTCTCTTCATCGGCGCGTGCCGAGGTGTTGCCCTCGCCCAAGATGACATAATCATTTTCGGGCAGTGCAATTGAACGGGACATCGCGACTAGCTGGGAGAGAATGTCGCCCATTGTGGTCTCCTTCTGCTGATTGATTGCTGACATGCAAACATTCTCTCTATTCTACAAGAGGTTGCCCAGGCTGGACAATCGGGTGAAATGTGTTTCTTCAGCCGATCTCCTGTTTTTTGCTACTTGACAAACTGCCGGAAATCGCCTATCTTGTGGCCTACAATCTGATTCCGCTCAACTTCATTTTTATGCAGACTGACTGTTTACAACTGCAAAGCGATGGGTGGAAACTACATCAAGCGAAAGACGATGCACCGGAAGAGTAGCTGACGAAGCGGGTTTCAGAGAGTCCCCGGACGGTGAAAAGGGGATAGCAGCGCAGTCGGTGAATGGGCCGGGAAGTTGGGAAGTGAACAACGGTTGATGCTGAATTGATCAACGCTTCAATGGTTAATTGTCAATGGGTCGTAGCGCACATCATTGACAATTCACAATTATCAATTCACCATTGATAATTAAGTAGCTTTCTCCGGAGACGCCACCGTTATCAGGGCGCTAGAAATCGGAGTGACCGGACTTCGGGACTCTCGTTTCTGTGAAGTGAGACTGGCACTGATCCTTGTGTTTCACACGAGGATTTTTTTGTGGGACGGATCAGGGCCGGATCTAAGCGGGGTGGCACCGCGGGGATGTGAATATTTGATCCTCGTCCCCATAGGCATGACGATCGTCATGTCCTATGGGGACGAGGATTTTTGTATTGGCGAGCGGAATTCATTCTGAATGCCGCTCGCGAAGACCCGAACGTGAAAATCACAGGGGAGTTACTATGACGACCAAATATAGACCAACGTTGAGTGAAGTAGGTGAAATGGCCAAGCAGGGCAACTTGATTGCCGTCCACAGCGAGCTGCCGGCCGATCTGGAAACGCCGGTCTCCGTCTATCTGAAGCTGCGCGGTCGCGACGAAGATCGAGGCGGGCTGAGTTTTCTGCTCGAATCGGTCGAGAAGGGCGAGATACTGGGGCGCTACAGCTTCATCGGCGTGCATCCGCCCATGACGGTCACCGCGCATGGCGATGAGGTCGTGGTCGGCGGCGCAGGCGGCACGGTGCTGGAGGTGCAGCACGGCGATCCGCTGGAGGTCGTCAAGGAACTGATGGCGGGACGCCGTCCCGGTGCCGCAGCCGGAATTGCCGCGCTTCAACGGCGGCGTGGTCGGCTATTTCGGCTACGATCTGGTGCGCTTCATGGAGCGTCTGCCGGAGACGGCCGAACACGATCTGGACGTGCCCGACATGATGATGCTCTTCTGCGACAACCTGGTCGTCTTCGACCATGTGCGCCACAAGCTGATCGTGATCGCCAACATGCGTGCACGCGAAGGCGATGAGGCCGAACTGCGCGCCGGCTATGCCGACGCCATCGCCCGCATCGAGAAGATCATCGATGACATCCAGCAGCCGCTGACGCCGCCGGAGACCAAGACGGTCGCCGGCACCGGCGAATGGCGCAGCAACTTCACCCAGGAGCAACATGAGGCCAATGTGACAGCGGCCAAGGAGTACATCAAGGCCGGCGACATTTTCCAGGTGGTGCTGAGCCAGCGCCTGAGCCGCGAGACCGACGCCGATCCGTTCACGATCTATCGGGCGCTGCGCATGTTGAACCCGTCGCCCTACATGTACTTCCTCGACTTCAGCGGCATCGCCGGCTTGCGAAGGCGACCCGGTGCGCATCATCGGCTCCAGCCCGGAGATGCACGTGCGCCTGGAGGACGAGACGGCCTACCTGCATCCCATTGCCGGCACACGTTGGCGTGGCAAAACGGCTGCCGAGGACGACGAGCTGGCCGCCGATCTGCTGGCCGATCCCAAGGAGCGGGCCGAGCATGTGATGTTGGTCGATCTGGGGCGCAACGATCTGGGCCGGGTCTGCGAGTATGGCTCGGTCAACGTGCCGACCATGATGCAGGTCGAACGCTACAGCCACGTCATGCACATCGTCAGCGATGTGCGCGGCAAGATCCAGCCCGAGCACGATGCCTTCAGTCTGCTGCGTGCGACCTTCCCGGCCGGCACCGTCAGCGGCGCGCCCAAGGTGCGGGCCATGGAGATCATCGAGGAACTGGAAGGGACGCGGCGCGGACCCTATGCCGGGGCCGTCGGCTACATCTGCAACGACGGCACCATGGACACCTGCATCACCATCCGCACCATCACCATGCAGGGGCGAACCTGCAACCTGCAGGCCGGCGGCGGCATCGTCGCCGACAGCGACCCGACGGCCGAGTATCATGAGTCGATCAACAAGGCCAAGGCGTTGTCGGTCGCGGTGGAGGAGGCGGAGCGGGGATTGTAGGCAAAAGAGCGAAGATCAAAGAACAAAGATCAAAGAACGGAGGTCCCCCGATGGCGACATCATTGGAGAGATTTTGAGTTGTTGCGGCAGTCAGAGAATGTTTGTGATGGAATATGGGAGCTGATCAAAAACTGGCAGCGATTTGACCGAGAAGTGGTTGGAAGCCAACTTGTGCGTGCTGCCGATTCGATCGGCGCCAACATTGCCGAGTCGCATGGACGCTACCACTACGGCGAGAAGATTCAGTTTTTGCTCTACGCTCGTGGCAGCTTGACCGAGGCTCAGTACTGGCTTCGACGTTGTTCCGCCCGGAATCTTATCCCGGCTGACGAGTGCGACAAACAGATTGCCGAACTTGAAGCCCTGGCTCGCAACATGAATGGATATACAAACTACCTGCGCCGCAAACGCACAGACCAGACAAGTTCCAAATAGCGAATCACGAAGTTCTACCCGATCTTTGATCTTCGATCTAAGATTTTTCAAATGGAGACCTAGTCATGACCGACAAAAAACGCATTCTTACCGGCGACAGGCCGACCGGCAAGCTTCATCTCGGCCACTACGTCGGCAGCCATCGCCATCGGCTGGCCTTGCAGGACAAGTACGAATGCTTCTTCCTGATCGCCGATCTGCACATGTTGACGACCAAGCCGGACAAGGAGAGCATCCTGCTGATCGCCGAAAACGCCCGCTCGATTGTGATGGATCATCTGGCCATCGGCATCGATCCGGACAAGGTGACCTTCTATCTGCAATCGGCCGTGCCCGAGATCTACGAGCTGCAGTTGCTGATCAGCAGCCTGGTGACGGTCGAGCGGCTGCAACAGTTGCCGACCATCAAGGACATGGCCAACGCCGCGGGTATGGAGCAGATTCCCTACAACCTGCTGGGCTATCCGGTGCTGCAATCGGCCGACATCCTGATGCCGCGCGGCAACCTGGTGCCGGTGGGCAAGGACAACGAGAGCCATGTCGAGCTTTCGCGCCAGATCGCCCGCCGCTTCAACAATGCCTACGGCGAAGTCTTCCCGCTGCCGGAACCCTATGTGATCGGCGGCACGCTGGTCGGCACCGACGGTCAGGCCAAGATGAGCAAGAGCCTCGACAACGCCATCTTCCTGAGCGACGACGCCGCGACCGTGCGCAAGCGGGTCATGAGCATGTACACCGATCCGAACCGCATCAGCGCCGACATTCCGGGCACGGTCGAGGGCAATCCGGTCTTCGTCTATCACGACGCCTTCAATCCCAACAAGGAAGAGGTCGAAGACCTCAAGGCACGCTACCGTGCCGGGCAACGTCGGCGATGTCGAGGTCAAGGAGAAGCTGGTCATTGCGCTCAACAACTTCATGGATCCCATGCGCGAGCGACGGGCCAAGTACGAGGCCGACCCCGGCTTCGTCGATCACCTGCTGGTGGCCGGCACCGAGCGGGCCCGGGTCGAGGCGCAGGAGACGGTGCGCGCAGCCAAGAAGGCCATGGGCCTGACCGGCGTCTGGAACAAGATCCGGCGCAGCGATGAGAAGCGCAACAAGCGGCTTGTGAAAGCGGCGGGTTGAGGCAGTAGGGCAGTAGGGTTGTGGGGAACGGGACGTGGCTGTTGCCCTGTTCCCCACAACCCCACTGCCCTACAACCCCACTGCCCATCCGCCCACCATCACCCTAGGAGACACACCATGCTCGCAGTCATCGACAACTACGACAGTTTCACATACAATCTAGTTCAATATTTCGGCGAGATCGTGCCGGACGGCACGCCGATCCGGGTCTGGCGCAACGATGAGATCGATGTGGAGGAATTGGCCGAATCTGAATCCGAGCCACATCGTCATCAGCCCGGGACCGGGCACGCCGGAGGAGGACAGCGGCATCAGCAACGACGTGATCCGCCTGCTGGGGCCGAAGACGCCGATCCTTGGCGTCTGCCTGGGCCAGCAGTGTATCGGCCACGTCTTCGGCGGCAACGTCATCCGTGCGCCGCGGCTGATGCACGGCAAGGTCAGCCCGGTGCATCACAAGGGGACCGGCGTCTTCAAGGGGCTGCCCAGCCCGTTCACGGCCACCCGCTACCACAGCCTGATCGTGGAGGAGCCGCTGCCCGACGTGCTGGAGGCCACCGCCTTCACCACCGAAGGCGAACTGATGGGCCTGCACCACAAGGAGTATCCCATCTACGGCGTTCAGTTCCACCCCGAAAGCATCCTGACCGACTATGGTCGAGAGATGTTGGCGAATTTTTTGAAGATATGAAGGTGACAAGGTGAGGGGGGGACAGGGTGACAAGGTGACATGGTGAAGCAAGTGACATGGAGTCTGTCGTGTCGCCATTGCGCCTGAGTCCAGCTTGTCATCCCATTCCCCAGTCACCCTGTCACCTTGTCAAGTCTATGAATCCAACACAGTCCGTCCAAACCTACCTGACCACGGCAGCCGAGAGCGCTTTCGTGGGACAGGCTGTCGATATGATCGAGCACTGGCAGGGGCAGGAAAATCTGCTCTGGCGGGTGGAGGCCGGCGGCCGGGAAGCGGTGGTCAAGCTCTACATCGATGCCGGACAGGTTCGCAGCCGTCGCCAGTACGATGGGCAAGAACGCTTCTTTCGCTTCGGCGCGGCCCCGAGGCCGCTCTGGTTCGACTGGCAGCCCGATGGACTGACCCGACCGGTGCTCGTCTACGAGTGGATGCCCGGCGAACCGCTGAGATCGGACGATTCGACGGCGCTGCGTGCATCGGCTCGACTGCTGGCTCAGGTCCATTCCGCCGACACCGATGGTCTGGATCGCTTCAGCCCCCATCCGATCAGCCTCGACTATCAGTGGCGGTTGTTGCGCACCAGCATCGGCAACATCAACGTCTGGCTGACCGTATCTGAGGCGTCCGATCTGCGAGCCGCTTTCGCTGAACTGGCGGACCGGGCCAAGACGCTGGTTGAGCAAGCGTTGCCGCTCTGGCAAGGGCTGCTTCCTGCGCCGGTCCACGGCGATGTGCGCCTGGAGAATATGATCGAGGCATTCGGTGACGTGACATTTCTCGATTGGGAGTTGTTCGGTCTCGGTGATCCGGCGCTTGAGGTGGCCCGTTTTCTACACATGAATCAGGCAGATCTCAGCGAGGATGTTCGTGGAGACTGGCTGGACGAGCTATCTGAGCAGCGTCGAACAACCGGGGATCGAGATACGTGTCGAGGTCTATCGGCGATTGCTGCCGTTTCTGTCCACCTGTTTTCTGTTGGATGGCCTGCGAGATCTGGCCGGCGACTCAGATGCCCTGGCGACGTACCGGGAGAACCTGCCTTTTCTGGCGTCGACGCTGTCCGCCAGCCTGACCCAGGCGTCACAAACCCTCGGCGCAAACGTTGAGGATTTTACCGGACCAGGTGACAAAGCTATTCGTGACGATTTAGCAGAGGAATTGATTCCGGCGACGCCGGGTGATAGGCTGCGGATGAGGCGAATTGGGCGGATGAACCGAATGATTCGGATTTCATCCGCGAAAATCAGCCACATCCGCCTCATCCGCGGTCTATCAGAACCACAGTCTGTATCATTACTCCGCTGAACACTTTTTGAGGAGATGAGTATGAGCAACGTTCAAGTCGCAATTCAACAACTTGTTTGACCAGCAAAATCTGTCCACCGCAGCAGATCGACGCGGCCATGACCGAGATCATGGCGGGCGAGGCAAGCGATGCCCAGATCGGCGCCTTCCTGGCCGCGCTGCGCATGAAGGGCGAGACGGTCGACGAGATCACCGGCTGCGCCAGCGCCATGACGCGCAGCGCCGTGCAGGTGCCGTTCCAGGCAGGCGACGATGTGCTGATCGACATCGTCGGCACCGGCGGCGACGGCACCCACAAGTTCAACATCAGCACCATCGCCGCCTTTGTGATCGCGGGCGCGGGCGACAAGGTCGCCAAGCACGGCAACCGCTCCAACCGGCGTGCGGGCAGCGCCGACGTGCTGGAAGCGCTGGGCGCCACCTTGCAGACCACGCCGGAGCAGGCCGCTGGCCTGTCTGGAAGAGGTGGGCATCGTCTTCCTCTTTGCCCCCTCCTACCACCCGGCCATGCGCTACGCCATGGGCCCGCGGCGCGACATCCAGGCGCGCACCATCTTCAACATCCTCGGCCCGCTCACCAATCCGGCCGCGCCCACCAACATGCTCGTCGGTGTCTTCTCGCCCGACCTGACCGAGCCGATGGCCCAGGTGCTGGGCAAGATGGGCCGCCGCGCCGCCTACGTCGTCCACGGCTACTACGAGACCGGCGCCGGGCTGGATGAACTGACCACCACCGGCGTCAGCCGCGTCAGCCATCTCAAGGACGGCGCGGTCACGCACCTTTGAATTTGACCCCGCGGATCTGGGCTTCGCCCGCTCCACGCTGGCCGACATGCAGGGCGGCGACGCCGACGAGAATGCAGCCATTGCCATGGCACTGCTCAAGGGCGAGCTGACCGGCCCCAAGCGCGATGTCGTGCTGCTCAACGCCGCGGCCGCGCTCAGCACCGAGAGCGGTGACATCGCCGGCGGTCTGGCCGTTGCCGCCGAGAGCCTCGACAGCGGCGCGGCGCTGGATGTGTTGGAGCGGTATGTGGCGAAGACGAGAGCGTTTGGGCAGTAGGGTTGTGGGGAAGTAGGGATGTGGGGCAGTAGGGTGCTAGACTCGCAATTGTCGAAACTTGGTACTACGGATTGAGGGAAAAACATGGATGAGCGATCTCCCGCGTTCATACGCAATCATCATGAGTGGCATATTTATCGGATGGCATTTGACAGCTGCGACGGCGATATTCGAGTATAGTAAGGCATTTCCAGTGGAGGAACGTTATTCGTTGACCGATCAGGTCAGACGTTCTTCGCGGTCTGTCTGCGCGAATCTGGCAGAGGCATGGCGTCAGACGCCGGTATCGCGGTTCGTTCTTGCTCAGACTCAATGATGCCGAAGCCGAGGCGGCTGAGACACAGACATGGTTGCATTTTGCGGTCAATGCAGGGTATCTTGAGCCGAGCGACGCTCGCACGACTCTTCGCCGAATATGATCGCATCATCGGCGCCATCGTGGCTGTGGAGCGCAAACCTGAACAGTGGCTACTGAAATGAGGAGCATGTTCCTCCTCCCCACTGCCCCACAACCCAACATCCCCACTCGTCTTTTCAGAAGGGATCTGGTCAACCACATGAAACACTCCAAACTCGACATCGCCAAACACAAAGGCAAAGTCCTCGATCAGATCATGGCGGCCAAGCGCCAAGAGGTGCCCAAGCAGATGGATCTGGTCCCGCTGGCCGATGTCAAAGCCTTTGCGCTGTTGGCTCCGCCGACCATCGACTTCGCCGCGGCGTTGACCGCCGAACAGGGGGCCAGCCTGATCGCCGAGGTCAAGCGGGCCAGCCCGTCCAAGGGGCTGATCGCCACCGAATGGGATCCCGGACCTGATCGCCGAGACCTATGCCCGCAACGGCGCGGCCGCCATCTCGTGCCTGACCGACCGGCGCTTCTTCCAGGGCGATCTGGAATATCTGACCAGCATCAAGGAGCGGCTGCGCGATATCAAGCTGCCGGTGCCGGTTCTGCGCAAGGACTTCATCTACTCGCCCTATCAGGTCTACGAGGCGCGCACCGCTGGAGCCGATGCCTTGCTGCTGATCGTCGGCGTGCTGAGCGATAATGAACTGCGTGATCTCTACAAGCTGACGCGTAGCCTGGGCATGCAGGCGCTGGTCGAAGTCCATGACGACGCTGAACTGGACCGTGCGTTGGCCGTCGATGCCGAGATCATCGGCGTCAACAACCGCGATCTGAAGACCTTCACCGTGGATATCGAGAACACGGCCCGGCTGCGGGCAGCGTATCCCCGCCGGCAAAATCGTCGTCGGCGAGAGCGGCATCGGCAACGTCGATGATGTGCGCGCCATGGCCGACATGGGCTGCGACGCCATCCTCGTGGGCGAGACCTTCTGCAAGCTGCCGCAGCGCGAGCGGGCGGCCAAAGTGCGTGAGTTTGTTGCGGCAGGACGTCTGTGACGAGGAGGAATAACGATGGCACAGGAATACTTCGACGACACAGCCTGGATGGAATCGGCCTACGCCGGTGAATACCGGCAGAATGCCGACCACTTTGTGCTCGGGCGGCGCATGCAGCTTTTCATCATGCAGTCGTTCTACCGCCACTTTCTGGCCGATCGCCAGCCGTTCGACTGCTCGATCTGGGCTGCGGTGACGGCGAACTGGCCGCCAATATCGCCGACGTGGCGCCCCATGCGCGGCTGACGCTGGTCGACGGCTCGGCCGACATGCTGGCTGCCGCACAGGAGCGCTTTCGCGATCGGTCCGAGGCGAACAGGACGTGCAGATAATGCAGCACACCTTTGCCGAACTGATCGCCGATCCGTCGCTGCTCGGCCAATACGACATGGTTGTCTCCGGCTTTGCCATCCATCATCTCTACCTGGCGGAGAAGGTCGGCCCTCTTCGACCTGATCTACCAGCGTCTGAAGCCCGGCGGCGCGTTTGTCAACATCGACACCGTCTTCCCGACACCAGATCGAGGCGCTGATGGACTGGTACTACGCCTGCTGGCGCGAGTGGATCGAAGCGCGCCAGGCGTCAGCTTGGTCTGGCCGAGGACTACAGCGGCGTGCCGGATGAGGCGCGTTACAAGGAAGAGAACAAGCTGAGCACGCTGTCGTCACAGCTGGAGGCTCTGCAAATCGATCGGCTTTACCGATGTCGGCTGCCACTATCAGAACAGCATCTTTGTGGTCTTCAGCGGCATGAAGGCAAATTCGTGACCGGAACCATTCTCAACATCATCACCATTCTCATCGGTGGAACCATCGGCGTGCTGGCCGGCAATCGCCTGCCCAAGCGTGTGCAGGAGACGGTCATGGCCGGCCTGGGGCTGATGACGCTGGTCATCGGCGTCAGCATGGCCATCACCAGCAACAACATTCTGATTCCGCTCTTCAGCGTGCTGGTCGGCGGCATCATCGGCGAGCTGATCGGCATCGACGCCGGCCTGAACCGGCTGGGCCAGTGGCTGGAGGATCGTTTCGGCCACCGGCTGGGGCAGGGCAAGGTCGAAGGCTGGAGCGTCACCCGCGGCTTTGTGACCGCCAGCCTGGTCTTCTGCGTCGGCCCCATGACCGTGCTGGGCAGCATCCAGGACGGCCTGCTGGGCGACTACGAATTGCTGGCCATCAAGAGCATGCTCGACGGCTTCGCCGCCATCCCCTTTGCGGCCACGCTGGGTCCCGGCGTGCTGCTGAGCGTCGTGACCGTGGGCGTCGTCCAGGGCGGCATCAGCGCGCTGGCCATGTGGCTGGGGACCGGCTTGGCCGAGATCACGCGGACCACGCCCTGGGTGGTGGAACTGACCGCGACCGGCGGCGTGCTGATCCTGGGCATCGGTTTCATCCTGCTCGATCTCAAGCAGATCCGGGTGGCCAATCTGCTGCCGGCCATCGTCATCGCACCGCTGATCGTGGTGCTGTTGGGCATTTTGGGGATTCAGTTCTAGACTGAGGCTGGGATTGCAGAGAGATTGGGCGGAATGGCGATTCGCCAACGATCTCCCGATCTCCTAATCTGCCGAATCTCTCTCTGCCTGCAATGATCGTCTGCACAGAAAGCCCGCCATGCCAATCAACACCGTACTCTTCGATCTGGACGGCACGCTGGTCGAGCATGGCCATGCCCTGCTGCCGCCCCTGCTGGCCGAGTGGGGTTATCCGCGCTCGTACGACGACGTCAAAGAGGCCGTGGCGCGCCAGATCCACTATTTCTACAACCATGTGGGCGCGGCCGAGGAGCAGGGCTGGGTGCCCGAACTCTATCGCCAGTTCTACCATCGCGTGTTGGAACAACTCGACGTGCCCGACGACGATGGTCTGCAATTCGGCCCGGGTCCAGACCTTCTTCGACGCCCAGCCGGTGCCGCCCCTCTTCGACGACGTGGTACCCACGGTCGAGCGGCTTCACGCCGGCGGCTGGCGGCTCGGCATCATCACCCAGCGGGGGCGAGTCGGGGCCGACCGCTTTGTCTCCGCACATGGACTGGCGTCCTACTTCCCGGTCATCATTGCGGGCGACGACGGCCATGGTCGCAAGCCGGGCAGCGGGCCCTTTCTGAAGGCGCTGGAGATGCTCGATGCGGCGCCGGCCAACGCCGTCTACATCGGCGACCGCATCGACGATGACTGTGAGGGCGCCACCGCCGCCGGGCTGGACGCCTTCCTGATCGACCGTGAAGGCGTCTTCGCGCTGGAAGCCGATGAGCGCGATGATTTCATCCATCTCACCGATCTCGGCGACCTGTTGAGCCATCTCCCGGCACAGCCGCATATCGTCGTAGGAGACACAGAGTCCATGGCAATCAAGGTCAAGATCTGCGGCATCACCAATATCGAAGACGCAATGGTGGCCGTCGAGGCCGGCGCCGATCTGCTCGGCTTCATCCTCTACCCCAAGTCGCCACGCTACGTTGAACCCGACAAGGTCGCAGAGATTGTGGCGAAGATCAAAGATCAAAGATCAAAGACCGCCGCCAACGCCGATCTTCGATCTTCGATCTTTCCTCTCCCCAAATTTGTCGGCGTCTTCGTCAACGAGTCCTCTGCCTGAAATCCAGAAAACCATGGCCACTGCCGGACTGGATTTCGCCCAATTGCATGGCGATGAAGGGCCGGAATGTTGGCTTCGCTGGAGGGGCGGGCATACAAAGCGCTGCGTCCGGCCACCGCCGAGCAGGCGCTGGCCGAGGCTGACCGGTTTGCGCTTGAGGTTGATGTGGCCGATGGCCCACGCCCAAGCCTGATGGTCGACGCCTACGATCCCGACGAATATGGCGGCACCGGCAAACGGACCGACTGGCGTGTGGCAGCGACGCTGGCCCGCCGCTATCCCGGCCTGCTGCTGGCCGGCGGCCTGACGCCGGACAATGTGGCCGCGGCGGTGAGCGCGGTTCACCCGTGGGGCGTGGACGTGAGCAGCGGAGTCGAAGCGGAGCCGGGGCGCAAGGATCATGAGAAGATTCGGAGGTTCGTTGAGCATGCCAAGGCTCGCCCATCAGACCGCCGTTGAACCGGCCATGCAGCCTCTTTAGCTCGTCTGCTTGCCCTTCGAATGCATTCGCCTTCCAGATCGGTCCAACCTTTGTAGGCGTACACCTCTCTCGCTAGATGTTGGTGTCGGCGTCGACTTCCGCCGGTGTTTCAACGTGTCTTCTTTCGGCGGAAAACTATGGTATGATTGCGTTTTCATCGCTTCTGAACAGTGGACGAGATCTGTTCAATGAACAAAGGTAAGGAAAATGTTGCGGTTTTTGTCCGTTCCGTTTCAATTATCCCGATCCAACCGGCGCAGATATGTTGGTGTGAGTGGTTCGATCCTGCTGCCGATCGTGGCGTTGTGCGCGTTGGTGGCCGTGATGACTTCATCTGTGCGTGCCAATCAGGCTGTCATCAGCGATTCCGTCACATTGACGGTGACCAAGGTTCTGATCCCCAACGACGACGATGGGCGTTTTGTCGTCCATGCGGGCGATGCTACGGGCGCAGAGGCCGGTCATGGTGCGTGGATCACGACCTCGCTAGCAGTGAGCGCTTCGGTCACGATCCGCGAGGCCGCGGGCACTGCCACCGATTTGGCCAACTATGAAAGCAGCTACGTCTGTGACAATGGCGGTCCGTCAGGCCCCGGCGTCAGTGCGACGTTCACCCTATCTGACTCCAATGTGTCGTGCACCTTCACCAATGTGCGCAAGACCAGGAAACTGACTGTGGTGAAAGCGCTGGAACCCGTGGATGATACGGGGGTCTTTGTGATGCATGCTGAGGGTGTCGCCGGCGAAGCCGGGGGCGATGGGGCAACGGCCGTAGCCACGGTCAATGTGGGTGCGTCAGTCGTGATCAGCGAGACTGCGGGCGACGGGACCGATTTGGCCGTCTATGAGAGCAGCTACGCCTGTGACGGTGGCAGCCCATCGGGCATCGGCGCCAGCGCGACGTTCATCATGCCTGATGCCGACACGACCTGCACCTTCACCAATGTGCGCAAGACTCGAAAGCTAACTGTGGAGAAAGCGCTGGAGCCTGTGAGCGATGCCGGTCGCTTTGTAATGCACGCGGACGGTGTCGCCGGAGAGGCCGGAGGGGACGGTGCATCGGCAGTAGCCACGGCCGACGTGGGCGCATCGGTGATCGTGAGCGAGACCGCGAGCGCCG
Source organism: uncultured Chloroflexia bacterium (assembly GCA_963698255.1). Taxonomy (GTDB): domain Bacteria; phylum Chloroflexota; class Anaerolineae; order Caldilineales; family Caldilineaceae; genus JAWKOK01. The sequence continues at coordinate 118,563 of CAVOQD010000012.1, read as the reverse complement.
GCACAGATCTATCTGACTATCGTAGCAGCTATGTCTGTGACAATGGCGGAACGGCGGGTTCGGGCGTCGAGACTGCATTCACGATGCCTGATGTCGATGTGACCTGCGTTTTCACCAATGTGCGGACACGTACCGTAACAGTGACCAAAGCACTCACGCCGACCAACGACGACGGTCTCTTCGTGATGCACATTGGCGGCGTTGCCGGTGCTGAAGCCGGTGACGGAGCGGTTGTGGCGACCACTGTTGATGTGGGCGCGCCAGTCGTGATCAGTGAGAGCGCCGGCGCGTTCAGCGCGCTGGGCAACTACGAAAGCAGCTACGCCTGCGACACCGGCGGAGTATCCGGGACCGGTACGACTGCCGCATTTATCGCACCCAATGCGGATGTGACGTGCAGTTTCATGAATGTACGCAAGACCAGGGTGCTGACAGTGACCAATGCCCTGATCCCCGTCGTCGACAGCGGCCTCTTTGTCATGCACGTCGATGGCGTTGCCGGTGTGCAAGGAGGGAGCGGTGCGGTGGTTACGTCCACGGTGGATGTTGGTGGGTCTGTTGTCGTCCGTGAAACCGCGGGCACCCTTACCGATCTTGCCAATTATACAACCATTTACGGCTGTGATCAGGGCGGGCCAGCCGGCAACGGAACGACTGCGGGCCTGACGATGCCCGACGCCGACATGACCTGTACGTTTACGAATACGCGCAAGATCAAGACCTTGCTGGTGGTCAATGCCCTGGCTCCGGCATCGGATCCCGGTCGCTTTATCATGGAGGCCAACGGCGTGCTTGGGGCGGAGGCCGGTGCGGGCGCGGCCTCCAGCACGACGGTCCCGGTGGGATCTGTCGCCACCTTTGGCGAACTGGTGGGGGCCGGCACCAGTCTTGCCGCCTATCGCACGGATTTCAGTTGTAGCGATCCGGCCAAAACCAGCGGGAGCGGCGTGTATGGCTACCTGACTATGCCCGATCAAGACGTCACTTGTACGATGTTCAATCTGGCAAGGTCCGCTGCAGATCTTGAGTTGCAAAAGCTCTTCGCCCCCACAGGAGAGGTAGCGGTCAGCGAACCGTTCACGGTTACATTCATTGTAGACAATCTAGGACCGGCCGTCGCAACCAACGTAACAGTCAGCAACACGCTCTTCAGCGGCCGTGCGTTTACGTTACTCGGCGTCAGCGACGACCGCGATGCCTGTGCTGTCGCTGCGCAAAGCGGATCTCGCCTTGGCTTTGAGTGTGCAGCGGCTCGGCTTGGCGTCAACGCCCGCTGGTCTATCAGCGTACGGGTCGTGGCCGATACGCCGATGGACATCCACAGCGCGGCGCGAGTCTATAACAACGACCAGGCCGACCCTGTGACCGCCAACAACAGCGACACGGTGTCGATTCGCGTTGTGGACGGCATCGAAGTTGCCGATCTCAAGCTCCAGAACTTCGTTGTCCCGAATGGTGTTACCCCGCCGGAGGCGCCATTCACGTACACGCTCGTTGTCGACAATCTGGGGCCGGCAATCGCCACCAATGTCGTCGTCAACAACACGCTTTTTGGCAACGGCCTCTTCACTTTGAAATCCGTTGATGATGATCGGGACGCGTGCAGCGTGGCCTCAAAGAGCGGCGTGCAGATGGGCTTTGACTGTACCCTGGCTGAACTCGGTCTGAATCAGCGCTGGACCATCTATGTCCAGGCCGTGGCAGATGCGGCGATGGATATCCACAGCGAGGCACGTGTTTTCAACGATGACCAAATCGATCCGATCATCGCCAACAACAGTAGCGTCGTCACTATGCGTGTGCTCGACGGGGTTCCGATCAATCGGTTGTTTTTGCCGATGGTTGTGCGCTGAACCGATGACTGATCTTTGTCTCTACAGTGGATCATTTGTGGCGGAACAAACAACGGAGGAGCAGCATGAACTATCGACGAATGGGCCGCACCGGCCTCAAGGTGTCGGAGATCTGCCTGGGCACCATGACCTTTGGCCACGGCACCGAAGAGGATGAAGCCAAGCGCATCGTGGACCTGGCAACCGATGCCGGCGTCAACTTCTTTGACACGGCCAACGCCTACAGCGCCGGCGTCTCCGAGACGATGCTGGGCAAGGCCTTGGCCGGCAGGCGTCGTGAGGCGGTCATTGCCACCAAGTTCTTCAATCCCATGGGGCCGGGTCCCAATGATTCCGGCATGTCGCGCGTCTACATCATGAACGCGGTGGAGGACAGCCTGGCCCGCTTGCAGACCGACTACATCGACATCTACTACATCCACCACGTCGATACCGAGACGCCGCTGGAGGAGATGTTGCGCGCCCTGGACGACCTGGTGCGCCAGGGCAAGGTGCGCTATATCGCCTGTAGCAACTATGAGGCCTGGCGTCTGCTGGAGGCCATCTGGATCAGCGACTCCAAGGACCTGCATCGCTTTGCCTGCTACCAGCCCCAGTACAGTCTGGTCGTGCGAGATATCGAGGAGGAGATCGTGCCGGTCTGCCAACTCAAAGGCGTGGGCATCGTGCCCTGGGGACCCATGGCGGGCGGTTTCTTGACCGGCAAGTACCGGCCGGGTCGAGCGCACGGTGGCCGGCACCCGTTCCGAGGAGGGATGGGTCTTTCCCACACGCTTCTACGCCGACAACTGCGACGAGATCCTGGGGGTGCTCCTGGAAGTGGCCGAGGCGTTGGGGCGAACGCCGGCGCAGGTGGCGCTGCGTTGGGTGTTGGAGCAGCCGGCCGTCACCAGCGCCATCGCCGGCGCGCGTACCGTCGCCCAGGCGCGCGATAACTTCCTCGCAGGCGGCTGGACGCTGCCGGCCGATGCCCTGGCGCGCCTCAACGAAGTGTCGCAGCCGCGTTTGCGCTATCCGCAGGCCATGGAGCACAACATGCAAGAGCGCCGGGCCGCCGCACTGGACATGCCTTCGTTGACATAAGCGTCGATGAGGGTGGAGAAAAAACCAGGACGACAACAAAAATGGCGACGCCTATAGGCGTCGCCATTTTTGTTGTCGTCGCAAGATCTACATCTTCTTATCGTTGGACCAGCCATTGATTCGCCGACCGTTGACTCTCATTCGAAGCCTTGCCCAGGATCAGCCCTTCGACGCTGATGTCCTCGTCCAAATCCGCCCAGTGGACGCCGACGCCGTTGCCGATCAAGCGCCAGTTGTTGCGCTCGGCTGTCGTGCCGTGCCACAGCCGGGGATACCAGGCCAAAGGGACGCTGATCGTTCTCCCATCGGCAAGGTCTACAGTCAAGGCGTCGTCGGAGACGGACACGTCTTGAATCGCCACATCGCGAAACTCAATCACTACAGCGTTCATGCCAACCTCGCAGCAACTCATCCAAATTGTCGTCAATCACTCGATAGATCCGGTTGATCTCATTGCGCCGAAAGCCGCCACTGTTTTGCATTCGTACTGGCTCCAGCCAGAACTTGGCAACATTGTTATCACGCTCAACATGAACATGTGATGGTTCTTGGCAGTCGATGGAATAGATGAAAAACCGATAGGGGCCGATTTGCAACAATGTTTGTATGTCGCTCATCCATTCTCGTTTTTGCCGTATCCACTTGGCGCTGAACACGTCATGACTGAAGTATAGCCGCAGTGGCTTCTCATGTAAATGATGCCAATTGTTTTCACTTTTCAGCTACGGGTCTCGATGTTGTCTCGACCCCCTCGCTCTTTTGCCGGACGGCCAAATTGGTTCAGAATAGGTCGGCGATCTATTTCTACGTAGTTGATTTGGCGCTCTGAGAGGATGGTATGTTGAGGCGATTCACGATCATTGGATGTTTGATGGCGGCATTTGCGCTTCTGTTGGCCGGCTGCGGGGCCGGGCCGCAAACTGATTCCAACGGCAATGTGTCAGGGCGTGTTCTACTCTGGCATAGTTGGAATGAAGCTGAAGCGGCTGTACTTTCACAGATCATCGAACGGTTCATGGAGATCAATCCCGACGCCACCGTCATGATTCAAGGCTTCGATTCCGTGGAGGAAATGCTACAGGAATTTGAGACCGATGCGCCTTCCGGTTTGGGCCCCGATCTGATGTTCGCACCCAGTGACGCGGTGAGGTCTTTGGTTGATCAAGGACTCCTTCGCCCTATCGACCAAGCGATGGCGGACACAGAGATGGAGCGCTATCTGCGAGGCGCTGTCGAGTCGATGACGGTGAATGACCGCTTGTATGGTCTGCCGATCTCGCTCAGCACCACGGTGCTCTACTACAACAAGAGACTGGTGGACTCACCGCCGGAAACGCTGTCTGACCTGATCGGCGAGGCCGACGCAGGCCGGTTTGTCGCGATGCCGGACGATTTCAGCAACACGTTTTGGGGGATCCAGGCATTTGGCGGCGAGTTGTTTGACGAGGACGGCCGCGTCATTCTGGATCGGGGCGGCTTCGCCAATTGGCTTGCTTGGCTGAAGACCGCGCGCGACCTGCCGGGCATCTTGCTCGATTCAGACATCACTGTCCTGCAGGAGCGCTTTTTGGAGGGCGATGCCGCCTACTACATCGGTAGTTCGCAGGATCTCCAGACCTTCGAGGCGGGACTGGGCGAGGATGCCTTGGGCGTTGTGCCGTTACCGAGCGGCCCGATCGGTCCTGCCGGCCCGTTGCTCGGCGTGGAAGGGTTGCTCTTCAGTTCCGCCTCATCTGAGGGACAGGCCGAATTGGCGCTTGCACTGGCAAAGTTTGTCACCAACCCCGAACAGAGCGCACTGCTCATGCGCGAGGTGCAGCGCATTCCGGCCAGCCAAAGCCTGAACATCAACCCAAGCCTGATGCCCGTCATGAACAACCTGTCGATTCAGTCCAGAAACTCGGTTGCTCTGCCCAATACCGGCGAAGTTGACACGCTGTTGGAGATGGTCTCCGCCATCTACGATCGTGTGCTCGAAGGCTTGATCGATCCGGCCGCGGCCGCAACGGATGTGACAGCTACCGCCAATCAGTGGCTGGGCCTCGAGGACAGCTGCCGCCAGTCCGTCGGCCTGTCGAGCCATTGGTGTGGTGCGAATCGCCAATCTGTTGCCTGCCGAGCAGGCCAAGATCATCGATGATCGCTTGCAGGCCTATCGAGATGAGTGTCCGAACGTCATTGTGCGCAACTTCACAGTGGAATCTGCCGATTTGGACGCGTTCATGGCCGCTCCAGCCAATGACCCCAGCTACCCGGATATGATCATCGCTGCACAGACCGATGTAGCCTCCTTGGTGTCAGAAGGCGCCCTTCGCAGGGTGGGCGGACTGCTCACAGCCGATGAGCTACAGCGCTTCTATCCAAAGGCGCTGGAGGCCATGAGCTACGAAGATGGAATCTACGGTTTTCCGCTTTTTTCGGATATGAACGTTCTTTACTACAATCGTGAACTGGTCTCGGACCCTGCGGTCAATCTGGTCGATCTCGAAACACAGGCGACCGGTGGCGTGCCGATTACCCTGGAGGCCAGTTTCGGGAACGGCTTCTGGGGATTCGGATCGTTTGGCGGCGTCATTACGCCCGACGGCTCGCTGACCGAAGAGAATCGTGAGGCTTTGATTGCTTGGCTAACCTGGCTGCGCGACATGCGCGATCAGGGCATGGTTGAGGTTGTCGATGACCACGACCTAGCGCAGCAGCGGTTCGTGACGGGAGAGACAGCCTATTTTGTCGGCAAGGCCTCTGAGTACGAATCGTTGAAAGCGGAGGTAGATACGGATCTGTTAGGTGTGAGTCCGCTTCCTTCAGGACCAGGCGGGGCCGCATCGCCCATCCTTCTGACCAGCGGCATCACGATCAACAGTGGGAGTACTGATGAGCAGGCAGCGCTGGCTGCTGAAGTTGCGCGTTTTCTGTCCAATCAAGAGACCGCCGAATACATCGCCGAAATCAGTGATGTTGTGCCGGCCAACGCGACCATCGAGTTGAGCAAGTACCCGGAACTGGCTCGCTTTGCCCAGCAGGTCTCGGCTGCAGCCGTTCTGCCCAACACACCTGCTTTGGCCGATCTTGTGATGTCTCTGGATGGACTGTTTAGCGCAGTGCTCACGGACGGTGTTCCGCCGGAAGATGCAGTCAATGAGGTCTTTCAGCAGATTGCAGACGCCCGCGGTATTGAGTTGGAACTGCCTGCGCCGGCGGTGGTGGATGAATCGGCCGAATAGCGGTACAGCCGCACTTTGATAGAACGCTGATTCCGCGGAAGCCAGCCTCATGCGCCGAATCAGCGTTCTATCAAAGCGCGGCTTGTATAGTTGCTCGGCGGAATCGTAGACCAATGTATGTTGTTAAGATGGTGGAACTGGGGAAATTGATGGATACGACCAGTCGACTTGATATCTTGAGAGATTTGTTGGCACGGCTCTTGATCGTCGTTGAGCGCCCCGTGGTCCAGCGCCAACTTGTTGCCTTTGTCTTCGTCTTTCTGTTGGCGTGGCTGATTCCCTACGTCTTGGAATCCCTGACGCGTCGCTGGCTGCGACGGCGGTCTCATTCAGATGCCGGTAGCAGATGCACAGCATCTGACATGGGGGCAACGTCTGCTGCGCATCGGACGTGCGCTTGCCTTGACCGCCTTCCCGATTCTGGGAATCCTATTGAGCGAGGCCGCAATCGCCTACTTTGAAGCCAATGGGTGGCGAGTCGGCCTGATCGAAGATCTGATCCCGATCTTCTGGCTGGTCCTCGTCTATCGAATCCTGGTCGGCCTGCTCTATACCACCATGTCCGAAGAGAGAGCCAAACAGTATTCGCACCGATTCCTCCTGCCGCTCGCGATCCTGCTCGGTCTCGGGCTGGCGTGGCGGACGATCTCCGGTACGTTGCCGCTGGGCGATACGGTCCTGTTCAACTTGTTGGATACCCAGGTCGTTCTCAGAACGCTGATATCGGCGCTTGTGGTGCTCTACTTCTTCTTTGTTTCGGCCTGGATCATCCGTGATCTGCTGCGACGCGCGATGATGCGTCGGGAGGATGCCGACGTCGGCGTGACCAATGCAGTTGTCCTCACGACCTACTATTCAATGATAGCGCTGGGCTTCTTTACCGCCGTCACCATGCTCGGCTTCAACCTCTCTACCTTGACCGTTGTGCTGGGTGGTCTCTCTGTGGGCCTCAGCTTCGGTCTGCAAGATCTTGTCGCCAATTTCACCAGCGGCATCCTGCTGGTCTACGAACGGTCATTGCGCCCCGGCGATATCATTCAGGTCGGCGGACAACGTGGCACAGTCGATCAGCTTCGCCTACGTTCGACCGTGCTGCGTACGATTGACAATGTTGAGATCTTCGTGCCCAACCGCACGCTGTTGACATCCACCGTTGAGACCTTCACCCACACAGATCGGCTGGTTAGGCGCACGGTATTGGTGGGCGTCAGCTACGGTTCGCAGCCGGAGCAAGTGCGTGACCTGCTGCTGGGCGTGGCAGAGCGGCATGGCCTTATTCTCGATACCGCCGCCTCCGATGGCCCTTTTCACTGACTTTGGGCCGTCCAGCCTCAACTTTGAACTCAACTTCTGGATCAATGATCCCCCGCGTGGGCTGCAGATTATGAGCGATATCCGCTTCATGATCTTCCGAGAGTTCGCCAAGCATGGGATTGAGATTCCCTTCCCACAAAACGATCTCCATATCCGCAGCGGGCTGCTTCCCGATAACGCTGAGTCGGACGGCTTTGAAGCATCCAGGATCGGGTCCGGCGACCGTGCTTCCGGCTCTGCCAATCAGGCGCTCGAATCGAACTAGTGCCGTTTGGGTCTGTTCAACTTGAACTACGTCTTCTTCCCGTCAGTGTCGGGTTTCCGGCAAAACTTGGTTGTCACAATGTCCGGTCGCTTCAAATTGCGCAAAGTTGCTCAGCGTCGTCTCGGCGATGTTGCCCAGCGCCTTGTCAGTTAGGAAGGCCTGATGGCCGGTCACCAACACGTTTGGAAATGTGGTCAGGCGAGCAAAGACATCATCGGTCATGATCTCGTTGGAGAGATCGCGGAAGAAGAGATCATCCTCCACCTCGTAGACATCAATGGCCAGATAGCCGATCTTGCCCGACTTCAACCCGTCGATAATGGCTGCTGTGTCCAGTAGCGCACCCCGACTGGTGTTGACAATAAATACGCCGTCCTTCATGTGCGAGATGGTTTCGGCATTGATCAGATGGTGCGTTTCCGGAGTCAGCGGCATGTGAAACGTGAGTATATCGGCCTGTTCTGCGACTTCCCTAGCGCTATCGACATACTCTGCCAGCCCTTCAACCGCCGGATTGCGGTACATATCGTAGGCCAAAATGCGGCAGCCAAAGCCGCTCAAGTTTTGGATCACAGCGGCGCCGATCTTGCCTGTGCCGAAGACGCCGATAGTCTTGTCCGCCAATTCAAAGCCCTGCAGGCCCTCCAGCTCGAAATTGTTATCGCGCACTCGATTGTAGGCGCGGTGGATCTGTCGCCCCAAGGTCAGGATCAAGCCAACCGTAAATTCTGAGACGGCGTTTGGCGAGTAAGCCGGCACGCGGGCAACGGTCAGGCCATGGTCAGCGGCGGCCTGCAGGTCGATCTGATTGTAGCCGGCGCTGCGCGTGGCGATGATTCTGGTGCCGCCCGCAGCCAGTTTCTCGATTGCGTCTGCGTCCACGTCATCATTGACGAAGATGCAGACGCCGTCGTAGCCGGATGCCAGCGCAGCCGTCTCCGCACGGAGGCGCGTCTCAAAAAAGGTGATGTGGTGGCCAAAGGATTCGTTGATCTTGGTTAGCGAACGGCGGTCATATCCTTTGGTGCTGAAGACGGCAATATCCATGAGATCTCCTGATTCAACAAAGGCCCTCCGGGAGGAACACTGCGCAATACCAGTTTGCTGTCATTCTCCTCCCGGAGGATCACTTCAATTAATTTTGAACACGCTCATATCTTTCTCGTCCCAAATCGTACAGACCAACTCCCCTTTCCGCAATTCGGCTACCACACGCGTGCAGTTTCCCAACGGATTTGCTTGGGTGAAGGAACGGTCAATGTTGAACAGGAGTAGCGGCAACATCTGTGTCAACATGCTGCCGTGGCTGATGAAGACGATATCGGCGTCCTCCTCTTTCCACTCGCCGCGGATCTGCTCGACGAAGGGCAGAAACCGGGCGCGCAGATCGTTGAAGCTTTCGCCGCCCGGAATACGCTGATCGTAGTCGTGGCCGACATCCCACGCTTCGACAACGCCATTGTGGGCCTGCCATGCCTCGGCGTCGCCACGCCCTTCGGCAATGCCGCAGTCGAACTCGCGTAGTGCATCCGACGTTCGGACCGGCAAACCGAGTCGCTCGGACAAGATCGACGCTGTCTCCTGAGCGCGCAAAATCGGACTGGCGTAGATGGCGACGACCGATCTCTCGTCAAGCCGGACGGCCAGCGTCTCCGCCTGTGCCCGACCTTTGGCCGTCAAGCCATGGGGCAGGGCGCGGTTGGAGATGATCCTCTCTACGTTGGCCTGGCTTTCGCCATGGCGGGCGAAGATCAGTCGCATGGAGCCTCCTGGATTGACTGCCTTATCCCTTCGCCTTCTTCACTTTTGCCACGGACTTGATCAACGCTCGGATCGTCATCGCCACCCAGAAGACCGACCAGACGATCATCAGTATGCCGGCCAGCGGAACCCGGTCGTTATCCGAGATCGGTTTGTAGGTCACATCATCCGATGTGATGCGGATGAAGCCGCGTGGTGTCGCTCGTCCGCCGGCTCCCCCACCGCCGCCGCCACCTTCGCCCGGTTCTTTCCTCGTCCGCCGCTTCTTGATCCGCCCCATCCTCGATCTCGCCTGCGTTGGGGTTGTTGCCATAGCCGCCGCCGTAGCCGAAACCGTACTCGACCTGTGCGACCGGGATGATCACAACGCCGTCTTCCTCGATGGGTTCGCCGAAGACGCTCTTGACGCCGATGTTGTCGACCAATGAAGTGATGGGCGACGTGTCAACCAATTCCTTCATATCCATGGTATTGCCTCCTATTTGCGTCTGGCAACGATCTGTCGCCGCCAGCATGATCAATATACAGACCACGCTCACAAGCGCGCCAACGGCCAGGATGCCACGGAGCGGCTCCTGCAACGGATCGTCAATCGAGATTACCTCTTGCTCACCATCGTGGTCGACCTGTACTTCGAGCGGTGTCAGTCGACCCACCCGGCTCACAAACGAGCCGGTCCGCTCATCGCCGTCCATCTCCCAGCCCACAAGCCGTGCCACCGGCTGAATACGCCTGCCGCCGGAAACAATCGGTTCTCCCTCAATACGCCTGTCAACCTTCGTGCTCGATGGCGCTCCCTTTCCCATCTGCGACCTCCCTTCGCACACTCTTTACGCGCACTCTTTTCGAGTCGTGTTCAACAACCATTACGGTAAGTATAGCACGTGAGTTGCAAGCTGTGTATCAGCTCAAAAATACGCAACGATGACCACGAAATTCGAATCGCGACGGCAAGCCCCCGGACTTTCCGTATCCGTTTGTTGTGCCAATGACAAAGCCGGACTCGGAAAATTCATCGAGTCCGGCTTTGGTTTCGCTAGATCGGTGTCGTGTCTGCCGAGTTGCAGGCTATCGACGCGTTCCTACCGGCGGGCAATCATGGGCAGGAAAACGTCATGGTCATTGGGGTTATCGTTCACGTTGACCTCCACAGACGCTACGTTGATCCCGTCGTACTTCGTGTCGGAACTGACCGCTGCATGTGCAATCAATCCTAGACCGTCGTATAGACCCGTGACCGTGATCGTCTGTTCGGTGTTCCAGTCAGCGGCCGTGAATTGCACACAGGCTGACGCTTCCTCGCTGACATCATCGCACGTGCCGTCAACCTTGACTTTGTTTGACGTGTCAAACGTGAGCAGGACATCGCTCAACGGCTGGCTGGCCAGGCGCACTGTGTAGGTTGCCTGCTCGCCACGCAGCATGGATACGGTCTGCTTCGACACGACGACTGCGGCGGTATCATTATCGGTGATGGTGACGCCAACGCTGTCTACGTCGATGCCGGTGTAGTTGCCGTCGGAGCTGATTACTCCGTGGTCGATGTAGGTTTCGCGTGCATCGATCAGCGAGTCGATCTTGTCGTCGAGAGCCGTGAGCAAGACAGTCTGCGGCGTGCTCCAATTGTCAGCACTGAACGTGACCGCAGCCGGCGAAGCTGTCGTACGTCCATCCGTGGCCACAAGCAAGGTGACGGGTTCGACCGGTTGGCTGCGCAGGCTTAGGGTATAAGACGTCGTAACGCCTTCATCGAGGCTTGTGCGTTGCGGCATGCCTACCGCTACACCGGCGGAATCGTTGTCGCTGATCCACACTTTCACACTGCCGGCGACTAGGCCGTCGTAACCGGCATCGCTGCTGGATACGACATGGTTTATCTGACTGTCGCTGCTGTCGTCATCGACGTTATCATCGACCGCACTGACAACAATTTGCTGTGGTTGCCGCCAGTTGTTCTGATCGAAGACCACACTCCGGCGATCGACGGCAGACTGGCCGTCTGTCACGATGTTGACCGTGACCGGGCCACTGGGTTGACTGGTGAGCACCAATGCGTACGGGACACCACTATTGCCCTCGGCCACCGAGACCGCATTGGTCAAGATGACGACGCCGGCGCTTTCGTTGTCGACCACAGTGACGGTTGCGACATCGTCGATAGTGAGACCATCGAAGTTGGGGTCGGTGCTGCGTGTGGTCTGGCCAACGCGCAGCGTGCGGGTTCCGTCTGCCGATTCGTTGTCATCAACCGTGAGTGTCACGGTCTGAACGACATTCCAGTTGTCCGGCGTGAAGGCAAGCGAAGCAGCTTCACTGAGGGTAACGCCATCTATGGCGGCTGCACTTACCGACACAGGGCTGTTGCCGATATTGAGGTCCACGAATACAGTATTCTGCGGACGACTGGCGAGCCGTGTTTGTAGGCTGACGGAATCGCCCTCAACCACGTTGAACTGGTTTGAGTCGAAGATCGTGCCGGCCTGATCGTCCTCACGTACGAGGACGTCGATCTGGCTTTGCAGATTCGAGCCGCCCAGTTCAGGTCCATTCTTCTGGAACGGTGCGCCATTGTTGAAGTATTTGGAATCGCCCTGATTGCTGGTAACCGTGTGGTTCACAAAGGCCAGATAGTCTCCGAATACTTTGACGTTGTTGAGACCATCACCGTAGATATTGGTGTTCTTGTACGCTTCATAGGCGCCCGTGGTGTCGATTTTGTCGTTGTCCACCGGCGTGATACAGACCTTGTTACTCTGAGCCCCCAGCGCGTCCCAGTTGACGTTGGATAGTTCCACAGTCGCTGGTTGGACATTGATGTTGCCGTCCGCTGCGGCCGTGACTGTCACCGTTTCGCCGGGTGCAGGCTTGCTCTTGAGCGTAACCCAGTAGCAGGCAAGGCCGGTCGGCGTGCCATCCTCATCTACATCGCTGACTGCGAAGGATTCAGTTAGGACCACGCCGGCCTTGTCGTTGTCTCGGACTAGCGCTTCAAGGAAGTTTTCGCCCGGGCGTCCGAGGAAGGTCAACGTCTCATTGGTCCACGGCGTGCTCTGGTTGTAGCCGGGGGCTGTGGTCGCGGCGTTCACCGTATGCTCGACAAACTCCTTGTGATCGCCGCATTCTTGTTCGGCATACGGCGCACCAGAGTCGCTGGTCAAATTGGCGCTCTTGTCGCCGCACTCGATAGTTTCCTGCTCGTCGATCTCGTCGTCAACCGGACGCACGCAGAGGAAATTGGAGCGTTCAGCCGTTGTCAGACTGTTCCAATTGCCGGCATTCAACGTGATCTGTGTTGGTGTAATCTTGACCTCTTTCAGCAATCCGTTCGGATCGACATCGATCACAACGTTGCCGTCCGGTTCATCAGACAGCGTGATCCAGTAACAGGCGACGCTGCCGTGGCCGGTCAGCTTGCCTTCTTCGACGCTTGTTACCAGGTAGGACGGCGTCAGGATGATTTGGGGCAACGTGTTTGTCACCTGACAAGTGAACTGATCCGGCTCGCTCGGCTGTTCTTGCAGACAACCCAACTCGCTCGCACAGATCTGGGGTTCAGGCACCGTCAACACGATTTCGCCGTCCTCAAGCGAGCACGCGCCCTCGGCGTCGATCGCGATGTACCCTTCGGGACCACTCTCGGTCACGATGTACTCGCCGGGTTCCAGGCTCGCCGTTCCCATGTGGGGAATGTCTGTGGCTTGCGTTTCCACCACGTCAAAGGTCCATTGATCCGGTGTGGCTGGTCCATTGGCCACTACCTTGACGAACGTGATTTCAACATCCGCTTCGATGTTTTCGAACGTGCAGGTGATGTCATCGTACGGCTCAACCGTGACGAGCAGTTCCCCATTCTCGACGTTTGGTGTGTAGATAGGACCATCTCCCTGCACACTGGCGGCGGCGACTGTAGGCTCGCGTTCCGTATATTCACACTCGATCTCTTCAAGCAGCCATCCTTCGGGGATAGACTCGACAACGCTGTAGTCGCCGAGGACAGAGAATGTGGCCGAATTCCCGACAGTATCGTTGTCGTCGGGATCTGCATCGTCGAGGGTGAAGGTGGCCGAAGTTGCGTCTGTATAAAGCGTGAAGTTATCGATCCGGAACTTCTGGCCTCCTGAGACCCAATCGGTGAAGATCCCGATTCCGGTCACTGTCCCGTCGGGCAATGACTGCCCTGGGACACAGGTGGTGAGGTTGTCGCACCGCGGTGCTGTCGCAGGATTGTTACCGTCAAAGATCGCTTTGCGATAGGAGAGACTCAAGGGATCGAGGAAGGTCAATAGCTCATAGCTACCGCTTGCAGACTGGGTTAACTCAAGATCGGATAGATACCAGTCTTGGCCGATGCGGATCGCGAGGCGGTGGCGATTGTCACCAGGGTTCGGACTGTCGCTGGCAACATCGTGCTTCGTCTCCAAGGTCACCTTGGAAAGCGCGCTCGCGGGGAACTGATATTCTTCGGTGAACAGTGTCACGCCCTGAACGCCGTTAGCTGACCAGAAGCCTGCAAAGTCGGGTGCCGATGCGTCGGGCAGCGGGTTCGAATTCACCGGCGCCAGCGTAGTTGAGCCGTTGACTGTATCGTAGATGCTGAGAGCCGAACTACCCACGGCTTGGCCATTGCGCAATCCAATCCAGCCTTGGTGCAGTCCCTGCGCAGGGCCACCGCTTACCGAATCGTCAAATGGGAAAGTCTCACGGTAAAGTACTTGTTCGATACCCCTAGACCCGTCAAGGCCAGTGATGCTGAAGTCGAAATCCGTGCCGTCGGCCGGATCGGCTTCCTTGACAATTGTCAATCTGCCGCGTGGCTGCTCGTACGTCTTCGTTGCATCGTCCGATCCACCGGCTGCGTCGTTGGCCGCAGTTCCGGTTTCGCGGGTGATCTCAATGCCTTCGCCACCACCCACGAGGACTGTCACTGAAGCGGAAGCCACAAATGTCCCAGGTATTGCCGAGTTGATGGTGACGGTACATTGGCCGTTGCCATCGGTTCCTGGATCGGCGCAGGTATCGCTGCTCGGTGTAATTGTCGGATCGAACGTCACAGTCGGTGTGGCGCCGGTGACATTGACCCAACCACTGCTGTCGTTTTGCTCGACTTTGATGGTAAATGTGTGCGGATCGTTGATTTCATTGGTGGCGCTCAGCGGATCGATGCTGATACGCAGATCCATGTAGGTCTTGGCGGCATTGCCAGAGCCGCCTGCATCCAAATTGGCCTGATCGTCGTCGGTGCTGCGTGTGATCTCGACGCCGCTTACGCTGGCCGTCACGCTGGCCGAGGCGCCGAAGACGCCGGGGGTAGGCGAATTGATGGTGACCTCACAGGCTCCGCCGGCGCCGGTTCCAAAAACGGCGCAATCGTCGGTCTTGGACGTCGGCTCAGGGGAGACCGTTACGCTGGGGTTGACGGCAGCAACAGGTTGCCAGCCGGCACCGGTTCCGTCGTTCTGCTCGACGGTCACGTTGAAGACATGGGGATCGCCGGCGATGTTGGTCGCTTGTGGCGGATCGATGCTGATGCGCAGATCCACGTAGGTCTTGGTGGCATCGTCTGAGCCGCCAAGGGCCATATTTTCTTGTGTGCCTGTGGTCACCGTCCCGAAGTCTCCGATGTCCACACTGGCTGAAGCGCTGAAAACGCCAGGGGTCGTCGAATTGATCGTCACAGTGCATTGGCCATTGGCATCAGTGCCGGAGGGGCATGTGTTCGCTGTAGGCGTCGTGTTTGGGTTGAAGCTGACGGTCGGGACCTCTTGCGATACAGGAAGCCACCCTTGGCCTGTATTTCGCTCTACTGTGACTGTAAAGGTATGTGGGTCACCTACCTCATTGGTCTCAGCCAGCGGGCCGATGCTGATACGATAGCTGTCTATTTCAGACTGGTAGGTCTTGGTTGCATCTCCGGAGCCGCCTGCATCCAAGTTCGCCTGCGTCCCGGTCTCTCGCGTGATCGCTACGCCGCTAACTTCGCGCGTGATCTCGGCCGACGCCACGAACGTCTCAGCATCAGCGTTGTTGATGACGACGGTACATTCTCCGGCCGGTCCCGTGCCCGTCGTATTACAGTTGTCGGTTACGGAATCCGGCGCGACGTCAAATGTCACGACGGGGTTCACCCCCTGAACCGTTACCCAACCGGCGCCCGTATTCTCCTCGACCTTAACCGTGAAGGTGTGTTCATCGTTGACAGCGTTGACGGCAGATGGTGGATTGATGCTAATACGCAGATTCACGTAGTTCTTGGTGGCGTTGCCGGTCCCGCCGGCAGTTCCGTTGGCGGCAGTGCCGGTCGTGCGGGTAATGGTTGTCCCGCCCACGTTGACTGTCACACTGGCTGACGCCGTAAAAACGTCCGCACTGTCTGAGTTGATCACATAGGTGCATTCGCCATTTGCGTCGGTGCTGCCACAGTTATCCGTTACACTATCCGGCGTCGGGCTGACCGTTACAGTCGGACTCGCGCCTACAACCGGTGTCCAGGTTGACCCATCGACTGTCTGCTCTACTTTGATCGTAAAGGTGTGCTCATCGCCAACGGCATTGGTCGCGTTTAGCGGATCAATGCTGATCCGCAAATTGACCGCCGGCTCTGCCATAAAATTCAGCGTCTTATCGCCTACAGTGGCCGTCCGTGCCTGAAATGTGCCATTGACTGAACTGGCCCCCTGTCCGATGCCGACGGTGCCACCTTCTTCGTCAACATCCCCTGGCGCAGCGACATGCCCGCCAATCACAAAGAACGGATCGCCGGCAAGGGCCGTAAACTCCACAAGATAGGATAATTGCGGCCTCGAACCGGATGTACACGCTCCCACATCAACCCCAGCGTAGGAGACAGCAAGGCCCGACACCTTGGCGCTCTCGGCCTGCACACCTTCATCAGGAGAGGTCAAGTTTCCCTGCGACGGCGGTGCGGCCGGTTGCAAGGTCGTGTTCCAAGGTTCCGCCTTGGTGAAGGCCCACGGCGGCGTGTTGTCGATGTCAAGACAGAAGTAAAAATGATAAGCTGTGCTTGCCGTCAAATTTTTGAACTGGACCCGCATTGGAATTGTTTCGCCTTCCATGTACGAGTCGTTTTGGCCTGCGCTCCAGTCGGCGGAAGGGTTTTTGTCCCGATCCCAAGATTCGAACTTGTCAACTTGGTTATTAGCGATTTCGCTGCCGGTCTGCGCAAATACTTCTTGGGCAACAAAAATCGTGGAAAGCGCTACGACGCCAAGTATGAAAAATTTCAAGAACCGAGATTGATGAGTGTACTTCATATTGGGTTTACCTCTACCAATGGTGTTTACGAATTGACGCTCAAATTTATTTATTGTGTGACGGGAAACTTGCAGAAATACACATGAGAGAAGCCATTATTTGCTATTATCGTATAAAATACAAAAATCCTTCGCGCGGCAACCCCCTATTCTTGCGTCCGTGTCTCTATTTATTTTGCTTTGGGTTCAGTCGGTTCGGCACACTGCGAAAAGTGCATCTTTCTCAAATCTGTGCAGTTACGTCTGGGGTGGAACGTATGGGAAAAGTATACCATTCGTATGAATGATACAGCAATGCGTTCTGGAATTGCCGTAATTTCATCGCAGATTTGCTGGCTGTGCCACGGCAAGGTAGATGTAGTCATCAGATCTGGGCCGGCGCAAATGGGGTGTTTCGACCGCGATCTCCGTACCGTTGTCAAAGACGTCCCGCATTCGTTTGAGAAATGCCGGCTCCGCCTGCGCCGACCACACCGCCAGCACGCCGCCCGGCTTGAGGATCTTCGACCATTGCCTGAGCGCTTCGTGACTGTAGAGCCGTCCATTCAGCTCGTGGACAAGCCAGGAAGGTCCATTGTCCACATCGAGGACGATGACATCGTAGGTCGAAGCGAGTGAGCGCATCAGCACATCGTGCAGATCCGCCTGGATCAGGCGAACGTTTGGGCGATCCAGGACGTGTCCACTCAGGGGGGCAAGATGGCTGCGATTCCATTCGATGATGGCCGGCGAGATTTCGGCGACATCGGCCTGGATGGCGTCGTTCGCGTATCCCCGCTCTGCGGCAACGACCAGGCATTCCTGCAACGTGAAGCCCATGCCCAACCCCCCGACCAGAATGCGGAAATCGTCACGTGTTGTGCCACTTTGAATCGCCTCAATAGCATGTCGCGCCAGCGCTCGCTCACTGGTCTGGTTGTAGCTGGCCATCAGAAAGACACCGTCGGCGATGATCTCGAACGCGGCCGATCCGTCGGCCAAGGTGCGTTGCTGAAGTACAATCTCCCCGCCGTGCGTGACCTGCCGATCGATGGTCTTCGGCGCGATATCTGAGGAGAATGATGGCATCCGGATTACCTCCCGGCGCGGCGCAGATCCGTGAAGCCTTCGCCCAGCGCCTGCTGCGTCATTGGAGTCCTGCATTTCTGCGGCCATGCGCTGAATCACTCAAGTTTCAATTCCTCACCCAACAGATAGTGGCTGAACCAGGCCAGGTTCTGGAACATCACGGCATGGTTCTCTCTGGGCTTTGTGATGGGATGGCCAAAGCCCGGATAGACAAATAGCTCGACAGGCACATCCATCTCCTTGAGTCCGCGATAGAGTTCCATGGCGTTGGAGAGCGGAACGCGCTTGTCGTCCGAGCCGTGCTGGATCAGCATGGGCGTGTGGGCGTTGGCCAGGTTGCTGATGGGCGCTGTCTTCTCGTAGATCTCGCGGTTGCGGAAGGGTGAAGC
Organism: uncultured Chloroflexia bacterium; assembly: GCA_963698255.1. Lineage (GTDB taxonomy): Bacteria > Chloroflexota > Anaerolineae > Caldilineales > Caldilineaceae > JAWKOK01. The sequence goes on along the minus strand of CAVOQD010000012.1, from coordinate 100,335 downwards.
GTTGAGATAGTCGGTGGTGAAATCCGGGATGTCGTTGCTGATGTGATAGGTGTACCAGTCCGAGATGCCTGCGCCCACCGAGACCGCCCGGAACTTGTCCGAGTGCAGCCCGGCGAAGGCCGAGATGTAGCCGCCCTGAGACCAGCCCATGCAGCCGACCCGCTGCGCGTCGACCCAGCCCAGATCGACCAGGTGATCGACCGCGCTCTCGATGTCCCACAGGTCGCCGACGCCCAGGTTGTTGACGTTGAGATCGGCGAAGGCTTGGCCCCGGCCCAGCGAGCCACGATAGTTGGGCTTGAGCACCAGCATGTCCTGGTTGGCGAACTGGACGGTCGGGTAGTAGGCAAGGTCATCGCGGTAGAGCAGATAGGCGGGCGAGAACCACTGAGGTCCGCCATGCACCACGAGCACCAACGGGTAGCGCCGCTCTGGGTCGAAATTGGCCGGCTTGCGCAGCACGCCTTCGATCTCCGTACCGTCCATGCTGGTCCAGCGGATGGTCTCGACCGTGCCGAGCTGCCAGCCGTTCAGCGAACTGTTGTAATCAGTCAGACGCCTCGGCTTGCCAGCGCCGTTCTCATCCGGTGCGGCGAAATAGACTTCGGGGAATGATGTCGCACTCGTTCCAACAAAACCGATGTCACCGGCTGCGTTGACATGCAGACCGGATGCCGGGAAGATGTCGCCCAGTTCCAGCGTTGCGGCGGTGACCTGTTGGCCGTTCTCATCCCCGAACCGTGCCGCTCGCATCACCGCGCCATCGGGATAGACGCCGTAGATGCCACGTTCGACCCATTGCACATCCATGACGTGCGCGGTCGAGTTCGCCCGAAATGTTGACCATGGCCTCCGCAAATGTGTCGGCATCGGGCGCATCAAACGCTGCGGATTGCGTCGATGACCCACAGATCCTGTCGCGTGTACATCTTCTGGTCACGACCCTGGTGAAAAATGAGCAGCTTTTCGCCGTCCGGCGAGATGCAGGCCATTGTGGCGCCGGCCGGCAGCGACAGGCGAACGATTTCCCCCAGGTAGGCGTGATCCGCTCCTTCGTCTGACTCGTCCTCTCCATTTGCCCGCTGATCCGCTTTGTGTCGGAGATGCGCGGTCAGCGCCTTCGGCGCATCAAGGGTGATGCAGTAGGTAACCGTGTCGCGGTAGTAGACAAGATCATCGTGGGGCCGGCAGGTGAAGTAGACGGCGTCTCCCTGGGGCGAAGGAACAACCTCCTGGATGGAACAGGGATGCTCCAGTAGCCGGCTGAGTTCGACCACCGGCTCCACAAGTTTTTCGGCCTCGCTTTCGGTGAGCGAGCGTTGTTGCGCCCGATGGTGGGCCATCTCCGCCAACCCGACGTAGTAGAGCGCTGATGGACTTTCTTCCTGCTCGAAGTGGGTGAATTTGCCGAAGCGGTCGGCGCGTTTTTCGTTTTTGTCGCGCTCGGGATGGGCGGCCTTGTAGAGAAAGCCACCGGCAAAGGGCTTGAACCAATCGACGCCAGTGCTCTGCGTCGTGACCGCCCAACCTTCGCCCACGAGTCCTTCGTATAGCCAGATTTGCGGTTTGTCATCGTCGCCCGGCCCGCTGCGCAGCAAGGCCAGCGTGCCCTCGTCGACCCACTCCATCTGCGACACATTGCCCGTGCGAGTCAGCGAATGCGTCGAACCACCGGCCACGTCGCACACCAAACAGACTTGATCGTAGCGGTTTTCACGCCAATTCGTCACGCGCTGCGTGAACGCGACAAACCGACCGTCCGGCGAAGCGTTAGCCTGCACCGGCAGCTCCAACATGATCATATCGCGCAGCGTCGGCTCGTACTTTTCAGATGTCATGCATGCTCCTCGTGCGTATGGAATGGCAGAATGGGAGACAGGGGGACACAGGCAACGTGTCTCCTTGTCTCCCCCTCCCCTTGTCCCCCTGTCCTACCTCACCACCGTACAATCATACCGCGCCATCACTTCATCGTTCAGTTCAATCCCCAATCCCGGCTTGGTGGGCAGATCGATGAAACCGTTCACGGCCTTGGTGTCGTAGGCATCTTCGACCAACTCGTAGAAGGTCGGATCCCGGAAGGGGAAGTACTCCTGGATGATGAAGTTGGGAATGCAGGCGTCCACATGCAGAGCGGCTGCGGTGGCAACCGGCCCGGCGCAGTTGTGGGGCTGCACGTGCAGGTTGTAGGTCTCGGCGTAGTTGGCGATCTTGCGCGTCTCGCTGATGCCGCCGGCCAGGCCCACATCGGGCTGAAGAATGTCGATGACCTGTTGTTCGATGTATTGGCGGAAGCCGTAGCGGGTGTAGAGTCGCTCGCCGGCGGCGATGGGAATGTCCACATTCTCGCCGACCTTGCGCATGCAGTCCACGTTCATGGCGTCGACCGGCTCCTCGTAGAAGAAGGGATCCAGTTCCTCGATACGTTTGCCCCAGTGGATGGCCGTGGTCGTGCCCAGGTTGCCGTGGATCTCGACCAGGATGTCGATGGCCGGCCCGACGGCGTCGCGCACCGCGGCCACACGGTTGAAGGCCAGGTCGCAGCGGGCACGGTCCGGGGCGCGGCTGGTGTAGTCCCAGACGCCGTCGGGCGTCACCGCGAAGGGGTCGAACTTCATGGCCGTGTAGCCGGCCTCGACCACCTTGAGCGCGGCCTCGGCATAGCTCTGCGGGCTGTTGCAGCCTTCGTACCAGGCGTTGGCGTAGACGCGCAGCTTGTCCCAACAGGCGCCGCCCAGCAGTTCGTAGACGGGCACGCCCAGCGCCTTGCCCTTGATGTCCCACAGCGCCTCGTCGATGGCGCTCATGCCGCCGTAGACCACCGGACCGCCGCCCTGTCCCCAGAAGGTCTTGCGGAAGAGCCGGTCCCACATCTCCTCGATGCGAAACGGGTCGGCGCCGATCAGGTGGTGCTCGGCCATGTTCTTGACCATGCCGAAGCCGGCCGACGCGCCCGAGCCGTAGGCCAGGGCCACCTCGCCCAGGCCGCTGATGCCCTCGTCGGTGCGGATCTGCACGATGACCGGATTCCAGCCGGTGGCGCGCGTGTGCGGGCAGTTTGACGTCGTAGATGGCGACTTCTGTGATCTTCATGGAATGCTCCTCCGGTTGACTGAAAAGAAGGATGGGATTGGAGCGTTCACGGCTTCAGTATAGCGCCAACAAAGACGTGAGGACAACCAACTTGAGAACCGACGGCTTCACCTCTTGACGTTGGCTATGGCTTGGTCGCCGCCAGCAGGTATTGGCCAGGAAAACGGGCCACCTCGATCAGCATCTCGCCAAAACGCCATTCCGCTGCACTGGGAAACTCGTGTAGTTCATCAATGCGCAGACCGGCACGCGCCAGCGCTGTGATGACATCGCCCAACGGCCAACTGAACTCGACCTTGACCTGCTGGGCATCCTCACCGCCGCGGAAGTGGCCCCAGCCCGTGTCTAACTCGGGCGTCTGCCGCCCGAAGTAGTCGCTGGTGATGGCCAGTTGGCCGTCCGTGGCCCACAGACATTGCGCACACGGGTGCTCTTCCCAGAGCAGAAAGCGCCCGCCCGGCCGCAACGCCGCCGCCACAATCTTCGCCCATCGCTCGATATCCGGCAGCCAGACCAACACGCCGCCGCCGGTGTAGACGAGGTCGAAGGTCGCCTGTTGCAGATCCGCCGGTAGATCGTAGACGTCGGCCACAACAAAACGGATGGTCAGCCCTGCCGCTGCCGCCTGCTCACCTGCGATCTCGATTTGGCGCTCGCTGATGTCCTCGCCGGTGGCGCATTGGAGGTGGAGAACGGTCTGTCCGCTCACATCGCCCGCAGCCGCCAGTACATTGGCATCGAGCAGCGTACCGCCATTTCGATAATAGTCTGGACCGGGCCATGCCTGATTCTGAAAGCGTACATCGGCGATCTCGTTCCACGCACGTCGGTTCTGACCGGTATACTCGTCGGTCGTTGTCACTGGTTTTCTCCTCGCACTTGCATTGTTGTCAAGCTGAACTGCTGTGCATCCTCTAGCCACACATCGGGCGTTTTGGCCGCGGGCGCCAGTTGCAACACATCCACTGACGGCAGCAATGCGCTGACTGTATCGACAGTCGCGGTTCCGTTCACCAACGCCTCAAACAGGGCATCGTTGCTCTCTACACGTGAAAAAAGCAGGCTGCCATCCGCGGTCTCGGCCAGGCGCGCATAGGCATAGCCATCTCCCTGCCATAACAGTTTGGGGTCAATCAATGTTTCATCAAACCCATAGATCGATGGCTGGGTGAAGTCGAAGTATGGCGACGAATAGAGGTCCCCACCGACTGTGGCCATGTTGTCCGTCATATCCACCCATTCGACGGTCTCAATCGTCGTATAGTAGAGCTTGCCGGTGATCTGGCCAATGTAGACACGCTCAGGCCCTGGACCATCGTCGAACATCACGTTGTCGAGGGTGCGATAGTCGATCTGTTCCGGTCCTCCCAGCAAAATCTGATTCTCGCTGTCGATGGCCGCCCACCGTGTGCCGCTGTCGTCCAGAGTGAGGCTGCGCAGATCGCCGGCGTAGGGCTCCATCTCCTGGCCCGCGGCCATGTCAAAACGACCAACACCGCGTGAGCTACAGTTGTTGCTGTAGAGCAGAATGTCGGCCGGCGTCCATTCCACAATTGCGGCCAGATAGCCATAGGCAAAGCCGCCCTCCACTTCATAGACATTGGCGCTGTTCGAGCGCCCGCCGCCGCCACAACCGCCGCCAAACCTGACCTCGCCTACCAACTCGCCGTCTTGAGACTGCCCGTTTTGGTCAACGGGGGCGGTCCACACCGCCAAGAAGCGTATCTCTCCCTGGGAAACGGACGGATCGAAACGCTCAGTGTTGACAAGATAGACGATCCGGTCGCCATCGGGCGACCAATCGGCAGGGCGGTAGGGCGCGGCATCGTGTGCAACGATCTGCGTTTGCCCGTCCCGCGTGGCGATGCGAACTTCCGCTTGGCTGGTGTCGTCGAGGGGCTGACGGTAGTAGAGCAGTCGGCTTCCGTCCGGCGACCACTTGGGATAAAGGATGCGGCAAGTCATGTCGCTGCACTGCTCGACAACAATTTCACCGGCATCAGGCGCGACGGCCTGCATGTAGAGCACGCCGTCGCGCACGAACGCCACCGCGCCGGCGGTCGACCCGTCTGCTGACTGAGTACCGTTGTCGGTCGTCAACATCTCGCTCTGGGCAGCCGCTATCTGGCCAGTCGCGCTGCCGTCAGGCAATAGTTGCGCTGTGCAGCCTGTCAGCAGTATGGCCGATGCCAATATCGCCGCCAAAACCTTTGACGTCGTTGGTAGTAACCGCTTCAGCCGTTTCCAATCGACAGAGCGCCTGAAGTCGCGACTACAAACGATTGGCTTATTTGAGCCGGATCTCACCGAGCGACTATTCGATGGCATACGTCACCTGCACCTGCATCGTCAGTTGCAGCTCGCCAACCGAGATGGGGGTACCGCCTCCGCCGCCCATGCCAACCTGGGCCTGAGCGCTCGAATAGTAGATGCTGTTGCCGATCACTTCACTCACGCTCAGCACCTCGCCCAGCGTCACATCGTTCAGTTGCGCAAGTTCCAGGGCTCTGTCCTGGGCATTTTCGACGGCCAATGAGCGGGCCTTGGCGCGAGCTGGTTCTTGATCGTCCAGTTTAAACTCTACGCCGTAGGTGCTGTTTGCGCCGGCTTCGATGGCGGCATCCAACACATCGCCAACGTTGTCGATGTCGCGAATGGTCACCTGCACCTGATTCGTCACGTGGTAGCGGGCCTGCGGCGCTCCCTCTGAACCGCCGTCGGGGGCGCCGTAGTACTGTTCTGCGTAGATGTTGAAGCCCGCGGTCTGCATATCCTTTTCCGCGATGCCGGCGGCCTTGAGCGCCTCGAACACGTGGGTGAGGATCTCCTGGTTCTCAGCGCTTGCCTCTGCGACGGTCTCCTTGACCGTCTCCACCCCAATGATCGTCTTGGCGATGTCGGGCTTGATGTTGACAATCCCTTCGCCCACCACGGTGATCGATCGTTGGGGCGTCGAGTTGACGGCCGTCTGGGCATGGACTGCTGCCGGTTCCGGCAGCAACTGCGCACCCAGGAACAACCCGATGACAAACACTGCTGCAACAGCAGCAACTGCGATGGTAACTCTGTTCTTCTTCATGATCTGCATCTCCTGCTCTACAATTTTTCCATAGTTGTAAAATATGGCGGCGCGACGTTTATCGTTGTCCGCTCTTCTTCTCAATTTACTGACACTGACGCTGATCTTTGTGGCCAAAGCCGTGCGTGCAAATCGGTGGCCCACTGTGCCACGGCTGCGCTTTCGGTCTCGTCCATGGTTTGCGTTCCCTGTCCGTCCAGATAGTTTTGATCCAAATAGAGCGGCTCATAGCCATAGAGCCAGGCGTCAAGCTGCGCTAGTTCGGCGTCGGTCAGCCAGTCACCCGTGGCGTCGATCACTTCACCGCTGTCACAGTTGACCGTTTCGGCGTAGGCATAGCCATAGTTGAGCACGGTCAGATGGGTGCAGACGTCCAGATCTTCCGGCAGCGGCGCAAAGAACCAACTGAGTACGGTACGTCCGGCCGCACCGGCGTTACCTGTGGACAGTTCGGCATGGGTAATGCGCGCCCAGGCTCAGAATCGCCCGCTGCCATGGCTCGCTGGCCGGCTCACCAACGCCATCGAAGACCAACGTCTCAGTGGGCGTATCGTAGGTGAAGGCGTCGAAGCGAGTCTGGAAATCGGCCCAATCCAGGGCAAGACGCTTGCCCAGCGGTTCGCTCGTGGACGTGCCGTCACAACTGAACAATGTCGCGCCCTGGCTGCCGTCCAGGCTCATGCCGGTGCACTTCGATGGGTCGTCGTTGCCGACTTCGACCGGACCCGCGTAGACAAGCGACGGCTCACCGCTCGGGCCGTCCAGAAAACGGAACGAATCCAGAGCGGTCGCGTAGAACGGGGCCATCGCGGCGTCCAACGGTCTGAAAAAGAAGCCGTAGAGACGGCCATTGTGAACCACCACAATGCGCCGGTTCAAGTCCTGGCCGGGCAGATTGTCGAGCATGACGGCATCGACGCCATCGACCGTGATGCGGCTGCGTTCCACGGTGAAGCCGGGGATTCCAAAGTCGGCTGCCCATTGATCCGCTGCTTCCTCCGGCGTGGATTCCGCCCCCTCAATCACCGTGATCTCGATGCGCGGGTCGAGGTGGTTCATAATGTCACCCTTGACCAGCGATACCGCGCCGGGCGCTCCTGACCAGGCCACATAGGTCTCAGGAACGATTAGACAGTAGGCATGGACCTCGTCCACCCAGAGTCGCTGATCGATGGCCGGTTCGACGCAACGTGACGGCTCCTGGCCCGGCTCCGCAAACGAGCCGGTATGCACCGACGCGTCCGTCTCGGCGGACTCCGGCAAAACCGCTGCCGTCTGGCTGAGTGGCGCACAGGCCGCCAACAGCCAGACGAACAGGCTGTACAAAACAATACGGATAATCGTACGCATCATGGTTGTTTTGGATTCCTTCCTCACAATACGAATGGTAAAACGATGTGATCTTACCGTTGGATCAGCGGCAACATCAGCCGATGCGATCGGCCTGGCGCCGGCGACCCGTCGGCGCCGCTCAGCACACTGAGAAAGCCGTCCCGTTGCAGAGCCTTGTTTGCCTGATAGGCATCGGCTGTGATCGGGAAGTTGGGCGATTCGCTGCCGCCGGCAATCAGCAGGCTTCCGCTCTCTGCCGCGGCCAGCGCTTCCACGCCATCGTCATAGCCGCCGCCTACGAAGGTGCTCCAGAGTAGCGAACCGTCGCCGCTCAATTGGGCCGCAAAGCCATCGGTGCAGTAGCGTTCACTGCCGCCCAGGTTGCAGACGCCGTTGCCCAGTGCCGGCTGAAGCGCGTTGAGTACGGGAAAGTTGCGCGCATCGGTCATGCCGACGACGGTGACAATGCCGCCATTGTCCACGACCAGTGCATGACCTTCGTCCCAATCATCGCCACCCAGGTAGGTGGAGAAGATGAGGCTATTGGTCGTCGGATTCAAGCGCGTAACAAAGGCATCGGGGTAGTTGTCTGCTCCGCGCTTGGCCGACTGCACCGCGTTGGCCATGGGAAAATCACTGGCAAAGGTGTGGCCGGTGACATAGATCGAACCGTCCGCGCCCAGGGCGATGGCTGTGCCCACATCCGCGCCGGTGCCGATCTCGCTGCCGTTGTAGCTGCCGCCGAGATAGGTGCTGTAGAGAATCGTATCCAGCGTCGGGTCGAGCACGGTGATGAACGCATCCCCGCCGCAATCGCCGTAGCCGTCGCCCACGCCGCACTGGGCCTGGAACGGGTGTACCAGCGGGAACTCGCTGTCCAGGCCCTGGGCGTCGGTCTGACCGGTGATGTAGATGTTGCCGTCAGCGTCCAGCGCAATGGCGTTGCCCATATCCTCGCCCCGCTCACGTCCAAAGCGGATCGCGTTCAGCACCGCGTGCGTATGCCCGTCCAGCGCCATCACCAGCACATCGCGAAAACCGGATGCATCGCTGATCTGGCCGGTGATATAGACCGTGCCCGCCGGCGAAACCGCTACCGCATTGCCCTGATCTGCGCTGACGTCGCCGTACAGGTTGGCGTAGCGCAGGGAGCCGTTCGCCGCATCCAGCTTGACCGCAAAGAGATCGGTATAGCCGGCGAATGTGGCGCCGCCGTCCGAAACCGGGAAGTCTGTCGAGTCGGTCAGGCCTGTGATCCACACGTTTCCCCGGCCATCCAGCGCCAGGCCGCGGGCCTCGTCAGCGCGGCTGCCGCCGATGACCGTGGACCAACGTAGCGTGGTTCCCGCCGGGTCGAAGCTCAGCACGACGATGTCCTGGCCGCTGTTCTGCTTGCCGCTGATTCCGGGAAAGTCGCTCGAATAGGTGGAGCCGGCCATATAGATGTTGCCTTCTCCATCCACGCCAATGGCATGCACGAGGTCGTCGCTCCTGCCGCCCACAAACGTGCTGTAGCCCAGTTCCGGGCTGCCGGCGATCTCTGCACGGGCAGTACGCCATGGGCGTATCCCCGAGCCAAGAGCCAGCGTGGTTATTATGATTATCAGGAATGATATCCTCAAGCGCATACAGAACATGGACGGTTCCCTTCAATTAAACCGATGGTTCGATTCAGCTATGGACGAAATAGAACGCGGATGACGCGGATAGGGCGGATCGGTACGGATCATTCTATTAAAGATACGCAGAAACCCAGCGGATCCGCGTCGTCCGCGTTCTATCAGCCAGCAGGCTGAATATTGAAGCTGTGACAGAAGCGATTCTCAGGATCGTATTTGGCTTTGAGTTCCATCAGCGTGCGGTAATTTTCGTGCGAATAGGCGTCCCGTGTATGGCGTAGCGCCTCACCGCCCTCCAGAAAATTCATGTAAACGCCATCCAGCACCGGGGCCAACGCTGACTTGAAATCGCTGATGAAACGGCTCACCTGGCTGTAGATCGCAGCTGTCGGCGTGACCGCCACCAGGCTCAGCACATACGGCGCATCCCGATGGCCGATGGGGCTCGCCTCCGGGCTGACGCGGCTGATGGCGCCGCCGGCATGGCGCACCTCGGTCATGATCAGCGGCGACGAACCCTGGTCGTTGACGCCATAGCGGACCAACGTGTCAATGGCCTCGTCGTCTAATTCACGCAGCCAGGCTCCGCTGCCCAGGCCAGGCAGTGGACCGGGCGGGTCATTGCTGATCGTGGCGGCGTCGGCAAACGGCATGGCCTGAAAGAGATTGGCGATGGGCGCTTGCCATCCCAGCCACGGCGCAAGCAGCGCTTCTCCTTCCTCGACTGGCCCGGCATAGCAGCCGCGCACCATGATCACCGACTGGCCACGTAGAAACTCGGGCAGTTCCGGCATCGGCGGATAGTTCATGATGGCCGCTGACGTGGTGAAGGCATCTGGCAGCGTCTTGATCCAATCACGGTAGCGCAGCAACACTTGCTTGGCCAGCGCCGCCGGATAGACCAGGTTGCCGCCGTAGACCGTAGCGACCGGATAGAGTTCGATCTCCATGCCGGTGATGACCGCCAGGCTGCCGCCGCCACCGCGCAGACCCCAGAAAAGATCGGCATGCTCTTCCTTGCTAACCCAGCGCACCTGGCCATCGGCCGTGACGACTTCGAACCGGCGTACGCTGTCCGCAGATAGGCCATATTTGCGCGCCAGCCAGCCCAGTCCGCCGCCCAACGTGTAGCCGACCGCGCCCACAGTGGGCGATGAACCCAGCAGCGGAGCCAGCCCGACGGTCTGCGCCTGGGCCAGCACACTCCCCCACTGCGCGCCGGCGGCAACCCACGCCGTCCGGTCCTCAGCATCGACGCGCACATCGGTCATCTGCGCCGTGTTGATGAGCAGCGCGCCGTCGGCAGGCTTGCGCACGCCGTGTCCAGTCGCCTGCACGGCAACGGGCAGATTCGCTTGCTCAGCGTAGCGCACAGCCGCTGCCACATCCTCGCTGTTGTGCGCCATGACAATCATGGCCGGACGCTGATCCACCGATAGATTCCACGTCTGGCGAGCTGTCTCATAGTCTGCGTCGCCTGGTCGTATGCCGGCGTTCAAAGCCGGAGTCTCCAACTGTTTGATCGGGTCCAAAACTGACAGTGACATTTCATTTCTCCTCAATGGTCGTTCTTCGCAATTTAGTGTTGCCATATAGGTTGTAGAGCCAATGGACCGCGGATTTGGCCAATTAGGCGGACGAAAGCGGATTCATTCGGATTTTATCCGGGGAGATCAGCCTCATCCGCCAAATCCGCGGTCTGTCAGCGTGTAACTGTCGAGCTACGACTTGACCGTGAAGGGCAGGACCATGCCCAAGGCATCGTGCGGTTTGCCGCTGGCCGGGTCGGGAATGTGGCAGATCGCCACGTAGTCTCCGGGTTCCAGATCCAGGTGCAGGTAAGCCGCTTCATTCGGATCGATGCCCTGCATTCCGCCGACATTGGCGAAGGGCGGCGCACCCTCCGGCGTGTGCATCCAGTTCGCGACGTCCTCCATGGTCTTGCCGTCTGCCAACTTGATCAGGTTAATCTCATGCGGCTGTTCCCCGGCGTCCACAATCTTCCAGGTCTGGACGCCTGCCTTGATCTCCGTCGGCAGCGTAAATGAGAAGTCGAGCAGATTGACCTCGGCATCCGCCACCGGTTCCGCCATGTTTCCCTCACCTGTGACCGCCAGCCGCGACGCCATGCCGTGGGCCAGATGCGGCACGCCCTGGGGATCGGGAATGAAGCAGAGCAGATAGTAGTCTCCCGGCTCCAGATAGACAGTCACTTCCTGATGTCCGCCGATGTCGAGCGGGCCCGGGCCGCCGGCCAAGGTAATCAACGGCATGGCGGCCTGGTCACCTTCCTGCAGCGCCGCCTCAAATGCTTCATAGGTGACACCGTCATTCAGGCGCACCAACTGCACGTGATGGGGTTCTTTGCCGTCGTTGATCAACTCGAGATTGACCCAGCCTCCGGCTATTTCGGCTGGCGCCTCAAAGCTGTACTCGTTGGTCCGAATCACCAGAGGCGCAGGCGCCTGCGGCGCAACCGGTGCGCTGTCGGGGCTGGACGGCGTTGACGGCGCTATTGCCTGGCAGCCCGCCAGCAGCAGACCGGCGGCAACTGTGGTTCCGGCAAGAATCCGTCCCCACTTGGGTCCGATTGAACGATTGTGTACCATGTCCGCATTCATTTTCTCCGACTCCTGTACCTGTACAATAAGACGATGATTCTGTGCGTGACGCTGTAGATCGGTTGCTCGTTGCTCGTGATTCATCAGAACGAGCGTTGGGTTCTGCAAATACATATCGATTTCCTCCTTTGGCTCAATTCGAACTTCGGACATGGCCCAATTACACCGCTAAATTGGCCGCCGCAACAGCAACTAACAGTTACAAGAAGTGCTACAAACGGCAGTTCGTTTATCTTGTTCGGGGTCGAAACTCGTCATATCGCTCCGCCAATGCCCACACCTGGGCCATGTCGGCAGGCGGCCAATCCGGCGAACCCGCGACCAACTGCGTTAGCTCGGCCAGGTACTCGGCAAAATTGGGCTGCGAACGAAAACCAAGCAGAGCGGCGCTGGCCGCCGTTGGGTTCCAGAAGGTGTGCTTGCTTCCCGGCTCAATCAGAAGAAAGCTGCCGGCACGCGCCATGATCGTCTGATCATCCAGGGTGAAGGCCAGCGTGCCGCGGACGACGTAGAACCACTCCGTCGTAACATGGTGGAAGTGGGGTGCCTGCGCGGCAAAGTGAGGAGGCACTTGGATTTCGAAAACCGAAAAAGCGCCGTGCTGATCACCTTCGTCGGCCTTCACCGTGATCATCATGCCGGCGATGTCAAAAACCTGTCCGTCACCCGGTTGCAAAATCAGGTGACGTTGCCCTTCCCTTCGGTTGTCCTTCATCAGTAAACCTCTCTGCCGTATGTCAAAGATCGATACTGCTATTTCAGCGCAGAAACGCACATAGAAACAGAAACTGACCGTTACAAAAAGCACTACAAAGCTGTATAATAGCGGCACGAATCGTGTGGTTGTTGAAAGGCGAATCCATTCAATGGCAACAGCGACCGCCCATCCGCCTACCTTGAGCCGATGGCTAAAACGCTTACGATCCCAACATGATTTAACTCAGGAAGCGTTGGCCGAGTTGGCCAACTGTTCGGTGCAGACCATCCGCTTTTTCGAGAGCGGCAAGCGTCGGCCATCCCTGACAATGGCCGAGCATCTGACGCGGATCTTGCAAGTGCCGGATGAAGAGGTCGAGTGCTTCATTCAAATCGCGCGGGCGCCCTTGAACAGCACGGACGTCGGCGGCGACGGCGTGGGCGAACAAGCGCCTACAAGCGCCCGGCAGACGATCCCGTTCATGCGCTCGGCCAATGACCTGATCGGACGCCAGTCGGAGATCAATATCCTGACTCGCCTGCTGATCACGGAACAGCATCGATCTGGTCAGTCTGACCGGCATGGGCGGCATGGGCAAGACGCGCCTGGCTCTGCACGCGGCCCACACGCTGCAACCCCATTTCGCAGACGGCGCCGCCTTTATCCCATTGGTATCGTTGTCGCGTCCGTCGGAAATACCTGCCGCGATTGCCAAGGCCCTGGACCTGCCATTGCCCAAGGAACCAACGCCCGCCGGCCAGATCGATGCGCTGCTGGGCGGGCGCACGTTGCTGCTGGTGCTCGACAACTTCGAGCATTTAATCGGCAATGCCGGCAACGACGAAACGGATCAAGCAGAGGAAGCGCTGGCGTTGGTCAGCCATGTAGTGCAGAACCACGCGGGCATCCACCTGTTGGTCACCACGCGCGAGCGGCTGCGGCTTGCCGGCGAGCAGACCTTTGAACTCAGCGGTCTCGCCGTGACCCAGGCCGGCTTGCCTATCGACATGGCCGAAAATGAAGCGGTGTTGCTCTTTGTGCAGCGGGCTACGCAGGTGGCGCCCGATTTCGCCTTGACGCCGGACAATCAGGAGGCGATCTGGCGCATCTGCACGCTACTTGAGGGGGCGCCGCTGGCGATTGAACTGGCAGCGGCCTGGAGCCACATCCTCTCGCCGGCAGAGATCGCCGAGGAGATCGGGCGTGACATCGACTTTTTGGCGCGAGGAGACCGCAACGCTCCGGCCCGCCATCGCAGCTTGCGCAATCTCTTCGATCACTCGTGGGCGCTGTTGTCGGATGAAGAACGGCGGGATCTGGCCCGATTGTCACTTTTTAGCGGCGGATTTACGCGGCAGGCCGGCCAAACGGTTGGCGGGGCGACACTGCCGCTTTTGGCTGCAACTGGTTGACAAGTCGATGATTCGCGCCTTTCTGCAACAGGCGGTCAGCGGCAACCGTGCTCCGCGTGACTACATTCATGGCCTGCTGCGCGCCTACCTCTTGGAAAAGTTGAACGAATGCGGAGATGCCAATCAGACCGGTCGCCAACATGCAGTCTTCTTTGCCGATCTGGCCGATGCGATGGAACCGAGCTTCTATTCGGGCAATTCGTGGCCGGCGCTCTATCAGTTGAACGAAGAGCACTCCAATCTGCGAGCGGCTCTGCACTGGGCGCTTGACGAGGGCAACGATCCGCTGTTGGGGCTGCATCTGGCCGGTGCGCTGGGACGTTTCTGGCATCTGGCCGGCCATTGGCGTGAGGGGCGTGACTGGCTGCAAGCGGCCCTCGCTCAAACCTCACAAGAACAGCCATTGACCGCGCAAGCGCTGGTGATGCTGGGTGAACTTCATCACGCACTGGAGGAGAACGAGGCGGCCGTTCAGTCCGTTGAACAGGGCCTGGCGATGTGGCGTGAATTGGGCAATCCCTCGCGAACGGCTTGGGCGCTCTTTCAACTTGGCACGGCCAAGAGTTCCATGGGAGAGTACGACCAGGCAGCTCTCTATCTTGCGGAGAGTCTCGGCCTCTATCGAGAGCAAGGGAATCCGTGGGCCATTGCCACTGTGCTCAACCAGATGAGTTCCGTCGCCAGCAGCCGCGGGGACTACCCAACTGCCGGCCACTTGCTGGACGAGGCGTTGCCGCTCATGCGCCAGGTGCAGGGTATTGGCGGCGGCGTGGCGGTGTCGCTCAACGTGTTGGGGCGCATCGTGCTGGGCCAGGGCGAAGTCGCGGTGGGCCATTTCGCTTTTCGAAGAAGCCTTGGAGATCTCAAACCGCCGACTCAATCGGGAAGGACAAGCGTGGTCATTGCTCAACTTGGGGCTGGCCCATCTGGCGGCCAACGACCTGGATGCCGCGACCAAAGCCTTCGAGGCTGACCTGGCCATCAACGAGGAACTGGCGCGCAAAGGCGGTATGATGGCCGCACTGGAGGGGTTGGCCGCGGTGGCCGCGGCGCAACAGGAGATTGACAGGGCAGAACAGTTGCTCAAGGAGGCGGAGCATCTTCGTGCGGATAGCGGCCAGCCGCTGACGGCCTACGAGTTGGCCATGCATGAACGAACGGTTCGGCTCGTTGAGGCTAACTGCGGTCTTTAGGTCGTGATCCGTTTGAGCAACAACTGACGCTCCCGCTCATTTTGGGTCAACGACGCGGCTCGTTCGAATTCGGCACGCGCTTCTTCGAACCGACCGAGTTTGGCCAGCAGATCGCCGCGCACGCTGGGCAGCAGATGATAGTTCGCCAGTGACGGCTCCCCACTGAGTTGGTCGACCAGCTCCAGTCCGGTCGCCGGGCCGTAGGCCATGGCCAGCGCAACGGCGCGGTTCAGCTCCACGATGGGCGAGGGCGTCAGTTGCGCCAGCGCGTCGTAGAGCGCGGCGATCTGCTGCCAGTCGGTTTCTTCGGCGGTGCGTGCGCGTGCGTGGCAAGCGGCGATGGCGGCCTGCAACGTGTACGGGCCGAGCGCATCGCCCAACTGCTCGGCCCGCGCCAGCGCAGCAAGGCCGCGGTTGATGAGCAGACGATTCCACAGACCCCGATTCTGATCCAGCAGCAGGATCGGCTCCCCGTCCGGGCCCACACGCGCCCGCAGCCGTGATGCCTGAATCTCCATCAGCGCCACCAGACCATGCACCTCCGGTTCGTGCGGGGTCAAGTTCGGCCAAGATACGCCCCAGCCGCAACGCCTCCTCGCAGAGCGACGGGCGGATCCAGTCCTCGCCGGCGGTGGCCGAATAGCCCTCGTTGAAGATGAGATAGATCACCTCCAGCACCGAGGCCAGGCGTGCCATCCGTTCATTGCCTTCGGGAATCACGAAGGGGATCTGCGCGGCAGAGAGCGTCCGTTTGGCGCGCGTGATGCGTTGGGCAATGGTCGATGTCGGCGCCAGAAAAGCGCGGGCGATCTCTTCGGTGGTCAGCCCGCCCAGCAGCCGCAGCGTCAGGGCCACCCGCGCCTCGGTGGCCAGCACCGGATGGCAGGCGATGAAGATCAGGCGCAGCAGATCGTCGTCGACATCGTCGTTCACAACCTGTTCGAAATCCGCCGCGCCCGTTTCTTTCCGCCTCTTCCAGTTGGCGACCCAGTTCCGCGACCTTGCGTTCCGACAGTTGATCGCGCCGGATGCGGTCGATGCCCCGCCGCTTGGCGACCGTCATCAGCCACGCGCCGGGGTTGTCCGGCACGCCATCCGACGGCCACTGCTCCAGCGCGGCCACGAGGGCATCCTGCGCCAGGTCCTCGGCCAGGCCCACATCGCGCGACCAGCCGGGTGAGCGCGGCGATGAGCTTGGCCGATTCGATGCGCCAGACCGCGTCGATGGTGCGCTGGACAGCGGACGGACTAGGCATTTTCGTACGCAGTCTTCCAACGTCGCCACGTCGAGCTTGACCATCGTCAACATGGCGTCCACGACTGCCTGCACCTTCTTCGGGTCGCTGTCGCCGACGAGTTCCATAAATCGTCGCGGCACGATCTGCCAACTGAGACCGAACGGATCGGTGATCCAGCCGCACTGCGATGGGGTTGCGCCGGCGTCGACGAGCTTGTCCCAGTACTCGTCCACCTCGGCCTGATCCTCGCAGTCCACAAAGAGCGAGAATGCTTCGGAGAACTTGAAGTGCGGGCCGCCGTTGTACCCCATGAAAGATAAGCCGCCGATGACAAATTCGGCGGACGTGATCGGGCCGTCCGTGCCGCTGCGTGCGACGTTCTTGATTTTCGAGTCCGGGAAGGTGGCCGTGTAGAACTCGATGGCCGCTTCGAGTTGGTCGTCAAACATCAGGAAAGGCGTGACTTTGGACATTGGTCTGTCTCCTTTGTGCTGAACCCTACTCCTTCGCCTCGACTTGCGACCGCAGGCGATCCTCTTGCTCGCGCAACTCAGGCGTGAACTCTTCGCCAAAGTCATCCGCCTCAAAGACCGGACGTATCTCCACCTGGCCCTCCTGGAAGGGGCTGCGCTTGATCCATTCAACCGCTTCTTCCATGGATTTGACCTGCCACATCCAGAAGCCGGCGATCAACTCCTTGGCCTCGGTGAAGGGACCATCCACCACGTTGCGCTCCTTGCCGGAGAAGTAGACGCGCACGCCTGCTGAACTGGGATGGAGCCCTTCGCCGGCCAGCATCACGCCGGCTTTGACCAACTCCTCGTTGTACGCGCCCATTTCGGTCAGGATTTCCGTGCTGGGCATCTCGCCTGCTTCGCTCTCAGCACTGGCTTTGACAAGGACCATCACTTTCATCGTTGGTTCTCCTTTTGACACTGGCTCGTCTGCATGGGACGAGTCTTGGCGGACTTCGGTGGATTCGGGAAAGCGTCGGCGTCATCTTACCACTTTCTTCGCTTCCCGCTACTTATACGTCGAACGGGCCATACCCGAATTCGACATCGATATTCTGGCCGCCGGCTTGTGAAATATTGTCCAATGTTGATATTGGGTTCTGGACATGCTACGCTGGTCAGCGGCCATCGCCCTAAGAAATCGAATCGTTAGGCGATCAAGATGAGTTGGACAAGTCCCGCTCGCTGCTGAGACAACACTGTGATCATCGCAGAAAGCCGCTGACAGCTAGTCAGCGGCTTTCATGTCCTTGTTGGCTGAATACCGACTGCGATCCATTTCATTTCCCCGGCACAAGGAGCAAGCATGCTCGGCAACTGGTCAATCGCCCGCAGCTTCAACATTGACATCAGACGACTGCTTGCCGCTTGGGGATGTGTCGCCTTTGGCTATTTTGGCATCCAGGCCGTTCTCCTCAATATCTATCTGCTGCGCCTGGGTTTTGGTATTGACTTCATCGGTCTGCTGATCGCCTCTGGCCAACTGACGTGGGCCCTCTTTGCGTTGCCGGCCGGCGCCATCGGTCGACGGTTCGGACTGCGCAGGTCGCTGGCGATGGGCTATGGTCTGGTTGCAGTCGGAATGGCGCTACTGCTGCTGGTGGAAGCGCTGCCGCCAACCGTTTGGACGCCGTGGATCTATGGGTCTTGGCTGATCTACTGGATCGGTGCAGCCTTCAACACTGTCAATAGTACGCCCTATATGATGGGCGCTGCCAGTGAAGCGGAGCGACCCTATGCGTTCTCCGCGCAGTCGGCTGTGATCGCAGTCATGGCCTTTGCGGGCGGTGCGATAGCCGGCCTTCTGCCTGGGCTATTTGCCGTCCTGCTAGGTGAGCCGCTGGACGGTCCCGCGCCCTATCGCGTGGCCCTATGGGTCGCGCCGCTCGTCTTCCTCCTGCCTATCTTCTTGATGGCCGGTGCAAGCCCGATGAAGCTGCCAAAAGGTGCGAAAAGCGCATCTCGGACGGCAGCGCCCATCGGGCTCTTTGTCCTTCTTGGGGTCATTGTCTTTCTACAGACGGCTGGTGAGGGCGCCGCGCGGGCCTTCTTCAACGTCTATATGGACACCGACCTGGCTGTCAACATTGTGACAATCGGCACGGTGATGGGGCTGGCCCAGTTGTTGCCGGTGTTGGTCGCTGTCATCACGCCGCAGATCATGCTGAGATTTGGAACCGAGCGAACCCTGGCAGGCGCTGGGGCGGCGCTGGGTGTCGCGTTGATGGTGCTGGCGCTCGTGCCCAATTGGATCGTCGCAGGGCTAGGCTTTTCGGCAGTCGTGTCGATTGCATCCCTCGGTGGGATAGCCCGCAACATCTTCAGCCAGGAACTCGTGCCGCTGCAGTGGCGCACCATCTCATCGGCAATTCTCACCATCGGGCTGGCGCTGGGCTGGGCGATCATGGCGGCCCTGGGTGGTCCGCTGGTAGAGGCCGTTGGCTTTCGCGGTTTCTTCCTCGTGAGCGCCGTCCTGGCGTTGCTGTCGGTGGTTGTCATCTTGGGCTATAGGCGGTTTCGGCCTAGAGAACCACTGATTGCGTCAAGTGAGTGATGGCGCGAATTCTGGCAACATTCTTGCTGCTAAGCCACCAAAGGAGATTCTGACCACGAATTGCACGAATGACACGAATTTTCCCTGGCATCTTTCGTGAAAATCGAGTAGTTCGTGTTAGAGCCTGAGCAGTTACGCTACATATTAGTATGACGACGAGGCCCGCCAAAGCGAAACGTTCCGGCTTGTTTAGGAGATTTACATGACCACAGAGCTGTCCCATCACCTTAGTCACATGACCGCAGACTAGCTTCGCCCAATCGTGGCTCAGGTTCTCGACACGGAGGCCAATCCCATCGCCCCTATTTGACGTGCCTCGGTACAGGAGAGGCGAGTTGTCATCCTACCCTAGAAACGAGTGAACCAATGCTTCAAACACGCTATCAAGGCGCGATTGTCGAAGACGACAAAATTTTGCTAATTCAGCACACCGAATACGAACCGAATCGCATATCCCGTATTGCAGGAGATACGGCGGGAGCTGGGCTACACCCGATGAAAAGAATCCAGTTTGGCTTCACGATGCCCGCCGACCAGTTGGACAAGACAAAACGATCAACGTATGTCGCCGATCTGGATCGGGCGCTGTCGTTGATCAGCGGCCATTTCGACTCGGCGTGGATCATCGATCACCTCCAGTTTGTCGAGGACGATGTGCTCGAAAGCTGCACGACGCTGGCTTATATGGCGGCGCGCCATCCGCAACTCAAGTTTGGCCATACCGTACTCTGTCAGTCGTTCCGCAACCCCGCTCTGTTGGCCAAAATGGGCGCGACGCTGCACTTTCTCAGCGGCGGGCGCTTCATACTCGGCATCGGCGCTGGCTGGCAGGAGGAAGAATATCGGGCCTATGGCTACGACTTCCCGCGTGCGGGCGTGCGCGTCGAGCAGTTGGAAGAGGCGCTGCAAATTATCAAGGCATTGTGGACAGAGCCAATAGCGACCTTCCAGGGCAAACACTATCAGATTCGCGAGGCGTATTGCGAGCCAAAGCCTGACCCGCCTCCGGTCATCATGGTCGGCGCCTTCAAACCCAAAATGCAACGTTTGACGGCCAAATATGCCGACTGGTGGAATGTCTCATCCACCGGTGTGGAAGCCTATCGCCACATGGTCAAAGCGTTCGATCAGGCCTGTGCCGAGGCGGACCGAGATCCTGCGACGGTGCGGCGGACATGGGGCGGCGGCTGTGCCTGTGCGCCAACAGAGGCCGAGGCGCAACGGCTCGCCGGGGATCGGACCAGCCCTGAAGATGACGAGGATTTCGACTTTGTGGGCACGCCGCAACAGATCATTGAACAGATGCGCCCGTTTATCGACCTGGGCGTCGACTATTTTATGCTCGATTGTTCTGGCTTTCCCGATTTGACGACGCTCGAACTGCTTGTGAGGGAAGTATTGCCCGCCTTGAACGAAGGCCAAAAACGGAGCTGAAATTTAAGGAATCACCTTCATGGTACTACAGACGCGACCCTACCGCGACAACACGGATCTAAAAAGCATGCGGCAAATGCTGACGGCTGGCCGAAAGGCCGATATCCTGGCTTCTTACATGCACCCAGGCTGTGTGGATGTGGCGCTTCATTATCCACCTGCGGACCAGACTCCTCAGCGCAACCTGCATCTTTGGGAATCCGTCGAGAAAGGGCAACCCTCGCTGGCCGCGTGGGCGATCTTCTTGCCCCACGAAGAGACCTTTGATCTCTTTGTGCATCCTACGTTGCACGGCACGCCCACACACGAGAAGGTGATGGATGAGTATGTGGCGTGGGCCGAGGCGCGAGCGCACGAGGCCGGGCTGACCCAGATCTGGCCGTTCTGGGCCATGGACTATGACACGGTCTTGGCGCGGCTGATGGCGGAGCGTGGCTTTGAAGAGGTCGAGGTCGATCCGCCGCCTCCGCTCTTTGAACGCGCCCTGGATGACCTGCCGCCGATTCAATTGCCGGACGGATTTAGCGTGCAAGGGGTGAGGAATGCGGACGACGGCCGGTTGCGGGCCGGCGTAACGTACGGAGCGTTCGGCTCAGACAATGACTGGGAGGGCTATGCGGCAGAATATGCCCAATTTATGAGCTCGGATGTCTACGATGGCGAACGCGATCTCTTTGTGCGTCTCGCCCGATGGTCGGGGCGCGTCAGCCTGCACCATCTGGTTCGATGAAGAAAACCGCGTGGGCCTCTTTGAGCCGGTCGCCACCCATCCCGATTTTCAGGGCAAGGGCCTAGGCAAGGCCGTGATGGCTGAGGGGATGCGGCGCATGAAGGCAGCGGGCATGGTAAGCGCCATCGTCGGCTTCGATCCTGACAATGTGGCAGCGAGGGCGTTGTATACGTCCATGGGCTTTGGCCCTTCGAGTTACTTCATGATCTATCGCAAAACATTATCCGCTCATGGCTTGTGATTCTACCTTCAATACTAGTAGTTCACCATTTGTCATTCTGAGCGGGTCGATCTGGAGCCTTCACTCTGGCACAACACCAGCGAAGAATCTCGTTTTTCTCCAAATCGTGAACAACTGAATACTGATTTCCGAGGCAACGAATGATAGCTGAAACCGAGTACCTCAACCACATCCAGCATACCTTTCCTGATCTCGATCTGCACGATGTCCAGATCAACCAAGAGGGGATGGTCAATGTATCGGTCATCGTCAATCGAGAACGTGTCTTTCGTTTTCCCAGAAAAGAGCGGGGCGTTGCACTGCAGCGCAATGAGATGAACGCGCTCGATCTGGTTCGCCAATATGTGGACATGCCCGTCCCGCATTGGGACTATCGATCGGACGAAATGATCTCGTACCCGTTTATCCCTGGCAATCCGCTGTTGACCGACGATGTGCAGCGCATGAGCGAGCAGGAGAAAGACGCCGTGGCCGACATGTTGGCCACCTTCTTGAAACAGCTTCATTCGATACCCATGGCTGCGGTCAAAGCAGCCGATATTCAGCCATCAGATACGGTGCGCACGGTGGCCGAACAGCTACAATTTCATGAAGATGTGCAGACGGTTCTCTTTCCGCTGATGTGGGCTGATGGCCGAGAGTGGGTCCGTCGCCACTTCGCACCGTTTCTGGCGGACCACACCTTTTTGGACTACAAACCGGCCTTCATGAATGGCGATCTGGGCGTCTACCATCTGCTCTTCGATGGGCAGACAAACCGCTTCAACGGCATCATCGACTTTGGCACGGCCGGCATTGGCGATCCGGCCCAGGACTTTGGGCTCCTCATCAACCAGTATGGCGAGTCGTTTCTGCGGCGGATGAGTCGAATCTATCCGGAAATCTCTGAGCAGATAGACCGAGCACGGTTTTACGCAGGAAAGCTCGAACTGGAGTGGATATTGCGCGGCATTCGAGAAGAGGCAAACGGCATGTTTGTTGTCCACCTTGGGCGGGCAAGGGACGTAATGTCGGTGGGGAGTAGCTGGCAATGAACGATACACCGTCACAGGCTGTTGTTGATCAACTGGTCAACCAAGCGCTGTTAGCACCTTTGGCTCAGGCGGCCATGGATTCGCCAAACTTTCGGATCGGCGACTGGCAAAGAACAACGCTGAGCGTGCAAGGCCGGCGCACGATCTTTCGCTTCGCCGGAACTGGCACTGATGGAACAACGCCACGAGACTGGTCGCTCATCCTCAAAGAGATCCAGGCGCCCGTTCATGACGATGACCTCGACTATGAATTGGACTGTTGGTACTATTGGGAGCGGGAGAGCCAACTCTACGGTGCCGGGATACCGCAGGCGCTCCAGGGTGACTTGCGATCGCCGCGTTGTTTTGGCGTGGTGGAACCGGTACCCCACATTCGTTGGATCTGGCTGGAAGACCTGCACGATCGCTACGATGGCAATTGGCCATTAGAACGCTATGGGCTGGCAGCCTATCATTTGGGTAAGTTCAATGGCCGCTATCTTGTCGGCGAGCCGATGCCAGTCGCGCCCTGGCTACGCGATCATGGCTTGCGGTCTGAGAGCGGTGCGCAGGTCATTGATGATGCGATGGCGCGGCTGCGCGATCCGGCAATCTGGGCGCATCCGCTGCTTCGTCAGGCCTTTCCCAAACCGATGCTCCCCGCGTTGGAACGCCTGGCCACCGATCGGGAACGCTTCCTGGCCGGCGCGGCAGAGATGTCACGGACCTTCTGCCACCTCGATGCCCATCCGGACAACATGGCGGCGCTTGACGATACCAGCGTGACGGGTCTGGTAGACTCGTTTCCTTGCTGAAGCCAGTCGACCAACGGTGCAAGCAAGATAGGGGCTTCATTGCTTCGCCCGCCATCCCTATCAGCCTGTGGTATGCGTAACTGGCTCGCCCAGAGCGGCCAGAACTTCGTCGACTGTAGCCCAGAGATCTCTCGCTTCGCCCCGAGCTTTGGCCCGCTGCCGCTGCTCTGGCGCCAGCGTCGCCGCATATTCATCGATGTGGCGGCCGGTGATGTCCTGGCGGTAGACCGAGTTGCCAAAGTAGGGATGCTGCATCACGAATGTGTGGAGTTCGAGACCGTATTCGATTTGGCCGGCGTCGGCAATCAGCAGAGAATAGGATTGTACCGCAAAGCGGGCCGGCGCAAAGGCTTCGATGGGTTTGGCAATCTGCAATGCTTCACGCACGTAGGCCATGGCCGAGTCGTGCCGGCCCAGAGCGCGCTCGACCAGTGCCAGGGTAGCCAGGACAATTGCATATTCGTCCTGTTGGCCGATGGCGCGCATGCCCGACGCAGATTCGAGCAGGTATCGCTGCGCCTGGACGAATCGGCCCAGCGCCAGCGCGTTGCCGCCGAGGCCCAGGTCGTTCATGGCGAAACCTCGCTGTGATTCGACCGAACGAAGCAGTACTCTGGCAGTCAGATAGGCGTGGTGCGCCGCGGTATATTGCCCGCGGTTGGTGCAATTCCAGCCCAAAACGTGCAGAACGATAGCATGCAGGCCACGGTCGCCCAGCGCTTCAGCATCCTCGATAGTACTTTGTAGTAGAAGTTCAGCCTCCACAAAACGACCCAGGTACATGAACGTCAACGCCAATTCGAAACGGCTTTGGGCCGCCCCGCGCCGGTCGCCCAATTCCTCGTACAGATCGACACTCTCCTGGATAACACTGTGCGCCTCTTCTATCTGTCCCTGGATCTGGTAGAACTGAGCGACGGTTACCAATATCGTCGCCGTGGATCGACGATCTCCCGTAAGGCGTATCTTGGCAAGGCTTGCCTCCAGAAGCGCCCCCGCTTCTTCCAAACGCCCCAGGTTCAGGAGCAAGAGACCAAGCTTATTTTCGACCTGGCACTGCCACCAGCTTTCGGACATCTGGCGAAAGAGTAGTTGGCTATTTCGCCACAAGCGTTCTGCTCCTCCGCGATCACCATCCTCGATGACGGTTCCCATATGATAGAGCGCGATGGCTCGCACCACGCCTATGTCTTCGCCTGGATGCTCAAGGCGATCAAAAAGGTCGAGCGCTTCGGCGATGGTTGTCTCGGCCGCGTCTGATGTTGCGCAGGATAAAGTTAAAACGTCCCAACCAGACCAGCAACCTGGCCAAGAGAACTCTGGCCGCGATGTCGTTGGCTTCCTGAAGTTCGACAATTGCCTCCTGGAGAGCGTGCACCGCCACCTGGTATCGACTGCGCCATTCGTAGTAGAGACAAAGCCCGTCAAGCATCTGTGCCAGTTCGCCTGTTGCCTTGTCCTCGACTGCGTGCCGCCAAGCCAGTCGAACATTGTCGATCTCAGCCGTGAACTCACGGAGCGCGGTGAGTTGCTCGTCGCTGCGCAGACGGATGCTCCATTCGGCGACCGATTCAGCGTAGGCGCGATAGTGCCGAACACGAGTCTGCTCCGCCAGCGCCGGCACGGTTTCCAGTTGCTCGTTTCCGAATTGGCGCAGCAATTCATGGATCGCATACCGACCATCCGATTCGAGCTGAAGGAACGATTTCTCGACAAATGTCTTGAGCCGTCGCAGCGAGGCCCCGGCCACACGGCGCGCCCGATCCGCATCGAATCCCCCACGGAAGATCGAAAGGCCGGCGAAGACGCGCTGATCGTTTTCATCAAGCAACTGCCACGAATGGGAGAGCACGCTGCGCATGCTGCGTTGGCGTTCGGGCAACGCCTGCCAGTCGACGCTCAGCAGGTCGATGCCGGCCGTTTCA
This sequence comes from uncultured Chloroflexia bacterium, assembly GCA_963698255.1. Lineage (GTDB taxonomy): Bacteria > Chloroflexota > Anaerolineae > Caldilineales > Caldilineaceae > JAWKOK01. The sequence goes on along the minus strand of CAVOQD010000012.1, from coordinate 75,325 downwards.
TGTTCGCCGGGCTCCTCCGCCAGCCGCTGGGCAATCTGGACGGGAGGCAATACGTCGCTCCACGCCGCGGCCAGCAAAATGCCCAGCGGCATGCCCGCGACCTGTTTGCAGATCTGGCCGATGGCGCGCCGATCCTCGTCATTCGGCTCGAAATCTGCATTCAGTCGGCGAGCGTGATGGAGGAATAGAGCGGCTGCATCGTCGGTCTGTGCCACCAAAGAGTCGGCGGGCTCATGTGGTAGCGACTCAAGCAATCCAAGACCGCCAACGACCAGCACCTGTTCACCCGGCGCGTTCAAGCGGACGCGGGACGTGGCCAGCACGAAGACATTCTGCGCTGCCTGCAACAGCTCGGTGATCAAGGGAAGCGCGGCCAGGAGGTGCTCGAAGTTGTCCAGCACGAGCAGTAGCTGGCGAGTCCGTAGATAGTCGATGAGTTGGCGGCGGATATCCTGATCTTTGCTGAACGAACAGCCGACCGCTTCGGCGATGGCCGGCACGACTCCCTGCGGCGAGTCAAGTCCGGCCAGGGCGACAAAGGCGGCGCCGTCGGCAAAATGCTCGGCTGCTTCCGAGGCAGCGACAATGCCCAGGTGCGTCTTGCCGGAGCCGCCGGGTCCTACCAGGCTGACGAACCGGCATCCCTGTCTAGCCAGGATGCCCTGCAATGTCGTCAGTTCGGCCTTGCGACCGAAGAGCGGCGTGAGCATCGTCGGCATGTTGGTCGACGATGCGTTGCCGCCGGCTCGCCGCCGGCGAATTCGCGCCACCAGCGTCTCTGTCTCGACCGACGGCTCGACGCCCAGCTCATCTGCCAGGGTCTGGCGGCAACGTTCATACTGGGCCAATGCGGCTGTGGGCTGTCCACTCTCTGCCAGCACACGCATGACGGCCTGGTGCGCTTCTTCCTGCCATGGGTCGAGGGCCAACCATCGAGCGGCAAAATCGAGCGCCGGCTCCGGCAAAGCCCGCGCTTCGTAGACGTTGACGAGCAGCCGAAATTGCTCGCCGGCAAGCCGTCGATAGTGCTCGCGCTGAATCGCAAGCCATTCCCCGAACTCGGGACAATCGTCCAAGTCGATGCCTGCCAGGAAATCACCGCCATAGTGCTCGACCGCGGTCCGCAATCCCTGAACACAGGACTCACAACTGTGCAGATCGGCGTGTGCATGCGTTCGAGATCTTTCCAGGGCAGCCGTCAACGCTTGCGTATCGAACCAATGGTCGGCGTCCTCATTGAACTGGAGCGTGCGTGATCCGATCATCAGAAAGGGCGGATCCGCGTGATGATCATCGATGGCGCGACGCAGCGTGTAGAGCGCCTGGCTCAAGCTTTGCAACGCGTGCCGGCGATCCTGATCCGGCCAGAAGCTCGCAGCCAGGTGATCACGCCGATGGGCACGGTCCGCCTCGATCGCCAGATAGACGAGCAGTGCGCGTGCCTTGTCGTAGTCAATGCGATCTGCCGGATGGCCATCCACAGTGACCGAGAAGGCGCCCAGGAGTTGGAGTGATAGCCGGGACATGAGGAAAGAGCCTTCCATCGAATGACAGCAGGTGCGATGGTTCCCTTCCAGTATACCGCAATTTTACCCATCAGCTTGCCCACTTTGAGAGTTTCTTGAGAGCATGCCACTAGTGTGAGGGCAGGTCGGTGAGAAATCGAGGGAGGCTCTCAGGACTGAGCCAATGATGAGAGTGGCGCTATGGTCGATGAGCGGAAAATATCCGTGGCCTATCTGTTACGTCTGTGGCGGGCCAATCACAGTAGGAAAGACGCAGCGACGACCATCTGGCACGCCTCGCTGGAGCAGGTGGACAGCGGCGATCGGATCGGATTTGGCAACCTGGACGAACTCTTCGGCTTTTTGAACGAAGAAGTGAAACGGCGCAATCGAGAGACCGCAAACCATGAAAGGAGCGTGCAAGATGAGTAAGAACATTCGAACGTTTACCCTGTTTGCTTTGCTTGTCATCCTGGTGCTTCCTTTGAGCGCCTGCCAACCGCTACTGCCGGCTGAAGAAGCCGCGCCCGACGCAGATCTGCGCCGCGTGCAAGGCGAGATCTTCCTGCCGTCGGTGCCCGAATGGGGTGGCGTAACCATCTCCATGGACTTCGATTTTTCCGAAGTCGATCCAGATAGTCACAAAGCTTCAGGGTACATCAACTGGCACAATGTGATGCCCGGTCAAGACGAGGGAATGCCGACCTGGAAGGGCGTTGAGTCGGAAGCCCGCTACGTCTTCTTTGGCGAGGACGCTGGAGACACAGTCGACGCCGTGGTGGTCATTGCACAGATCACGGCCAAAGATGGCTGGGGACAGGGCGAACCGGGCGAGTATGCCTATTTCTGGATGCGAGATGGTGGCGACACCGGACCCGATCAGTGGGGCATGCGCTATTTCTCGTTTGATCCGTTCTACGAGTTCTACCCGGAGGATAGCCCGCCCGTCGAGGCCGGCTACTTCACGTTGGAGGATGTGCGAGCGGAGGATCCGGTTCTGCCGCTTGATGTTGAACTAGGTGAAATTGAGATAGTGCGTCCGGCATTGGCTGCGGCAGCTACGGAAGGCAACATAATCGAAGTCCTGCCGACCGGCGAGTACCCGCAAGATGTGACCAATGTACAGGGGGCCATCGATGCGGCTGTGGACGGCGACACCGTCCTACTCAGAGCAGGGACATTCAACTTTGGCGACTGGCGGACCAATCCGCTCTACAGTAGCTACATCGTCATCGACAAGGGGATCTCGCTGACCGGTGATGGCTTCAACGAGGACGGTACGCCCAAGACCGTGATCCAGGGCGGTAACTTCGCCCACAAGAATCATTGGGATCAGGGCGAACATGGAGTCGTCAACTTTGGTGGCAATGCTGTAGGGGGCGTGTTGGAGAACGTGTGGCTGAAGGAACCTCATTTCTATGGGGTCTTCATCAGTGGATTTAACGGTCAATCCCATGAGGACATCGCTGTGCGCAATGTCTGGGTGACGGATATTAGTCCAGACATTCCTGAATGGGCGCAGGACGCAGCCATTGGTCGGTCCATCGACATGGGCGCCACTGTGCCGGACTGGGATGTTCATGGGCCTATCGGGACGATTACCATCGAGAACAACACCGTTTCAGACTTGAACAGCACCTTGGATATGGCTTTCCTCGATCCGGACACGGGCGAGCCCTATTACAGGAATGCCGAAGGGGCAGACCTCACATTCGGCGATCTGGGCCATGAGCAAGGCTCCCACGGCATTGGGCTCTGGATGAATATGGGCGCCGATTTTGTGGTGCGTGGAAACACCGTGCAAACTCAACACGAAGGAATTGTGTTGGAGTACATGAGTGGCAGCGGTGATATTGTGGTCGAGGAGAACGACATCGTCGTGGGCATGGCCTCGTTTGGCCCCGATCTCCAGCGTGGACTCCGCATGACAACCTGCGATCCGGAGAGCATGCCCTACGCCTCTGAGCGAACGGTGAGTATCGCCAACAACCAAATCAAGGTCGTCGGCTCCGCCACCGAAACTGCTACGACTCAAGGGATGCTCCTCTCCAACGACAACGGTCTTGAGGGTTTCGCGGCCAAGTACACGGTCACCGGCAACGAAATCGACATTCAGGATGGCGATGCCGCCATTGTGCTCGGTTCTGTGTCTCCAATGGCCGCCCTGCGTGACGCCGATATCCAGAAAAACGTGATCCGCGGGACGGCTGACTACGGCATCTACTCGGCTGAAGCCATGCACGACTGCTTGATCAAGGAGAACAACATGGCCGAGCTGGAGGCTGGCGTTGAGGGGGTCGAACTTTCTGGCGAAGGGGTCTGACGTCGATTCAGTACCCTCAGAGCCTTTCCAAGCACCCGTAGGATGCCGGAGTTTTCCCCAGAACTCCGGCATCGTGCAATCTCAGGCGTCAGCTACGGCACGATGATCCCCTTGATGTAGCCATCACGCCCATCCAGCCATGATCTCAAACGCCGTCTGGATATCGTCCAGCGGGAAGCGGTGGGTGATGAGCCGCTCCATGGGGAAGACGCCCCGGGCTAGGCCGTCCAGGGCGCGGCGCATGTCGTCCATTTCGTCCAGCGAGAAGGAAGGATGGGCCGAGAGGATGGTCGTGCCCTTGGTCGTGAAGTTGCGCAGCGTGTAGGTTCCCGGCTCGCCGTGCCAGCCGGCCAGCACATAGCGTCCGCGTCCACGACGCATGGTCTTGGCCGCCTGTTCGACGGCCAAGCGCGCTGCTGGTCAGCTCGAAGGCCAGATCGACGCCACGCCCGCCAGTGATCTGCTGGATCTGGTCGAAGAAGTCTGGATCTGCGGCATTAAGCGTATGCGTCGCGCCGAATTCTGCGGCCAGTTTGAGCCGTTCTTCCTGCATGTCCACCGCGATCAACGAGGCCGGCGCACGTCCGACCAACCCCGCCAGCGTCAACAGCCCCATGAAGCCGCAACCCATGACCAGCACATGGTCGCCCAGCTCCGGCTGGGCCGCGCGCAGGATGGTGCCGATGCACTTGAGCGGTTCGCCCAGGGCCAGTTCCAGCGGCACATGGTCGGGAATCTTCACCAGTTGCTCCGGCTCGGCCACGCCATACTGGGCAAATGCCTTGAGATAGGCAAAAAGACCTGTGACCCGATCCCCGGCTCGCAAAGCCCTGCACATTCTCGCCCACGGCCTCGACCACGCCGACCGGCTCATGGCCGATACGCGTCGGTGTCTCGCCCACGATGCCTTTGTAGAAGACGCCGTCGTACTGGCACATGCCGCAGGCCGTGATGCGGACCAGCAGTCTGATCTTCCGTGTGGTCTAGCTCTTCTTCTCGCAAGGCGAACCTGCCCGGTTCAATCAGTTCTGCATAGCGTGAAACAATCATCCTCATCCCTTCTGTTGTCTGTCTTGGATTCCTGATACGAGAGTTCCGTCTGTCTGCTACAATATAGTACCACCAAGCCGCAGCAAATGCGTCTGTCAGCAGCAAAACATGTCCAAATCTCGTGACACCTTTGTGCTCAATCATGATGGATATTCGACGAAATATTGGCAGTTGACCATTCTCATTTATTCTGATATTCTGGTGGCGCGTCTTGACTGTTGGCCAAATGGCTCCTCAAACCATTCATACCTTGGCGAACAGTTTGCACTTTTGCGACGTTTCTACCGAACTGCCAATTTCAAGAAGACCCTCCGGCAGTCATTGTGATTAGTCGCGTGTAAAACGTTTTTGTTCAGGCGTACCCAGTCTTGTATCTGAATGTTGACCCGCCGTCTATCTTTATCTCAGCATTCATTCGTTCGTACGGTCGTCTATCTGGCACGTGAGGTATCCCTGAACCGGCTTCTGAGCGCCTCTTGATCCGCGCGTTGTCCTTGTCCACTGGAGGGCAGTACCAGACATTGGCTGTTGCAAAGGGATCCGATCTGGGGAAAGAGTCAATACGGTCTACTTTTTTCACAACCACACATGGAGGAGTATGAGCATGAGTAACCAGCTTTCGCGAAGACGGTTCTTGCAGGTAACCGGTGGAGTGATGGGTGTTGGCCTGTTGGCTGCGTGCGCGCCGGTGCCGGCCAGCGCACCGGCCGCCGACAGTGACGCCGCAGCCGACGGCGGCGCCATCGCCATTGACGACGTGCTGTGGGTCCTGACCAAGCAGGATTTCCACGAGTCCTACAATGACTACATCCGCACCGAGATCACGGCCTATGCCGACGAGCAGGGGTGGCCGCTGGAAATTGCGGACATCGCCGGCTTCTACCGGGGGCAGCGGTGTGATCGAGAAGCTTGCGGCTTCGGTGCAGGCCGGCGATCCGCCGGATCTGGTGATGCACGATCAACTCGCCGCGACACAGATGGAGAATCTGGGCCTCGTCGAACCGGCCGACGACCAGGTCGCCGCGGTCGAGGCGGTCTTTGGCAAGGCGGCGCCCTATATCAATCAGATCGGACGCGTCAACGACGCATGGCAGTACTTGCCCTACCACCAACGATCCGACGGCGGCTGGTATCAGGCCCCTGCCTTCGAAGAGGCCGGCATCGACTTGCAGGCAATCCGTACCTACGAAGATCTGTTCGAGGCCACGTTGGCCGTTTCCAAGCCGGAGGAGGAACTCTACGGCTGGGGCACCACGGTCAACCGCTCGGGCGACGGCAACTTCTTCATCAACCGCGTCAAGACCGGGTACGGGGCCGGCTGGCAGGATGAGACCGGCGAGTATATCGCCACCAATTCGCCGGAGATGATCGAGGCCATGAACCTGATCAAGGCCGTCTATACCGACGAGAAGTATGCGCCCATGCTGCCGCCCGGCGTGCTGGCCTGGGGCGATATCTCCAACAATGAAGCCTACCTGGGCGGCATTTTGGCCTACACGACCGAATGGCGGCACCGTCTACGCCAAGGCGCTTGTCGACGGCAACCCGATTGCCGAAATCACCAACTACCACAAGCCGCCGGGCGGTCCTGTCAACCAGGAATTTATGTCCATGGGTTCGACGAACTGGTACTTCATGAAGGGCGCCAAGAATCCGGAGGCTGCAAGCCAGATGGCGGTCGATTTCACATCTGAACTTGGCGCGGGTTGATGCAATGCTGGCGTCGTCGCCTGCATATGCCCTGCCTGCCTACACCGATCTGTGGGATATGTCGGAGACGGCGCAGGCCAATCAGGTGACCATGCAGATGAAGAGCGGCGCCCTGGACGAGTCGGGCATTAATGCCACGTCTTGGCCCGGACCTCGAGTCGGCGGCCATGAATGCGATCACTGACTCCGGCGCCTGGAACGACATGGTCAACTCCATCATCACCGGCACGCCGGTGGAAGAGGCCGTGGCCATCGCCCACGACCGCATGGTGTTGATCTTCAAGGAGTTCGGCCTGCCCGGCGAGCCGGCTTAACTGCGGTCTGTAGATCCTTTCGCTAGACCACAAGAGGGACTGATTCTAGAATCAGTCCCTCTTGTCAACACACTCAACGAGTGACTCCCGTCTGATCGACATCGTCATTTCATACTGAAGTTTTCTGGTTCCGGTGTTTTCCATGGTGACGACATCCGCTCCGCCATGAATGGACCGAGCTACAGAGCGACACTCTCCTTCAGGGGGCGTCGCCCGATTGTCCGGCGGCCTTGGCCCCAAGATTATTCAAGTAACGTCCAGTGAGCACGCCCACGTGCGGCTCTACCCGAGAGCGATCGGCACGCGGGCGTGCCTACTGAACGGTCATCCCGGCTTATTTGAATTGTCTTGGCCTTAGCTCCGCACGATCAGCACACCCCACAGAAAATGCCGGAGCCAGGAAGGTCTTAGACGCCTGGCAACTTCTTGGAACGACGTGGTTCCAGCAGGCATCATGTCAGAGGAACAGTCATGGAATTATCCAGCCCAGCCGCAGACGTTGGCGCCCGATCTACGACCAAACGCAGTTCCGGATTGAGGGCCGTTCTCGGTCCGGATTGGAAAGAGGCCTATCTCTTCATACTGCCCGCCGTGATCATGCTGGTCACCATCGTGGGCTATCCATTCGTGCGCGCGGTCTACATCGGCTTCACGCGCACCACGAGTCTGGAAATCGGTCCCTGGGTAGGTCTGCTCAACTATCGACTGCTCTACCAGGATCCCTTTTTCTGGGATTCGGTGCGAATTTCGTTTACCTACACCTTCTTTGCCGTCTTCTTCAAGTTTGTCGTCGGCATGATCGCGGCGCTGCTGCTGCACAATACCAAGCGCTATGCCATGGTCTTTACCGGCCTGGTGCTGCTGCCCTGGATCATGCCTGAGGTGGTACGCGCCATCACCTGGAAGGGTCTCCTCGATCCCATCTACGGCATGGTCAGCCCGATCCTCAAGGATTTGGGCCTGATCACGCAATCGATTCCGTTCCTGGGCGATCCGAACCTGGCATTGCCGTCTGTCATCCTGGTCAACCTGTGGGCCGGCATTCCCTTCTTTACCTTGCTCTTGGTCGCCGGCCTCAAGGGGATTCCGGTGGATCTCTATGAGGCGGCCTCCATTGACGGCGCCTCGGCATGGCGCAAATTTCTGCACATCACGCTGCCCGGTCTCAAGTATGTCATTATGGTCGAGACGCTGCTCTCCACCATCTGGACCTTCAACGGCTTCACCCATGTCTTCTTGCTCACGGGCGGCGGTCCTGTCGGCTCCACCAAGGTCTACACGATCTTTACCATCGAAGCGGCACGCAGCTTCCGCATCGGCACCGCCGTGGCCGCGGCCATGTCCATGGTTCCCTTCCTTGCGATCCTCATCATCATCCTGGGCCGGCAGGTCCTGTCGCAGCAGACCGGCCATGGAATGACGGCGATACCAACGCGCGGACGGATTCCATCGGCTATATGTTGATGTGGCCCGTTCGAGCGATCGTCGGCGTGGTCATGGCGATCTTCTGGTTCATCAACGACGTGATTGAACGGATCGTTGATGGCATCGGCGCACTGTTCGCCCGCCTCTTCCCGCCGTCGCATGATCGGCACGCGGCCAAGAAGAGGGCGCGCCGAACCCGCCGGCGTATGGCGATCTTTGCCGGCATTGTCTTGGCGATTCTACTGCTCTTCGAACTCTTTCCCTTCTACTTCGTGATCATTACTTCCTTCAAGTCCGAAGTGCAGATCACAACCTTCGAGTCGCTCTATTGGCCCGATCCGTGGACGCTGGACCAGTACGTGAAATTGTTGGGGCCGACGCGCAACTTCCTGGTCTGGATGCGCAACTCGTTCATCGTCTCCATCATCACGCCCCTGATATCCACCTTGGTGGCCTCGTTGGCCGCCTACGGTCTCGTGCGCTTGAACTGGAGAGGGAGCCGCGTGCTCTCCGGCGCGGTCTTCGCCGCCTATCTGATGCCGGGCGTGCTCATGGTCATCTCCATCTTTCAGATCTTCGCCAAGCTCGGGCTGACCAACAGCCTCTTCGGTCTGATGATCGCCTACTCGACCTTTGCCCTGCCCTTCGCCATCTGGCTGATGATGGGCTACTACGCCTCCATCCCCAGAGAGTTGGAGGAGGCGGGCTCTGATCGACGGCTGCAACCGTTTCCAGGTCTACTGGCGTATCGTGCTGCCGCTCACCAAGCCGGCGCTCATGGCCATCTTCCTCTTTGGCGTCACCAGCGCCTGGCACGAGTATCTCTTTGCCTTCATTCTCATCTCGCGCGAGAGTCTGATGACGCTGCCGGTGGGCATGGGACAGATGATCATCGGCGATGTCCAGCCCTGGGGCGAGTTGACGGCCGCCGCGCTGCTCATGGCCATCCCCATCTTCTTCATCTACACCTTTGGCCAGAAGTACATGATCGGCGGGCTGACTGCCGGCGCAGTCAAGGGCGGTGGATAGTAGGTCGGATTGGCAATCCGACTGGCTGGACTGAGCTAGGCGAGGCTGGTCGGATTACCAATCCGAGGGGATCTTCATCTCACAGTGAGCGCGGTTGAAATGAATAGAGATTGTTCAACCCTCAATACAAAAAGACAACCGCGACAAAGGCGATCGCAAAATAGAGCAGTCCTGCCAAAATGAAGTAGCCGGTCATGCGAATATATCGTTTGCCCTGAGGGGTATAGTATCCGTAAGGGAGCCGGTTGACGCGAAGCCGACGTTGCCACCGAGTCAAGGGCGCGTCCGGTCTCAGATGGCGCCTGGCGCGACGCTGGAAAATGGCGGCAATGCCGGCAAGTACGAACGCAGGAACGAAATAGAGAAACGGGCTGCGATGTTTGCCGGCAAGTGCGGAGAGCGCCAGCAGCGCATAGGCTGTCGTCTCGGTGTTTGTATCGCCGATGGGCTGGCCCTCTATGTTGTAGAGCGCCGTAAATCCGCCGGAGTCAGCCTGCTTTGCCAGCAGAGCATTGACTATCGCCTGGTCCGCCTGCTCCCCCAACAGCGTCCCAACATAGAGGGTCAGCGCCAATTTGTATGTCGCGTACCGCTCATCGAATGCCTTGTCTTGGAAGCCGATTCCATTCAGCGTGGAAATCGTCGACGGTTGCACGGTAGTATTTCCGTGCATTCTGGGTATTTCCTTGATTGATGGCGTGAATCGCGCCGTACATCCTCAGATCCACATAGTCGTACCAATCCTCCATCACCGTCCCTGATGTTCGCTTTTCCATCCAAACGCCTTGCCGGACAGAATCCAGATGAGACTGGGTTTCCGTCTGGGGCGGCCACTCAATGGGGGCGCCGGCGAGCGCTTCGATCAGCCCGTGGGGACCGGCGTTGTAGCGGTCGAGCGTCTCGGTGATCTGGTTCGCCAATTCGTCCTCACCGACGGCAGTCAGCGCATGGGCAGCCAGCCAGTTGTCGGTTGCCAGCCAATGCCGATCAGGGAAGGATTCGGGGGATTCTCGGATCAGCAAAAGATCTTGGTTGGTTTCGCTTCGTAAGTATGAAATTGCCTCAGCGATTGGTTTGTGGAGCGATTCCTCGGGCCCCGAAATGGGCGCGCAGGCTGTCAGCAGCATGAAAACCAGAGCAAGACCTATCGCACGCATCAGTTACCCTCGTTCAGTTTGACGATCTTTCAATGACTGTCTGACATCCAATAGTAATTCTCTCACCGTCTTGCGTCAACACACCCAAATCGAATTCGCTTTTTCGCCCAAACCATGGGACGCGGGTATACTTGTGCCATCAATTCGGACTGGAAACGGAAGACAGATCAACAATGGAAATTCTTGGCGGACCCCTCTTCGGCGTGGCCGGCGCAGGTGAATCACATGGGCCGGCCATTACGACAATTGTCTTTGGCTGCCCGCCCGGCCTCTACCTGCGCACGCCGCACATCCAGCACTATCTGGACCGGCGACGCCCCGGCGGCAACCGCCACGGCACGCCGCGCAACGAGAAGGACAAGGTCGTTCTGCTCTCCGGCCTCTACAGCCCCGATCACGACGCCCTGACCGCCGGCCCCGAGATCACCGTGCGCTCGGGCGATGCCGAGTCGGTCACGACGCGGCTACCAGGAGGGCTACACCACCGGCGAACCCATTGCCGCGCTGGTGCTCTCCACCGCCAAGAAGTCGGCCGACTACGCCCAATTTTCCGGCGAGACCGGCGAGGTGCGGCCCGGCCACACCGATCTGGTCAAACATCACAAGTCGCGCGGCTTCGTCGACGTGCGCGGCGGCGGTCGATCCAGCTATCGCTCGACAATCTCCGACGTGATCGGCGGCTCCATTGCTCGCTTTTTTCTCAAGGAGCAGTTTGGCACGGTGATTCTGTCGTCCATCGTCCAGGTCGGTCCGCTCAAGGCGCGCAGAAGCCTGGCCGGCCATTTTGAGGCTGCTCGTCAGCGAACAGGGCAGCCTGACCGTCGACCGCGCGGCAGATCGAACGCATCGAACGAGCCATGCTCGGCGCAGAGATCCATACGCTCGACCCCGAGTTCGCCGGCGAGGCCGCCGAGTTGATCAAACGCACGCGCATCGATGGCGATTCCATCGGCGCAGCGGTTGAGATCGTGGCCGTCAACGTGCCGGCGCTGGTCGGCGATCCGCTCTACCAGAGCCTCAAACTGCGGCTCATGGGTTCGCTGGGCGGGCTGCATGCGGCCCAGTCGGTCGAGATCGGCGCCGGCTTCGACGTCGTGCAGCGGCGCGGCAGCGAGAACAACGATCCGGTGCGCAGCACGGGCTACCAGCGCAACAGCCACGGCGGCCTGCTCGGCGGCATCACCACCGGCATGCCGCATCGTCTGCCGCGTCGGCTTCAAACCGACATCGACGATCAACGTGCAGCAGAAGTCGATACGCAAGAATCTGGAGGAGATCGACTTTCAGTTGCAGAAGGGCCGCCATGATCCCTGTGTGGGCGTGCGCGCCGGCGTGACGCTGGAATCGAGACTGGCCATCGAATTGATGAACGCGGTGCTGATGCATCAGAGCAGCCGTGTTGATCCGCAGCAGTTTCAACTTTGGGAAGGGTGACAGGTTCGACCAAGGCGATGAAGAACGCAGTGAAGAACAACAGAGGGAAAAACAACACAGGAAAAAACAGCGCCGGCAATTGCCATTCGTGTGAACGTATCGCCCATCGGGATGCAGGGGATGCTGAGTTTTGGGACAACATCTACCGCAGCCAATATTGGGACGTGGTCCACAGCTACAATACGTCGTTGCCCGGATGGCTGGTCATCATTGCACGACGCCACATTGAGGCCATCGACGAGTTGACCGAGGACGAAGCCATCGACCTGGGGCTGCTGATGCGCAATCTGTCAATCGCCCTGAAGTCGGTGACCAACTGCGCCAAGACCTACGTCATCCAGTTTGCCGAGGCCGCCGACCACCCGCATGTCCATTTTCACATCGTGCCGCGCATGGCCGATCAGCCGCCCAATCGCCGCGGTCGCAAGATTTTCCGCTCCCTCGGTGTGCCCGAAGAGGAGCAGGTGAGCGAAGAATCGATGAACCGGCTGGCCGAGCAGATCCGACCGTATCTCGTTTAGGCGAACCCAAAGAAATCATGATCCACGAAGGCGCACAAAGAAACACGAAGCAGTGCGCACTTCGTGAGAATTCGTGTCATTCGTGGTTTTTGCAGCAGAGTCCTTCGTGGACACTATTTTTCTGTATTGGCCTTACCCACAGAAGCGCAGGACAGGTGTTTCGCCCGTCGTGCCATCAAACCGACTGAACAATATGAACCTACCAATCGATTTTCCCGCCGAGCGCAACATTGTGCTCACCGGTTTCATGGGCACCGGCAAGACCACTGTCGGTCTGCTGCTGGCCGAACGCCTTGATCGCACCTTCATCGACATCGATACCCAGATCGAAGCCCATTTCGGCAAGACCATCCCCGAGGTCTTTGCGGACGAAGGCGAGGCCGCCTTTCGCGTGGCTGAAAGCCAGATCTGCGCCCGCCTTGGCCAGGAGCAGAGTCTGATCGTCAGCACCGGCGGCGGCGCCCTGGTCAATCCGGGCAATCGTGCCGCGCTGGCCGCGAGCGGCACGCTCATCTGCCTGACGGCCACGCTTGACGAGATTTTGAGCCGCCTCGAAAGCATGGTCAACCGGCCACTGTTGCCGGATGACCCGGACGAGAAGCGGCGCCGTATCCGCGATCTGCTCTACGAGCGTCGCCATGCCTACGCCGCCATCCCGCAGCAGATCGACACGACCGGGCGCGATCCGGCAGCCATCGTCGATCTGGTGCTGGAGGCGCTCGAAGCCGACATGGAAGTGCCCGGCATGATTCGTATTCCGGTTGTGTCGCCCTCCAACCGCTACCACATTTGCATCGGCGAAGGGCTGCTGGCCAACGCCGGAATGTTGCTGCGCAACCGTGGCCTCAGCGCCGGGCGGCGCGGCCATCGTCACCAATCCGATGGTCGGCGAAGCCTATGCCGAGACGCTGGCGGAGAGCCTGCGTGGTGCCGGTTTTCAGCCGACGATCTGCCTGCTGCCGGAGGGCGAAGGCTACAAGACGCTGGAGAGCATCCGCAGCCTCTACGACCAGTTCCTGGCTCGCCGGCCTCGATCGGCGCAGCCCGATCATCTCGTTGGGCGGCGGCGTCATCGGCGACATGGCCGGCTTTGCCGCGGCCAGCTATCTGCGCGGCGTGCCCTTTGTGCAGATTCCCACGTCGCTGCTCTCCATGGTCGACGCCTCGGTCGGCGGCAAGACCGGCGTCGACATGCCCCAGGGCAAGAATCTGGTCGGCGCATTCAAACAGCCCGAGGTCGTCATCATCGACACTGCCGTGATGGAGACGCTGCCGGCGCCGCGAGTTCCGCGCCGGCCTGGCCGAGATCATCAAGCATGGCATTCTCGGCGCGCCGGATCTCTTCGAGCAACTGGAAGAGCACGGTCCGACCAGCCTCAATCACCTGGTGGCCGATGCCGTGCGCGTCAAGGTCGATGTGGTCGAGGAAGATCCGTTTGAGCAGGGGCGCCGCGCCACGCTCAACCTGGGCCACACCTTCGGCCACGCCATCGAACTGGTCAGCGAGTTCGACGTCGGCCACGGCGAGGGCGTGGCCCTGGGCCTGGTCGCCTCGGCGCAGATGGCCGCTATGCTGGGCCGCTGCACGCCCGAGTTGGCCGAGCGCATCGAGGCGCTGGTCGATCGCATGGGCTTGCCGACGCGCATCAGCGGCTACGACATCGATGCGGTGATGGCCGCTATGTTGCACGACAAGAAACGCTCGGGCAAGACGCTGCGCTTTGTCATCCCCCAGGCGCTAGGCGATGTGGTCGTGATCGACAACCCGGGCGATGCGTATGTGCGTGCTGCATTGCAGCATGTGCTGGCATGACATTGGGGTCGGCCTCCCGCTTGGCAGACAGTTCGTCGATCACGATGGATGCCATGTTTGGCTGCGAATCTGTGATATAATTCGGTCATAATGACCTGATCCAGAGGAGGCATAACATGATATCGATACCAGTAACTGAGGCCAAGAGCCGTTTCTCCGAAATTTTGTCGCGAACGATTGGCGGTGAGCGGTTCGTCATCGAACGCCGTGGCCGCCCTGTCGCAACGTTGATCGGACAGGGAGACTTTGAGCAGTTGGAACGAACAGCAGACATGGCGCTACAGCTTGCGCGAGCGCTTGGGCAGGATGAATCATTGCTGGCGCGCATAGCATCAGGAGAGGAACATCCGGCGATGGCTGCCTTTGGTTTGTGGAGTGACGACGACGAATACTTGGACGCCTTGGAAAAAGATATCTATGCCGATCGGGGACAGCCATCAGAGCGTCAAGAGGTAAATTTGTGAGGATACTCGACACCGATCACTGTATTGCTGTACTGCGCGGGCAGCTTCGGTTGACGGAGGTCGCTGATTCGGCCGAGACGCTAGGCACGACTGCGATCACAGTTGGTGAGTTGACTCACGGAGCCTACAAATCTGCACGCCCTAGCGCCAATGCCGCGCGGGTTAGCACATTTCTCAGCTATTTGCAGATTCTTGCCTACGATGAACAGTGTGCTCACGTATTCGGTAAGATCAAGGCCGAACTGGAAGATCGTGGAATGGTGATCGGTGACGCCGACCTCCAAATTTCCAGCATTGCATTGCGGCACAATGCTACAGTGGTAACTCACAACCAGCGACACTTCAACCGAGTTCCCAATCTGGCACTCGAAGATTGGCTGTCCCAATAGCCAAGAAGATATCGATTGCGCTAATCTATAGACACTCAGATTAAGATTTGTTCTCGTTCTCGTTCTCGTTCTCGTTCTCGCCCAAATACCACGAATCATCATCTGAACATCTATAGTCGCCACCGCGCACCACGAGACAACAAGCCTATGTCCACCATCGCATTGATTCACGGCCCCAACCTAAACCTGCTCGGCACGCGTGAGACCCATATCTACGGCGACATGACGCTGGCCAAGATCGAGGCCGAACTTCGCCGACAGTTTGGCGAAGCGCATGAACTGCGCACCTTCCAGAGCAACCACGAGGGCGCGCTCATCGACTTCATGCACGACGCCCGCGCCTGGGCCGACGGCATCGTCATCAACCCCGGCGCCTTCACCCACTATTCCTACGCGCTGCGTGACGCCATTGCCGGTGTACAGTTGCCCACGGTCGAGGTCCATCTGAGCAACATCCATGCCCGCGAGTCGTTCCGTCACACGTCGGTACTGGCGCCGGTCTGCGTGGGGCAGATCTGCGGATTCGGCTGGCGCAGCTATCTGCTGGGCGTGCAGGCGTTGCTCGATCATCTGGCGGACGCGCAATGAACAGAGGACTGCTTCGCTGTTGGTGGCTGCCGGTCTTGATGGCGGTAGTGCTGCTGCTTGCTGCTTGTAATGATTCGACGCCGGCCGCCGATCAGGACGAGAACGGCGCCGACGTTGCCGGCGAAGAAGTTGACATAACTTCCGGCGATGGCTCAAGCGACGTCGTGGCCGTAGGTTCTGCGGGCGCTGTCGGGGTTACGCCGACTTCACAGCAAGCGCTTGCGCCCGAAGAGATCGACGGCCGGGTTGTGCTCTGGCACAGTTGGGCCGGGGCCGACGGCGACGCCCTGGCCACTATCCTCAGCGAATTTCAGGAACGCTATCCCAAACTGACCGTCGATACGCTCTTTGTGGCCTACGACGAACTGCCCCAGACCTATGCCGATGCCGTGGCAGCAGGGGGCGGGCCGGATCTGGTCTTTGCACCCAACTGGTGGCTGCGCGATCTGGTCGACGCCGACGCGGTGTTGCCACTGGATGAATGGGTCGATCCGCTGCTGCTGCAACGATTCTGGCCCGCCGCACTCGACAACCTGCGCGTCGATGGGCGACTCTACGGCCTGCCCGTCAATGTCGACCTGGTAGCGCTCTATGTCAATCAGGGCTTGATCGCTCCCCAGGCCATTCCGCTCACCACCGATGATTGGCTGGCCCTGGCCCGCAAGAATCCGGAAGCGGGTGCGGGACTCTACACCAATCTCTATCACCTCTACTGGGGCATTCCGGCCTTTGGCGGCGAGTTGTTGGATGAAGAGGGCGTCGTCGTACTCGACGCCACCTCCGGCGCGGCCGACTTCCTGACTTGGCTGCGGGCGATGGACGAGACCCAGGGCAACTTTGTCGATCTGGACTACGGCATGTTGCTCGATCGCTTCAAGAAGGGCGAGTATCCATTCTTTGTAGACGGTCCCTGGGCCGCGGCTGAACTGGTCGAGGTGATGGGCGAAAATCTGGCGGTGGCGCCGTTGCCCGCCGGACCGGCCGGCCCGGCGCAGCCCTGGCTCAGCGCGGATGGTCTCTTCGTCAATCCGGCGGTGGGCGCAGAACAGCAGGCACGCGCGCTGCTGCTGGCGGACTACGTGACGAATGCCGATTCCGGCCGGCATTGGGCCGAAATCGGACGGCGACTGCCGGCCAATCGCGACACTGAGACCGGCGATGATCCGATCTTGAAGGGATTTCTGCGTCAGGCTGCCACGGCATCTGCCATGCCCACGAATCCTGAAATGGATGAGGTCTGGGGCTACGGCGGAGATATGCTGGTGAAGGTGCTGAGCGCGGATATGGACCCGGTGGCCGCTGGTGGCCGAGACCACGGCGCTCGTCAACGACGCCAACCGCAAGTAGGGGATCCGGGTGAGTCAAGCCAAGGACGCGCCTTTCGGCGACGCCAATTCAATCGTTCTGTTCGACCAGGAGACCATGTCCGGCATCACGCCCGGCGTGCGAACCCGCATCTTTCAGCGCGTGCGCCTGCGGGCTGTTGGCGCTCAGGCTGGCGGCGATGACCGGACAGACGGCGGCACGGCGTGGGCCAGGCTGCTCTGGCATGTGGAAGACAGCGACGCAGAGGGAGAAACTGCTTCCGAGGATTTGCCCGCCAAAACCATCGAAGGCGCGCTCTGCACCGTCCACCTACGCGAGGATGAGGGCGATTCTTGGTCGATTGAGCCGCTGCTCACGCTCGCCAATGTCAGCGCCGATGGTTTTCCGGCAGCGCTTTCCGACGCGCTTTTCGCCACCGGCTGGCGTTTGCAGACCTGTGGCTCGTGTCGCTGGTGGCAGCCGGGGCCGGTTCGCCAGGTCGACGGTCTGCCTGTGGGCCACTGCCGCTTGGTCGGCGATAGCCCTGTCGCGGGTGGAACGCCCGAGGCCCTGGCCATCCAGTCCATGCTCGCTCTGGACTGCGCCGATTGGGCAGAGGCCGCCGGCAACGAGTGGCCGGCGGCTGATTCCAGCGCGGTTGAGAACGCGGGCAGCGTACCGCCGGCCTTGCCGAAGCACGCGGAGTCTGCGGCGGCGGGCGGTTTCCTGTCGAGGCTCGGCGCCCGATTCGGGTGTGCGCAGCGAGCGTGATCCGCAACCGGCATCGAACTCGCAGAGTTGGCAGGAGAAACTGGTCGAGCGCAGCGGGGTGGGCGCGGGAACGGAGCCGTGCTTCGCCTGCCAGGGGCGCATTGCCAACCTGGGATCGCTGACCGTGGCCACGCCGGAAGGTGACAAGCAGACCTACAGTGTCTGGCGTTGCCGCACCTGCTACGGCGCCTATTTGAACAGTTGGATCGACCGCTGGGAGCGACTCGACAATTTGGAGACCGATGAACGGGTCTATCGTGTGGCGCCGGTCAAAGCGTGCACGTTCTTGGCCGTGATCGACGGCGTCGTCGGCGGCGACCATCCAGCCGGCCGCGAGCATCGGGATGAGCAACGACGCTGGTTCGAAGCGCAGATCAAGGTGCTCGATCCGCTCAGCCATCAGATCAAGCACGGGCGGTAGTACTGTACAAATGGATGCTGATAGACCGCGGATTTGGCGGATGAGGCTGATTTGCGCGGATAGAATCCGGATCAATCCGGTTTTTTCGCCAGATCCGCGGTCTGTCTTGATCGCTGCCCGCACAGTTGTACCATTGAAAACAGAGAGTATGGAGCACCGAAGTGACAGACTCAGACGCAACGCAGAACCTTGGCCCGCGCATCAAGGTCGAGACGCGCCCGGCCAACCTGATCGCCGCCCGCTACGATGAACTGCCTTTCCCGAACATCGGACCGGTTCAGGAGGTGGCGTTTGACGTCGGCATCACGGCCGTCGACGGCGATGTCGAGCTGACCGGCATGGTGGTGAAGGGCTACAGCGGTCACCAGTTGCTCTTTGAACAGCGCTGGCCAGGACGTGTAATCCGGCAGAAGATCGGCGATGATGACTTGACGATCCAGGCCGGAACCGGGATAGCCTTGCGTGCGCTACACTTTATGATCCATGGATATGAGCCGCTGACCATGGTGGAGACGACCATTGTCGCCAAACGTTTGAATGACGGCGAAGCGGTTCACGGGATTGTCCAACTGCCTGTGGAGACCCCGGAGCAGCGGACCCGGCTCCATTTCCCGCTCGACGGCGCGTGGTGGGCGATCCAGGGCGCAGATTGGAGCGACCGGCATAAGTCTGAAGTCTTCAGCGAAACCTATGCCATGGACTTTGTGAAGTTGGGGCGGGACAACATGTTCTTTCGCGGCGACGGCATGACCCTGGAAGAGCACTATAGCTGGGATCAGCCAGTCTATGCCGCTTCAGGCGGCAAGGTCGCCTATGTCTGCTTCGACCTGCCCGATATTCTTCCCGGTATGCTGCCGGACCCGCGGATGTTTCGCGATGACATTCGACGCACGGTTGGCAACGCCATCGCCATCAGCCACGGCAACGGCGAATTCAGCTACTACGCGCACTTGCAGCAGGCCAGCAACCAGGTCAATGAAGGGGAAACAGTGCGGCGCGGCGCGGTGATTGGCCGTGTGGGAAATAGCGGGCAATCGCCTGGGCCGCACCTTCACTTCCAATTGATGAACGGCCCAAATCCTTTCTTCGATCAGGGCCTGCCCATGAAGTTCAGCCACTTTTCGGCCGGCGGCCAGTTTTTCGATAGACCGAAAACCATTCCTACAAGAATGATCGTTTTCGGTCCAGACGACAGGGAGGCGTAACTACGATATGCCACGCAACGCAGATGACGTAGATCTATTCACAGAGGTGGACGATGAACTCTTCGATGCGCTGACCGATCTGACCGGGCAACGCGTCGTGCATATTGCCATCTGGGACGATTCGCTCGTCGATGAACTGGCCGACTTGAACGATGTGGATATCCCGGATTCGATTGATAGGTCTGGCGTTGACTCAGACGATGACGGATCGTCGCAAGAGGTGTTCGATCTCGATCTTTACCTAGCCGACGGCGTCTATTTTGAACTGTACGGGGCACTCTGCTTTCCAGATCTGGATGCCGATCCGCTGCGTGGCGTGGATGTGGTCAACAAGCACCTGGCCTCGCTGGTCAACCAGGGGATCTGGTTTGACGAGGTGGCCGTGGATGAAGAGGACCAACTGGTGTTGGTGATTGCCAAATCTCGTCAGCCGATACTCTATTTTGTCGTCGGCGGCTGGCTGATTGCGGAATGGGATGAATTGCCTACCGGATGATTGTGCGCGGGTTGGACTGCACCTCAAATCCGCTAGTTTACGCAAACGCCAAATCGTGATATAAATGAGCATACCTAGGGCTATTCAACCACCCAGCAGCATGATCAGAGGAGCGAACGCGCAATGACAATTTTAACTGCCGCTACGGCAAGTGAGACGAAGAGCAATGTTTGGCTGACGTCGCTTTACGCCGGCTTGGCAACGGCAATCATCGCATTTCTTGCCGGCCTTTCTCTTCAGTGGGAGATGCCATTTATCTACATTCCGGTCTATTTGCTCATCGGTATCGGACCTGTCCTCGGTTATCAATTCTCCGTAGGCAAGCTGGGCGACTGGAAAGGCTTGCTCGGCGGCTTCCTGGGCTTCATCCTTCCGGTCTTTGGCTGGCCGATTTTGGTAGGTCTCTTCTGCAAAGAACAGTCCGTTGGTAAGCTGATCTTGGCCAGCATTTTGGGCGCCGTTCTCAGCATCACCGCTTTCCTGCTTTTGGCGACTGCTATCGGCCAGAATCCAACCTGGGTCGGCCCCGGGTTCACGATTGCCATGGCCGTTTGGGGCGGAACTGTCGGCGCCGCCATGGATGCGTGGCGCAACACCGACGCCGCCTAAAGATCGTTCCTTGCACTTTGATAGGGTGGATTGGCGCAACGCGCCAATCCACCCTATTTTGTTTTTGCATTTGCACGCAAACCGGCGCATAATTTTGGTGTTGCAACCGAAAATCGTTGTTCGAAGTCGTCATATTCACGTTGAGCCCGAAAACCATGGGTCGTGAACAGGCGGCTCTTTTTTGTGGGCTTTTTCTCGATCTGTTTCGCTCTGTACTGACAAGACTTGGGCCTACGTACAGTCGAATCGCTTGCACCGACTTGCCTTGATGGGGTGTAGGCGGTTTTTCTCGACACCTGTCTGTCGAAAGGAAATCAAATTTACATGAACGAAGAATCTGTGCTTTCTTCACTGGAGCCTCCCCCTTCACAGCCGACCTACCCGCCTGCTCCCTGGCAGCATGTTCCGCCCGCCAAGTGGGAGGACTGGCGATGGCAAATGAGCAACCGTCTGAACACGGTCGATGAGTTTGCCCGCGTCATCAACCTAACCGAGGATGAGATTGTCGGCCTGTCTGCGCGAGATCATTTTCGTGTCGATGTGACGCCCTATTTCGCCAGCTTGATGGATCCCGAAGATCCCCATTGCCCGGTACGCCTGCAGATCATGCCGACCGCGGCCGAACTTTCACCCTTTCAAGCCGAGATGACTGATTCGTTGAATGAGGAAGCTCACTCACCGGTTCCCGGCCTGGTCCATCGCTATCCTGATCGGGTGTTGATGCTTGTGACGACTCAATGCGCCAGCTACTGTCGCTATTGCACGCGTAGCCGCATTGTCGGCGATCCCGGCGCAACCTTCAGCCGCAGCGCCCACGATGCCCAGATCGACTACATTGCGCGCACGCCTGAAGTGCGCGATGTGCTGCTCTCCGGCGGCGATCCGCTGGCCATCCCCCAGAAGGTGCTGGAGGACATTCTGCGCCGGCTGCGCGCCATTCCCCACGTCGAGATCATCCGCATTGGATCGCGGGTGCCAGTCTTTCTGCCGCAACGCATCACGCCGGACCTGGTGGAGATGTTGCGCCAGTTCCATCCGCTGTGGATGAACGTCCATGTCAATCATCCCAAGGAGATCACGCCCGAGGTTTCGGTGGCGCTAGGCCGTCTGGCTGACGCGGGCATTCCGCTGGGCTGCCAGACCGTGCTGCTTGGCCGGCGTCAATGACTGTCCCAACATCATGAAAGATCTGATGCACAGATTGGTCATGAACCGGGTGCGGCCCTACTATATCTACCAGTGCGATCTGGTCCACGGAGCCGGCCATTTTCGGACGCCGATCTCGGTGGGCCTGGAGATCGTGGAGGCGTTGCGCGGCCATACATCGGGCTATGCCGTGCCCACCTATGTCATCGACGCGCCGGGCGGCGGCGGCAAGATCCCGGTGATGCCGAACTATGTGATTTCTCAATCCGTCGACCGTGTGGTGGTGCGCAACTACGAAGGCTATATGAGCGCCTACACACAGCCTGAGATCTATACGCGCCACGATGCATCCACCTGCTCGGCCTGTCGCCAGCGACGGAGCGAGTCTGGTCAGGAAGGCGTTTCGGCGTTGCTCGCCGGCGAGCGGCTGGCCATCCAGCCGGAAGGATTTGAGCGTACGCACCAGCGGCTGACCCGTGTGCGCTGGGGCAAGATCGCGGCATCAGGAGCGCTGGGCGCCACAGCCAATCCGCTGGGCCAGGCGCCGATCGATTACACAAAGGAGAATGGGTCCAGATGAAAGTCGCATTGCTTGCCAATCTCAAAAAGAATGCACCGATTTGGGACGGGATGTCGTCCGATCAGTGGGACGACCTGGATTCGGAAAAGACCATCGAGTCTATCATGGGGGCATTGGCCGCTAATGGCCACGACGTCACCTTTTTGGAAGGCGACGTGACACTCTATGACAAGCTACGCAAACTTCAGCCGGACATCTGCTTCAACATCTGCGAAGGCCATTTCGGCGGCGCGCGTGAAGCGCAGATCCCGGCTCTGTTGGAGATGATGCGAATCCCGTACACGGGATCCGGCGTGATGGCACTGGCGCTCACCTTGGACAAACCCATGACCAAGCGCGTCCTCGCCTATCACGATCTGCCGACGCCGCCGTTTCAGACCTTCGAACGCCTGACGGAAGAACTGGACCCTGCCTTGACCTTTCCGCTCTTCGTCAAGCCCAGCCGCGAGGGGACGGGGATGGGTATCAGCGCCGAGTCGATTGTCCAGACCGAGGCTGAACTGCGGGTACAACTGCGACGCATTTTCGAACGCTATGATCAGGCGGCGTTGGTCGAACGGTTTATCGACGGCCGCGAGATCACCATGGGCGTTGTTGGCAACCTGGTGACGCCTGTCGCCCGTCGCCTTCCGCACGACGAGGATGCGCCGCGTGTCTCCAAGGGGCTGCATTTTTTTCCGCCGCTGGAGGTTGACATGACTCGCTATCCGGTGGAGGAGAAGGGTGTCTATACCAACCGCATCAAGGTTGAGCTGGTGGATGATTTCCACTATCGCTGCCCGGCGCCGCTTGAACCGGCGCTGGTGGAGGAATTGCGCTGGCTAACCGCAGCCGTCTTCCGCGTCACAGAGTGTTATGATGTGGCACGGGTCGACTTTCGACTGGACGCGCACGACAACAACAAACCGTACATCTTGGAGGTCAATCCGCTGCCCGGACTCAATGCCGGCTATTCGGATCTCTGCATCGAAGCGGCGGCCGACGGATGGAGCTACGATCTGTTGATCAACCGCATTTTGGACGAAGCCTTGGAGCGCTACGCCATGGTTTGAGATCAACGTATGACCGCGCGTCTGCTTTTCCGGCGACCAACGCACTGTGCCCTTTCCACAATGAAGTGAAGGCGATTGTTTTGGTAGTTTTGCCTAAAATATCGGGCATCTAGTTTGCAATTGACTGCCGATGCATCTATAGTACAGTGTTGTAAGCGGAAAAGCAGACGCCGAATCGTCGAATCAACGACGGGATCGGCTGTTAAGCAGAGCGGATTTGTGCAAAATGTACACTAGTACGGCGACAATCAAGGATATATACCGGCTGGCCTTGCCGTCGGAGACAAAATTGTTGGTCGGCGATGAGTATCTGAACCGGCCGGTAACCTGGGCCTGTAGTCTGCGCCCCAGCCCGCCGGCATTTCCCAAGTTGGAAGGCAATGAGCTTGCCCTGATCGACATGGTCGATCTGGGTCGGCTCGATTCGCAGATGCGTTTGGAACGAGTGGTGGACAGTCTGCGCGATGCGCGGATTTCGGCGATTGCCGTCCGTGGCGAGGTCAGCGAGCAGGCGATTCAGGCGGCGCTCAATTCACGTGCGCCACTCTTCCAACTGCCACAGGACGCACAGATTGTACAGGTGGAGCGAACGGTCATTCGCCTGATTGTAGATCGGGCCGGCCACATCGCTCAACGGTCAACCGATCTTCAGCGTGAACTCAATCAGATTGCGCTGGATGGCGGCGGTTTGGATCAGATGGCCGCCCATATCCATCGGTTCGTACGCCAACCTCTGCTGATCCTGCGCGAGGACGGCCAGCCTGCCAGCATTGCTGGGTTGGACACCTATGCAGGCGCAAGTCAAGATGCAATTCTCAACGCCATTCCCAATGTGATGACGCTGCGTAGCTGGGCTGCCGGCCAGCCGAGCCACGAGTTGGGCGGCTCCGTCGGCGTGCTGGCCCTTGAATCCCCAGGCGGCATGGTCGATTTCCCGGAGGTGGGGGTGACGCCCATCTACGTGAGCGATACAATTCGCGGCTTTTTTATGCTATTGCGGCCGAAAAGCCTACACGGTCAAGAGTTGACGACGGTGGAGACGATTGCCGCTTTGCAAGGCACGGCGGCTGCTGCGCTTGAGTGGGCGAAGCAAAATGCTGTGGACGTAGCCGAGGAACGAATGCGCGCGACGTTCGTGGATGAACTGCTGGCCTCTGAGATCGCGGACGAACATGCCTGGATTCAACGCGGCTCGTCGTTGAACTATGATCTGACCCGGCCCTATGTGGCGTGGATGGTCGAAGGACAAGGGATTCCGGACTGGCCCGCTCCTCTGCTGCGCTTTGCGGAGGAGCAAGGTGTCCACGTTCCCTACAGCCGACGGGATGAGCGTGTTCTGCTCTATTGGCCCATTGACAATCCCAAAAGCGGGCGGGAATTGAAGCCGGTGGCCGGGCAATTTTTGGCTCGTGCGCTGGCAAATAGTGCTGATGCCAAGTTGATCGTCGGCATTGGCCGGCCCGGCAGTAGGCCCGGCAGAGTGGGTGAAGAGCCAGCAACAGGCCCGCGAGTCATGGCACATGGGCAAGGAATGGCAGGGCGCACCGATCACCTACTTCGGCGATCTGGGGCTCTACCAATTGCTTGGCCGCCCTGGATACCAACCCGGAGGCCCGCCGCTTCTTTCGCAAGACATTGGGCCGGCTCATCGCACACGATGAAGACCACAACAGCGAACTGGTGGACACGCTGGATGGTTTCTTCCTCTGCCACGGCAACCTCAGCCAGACGGCGGCTCGTCTGCACATCCACCGCAACACGCTGACCTATCGGCTGGATCGCATCGCCGCCATCACCCAGCTCGATCTGAATGATCCCGATGCGCGGTTCTCGTTGCAACTGGCGCTTAAGTTACGGCCGGTGATGAAGTAGGGCTGTGGGGAAGTAGGGTAGTAGGGGGAATGTGGCTCAATCCCCTGAGTTCCGGTTGAGCCGGGAATGGTTCGACCAGTAGAACCGAGATTGCCGAACAAAAATCTCCGGTTCCTACCTCCCCACGCCCCTACCTCCCTACAACCCCACTTCCCCACCTAACCTTTCATCTCCAACCAATCAATCTCCTCCGGCGTCAATCTCAACTCCATCGCCTCCATGTTGGCCTTGAACTCGTCGCCGTTCTGGCAGCCGACCAGGGCGAAGATCTCCACCGGCTGGCTCATGACGTAGGCGGTGGCGATCTGGGGGATGGTCATGCCCTTGGCATTGGCCAGTTCTTCCACTCGATCCAGCCGCTGGAAGTTCTCCTCGTAGCAATAACTCCGCACACAGGTTTTTTCCATATAGCTCTCGAAGGTATCCAGATTGTCGCGTCGGAAAGCGTCCGCTGAAGAAGCCGCCTGCCAGACTTGACCAGGTGAAGAGCGGCATCTGATTGGCAAGATACCAGGCGCGGGCTTCCTCGCCCTGCGGTCCGCTGACGCTGACGCAATTGTCCCACGGCTCTTGAACCTGGATGGCCAGGCTGAAGTTGGGGCTGGAGGCCACAAAGGGCGTCAGTCCATGCTGGGCCGCGTATTCGTTTGCCGCTTCAATGCGGCGATAGTCCCAGTTTGAGCCGCCAAAAGCGCTGATGCGGCCGGCATCCAGTTCCTGGTTGAGCACTTCGACGATGGGACCGACCGGCACATTGGGATCATCGCGATGCAACATGTAGAGGTCGATGTGGTCAAGCTGGAAACGCGCCAGCGAATCCGACAGATCGGCCTGGATGTCGTAGGGCGTGACGCGGCGTCGATCTTGATTGTGATGAGCGCCCTTGCCGAGGATCACGACTTGGTCGCGCAGTCCTCGATCACGCACCCACTGGCCAAATGCTCGTTCCGTATTGCCGTTGCCGCCGTACACGTGTGCCGTATCGTACGTGGTGCAGCCCAACGCATAGACCGCGTCGAGCAAGGCAAAGCTCTGCTCCAAATGATCCGTGTGGATCATCATCGTACCTTGAACCAAGCGAGATACCGGCTTGGCAATGCCGGGGATTTGACCGTATTGCATGTGTGGCTCCTTGTTGTGGGGTATGGGGCTGTGGGGCAATAGGGCTGTTGGGGGCGACGATCTCGGAACTGCCGTACTTTCCCCCCACTACCCCACAACCCTACTTCCCAAACTAACTTTTCATCTCCAGCCAAGCGATCTCATCTGGCGTCAGCCGCAACTCCATGGCTTCCATGTTGGACCGAAACTCGCCGCCGTTTTGGCAGCCGACCAGGGCGAAGATCTCCACCGGCTGGCTCATGACATAGGCCGTGGCGATCTGCGGGATGGTCAGGCCCTTGGCGTTGGCCAATTCCTCTACCCGGTCCAATCGCTGGAAGTTCTCTTCATAGCAGTAGCTGGTGACGCATAGTTTTTCGAGATAGGTCTCGAAGGTATCCAAGTTGTCGCGGCGGAAGCGTCCGCTGAAGAAGCCGCCGGCCAGGCTCGACCAGGTGAAGAGCGGCATCTTATGCTCCAGGTACCATGTCCGTGCATCCTCACCGTCCGGCCCGCTGACGCTGACGCAGTTCTCCCACGGCTCTTGAACCTGGATGGCCAGGCTGAAGTTGGGGCTTGCCGCCACAAAGGGCGTGAGTCCGTGTCGGGCCGCATACTGATTGGCCGCCTCGATGCGACGATAGTCCCAGTTTGAACCGCCAAAGGCATTGATGCGCCCGGCGTCGAGTTCTTCGTTCAGCGCCTCGACAATCGGTCCGACCGGCACACTGGGATCGTCTCGGTGGAGCAGATAGAGGTCGATATAGTCGAACTGGAAACGGGCCAGTGAATCGGCGATGTCGGCGTGGATGTCATAGGGCGTGACGCGCTGCCGGTCGCGGTTGTGGTGCGCGCCCTTGCCGATGATCACGACATCCTCGCGCACGCCGCGGTCGCGTACCCAGTGGCCGACCGTGCGCTCGTTGTCGCCGTTTCCGTAGACGTGGCCGGTGTCGAATGTGGTGCAACCCAGTGATCGGATCTCATCCAGAAGAGCGAAACTCTCTTCCAGATGGTCGGATCCGACCATGACCGTTCCCTGGACGAGGCGTGAGATAGGCTTCGTTACGCCAGGAACCTGACCGTACTGCATAGTGAAACTCCTCTGTTTTGTGGAATCCAGTAGTTCACGAACTGTCATTCTGAGCGTGTCTCTCCGAAGGGCTGCTAGAAGTCCCAATCCGGATGGGGAACGGGAAGGCGCAGCGCCATGTCCAGCGCCGTCAGCAGACTGTCCGGCCCGGAAAGATCGGCGGTGATGGCCAGCCCACTCGCCGGTCGAACGCCTAGCCAGAGACGCGTGAAATGCATTGATCGATGCCGTCAACGTCGGCAAAGCATCGTCCGTGCCCGGCCGGGCCGACGAGTCCGGCCCCAGCGTCACCACATAGTCGCCGCTGATCCCGCGCCATGGTTCGTCTTCGTCAAGAAAATCGCTCAACCGGGTCGCTGAGTGATAGGTTGAAGCGCACGGGTGCGGCGGACAAGTGTGTCTTGGCCAGACACGCGTCGAGATCGAGAATCCGCATCTGCCAATAGGCTTCGGCACTGATGCCGGTCGCATGTTTCGCCTTGTCGCTGACGATATAGCGCCGGAACGGACGCCTGATCATATCCTGGATCTGTACATGGGCCGGCTCGCGCATGCCCACTGTGCGAACTTGGTCACCGATGTTCTTGATTAGGTTCATGAGTTCAAGAAACTGGTCTGCATTCTGATAAGCACATGAGTCCGATCCGATACGGCCCGTGTTCGCCTTTGGGCCAACACCAGAAGAAGTGGGTCAACTCACCGCCATCGCCGTCATGGAAGCCCAGGCCAAATGCCTTGCTATCGCCCATCAGCTCGGCGCTGGATGTAGTTGACCGGCGTGATACTGCATGTGCCGTGGCCCCGTTGCCGATTGAGCAGCGCGGCATGCATTTTCTCGTAGTCGCTTGTGTCCAGCCGCTGCGGTGGACGGGACTCGACTGAAACCTGGAGTGCTGCCGGATCAAAGCGCACCCAATGTTCATAGCTGCCGGTGCCAAAGCCCAACTGGTTGTAATAGCCTTGCTCGAACATGCCCAGCGCGCTAACGGCGGCCCCCTGCTCAGCCTGCAGCGCCAGCAAGCGCGCGGTCAACCGCGCTGGCCAGGCCCTGCTTGCGGGCGATGCGGCTGGTCGTAACCGATGCGACAACCGCCAACGGCAATGTCTCCTTCTGGTAGCGAATGTCGCCCTGGATGCTGGTGACAAGACACTCGGCCTCGCCCTCGATATCGGCCACGAGTGCGTCTGCGCCGGCCAAGAAGACATCCATGCCCTTTTCTTCCTTCTCCTCGTCGATCCAGCCAACTTCGTACCAGATTCGATGAACAGCCTCACTATCTTTTTCGGGATCGTACTTTCTGTAGTCCATGCTTCTCTCGCTGTTGTCTACACGACTTGCCGAATATGTGCGCGTCTCTAGGCCAACCCAGAATACACCTGTCCCTGCACCGGTGGAAAGTCAGATTTGACGTCGAACCCCGGCCGCCAATTCAGAACCCAAAGCATTGACGGCGTCTACGCCATCTTCGCCGCCCGCCGCCTTGACCAACGCCGATCCGACGATCACGCCGTCGGCAATCTGTGCAACCGCCGCAGCCTGGGCGCCGGTGCCGATGCCAAAACCGACCGCCAATGGCAGATCGGTGTAGCGACGGACACGCTGCACAAAGTCGGCCAGATCCGGCGGCAGTTCGTTGCGCGCGCCGGTGATGCCGGCGATGCTGACCATGTAGATGAAGCCGGTCGCGTGCTGTGCCACCAAGCGAATGCGGCCTTCGGTGCTGGTCGGCGCCAGCAGATAGACGGTGGCAATGCCGGCCTCGCGGCAGGCGGCTTCAACCTCGCCCGCTTCATCCGGCGGCAGATCGGGCACGATCAGTCCGTCAATGCCCGCCTCAACCGCATCGGCCACAAAGCGATCGACACCGTAGGCGAAGAGCGGGTTGAAGTAGGACATGGCGCAGAACGGCTGCGTCGACGCCGGCGGCACGCAGTTCGCGCACCATGGCCAAGCAATCGGCCACGGTCGTGCCCTGGGTCAGCGCCGTGTAGGTCGCGGTCTGGACCGTCGGCCCATCGGCCAGCGGATCGCTGTGCGGAATGCCGATCTCGAAGAGATCGGCTCCTGACTCGGCCAGCGCGGCCACAATCTCCAACGTTCGCTCACGTGTCGGATAGCCCATGGCGTGGTAGGGCATGAAGGCCGCGCGTTTTTCGGCCTTGGCTTGCTTGAAAACGGCGCTGATTCGTTCGACACCGGTCATGACTATTCTCTCCTAATGGTCAATAGTGAATTGTCAATTGTCAATTGTGAATGACCGTGCCTCGACGCCATCCATTCACAATTCACAATTGACAATTCACCATTAATTATTTTCTATTTCCCCAACACCTGCATCACCGTACCCAGATCCTTGTCCCCGCGCCCGCTCAAATTGACCAATATGATCTCATCCTTGCCCATGCTCGGGGCCAACTCGGTCAGATAGCCGATGGCGTGGGAACTCTCCAGCGCGGGGATGATGCCTTCGTACTCGCAGAGCAGGCTGAAGCCTTCCATGGCCAGATCGTCGGTGCAGTAGGTGTATTCGGCGCGCTCCATGTCGCGCAGCCAGGCGTGTTCGGGGCCGACGCTGGCGTAGTCAAGACCGGCGCTGATGCTGTGGGTCAGCGCGATCTGGCCGTCGGCGTCCTGCATGACATAGCTTTTGGTGCCCTGAAGCACACCGAGACGACCCAGTTTGGGATCGGCGAAGCGGGCGGCGTGTTGGCCGCTCTCGATGCCGTGGCCGCCGGCCTCGACGCCGATCAGCCGCACCTCTTCGTAGGGCAGGAAGGGGTGGAAGATGCCGATGGCGTTGCTGCCGCCGCCCACACAGGCGACGATCACGTCGGGCAGGCGACCGGGGCCGTCGTCTGCGTCGAGGATCTGGCCCAGCGCCTCTCTGCCGATGATGCTCTGGAAATCGCGCACCATGGCCGGATAGGGATGGGGACCCAGCGCGCTGCCCAGCAGATAGTGGGTCGTCTCGACGTTGGTCACCCAGTCGCGGATGGCCTCGTTGATGGCGTCCTTGAGCGTCTTGCTGCCGCTCTCCACGCCGCGCACCTCGGTGCCCAGCAGACGCATGCGGAAGACGTTGGGCTCCTGGCGGGCCATGTCCACCGTGCCCATGTAGACCACACACTCGATGCCCAGCAGCGAGGCCGCGGTGGCCGTGGCCACGCCATGCTGGCCGGCCCCGGTCTCGGCCACGATGCGCGTCTTGCCCATCTTGCGCTTCATGAGCAGGGCCTGGCCCAGCGCGTTGTTGATCTTGTGGGCGCCGGTGTGGGCCAGATCCTCGCGCTTCAGGTAGATCTGCGCGCCGCCCAGGTGGTCGGAGAGGCGTTTGGCATAGGTGACCGGCGTGGGCCGCCCGACAAAGGTGCGTTGCAGATAGGCCAACTCGTCCTGAAACTCCTTGTCGTTGCGGGCGAGCAGGTACATTTCCTCCAACTCGTCCAGCGCCGGCATCAAGGTTTCCGGGACAAACTTGCCGCCGTAGGGGCCGAAGTGGCCCGATTCGTCCGGCACCGCGTCATAGTTGATCGACGGCGTCGGTGTGGCTGATCTTGTCGACATAAAACTCCTCGCTTGTGAATGCGATGGGTAACTATACAGTGGTGATCGAATAGACCGCGGATTAGACGGATTTGGCGGAAAAAGCCGGATGTTTTTCGGATGTTATCCGAGTCTATCCGCCTGATTCGCCTAATCCGCGGTCTATCTGCGTAAGCTGTATAGTTACAGCGATGATTCCATGTTCTATCGTTCAATCTGGAGCGTGTCCAGTGTACACAAGTTACGCTTTTCGCCCAAACGCCGCCAGCGCAGCCGCTTCCATCACGTCGACCGGCGGCTGTTGCCCGGTCCACAGCTCGAAGGCGATGGCCCCTTGCCAGATCAACATGCCCAGCCCGCCGATGGCGCGTGCGCCGTCGGCTTCGGCCTTTTGCAGCAGGCGCGTCCGTGGCGGGTTGTAGACCAGATCGTAGACCGTCTGGCCCGGTCGAAAGGCGACGGCTTCGTCCCACGGCATCGTGTCGCTGTTGGGCGTCATGCCCATGGACGTGCAGTTGACGATCAGGTCGGCGTCCTGCGCTGCCTGGGCAACGCCGGCGGGCAAGGGCAGGGCGCTCAGCGTACAGTCGGGAAAGAGCGGCTGAATCGCCGCCGCCAGGTCAACTGCCTTGCTCAGCGTGCGGTTGAGCAGCGTGACCGACGCACAGCCGGCCTCGGCCAGTCCATAGACCACCGCCCGTGCCGATCCGCCCGCGCCGAGAACCAGCGCGTTCGTGTCCGCCAGCGAAACCTGATGGGCACGCAGATCGGCGACGAAGCCGCGGGCATCGGTGTTGTCGCCCAGCAGGCTGCCATCCTCGCGCACGACGATGGTGTTGACGGCGCCGATGGCCGCGGCCGCTGGCGTCAATTCGTCCAAGTGGGCATGACCGCCTGCTTGTGGGGCACGGTCACGTTGGCTCCCTTCAGGCCCAACGCGTGCAGCCCGGCCACTGCCCGACCCGACAAGTGCCGGCGATGCTGCATCCACCGGCAGCGGCACATAGCGCCAATCCAGCCCCAGCGCGTCAAAGGCCGCATTGTGCATGGGCGGGCTGACGCTATGGCTGACGGGCCAGCCGATGAGGCCGACGATGGATGTTTTGCCGGAGATGGTGTGTTGGGTCATGGTTGATTCCTCGTTGTCGAGTAGGGCGGTAGGGCAATAGGGCATTGGGGATGGTTGCAGATTGCTACTTGTGCTGACCGCGTCCGATCGATCCCGATCTCCAATTCCCCATCTCCCTACATCCCTACTCCCCCCTGCCCTACTGCCTACTCACATCCGCCCCCAACGCCTGCAACGTCGTCTCGAAGCCTGGGAAAGCTGTCGGCGGTCACGTCTGCACCGTAGACCGTGGTGCTGCCCTTGGCGATCAGGCCGGCGACGGCCAGGGCCATGGCCAGTCGGTGATCCTCCAGGCCGTCGACCGGGCCGCCGTTCAGCGGCGTCGGTCCGGTGACGACGAAGCCGTCGTCGGTCGGTTCGATGTCGGCGCCCAGCTTGCGCAGTTCGCTGACCGTGGTGGCGATGCGGTCGGTCTCCTTGACGCGCAGTTCGCCGGCGTTGCGCACGACCGTCTTGCCATGGGCCTGGGTGGCGGCCACGGCCAGCACCGGCAGTTCGTCGATCATGGTGACGATCTGGCTGCCGCCGACGGTGATGCCCTGCAACTCGCTCCAGCGCACTTCGATGTCGGCCACCGGTTCGCCGCTGGCGTCCACGCGGTTGTGGTAGACGATCTGCGCGCCCATTTCGGTCAGAACGTCGACGATGCCGGTGCGCGTCGGGTTGATGCCGACTTCGGCGATGCTGATGCGGCTGTTGGGCACGGTGGCTGCGGCCACGACCAAAAACGCCGCCGACGACATGTCGCCCGGCACAGTGATGTCCAGCGGCTTGAGCGGCTGATGTCGGACGCTCGCGTGGATCGTGTTGCCGTAGGCCTGGATCGGCGCGCCCATGGCGCTGAGCATGCGTTCGGTGTGATCGCGGGCCGGCCCGGGTTCGCGCACGACGGTCAGGCCGTTGGCGTACATGCCCGCCAGCAGCACGCAGCTCTTCACCTGGGCGCTGGCCACCGGCAGATCGTACTCCACGCCGCGCAGCCGGGCCGGGCGGATGCCCAGCGGCGCGTAGCTGCCGGTCTGGCGGCCCATGATGTCGGCGCCCATGCCGCGCAACGGCTGCACGATGCGACCCATGGGGCGGCGGCGGATCTGGGCCGTGCCGGTCAGGAAGCTGGTGAACTGTTGTCCGGCCAACAGACCGGTGAGCAGGCGGATGGTCGTGCCCGAGTTGGCGCAGTTCAGCACATCGGCCGGCTCCTGAAGACCGTCCAGGCCGCGGCCATGGACGATCAACTCGGTCGGCGAGTCGACATCGATGCGCACGCCCAGCGCGCGCATCACATCGATCGTGGCCCGGCAGTCGGCGCCGTCGAGAAAATTGTGGATCTTGCTCACGCCATCGGCAATGCTCGCAAACATCACCGCGCGATGGCTGATGGACTTGTCGCCAGGGACGTAGCAGCGGCCGGTGAGGGGGGAGCCGGGGTGGAGAGTTAGGGTGGTCATAATGTATACCTGTAATGGTCAATTGTCGATTGTCAATGGTCAATTTTCAATGGTGTCGACTGTGGTCTGTTGGGCGGATCGGCG
The DNA here is from genome assembly GCA_963698255.1 of uncultured Chloroflexia bacterium. Taxonomy (GTDB): domain Bacteria; phylum Chloroflexota; class Anaerolineae; order Caldilineales; family Caldilineaceae; genus JAWKOK01. The sequence goes on along the minus strand of CAVOQD010000012.1, from coordinate 41,747 downwards.
TTCGTCATGCTTCGGGCTCGCAGTACGGATGCTTGCGTTGATGATGCGGCTCAGTTCGCCGCATTCCTGAATCAGTTCGGTCAATCTTCGCGGCTGGAATCATGTCGCTGCGCTGGATGATCTGTAGCCAAATATTGCTCTCGTTCAGTTCCTTGAGGCAGATTCGCAATTTGTGCACGAAGTCTCTCGTGCTCTCTGCTCCGCGTGCCTCGGCATAATGTGCCGCCGGCGCTGTTCCGCTTCGCAACAGTTGTCCGCTTACATGCCGAGCGGCCTGCGTTCTCGGCAGCGAACCGCACAACCGCACAGTCCGCACCGCAAAATCAATCAGCCGCTCCTGAATATCGTCACCTTTTGCCATCGGGGAATCCTCCAACATTGATCATTGAAAGTTGACAATTGACAATTGACTATTTCTTTAGCCTTTCTTCCACCCGCTCCGCGCCGCCTGCGACCGATCCAACTTCACCCCCAACCCCTCTTCATCCCCGTCGCTCGAGCAGGTCTCGAATCTCGTCCAGATGGGCTGAAAAGCTGTCGATCTGTTCCAGCACCGCCGTGCGATTGGTCATGAGAATATCGAGAAACATGTGGGTATCGCTGGCCGCGACGCGGCTGGTGTCGCGGAAGCCGCCGGCGGCCAGATCCCAGACGGTCGGATCGGTCTCGCCCACATCGGCAGACCGCATCGACCAGCGAACTGGCGAGCAGATAGGGCAGATGGCTGATGCTGGCGACCAGTCGATCATGGCGCTCCGGGGCCAGAATGACCGGCTTGGCCCCGACGTCTTCGACCAGCTCGGTGGCCAACGCCAGCGCTTCAGGGCTGGTGCGCGAGATCGGCGACAGCACCCAGGTTGCGCCCTTGTAGAGATCCGGCTCGGCCGCGGTGAAGCCTGCCGTCTCCTTGCCCGTCATGGGATGGCCGCCCACGGCCTGGACGCCCTCGGGCAGCAGATCCAGCATGGCGCAGATGGTCTGCTTGGTGCTGCCCATGTCCATGACCACCGTGCCCGGCCAGAGCAGCGGCCCGATGTCGTTGAGCACCTCGATGATGGTGCGCACCGGCGTGGCGAGGATGACCAGATCCGCGCCCAGCACGCCGGTGTGCGGGTCGTTGGTGGCCAGATCGACTGCGCCCGAGTGAAAGGCGTCGAGCACAATTCGCGATCGGCGTGCCACGCCGCGCACCTCGCGGCAGGCCTCTTTCTGCATCAGATCCATGCACAGGCTCGCGCCCATCAGGCCCAGCCCGATGACGGTCACGCGGCATTCTCGAAGCGTTTGCTCATGGTGGCTCTCGGGATGGGGATTGGGATTGGGGATTGGGATTGCGACAGCGACCACGGCCCCAATCCCTAGTCCCCAATCCCGGTCCTACTCCCAATCGTCCGCCCCACCGCCGCGCAACCGGCCTCAATCCGCCATGACCTTGGCGAAATGCTCCGGCGTCAGGCTCTGTGCGCCGTCGCTCCAGGCGCTGCCCGGGTCCGGGTGGACCTCGATCATCAGCGCATCGGCGCCCGCGGCCACGGCAGCCTTGGCGACCGGGCCGACCAGATCCCACTGGCCTGTGCCATGGGCCGGATCGGCGACGACCGGCAGATGGGTGAGCTGACTTCAGCACCGGCACGGCGTTGATGTCGAAGGTGTTGCGCGTGATCGTCTCGTAGGTGCGGATGCCCCGTTCACAGACCATCACCTGCATGTTGCCGCCGCTGAGAATGTACTCGGCGCTCATCAGCAGTTCCTCGATGGTGCCGCTGATGCCACGCTTGAGGAAGACCGGCTTGCTCTGCTTGCCCAGCGCCTTGAGCAGCGAGTAGTTCTGGGTGTTGCGTGCGCCGACCTGCAGGATGTCGGCATAGTCGCCGACCAGCTCGACATCGTCGGGACTCATGACCTCGGTGATCACCGGCAGGCCGGTCTGTTCGCGTGCCTCGGCCAGGTAGCGCAACCCTTCTTCGCCCAGGCCCTGGAAACTGTAGGGGCTGCTGCGCGGCTTGTAGGCGCCGCCGCGCAGAATGGTCGCGCCCGGCCTCCTTGACCGCGTGCGCGATCTCGATGATCATCTCGCGGCTCTCGACGCTGCACGGCCCGGCCATGACCGCGATCCGTTTGCCGCCGATGGTCGCGCCGTTGGCCTGGATGACCGTGTTCTCGTGGCTGAAGTCGCGGCTGGCCAGCTTGTACGGCTGCATGACGCGCATGCTCTTCTCGACGCCGTCCATGACCTCGAAGGTGGCGCGTTGCAGCAGATATTCATCCGCCCCGATGACGCCGACGATGGTGCGTGCTTCACCACGACTCAGGTGGACCTTGTAGCCCAGATCTTCAATTCGACTGACGACGGCTTCGACATCGCGCGGCTGGGCGCTCTGTTTCATGACGATGATCATGGTGGGATGTGCTCCTTGATTCAGTGAGTGAAGAACGAAGAGCAAAGATCGAAGATCGGTTTCCGATCAAGCTGCTGTATCCGCGGCAAGAGCCTGGGTCTTCGTTCTTCGATCTTTGCTCTTTGTCCTTCTATGCGACGGCGGCCAATTCGGCCAGTTCTTCTGTTTCGACGGTCGGCGCTTCAGCGATGTAGCGATCGACGGCGACAGCCACACGCTGCAAATCTTTCATCAGATCTGCGAAGGCTTCCAGGGTCAGGCTCTGGCGGCCATCGCTGATGGCGTTGTCCGGATCGGGATGGACTTCCAGGATCAGGGCGTCGGCGCCGGCGGCGATGGAAGCCTTGGCCATGGCCGGCACCAGTTCGCGCAGCCCTGTGCCGTGGGACGGATCGGCCACGACCGGCAGATGGCTGGTCTGCTTGACCAGCGGCACGGCATTGAGATCGAAGGTGTTGCGCGTGGCCGTCTCGATAGGTGCGGATGCCCCGTTCGCAGAGCATGACGTTGTAGTTGCCGTTGCTGACGATGTACTCGGCGCACATCAACCACTCTTTGATCAGGCCGCTCATGCCGCGCTTGAGCAGCACCGGCTTCTGCACCTTGCCCACGGCCTGAAGCAGACCGTAGTTCTGCATGTTGCGCGCCCCGATCTGCAGGATGTCGGCGTACTCGGCCACCATGGGCACCGTCTCGACCGTCATCACCTCGGTGATGATGGGCAGCCCGGTCTGCTCGCGGGCTTCGGCCAGGTATTCAAGCCCCTTGAGGCCGAATCCCTGGAAGTCGTAGGGGCTGGTGCGCGGCTTGAAGGCGCCGCCGCGCAGCACCTTGGCCCCGGCTTCCTTGACGGCGTGGGCGATCTCGATGATCTGCTCGCGGCCCTCGACGCTGCAAGGTCCGGCCATCACGATGATCTCTTGCCCGCCGATCTTCACCTGACCGCCGGCAACGTCGAGGACGGTGTTGTCGGGGCGGGTGGTGCGGCTGCTGAGCTTGTAGGGTTCCTGGATGCGCAACGTGTTGGCGACGCCTTCCATGGCGTCAAAATGCTCGCGCGTGATCTGTGTCAGATCGCCGACCAGGGCCACAACGGTGCGGTTTTCGCCGTAGATCGGGTGTGTGGTGCAGCCCATTTTTTCGGCTTTGGCAATGACCGCGCCGATTTCGGCAGCGGTTGCATCGGGTCTCATTACGACGATCATGGGTGGTTCTCCTTGGTTGGTTTCCGGTATGGGTCGAGTGTTTTGTTGTTATCGTGGTCTTGGACAAGGTGACAAGGTGACAGGGTGACAGGGTGATCTCGATAGCGTTGGCTTTTCCTGCAACCAATCACCTTGTCACCCTGTCACCCTGTCAACCCTTCACCCTGTCATATCTGCAACACCGCTGACTGCGCGTTACTCTGCCCATTCTCCAGCCGTGGCGCCGGCGGATAGCTGCCCAGCAGTTTGACGAAGGCCGAGCGGTTGAGCAGGCTGACGAGGGCATCGCGGGCGGCTTCATCTTGCCAGTGGCCCTCAAAATCGAGATAGAAGACGTACTGCCACGGCCGGTTCTTGCGTGGCCGGCTCTCCAGCTTGACCAGGTTGATCTCGCGGCTGGCGAACTCGCTGAGCGCATCGTAGAGCGCGCCGGGAATGTCGGGCGTGGCAAAGACCAGCGATGTCTTGGCCGGCTCGCAGCGTGGGGCGTCCCCCTTGCCGACGATAAAGAAGCGCGTGTAGTTGTGGTGCATGTCCTCGATGCGCTCGGCCGCGATCTCCAGCCCGTAGACTTCGGCGGCCAGACGGCTGGCGATGACAGCCACGCCCGGCACCGGGTCGGCCGCCAGATCCTTGGCGCTGCCGGCCGTGTCGTACCAGGGCACCGCGGTGTAGCCGTTGCGGTTGAGAAAGCCCTCACACTGGGCCAGCGCCTGGTGATGGCTGCGCACCTGCACGATCTCGCCGGTGACGCCGGGCGCAACCAGCAGGTTGTGGTGGACACGCAGCAGGATCTCGCCGTGAACCTTCAGGTCGTGGTTCAGCAGCAGATCGTAGGCCTTGTTGATGCTGCCCGCTGCCGAGTTCTCGACCGGAACGGCGGCAAAGTCGGCCTCGCCCGACTCGACGGCGTCAAAGATGTGCTCGAACGCCCGGCACGGAAAGCGTCTTCACATCGTCGCCGAAATGCTGGCGAACTGCTTCCTCTGAATAGGCGCCGGATTCGCCCTGGAATGCTACGGTTGTCATGCACACCTCCAAATTGCCTTGCTTCAAGTTCGTCATCTGTTCGCTGTCATAGAAAGGTCGTTCAGTGCGCACGCCCACGTGCGCACGGGTCGTGCGAATCGTTGGCGAATCGTCCTGACCGATTCGCACGTGGGCGTGCGAACTAAACGACGAGTTACCGTTGACGTTTCAGGTCCAAATACTCAACTGCTCTTCGATCCACCCATTCAGATCGGTCATGTCCTGTTCGGAGAAGGCCAGCGTCTGGTCAGGCCGCAGCGTCGTCGCCTCTCGCAGATAGACGTGGCGGATCTCCTGCTGCGTCTTCTCCGTGTTCCAGTGGATCAGAATGCGGATGCAGAGCGGCAGCGCGCCGTCGACGCTCATCTCGTGGCCGCAGAGCAGCGGGACGTCGAGCCAGCCCAGTTGACGGGCGGCCAGCGCCGGAAAGACGGAATGGATGTCATGCGTCGTCGTAAATGTCGCGCTGGCGACATCCTGCGGATTGACGTCATTGAGCCGAATCATCAGGGCCAACAACTCGCGTGTGGCCTGCAAGACCATTTCCCGATCATCCGACGCCACGGTGGTGGCGCCTCTGATTCCACGACAGACCATGCGTACTTCCTTTCCGATTGCCAAATATCCGAGCAAAAAAAAACGAGAGCGGGATTTCCATCCTCGCTCTCGTAAAGTCCAGCTTCATCGCGTGACTTATGCAGTCACAACCGGCCCTTCCGCATCGCAGGATGGCGAAACGTTGCTAAAAAAGTAGCTGTACCAATAGGCCCCAAAAGTAAACCCACGCTCAACACAGCGTGGGTCAGAATCCAAAGCATAGACAGCCGGCGCAGCCAATGGGCTGCTTTCGAGCATTTCTGTCTGCTGGCTGTGGTGACGCATTTGGACTGACATATTGGTTGATGTCTACTTGGTGAAGAACGCTGTTTCGCCGTCGCTGGTATGGCAGACCGTTCGAATTGCGGCAAGAATATCACGTCAGCGCGCGCATGTCAAATTGAAATTTAGTGAACCGATTGCTGTCATGCATTTCGCTTTGCACTACCCTCGGTTTTTTTACCTCTTGTACCGCGACATTTTTCGCGAGAGCTTCTCAATTTCTTTACGAACTATCTCATCGCCAAGGCGTTTCGTGGCAGGATGGTCCGGCTCAACATCAGCCAGAATACAGTAGTGATGGAGTGCTCGCGAAAGATTGTTTGTCCGTGCAAAGTAACTGCCAACCACGCAAAAAAATGACCGGACTTCGCTCACGTGGAAGATATCTCTCGTTGGATAGTGCAGTCGAAGTTCGAATTTCCCCTCAAATATGTCCTTCACCTTCTGATGTTGTTGATGAGTGAGGTAATATTCGCTCAACGCGGTTTTGCCAAACAGATAGGTTGGAAAGCGTTCGACCGTTTCCAGCAGCGTCTCATGGTAGAGATCTTCCTGCCCGCTGTAGAGATAGGCGGTGCCGAGATAGTTCTGAATGGCCGGGACATTGGGATACTTCTGGCGTAACTTCAGGAGTTCAGCAATCGCCTGGTGAGGATTGTCGTTGACGGATTCGCAAATTGCCTGAAATCGCATCTTTTGCCGCCGAGGCATTTTGGCAAAATGCTCTTCTTCCATCGGCATATTTGTGAAGGTGACTGGCTGCAGGTACGCCATCCGTTGAACGCTCCAGCGCCCGAAGCACGGCGTCACGATTGACGTCAGCAAGCAACTCCTTCGAATTCGGCGGTTTTCCTTCTATGACTGTTCGAATCAGTCGAAACTGGTTGATGTAACTCATTGCTCCGTCTCCATCCTGGGTAGAGCGAACCACGCTGAATCTATTAGGCGACTACTCTGTGGTCTATCGACATCAGACTGGCATCTGGTCGGCTGATTCGGCAAAACGCCGATGTGGCTGCTCGAAGTCGCTCCAGATCACCGTCTCTCCCTGCGTTTCGACCCGTGCCAGAAGCGGCCAACATTCGGCGAAACCGCATTCAGCACAGCCCAGCAACATGGACTTCTCCTCGCCGTCGTAGCGATCACTGGATGGGTGACCGGTCGGGTAATACGCGGTGGCGCTCGTTGCAAAATAGTCGCCCGCCAGATCCGGCTTCCCTTCGGCCATGGCGAACGGCAGCTCATGCTGCCTGACCAACTCGATGAAGGCAACGCCGTTGACCAGGAGATTCGGCATGACCGTCTGGTTGTCTGTGTCGGGGATTTGAGCAGTAAAGGTGTCCATGGTTCCTCTTTTTGGATGCGTTGAGGCCGGGTGATGTTCCTGCCTTTGCCACAGCAATTCTCATTCTGAAATCGGATGACGGCTCATTGGGGTCAATTTCGTGAATATCCGTTAGCCCAGATGACCGAAATTGCGTAGCCAGGTGCGTCGCAACGTGGATCCGATGGTCAAATGGCGGTAATCGGTAGATATTGATGCGATTCCGCCTATCTCAACTGGCATTTCGGCTCAAATTGACCGGCAAATTGAACTGGTTGGCTCCTCTTTATTTAGAATGATTCGGAATGAGAATTGCTGCCTTCACGAGTGATGACTTGCGCAACGACTTCGCACGTGCTGCTTTGTGCCTATAATGTATGGGACAACTTGCGGAAGGAAATTAGTGTAGAATTCCAACCGACAAGGAGTCGAAGATGCAAGTCAAAATGGGAGTGTGCAAACGGAAGCAGACCAATGATGACACAAGAACCTGACCCACAAGTGGTGCCCAAGGCGGAACGACGCCGATTCAGTGCTGAGTACAAGCTGCGCATTCTGGCTGAAGCGGATCGATTGCAGCGAGCATGGCCAGATCGGCGCACTGTTGCGGCGGGAAGGGCTCTACTCATCGCATCTGACGACGTGGCGTCGGCAACGGGAGCAAGGCACACTGGGTCAGAAACGAGGGCGCAAGCCGGACCCCCAAGCAGCCGAGGTCAAGCGGCTTGCAGCGAGAGAACGAGCGGCTGCGAGCGCGACTGGAACGGGCTGAACATATCATCGACGTGCAAAAAAAGTTAGCCCAGCTACTTGGGACGAGTCTGGACGAGATGCCGAGCAACGAGAACTGATGATGGCCGCCTGTGCCGAACTGGCCACCGTCACCGGTGTTGCGGAGGCATGCCGCATCTTGAAGATTCCGAGAAGCAGCCTCTATCGTCTGCGCAAGCCCGTGGACAAGTCGCCAAAGCCGGCACGGGAACGGACCAAACCGCAGCGGGCACTGGATGACGCCGAAAAGGAAACCGTGCGCAACCGTGCTCAACAGCGAACGATTCCAAGACCAGAGTCCACGCGAGGTCTATGCCACGTTGCTGGATGAAGGCGTCTATCACTGTCACTGGCGGACCATGTATCGCATATTGGACGAGCACAAAGAGGTGCGAGAGCGACGAAATCAGCTGCGTCATCCAGTCTACAGCAGGCCGGAACTGCTGGCCACCGGCACCGAACCAGCTCTGGTCATGGGATATCACCAAGCTGCGTGGACCGGAGAAGCTCTGCTACTACTATCTCTATGTGATGCTTGATGTCTTCAGTCGCTACGTCGTCGGCTGGATGGTGGCAGAGCAAGAATCGGCGGCACTGGCCGGCGAACTGATTACTGCGGCATGCACCAACCAGGGCGTCGAAGAAGACCAACTGACCATTCATGCTGACCGCGGCGGCCCGATGATTGCCAAGCCCATCGCACTGCTTGATGAGCGATCTGGGGGTCACCAAGAGCCATAGCCGTCCGCATGTTCCTGACGACAATCCGTACTCGGAGGCGCACTTTCGCACACTCAAATACTGCGCCGACCTATCCGGAGCGCTTCGGTTCGTTGCTCGATGCTCGCCAGTTGGTCCCAGGATTTTTTCACCTGGTACAACCAGCAGCACCATCATACGGGCCTGGCCTTACTCACGCCGGCCGATGTTCACTATGGTCGAGCCGCAGGAGAAGCTGGCACAACGGCAGATCGTCTTGCAGCAGGCCTATCAGAATCATCCCGAACGTTTTGTGCAAGGGCAGCCGATGCCGGCCCAGTTGCCCAGACGCCGTCTGGATCAACCAACCGGCGCCGGATCCGTAATTGAACGAACCGTCGTTCTTCACTATACTGACGACTGCCGGTACAGAGGATAGGGCAACGCTGGAGAGCGACCCGAGCGCTGATACCGGTGAACGGTGTAGCTCTGGGCAGGGTCCCGTACCCTGCCCAGACCCGAGCCTTGACAGCTACATTGTTCCAGAAAGCGATAAACTCAATCGTGCATGGCGGCGAATCTGCTCGTAGAAACACTGGATCCGCCGATATCGATACACTGTCTACACTAATTAATTCGGCCAAGTTGTCTCAAAGCTATTGACACATACCGTGCATCGATAGCCGCGCCAACAACACCATCAGCGGGTAGGGCGGACAGCGTGGCGATCGGTTGCCAATCAAACTTGTTCGAGCGGCGGACAACTTGGAACTCGTGCGCGCTTTAGCCCCTCTGGTGCAATGGCGTTCAGCGGGCGAAGAGCCAACTACACCTGCTAGCTGAACCAAAATCGGGTAGTAGCACAGGAACTACCAGATTGACTTCTTCATCTTTTAGTTGCTCTGATAAAGGCTCCTAAAAAATCAGAAAAGCGCCAACAAAGCCGGCGATGACGTATATAGCAATCCACAATGGGCGAAGTGGAGCAATCGATAGCTCATTTATAAATCCTTGTATGAATGCACCAAACAGAGCTCCACCAGAAGCGATCCAGAGTTCTTGGATCTTGGACTTTCTCCGATTGTACAGAACGCTTTGCTGTGCATCATCGGACATCGTACTCACTACGACGTTTGCCTCGCCTTTGAACGCAATCAGCTTCGCTTGGAGGAGCAAAGTTACTGAAAAATTGTCAACATATTCTCGGAATTGGTCTTTTGCTTGTGGATGAAGTTCTATATCCATAGCATCTTGCTCTTGACTAGCATAAACGTACCCTTTCTCCAATAGGCGATCCAAGTCACTTTCAATGCTTTGGAGAAAATCCCGTTCAGTTTCCCCGAATTCCTGCAATATTCGTGCTCCGAATAGTGCTTTGTAGCTTCAAAATTCTATTTGCAAGGTACACGATACTTTCGATTCCCATTGAGGCCGCAAATATAAAGGTAAATGGCAGTATCTGACCGAAATATTTTGTTAGGGCATCGGAATTCAAACCCATAACCGAATCTAGATTACTGTCGACTACGATCCCAAAGATTGTAGCAAGAAAAGTCAGTAGTACGCTCAACAGCGATGACCATCTAGCTGTTTTTTTCCTCTTAGCCACTCTGGGCATCGATTTTTGAACATCCTCAAGAGTGATTACGTGGGTTTCGTCTGTTCTGGTTTTATCATCAACCATATTGGTCTCGCTTATGAATCAGTTTCACATCGGCGTTTGGGGTGTAGATCGAGGCTGGATTCAGCTGATTCTATTTCTTTCATTAGCCAACATCGTGGCATTGACGTCGGAAGCCCGCCAACGCCAGAGTCAGTTGCCAAACCGGAATGCGTGCCGTCAATGATGTATTCCAGATTCGTTGAGCGTGCCGCCAAGGTTGAAAAACGCGCCAAGGTAGGCTCGGTCAACTGCATTTTTGGTTGGCGGATACCGGCCGTTGACCAGACTGGCGCTATGAAACCGACGATACCAGATGCGATGTCTTTGATTAGCGCCGGCAACAGGTTCCATAAAGCGAGCAACAAATCGGAATGTCGGTATGTGTCCAATATCAATCCGATGCTAGGCGTCACTATCGCTGGACTTGAGCACATGCGCAACGTAGTCGATTAAGGATGCAGCCTTTAGGCCATTAGTTCTTGTGCCATAATCGACTGACTCGCCATGTTGCACCATGTGTCGATTTAGATCGTTGCAATCCAGCGCCGCGTCTTTTTCTGAGGCACTGATAGGGAGAGTATGCGCTAGTGGGCTTAAAAGCGCTGCTCGATAGGTGTTTGCAGCAAAGAAAAATCCTGTTGACATAGATCGCAGTGCGTGGCTTTTTGTTCTGTTTCATAAAAAAGTATTGGTTTACAATTTCTTTGCATATCCCATCAGTTTGTGACAGAAAAACAGGGATCGAAAGCTCGTATTCACACCGTCTGTGGGCCGAGAATGCCGCTTTGATCACTTTTTCGCGGCTCTGGGAACTTACGAATAATTGATGCTTCTATTTCATCCAAACGTTCCTCAAAATACTGTACAAGTGCTTCCTCTGCTTCTTGTATGTTCCCTTCTTCTAGCGCTTCCTTTAGTTTCCAGAGTGAGTGAATTGGCCATTCAAGATCAAGGTACCATCCGTATGTTCCAAGGAGAATCAGTGCCTCTTCTGCGTTTTTGGGCGGGAGTACTTTGAAGCTTCGTTGAATCTCTTCAAAGGCAGGGCTAATAAGATCCTCAAGCGATTTTCTGAATCTTTCGGCTTGCTCCACGACCGGTCCTAAATCAATAAGGCCATAGTGTGGAAGTTCGAATGACACGAAGCTATTACGCCAGTTCTCTTGAGCTGCAAGAATCGGTTCAAAGGATTTCTGAAGAGCTGCTTGTGAATTCAACAATGGTTGCATCGCTCTCTGCATTTCTTCTTGATCGTTTGACCAGATGGCTCCTCGCCGCATTGCATCCGGTTGCTCTTTCTTGCCACTGCCCCAGGTGAGCTTCGATTGCCTCTACTACAGATATGTTTGTCGCCACTTTGGGATCCTTTGATAAACTCTCACTACCGGACAGAAATTATGTTCTAGCCCGACGGCACCCAATACTTGCTGTACTGAGCAGATTGCGGCCCCGAAATCATGATGTCATTGCCGCCCAATAGCGATTATGTAAAATTCAACAGGCAAATATCGCAAATAATGCATCAACTCGATGCCTTGAATGCCAAAAACGCCCTTTCTGACCGTCAGAATCTCGGTGGATTGATGAAAAACTCGCAGAACAAGTTTTCTGTCCGGTAGAGAGTGATAAGCTTAGACACTTATCTGTTAACCAAATCTGCCTGGCTTACTCAAGGCCATTATGTTTAACTGTCGCATTGACGTTGAGATCCCGTCAACGAATAAGGTTAATGCTACGTGATATAAGCCGTCATATCACCGAACTCGGTTGCCGCATAATCAGTGCTGAAGCTAAGCCGGTGGAACTGCCGGACTCACTATGGAATTTCACTCTCGTATTTGTGGCTTCGGGCTATTCCGGACTGCCATCCAAGTTTTTTATCGTAGCTAATGATCAAGACGGCGGCAAAAGTAGATGATCGCACCTTGACAAGCCCTTGGCGGCATATGCTGTCGCAGAGACCGGACCAAACACCCGCAGCAATGACGTAGTAAGGTCCATCGGTTCGCCCATAGTGTGATGGCGTGAAAACTGCGAGCATCTTGCTTGAAGGTTCATAGAGCATCGGCATCGTCAGTCGGGTTCCCGTTGAACCGATGAGTCCGGGGTTGGTGGTTTCGCGATCCACTATACCGTAAACGGATCAGATGTCAATACGATTTTCTAACGCAAATTCAGTGCAGAGGAAGATACCGAACCTGCCCTTCCCACTCATTTTCCAAGCTGCCGCCGGCAATCAGCAAAAGGTCGTCAATCACGATTCCGAGTGATATCGTACGATTTACCTCAAATACACCCGGCATCCGTTTGTTTGCTCTTACACGCTCGTATGCGTAATGAGTGATCGTTGCCACATCATGCGTTAACAAAATCCGCTGCTCTCGTGCTGCCCATTCAAGGATTGTTGGATCATCAGCACCGCCTAATCCAACATCCTGTACCCGCACAACATCTACATCTGGATTGCGACGCAACATCCGCGCACAATGTTGTAGTTGAAATTCTCATCCGCCAGGAACTTGAGCATTTGTTATGACACTTGTTGGCGAGCCATGAGCCGTTCTCGTATCCCATGTGGCGGAAAGCGAGTCTCGTTTTCCAATTTCACAGCTTTTGCCTGTTGAGCACGCCGCTTTAGATAATCTTGCACCTCGCTTCCGTGATGCAAGTAGTAGCCAACGACTGCGTACACGTCAGCAAGTTGCAAAGACGGATACTGATAGACAATTTCCTCTGGTGTGGCGCCATCATCAAAAGCGCCAACAACCGTATCCAGCGTGACCCTGGTGTTGCCCACCAAAATAACGCCATTTTCAGCGGTCTTCAGCGGAATCGATTCGACCGGTTCTTTGCCTAGCAGCAGTGCCATTCAGCATTTCCTTTCAGACGGTCCTTTGGTTCAGATTGTTGCGCAGCTACGTGATCGTCAGGCCGATACTTTTGGACCGAAAAGTCCGGGGTTGGCAGTTTCGCTATCCACTATACCGCACACCGGCTTAAATGTCAACGGTGAAATTGGGGATTCAGGACTCAGCGAAACAGAGCCGTCTACAGGAGTCGGATCAGCCCAGCCTGCTCGAAATGGTGATCCGTTGTCAGGGCCTCTGTTACATTACGTTGTCGCATCAACACAATGCTCACCGAATCACACAACGACCAGTGCTTATCGAGTCGATCCACGAGAAGTGCGTGCCAGATCGGCATCGATGGAACTGGTGTTGGCACCTGTCGGGTCGCCCCAGGTCCACGGCGCCAAAATGCCGCCTGAGATCAACGCCATCCGCATTCAACTGTTTGTCGAGGTTTTCCACCAGCCATTCTTCTGGCGACTGACTGGCCGATTTTGCCGCTTGCAGCAGCTGTACGAATATCTTCTCCGGCAGTTCCAATGTGAGTGCATAGGTCTATTGTCGTCCTGGCTATTTGTCCCGTTCATCCAGTAGCTGGGCACGTCATTCCTACGCGGCCAATTGCTCTTCGATCCGCTGGCGGACTATCATTAATTCATCTCGATCAAACTGCTCCAATGCGGACACAAATACAGAGAGAGGAATATGTAAACGAACGACCGGCTCCGCCTCCGTTCTGTTACGAACTAAGATACTCTCGATCTGCTGGGCGTCTTCCCATACGTCGGCTGCGTCCATCAGCTTCGCGTCTGGTTCATGTACTGATTTTTGTTCCATCATTCCCTCCGTCCCTGTTTCGCCATCTCGTAGACCCGGTCGATGAACGGCACACCATAGTGTGTCCCTTGTTCGCGGCAAGTCTCTAGACGAGTCTTCAATTCTTCCGCTGAAATCAATCCAGTCTGCACGGCCAAAAGCAAAACACCTGGAAAACCGGAAAGTTTGACGCCGTGCCGCCTTGCAACCGAGCGTGCCGCCAATTCATCCAATAACAGCACGCCATTCTGATGCTCTTGACGCTGTGCAACAACGATTACTTGCGCTTCCCCGAGATGATCTTGAGCTACGGGATCGTGCGAATCCGGGTGATGCGCAATCTGCTGAGCGATTGAATGCGCCGCCCGCTCTTCTGCGGCCGAGAGCTCCACAATCACAATCTTGGACTGAGCGGCCTGTACTGCGATCTGCCCAACCGTGCTTGACCAATTCAATCTGGCAAATGGCCGAGATCCGTACTTCTGCAAACAGACATGCGAGCAACTCGAAGCTGTCTGATTGAAATGCGGAAATCAACGGCCCAGTGTCGCTTATGGCGACTGTACCAGTTTCTTGGCGAGTTGTGAACTGCTCCTGCGTCATCTGGCCATACCCTTGTTGATCACATGGGCGACGCCTAGTCGTGGTGGAATCGGCTCAGCCTGTCGCTCTTGTGGCCATTGTACCACAATGAGTGCTGTGCCAGTACAGGGAAAGTAGCGATGAGGATTTGCTTTCCAGAGATGATTTACCGATGGAGAAAAGCAACAATCCGCATTCTGGCGATTATTCCTGGCCGGACGTATCATAGAACCAAACCGAAATACGCCACCACAAAAGGAGACCACCATGAACCAAACCGACATCCAAGCCGCCATCGAGCGCGGCGAAACCGCGCTGGGCATCGAGTTCGGTTCGACGCGTATCAAGGCCGTGCTGATCGGCCACGATCACACGCCGATTGCGTCGGGCAGCTACGACTGGGAAAACCAGTACGAAGACGGCATCTGGACCTACAGCCTGGACGATGTCTGGACCGGCTTGCAGGAGAGCTATCGAGCGCTCGCCGAGGACGTGCGAACCCAGTACGACGTCCCGCTCAAGACCATCGGCGCCATCGGCTTCAGCGGCATGATGCACGGCTACATCGCCTTGGACCGGGACGGCAATCTGCTGGTCCCCGTTTCGCACCTGGCGCAACACCATCACCGGCCAGGCCGCCGAGGAACTGACGGACCTCTTTCAGTTCAACATTCCCCAGCGCTGGAGCGTTGCCCACCTCTACCAGGCCATCCTCAACGGGGAAGACCACGTGGCCGAGATCGACTATCTGACCACGCTGGCCGGCTATGTCCACTGGCAACTGACCGGGCAGAAATCGATGGGCGTCGGCGAAGCCTCCGGCATGTTCCCCATCGACAGCACGACCAACGACTACGATGCCGGCAGAATGGCCCAGTTCAATCAGCAACTCGCGGCCAGAGAACTCCCGTGGCAGCTCCAGGACATCCTGCCCGAGGTGCTGGTGGCGGGCGAAACCGCCGGCGCACTGACCGAAGCCGGCGCTAAGCTGCTCGATCCCACCGGGCAACTGCAAGCGGGCATCCCGCTCTGCCCTGCGGAAGGCGACGCCGGCACCGGCATGGTCGCCACCAACAGCGTGGCCCAGCGCACGGGCAACGTCTCCGCCGGCACGTCGGTCTTCGCCATGATCGTGTTGGAAAAGGCCCTCTCCAAGCTCTACCCTGAGATCGACATGGTGACGACGCCCACGGGCAAGCCGGTGGCCATGGTGCACTGCAACAACTGCACCTCCGACCTCAACGCCTGGGTCGGTCTGTTCGACGAATTTGCGGCCGCGCTGGGTGTGGAAGTCGATCAATCCCGGCTCTTTGAAATGCTCTATAGGAAGGCGCTCGACGGCGATGCGGATGCCGGCGGGCTGTTGGCCTACAACTATCTCTCCGGCGAGCACATCACCCACATGGAGGCGGGCCGTCCCCTCTTTGTGCGCACGCCCGAAAGCCGCTTCAATCTGGCCAACTTCATGCGCGTGCATCTCTTCTCCTCGCTGGGGGCTTTGAATATCGGACTGGATATCCTGTTCGAACAGGAGAAGGTGGAGATCGACCAGATCCTCGGCCACGGCGGCTTCTTCAAGACCGAGGGCGTGGGCCAGAGGATGATGGCCGCGGCCATGAACGTGCCGGTCTCGGTGATGGAGACCGCGGGCGAGGGCGGAGCCTGGGGCATCGCCCTGCTGGCCGCCTACATGCAACGCAAGGGCGAGGATGAAACGCTGGAAGCCTATCTCGCCGACAAGAGTATTTGCGGGGGAGAGCGGCGTCACGCTGGCCCCGGACCCGGTCGATGTCGAGGGCTTTGCGGCGTTCATGGAGCGCTACAAGCAGGGTCTCGTCATCGAACGGGCCGCAGTCGATGCGTTGAAGGAGTAACCATGTTAGCAGAACTGAAAGAGCAGGTCTGTCGAGCCAATCTGCTGCTCCCCGACCATGGTCTCGTGACCTTCACCTGGGGCAATGTCTCGGCCATCGACCGGGCATGCGGGATTGGTGGTCATCAAGCCCTCGGGTGTTTCCTATGAAGAAATGAAAGCCGATGACATGGTGGTCGTGGCGCTGGAAACAGGGGACGTCGTGGACGGGGGACTGAAACCTTCCTCCGACACGGCGACGCATCTCGAACTCTACAAGGCCTTTCCCAACATCGGCGGCATCGTTCACACCCACAGTCGCTGGGCAACCACCTTTGCCCAGGCCGGGCGCGGTCTGATGGCGCTGGGGACGACCCACGGCGACTATTTCTACGGCGAGATTCCCTGCACGCGCAAAATGACGGTGGCCGAGATCGAGGGCGAATATGAGAAGGAGACGGGCACGGTCATCATCGAGACCTTCCGGGACAAAGACCCCGATGCGATCCCGGCGGTGCTGGTTCACAGCCACGGCCCGTTTGCCTGGGGCGCCGACGCCATGGACGCCGTTCACAACGCCGTCGTCCTGGAGGAAGTCGCCTTCATGAACTTCCACGCCATGATGCTGGAGCCGACACTCCCGCCCATGCAACAGGCGTTATTGGATAAGCACTATCTCAGAAAACATGGGGCGAATGCCTATTACGGACAGTAAAGCCGTTGCAAGAAAACGAATCCCGTGCAGGGACAGGTCTCAGACCTGTCCCTGCACGGGATTCGTTTTCTTGCAACGGCTTGAGGTCTGTCGGTCAGATCGATTGGTTTGTTCGCCTTTCACCATCGCGGATGTGCTCCACCGGATACGAGGGGAACATTGTTACTTTCCCGTCTCCGTCCAGAACCATGAATCCAGCGTCACTGAGCGCATACTGAGCGTTCCATCCCACGCCAAATGTGGTTGGCGTCTCCACTATCTGGTATGGCAGTGGTTCTCCCAATTCTGCGAGCCGTTGGGCCAAGTGGTCCTCCGGATCAAGCACCCATGCGTCTCCCTCAGCAGTCGAGAAGAACATCAAATTGCCGAGAGTTACGACCTTGGCCTCGGCTCTTTGTGCGCTCTCAACGATTTGCTTCGCTTCGCGCGTGACTGATAGCTCTTCCCGGTGGAGGGTCTGTCTTCTGGTCTGCGGGCGTTTCTTCGTGCGCTGTTTCTTTTTGCGTTTCGCCATGTCAGTATACCCCCGACCTTGTTTCGTCGGATCAGGCTGGCGTCCTATCTGCTGACCCCGTCATTCGATTTTGTGGACGTTGCGCCAACCACCGCGCGAATGACGATTCACTTTCCAGAGACTGTTTGCCAAGCAACAAGCCTTCTACGCCAATATCTTCATCCAAATCAGGCCAGTGGATACCCAATCCGGCGCCTGCAATCTCGAAGTTGGCTCGCTCTTCCGCTGTGCCATACGCCAGCCGCGGAAACCACATCACAGGCACAGAAATAGTCCGTCCGTCCGCCAAATCGACGCTCAACGTATCATCCGTGACCGTGACATCCATCACTTCAGGTATGACTTGTAGCCCGTCGGTAGAAGTTGTCCCATTCATCTCGTAGTTTCAGTTGCGGCTTGGTCCGACATTTGGCGTTTTTCTGGCACGATCGGCATCAAAGTGCGGAGTGCTTGATTGACGGCCTGTGAATCCGGAAAGTACTCGTAAACATCTGGTTCAAGCGTGACCATTCTCTCGCCGGCGCCGCGCCGCTCAGTGACTGTGCCATCATCGTCGTCGTATACCCGCACAATATAGCCGTCTTCGCGCAGAACTTTGTGGTGTTTGCCACGAACCCCGCCGGAATAATCGTATTCGGTTCTCAATTCGTCATCCACAATCGGATCTGATTTAGCCATAAGTTTCTTCTTCCTCTTTGGCGATTGTGCTCTCAACTATACCGCACACGGACCAAATGTCAATGGTGACTTTGCGGGGCATCTAAACTGACATTTCTATGAGACCGTGAGTTTCGTAGGTCCCAGCCGGACGACCTCGATAACCTCTGGATCATCTCTGGATGCGTGTAGCGCGTTGTCGACAGCCAATGGTAGCGTAGCACCTACGGTAACTGTCAGATTGCCGATCCCGTAACGAACTACTTCACCGCTTACGTGGGTGCAGTAATGTTTTCGGTGGCTGTATCTGGCGCATCATATTCCGTGCACTTGGCCGCTCCCGCCGCCGGCTTGATCCAAATTGCCGACGACTTTGATGAGCCACTGGATGATTTCACGGACTATATGTGATGCAACTGCTTCTGGATACACACACGTTTCTGTGGTATGTGACAGGAGACAAGCGCACCAGTCCAGAAGCGCGCAATCTTATCACAGATGCCGACAACGGAGTGTTTGTGAGTATCGCCAGTCTCTGGGAGATAGCGATTAAATTCAGCATTGGGAAGTTGACGTTGACAAAACCATTCTCGGATTTGATTCCTCGACAGCTTGACGATAACTCAATTGGGGTGCTCGATATATCTCTGGACGATTTGGCCCTCGTTGCCGCTCTGCCATTTCATCATCGAGATCCATTTGACCGCCTAATCATTGCTCAAGCGATGGGAAGATCTTTGCCGATTGTTGGTCGAGATCGGAAATTCGACGCGTACGATGTGACGATGATCTGGTAGGCGTACATAGACAGGCTCAAACGATGACCTGATTTTCGCTCGCTATCTCCCCATACAACCGCGCACTCGGCCGCTCTCGCCGTTCCTGCGTCTGCGGATCCATCTCCACCAGCCCAAAACGTAGACCCCACCCCTCGTTCCATTCAAAGTTGTCCACAAACGTCCAATGGTAGTAGCCGCGCACATCGCAGCCGTCTTCGATGGCGCGGTGAAGCTCGCTCAGATGGCCCAGCAGCCAGCGCGGGCGCTGGTCGTCGTCGGCGTCGGGCAGGCCGTTCTCGGTGATGTAGATGGGCTTGTCGAAGACGCTCACCTCTCGGCAGATCTGGTGCAGCCCCTCGGGATGGTACTCGCTGTAGGGGCCGTGTTGTCCGCTGTCTGAGAACTCGGCATTCTCGGAGAAGCGCTCGACGCCGAAGAGTTTGCGTGGATCGGGCACGAATTGCACCAGCCGCCGCGTGTAGTAGTTGATGGCGAAGAAGTCGAGCGAATCGGCCAGCGGATGGTGATATTGGCCAAGACCCAGTGGCGGACGCAGCTTGCCGTCGATGGTCGCCATGATCCAGATGTGCTCGAAGAGATGGCGTTTGATGCCGGCGGCGTAGCGATCCAGGCTGCTCTCTTCATCGAACCCGCGGAAGAGGGAGACGGCCTTGGCGTAGGAAACGCGTGCGTGGGGTTGACGAGCATGGATCGTCTGATAGGCCGCGGCATGAGCAAAAGAGCATGTTGAGGAAGACACGCCGTGCCGTCAGCGGATTGCGCTTGTGCGGCGGCCAGATGCCACGAAACCAGCCTTGCCCCAAGCAGACCAGCGGCTCGTTGAAGGTCAGCCAGAAGTCGCACAGATCGCCCAGCGCATCCACGACTGTGCGTGCGTAGCGCTGGAAGAGGGCGACGCTCTCGCCGTTTTCCCAGCCGCCACGCGCCCCAAACCAGAGCGGATCGGTGAAGTGGTGCAGCGCCACCATGGGCTCGATGCCCCGCTCGCGCAGGCCGCCGACCATGGCGCGGTAGCGGTCCAGCGCCGCGTGATCGATCTCGCCGGGGCTGGGCTCGACCCGGCTCCACTCGATGCTCAGCCGGTGGGCGTTGAGGCCCAGCCGCTGCATGTGATCGAAGTCGCGCTCGGCATTGGACCACCAATCGCAGGCCAGCCCGCTGCGGTCGCCGTGGCGGATGGCGCCGGGCTGCTGCTCGTAGAGCGACCACTGGTTGTTGCTGTTGTTGCCTTCTGTCTGGTACGAGGATGAGGCCGTGCCCCAGCGAAAGCCGGGCGGGAAACGCAGCTCGTCGGCCATCAGTTGGCCGCTTCGACGTCTTCTGGGTGGTAGACGCTGTCGGCTGCGCGGTCACGCGGGGCGTGGACCAGCTCGACGCCGGCCTCGGCGAAGAAGGTGCGGCTGTTCTCGTCCGGGTAGTTGCCGGCGTAGACCACCCGCCGCACGCCCGCGTTGATGAGCATCTTGGCGCAGGTGATGCAGGGCTGATGGGTGACGTAGGCGCTGGCTCCTTCTGTGCTCACGCCATGCAGCGCGGCCTGGATGATGGCGTTCTGCTCGGCGTGCAGCGTGCGCACGCAGTGGCCGTCGATCATCAGGTGGCCGACCTCGTCACAGTGGGGCGATCCGACCGGCGCGCCGTTGTAGCCGGTGGTGAGAATGCGCCGATCGCGGACCAGCACGGCCCCGACATGCGCGCGGTCGCAGGTGCTGCGCTGGGCCACGGTGAAGGCGATATCCATGAAGTAGTCGTCCCAGCTTGGACGTTCGTTCGGGGCCATTACCTTGTCTCCAGATTGTGAGCAGCGGGCGCAACCGCCGGCATATCGGTTAGCAGATCTGCCAGCAGCCGCAAAGTGTCCGCCTCGCTGGTGCAGACCAGATAGATCGTCTCGTCCAACTGTCTTCTCCCCGCTTAGGCGACCGCTGGCGGGCCGTGTCAACCGGTAGTCGATGGCAATGGCGGGACGAGGCTGCCGCTCGAAATGAAGCTGCCCATAGCGTACCTGCTCAATCAGGCTGCCTGTGCAGAAAATATACCACATGCCCACATCGAGCACCGGCCATCGACCGACCTTGAGAAAACGGCGATCTCGGGCCAGGCAGAGCACGGCATGTTCGCGCGTGGCAAAGGTTCGGAAGTAGCCGGGAAGGATAGGTGAAGCGGCGATACTGGCCTTCGACCATGAAATGGCCGGTTGCGTAGACGGCGAGTTTGTCATTGGCCGAGAGCGGTTCGGGCGTCACGGACGGCAGCGGCTCTTCTTCGAAGCGCACGAAGTCGCGCGCGGCGCAGGATGGCCAGCGTGATGAACAGAGCGCGATCACCGCCAGCCAGTGCGACTGCGATGCCCAGCCAGCGTGGCTGCAACCAGATCGCCCACAGTCCCCCGAGTACGATCAGCCCGATCCATAGCCAACGGGTCAGCGGCGCCTCCGCCCCATTCATGGCGAGAGAGGTTGTATAAGATCGCACGCAATGAGCGAGCCGGCGGATCGGCGAGAAACTGCCGTTCGCCCTCGCGCTGCGCACCAAACTTGACGGCGTCTCCAGACTGGGCGCCTCCAAACTTGGCGGCATAGGAAAGGCCCCGCTGGATTCGGGCGGGGCCTTCTGATTTCCATTCATACTCGGTCGGGATTCGGGCGTGCTCACATCAACTACTCTCTATAGATATTCCATCTCGTAGGTGCGGGGCTTGCCCCGCCCTTGGCGCCAAGCGTGGCGGGGACAAGCCCCGCCCAGCGTCGGATATTTCTTTCTTTGGAATCGCGGTCTATCGGCGTGCTCGCGACAGCCTCTAGGCAGGGGCCGGCAACGAACCGCTCAGACCCGGCTTGCTGTCGCCGGGCACCTCGTCGCGCTTCTGCTCCGGCTCTGCTGATGTCGGCGTCGCCGGCTCAGGCGTCAGCGGCAGTTCGTTGTCTGCAAACGGATCTTCGCCGCGCATCAGCGCTTCGAATTGTTCGCTCTCGATGGTCTCAAATTCGAGCAACGCATTGGCGAGCAGTTCGACCTCATTCCAATGTTCGGTCAAGATGGCCCGACACTGCACGTGCGCCGTGATCAACGATCGATTTGACTTCTTGATCGATCTCCTGTGCAACCTTGTCGCTGTAGTTGCGATGCTCGCCCATGGAGCGACCCAAGAACATCATCTCGTCGTGCTGGCCATATTGAATCGGCCCCATCTTGTCGCTCATGCCCAACTGGGTGACCATGGCTCGTGCCATCGACGATACTTTTTCCAGATCGCTGGACGCGCCGTCGGTAATGTCGTTGAAGCGAATCTCTTCGGCGACGCGTCCACCCAGGGCTGAGACCAACCTGGTCAAGAATCGGCCCTTGGTGTTCAGACGGCTCTCTTCGTCCGGCAGATATTGGGCGTGGCCCAGAGACATGCCACGAGCGACGATGGTGATCTTGTGGACCGATTCGTCGCTTTCCTGGAAATGTCCGGCCACGGCATGGCCTGCCTCATGGTAGGCGACGATCTCTTTCTCCTTGGGCAACAGAATCCGGCTGCGACGTTCCGGTCCAATGCTGACACGGTCGATGGCTTCCTGAAACTCGGCCATGCTGATGGAGCGTCGATCGCGCCGTGCCGCCATGATGGCCGCTTCATTGACCAGATTTTCAATATCAGCGCCGGAGAAACCGGGTGTCTGCTTGGCGACGACCTCCAGATCGACATCGGAGGCCAGCGGCTTGCCGCGCACATGCACCTCGAGAATCTGCTGGCGGCCGCGCTTGTCAGGGGCGTCCATCATGACGCGTCGATCAAAGCGACCGGGACGCAGCAGCGCCGGATCAAGAATGTCCGGTCGGTTGGTGGCGGCCACCAGAATGACATTGGTGTCGGTATCGAAGCCGTCCATCTCGACCAGAATCTGGTTGAGCGTCTGCTCACGCTCGTCGTGAGAGCCGCCCATGCCGGAGCCGCGATGGCGGCCGACCGCGTCGATCTCGTCGATGAAGATGATGCAGGGCGAGGCTCTTCTTGGCCTGCTCGAAGAGGTCACGCACACGGCTTGCGCCCACGCCGACGAACATCTCGACGAATTCAGAACCGGAGATGCTGAAAAAGGGCACGCCGGCCTCGCCCGAGACGGCCTTGGCCATCAGGGTCTTGCCGGTGCCGGGAGGGCCGACCAAGCAGTACGCCCTTGGGGATGCGGGCGCCGAGGTTGGCGAATTTTTCCGGCTCCTTGAGAAACTCGACGATCTCCTGCAGTTCCTGCTTGGCTTCTTCGCTGCCGGCCACATCGTCAAAGGTCACAGTCGGCGTATCGCCGACCAAGACTGCGGGCCTTGCTCTTGCCGAAGCTGAATGCCTGATTGCCGGATCCCTGGGCCTGGCGGAGGATGAAGAAGAAGAAGGCGCCGAGCAGCAGCAACGGCAGAAGAGCCAGCAATATGCCGCTCCAGATCCTCCCACAGCGTCGGATTGGCGACCTCGATCTGCACACGGTCCAATTCCTGCGGCGTAACGCCGAGATTGATCAGCGTTTCAACCAGGCTGGCGTCGTCCTCAATCCGGGACTGAACCTCTTCGCCGTTGCGTTGTGTGACGAAAACCTTGTGATCCTTGGTGCTGATGCTTTCGACATTGCCGCTGCGGACTTCCTGACCGACATCGGCAATCGGCACGGTCTCGATCGTGTTGCTTGGGCGACGGTCAAATGTCGTGAAGAGGAAAGCGCCCAATGCAAGTATCAGCAGCAGGTAGATGGCTCCGCTGCGCATTCGTTTCGAATTCATCTGAAATCCCATAAAGTGCTCATCGGCCAGGTCTGGACCGCTCGATAGCGATTTCCGGTTCTTTGCGGCTGGGCGAAACGCGCCATTTTGCCCTGATCAAAGAGAGAACTGACCAACCTTGAGTCTAACATACGGTCCAGCGTGCGTCAAACAAATGAGCGATTTTCATGGCCGCTCCGAACGATTGCTTCGCCCGATGAAATGCCCTTGTACATGCTGCCGAACATGCTCCCTTGCGTACTTCGCCGGCCTGTTGACAGAGGCGACCGGCGAACGGTGCATTCGCGCGTAGGTGAGAATGAAATGGATGATCCGAACTCTACAGCGAAAAACAGTCTCTCGCAGTAGGTTCGCTTCCACCGCGCCCGACAGGGAATCGCATGAACTGGTTCAGTTCCCCGCTTGCCGGCCTATGCTGCGCTCTGAACGCCTGTAGACGCGGGCGGGTTCCAGCGCAGCAGACGCAGACCGTAGAAGGTAACCAATAGCGAGACGCCGACGTCGGCGGCCACGGCCATCCACATGGTGCTCAGGCCCAGAACCACCAGCAGCATAAAGATCAGCTTGATGCCGATGCTGAAGATGATGTTTGTGCGGATCGTGCGCATCGTGGCGCGGCCCAGCAGCAGCGCGTAGGGTAGGCGACTGAGATCGTCGCTCATGAGCGCAATGTCGGCTGTCTCCATGGCCTGGGCCGTGCCGCCGTAGGCCGCGCCGATGGCGATGCCGATATCGGCCGCTGCCAGCGCCGGCGCATCGTTGATGCCGTCGCCCACCATGGCGATCGGTCCGTAGGTTTCGCGCAATTCCGCGACCGCGGTCGATTTGTCGCCCGGCGCCAGACCGGCGCGTACATCGGTCACGCCGATCTGTGCGGCGATGGCCTGGGCTGTGGCCGGCGAATCGCCGGTGAGCATGGCCACAGCGGTGATGCCTGTCGCATAGAGCGTGCGATGGCCGTCCCGGCTGCTCTCACGGACCGTGTCGGCCACGGTGATGGTCCCGCGATAGCTGCCGTCGACGCTGACCATCACCGGCGTGAGACCATGTTTGGCTTCTTCGGCGGCCAACGAACATTGTTGGGGCGTGTGCGGCGACGTTGCTGTCGAAGTAGGCGTGGCTGCCGATCAGGACCGTTCGTGTTCGTCGACCATGCCCACAATACCGTTGCCCGTCAACGCCGACACGGTTGTGCCGGCCGGATAGCGTGCGAAGACCCGGCGGCGGTTGGCCTCGGCCACCACGGCCTGGCCGAAGGGGTGCTCGCTGCGCTGCTCGACCGCACCGGCCAGCGCGACCAGGTCGTCGCAGACCGGGCAGGCGACATCGGTCGTCGTCGACGATTCACAGCCGTCGGCGCGCACGTGCACCACGGTCGGCCGTCCCTGGGTCAGTGTGCCGGTCTTGTCGAAGGCGATGACCTTGATCTCGTTGAGCCTCTCCAGAAAGACGCCGCCCTTGATCAGAATGCCGTTGCGGGCCGCGTTGCTGATGCCGCTGATGATGCTGACCGGCGTGCTGATGACCAGCGCACACGGGCAGGCCACCACCAGCAGGGCAAGGCCACGGTAGAGCCAGCCGAAGCTGCCGTCCGCCGGGTTGAGGAAGGGTGCGCCAAAGAGCAGCGGCGGAATGACGGCCACCAGCGCGGCCAGGACCACCACCGCCGGCGTGTAGTAGGTCGCAAAGCGGTCCACGTAGCGCTGGGTCGGGGCCTGGGCCTCCTGCGCTTCCTGCACAAGCTGCACAATGCGGCTGATGGTGTTGTCCTTGGCCAAGCGGGTCACTTCGATCTCCAGCACGCCGTTGCCGTTGACGCTGCCGGCGAAGACCTCATCATCCAGCGCCTTGTCCACCGGCACGCTCTCCCCGGTGATCGGCGCCTGGTTGACGGCCGACACGCCGGCGATGACACGGCCGTCCATGGGAATGCGTTCGCCCGGCTTGACGACAACGATCTCGCCGACGGCGAGCAGATCCACGTCGACGACCTCTTCGTCGATCGATCTCTCTTGCCGACCGTGGCACTGCCACGCTCATGCGACGGTTCTCCATGCGTGGCCGGAGAAGATCAGACGCGTTGCCGTGCTGGGCGCGACATCCATCAGGCTGGTGATGGCTTGGCGGGCGTTGCCGGCCGTGTAGCCTTCAAGGGCCTCGCCCACCACAAAGAGCACCATGATCATGGCCGCTTCCGTGTAGGTTCCGATGAGTACGCCGCCCACCGCCGCGATGGTCATGAGCGCGTTGATGTTGAGGTTGCGGTTGATGCGCAGGTTCTGCCAACCGCTGCGCGCCACAGGGTACCCGGCCAGGATCAGCGCCACCACCGACGGTCAGATTGACCAGCCAATGGTCCATGCCGCCCAGTTCGGTGACGAAGATGCCGGGCAGGATGAGCAGACCGGCCAAGAGCGCCAGACGCGTTTCGCGCCGGTTCCACATGTAGGTGAGGATGTTGCTGTCGCTCCCGCTGCTGCCGGCTTCGTCGCCCTCTTCGACGACATCGTAGCCCAGTTCGCGAATGCGACTCACCACCGTGGCCGGATCGACATCGCCACGGACTTGCAGTTGCTCGCTGGTGAAGATGACCCGGCACATGTCGACGCCGTCGAGGTTGGCGACGCCCTGTTCGACCGTGCGCGCACAGCTTGCACAGTCCATGCCGGAAACCTGGAGCGTCAATTCATGGGTGTCAGCCATCGAGAATTATCCTTTCATGCAGTTTCCGCTGGCGAACGACTTCGTAGAGCATCAACGCGGTTGATGTCGCCAGGTTCAAGACTATCGGCCATGCCGAACATGGGGATCGTAACCGAGATGTCAGCCGCTTGCAGTAGGCGTTCACTCAGTCCATGGGCTTCGCTGCCCAGCGCGACTGCGATGGGGCCGGTCATGGCGCAGGCGGTGTAGACCGTCGAAGCGCCGGGCGTCGCCGCGACAATCTGGACATCTCGTTCGTGCAGCCAGGCGATGCGCGCTCTCGGTGTCGGTCTCGACAATCGGCACGCTGAAGAGGGCGCCGAGGCTGGCGCGAATGACGTTGGGGTTGTGGACATCGGTGGCCGGCTGGTCGGGCGGCTGCGCAGACGATGACGCCGTCGACGCCGGCAGCATCGGCGGTGCGCAGGATCGCGCCCAGGTTGCCCGGTTTTTCGACGCCTTCGATCAGCGCCAGGAAGAGCGAATCGCTCTGGGGCAGAACGCCGAATGTGTGGGGCTGATAGGGGATGACGAGCAACATGCCGCCGCTCTCGCCCCTGTAGGCCATGCCGTGCAAAGACTTCGGGCGTCACTTCGATCGAGCTGCGTGATGCTGATTGGCGGCGAGCAGATTCAGATGTTCGTACGGCGGCCTGGGCGGTCGGACTTTCCGGCAACAAGCTGCGGGCAGACAAAGGCTTCATCCGGTATGATGCCGCAGGCCAGGGCCGCGTGAGATCTCGCGGGCGCCTTCGACAACGGTCTGGCGCCGCTCGTCGCGGACGTGCGTCGTTTGGCCAGTTTGGCCACCTGTTTGACTCGCGCATTCTGCAGGCTGGTGATCAAGGCACGGTATTCTGAATCCGATCATGATTGCGCATCCGTCGACCTCGGCCTCCCGAGTCATGCATTGGCACCTTAGGCTTTCGACGCATGCTTCGCTGTTCGGCTTGTCGTCAGTTCTGCCTCCTGCTTGCCGGTGTTGTCGGAAGCCCAGCGTGCGTAGGTGCCGCTGGGCAACTGGCGGCCGAATGAATCGGTGATTGTCATCTCGCCGCTCTCCATGACGCCTTCGAGCGCTTGCCCAGAATGGTCTCCAGTTGGTTGGCCAAGGTGATCGGCGTGAAGCCGGGCGTATGGCAACTGTAGAGCAGAAAGTGGGCATCGGGTCGCAGGATGGCGCTGCACGCTTCCAACAGCGGCATGATGTCGTCTTCGATCTTGAAGACCTCGCCTTTGGGGCCGCGACCAAACGAGGGCGGATCCAGGATGATGCCGTGGTAGCGATTGCCGCGTCGTGCCTCGCGGTTGACAAACTTGAGGGCGTCGTCGACAATCCAGCGAATGGGCCGCCGGTCCAGATGGGAGAGTTGGGCGTTCTTGCGCGCCCAATCGACCACGCCCTTGGCCGCGTCGACATGGACGACATGGGCGCCGGTCTGGCTGGCGGCCAGCGTGCTGCCGCCGGTGTAGGCAAAGAGATTGAGCACGTGGAGATTGGCCTGGTGGGTGTTCAACATGCGCTGGCGGATCTTGTCGCGCAGCCAGATCCAATTGTCCGCCTGTTCGGGAAAGAGACCCATGTGGCCGAAGTTGGTCAGCTTGATGTGAAATGCCAGCGAGTTGAAGAGAACGTCAAACTCGCGCGAAACTTTGCGTCGCCACTGCCATTTGCCGCTGCCGCTGCTGTCGCGGACATAGGTTCCATCCGCGCGTTCCCATTCGTCGGCGCTGAGCCTCGGCGACCAGATCGCCTGTGGCGATGGGCGGCGCAGGCGGTAGGGACCTACCTGCTCCAGTTTCTCCATGTTTCCGCTGTCAAGTAACTTATAGTCGGCTTCGGTCGTCATCAGGTTCATTCTCATTCTATTTTTGATCGGTTTATGGTCGAGCACCAAGGGCCTCACCTGCGGGCAAGTGTAGCACAGGTGCTTGCCCGGAAACAATCGATTGTGTACTATGTATCGATACAGTCATGATTGTTATCCGAGCTGCAGAGATCGACTGCCTTGGTGGCTTTCCTGCTGACACCGCCGCTGAGCGCAGATGGTTGCGATTGGCGTGAATCATTTTGAGAGACAGACTGTTAATGAGTGCGGAAATCGCCAGGCTGAAATCGATCTCATTGAGGCTCTGGCCAGGGATGCCTGGCCGGCTGCCCAAGCTGACTGGGTGGGCGGCTGGCTGCTGCGTTTCACCTACGGCATCACTCGACGTGCCAATTCGGTCTGGCCCAACAGCGATAGCCATGGCATATCCGAGTTGACCTTCGATGAGCGGCTCAATGAGGTGGAACTATTCTATGCCATCTACGAGACGCCGGCCAGATTTCAGATTTCGCCTGCATCGCGTCCGGCAGATCTGGACATTGCTCTGGCCTTGCGGGGCTACCAACGTACGGCCGAGACTGCCGTTCAGACGGCCAAGCTGGACGCCGTGCTGCATGAGACCGGGCGACGATTGCCCGAGTACGGTCTTTCAGATCGATGTTGCGGAGCAGGCGAGCCGGACTGGTTTCAGACGTACGACGACATCGAGCAGTTCGGCAAGCGCGCGGCCGTTGTGCGACACGACATCATCAAGCGTATTCGGGACCGAACCGGCTTTGCCCTGGCGACGCTGGACGGTGAACCGGTTGCGCTGGGGCTGGGCGTCGTGAGCCAGGATGGCTGGGTATCTTCTGCATGGCGACCGATGCGCGGGTGCGCAGGCGGGGCGCCGCCACCAGCATCATCCATGCACTGGCCAATTGGGCTCAGCTGTACGGCGCCACGCAGGTCTATCTGCAAGTCATGATCGTCAACGATCCGGCCCTGGCCCTCTACCGCCGCTGCGGATTCTCCACGCTCTACCATTACCACTATCGCGAAAAGACGTTGTAGGCGTCAGGCAGTACGGCAGACGTGGGACGCGGATTAGGCGTGAAAAACGCTGACCCATCGTGGACCAGTCAGCTCGTTCTTCGTGTCCTATCCCTTCGGATCCTCTAGCCCCAGGACGCTACTCCACCAGATCAACGTGCTCTGTCGCTGGCGGTTGACGGTCAACTTGGTCACGTCCGGACGCGAGTAGTGGCCGGCCGGGTCGAAGTTCTGCCGCTCCTCACGCACGCGTCGGTGATCGATGGTGGCGACGATCAGTTCCTCGACGCCCACCACCGGCTCGACGACCCATTGTCCGTCCGGCCCGGCGATGCAGGAGCCGCCATTGGCCAGCAGCGTCGGACTCTCCTCGAAGTTGGCTGCTTCGACGATGGCGGCATAGTGGGGCGTCTCCGGCGGAAAGTCGCTCACGCATCAGCCCGGAGGCCGAGATCACATACGATCGTGCTTCGTCGGCGATGAAGCGGGTCAGATCCTGGGTGTTGTGCAGCCCGCCCGGCCAGATGGCGACATGCAGATCCTCGCCCTGGCCGTAGAGCGACGCCCGCGCCAGCGGCATCCAGTTTTCCCAGCAGTTGAGCCCGCCCACCGTAAAGGCGCCCAGCCGATGGACGCGCAGCCCATGCCCGTCGCCCGGCGACCAGGTCAGCCGTTCCTCGTAGGTCGGCATCAGCTTGCGATGTACGGAACCGATAGCTCCCTGTGCGTCGATGTAGACCAGCGACGCGTAGAGGCTGTGCCCGCCCCGATCCGAGGCCGCTCGATGCAGCCGACGATCACGGCGATCTCGCGTGCGGCGGCCAGGTCGCAGAGCGGCGCCAGATGGCCCGCTTCGATCTGAACCGCGTTGTGCATGTAGTGGGCGTGGATCTCCTTCTGCATCGGCGAGTTGAAGCGGGCGCCGTCGGTGCGCTCGATCCAGAATGGATAGCCGGGCAGCAGCGCCTCGCCGAAGGCGACCAGATGGCAGCCCTGGTCGGCTGCCGGCTCGACGTAGTCGATGATTTTGGCCAGCGTCTGGTCTCGGTCGAGCCAGACCGGCGCAATCTGTGCGGCTCCAACCACGAGCTGATCACCGTGAATTTCTGCCATCTGTTTCACTCCTTCTCTTTGGATTCCGATAGACGTTGATATTCGTTGCGCAGCATGCTGCGGCGTTAGCCTGCATTGCATTGTAGCCACTGTGGCGGGCCGGCACAAACAGCAGGGGCGATATGGCCACGTCAATTCCTGTGGGCCGTAACAATTTGAAAATTGCGGATTCCTTGACACCCCGAATGCGCTCTGTTACAATTATTACTTGGATCAGTTTGGAATTCACCAAGGTTGACCGGTCAGGAAAATTGGTTCTGTCAACCATCGATCTTGATTGGAATGGCGCACCGGAGAGATTTGTGAGATCCACACCACCTTTCTACGCGGTATTTTACCGTCTGACACATTCACATCATCTGGCAAAAATGCAGCGTTTGACACAGGTTGAGCGCCATGGAGGCGCGAATCCCTGCGGTCTTGTTGCATTGCCTCCGGATCCCGGCTGAAGAGAGGCTGAGACAGCCCGGGTCGCCGATGGCTTGTTTGCGTGGCCCAATTCCGTGTCAACTGGATGTTTTCGACTAAGCTGTGGGGCGAAGGCTTCACGGCATTTCTTTTTTGCTTCCGGGGAAGGGGAATTCACGCGGTTTGGTCCGGATATTGGGTTTTCTCAAGAAAGTCCGTCCGATCACCCAACTGTCGATGCGCTTGCTCGACAAGGAGGAGGAATGACAAAACAACCCAACGTGTATGCCCGACTGATTGGCTACCTGAAGCCTTACTGGGGGCAGGTGCTCATCGGCTACGCGTCCATGATGGCGGCCACGCTGCTCAATCTGTTTGTGCCCCAGATCATCAAGGAGGCCATTGACCAGGGTCTGGCTGCCGACAACATGACGGCCATTGCCTGGGCGGCGCTGCTGATTCTGGTGCTTGCGGTCGTGCGCGGGTTTGCGGCCTTTGGCCAGCGCTACTACGGCGAGTGGCTCACCCACCGCGTGGCCTACGATCTGCGCAACGACTTCTACGATGCCGTGCAGCATCTGCCCTTTGCCTTTCACGATCGGGCCCAGACCGGCGATCTGATGAGCCGCGCCACCAGCGACATCACCGAGACCGAGCGCTTTGTCGGCATCGGCCTCATGGATCTGGTCACCATCGTCCTGCTGTCCGGCGGCGTGATCATCGCCATGTTCTGGGAGAATGCCCGGCTGGCTGCTGATCGCGATGGGGCCGATCATCGTTCTGTTCTTCTCCACGATGCGCTTTGGCGGCATCGTGCGCCCCATGTTCAAGTCGATTCAGGAGCAGATGGGCGTGCTCTCGACCAACATGCAGGAGAGCATGACCGGCATCACCGTGGTCAAGGCCTTTGCCCGTGAGCCCTACGAACTGGAAAAGTTCGATCGCGAAAACAGCGTCTGGTTCGACGCAGCGCTACCGCGTGATCCGCATCTGGGCCAACAACTGGCCCTTCTTTACCTTCCTCTTGGCCGTCAGCGTCTTTCTGCTGCTCTGGTTTGGCGGGCCCATGGCCATGGACGGCACGATTACGGTCGGTACGCTCTTTGCCATGATCTCCTATGTGCTCATGCTCAACGGCCCGGCCCAGCGTCTTGGCTTTCTGGCCAATCTGGCGGCCACGGCCGGCGCCAGCGCCGCACGCGTCTTCGAGATCATCGACACGCCCAGCGAGATTGATAGAGGCGGACGACGCGCTGGTGCTCGAAGATGTGGCCGGCGCAGTCGCCTTTGAGGATGTCGACTTCGCCTACCAGGCCGGTCGGTCCGGTCCTGCATGACATCAACTTTCGACGGTCGAACCGGGCCAGACGCATTGCGCTGATCGGCCCCACCGGCTCGGGCAAGTCGACGGTCATCAATCTGCTGCCCCGCTTCTATGATCCCGTGCGCCGGCACGATTCGCATCGACGGCGTCGACATTCGCGACGTGACGCTGCGCCAGCCTGCGCCGCCAGATCGGCATGGTGCTGCAGAATCCGTTCCTCTTCAGCACGACCATCGCCGAGAACATCGCCTATGGCAACCGCGACGCGACGCATGGACGATGATCGTGGCTGCGGCCAAGGCGGCCAACGCCCACGACTTCATCGTGCGCTTTCCGGACGGCTACGACACCATTGGTCGGCGAGCGAGGCGTGACGCTGAGCGGTGGCCAGAAGCAGCGCATCGCCATTGCCCGCGCCCTGCTGCGCAACCCGCGCATCCTGATCCTGGACGACTCGACCAGCAGCGTGGATACCGAGACCGAGCATCTCATCCAGCAGGCGCTGGACAAGCTCATGGAGAATCGAACCACCTTTGTGATCGCCCAGCGTCTGCTCACGCTCAAGAACGCCGACACGATTCTGGTGCTCGACGACGGTCGAAATCGTCGAGCGCGGCACCCATGACGAACTGCTGGCGCATGGCGGGCTCTACCGAGAAATCTACGATCTGCAACTGCAGGATCAAGAAGAATTCCAGCAACTGGCGATCGGATGAGCTGGAGATAGCCGGCAGTCATGCGAGCGGTACGGGCGAACGTCGGAGCAGTGACAGACGCAAGGGCGGCAGTGAGCAATGACACTGGAAGCAACAGCGCAAGATCAGACGGTGGTCAGCTTCAGGCGACGAGACGATTGGCTGGTTTGAGCCGCTGCGACGGCAGACAGCGCATTGAAGAGCAGGACGGCGTCGACGCGAGAACCGGATTCAATCACTTCTTGCCGGTGACGAAGATGACGATGACTCATGCTGGGCAAGGCCTACGATGACCGGCTCGTGCGGCGGCTGCTCCAGTATATGGAGCCGTACCAGATGCGCCTGATCATCGCCGTCGTGCTGATGGTCGATCACCTCATTGCTGAGCGTGGCCGGGCCCGTGGATCATCGGCCGCGCCATCGACGCCGGCATCCGCACGGGCGACGTGCGCACCTTCCGCATCTGGACGTTCGCTTTTCTCGTCGCGGCCACGTTCGAATGGATCTTCAACCGCAATCGCATCGCGCATCATGGCCTATGTGGGCACCAAGGTGGTGGCCGACATGCGCAGCAATCTCTTCCGCCACCTGCACAAGCTCTCGCTCAGCTTCCACATCAACTACAGCGTCGGTCGCCTGATGAGCCGGCTGATCAGCGATGTGGGCGTGCTGCAGGATTTTGTCACCTGGTCGATCACCGGGCTGGCCCGCTCGCTCTTCATCCTGATCGGCATCGTCATTGCCATGCTGCTGATGAACTGGCAACTGGCGCTGATCACCTTTTCGGTGCTGCCGTTCATGTTCTTGCTGACCAACTACTGGCGCAAGCACGTCCGCTTCGCCTATCGCGCCACGCGGCAGCGTCTTTCGCTGATCAACGGCTATCTCAACGAGTCGATTTCCGGCATTCGGGTCACCAAGAGCTTTACGCGCGAGCAGGTGAACGCGCGCCCATTTCGATGATCTCAACCAATCCTACCTCGACGCCAACGTCGAAGCGACGCGGCTGTCCGCGCATCTTCTTTCCCGGCGTCGACTTCATGGGATCTGCTGGCTACGGCGCTGGTGGTGGGCGTGGGCGGTTGGCTGGTCCTGGGCGATGCGCTGACGGCCGGCACGCTGGTGGCCTTTCGTCCTCTACGTGGAGCGCTTCTTCGACCCGATTCGCGAGCTGGCCCAGCGCTACAACACCTTTCAGGCGACCATGGCGGCCAGCGAGCGCATCTTCACGCTGCATCGACACCACGCCCGACCTGGACGATCGACCCGGACGCCATGACGCTGCCGCCGGTCGAGGGCGTCGTCGACTTTGACAGCGTCGACTTTGGCTACAAGCGACGGCGAGCCGGTGCTGCGCGACGTGACGCTACATGCCGAGCCGGGCGAACGCATTGCGCTGGTCGGCGAGACCGGCGCGGGCAAGAGCACCATCATCCGCCTGCTGGCCCGCTTCTTCGACGTCACCGGCGGCAGCGTTCGCATCGACGGCCACGACGTGCGCGATGTGACGCTGGCCAGCCTGCGCTCGCAGCTTGGCATCGTGCTGCAGGATACCTTCCTCTTCGGCGGGACGATTGCCGACAACATCCGCTATGGCCGGCTGGACGCCACCGACGCTGAGGTAGTCGAGGCGCAGCCGAGGCGGTCGGCGCGCATGCCTTCATTGCGAAGCTGCCCGAAGGCTACGCCACGCGAAGTGGGCGAAGATGGCGTCAACCTGAGCGTTGGCCAGCGCCAGCTCATCTCCTTCGCCCGCGCGCTGCTGGCCGATCCGCGCATCCTCATTCTGGACGAAGCCACGTCGCAGCGTCGACACGGCCACCGAGAAGCTGATCGAGCAGGCGCTCGACCGGCTCATGGCAGACCGCACCAGCTTTGTCATCGCCCACCGGCTCAGCACGATCGTCAACGCCGACCAGATCGTCGTCCTGGATCAGGGCCGCATCGTCGAGACAGGGCACCCACGCCGAACTGCTGGCCAAGCGCGGTCGCTACTACAACCTCTACACCATGCAGTGGGCGGCGGAGAATCCGACCGTCAGTTTGAATTAGTGGAACTGCTGCTGCTTGCTACGTGCTGCGTGAAAAGCTTTTCACGCAGCACGTAGCAGCAGCCGTCTGATCATCTACTATGCGCATCCTCCTTGTCGCCGACGACCCGCTTGCAGCGTGCCGGGCTGTCGGTGCTGTTGAAGGAAGAAGACCGATCGAGATCGTTATGCAATTTGCCTCTGATGATCTGGATCTGATGGACGCGGTGAGGACTTTCGCGCCTGAGGCTGTGTGATGGGTGATGGGTTGGGAACTGGCGGACACTTCGAACGGCTAACCGAATTTGTCGAGATCGGGCCGCCGGTCGTCGTGGTTGCTGCCGGATATCCAACTTGCCCGCGATCTCGCACGGCAGGCGCAACGTCGTATCATCGACCGTGATGCATACGGTGCGCATATCGCCACCTCACTGGCTGCCGTAGACCACGGCCTGATTGTAATTGATCCGGGCTGGCCTCGGTACTGCCCCTGTCACCACGCCGCCACCGAGGGCGACCTTCTCGTTGAACCGTTGACTCCCGCGAACTGGATGTTCTACAACTGCTGGCTGAAGGCGCGGCCAACAAGGCCATCGCTCGGCGGCTGGCCATCAGCGAACATACCGTCATTGCACGTCAATGCCATCCTCGGTAAGCTCGGCGCCCGAAAGCCGGACTCGCCGCTTGCCCTGCAAGATACTAAATGCCGTTGCCGTCGCAAAGCCTTCGCGAATGCAATTACCGAATTTCATGCCTTTTGGCGGGTTCACCGTATCGAATACCGCAGGCATTCCACTTTGAATCACCTCGCCGCACAAACACTCACCGCAATTTAACTCCTGCTCACGAGCAATAAATTCATCAGACAAACCATCATGGGTAACCAGACTTAATTTCTGGGTATCCTCTTTGTAGAGACGCACCGCACCACCATCGGCCCCCAAGGCTAATTTAATTCTTTCGAGAAAACCTTCGCACAGCAATTCTTGTGAAAGCGGCTCACTGAGGAATGAGGTCACTTCGTAAAGAATGCCCAGTTCATGGTTGCGCTCAGCCAAGTTACGT
This sequence comes from uncultured Chloroflexia bacterium, assembly GCA_963698255.1. GTDB lineage: Bacteria > Chloroflexota > Anaerolineae > Caldilineales > Caldilineaceae > JAWKOK01. Next base: position 6,033 of record CAVOQD010000012.1, on the reverse strand, counting down.
GTTTCCGCAGCAACTCGTTCTTCAAGCGTGTTGTAGACCATTTGCAAATGCTCGGCCATCTGGTTAAACCCACTCGCCAATTCACCTAACTCGTCATTGCCATGAACCGGCACTCGCACAGACAAGTCATTCGACGTCATCCGGCGGATACCGGCAGATAAAAAATTCACTGGTTGAATCACAAGATTGAACAAGAACCGAAGGAGAAGCCCCGTCCCAATTATTGCCAAGACAACAAGCAACACTTGGAAGCTACGCAACATATTGGTGTCACTCAATAAGCCTTGCTCCATCGCCCCTACGAGGTGATTAATTCGACCGACAAAACCTTCGAGATGCGCATTCAGGCCATCAAGTGCATCGTCTTTGCTCACCCACGCCCTTCTGATAGGCAAGCACTAAAGGCCGCACATCGTTACGCCATACGCTGCCCACGTCTTCTAGCAGCGCTTGCACCTCGGTATTCCTTGGGGAAGCTAAAGGCCGCTCGGGATTTCCCTGATTCAGTTCGATCAAAACCTGATCAAAGCTCCTCAATTTCTTCTGTGACACTCGCGGAGGGCTTTTCAACCGCAAGACTACGCGCCATTAGGTTGCCGATCCGGTAACTCCGCATTCGCAAACTACCCGCATCATTGATCGCAGCTGCAACGCCTTCCAATTGCCAAGAGGTATACAGCGTCATCCCGATTGCCACTAGGGCAACCAGAAAAAACAAAATCAACATTCCAACAATTTTTTGAGAAAGTTTGCCTGCAAACGGAAACATCAAAACCTGCCCTACTTTGTAATTGGCAGACATTAGCCTGCATCAGAATGAATTCGCAAGCAGATAGATCAAACAAAAAAACCGCCGGACAAATCCGGCGGTAAAAGTCGCACAGGAGGGCATTGCGACATTGGGGGAGTAGGCCTTGCCACGAAGGACAAAACCTTCAAAATCAGTGGTTGCACTCCTCCAGAAAACTCAGCAACTCCTCGCGCAAACGGTAGTAGTCCGGATGCTCCAGCAACATCTTGCGGGTACGCGGGCGGGGCAAATCGATTTCGAGAATTTTGCCGACCTTGGCACGCGGGCCGTTGGTCATCATCACTACGCGATCGGCAAGGAGAATGGCCTCATCAACGTCATGCGTCACCACCATTGCGGTCAGCTGGCTACGGCTCCACACATCCATCAACACTTCCTGCAGATCCCAGCGCGTCAGCGAATCCAGCATGCCGAAAGGCTCGTCCAGCAGCAGCAACTTGGGCGACAGCGCAAAGGCGCGGGCAATGCCTACCCGCTGCTTCATGCCGTTGGAAAGCTCATAGGCCTTTTTGTCTGCGGCATCGCTGAGGCCGACCCGCTCAAGGAAATGGGCGACGATATCCTGCCGTTCCTGGCGCGTCGCATGCGGATAGACCTGATCCACCCCCAGCTCGACGTTTTCATAGGCAGTCAGCCATGGCACCAGACTCGGCGCCTGAAAAACAATGCCGCGGTCCGGGCCGGCGGTAACCACTTCGCGGTTATCGAGCAGCACCACGCCTTCGCTGATGTCGTTCAAGCCGGCAACCATCGACAGCACCGTCGATTTGCCGCAACCGGAGTGACCGATTACCGAAACGAACTCGCCCTTTTTCATGCGCAGGTCGAATTTCTCGACCACGGTCACCGGCCCTTTTTTGGTCGGGTAAACCTTGGACACCTGCGAAAACTCGACGTAGCGGTCATAGTGAATTGGTTCAGACAGGGGCTCGGCACTCGGCACAGGAACCACTTCCGATACTCCCTTGACCTTGCGGTTCTCAAACTCACTGCTGGTATTCGGCAATACCGAAGGGAGGTTGATGACCTTGCCCTGCTCACCCGCCTGCGCCATGCCAACCTGCATCAGATACTGCGTCACTTCCTTGCGCAGGCGCTTGAACTCCGGGTCATGGTTGATCGCCGCCCGGTCACGCGGACGCGGCAGGTTAACCACGAATTCCGGGCCGAAGGTGGCCCCCGGGCCGGGGTTCAGCGGAATGATGCGATCGGCCATGATCAAGCCCTCGTCCACATCGTTGGTGATGAGGATGACGGTCTTCTTTTCCTGATCCCAGATACGCAGAATTTCGTCCTGCAGGTTGGCGCGGGTCAGTGCATCCAGTGCCGACAGCGGCTCATCAAGCAGCAGGATTTCCGGGCTGGCCGCCAGTGCGCGGGCCACGGAAACCCGCTGGCGCATGCCGCCGGAGAGCTCGTTTGGCCGCTTGTCCATCGCCGGCGTCAAATTCACCATGGCGATGTATTTTTCGACACGCGCGTTACGCGCCTCGGCCGACTGCTCCTTGAACACCTGATCAACCGCCAGCGCCACGTTCTGGCGAACGGTCATCCACGGCATCAGCGAATAACTCTGAAAGACCACACCGCGATCCGGCCCCGGGCCGTCGACCGGTTGGCCATTGAGCAGCACCGCGCCGGCATCCGGAGCGATCAGGCCGGCGATCAGCGAAATCAGCGTGGTCTTGCCGCTGCCGGAGAAACCGACGATGGCGACAAATTCGCCTTCGTTGATCTTGAGGTTGATGTCCTTCAGCACCGAAGAAACATGCCGGCCAGAACCGTAGGACTTGGACAAGCCCTGCAACTCCAGAAATGCCTTGCCAGCCACAGCCGGCGGCAATTCATCGGCCACGGGTTCGATCATTTTCAGTTGTGCCAGAGACATGATGTGCTCCCGTAATCAGTTGGCGGGCTGGCCAAAACTCACCAGCTGTTGCAGCGTGTTCATGATGCGATCGAGCATGAAGCCGACGATGCCGATGGTGAAGACGGCGACCATGATGCGGCCGAGCGATTGCGAGCTGCCGTTCTGGAACTCATCCCACACAAATTTGCCGAGGCCGGGGTTCTGCGCCAGCATTTCCGCGGCAATCAGCACCATCCAGCCCACCCCGAGCGACAGGCGCAGACCGGTGAAGATCAGCTGCAGCGAAGACGGCAAGACGATCTTGGTGACCTTGGTCCACCAGTCGACAGGCGCAACACTTTGGAAACGTTGAGCAGATCCTTGTCGATCGAGGCCACGCCCAGCGCTGTGTTGATCAGCGTTGGCCACAGCGAGCACAGGGTGACCGTGACCGCCGAGACGATGAATGATTTCTCGAACATCGGATCAGTCGACACATAGACCGCGCTGACCACCAGCGTGACGATCGGCAGCCAGGCCAGCGGCGACACCGGCCGGAAGATCTGGATCAATGGATTGATCGCGACCTGAAAGGTTTTCGACAAGCCGCACAGGATGCCGAGCGGCACCGCCACCGAGGTGCCGATCGCAAATCCGGTGAACACGGTGTAGAGGCTGGTGAAGATCTGGTCGAGATAGGTCGGCTTGCCGGTCCAGGAACGAATGGTGACATCCGCCTTGGGATCTTCTGCCAGGGCCTCTGCTTTGCGCTTGCTCCTGCCGGGCATAGAATGCGGCGGCTTTTTCACGCTCGTGGTGATGCTCCTGCACCAGACCCTGCGCTTCCTTCACTACCTGTACCGGACCGGGGATTGCGCCCAGACTGGTCTGCACACCAGAGGCCAGGCCATTCCAGATCAGCAGAAAAGTCGCAAAAGCAAGCACCGGCACACCGATCATGAGCAGCATGTCGCGGAACTGCTGGCGTGGGTCCTCTCCCGCAGCCAAGCGCAGGAAATCGGGACAAACCATGTAAAGCCTGTCTTGTCTACAAAAATTCGCCATTTGGTTAAGCATTTTCTTCCCCATCATTCTGGTTCCCTTGATCAGCGCCATGCCCTGCGCGCTGCTGCACGTGCCGGCACCTGGCAACAGCCGGCACGCTTCGCATTGTCTGCGCTTTACTTGACTTTATCCTTGCCCTTGAGGCCGATCTTCAGGCTGTCGATGTAGGCGTTTGGCTTGCTTCCGTCATACACCACACCCTCGATGAAGTCGTTCTGTGCGGGCTTGAAGCCGGTCTCCTTGGCAAAGTCCGGGAAATCGCTGGCTTTCATCTTGCCTTCGGCAATCAGCTCTTTGGCTGCTGCGGCATAGATGTCCGGGCGATAAACCTTCTTCGCGATATCTGCATACCAGGCATCCGGCTTGTGCTCTGGAATCTGCCCCCAGCGACGCATCTGCGTCAGATACCAGATGGCATCCGAGTAGTACGGATAGGTCGCGTTGTAGCGGAAGAAGACGTTGAAGTCAGGCACCTTGCGCACATCGCCCTTCTCGTATTCGAAGGTGCCGGTCATGCTGTTGGCGATCACGTTGTAATCGGCACCGACATAACCCGAGTCGGAGATGATCTTTGCTGCCTCAGGGCGGTTCTTGTTGTTTTCCTGCATCCAGCCACCAGGCCGCACGAATCATCGCCTTGACCACTGCCTTGTGCGTATTCGGGTGCTTGTCGTTCCATTCCTTGGTCACACCGAACACTTTTTCCGGGTTGTTCTTCTGGATTTCGTAGTCGGTAATCATCGGAGCGCCAATCCCCTTGAACACTGCCTGCTGGTTCCACGGCTCACCAACGCAATAGCCGTCAATGGTGCCGGCTTCCATGGTGGCCGGCATCTGCGGCGGCGGCGTCACCGACAGTTGGACATCGGCGCTGATGGTGCCCTGGTATCGCCTTTGAGCGGCGCGTAGTAACCGGGATTCAGGCCGCCGGAAGCCAGCCAGTAACGCAACTCGTAGTTGTGCGTGGACACCGGGAAAACCATGCCCATCTTGAACGGCTTGCCTTCCTTCTTGAAGTCATCGACCACCGCCTTCAGATACTCGGCCTTGATCGGATGCACTGGCTTGCCATCGGGCTGCTTCGGCAGCTTGGCTTTCAGTTTCTCCATCACCGCGTTGGAAACCGTGATGGCATTGCCGTTGAGATCCATGCTGAAAGCGGTAATCACATCGGCCTTGGTGCCGTAACCGATGGTCGCACCGATCGGCTGGCCGGCCAGCATGTGTGCGCCATCGAGTTCGCCAGAGATCACCCGGTCAAGCAGCACCTTCCAGTTCGCCTGCGCTTCCAGCGTGACGTAAAGCCCTTCATCTTCGAAATAGCCTTTTTCATAGGCGATGGCCAGCGGCACCATGTCGGTGAGTTTGATGAAGCCGAATTTCAAATCCGGCTTTTCGAGCTTGGCCTTGGCCGCCATTGCTGGCATGCTTGCCATTTGAGCAGCCACCGCGGCTGAAACCAATGCCATACGCGCCAATGTCACCATCCGTGCTGGCAGCTTCTTTACTGAAGTGGTATCCCGTTTCATACACAAAATTCCTTTTTAAAAACAATCGTTACTCGTGAGAAGTTCAACACGATGTGACTAGTCACATTGAACTAAATAGCAACAGGCGTGCCAGCCACATTAACAACCATTAATTAATTGAATTTAAATGAATTTTTATTTAAAGCGGCAATAGCTCAGTAATTTACGGGTAGTTTAGCGCCCCAATGTTGCCCATACAGCACAGCATTGGTGCGGCGCACCATAGTTACTTTTGATGAACCACTAGCTATAAGTAACAAAAAAGGGGATATAAAGGCAATTTGCCTAAAATTGGCCAAGCATCACCGCAGCGCTTAATCAGACAAGGGGGAAATAAAGAGGCCAATCGCAGTGGCCTCTTTGGCGTGACGTAAGCCAACCTCAAGCCACACCAAATACGAATCAGGAATTAGATCGCAGCTTCGCTCAAGGCAGAAGCGGCCATGGCTTGAATAACGGCCTCGTGTTCACCAATCGGCTCGCCTTGCAGAAAAACGACATTGGGATGGGTTGACCGTAGCACATTGAGTATTTCAGGGAGATCGTTCTTCAAATGACCACCCCGTGCAATAAACATCGGCATGATGACGATTTTTTGTACGCCATCAGCGATCAAGCACTCAAAGACAGTCAGGCAAAGTGGGTGCCATAAATTCAAGGAAGGTGATCTTAATCGGAACATTGGGTTGCAACTGGCGAATTGCCGCTTCTTGGACGCGGCGCATGGGGTTTGCCCATTCTGGATCACGGGCACCATGGGCGAAAAGAATTAGCGCGGT
>CAVOQD010000011.1:0-286574 GCA_963698255.1 uncultured Chloroflexia bacterium | reverse complement strand
CGCACGATTTCCGGATATCCTGAAGGTTCCGCAGTTCGTGCGGTTGCAAACCGCACCTACGATTTTCCAGATTCATTCTCAATCTTCGACCTGAGCGACCTGCGAATTCGGCAGTTCACGATTTGTCATCCTAAGTGTGCCTCGCCGGATCCCCGGCGCTCTAACTGGAATGAACGTGCTACTGTCATTCCGAGTGGGTCAGCCGGAGCACTTCCGGATTGGCAATACGCCAGCGAGGAATCTCGGCTTGCGATATCGAAACCCTTCGCTGGCGACTCAGGACAGAGCCATTTTATGGCAAGCCCGCTCAGTCCTGTCTCGATCTCAGCCGAAGGAGTGACAGCATATCGTACGTCGCGAAAACGAGTTTGTTCATTCGAAGCGGGTATTTCCGAACACTTCACTCTGGCAAGTGACCAGCGAAGGCATGTCCTGAGTGCAATCGAAGGAATCTCGCTTTTCAAAAATTGTGGACTACTGGAATTCGCTTCACATTCTTCTTCGTCGCGTCCTACATCGTCTCCGGCGCTGTGATACCCAACAACCCGAGCACCTTGGCCAGCACGATCTGTGCCGACAAACTCAGGTAGAGTCTGGCCTTGGTCAGTTCCGGGTCCTCCGGGCTGATGACATGGCAGTCCCGGTAGAAGGCCGTGAAGGTCTTGGCCAGATCGATGGCGTAGTGGGTCAGGTTATGCGGTGAGAGCTTTTCGATGGCCAGCTCTATCTGCTCTTCCAGTTCCATCATCTTGCGGATCAACGCCAGTTCGGCCGGTTCCGTGAGAAGCGAGAGATCAACGTTGTCGGCGTTCAGATTCTCCACATCAAAGCCCTCGTTCTTGGCCTTGGCCAGGATGGAGCTGATGCGTGCATAGCTGTACTGCACATAGAAGACCGGGTTGTCGCTGGTCTCCTGCACAGCCAGGTCCAGGTCGAAGTCGATGGTACTCTCCGGGCCGCGCAGCAGCAGATTGAAGCGCAGTGCGTCCGGCCCGACCTCGTCGACGACGTCGTTGACGGTCACCAGATTGCCCGCTCGCTTGCTCAGCTTGACCTCCTGGCCGTCGCGCACCAATTTCACAAAATCGTGCATGACGATGGTCAGCCGATCCGGGTCAAGACCAAACGCCTCCATCATGGCCGACATGCGCGCCACGTGGCCTTGATGGTCGACGCCCCAGACGTCAATCACCCGGTCGAAGTTTCTGTTCAGAAACTTGTCATAGTGGTAGGCGATGTCGGCGGCAAAGTAGGTCGGGTAACCGTCCGATTTGATGACGACCTCGTCCTTCTCGTTCTTCGGATAGTTGCTGGCCTTGAACCAAACAGCTCCGTCGTGCCGATCGATCTCGCCCCGCTCATCCAGATAGCTGAGCGCCTGCTCGACCAGCCCTTGATCGTGGAGGGTCTGCTCGCTGAACCAGTTGTCGAAGGTGACGTTCATCTTGCCCAGCTCGGCCTGGAGCGCCTCGACCACGATGCCTCGGCCCAGCGCCTGGATTTCTTCCACGGCAACCTCTTGGTCCATGGCCAGGAAGCGGTCGCCTTCAGCGTCTACGATCTGCCGGGCGTAGTCGATCATGTATTCGCCCTGATAACCGTCATCCGGGACGGCGATGTCCTGGCCGAGCAATTGTGCGTAGCGAGCATAGAGCGTCTGGGCAAAGAGTCGGAACTGATTGCCGGCGTCGTTGACGTAGTATTCGCGCTGCACATCGTAGCCAGCCGCATCCAGTGCATTGGCCAGCACGTCGCCGAGCACGGCATTGCGTGCGCCGCCGTAGTGGACAGGGCCGGTGGGGTTGGCGCTGACGTACTCGACCTGCCAGCGCTGGCCTGTCCCCTGGTCGATGTTGCCGTAGGTCTCGCCCTCGTTCACGATCACGGCGACCTGATCCTGGATCCAACTGTCGGCCAAGTAGATGTTGATGAAGCCGGGACCGGCAATCTCCACTTTGGCCAGCGGATCAACGATCTCGATATGGTCGACGACCGACTGCGCGATTTGGCGGGGGTTGACCTTCTCGCCGGTTGCCTTGCGAATCGATGCAGCAGCCACCATGGCCACGTTGTTGCTGTAGTCGCCGTGGCCCGCTTGCTTGGGTCTCGATATATCAACTGCCGGCATCTCGAACGCCGGCAAACTTCCATCTTCCTGGGCCGATGTAATGGCGGCCTCGATCACTGACTTGATCGTATCTTTAAGCATATCTCTCTATGCCATCCTTAAGCTTCGTAACAAAAACTGATAGACCGCGGATATAACGGATTAGGCGGATATCCGCGGATTTTTTAAAACAGCAATATCAGCGAGAATCCGCCTAATCCGCGGTCTATCGTCCTTTTCACGCCGGTTCTTGATCGTACCAGTTTGGCCCGATCTCGACGTCGGCTTTCAGTGGCACGTCCAACTGATAGGCCGACTCCATGGTCTCTCGGATCAGGACTACCAATCCCTCGCACTCGGCAGGCGGCGCTTCCAGCACCACTTCATCGTGCACCTGCAACAACATGCGGGCCTGATAGCCCTCGGTACGCAAGCGAGTGTGGAGTCGGTCCAGTGCGATCTTCATGATATCGGCAGCCGTGCCCTGGATGGGCGCGTTGATGGCCGCACGTTCGATGGCCTGTCGCTGGTTGTAGGGCAGCCGAGGGTTGCTCAGTTCCGGGAAGAAACGTTTGCGCCCCAGCAGCGTTTCCACATAGCCCTGTTCATTGGCCTGGGCGATGGTCTCGTCGATGTAGCTGCGGATGCGCGGGTACATGGCGAAATATTGATCCAAAAATTGCTGCGCTTCCTTGGGCCCCATCTCGGTGCGGCTGGAGATGCCAAAGGCGCTGGAGCCGTAGACCGTGGCGAAATTGATGGTCTTGGCCACACCGCGTTGTTCACGATCCACGTCCTCGATGGCCACGCCAAAGAGGCGCGACGCCGTGGCGACATGGATGTCCTGGTCGGCGCGGAAGGCTTCGATCAGCGCCGGCTCCTGGGCAACATGGGCCAGCACTCGCAGCTCGACCTGACTGTAGTCGGCGGCGACCAGCAGCCAACCCTCGGCCGGCACAAAGGCCTTGCGGATCTCGCGGCCCAGATCCGTGCGGATGGGAATGTTCTGCAGGTTCGGGTTGCTGCTGCTCATACGTCCGGTGACCGCGCCGGTCTGATTGAAACTGGTGTGCACGCGACCCGTCTCCGGGTTGACCAGCACCGGCAGCGCGTCCACATAGGTGCCGCGCAGCTTCTCAAGCTGGCGCTGCTCAAACATGATGGTCAGCACCTTCTGCTGATCCTCGCTCAACTCATCGGACTTGGCGGCCAACTTCTCCAGCACACCGACAGCGGTGCTGTAGTTGCCCGATGAGGTCTTCTTGAGACCCTTGGTCGGGAAGTCCATCTCCTCAAAAAGCACCTGGCTCAACTGTTGGGTGCTGCGCAGATTGAACGAGTGGCCCACGATCTCAAAAAGGCTGTCGGTCAGCTCGACCAGGCGGCTGCCCAGTCGTTGCGACATCTCGGCCAGAAAGTCGACATCGAGCGAAATGCCGGCCATCTCCATGTCGGTCAACACCCGCACCAGCGGGCGCTCGACTTCGACGTAGAGCGGCATCATGCCCGACTCCTGGAGACGGGGCATCAGCTTGTCGTAGATCTGCAACGTGTAGTCGACGTCAGCGCCGCAATACGCCCCGGCCCGTTCGATGTCGACCTTGTCCATGGTGATCTGTTTGCGCCCGCTGCCGATCAGATCGGTCAACTCGGTCATCTGCACGCCCAGTATGGACAACGCCTGAGCCTTCAAGCCCAGCGAGCGGCTGGACGGGTCGAGCAGCCAGGCGATGGTCATGGAGTCGTCGATGTCGCCGGCCACATCCAGGCCGTGGCGTAGACAGACGGTCAGATCGTATTTGGCGTTGTGGGCCAGCTTGGGCAGATCGGCGTCGGCGAAGAAGGGCTGGAGCGCGGCACGGGTGACCGCCCAGGGCAACTGCGCGCCTTCACCGTGGGCGACCGGGATGTAGGCCGCCTGACCGTGCGCCCAGGCAACGCCCAGGCCGACCAGCGTGGCCTGCATGGCGTCGGTGCTGTCGGTCTCGACGTCAAAGCTCAGCCGCTCGGCCGATTGCAGCGCACTGACAACCTGGGCCAGCGTGGCTTCGTCCTGGACCATCAGATAGTCGTTGGGCGGTTCAGCAGGCTCAGTTGCGGCAGCCTTATCGCCGCCGAAGAGCGACATTTGACCCGAAGAATCCTGGATCGACTCGCCGGCCGCGTCGGGCAGTTCCTTGAGCAGGCTGTGGAATTCCAGTTCGCCAAAGATGGCCGCGACCTTTTCGGCGTCGTAGTCGCGCACGCGGCAGGCGTCGGCGTCGAAGGTCAGGTCCAGGTCGGTGACGATGGTCATGAGCCGCTCGTTGCGCCGCACATCCGGCTCGGCTTCGATGAGGTTCTGCTGCGTCTTCGGCCCCTTGATCTCGTCCACATGGGCATACAGGTTGTCGATCGTGCCGTACTGCTTCAGAAACTTGATCGCCGTCTTGTCGCCCACACCGGGCACGCCCGGAATATTATCCGACGAGTCGCCGGTCAGCGCCTTGAGCTGAAGAAACTGGTCGGGCGTCATCTCGTAACGCTGCTGGATCTCAGCCAGCCCATAGACCGACGTCTTGGGGCTCGGCCCGCCGGACGTGTAGAGGATCTGGACCCGGTCGTCGACCAACTGAAACATGTCGCGGTCGCCGGTCAGGATCAGCACATCGACATCTTGCTCGGCAGCGCGTTTGGCCAGCGTGCCCAGCACATCATCGGCCTCGTAGTCGGGCATGGTGATGATGGGGATGTTGAGCGCGGTCAGCACTTCCTGGATGCGTTCGATCTGGCTGCGCATGTCGTCGGGCATGTGATCGCGCGTCGCCTTGTACTCCTCGAACTCGGCATGACGCCAGGTGTCGCCCAGGTCGAAGGCCACGGCCACATATTCAGGCTTGTACTCCTTGAGCACGCTGAAGAGCTTGCGCGTGAAACCGAAGACCGCATTGGTCAACTCGCCCTCGCGGGTCGATAGCGGCGTCTTCATCCCAAAATAGGCCCGGTAGGCCTGAGAATGGCCGTCGATCAGTAGCAGTGTTGACATGGTTGTCCGATCAGAAAGAGAAGAGTTACTCGATGGTCAGAACGCCCTGTTCAACGAGTTCGCGCACCTGGGGAATCTTGATCACGGAACGCAGCGTACGCAATGTCCTGCCCGCGTCCAGTCGGCAACGCCCACTGGGCATTTCAAGGATGTAGTTGTTGCTTGAGTGATTGACGAGCAGGATCACATCGTCGGGGTTTTCCTGCCAGGTGTTGTCGTTGTACTGTTGCTTTGCCATCGTGCGTTCCTTGGTTGGTTGGGACATCGTATCCGGCAGACAAAATGGAAGCTCAATGCCCCAGGTGTGCCGGTTGTAGGTTCCCCAAAACGCCATTGAAAAAGACCAATTGCCCGCGCCCCTGAAAAACGCCCGGCTTGTCGATCCCTTTCTACTTAAAATGCATGGGGTATTCTACAGTCCGCCCAATCATTTGACAAGAAAGCGGCGATAAGGATGGCGTAGGGGCGTTATGTTTGGGTGTGTCGTGTGGGTTGTGCCCTGCCAGGGCACAACCCACACGACACACCATTCTATTCTTCCACGGACATGCGGAAGTCGATTGCCTGCGGGACCGGAAACTCACGGCGCACTCGTGCCCGCAGCATATCGTCGATCTGCCGCCCTTCCTCGGCGCTCAGCCGCCGCTCGTGGAACTCGAACCAGAGTTGCGACAGCGAGCGCTCGCCCTCGCGCAGGTCGGCGACAACGGGCGGATCGGCGAAGATTGTCTCGACACGGGCGAAGTCGCCGACGGACAGCGCTGCCTGGGCTTCGAGCAAGCGAATGCGCCCGGCGTTGCGCACCGGATCGGGCAGGTCGTTGAGCAGCGATAACCATGTTTCGGATCGTCCGGCCTGGATCAGCGTGGCGCCACACTCTGCGGCCAACGGCAGAAGCGATGGCCGTTGGCGACAGGCGACGACGTAGCCGGCGGCGGCGGCATCAAGATCGCCTTGAAGTTGGTCAAGCAGAGCGAGATTGCGCCTCGCCCAGGGCGTGGGCTGAAGCTCGATCGACTGTTCCCAGGCGACGCGAGCGCCATCCAAGTCGTCAATGGCATAGAGCATCACGCCCAGATGATACCAAGCCGCCCAGTTTTGGCTGCGCCCGTCCGCCATGGACTGCTCAAGCAGGTCACGCCACTCGTCCTGGACCATGTAGCCCAGGGGCTCGACCTCGGCGTCAAGCTCGGGGAAAGCGCCGTCGCGCAGCAGGGCCAACCAGGGCGCCTGCTCGGTGTCCAGGTTTTCCTGCGAGAAGAGTATGCTTGTCGCAGTGGATGCCGGCGAACTGTCGGCTTGGCGGCGGATCTGCTCCAGCGCGCCCCAGCCCGAGCCGGTCTGGAGGATCTCAATTGGGGCGTTGCCGGCCCAGGCCGCGCTTGCTTGGTGCTCGGCCTCCATCTCAGCTTCCGAGATCAGCGCGTCCAGCGGCGCTCGGACGGCGGACTGGGCGACACTCCAGTCTTGGCCGTGAACGGCCTCGGCGTCCGCTTCCATCAGACCGTAGGCTTCGAGCCAAGTCCACATTGTCTGCGGCGGCATGCGCAGATGCTCGGTCTGGGTGCGGGCCAGCCCGGCCTGGATCTCCAGGTAGGTCACGCCCGGCTGTGAGAGGAAGGTCTGCCAGGCGCGGCCGCCGGAACTCTGACCCCACAGGAAGAGCTTGCGGCCCTGAAGCCGGGGCGTCGATGCCTGGATCAACCCCTTGCCCTGGCCGTCCAGCGCCGTGATCCAATGGCGTTCGCCGTCCGTCATGTGAAAGAAAAAGTCGGCGGCCCGGGTCACGTTGGTGGTATAGCTGACGTCGGTTCCGTCGACCTCGGGGATCGGCGCCACGTAGAGACTGCCCGCCTGATAGCCGAAACTGTAGGCTGAGGTGGCCGGCGCGATGACGCGGGTCTCCGGCGATTCAGGCGCGGCCATGTTGGACCACCAGTACATGGGTGTATCATGATCGTGAGGATTGGAGATGCTTACGCGCACGAAGAGAACCGGTGAGCCGTCGGGCAGATAGGCGTCGATCTGGAAGGGGGTGCGACGAATGCGCTCCCACTCGTACATTCGCAGGACCGGCGTGCCGCCATCTCGTTCGCCGCGGGCGGCGAAGAGCGGCGAGCAGGTGAAGGGGCAGTGGCCGATGGTGCCGATATTCCATTCCACGCCGCCGCTGAACCAGGCATTGCGAATGGCCAGGTTGGCGGGCTGAAAGACCGGGTTGACGCTGAGCAGTTCTCGTCCGCTGGGCTTGTGGAACAGCGACCAGAGACGGCCGCCCATTTCGAGCAAGAAGGTTGCGCGCAACGTCTCGTTCTCCAGCACGGCCACGCGGAAGTCGCGCGGCTTGCGGTCGCGGTCGTAGCGATCTTGCATGGTGTAGGGCAGCGGCGTGTCGACGCGGCCATAGGCCATGTTGGCGACCATGTCATCCGGCACGCCGGGCGCCTCGGTGATGCCGTGGACATCGCGGGCCGGGCGCAGAGGCGGAAGCGGGTTCTGCGGTCCGAGATCGGCCGCGGGCATGGTCCAAGTTTCGATGCGTAGTTCGCTCATAGGTGTCTCCTTATTTGGCGGAACCGTGCGCCACGATCGATCGATTCTCGAAGATCAGCACCTGTCCTGCCCAGCCGTCCGTTATGACCTGTTCTTTTGTGAAATTGCCGTTGGTGTACGCCCCGATGACCTGCTCCCAGAAAATCTTGGCCGCTTGGTTCTTGTCATATTGACCCACTTCCCATTGGCCGGGGAACAGGTCAAATATCTGCCAGGCGACAAGCTTGCCGACGCCTTTTCTACGATGCTTGCGCATGACGAAAAATTCTGAGATCGAGCGGGCGTTGCGGCCGTCCAGCACGCGGCAGTGGTCGCTGACGAGCACAAACCCCGCAAGCTTCCCATCGACTACGATGAAGAAAGGATGCCGCGCCTCTTGTGTCCAGTAGAGGTCAAGATAGGCGTATCCGTAGAGGCCGTGTTGATTGACATCGGCCTGATCGTATTCGCTGAAGTCATAGATGTATAACTCCAAAAGCTGGCGCAGTACCGACTTCTCCGCTTCGTCTACCCCGACAAGCTGTATATTCAAGTTGTATGGTTCCCATCTGCGTCCATCAACTCGATGGTCATGAAGACGCTGTGCGGATCTTCGATGTAGTCTGCGAATGGTCCGCATGGTTGAAATCCAAAACGGGTGTATAGTATACGCGCCGCTTCAAACGCCTGCATTGAGCCGGTCTCAAGGCTCACCTGCCGATACGATCGTCGCCTCGCTTCATCCAGGATATGGCGCAGTAGGCTGGCCGCATAGCCTTTCCTCAGGTGACCGGCGGCAGTTCGCATCGACTTGATCTCGCCATGTTGGGTATCCAATTGTTTGAGCGCGCCACAGGCCACCAGTTCGCCATTTTCCCAGCCTGTCCAGAACGTGATCCCAGGCTTGCGCAGCCTCTCTAAATCCAGCGCATGCATGCTTTCCGGCGGTGAGTGTAGCGCCATATTGTGCAGATGTTCCTGCAACAGGTTTGCGATCTCAGGGCTGCGCAGATCGTCTATCTTGATGTCCATGTTAGTTCCTTGCGCATCCAGTAGTAGGTCGAGCCGGGCGGATAGTCTTCCAACTTGCCCGTTACGTAGTATCCTTGGCGCTCGTAGAATTGGCGGGCCTGGAACTCGAACGTGGTCAGGAAGCAACGGGTGCAGCCGCGGCCGGCGGCAATCGCTTCGGCCCGCCGGAGCAGCGCAGCGCCGAGTCCGTCTCCCCGCAGATCCTCCGGGAGATAGAGATTGTCAATATCCAGCCAATCCCAGTAAGTGCTGGCTGCCAGTCCGCCCACCGTCTCTCCGCACTCGTTCTTCACAATGATATTGAGCGCCTTGATCGCGCCAGACTTGCGGGCTTCGAGATGATGGGGCGAAAGCTCGTTGTTGAATTCCCTGATCTTCTGGTTAAGGAAGGTTTCGAACGGCTCCGACGCATATTCCAAAATGATGGTTTCGTAGGTCAACGGGATTCACCTCGGATTCGTGAGTTGGTGCGCAGATGTCAAAGCGTCCGATCTGCCTCTATTGTATCTGAGAGGGATGGCAGGGGCAAAGCGGTTTGCGATCTCCAACAACTATCTGCTCGACGTGCAGATGAACAACGATGCCTTCGCCTTCAACCGGGGCGCGATCTCAGGCCAGTCCACAACGGGCAACGCCATCTACGGCCTTGCCGATTCGGGCCGTGCCATCTACGGCCAGACGAGCGACGGCTATGCCGTCTACGGCTTCGACGGCGGCAGTGATGCCAATCGCGGCTATGCCGGCTACTTCTACAGCACAAACGGGATTGGCGTTTACGGATACAGCAACGGTGACCGCTCGCATCCCAATATTTTGGCCCCCGGCGTCTACGGGCAGAGCAACCAGGGCGTGGGCGTCTACGGGCGTGGAGATACGTCCGACAGCTACGGCTTCTACAACGAGGGCGGCTACTTCGAAGGCGGCAAAGGAATCTATGCACGAGGAACCGATTCGGCGAGCGAACAGGGCTACGGGGCGCGCATTTTCAGCAACAACTATCGCGGCATGTACGTGCAAGGCAATGGCTATTTCGACGCCTACTTTGGGGGCGCCGGCGTCGTCAGTGCACAGTCCTATGTCGATCGTGTGGCCAACAGCCAGTCTTTGGTCGTCAATCTAGGCGATACAGCCATCGAGCCGGGCGACCTCGTGGCCATGGTCGGCGTCGCCCCATCACAGGAAAATGGACAGCCGATGTTGGCAGTCGCCAAGGTCAACGATAGCATCCGCAACACCGTCATCGGTGTTGCCAAGGAGGCTGTTTCCGATACAGCCGTCGCCTTGGAAGACGGCAGCGAATACATCGACTTTGCGCCGGGAGCCGGCGCCATCGCTTCCATGGGCTACCTCGTCATCATCACCGACGGATTGGCGCCGGCCGTCAATCTGGCCGGGCTGAGCAACGGCACGCTGCGCCGATCTGACCTGGCGACGCGCAGCGCCAACTGGGCCATCGGCAGCAAGATTGTGATTTCGGCAGACGGGGCGACGGCATCGTCGTGGGCAAGGTCGCCGGTCCCATCGACCCGAACACCAACACGATTCCGCTCTTCATCGACATCGACTAGGGGCGGAACTAAGCCCATAGATCGTAGGTCCGGCTACCAGTCGGACGATGTTCTGGAATTCCACGATCTGTTGGATTGGTGGAGCTTGTCACGCTGGTGGCGTGACCTACTTGGAGGCAAACAATGGTGCAGCGCAGACTGTTGATTCTCGCTTTTGTACTGGTGTTGATGCCCGCGGGGATGGCGTCGGCACGCTCGTCGACCACCGATATTTCGCAGCGCTTTGTGACACTTGGCGGCGGCTCAGCCGACTCCGCCGGCTACTCGGTCACCGCAGTCATTGGCCAACCCGCCACCGGCGTGGCGAGCAGCGCGAACTTCAAGACTTCCGCCGGATTTTTGTACCCTCAAGGCCAAGACTCGGTAATCGACTACCAGTTGTGGCTTCCCCTCGTCCAAAAATGAGCGGTTGGGCGTAATCGGGCAGACGAAACACTGGCAGACTGTCGGAGTGACCAAGAAATAGACCGCGGTCTATCAGCGTTTACTCCGACCGACTGCTAGGCATTCTCATCATTGTCCACGACCGTATCCACCACCGTATCCACGACCATGATAACGATCTTCCCGTTCGCGTGACCCTCTTCCAGATAGCGCATGGCGTCCGGCGTTTCGTTCAGTGGATAGCACCGGTCGATCACCGGCGTGACGTTACCATCCTCAATCAGCCTTGCCATACAGGCCAGGTCTGCCTGGTTCGGATCGGCAGTGAAGCTGCGGAATGACTTGCCGTTGGATTTTGATTTCAAGGGGCCGATCAGCATGGTCTGGAACAACTGTGACATGGAGCCGCCGGCCACAACGAACGTACCTGTGGCCGTGAGCGCCCGTGCGTAGTCAGAGAGTGATCGACTGCCATTGGCTGCAAAGATCAGGTCGTATTGTTGCCCATTGCGCGTGAAATCTTCTTGCGTGTAGTCGATGACATGATCGGCGCCTAGCGAACGCGCCATATCCGTCTTTGTCGTGCTGCAGACGGCCGTGACTTCCGTGCCATAGGACTTGGCAATCTGCACGGCAAAGGTTCCCACGCCGCCGGACGCGCCGTGGATCAACACCTTCTGCCCCGCCTTGATCTGGCCTACGTCGCGCAGTCCTTGGAGGGCTGTGATGGAGGCCATGGGCAAAGCCGCTGTGTCCGCAAAACCCAGATTGGCAGGCTTGGCCGCCAGCAGATTCTCCGGTGCACAGACATATTCGGCAAAACCGCCGCACCCGCTCCCGGACAGATCGCCGAAGACCGCATCGCCGACCTGAAACTGCGAGACATTCGGTCCCACTCCTTCGACCCGTCCGGCAACGTCTGAGCCTAGGATCGGATTCTTGGGCTTGCGCATCCCGGCCGTGAAGCGGACGAAGAACGGGTCGGCGCGCATGAGACGCCAGTCCGCTGCGTTGGCTGCCGCCGCGTGGACCTTGATCAGGACTTCGCGGTTCTTCGGCTCCGGCCTGTCAACATCCTGCAATTCAAGCACGTCCGGTGAACCGTATTCTTTGTAGACAATTGCTTTCATGGCGTTCGTTTCCCTCAATCTGTCCCGACCACCAGTGGATTGGCGGGATCGGCCGTCCACTCCTGCATGGATGCCGCGTAGACGGCTACATCCGAAAAGCCGATCCGGGCCATAATGAAGGCGTTGGATGACGCCGCCACGCCGCCGCCGCAGTAGGTGATGGACCGGGCTGCGCGGTCGCCGGTGAAGAGGGCGTCCAATTCGTCAGTGGATCGATAGCGGCCTGATTTATCGAGCAGATGGCCGGCGTCGATGTTGATGGCGCTGGGAATATGTTGGGCCTTGTAGGTCTCTTCCCCCAGCGTGTGGATCAGGCAGGTGTTGTCATCACCAATGGCCGTGAAGACCTCGTCCCGATCCGCGATCAGCTCAGGGCGCAGCGCCGGGGTGAGCGTTCTTGTTGACTGCGTAGACGGCTCGGTTGAAAGCGGCCGCCCCTCTGCAACCCAGAGTTTCGACCCGCCATCGAGCAGCGCAGCATTGTCGAAACCGATCCAGCGCAGCATCCACCAGACGCGAGCCGCCCACATGGCATTGTTCCCATCATACAGCACGACCCGAGAATCGTCACCCACGCCCAAAGCGCCCATGGCCGCGCAGAAACGCTCGGGCGTCGGCATGGGAACCCACCAGTCCGGCTTGTCGGTTGCAGAGAGGTCAACCAACAGGTCGGCGAACCCGGCGCCCGGAATGTGGCCGAGATCGTAGTCACCGCGACCGGTCACGATTCTGAAGCCGGTCTCCGGGTCCGGCTCCACATTGACGGTGCAATCGAGCACCACCAGGTTCGGGTCGCTTAGATGTTGACTCAGCCATTCCGTTGTAACGAGTGTATCCATATTTTTCTCTCCTTGGGCGGTCATCTATCTTCCATTCGGGTCCAAGTTGACCTTCGAGCCTGATCTGGTAGATTTTCTGCAAACTTGTAGTCATCGATGGAGTCGATTTGCCGGTCATTGTACTGTACCAGTTGCGGCCAGTCGTAGCGGCCTGTGCTATGTGCGTCAGTACAGACAATATATCGGCAAAGGGGTATTGGCGTACAGATACCAAAGTACTGTCTTGAGGTATTGCGGTTGGCACGCTCGACCGCTACGTTGGTCTCAAACCAGTATCGTGTCAAGGCTGATGTGTGCAGAACCTCCGGGAGGATAGCGCTGCAAACAGAGAAACAGTGGTTCTTTCGGAGCTTCAATCGAATATTTAACCGTCTATACCAGCCCCAATTCCCGCGCTCGTGCAACCGCTTCTGTGCGTCGCTGGACCTGAAGCTTGCCGTAGATATTGCGATTGTGTCCCTTGACCGTGCTCAAGGCGAGAAAGAGTTGATCGCAAATTTCACGATTCGACAGCCCCTGGGCAACCAGTCGGAGAACTTCCAACTCTCGGTCGCTCAGGGGTTCAGCGAGGGACAAAGGGGCGAGGGGAGAGGCAGGCGCCGCTTCACTTTTGTGATCGTAGAAGCCAAATGCTGCCAGAAGGCTGGATACATAGTCCGGTGTCGCGACAGTGTCCACTGCCTCGGTCAAGAGCTGCGCCATTGGCGCCCCTTCACACACAAAGATGCGGACGTGGCCTTCAGGCTCGGCCAAGGCCACGGCACGTGCCAGCGGGACGAGCGCTGCGGCGACATCGCCCACTGCTTGCAGGGCGAGGGCCTGCAGCACCAGGATTTCGATCACGCTGCCCAGCCGTTCACCGGCTTCCGCAGCCGGCAGCAGCCGGGCCAGAAGGGTCAATGCCTCCCGGACAAGGCGGTCTTCGCCGTTGCGCTGATAGGCGGCGAGCAGCGCACTGGCCAAAGTGATTAGCTCGAACTCACGTAGATAGCTGGGGTTGTCGTCCGAGGTGAGGCCCTGCGTATTGGCCCAGGCCAGAGCCTCGACCAGTCGACCTTGGGCAATCAAGACTCGTGCCTTCAACGCTGGGATGGGCCGCACATCTGGGACGGGGCTGCCGACCCGTATCCGCTCAGTCTCGTCCAGAAAGTTCAGCGCGCCCTCGAAGTCGCCCTGGGCCTCCTTGATGCGGGCCATGACCAGGTACCAACGGTGCTGCGCCTCCGGCAAGGCAGTCTGCTTGCCCAACGCTTGACTGGTTTCCAGATGGTCCATTGCACGGACCAGATCGTTCTGCTCCAGGTGAACTTCGCTCAGCACCAGGTGATGCTCGGCCGTGCCCTGCAAGACAGGCCCGCTCTGTCCGGCCGCCAGAGAAAGAGCTTGCAAGCTTGTGCTTTCTGCAGCGCGTAGACGACCTTGCGTCAGACGCAGATCGGCCAGTAGATAGGCTGTGCTGAGCTGGGAACTGACGTCGCCGGACCTGTGCATGATTGTCACAGATTCTGAAAAAGCCAGATCTGCCGCGCTCAGATCCGCCCCGGCCCAGTAGGCCAGCCCCAGCAGCGCAGACGCCGCGCCACGCCAGAAATGGTCGTCTTCGGGCAGAAGATCGAGCGCCCGGCGCGCGTGGTACGCAGTTCCAGGAACGTCACCGAGCGCGCCGTCGCGATAGGCGCGTGCTATCGAGATGGTCGCCGCCAGCGAGCGGAACTCTTTCTTGTCGCTGACAACGATTCCGGCCGGTAGGTCCTCGGTTTCTCCATTGGCGTTCGTCGGCAGATCCAGCCAGCGCTCGGCGTCCCGAAGGTAATCATCGGCCGCATCCATCCGGTCGGAGAGCAGCGAGAAGCCATAGTAGACACACAGGACGGGCCTGGCGCGTACCAACGCATCCGGCAGCAACTCAACCCACGCCGACCAGGTGGCCTCCAGCGTATCGCTGCGCATGGCGCGCGCCTGCAACTCGAGTAGATCCGCGGCCCGCACGAAATCCTCGGCAGCAAGCGCGTGGTGGATGGCATCCTGGGGCAGGCCATGGCGCTCGTACCACTCACTCGCTCGGCCATGCAATATCGGCAGCGGTGTAGGCTGGTCTTTGGCGGCGCGCATCCGGAGCATGTCAGCAAAGAGGTGGTGATAGCGATACCACTGTCGCCGGTCATCCAGCGGCACAACAAAGAGGTTGCCCCGCTCCAGCGTCTCCAGCATTTCCCGGCTCTCATCCTGATCGGTGACGGCGTCGCACAGAGGCCCGTTCAGCCTGGCCAGTATGGAGGTTTGCAGCAGGAAGTCGCGCACATCCTGTGGCTGGCGTTGCAGGACCTCTTCGACCAGAAAATCGAGCACAAAGCGATGGCTTCCGGTGAAGGCCCGGACGAAATCGGCCGTCTCTGACAGTCCCTGCATGGAGAGCGCGGCCATTTGCAGGCCGGCGATCCAGCCTTCGGTGCGGGCTTCCAACGCAACAACTTCATCGCTCGAAAGGTCTAGCCCCATCATGCGATTGAGGAAGTCGGCGGCTTCTATCGGCGAAAAACGCAGTTCGGTCGCCCGCACTTCGGTCAACTGGCCGCGAGCGCGGTAGCGCGCCAGCGGCAGCGGCGGATCTTCCCGGCTGGCAAAAACCAGATGCAGTTGAGGCGGCAGGTGCTCGATCAGAAAGGCGAGCGCTTCGTCGACCCGCTTGGCGTCTAGAACGTGGTAATCGTCGAGGACCAGGAGGAGATTGTCCGGGACAGCCGCAATTTCATTGAGCAGGGCCGTCAGCATTGACTCAAGTGGCGGTGGTTGGGCGGAATCGAGCGCGGCCAACACGCCTGCGCCGATGGCGGATTCGACCCCATCGGCTTTGTTCAGGTCAAGTGTTTGTAATGCGGCAACCAGATAGCTGAGAAAGCGTGCGGGATCGCTGTCGCCTTCATCCAGCGACAGCCAGGCGACTGGTCGCCCGCAACCGATGACCCACTCACAGACCAGCGTTGTCTTGCCAAAGCCTGCCGGGGCCGAAACCAGCGTCAGCTTGCGAGAAAACCCCTGGTTGAGCCGCTCGATCAAATGCGGGCGCGACACAGCGCCTTCACGGGGCGGCGGGATGAAAAGTTTGGTGGCGAGAATCGGTGTGACCATGGCTAGAGTATAGTACAGTCGTGCGCTTGGGGCGAAGTGCGATTGCCGGATGGTTGGGTGGCGCCGCCTGTACTTTACTTCAGTCGCGTGACGATTCAGCCTCACAAAGGATTCATCGCGGATTACACTGATGACTCTGCTGCAAAAACCACGAATGACACGAATTGCACGAATATCACCTCTGAGAAAATTCGTGTCATTCGTGAAATTAGTGGTTCTTGCAGTTAACTCACTGATTACCACGGATTCTTTTCAGTACGATGCGCGGCAATCCGGCAAATCCCGGCAAATCCGCGGTAAATTGAAAGACGTGTCGAAGCTAGCGAGCCTCGACATCCGTGGCATTGATCCAGCCTGCTACTTCGAGTTCTCCGTCCAAGAAACGTCTATGGAAGTCAACCAGATCGGAGCTACTCGTTGGATTCTCATCCAACGGAGACTCCTCGCCGGTGATACGCGGGTCGCCTTGCTCGCGAAGCTCATGCCACAGTTGGGTCGCCATCGACTGACGGAGAGACTCGTATTCCAGGTTGGCGGCCAGATTGATCAGACAATCAGGATCGACCGCCACGTTGTACAGTTCCTCGGCCGGCCGCTTGCCGAAGGCCCACTGCCAATATTTGCCCTCGACAGGATCGTGGCGGCGCGTGAGGATCTCGGTCTTGGTGGGGCTGCCGTCGCAGTTCATGTAGCCGGTCTCCGGATTGCCGGCCGGCCAGCGCTCGATCTCGAAGTTGTGCAGATAGAGATAGTCGCCCTTGAAGATGCCGCGGATGGGATAGCCGACATCGCCGGGCCGGCCCAGGTCGTGGCGCTCCTTGCCGATCAGGACGCGGTTGCGCGCCGGATCTTCGTTGTCGATTGGCTCGGCCGAGAAGGTGTCGGTCAGGCTCTTGCCCGTGATAGGGGCCATGCCCGTCCCTCCCGCCTCAACGCCGGCGATCTCAAGAAAGGTCGGTGCGAAGTCGATGAAGGAGACCATCTCGCCAACGGCGCGGCCTGGCTTTGCAATGCCCGCCGGCCACATGATGGCGAGCGGCAGGTGGTTGGAGTAGTAGTATTCCTGGCCCTTGGCGCGCGGGAAGGGCAGCCCGTTGTCGGACGTGGCCACCACCAGCGTGTTCTCTAATTCGCCACGCTCTTCCAGCAGGGCCAACATGCGATTCAAGTGGCGATCATAGTGCTCGATCTCGAAACCGTAGTCGAGCAGATCGGTGCGCACGACCTCGTTGTCCGGCCAGATGCCGTAGACGTGATCCACATCCTCCGGCTTGCGCCCTCCCTTTTCGATGCCGGAACGATATTCGTAGCCACGATGGGGTTCGATACAGCCATACCAGAAACAGAACGGTTCGTCGTCGCCCTTGTCGTCCAGAAACGCCTCGAAGTTGGCGGCATAGTCGCATGAACTGATATCGGGCGTCGGCGGCGTCAACTGGGCGTCGTTGTAGGCCGGCCCGGTCAGTTGACGAGGCTTGCCGTCCACCGTGCCGGGGTCGCCGGGGGCCCAGCCTTTGGTCGTGTGGCCGACGTGGTAGCCGTGATCGCCCAGTTCCTCAAGAACGCTCTTGAATTCAGCCGGGAAGTAGCACTGGTGGTTGGCGGCGTCCTTCAGTTGCCAGGAATTGCGCCCGGTGAGGATGGCGGCCCGCGAGGGCGCGCACTTGGCGTTGCAGGTGTAGGCCTGCCGGTAGAGCAGGCCCTCGCCGGCGACGCGATCAAAGCCCGGCGTCGCCACCCAGGGGCAGCCGTATGCGCCGAAGTGCATGCCCGCGTCGTCGGCCAGGCAGAAGAGAATGTTGGGTCGCTTGGTCATGGGGTTTCCTATGGTGATAATCGTATTTCATCTTGCGGTGATAATCGCATTCATCTTGCCCGACATTATAGCAGAAGAGCCGAGAAGATTCTTCTCGGCTCCCTAACTCAATGCACATCTCAGTTTCGGAACGGCGTGCGCGACACGCGTGAGACCGTCCGCCCCATCACTTCAGCGTCGTGGCATAGTCGATGCCGGGGAAATGGACGGCATCGGGCAGCAGCGCTGCTCGCGCTTGCTCATCACTCTTGAGTGTGTCGAGCAGAAACGCCGTCGAGAAGTGGTGGATCAGGTCTAGGGCACGTGCTTTGTCCCAGACCGGATCGAGGCACATGAACTCGTAGTAGGGAATCTGAGCGGCCCAGGGCATCTGCTCACACGGGCTGGCCGCCACCATGTGCTCGGCCCCTTCCAGACCCACCAGCGCTTTACGCGCGCTGGACACAAAGTCGTAGGACGGTTTGCTGCCCCAGTCGTAGGGCGTGCCGGTGTCTGCGGTGCCGCCGATGGCCATCATGGGGACGGTCACGTTGGACAAGCCTGCGGCGTCGAAGAGGTAGGCGTCGCCGGCCAACGGGACGATCGCGCTCACCCGCGGATCGCCGAGCGGCGGCCACAGTCCCTCAGGCACGTCGTCCAACCCGGCCAGCGCCGCCATCTCGGCTTCGTTGCCAATCAGAGGCATACACAGGAAGGTCTTGGGATCCTCAGGCGCAAGCGTTGCACAGCGAGCGTTCAAGGCGTCGAAGTCGAACTGGGCGCCGGCCATGGCCAGGGCGGTGTAGCCGCCGTAGGAATGGCCCGCCACAGCCACGTGTTGCATGTCGATCTTTCCTGCCAGGTCGCCGTCCGATGCTGTGAGTTGCTCTGCAAAGTCCAGCGTCCGTACGATGTCATGGGGCCGGTCGATGGCTGCGGCCATGCTGCCGTACCAATCCCCTTCCACGTGTTCAGGCGCCAGAACAATGAAACCGTGCGAAGCATAGTGTTCGAGCAGCGTATGGTACCAGGCTGCGTTGAGGCCGAATCCATGTGAGAAGACGACCAACGGGTACGGTGCGTCCGATTGATCAACCGGCGCCTCCGAGAGCGCCCTTCCGTAGACCACAGCCGGTGTTTCGACGCTCAGTTCGGGGGTTTTGGGCGTCAGCTCATATGTGACGGCCTCTACGGCGTCGGCCGGGTTGAGCGCCGGATACCAGAGGCCGGCCTCGATCGGAGAGTCGCTTCCTTCATCAATGACGAGCGGCATGTAGCCGACCGAATACGGTCCCCGCACGGCGTAGCGCGGCGCATCGGGACGCAGACCTTGCGCCTCTGCCGGCGAGGCCTGTGCCGGTGTAGATAACTGAAGCGGCTGGCAAGCGCTGATGAGCAACGTCGTAAAGAGAAGCCCCATGAATAGGCGGCTCAACGAGATTGTCGTTGACCTAACCTTGGGCTGCTGTCGACTACAATTGGTGACCATTTGTTTCCTCCTTATCGTAACGATTGATGACCACTTTCCCTTGGGCGTGTCCATTTTCAAGATAACGAAGTGCCTCCGGAACCTCACGAAACGCGATTGCTTTCATGTGTGCCTCCTCTCTTGCCAAACCTGTATCATCGTCAAGCTCCAATCTGATGCGTAGCGGATGGGCGGTTCTGTAGCACGACATTTATGTCGTAGTCCTCAGTATCAGTTAAGCCAAACTGCTACGACATGAATGTCGTGCTACAGGGTGATCAACTCGTCCCGTCAATCGCTGACAATCTTCTAGGTTGCCAGCCCTTCGGTCTTTGTCGTTTTCAAACCGAAGCGCTTACCCCTTTCTTCCACGTTGACGCCCTTCCACAGGAGCCACAGGGCGAGCGCCAATTCACCGATCAACGCAGGCACGAAGACGATCAGGGCGAATATCTCTGCGTAGTCGCCGTAGTTGGGCAGCAGAAAACTGGCAAAGCTGTCGATCAGATAGCCCAGCCCGGCGAAGATCAATAGGCCGCCTAGAATTCTTGGGATGTAGCCGGAGATGAAGATGAGATAGCCAAGCACGAGGCACTGAATCCCAAAGAAGATCAGAGCAAGCGAATAGCCGGTGCTGTGGGCATCGAGATAGAGCATTGCCTGGGCAAATAACTGATCCGCGCTAAACACGCTCAAGTGGTTAGCGACGTCCACAAGTTGCAATGCCAAGAACAGGTTGAGCAGATTCATGCCCAAAATGGCGGCCTGCACGAGCCTGAAAAACGCCGCCAGCAGGGCCAGCCCATTGTCCACCGGTTTGAGCAACACATAGAAGATGGCGGCCAATGCGACATCACACAGAATCATGATCAGGTCGGCGGCAATGCCAACGCGGAATAGCGACTCAGAGGCCGCGATGTTGTTGGCGGTTGCTGCGGCATCGCCTGGGTCGATCAGGCTGCCGCGCACAAAAAACTGGGCGTAGATGCCCGACAGAATGATGGTCAGGTAGAGCACCCCAGCGATTCTTGCGGTCTTGCTGTTTGCGTTCATCTTTCTCCCCTTCCTCGAACGATAAATTTGCGCTGCATCGATGCGGTAGCGTGATACTGATCACTGTTTGCCGGCCGACCCGCCTTGTTGGCCGGATTCAAGGCAAACGACCGAGCGCAAAGGCATGCCCAGATCGCGCACTGTTCTGAGCAGTCCAAACAACGCCGCCTGATCGACGACCGGGCCGGTCAAGAGCGTATCGCCGTTCTCTTCCAGCGTGATGGTCAAGCCGTCAAACCAGTCCGCCCATTGGGAACCCAAATGACCTCGGATCCGGATCTGGTAGACCATTGCGTCACTCGGCTCTGTTTTCTTGGTGCGTTTGTCTGACATGCTCTATCCCCGCTGTGGCCGGTTGTGCCAGTCTGCGCCACTTGTTCGATGTACGGATAGCATATCGGCGAAACGGTATTGGCGGGTAGGTACGAAAGTGCTGTTCAGGGGTACTGTTTTGAGGTATTGGTGGGGTACTGCTGAGGGGTTTCAGAGTCTGCCGGCTCACGCGTCAGGACAGATACGGTGTCTGGGTGACACCGTGTCACCTTTTCACTTCGTCATAATACGCCGTCTTTGGCTCGGCAATGGGCATAACGCGGCTACAACAGACCCAACTCGCGAGCCCGCGCAACGGCTTGGGTGCGTCGCTGGACCTGGAGTTTGGCGTAGATATTTCGATTGTGCCCTTTGACCGTACTCAAGGCGAGATAAAGTCGCTCGCTGATTTCACGGTTCGAGAGTCCTTGGCCAAGCAGTTGGAGCACTTCTAACTCACGTTGGCTCAATGGTTCGATGAGGGGCTGGTCAGACGTGGGAGCGGTCAGCGTAACTTGGGACAGCGTTGATCCCCGTTCACTTTGCTGCTTCTCAGCTTGGCATAGCGCAAGTAGTGACCCTGCGTAGTCCGGCATCATTCCACGGGCGACGGCTTCGGACAACAGGCGCTCCATCGACGGACCTTCATCGACAAAGAGCCGGACATAGCCCTCCGGTTCGGCCAGTGCGAGAGCACGCTCCAGCGGCGCGAGCGCCGAAGGAATATCGTCCTGCGCTTCGTGAGCCAGCGCCTGCAGCACCAAAATCTCGAGCGCGCTTCCATCTCTTCCGCCCGCTTCTGCCGCACTCAGGAGGCGGTCCAGCAGTGTCAACGCATTGCCAATGGCGTCTTCTCTCCCGGCGCTCGTGTAACGGGCGATCAGCAACCTGGCAAAGGTCAGATGTTCGAACTCGCGCAGGTAGCTGAGGTCATCATCCACGGAAAGGCTCTGCGTATTCGCCCAGCCCAAGGCTTCGGTCAACTTGCCCTGGGCGATCCATACTCGAGCCTTCAACGCTGCGACGGGACGCACGTCGGGTACGGGGGTCCTGACGTAGAGACGTTCGGCCTCATCCAACAGGTCGAGGGCGTCGTCAAGTTTCCCTTGGGCCGTCTTGACGCGCGCTTGGGCACGGCACAGGCGATATGTCCAATGGGGTGACGCACCCTGTTCGCCCAGGTCTTCACTTCTCAGCAGGTGCTCTTCGGCCGCACGGACATTGTTTTGTTCACGGTACAACTCACTCAATCGCAAGTGCAGATCGGCGGTTCCGCGCAGGGCTCGCTTACCCTGCTGAGCTGCCAGCAGAAGGGAGCGCTCATAGGTGCGGATTGCCTCGCGCAGCCGGCCCTGGGCCAGCAGTATGTCGGCCAGGGCATAGGCGCCGCGGATTGCGAAAAGGATGTTGCCGCCAATGCGCATATTCTCCATGCCATCGGCCAATGTACGACGCGCTGCCTCCAGGTCGCCGCGTTCCCAGTATGCAACCCCCAAGAGGGCGGCCGTGATGCCGCGCTGGAGATGATCATCCTCAGGCAAGAGGTCGAGTGCCCGCTGACCGTAGGCCACGGCGCCGGGCACATCGCCACGGGCCTGGGCAAGATAGGCACGGGCCATTGCTATCGTTGCGGGCAAAGACCGAAATTGTTCTTCGTCTACGACCACCATTTCGGCTGCCGAGCGTTCAGCCTGTTCGCTCGTGGCGGTATCAGTCGCCAGCCATTGCGCGGCGTCCTGGAGTCGCGTCTCAGCAGCCTCGAGTTCGCCATGTTGCAGATAGGCCCAGCCAATCGCGGCGCAAAGTACCGGTCTGGCGCCGATTAACTCGTCTGGCAGCGCCTTCACCCAGCCCAGCCAAGCAGCCGTCTGGAAATTTCTGTCCATCTGGGGCCACGCCAACTCGATCAGGCCCGCCGCGCGCTCGAAATCCTGGGCGGCAAAGGCGTGGCAGGTGGCGTCGGCGCGCAGACCGTTTCGCTCGCACCAATCGCTCGCGCGTTGATGCAAGACGGATTCTCGATCCGGTTCATCCTCCCTCAAGTGTGCGCGCAGAACATCCGCAAAAAGAGGGTGATAGCGGTACCAGTTGCGTTTGTCATCCAGCGGGACGACAAACAGATTGCCTCGCTCTAACTCCTCCAAGAGCAGGCTGCTCTCTTCGCCTGCAGTCACGGCATCGCACAGTGGTCCGCTCAGGCGGTCGAGAATGGATGTCCGCAGCAGAAAGGCACGCACGTGTTCGGGCTGGCGCTGCAAGACCTCTTCGACCAGATAGTCGACGATATAGCGGTGGTCTCCGGCGAATGCGCGGATAAATTCAGGAATGTCCGCTCGTCCTTGCATGGAGAGCGCAGCCAGTTGGATCCCCGCAATCCAGCCTTCAGTCCTGGTTTCCAGAACCGTGATCTCGTCGGACGAAAGGTGAAGCGCCATCACTTGGTTGAGAAAATCGGCGGCTTCGTCGGGTGTGAAGCGCAAGTCTGTGGCGCGCAATTCAGTCAACTGGCTTTGGGCACGTAAGCGGGCCAATGGTAGCTGCGGATCCTCGCGGGTGGCGATGACCAGATGCATCTGCGGCGGCAGGTGCTCCAGCAAAAAGGCGAGGGCCTGGTCAATCGGTACGGCGTCAAGGTCATGGTAGTCGTCAAGGACGAGGATGAAATCATCGGGGCTGACGGCCAATTCATTGAGCAGGACCGTTAGCGTCGTTTCAATCGGTGGCGGCTGAGGAGACTGGAGCAGGGCCAACACCTCTTGGCCAAACGACGATGCACTCCCTTCGGCGCCGCTCAGAGAGAGCGTTTGTAGCGCCGCGACAACGTAAGTCAGAAAGCGTGTGATATCGCTATCTTGGTTGTCCAGCGACAACCAGGCGATGGGTCGCTCAAGATCGGCGACCCATTCGCAGATCAGTGTGGTCTTGCCGAAGCCGGCTGGCGCGGAGACGAGGGTCAGTTTGCGCGCCAGGCCCTCGTTCAACCGCTCGATCAGGCGCTGCCGAACGACACGGTCAGGCCGGGGTGGGGGGATATAGAGCTTTGTGGCTAGGATTGGCGTAGACATGGTTCAATTTCTAGACTTCAAGCTTCTTGAAATAGGTCCAGCTATCCAGATCGGGCGGCTGGATGCCCAGTTGTGCGGGGATCGCGTCAATCGCCGTCGTCGGACTTGCCGCCCATGATGACGACCTTGGGCCACATCCGTGCGACCGTCCGCACCAGATCCGACTGCAGGGACATCACGTGGTCGATATCCTTGTAGGCCATAAACGTCTCATCCGGCGACAGACCGAAGCTCAGGATGTCGTTCTGAACCATCCATGCCTCTACCTTTTGCTCATTGTGGCGGCGCTTGGCTTCCGTGCGGCTGAAGGGGCGCCCGGCGCCGTGGCTTGACGATTCCAGGCTTTCTGCATTCCCCAGTCCTTCCACAAGATAGGACGCTGTGCCGCTGGTCCCAGGAATGATGCCGGCGACCCCGAGCCCGGCCGGTGTCGCGCCTTTGCGGTGGATCACGCGTCCGTCAGGCTGAACCCAGGCGTAGTTGTGGTGGTTCTCGTACTGCACAACGCTTGTCAATCCGCTGCGAGACAGAAAATGCTGATGAATGAGATGGTGGTTGGCCTGCGCGTATCGTCCCATGAGTTCCATCACCAGCAAATATTCGCGTCCCGGATCGGACGTGGTGGCCAGCCATTCGTAGCCGGATGGAATCCCTTTTGCGATTCGACGCGTCTCATCTTGAGCCAACTTGACGTAATGTGTTGCCAATTTGTGTCCGACACCGCGACTGCCCGAGTGGGTGATGATCGCCACAAAGGGATCGCCAACAGCCAGCGGCAGCCAGTCCGCTTCCGCCGTCACCTCGCCGATGACTGCATCGAAAAAGTGATTGCCGCCACCGCTGGATCCCAACTGTTGCCACGCCAACGATTTCAGTCGTCTGACATGGGGCAGTTCCTGCCATAGCGGATCGTCCATGACGGGATGGGTCCGCCGTGCTTTGCCCTGAAAGCCCGATCCCATTCCGAAGCTGCTGACGGCGCGCATGTCATCGGCCAGGCGCCGCCGTCGGGTCATGAACTCGTGAGGCGAGATATCGAGCACGGTCATGGTCATGCGGCAGGCGATATCATAGCCGACAAAACCTGGGCTGACCGTGTGGTCCAGGGCCGCCACACCGCCAATCGGCATCCCGTAGCCGACGTGGGCATCCGGCATCATGGCTCCGTTGATGCTGACCGGCAGTCGCAGCACGCGCTTCATCTGTTCGATGGCTTCGTAGTCAAAATCAACGCCGGGCAGACCGAACATGGTGAAGGGTTGCGGGTTCGCCAAAGGCTCCAGTTTCTTTGGCGGATCGCCGAAGCGTAGCCGGATTTCGGCCAACAACGCCTTTTTCGATATCCGCTTCCGCTTGGCCAGCGTAGCGGCCTCGCGAGCAATCTGACCGTAGTCATCGCGTTGGCTGTATCCGGCCTCGCTCAGAATTTTGTGGGTATCCATGGCGTGGGTAGCGTTCCTTGTAAATAGAAGACTTTCAGCTCGGGGTCCAGTCGGTCTGTCTCGCCCATTCCTGTGCGGCATCCCAGATCAGATCGTAGACCGGGTCTTTGATGTCGTAGTAGGCGTCTTCGTCTTCGGCGTGATAGCGGACAAGCTGGCGCTTGATCAGTTCGACCGTGCGGACCGAATTGGGGTGGGCACGCAGATAGTCGCGAAAGAGCAGGGCGTAGCGCTGGTTGTAGCTGCCGATCACGCGCACATGAACATTCGCTCGCCGTACCTCCTCCGGCTGATAGAAGAAGAGCTTGGCCCACAACTCGGGCGTCTCGTCCTCGCCGAGCGGCACGTGATCATTGGCCGCCGTCTGCCAATAACGATAGCCCGCATCGACCAGCCGTTGCGTGATCTCCGGCGTCAGCTCATCGACGGTGATCTGGATGTCGATGACATCTTTCGCCCCCAGGCCAGGCACCGATGTGGACCCAATGTGGTCGATACGCAGCGCGATTGATCCCAATATCTCCAGAAGTGAGGCTCGAATTGTCTTAAATTCGTCAGGCCAGGTCTGTTTGTAATCGTGAATGACGATACTCATGGCAGATTGAGCTGCCATGAGACGCCGAAGCGGTCGTTGACCCAGCCGAAAAGCGAACTAAATCCGTAGTCTCCCAGGGGCATCAAGGCTTCTCCGCCGTCGACAAGCTGCCCGTAGACGTCGCGCAACTCGGTCTCACTCTCACAGTCGACGAAGATTGAGATTGACGGCGTGAAGGTGAAGTCATGGACCGCCGGGCTGTCGAGGCAGATGAACTCCTGCTCGCCGAGCGCAAATGTCGCCCGCTTGATCGTGCCTACCCGTTCCGGCTCCTCCGGTCCGTACTGCTCAGATTCGAGAATGGCGGAGCCTGGAAAGAGCGAGACGTAGAACTGCATGGCCTCGTTGGCCGTGCCTTCGAACATGAGAAAAGGTCTGATTTTGTGAGGCATGGCAATCTCGTTTCATCTTTGACTTGCTGCGTAAACCACGAATGGCACGAATTTCACGAATTGTGCCACTTAGAGAATTCGTGCCACTCGTGTAATTCGTGGTCCTTGCACTCAATTCCAATAGTTCACGATTTGTCTTTCTGAGTGTGCCTCGCCGGATACGCGGCGCTCTAACTGGAATGAACGTGCTACTGTCATTCCGAGCGGGTCAGCCCGAGCACTTCCGGATTGGCAATACGCCAGCGAGGAATCTCGGCTTGCGTTATCGAGACCCTTCGCTGGTGACTCAGGACAGCGTCGTCTTAAGATAAGCCCGCGCAGGCCTGTCCTGAGCGCAGCCGAAGGAGTGACAGAGCATTTCTCGCCAAGAAAACGAGCTTGTTCATTCGAAGCGGGTATTTTCGAGCACGTTACTCTGACAAAGGGCCAGCAAAGAATCTCGTTTTTCACCAAATTGTGAACTGCTGAATTCATCTTTCCAGGTGAAATGTCACTCAAGAATTTTCACCATATTGTATCCGGTGACACTGTATCCAACGCGCTCATAGAGACTCAGCGCCCGTTTGTTGTCCGCCGCCACCCGCAGCTTGATCTGCTCGACACCGGAACCCAGCAGGTGTTGCTCAAGCGCAACCAGCGCCGCCTTGCCATGTCCTTGTCCGTGGACCGACTCGAACAGGTAGAAGTCGAGGATGAAGACCGTTTCGCCGTCATCGAGCACCTTGTACCAGAGGTAGCCAACCGTTTCAGCGCTGCCTGTGACTGCGTTTTCTTCGATGCAGAGCAGAACATTGTCGGGGGTCTTCGTGCCCAAAGGCAAGTCATCCACCAGCGATTGCGACGCGATGGACCGACTCTTCTCCAGCGTATACCCATAATTGGCGACGATTTCATCGGCATAGTCCACAACGAAATAGTCGCAGAAGTCGGAGAATTCGTCCATGGTCATGGCTCGCAAGGCGATCATGGCGCTCGGTTCCTCGATGGTTGTACGCAGTTTGTCGGCGTCGGGAATAATAGCAACAGATGATCAGCGCCTTTATCTGCGTCCATCTGCGTTCATCCGCGGCTAATTTCCGTCTCTCGTGATCGATGACGAAGCCGCTCTGAAATCTGATCGGCGGCTCTCTGTTGAGCCATGCGCTGGCTTCCGGCCAGTTTTTCTTGCGCAGCGTTCAGATAGGCTTCCGCTGCGGCATGCTCATTGCGTTCGAGATAGAGATCCGCCAGCCATAGTTCTATCTGGGTATGCAGATAGAGTGCCCCGCCGGCTGGGATGGCGCTGAGCGCTTCGGTCAGCAGTTGCTCGGCCCCGTCGCTGTCGCCGCGGGCCAAGGCAACACGCCCCAGATGGGCGCGGACGTTGATGGCGTGGGTCTCGTTGTCATAGACGCGGGCTTCCTCGATCGCACGGACAAACCACGATTCCGCCGCGTCCAACTCACGCTCTGCCAGCGCGACTTCGCCTCGCGTGCTGTAGAGGTATTGGCGCGGCCGCAACAGTTGGTTTGCCTCAATGAAATCGAGACCGCTGTCGACAGCGGCGTGCGCGGCGGCCACGTCACCATCCAGAAGGGTTGCGTAGGCCAGATTGTTGTAGCAGAGGGACTCAAAGTAGATGTTGCCGGTCGTACGAGTCAGGGCCAACGTCCGCTCGAACTTGGACCGGGCAAGGGCATACTCGCCGCACTGCACCGACAGATTGCCCCATCCAAACCAACTCTGGATGGCGATGTCCGAATCCAGATTGTGCTCCGAGGCTAGACGCGTGGCTTCTCTGTAGTGAGCATCGGCCTCGGCCATGGTGTCCCGGCTGTAGAGTTTGCCCGCTGCCATCAGGTACTCGGCGGTTGCCTGCAACTCGATGTCGTCGCTTTCAGCCGAGGCGATCAGGATGCGCTCGACCCAGTGAAGCACTTGTTCGCCCTGTTCCGTCGAGAGAAAGCTGACCGCCAGGCGCAAAGCGGCCTGCACAATGCCCGCTTGATCGCGAAGGGATTCAAACGCGTCCAGCGCTTGCCGCATGGATTCACGTGCTTCAGCGATGCCGCCGGGCACATGCATTAGCGTATACCCCAATGCCAACTGTCGACCGGGCGTCGGGTCCAGCGCATAGGCCCGTCGGAAGAAGTTCACGGCCTCGGTCATGGCCCCCAATTGCGCCGCTTGCGCCGCCGCCATCTCTGCGTAGCGGGCAGCTTCCACAGAATCTCCGGCTTCGGCAAAGTGGCGGGCCAGGCGGCCGACGATGGACTCAAGCTCATCCTCATGAATGGCCAGCAGATGCTCCGCCACCCGCTGGTGCAGCCGTCTGCGCCTGGGCGTACTGAGCCCTTCGCACACGATGCCGGCCAGGAGCGGATGGGCGAACTCGTAGTTTTCGCCTCGTTCGACCAATATGGCCATATCAAGCAGCACGTCCAGCGCGTCCAGTGTTTCTTCTTCGTCTTGCCCGCTGACCCGCTGCAGCATCTCAAAGCTGATGGTCGGCTCCAGAATGGCTGCGGTCTGCAGCAGTCGCAAAGC
The DNA here is from genome assembly GCA_963698255.1 of uncultured Chloroflexia bacterium. Classification (GTDB taxonomy): domain Bacteria; phylum Chloroflexota; class Anaerolineae; order Caldilineales; family Caldilineaceae; genus JAWKOK01. Next base: position 258,180 of record CAVOQD010000011.1, on the reverse strand, counting down.
TGCGTCCGGCAGGCCGCGCAGGCGGGCGCCGAGCAAGTCGGCCAATGCAGCGGGCGCGCCGTCCGGGTGGACGCGATTGAGTTCAGTCAAGTAGTAGGGATTGCCGCCGCTTTGGCTGTGCAAGTGGTCGACCATGCCGACGTTGCCGTCCAGCGCCGCGATCAACTCGGTTGCCTCGTCTACTGAAAGCGGGGCCAGTGAGAGGGGTCTCGCCACATTTGTTCGGCTCCAGGCGGCGAACTGGTTCGCCAGCCCAGGCGATGCCTCATTGGCGCGATAGGCGCAGACTAGGAGCAACGGCTCGTCACGCATCCGGTCGGCCAGATAGGTCAGCCAGTCGAGGGTGGCCTGATCCGCCCAGTGCAGGTCGTCGATGAAGAGGATCAGCGGGGCCGCGGCCAGAGCACGCAGTGACTGAGCCAGCGCCTCGAAGAGACGACGACGTTCTTCCTCAGGCGGCACCGTGACCGGCGTGGGCAGCTCCGGGCGGAAATCGCGGATGTGAGGCAGCAGGCGCGTGAGCTCGGTCAGCCAGACCGGGGAGACGGGCGACCGCTGCCCGGCGAAACGCTCCATGCAGATCTGCGTGCCGAACAGACCGGCAATGGGCGCGAAGGGCAGCGACTGGGTTGAGTCAAGACACCGCGCTTCCAGCACTGTGATTGCGGGGGGCAGACCCACTGACCACTGCTGCCACAGTGTCGATTTACCGATTCCCAGTTCGCCGAAAATCTGGACAATCTGCAACTGGCCGCCGGCCGCCAGTTGCAGCGCTTCATCTAGTGTTTCGCGTTCGTTGCGCCGACCGACAAAGGGTCGATTGGGACGTTGACGTTCGACTCGCGGTGGACGAGCTTCCGTCGATTGCTCAACGGCCGGCGCGATTGGGGCCGCCAGTTGACCGCCCAGGATTTTCGATCGCAGTGCCTGGGTGTCGGCCAGCGGTGCGATGCCCAACTCCTGTTCCAGGACCGTGCGCAGCGTGTCATATTGGCGCAGCGCATCTGTGCGTTGTCCCAGGTAGGCATAGGCTTCCATCAGGGCGACGTGGATGGATTCCTGAGTGCCGTCGTAGGCAAGGGCTTGCTGGGCAACGGTGATGGACTCCCGCCATTGGCCTGCCTCACGATGCCGGGCCAGCAGATGCTTGATCCCGCCCAGATAGATCTGCCCCAGCCGATCGCGTTCACCGGCCAACCACAGATCGAAGTCGGGCGCATCGGTCATCCGCAGACCGTCCAACAGCGGTCCACGCCAGAGCGCTAGAATCGATTCCATCGACTCGCCGGCCTGGTGTTCTGTGGCTGCCAATTGCGCGTTCATGCCGGATTCGAAGGTCGAAACGTCGGTCCAGACGCTGCTGGACAGTAGCACCAACTCGTCCTCGGTCAGCACTGCTTCATTGCCCAATGTTTGGCGCAATCGCCAGAGGCTGTTGCGCAGATTCTTGCGCGCTGCATCCGGGTGACTCTGGGGCCAGAGCAGGTCGAGCAGATGCTCGCGGGTCTGCGGCGCGCCTGAAATGGCCAGGTAGGCAAGCAACGCCTGGCCTTTGCCGATAGTCAGATCAATGGGTTGATCGCCGCGGCTAATGCGGACCGGCCCCAGTAAGAAGAGTTGTGTTGTGGACATAGAACCATTATAGGCCCAGCCGTGACCCGCGACAAGTGGATTTGACTGCAATTGAGGACGGGGCGCGCCGAATGTGGGACGCTCCCGATAGAGAAGTTGGGACATAGCGTGAGACGGCCCCGCGCTAAAATCGGAGTTGCCTTCGAGTGATACTTTGTAGCGCACTGACAGGAACGCCATGAATTCGTTTTCGATTGCTCCGGATACCAGACTGGGGCCCGTTACCTTAACCACCGCCGATCTGACTCGGGCGATCATCTTCTATCGAGATATCTTCGGTTTGGACGTGCTGGAGCGATCCAGGCAGAGCGCCTGGCTTGGAACGGATGCAGGAGCGCCCCTGTTGGTGCTGGTTGAGAAGGCCGGCGCCCCGCCACGACCGCAGCGCAGCACCGGGCTCTATCATTTCGCCATGCTGTTACCCGATCGCCGGGATCTGGCGCGTGCAGTGCAACATCTGATCGACGAGGGATATCCCCTGCAGGGCATGTCGGATCACCTGGTCAGCGAAGCGCTCTATCTGTCGGACCCGGACGGCAACGGTATTGAGATCTATACCGACCGTCTGCGTGAGACTTGGCGCACTCGCAATGGTCAACTCGAAATTGCGACCGTGCCGCTGAACCTGAACGACCTTCTGGGCGAATTGGACGATGACGACAGTCCGTGGACCGGGCTGCCGTCTGGAACTTGTATCGGCCATGTCCACTTGCACGTCGCCGATCTGGAGGCGGCGGAAGCATTCTATCGAAATGTCCTGGGCTTCGACCTGGTTTCGCGCTACGGGCCGAGTGCATCATTCGTGTCAGCCGGGGGATACCATCATCACATCGGCATGAACACGTGGGCCGGCGTCGGCGTGCCGTCACCGCCGCCGGATGCCGTGGGCCTGCGCCAGTTCACGGTTCTGTTGCCGGATGAACCGGCGCTGCGTACGCTGCGAGACCAGTTGGACCGATTCGAAATCCCTCACTCTGCGCTTCCCAAAGGCCTGTTGCTGCGGGATCCTTCGAACAATGAGATCTTTTTGACCGTCGCACCGGAAAAGGCGTTCTCCGCGGAGACCGAAATGGCCGAGCCGTCCGGGTAGGGATAGACAGTCAGAAAAGGATTCGTGCTACGCTCATCGGCATGGCCCGCCGATTGAAATGTCGCAAAGCGACTGCTGCGCGAACGGGTCTGCCACAGGAGTCGTGCTTCAGCATATCGCGAACGGTTGACCAACCGGCTTCAGTCGGTTTTGCATAGCAGACGTCGGTTTCAACCGATTCAAACAAGTCTTAGTGAAAGCCAAACGATCCATAATTCAGTTCCAAACAAGGAGAAACCATGTACCGCAAAACAATTTTGATCGCGCTCTCGCTTTTCGCCCTCGTGATCTTCGCAGCCTGTACTACCGCCGCGCCGCAAGCTGCGCCGGAGGCCGACGCTGCTCCCACCGAAGCGCCGGCTGAAGAAGCCGCCCCCACTGAAGCGCCTGCCGAGGAAGCCGCTCCCACTGAAGCGCCTGCCGAGGAGCCGGCTGAAGAAGCCGCATCCGAAGGCAGTGAAGCCGCCACCTACACGGTCGATACGGAGGCCAGCACGCTTGAGTGGTATGGCGAGCGACCTGCCGGCGGGTCCGAAAGCGGCGTTGTGCAGATCGCTGAGGGCGAATTGAATTTCGTTGATAGCCAGTTGGTCGACGGTACCATGGTCATTGATATGACGACAATCGAGCCAACCAGCAAGACAGGCGAAATGCTGGAAAAACTCAGCGGCCATCTCATGTCGGATGATTTCTTCGGTGTCGAAACCTATCCCACGGCCACGTTGGTCATCAAGTCCGCCGAGCCGACCGACGTCGAGAATCAGTACACGGTGACCGCCGATCTGACCATCAAAGAGACGACCGACGAGATCCAGTTCGTGACGGACGTCGTGGTTGGTGACGGCACGCTTGCCGCAACCGCAGACATCGTGGTCGATCGCTCGATCTACAACGTCCAGTATGGCTCCGGCTCGTTCTTCGACAATCTCGGCGATGATCTGATTAGCGATGAGATGCAGATGACCGTTTCGCTTGTGGCAAATCGCAGCTAGGCTGTAGCGCATCTCGAGCAAGAAAAATAGGCCGGCAGAGCCATTTGGATCTGCCGGCCTATTTTTTCTTGCTTGGCTACGCTCTCACTTGGCGATCCGTCCGCATGTTGTCGGCCAGGTTCCTTCGGCGGGCAACTGTCTACTTCATGATCGCGGGCAGGTAGATGCGCTGGTCGCTCGCTGAAGCCGGCGCACCCGGATCGCCGACGACGAACTCGACTGTGTTCGACGCCCCGCGACGCGGCTCCGGCGGCAGTGCTGTGACACCCAGCGCCTGTTCAACGCTGAAGTCAGCCGCGGCCAGATCCATCTCCAGCCTCGTTGCACTGACGAAACGCGTTGGCCGGGGTTGGCCATCCCAGATTGCCACAGTTCCGGCCACGAAGTCTTGGCCGGTGATGGTCACGCTGGTTGCGCCGGTCATCAGTTCGGCGCTGTTGGGCGAGATGTCTGTTATCGACGGTCGCTTGTTTTGAACCAACAGTTTTGCCGGATTCGAAGCGTATTGCGAGGAAGGGACGTTGACAACGGTTAGCTCGACACTGTCTGCACTCTGTAGCAAGGCGTTGTCCAGCGCAACGGTTAGGCGATCCGTGTCCGAGATGACGGTCGTCTGCGCAACGCCGTTCCAGAGCAGCGCTGCTCCTTGGCCGAAGCGTATACCCTCGACTGTCAACACAACGCTCTGGTCGCCGACGGTCAGGCTGTCGGGCGAGACCGCTTGAATGATAGGAATCGTCTCCGAAGCCACCGCCGCCCACGTGTTCGGCGCTTCGCTGCCGGCGGCGAATGGCCAGTGAACCCTCTGTGAGTCAGCGCTGTGGTTCACGGCCAGGCCAAAGGTTCCGTTCCACAGCATCAACGACGTGGACGGAATGCGGAATTCAGCCGACCAGGCCGTGTCGGTCGCTGCAATCTGTGCGTCGAAGTCGATATCCACGGACGTGCCGAACACGCCGGAACCATTGCCGATAAATGCCTGCGGCGAGCCGTCCTCGCCCAAGCGCAAGAGGTAGTCGTCTGTCTGAACAACGGCATCTCGGCTGCCGTTTGCGTCGATGTGCAGCCTGACTTCGGATAGCACACCTTCGTCACGAGCGAGCCCTGACAGGCAGACCCATAGATCATCGGCGCGGCGCACAATGTAGGCGGATGCATTGCCATCGGACGCGTACGGCGCCAGCGGAAGCGGTGTCATGTTGACATAAACGTTGTCGTTGCAGCGTCCGTCCATGCGCAACGACGTGGCTGTCTCCACGGAAAGCGGCAGCACATTGATCGTTCCCGCCTTCGTCGCGGTTTGGCCGGCGCTGTCGGTCACCTTCAGTTGTGTCGAATGCACGCCAGGCGCCAGTCCGAGCAGACTCTGCCGGCGTCCGCTGCCCACGACTGCGCCATCGACAGACCACTCGACATCGCCATCGCCCATGAGGCCCCCTTCGGCATCGTAGCCGACGCCGCGCAACAGGATCGTCTCTGTCGTCTCGAACCACTCGTCGGCAGCCGGCGCCTGGATCATCGCGATGGGCGCTCGATCTTCGACCGTGAAGGGACCCGCTTCGGCCACCGTGGTGTTGAAGCCGTCGCTGGCGATAACGCGCAGGAGGGCGACATTGCCGTCGCTGCCCGGCACCGTTTCCGGGCTTTCCAGCGTCAGTGAGGTGATTTCCTGCTCCACCCCATCCACGACATCGCCGGGGTATTCGGTGACCAACGGAAGCCAGCTCATGCCGCCATCTCGACTGTAGTTGATGGAGAAGAGCATCACCTCGTTGTTTGCCTCGTTGTTGGCCTTGCTGTCGGCGTCGGTTGCTCGCCAGCGAATGGTGATCTCCTCGCCCAGCGAGTCGTTGGCGGCCGGCGTGAGAATATCGACCACCGGTGCAGCCGCGCTGGGCATGACTGAGTGGACCAGCTTGCCGTCCACAACCAGTTGGATCTCGCCGATGGCCTCAGCAGGCTTGGGAATCTGGTTCAGAAAGTAGTAGGCCGCGTAGTCGGCCTCATGGCTGTCGGGCGCCACCAGGTCAAGCTGATGTTCGGCCAACAGTTTGCCGTCGCGACCCAGCAGGCGGACATGGGCATCCGGTTCCGTCAGCGGTCCATGGTGGATGTGGGCGGGGCCGACGGCCGACGAACCGGTCCCAGTCGGCAGTCCGCCGGTGGCGACATCGGTGAGCATCTCGTTGGGCAGCACGTAGCTGTAGAAGAAGCGCCCAAGTTTTGAGTTCGATTCGTAGACGCCGCTCAGCAGCAATGATTCGCCTTCGAGTTGTGCGGAGAGTTGGGCGGCGCCTCTATTGCTCGCAATGTCGGCATTGAACAGCCCGCCAAGGATGGACTTCACATCTTTGAAAGTGAAATCACTGACCCAGCGTGAACTGCGGTAGGTCATGAAATCACCGGCCTGATCGGGGCGAATGATCTGGTGCGAGATCGGGTCAAAGCCGTAGTGGGTGGCGGCCTCCGTCAGCGGCCGATCATCGAGCTTGCAGCGGTCTGCGTAGGGCCAATCACCGAGGCCGAAGAATGAATCCTCGCCATCCTCACAGCCGATGTGATAGCGCCAGAAATTGTGGGTCAGTTCCTGGGCCAACGTCATGCCGGCCGTCGGCTGGTTCCATTTTCGGCTGTTGCTGGAGTCGTCGTTGTCGAATTTCACCCAGGAGGCATTGATCAGGAAATTGGCGTAGCCGCCGGTATTGCCGGTATCGCTCTCTTCCTGGACCATGCCGACGGTGTGGACGGAACTGGAATCGTCACAGTAGATGATGGATTGTATCTGGGACAGAGCTTGGCGCAACATCAGCTTGGCGAGCACCCGCTCAGAATCGGGCGGGAAGTTGGTGACTTCCCAGCCCTGGTCCATTTCATACGGACCCCAACAGTGGCCGTCCCAGTCCCAACAGAGTTCAAGCTCGCGGATGGGATCGCCCATCCACAACACAGTCGCTCCGTTGATCGGCCAGAGCGAGACCAAGCGATCCAGCGTTTCCCAGAGTATGGGGTCGGTGTGTTGGGGCAGTGGCGCATGCGTCTGAATCGGGTAGACAACGAGGCACGGATCGGACTCGTCCGTGAAGGCGACGGTCGTTGTTCGGGTGTTGTTCAAGGGGTTGGTGTCCTCGTAGGCGCCGCGCGGGTCCACGATGGCGCGCAGTTCCAGATCGCCCGTGTCGTTCCAGGAGTCGGGCAGGCGGAAGAGCCAATCGCCCTTGGCATCGCTGTCCGGACCGCGATCGATGGGTTGGCCGGTGATCAGCGGCTGGACGCCGTTGAGCGCGCGAAGCGGCGACCCGGGCAGCGGTTGGCCATTGCGAGATCCTTCGAGCCAAGCCTCGGCGCTGCCGCTCAGGTCGCCGCTGATCTGGCGACCGTAGACGCGGGCGTAGGTCTCTTTGCCCGCTATCAGGGGCACGCCGTTTTCCAGGTTCTGAACAGCCTGTGTCACCTCGATGGCGGCGATGGACATGTCGCGGGTCAAGGCGTCGGCGTCGGCGGGAATGCGCAGAATCGACTGGTTGCCCTCGTCAACTCGTGCGAAGTAGATGTCACCGCTGATCACCTGGATGCGCTGGTTTAGATAGCCGCCGACCGCAGCGATAACCGCTCCGTCCCGGCGCACGAAGTTCTCTTCCACGCGGTGGCTTTCGGTCCAGTACATGCTGGTTTGGCCGGGCAGAAAGCCGGTCTTGACCGATATCGGATCGCCGATGCTGTACCCAAGTGGAGCGCTGTGTACGATCTGGTCGGCGACGCCGTTGATGACTGGAACCTGTGTATAGATCCGTGTGGGGATCGAGACGCCGTTGCCTGGAACCACCCAGTAGACATTGCTGCCGGCAGCAGCGTTCCCCGACACCGTCAGCAGGTAGGCGCCGCCCTTGTTCGAATACTCTGCGCGTGTGCAGCCGTTGCAGGGCAGGGTCACGCTCCAGACACCGGCGTTGTCGCTCCAGTACATACGGCTGCCCAGAAACTCGATGTCTCTGGGAATATGAGAACTCGCAACCACCAGCTCAGGAGCGCCGCCCCCGACAGGCACGCGCATGATCTTGCGATCACTGGTTCCGTAGTAGAGGCTGCCGTCTTTGACCATGAGATCGGTGGAGACGCCCTGGTTGCCGACCGACGCCACCGTCACCGGCCCCACTGTGGGATTGGCGACCGATACGCTCTCGATGATCTCTTCGGCTACGTTGTAGAAGTAGATGGCGGTTTCGTCGGCGACCATATGCTGGTAGTTGCCGCAATCCGCATCCGTGCTCGAATCCAGCGTACGTGTGAAGCCGCCGTTCAGCGGCGTACGGCGCAACAGGAACGTGTCGTCGACGACTTGGACATCGGCAGCCGCGATGTCCGGCCCGGGCGGGCATCGGTCGCCCCAATAGAGCATCGAACCGCCGATCGTCCAGTCCATGAGCGACTCGTCGACCACGATGTCGGGTGTTGCGGACGGGCTTTGGGGCACGGCCTGACGCGCGTATACAGGGGCGTTTGCCATCAGGATCAAGCCAAACATCGCGACCAAAAGCCACGTGCCTAGCCGTGCAATGCGTTTTGTCATCTTCGGTTTCTCGTTTCCTGGTGCTGTAGTCGTGCACGTGAACAGGTGACGGGGAAAAATCGCAGGTCTGAAATTCGTTGGCTCTGGCATTATCTGTGGTTTTGGGCTGACCGCCCTTAAGCCGCCGGGCTAAAAAGCAACGCCCCATGAATGGGGCTTACTCATGCTGAGCCCCCCTTGTGGGTTCATCGGGTTTGCCCGCTAATGGGACGGCCCACTGTCAGTACTCGGCGCAGGTTTTCGTCCAGCGCCAGATAGTTCTCATCCGGTTCGGCCCCCAACGCATCCACAGTTTTAGACATGAAACAACGCGCTGCGGCTGTTGTCGATATATCGAATATCTCTGCGTCATCAAATCCATACGCTTGCAAAGTGTTGACATCAGTCTGAGAAATCCTGGTCGCATCGCGTACGATCTGCTCCGCGAACGACATCATCGCCACTTCGGCCGGTGTCAAATCTGCTCTGCCGTAGTTTGAAGCGATCCGGGCAAGTTCTTCCGATGAGTAGTAATTCTGGAGCAGGATGGAGCCGTGGGCCAACATGCAGTAAGAACTGTTCAATGCGCGAGCTGCGGCCAGAGTGACCAGTTCGTAACGCCGTGGATCCATGGCGCTCTGGATAGCGCTCAACAGGTTGCCCCACGCGGCCATGACATGCGGACGATGGCTGAAGAGCCTGGCGTAGTTGGGAATGTAGCCGAGTTCTTCGATGTTTTCCTGATACATTTGGGTGACTTCGGTTGATGCCTGCTCTTCTGGAACCGTGCTGATAAAGGCCATGCCATCACTCCCTTCAAGTGCATACTGCAAAAACGTGTGTATGGTATCGATGGACGCTTGAACGCTGTTGTAGGTGTCGTGTACAACTAGGATCTGTAGGCGAAGTCGGTTGCAAATCCGCATCGTCCGTTGAGTTCCCACTTGAGGCCCAGGTCGTCTACCCGAAAGTGATCTGCGACGATCTCTTGACCGGGTCGATCGTGGCCAGGAATGCCACAAGACACACGCAGCTCTGTTGGATCGGGGCTGGCTGTCGCAGCCGAAACGTAGCCTATTACTTCCATCCGTTCCTGATTCGCACTATGTTCGAGGTGAATACTTGCGCTTCGCACCGCATAGATTTCGCCGAAGGCGCCGGCAAAACTTTTGAGCGTCCCGCCGCCGGCGCGCCCCAAGAAGATGTCCGTCAATGCCTGCTGTTGTTGATCGCTGCCATTTTCGTCGACATAGAGTATGACTCGCCATGGAGAGCCCGGTTCATCGTCTGAATACGAGCCGGCCAGCACGGCAGCAAGGTTCGAAATGTCGAGTTCATCGGCGTGACCTTCGGTGATATACCAGGATAGGGCAAAATCGCAGACGCCGTAAGTGGATCTCCCCCCTTGTCGATCGCCGTGTCGCCGACAAGGGCAAACCGCCTCACAGTTGCAGACCTCATAGTACGAGCCCGCAACCGCCCATGAATCATAAGTTGGCATCGTTCACCCCAAAGTCCCAATCATCATCCACGCCCCCCAGCCGATCATCAGAACACCGATGGCCCAACTGACCCTGTGGCCGGCCGGCAACACTTTCTCCAGCAGGACGTAGGCCGCAATGATCGCAATCCAAAACAGGTTCATGACCCCGGCCACAAAGAGCACAGCCATGATCAGCCAGCAGCAACCGACACAGTACGCTCCGTGGCGCACGCCCATGATGAGCGCCCCCGATGGCCCTTCACGCCACTCTGTCATGAAGAAGCCCAGCGGTGTGCGGCAGTGAGCGAGACATGCGTATTTGAGTGGCGTGAACTGGAACAGGCCGGCAGCGATGAGGATGATCCCGCCCAGAATCGGACTGGTCGTCTCCATCATGGGGGAGAGCAGGGTGGCTGCGTGCAGCCCGCCCTGTGCCAGTGTGGCCGCGGCGCTAAACGCAGTCCAGATCAGCAGGTAGCCCAGAAAAAAGATACCTGTTCCGCTGATCGGCCCCAACGATGTCCCCCTCTGACGGTTGATCTTGGTGTACGTGAGTACCATCGGCGCTGCCGAAGGCGTCATCATCGCGAACATCATGATCGTCCACATGACGAACATCATCAGAAAGTCCATCATTCCCCAAGGTTGGACAGCCGGCATCACCATTTCCATGCCGGCAGATCCCATGTCCAGTTCTCCGGCGCTCATAGCCATCGCCGAGCTGGCAGTGGCCATGTCCATCCCTGCGCTGCCCGTCTCCATGCCGGCAGATCCCATCTCCATCATGCTGTTCATATCCCAGGCCAGATAGCCCATGTATGTCCAGGACAAGAGGAGGATCGCACCCAGGCCGGCTAACACCACAGAGCGGTCGCGCCGCAGAATCGATTCTGTGAAGGTTGCTGTTGACATCTTTTTACCCGCCTTGATAGGTGAACGGAGAGTAGAATCCATTCTTCCCCGAGAATTCCCAGTCGAGACCGTGGTCTTGATAGGTCACTTTCTCGGATTTGCTGACGACTATCGGGTACCCTGGCGCGATGCAAAGCGGATGATTTTCAATCGTGATATCTCCCCCGCCTTGACCCGCAAACGCTTCGATCTCGGCTTCGGCCACGCCGGCAATGTGCAGGCTGCGCCGTTTTTCGTCGACTCGGTAGGTCATGGGCAGGCTGCTCAATCCCAGCACTTCGCCGATATGCGTGACCAGTCTGCCGGGATGGCCGCCGGCCTGGCCGGTGAAGATCTGCGTGAGCGCATGCTTCTGGTTTTCACTCGCGCTGTCGTCGAAGTAGGCAGCCGCTCGCCAGGGCGTCGAGGCCATATTGCCGGGGCTGTGGACGGCCAAGGCCACATTCAGGCCGTCAAGGCCAACGGCGCCAAAGCTGCCCTCGTCAATGTGCCAGGCCACGAGCGCAGTACACTCTCCGTCCGTGGGATCACTGAGAAAGACACAGGGACATGCGGCGTCACAATTGCACGCTTCAAAGTACGTACCATCCAGTTTCCATTCCTGAGACATGGGTTTCTCCTGATTCTAGGCTCTCGCCAGACGGTTCCGAACGGCGGTTGACAGATCCAATCGTGGTTCGATTGGTCGGAACAACACCGTATAGGGCTACCATACAGGCATTATTGGAGGAATTCTTCTGGCAAAGGTTTGTTTGTATGGTTTCTGGCGGATATCACACCCAACTTTGGTTGGGGCGCGGCATGGCGGAGGGTCGGTTTTAGGGGATGTCGATGAGGTGAAGCTCGCGGGCGCGGGCCAAGGCGTTTACACGATTGTGAACGCCGAATTTTTCGTAGATCTGGCCAGTGTAGAACTTAACCGTGCCGACGGCCAGCGTCAACTTGTCGGCGATCTCGCGATTGGTCAGACCATCGCAGAGAAGTCTGAGCACCTCAAGTTCGCGTGGCGTCAGCGGCTCGATCAGGGCTTGCGCAGGATCAGGGCGTGTAGGCGTTGTCAGTTCTTCTGTGACTTCGAAAACGGGGAGGGAGAGTTGATAGAGAAGGTCCGCTGCGAGTACGTCTAGTTCGCTTGCTTCACCCATAGTGATAGCCTCAGCGAAGACGTGAGCGGAGACGGCGTTCCTGTACTCGGTAAGCCGTGTGTTGGCTCGGGTTTGGGTCTCATGGTCAGTGGCCGGATCGTGAGCCGTGAAGGCCAGCAGCGACAGCGGGCGTTCTCGCTGTTCCATCTTCCATAGCAATTCCGCAATATCCACCAGCAGGCCGGACAGCACCGGTCGGTAGTCGATCTCCAGCGCAAGTTGCAGTGCCTGACCGTAGTGGACTTGCGTACGATCCAGATCGCCTAGCTCGCAGAAGACCCTGCCCAATCCCCAATTGGCGGAAGCCAATCCGCCTCTGTCATTGATCTCCTGGTAGATATCAAGGCTGCGCCGATATCGCTCTTCCGCCTCGCCAAGATCTTGGTCTTTGAAGGCAAGATTTCCCAGGTTGATCAGCGCAAGCGCCATTCCCTCTGGATCGTCAAACGCCTCACGAATCGTGTAGCTCGATTGGAAGTGGGTTTTGCCCATCCTGATGTCGCCCAGCGCAACCGCAATCTGGCCCATGTTGTTCAGAATGTAGGCCATGAACCAACGGTCGCCGGTTATCAACGCCTGCGCGTAGGCCTGCTGGGCGAATTCTCGGGCTATCTCATATTCGCCCAAACCCAGATTCGCTTCAGCCAGCAAGTGATAGGCGAACTGGCGGTTGGTCGGATGCTGTTGCGATTCGCCGACCTGACGAACCAGTTCCGCGTATTGGGCTGCTGCGGCGTAATCGCCGCGGGCCAGGGCGACAAAACTGAGCGGAGCGTTGGGATCGGTCAGGTAGCCGGGCAGCGGCGGGATGTCTAGGCGACAGTAAATGGCCAAACTCTTGGTCATGCAGGCTTCCGTTCCTTGCTGACGCCCAAAACGTAGGTGATACCAGGCCTGGTACATCAGCGTGCCGAGCAGCGCAAGGTCTACGGCTTCGCTCGGCGGTTGCGCATCAAGCGCTACAGTCGCCTGAGAAAAGAGCGTCATGCCCTCCAGATAGCCGCCCAAGAATTGGTAGTAGAGTCCGAGAGGCTCGCTGCCTCGCTGCAGTGCTTTTGCGTCAGCCTGAGCGACCGCCCATAACCAGGCGATGCGGATGTTGTCCAATTCTCGCTTGACCTCAAGTAGCGCCTCACGCTGGCGGCCTCCGCAAATATGCTCCCGACGTTGGTGCAGGAAGTCGATATAGTAGCGGGCGTGGTCCGCCTGCGCTTGCTGGGCGTCGCCTGGCGTCTTTTCCAGTTGTTCCGCTCCATATTGGCGCAGCAATTCGTGGACCTGGTAACGCCCGCTCGCGTCGAGGCGCAGGAGCGATTTGTCGACCAGCGAAGAGAGTAGCGCCAGTGATGCGCCGGTCACTTCGCCAACGGCATCTCTTTGGAATCCGCCTCGAAATACCGATAGGCGTCGAAAAACATCCTGTTCACGCGCGTTCAATCGGCGCCAGGTCTGATCGAATACCGTCTGGATACTGCTGTGGCGCTCCGATACATCGCGGCAGACGAGCAGTGAGGAAATTCAGACCAGTCTGGATTTCGTCAGCGATCTCCTGACAGTTCAGGGTCTTGCGCCAGGCTGCCGCCAATTCCAATGCCAACGGCATACCGCCCACCAACCGGCAGATCCGGAAAACCGCTTCAGATTCTGCGTCCGGTGAGAAGTCAGCGTAGACGTGTTGCGCCCGCTCCGCAAACAGCCTGACAGCATCGTAGCTCCCTTGGCCGGCCTCGGTTTCACGCTGGCCAGGGAATGTCAGTCCACGGATGGGATAGAGCCACTCTTCCTGGAGGTTGAGCGCCTCTCGGGATGTCACTAGATACTTCACGTGCGGGGTGTACGGCAGCAACGTCGAGAGCAGGTTGCCTGCGTCCAGGAGGTGTTCGAAGTTATCCAGTATGATCAGCGCTTCCTTGTCGCCCAGATATTGGCCAAGCTGTACCAGTGGCGGTTCTTGACCCGACAGGGAAAACCCAAGCCCATCCGCGACAGCCGGTACGAAGAATTCAGCCGAGCGCAGCGGCTGCAAATAGATGACTGTCGTCCCACGCGCAAAGGCGTCACCGACGGTGTCACCCAGTTGGAGCGCAAGTCGCGTCTTGCCAATGCCGCCGGGGCCAACCAGGGTCAGCAGGTGACAATCAGGCTGCAGCAAAAGCTGTTGAAGTTCAGCAAACTCCTTGGTTCTGCCTATGAAGGAATTGAAGACGGGCACTCGGTTCGAGTCGGATAACGGTGTCACACTGGCGTTGTCGAAATCGGGCAAGAACCCCTCCTCGCTTGACCATGCTCTCTACCGAGAAGCCCAAAGAGCCACGTGGATTTGCGCTCAAAAACCGGAATGTCAGTCACTGTCCGCAGTATAGTCAAGTCCGGCATTGAATCAAAACGAGTAGTTGAACTAAGCGCTTCGCGCAGGGTGCAGCCAGTCTCTGCATTTCCTCCTACTTTTCCTCTGTAAGCCATCGTGTAACCATACTTCCTGTCGAATCCATTTTCCATCCAGACAGGAGGTAACTCAATGAAACCCCTACGCCAACAGATGTTGGAAGAGATGCAGTTGCATGGTCTTTCAACCGGTACGCAAGACTGCTACATCAGTGCGGTCAGACGGCTGGCTGCTCACTACCTGAAGCCGCCAGATGAACTCAGTGACGAGGAACTTCGCGACTACTTCCTCTACCTGATGAACGAGAAGCAACTCTCCAGTAGCAGTTGTCGGGTGGCGCACTATGCGCTCCGCTTCCTCTATGTTCAGACCCTGAAGCGACCCTGGCCGCCGGATGTGGTGGTGCGGCCAGCCAAGGCGACCAAACTGCCCGTCGTCCTCAGCATAGGCGAAGTCCAACAGCTCCTCGGCTGTATTCGTAAACCGCACTATCGTGTCTGTTTGAGCACCATCTACGCCTGCGGTTTGCGACGAGGCGAAGGCATCTCGCTACAGGTCACCGATATCGACAGCGAGCGCATGGTGCTTCACGTACGTCAAGGCAAGGGCGCCAAAGACCGCCATGTGCCTTTGCCTGAATCCACCCTCGAGATGTTGCGCAGCCACTGGACGACACATCGTCATCCTCTCTGGCTGTTCCCAGCCAAACCGCAAGACGGGCAGCCATGGGCAACGGCTACTGCGCCGATGTCCCCCGCCAGCCTACAAAAGGTCATGCGGGCTGCGGTGCAAGAGAGCGGCATCCAGAAGTCTGCGACTGTGCATACATTGCGCCATTCCTACGCAACACACCTGTTGGAAGCGGGCGTCAGTCTGCGTCTGATTCAAGCCTATCTGGGCCACAGTTCCATCGCAACCACCGCTCGCTACCTCCATCTGACACGACCAACGGAAACGGCCGCCGCTGAAGCCATCAATCGCACCATGGCAGAAATGACATGGTAGAACTGGCCGATATCTTGCGTGACTATGGACCCGCCTATCGAGACAAGTATGGCGCTCGCATGTTGCCCAGCCATCTGGCCGCCATGCGCGCCATCGAGCAATGTCGAACCGAGGTGTTGGGCGGCCATCTCTACTACTGCGCACACTGCGATGAGACCTGGTACAGCTATCATTCTTGCCGCAATCGACACTGCCCCAAGCATGTCCTGAGCCTGCCGAAGGATGTCAACAGGATGCCGCTCAACAGTGGCTGCAACGGCAGCAGGAACTGCTCTTGCCTGTGCCCTACTTCATGGTGACCTTCACCTTGCCACAACCGTTACGTTCACTGGCTCGCACCGAGCAGAAGACGATCTACAACTTGCTCTTTCGCACAGCTGCTCAATCCTTGCAGCAATTGGCTCAGGACCCACGCTTTGTCGGCGGTCAAATCGGCATGGTCGGCATCCTCCAGACTTGGACCCGCGATCTACGCTACCATCCTCACGTTCACTTTCTCGTCCCTGGCGGCGCCCTCTCGCCCGATGGTCTGCGCTGGTTGCGGGCCAAGAATCACTTCTTCGTCCACGTCAAACCGCTGGCCAAACTCTTTCGCGGCAAGATGCGCAACGGCCTGCGCAAAGCGGGTCTTCTCCCCCAGACGCCTGACTCGGTCTGGCGACAAGCATGGGTCGTGGATTGTCGCCCAGTGGGCAAAGGCGAGTCAGCACTCAAATATCTGGCTCCCTATGTCTTCCGCGTCGCCTTGAGCAACAAGCGCATTCTCAAGGTCGTGAACGACCAGGTCACCTTCTCCTATCAGGATGGTCAGACCCAACGGCAACGCACCTGCACCCTTTCGGCAGAAGCCTTCATCCATCGCTTTCTGCAGCATGTGCTGCCCAGAGGTTTTGTCAAGGTGCGCTACTACGGCCTCCTGGCGCCAAGCAGCCGTTCCAGACTTACCCAAGCCAAACGACTGCTCGGCATAACCACTGATCCACAGGTCGAGTCACAGACCTCAGACCAAGAGGCTCCACAGGAGGAGAAGGTTGTCGCTTGTCCGCATTGCGGTCAGCCCATGACGCCCATTCAGCACATTCGGCCTCGACCACGCCAACCTCCGTAGCCAGGATGAGTCGGCGACACTGAACGAGTTACCAGGGGAGGGGAAAGATGCCTCCTTTCTTTGCACGCGCCACCTTTGCGTGCAGACCTGCCATCTTCGCCTCCCCAAACCGCTCTTTCGTCCACTTTCGCCATGGTTCTTCCTTTGGCTCTCTTGCTCTTGGCCTGAACATGGGCCGCAAGAGAGCCATTCCCATCGCTATTCTCTATTTCAGTGACCACGGCCGTTCGGCTCAATTTCCATAGGCCTCGACCCCCGGCTCAGTTCAACACGGATTATGCGGCGGCTACAACTTGGCCCTGCTTACATCGCGGCCTCTTTTGCGCCGCATAATCCGTATTCCGTTTCTTGATACGTCTTGGCACCCGCTACCGCAACTTGCCCCCCGTCTGCCGCTCAACCGTCCCAATGATCTTCTGGCGCAGCTTGGTCACTTCCTTGTCGCGCAGACTGCGTTCGGGACTCTGGTAGGTCAGGTTGTAGGCCATGGACTTGTAGCCCGCCGGAATCGGATCGCCGCGGTAGATGTCGAACAGGTCGACGTTGACCAGCAGACGCTCGCCGGCCGATAAAATCAGATCCTTGATCTGCTGACTGGTCACGTCTTCCGGCACCTCAAAGGCCAGATCCTCGACCACCGGCGGGTAGTTGCTGATCGTCTCCATGGGCTCCAGGCCCCAGTGCGGGCGCACCAGCGGATCGATGGTCAGCTCGGCCGCGTTGACGCGCATGGACGGCAGGCCAAAGGCCGACCGCACCTGCGGGTGGATCTCGCCCAGCGTGCCCACGACCTTGCCCTGCAACAGGATCTCGGAGCAGCGTGGGCCGAAGGTGTCGGTGTCCGGAGCCGCCCGGTACTCGATGTCGCCGGGCTTGAAGCCCAGCCGGCCCAGCACGGCCTCGACCACGCCCTTGACGTCGAAGAAGTCCATCTCCTCGCTGTCAGTCGGGTCGGCGTAGAAGCTGCTGGCCTGGCGAGGCCCGGCCATCAGATATGCTCAGGCGCCGCTCCTCGTGGGGCAGCGTGCCGTCGCCCTCTTCCAGCAGATAGACGCGCCCGATCTCAAAGGTGGTCAGTCGATCGGTGTAGCGCAGATTGCGGGCCAGGTTCTCCAGCGCGCTGACCAGCATGGAGCGGCGCATGGTGCTGCGCTCGGGCGCGCTGGGGTTGGAGAGCACGACGTATTCGCTTGCTTCACTGGCCGGCTTGCCCGGATGCAGCTTGTCGTGGTTCTCACTGGTGGTCAGCGGATGGTTGATGATCTCCTGCAAGCCCGCTGCCGACCAGCACGTCGCGGATCTTTTCCTCGGTGTCCAGGGTCTCGTTGCGATGCTGGGTCGGCAGCACGGTGTTGAGCAGGCTCTGGGGCACATGTTCGTAGCCGACAATGCGCGCCACCTCTTCGATGAGGTCGGCGGGCATGGTGATGTCCAGCCGGTGCCAGGGCGCAGCACACTCGTAGAGATCTTCGCCGTCTTTGCGCTGCAGGCCGAAGGTGGCATCGTCGCCGGCCTCGGGGTTGACTGTCCTTGACCACGCGCACGCTGAAATCGAGCCGCTCCAGGCTTTCGATGATCTGCTCGCCGGTGATGGGCATGCCCAGAATACGGCGCTGATCGGTGACGGTGGTGTAGGCGATGCGCGTCGCCTGCTCGACCGGATAGGTGTCGACCATGCCGGGCACGATGCGGCCGCCGGCATAGAGGCGCATCAGCTCGGCGGCGCGGCGCGCGGCGATGGGGTTGAGCGTGGCCGGGATGCCGCGGCTGAAGCGGAAGCTGGCTTCGCTGGGCAGGCGCAGCTTGGCTGCCGTGCGCCGGTTGTTGATGCCCTCAAAGGTGGCCGACTCCAGCAGGATGTTGCTGGTCGTGTCGCTGACCTCGCTCTCCTGGCCGCCCATGACGCCGGCGATGGCCACCGAACCGGCCGTGTCGTTGATCATGAGCATGGAGTCGTCCAAGCTGCGCTCGACATCGTCCAGCGTGGTGAACTTCTCGCCGTCGGCGGCGCGGCGCACGATGATGGTCGGGCGCTCGTCGCCGTTTTCCGTGGCCCGCTTGGCCAGGATGTCGTAGTCGAAGGCGTGCAGGGGCTGGCCCCATTCGAGCATGACGAAGTTGGTGATGTCGACCACGTTGCTGATGGGGCGCATGCCGGCGCGCGCCAGGCGCTGCTGCATCCACTTGGGCGACGGACCGATCTCGACATCCTTGATCAATATGCCGGTGTAGCGGTTGCACAGATCAGGGTCATCGATCTCGACGGCGAAATAGTCAGACGCCTTGTCATCGCCCTCGGCCAGGCACTCGTCAGCCGGCAGATGCAGCGCGCCGCCGGTCAGTGCAGAGACCTCACGCGCGATGCCGATCATGTTGAGGCAGCGGGCCATGTCCGGCGTCAGCTCGATCTCGACGATCTCCTCGCCCAGGTAGTCGCGCAGCGGCATGCCGGTCGGCGCGTCGTCGGGCAGCACGATGATGCCTTCGTGCTCTTCGCTCAGCCCAAGCTCGCGCTCGGAGCAGACCATGCCGGACGAGGGCACGCCGCGGATCTTGGACGGCTTGAGCTTCTTCTTGGGGCGCGGCGACGCGTCGCTGTAGGCGTCGATCAGCATGGCCCCCGACTGGGCGAAGGCGACTTTGATCACGGGAAGCGTTTCGGCTTCCTTGAACTCGTACAGGTTGGGCGCGCCGGTGACCACACGCTGCGGCTCGTCGCCGCCGTGATCCACATCGACCAGCACCAGCCGGTCGGCGTCCGGGTGCGGATGCACGGCCACGACCTGGCCGACCGTGATCGTCTCGGCATCCCACCAGGAGCCGACCATTTCGATGCCGGCAACTTCAAGCCCGGCCAACGTCAGCCGTTCGGCCAGGTCTGCGGTCGACACGTTGATATCTACGTATTGTTTTAGCCATGAGAGCGGGACAAGCATTGGGTATGTACCTTTGGGTAGGGCCAAGAAGGTACTGCGTACTGCGTAATTACGTAAAAGGTGTGTGCGCACGAGAAGCCCTTACGTAATTACGCAGTACGCAGTACTATCACTCAGCTTCAAAACTTACGTTAAATTATCTCCCCAAAGTTTACCCACTCAGGTGCTCATATACCAAATCGTGGGCCAGTGCGCGCCACTGTCCCCAGCCGTGGCGGTCGCCGATGAGGTTGCGCAACTCGGCCGCGGCCTGGGCGAGCTGATTGGGCAGCACCGGGCGGAACTCGGAGATGTTTTCGCTGGGGTGCGGTCGGGGTTCCTCGCCGCTGCAACACACGAGGAAGATGTAGCTGGCGAAATGAGCGACTTGGTCATCATCGGCAAGGAAGCGATATTCGACCAGGCCGATGAAGGACTCGATCCCGACTTCCAGGCTGGTCTCTTCATCGATCTCGCGATGGAGCGCGTCGATTACTGACTCGTCCCAGTTGATGCCGCCCGAGGGCAAGCGGAAGATGTGCTGCGGGTAGTGGCGCTTTGCGTGCAACCAGATGCGGCAGAGGGGATCTTGGATGGCAAAGACAACTTCTGCGCGGCGATCAAGATCCTTGCGCCAGCGATAGGCGCGAATGTACTCGTCTGCCTGAATGTTGAAGGTGCATCGCATGGGGGAGCCATAGGACGCAATCAATTCAGCCACTTCATTTTCACACACCATGGGTCTGCGGGTCTGCGCATGCCGGGTTCGCGCATGCGATGAGACAGCAGTCTCTGCCATACTGGGCGCTCCTGATCGGATGTGGGTCACTCTGTCAGACGGCCAATGTTTCGGGAAGCGACCGCCGACTACGCTGTTGCTGTGGGTGTTTATTGCTTTCGACGATTACGTATCGCCAAAACAAGGCCGACGATCAACAGTGTCGCCAGCGTCAAGAGGCTGATGGCACGGCCGATTGTGCGCGGAGGAGTATCCTCGTAGCGCAGGAGCATGTAGCCTTGTCCGGGTGGTACGCGCACCGTCATTCGACCCAGTGTACCTGTTTCTTCAGGAATGATCGGTAGGGTTTCCACCGGTTTTCCGTTCCGTCCATCCAGCAAATAGGCGTTCCAGCCTGGATAGTAGAACTGGTTGAAGACCAAAGTGCGATCGGTCTCGGTTTCGTTGAAGTATTGCACCTCCTCCATTACCGTGTTGTGGGCAACGGACTCTGCCGCAAAGGTACTGTAATCGAATACGCTGTAATCCAACGTGGTCTCGACAGGCAGCACAGTATCGCCGGCTTCGTCGGTGCGGACATAATATTCGGCCATGGGGCTCCAGGTAGGAATCTCCTTGACCCAGGCCGTGCTGCCGGTCAGTTCGTCGGCGGAACGCTGGAAGCGCATCAAGGCCGCCAACCCCACCGGCCCCTCGGCCGGTTCCTCGATCTGCACCTGAAGCATCGGATAGCTGCTCAGGATCAGCACCGAGATCACCGTGAACAGCGGCAAATTCAGGTCGCGTCGGTCATCGCCGATCAGCACATAGTGCCCGATCAGTCCGGCCAGGATGCTGACACAGAGCGCCGTGATACTGAACCAGCGCCATGGGAACTGGGCGAACTGGAGGATCGTGCCGATCAACGGCAGATCCCAAAGCCCGCCGGCCCATTGCAGACCGGCAAACGTCGCAACCAGGCCGGCGATGCAGAAACAGGCGATCTCCCAGCGTTGGCGAACGACTCTCGGCCAGACAAGTAGGATCCCCAGAACCGCCAGCACCAGCGCCGCTACGCCGATCTGATAGCCGATGGGGTCGTTTGGCCCCGGCCGGCTGGTGCCAAAACCCCATTGCGGGCTGAACAACTGGAAGAAGTAGACAAAATTGCCGTGAAAGTCGTATCGACCATCGAACCACTGGTCCTGCCGCACATACTGGCGTTCAAGCACCATGGGAATCAGGAAGACGGCGCCCAATCCGATGCCTGCCGCCAATCCGATCACCGGGGCCAGACCTCGCCGGATCCAGGGCCAGAAGCGGGCCATCCAGGGCAAATTGAGATCGGCTGTCCCGTCCGGCGTGATGTAGGCGAAGACCAGCAGTAGCAGGTAGAACCCCAGCAGCGGCGTGAAGAGCACGAAGACCAAATTGCTGGTCAGTAGCAACCCCGCGTAGCTGAACGCCGTCATCGCCACCCAGAAGAACGACGGACGGATCACGGATTGGCGCACCGCCAGCAGGCAGAGCGGCATCCACACAAAGGCCATGCTCTCCGCCAGGTTGGCACGCACATAGAGATTCAGCAGATGGTAGGGTACATAGACATAGGCCACTCCTGCGATGACGGCGGCATGGCGGCCCATCCACGAGCGAATGAAGGCATACATGGCGCCCGCGCTGCCCACGATGCTGAGCACGAAGACCGCTTCGATGGCGGCCACAAAGCCGAGACCGAAAAAGTGATGTAGCACTTCGGCCAGGAAATGGCTCAGCAGTCCATAGATGTTAAAGAACGGATAGCCGTAGCCAAAGGCAAAATCGGGACTCCAGCGCGGCCACCAGATACCGTCCTGCACCACCCTGTCATACTCGAAGAGAAAGTAGACATGGTGGCGGGCATCGTTGGCGCCCCAGAAATAGCCCGGCTGCAGGAAGGGCGCAATGGCAAAGATGCTCAGGCCGATGGTGAGCCAGAAGAGCGGATCGCGCCAGAGCGGCATCGTCGCTGTCGCCGTTCCGCCTGTGGAGTGTTCCTCGGCTGCATAGCCGACGCCGGAAGCCTTAACGGCCATGGAACACCAGCTTGTCATCGATGCCGCCGTCGACCGGTAGGCGTTCACCGTTGCTCCAGTCGTAGTAGCCGAAGTAGTAGCGCAATGGGCTGTCCGCCAGATCGGCCTCTAGCATGCTAAGGTCCAACGCATAGGTTTCGACCAGAATCTCACCTTGTCGCCAACCCGTAGCCGGGCGTTCGCCGCCCATGGGTTGCGTGTCCAACTGGGCCAAGACCTGGACCGGCTCGCCGCCGTCGTTCAGGGCCTGGAAGAAGATGTTGTAGTCGGCCGGCAGCGGCCGCAATGCCTGCCAGGTGACCGTCAGTTCGGCTGCGCTGCGATCTTCGTTCTCATCCAGCTTTGCATCCAGGATGGCGATGTTCTGTTCGGGGCCGATGACGGAATAGGGCGCCGCGCCGGCGACAATCTCCGTGAATTCCGCTGTCAGATAGCTGTAGCTGCCCAGGACCACCAGCGTCACCAGCACTGCCCAGTAGGGCGTTTGCGCAAGACTGTTGTTCAGAACCGGCAGTGAGCCGGCAATGGCGGCCAACAGCGGCGCAGCAATCAGCAGAATCTGCCATGGATAGACGAGTAGCCGGCCCGCGCCGCTCAACTGCCAGAGTGGAGCGCTTGGATTGAGGCTCAACAGGACGAGCACAAGGATGCCGACAAA
The DNA here is from genome assembly GCA_963698255.1 of uncultured Chloroflexia bacterium. Lineage (GTDB taxonomy): Bacteria > Chloroflexota > Anaerolineae > Caldilineales > Caldilineaceae > JAWKOK01. The sequence goes on along the minus strand of CAVOQD010000011.1, from coordinate 235,515 downwards.
CGAAAAGCCAAGCAGCCGCCTGAAACGACCCTCTGTCTTGGGCGAGTTGACTGTGCGAAACCAGAGCCAGAGCGCACCAATGCCGTAGGCGACAGCGACGAAACCGAGTTGGAACGGATAGCCGTCCTGCCAGCCGGGGATGCTTGGGGCCACAGCCCACTGGTTGCCGAAGAGTTGGTACAGATAGAGAAAGTGTTGGCTGAAGTCGACAGGGGCCTGGCCTTGAACGTCCCAGAGCGGAATCAGGCTGACGAAGCCGATGATCCCGGAGACGGCGATGACCAGACCGGCAAGCCGGTCACGTTCGACAACCAGTGCATAGGCGATCAACAGGATCGTCGCAAACAAAGCGAGACCCGCCTGCGTGCGCCACATCCAGAGAATGCCGATCAACATCAGTCCGGCGACGGCCGGAGAGCGCCGAGTGTCGTCGGCCTCGCGAGATGCATAGGCTGCCGTGCTGGCCAGTGTCAACGGCAGCAGCGCCAGAATGAGTGCATCGCTCAAACTGCCGCGCACGTAGATCGTCGACAGCACAGTCGGCAAGAACATGTAGATGACGCCGGCAAGGCCGGCCCCTCGATCTCCATAGGCCGGACGGAGCCAAGCATACATGCCCAGTCCGCCGAGGATCAGCGTGAGGATGAAGACAATGCGCACTGCCTCGACTGGCGTGAAGCCGAGCAAGAGAAACGGCTGGGCCAAAATGAAGGCGGCGCTGCCGCTGCCGCGCCAGAGATCTGCGGTGGTCGCGACCTTGGCGATAGCGCTGTTCTGGGTCACGTTGAAAGCAGGCACGAACCCTTCCAGGCTTTGCCAGTAGCCAGGATAGGTCGCCGGCGCCCAAGCAAACACGCCGATCAGTACAACTGCCCAGAAGCCCAGGCGGGCTGGCTTTTTGCCCGAAGAGATCATGGCCGAAATTATAGCATGTCGGTCGTTTGCATGAGAAAAGTGAGGGGCTCCGATAGGTGCTTTGGGGTTGCGGAGACGGCGTCAATCCCAGTCCTCTTCATCCAGCGCCACGCCGTCGACCGGCTCCTGGTGGCCGATGTCCAGCAGCACGCCGCCGCCTTCTGCGCCGCCGGGATCACGTTTCTCCGGCCCCTCATCGGCTGCAACCGACGCATTTTTGACGCGCTGGCCATGCAGGTTGAGCAGTTCCAGCTCGGAAACCGAAAGTCCGTAGCGATTGGTTGGATGGTTGAGGATGCGCACCATGTCCAAGGTGATAATACGCGCCAGTTGATTGGCGCTGCGAAACGTCTGCCAAGTGAGCGGTCTGGTCGCCGCGATGAAGGCCTGCGCGGCCGGCGTCAATCGATCTCCGTGGCGCAGGGGCAGGATCGAGCGTTCCAACTGCCAGGCCAGGTGCCACTCCGCGCCGGCCGGCGCGGTGATGTCCTGACCCATGAGAAAGTAGAAACGATCGACGATCGAGATCAACTCGTAGATGTCGTCGTACTTGGCGCCGGCGGCCGGCGTACGCCGGATTTCGGCGCCGATCTGGACCGGCAGGCCGGCCATAACGCGACCGATGATGGCCCGCTCCGCGTCCAGGTCGTTGGTCGCACTGACGAAGATCCGTAGTCGTTCAGGCATGGGAAGTACTTTCTACAAACTGGTGAGGAAGTCGGTGAATTTTGATGCAACCCGATCCGGCTGTTCGAGCATGACCATATGGCCGGCATTCTCTATCAATTCCAGGCGGCTATCTGCGACCTGGTCGTGCAAAAAGCGGCTCGCTGCGGGCGGCGTCATTTTGTCGTCGGTGCCGCAGATGATCATCGTCGGCGTCCGGATCGAATGAACCTGATCGGTTCGGTCGAATGCGTCGCAGGCGATAAAGTCTCCGCGCAGCAGATCTCTGTCGAGCAGGGAGAGGTATCTGAGATAGCCGATACGCAAACGCCGATCCGCTTCGGGTCCAAAGAGCAGCTTCACCAGCCAGGCGCACGTCTCGTCGTACGCATCCCGCAGCCCGGTCAGAATCGACGGCTCCACCTTGAGCCGGGCGTTGGCGCCCAACAGCGCCAGCCCTGCCATCCGATCCGGGTGACACAGGGCCGTTTCAATGGCAATGGCCGCGCCCATCGAATGGCCGGCGAGCACAAAGCGGGACAGTTCAAGCGCATCGACAAAGTCGAGCAGCGCGTCCCGGTAGGCGCTGATGGACGTCAGGCCCGGCCCCGGCGACTTGCCGTGGCCCGGCAGGTCAAGCGCATAGACCGGTCGCTCCGGCAGACGTCGCAGAGTCGACGGCCAGTTCATAAGCGTGCCGCCCGCCCCATGAACCAGAATCAGCGGGACGCTGTCGCCGGCAGATGCGTTGGCGCCATGGCTCCGATAGAATATTTGATGTCGATCTGTGCTTATCTCCGGCACGACTGGGCCTCCGGATTTTCCTCAGAAGCGCTAACGCAGGAGCGCCTTCGAGGAGCCGAGCGACTTTTCGGAATTTTCGATGGCGAGCTTGAGCGCAGCCATGTCAGCATCGACCATCAGACGCACCAACTGACGCAGGTCCACGGTCGGTTCCCAGCCCAACTTGGCCCCCGCCTTGCTGGGATCGCCGACCAGCAGATCGACCTCGGCCGGCCGGTAGAAGCGTGGATCCTGGATCACGTACTTTTTCCAGTCCAGGTCGAGATAGCTGAACGTCTCTTCGACAAATTCCTTGACGCTGTGGGTTTCGCCGGATGCCACCACGTAGTCGTCCGGCTCGTCCTGCTGGAGCATGAGCCACATGGCGCGCACATAGTCTGCTGCGTAGCCCCAATCGCGGCGGGCTTCCAGATTGCCCAGGCGCAGTTCGTCGGCCAGTTCCAGTTTGATCTTGGCCGCGGCATGGGTGATCTTGTGGGTGACGAACTCCAGGCCGCGACGCGGGCTTTCGTGGTTGAAGAGAATGCCCGAGCAGGCGAACATGTTGTAGCTCTCGCGATAGTTGATGGTGATCCAATGGCCGTAGACCTTGGCGACGCCGTAGGGACTGCGCGGATAGAGCGGCGTGGACTCACGCTGGGGGACTTCCTGGACTTTGCCGAACATCTCGCTGCTGCTGGCCTGATAGAAGCGGATCGTCGGATCGACGAAGCGGATGGCGTCGAGGATGCGCGTGACGCCCAGCGCCGTGAACTCGCCGGTCAGCACGGGCTGGGTGAAACTGGTGGGCACGAAGCTCTGGGCGGCCAGGTTGTAGACCTCGTCCGGCTTGTGCTCCTGCAGGATGCCGATCAAGCTCATCTGATCGAGCAGATCGCCCTGCACAATCTCGATCTGGTCCTGGATATGGCTGATGCGGTCGAAGTTGAGTGTGCTGGTGCGTCGCACCATGCCGACCACTGTGTACCCTTGTTCGAGCAAAAGATCGGCCAGATAGCTGCCGTCCTGGCCGGTCACACCTGTAATCAATGCTGTTGGCATGGTTCTTTCCTTTCGATCAAGTCTATTGCTGGGCGATGCGGTGTCGCCAGCCGTCAAGTAGGTCGCTGAGCGACTGTCGCAGATCGATCTGCGGCTGCCACTGCGTTGTCTGCGTGAGTTTGCTGCGGTCGCACACGCTGATTGGGACGTCGCTGGGGCGCAGGCGGTCGTTGTCGAGTTCGACGTTCACGTCTGCGGTTGTCAATGAGAGCAGGGTGTCGAGCACCCATTGGACCGAATAGCCCTGGCCGCTGCCCACATTGTAGACGTCGCCCCCGCGTCCGTGCTTCATCGCCAGCCAGTAGGCGCGCACAACATCGCGCACATCCGTGAAGTCGCGTACCGCCTCGAGATTGCCAACGCGCACCACCGGTTCACGCTGGCCGGCCTCGATCTGGGCGATCTGGCGGGCGAAGGCGCTGGCCACAAAATCGTCGGATTGACCCGGCCCAATGTGATTGAAGCTGCGCATACGCAGGGTCTCCAGATCATGGCTGTGCCAGTATTGAAGTGCCATCATGTCCTGTGCGATCTTGCTCACGCCGTACGGGCTGTTGGGCCGGAAGGGCGCTTGCTCATTGACCGGGATATCGCCGGGATCGAGCAGTCCATAGACCTCGTTGGAGGTAACGACGAGGACGCGGCTGCGGGGCGCCCGGTGTACCAGCGCCTCCAGCAGGTTGAGCTGACAGTGAATGTTCAACTCGTAGGTTGTCCACGGCTGCTGCCAGCTTCCGCCCACATCGCTCCAGGCGGCCAGATGGAAGGTATAGTCCGGCTGGACGCTGTCGACCAACTCACTCACCCAGAGTGCATTGCGCAGATCGCCGCGGTGAAGCCGGATCTGATCGCACAGGTGTTGAATGCGATGATCATGGCGGTGGATGACGCCGTGCACCTCAACGTCTTGTTGGCGGAGCAGAGTATTCGGCCAAAAAGCTTCCGGCAAAACCAGCAATTCCTGTGACCAGAACGCGCAATCGAAGTTACCCCTTACCACTTTTCTTCTGAATATTTCGATCTGAGTATCTTCAGCAGGCTGTCGGAGAGAAAGTCGATAGGACGCGGATGACGCTGATCTAACTGATTTCCGCTGATAAATCGGGAGAAACCCGCCTTAGGCCGTTCCAAGAAATTGAATCCCTCAAACGTCCCCGGCACAGGCCAGGTCTACTCTGGCTCAGCGCAGATTTATGTGGCCTGTGCCGGGGACGTAAAATCTAGGATCGGCCGTACTCCGTCAAAATCCGCGTTATCCGCGTCTTGTTTTCTGTCACTCTGACAGACTGCTAACTGTCGAGTTGAGTATAGTGCAACAGAACAACGTTGCCCAAATAGATCGATAATCGAGTCGATTTTCGCATAGCAATATTTGCCATTGCAACGATATCGCCACGCCGCAGCCACGATGGTCAAACTGGGGGTCGCAACGATTGAGTTTTTATGTTAATATAATTTCGTGTTGATGATGAATGATAGCAAGCAGAGGTGAACATTCTGCAGAATGGAGATCACATCGATGGACAGCAGAACAGCAAGTGGTGAACAGAACAACGTTGTCCCGGCCGCAACGGTCTTGACGACTTCAACCGCAAACCATCGACCAGATGCCGCCGCGCCCGTTGCGGGCGCAGAACCGCCCTTGCCGGTCCAGACGCCGCTACCGTCGGTGCCTGAAAACTACGAGAACGAGCATCCGGAATTGTACGCTGCCTGGGTCGAGCATATCAAAACGGGCTATGAGAGCAATGATCAGGTCTTCCAACGAATTCTGGACGCCTTCATGCGCTCTCACAATTCTACGGTGATCATGAACTGGATCCTCTTCGCCGTTGGGATCGGATTTTTTGTCACCTCCGTGGTTTTGGCCCTGTTTCAAGGCTCACCCGGCCCGGCTGTGTTCTTTGGCGGCCTGAGTATCGGCGCCTTCCTGACCTACTTTCTGACGCGACCCACGCAGGCCGTGGAGGAGAATCTCCAGTATGTGACCTGGTTGGGCATCATCTACAACAGCTACTGGACGCGTCTGGCCTGGTCATTCGATGCGGCGTCCGCCCAGACTGTGTTGGACGAAGCGACGGAGGATGCCATTCGCCAACTCAATGACCTGGTCAATCGACACGCCGCGGCGACCGGAAAACGCCCGAATTTGGCCGGCGGCGTAACAGACGCCATCAGCAGTGCAGCCGATTCGATCACTTCCGGTCCAAACGATTGAGCCAGGTGACCTTCACACGGCCGACGATGAGATCGGCAGGAACCGGACCGTGGTGACGTGAATCGTAGCTATCGGTCCGGTTATCCCCCAGAATGAAGAACTGATCGTCATCGAGATGTTCGGCCTCCGTCTGATCGTTGGTATCCGGTTGGACCTTGTAACCTTCATCCAGGGGAATTCCATTGACGATCACAAGCCCGTGGTCGATGCGGACTGTTTCGCCGGGCAGTCCGACCACGCGCTTGAAATAGAGACCGCCGTTGGACTGACGATAGACAACCGGGTCTCCACGTTGGATCTGATCCGGCGACACGGACACGGCGATGATTGTCTGACCCTCCACAAATGTGGGCGCCATCTCCTCTCCCACGACCTCATAGGTCTTTCCTGAACAGCTTGACATCAGCAGTAAGGCAAGAATCGCTAGGGCGAGTGAGCCGATCAGTCGAAAACTATTTCGATCCGAAGTCCGAATTGTGATCGCCATTGGACGATTTGAGCGTCCGGGTTGCTGTGTAAACATCGTGAATATCTGAGCCTATTGGAAATATGGCCTGTCTCATCCTGTTGGAACAGAGATCCCGCCAACTACGATCGATGTGATGCTGCGAACCTGAAGGTTGTTTGTCTGAACAGTATAACGTCGAGCCTTGGAGAATTGCCCTGCATCAATCCAGTCAATTATTCTTCGATCGATCAACGCTAAGCATGCGCTCGGTCGATTTGGACAGAGCCTGAACAAACCCTTACGATTTCATTATCGCACGCCAATCGTTTCAAAAACGTTTCTTCTGCGCCGGATCTTTCCGGCTCATTGGGATATCAGGCGATTGACACGTTCGGCAGCAGCGGCCGAAGCTGCCGCTGGTTGTTGTGATTCAACCCGCTTCAGCGGGTTTCCTATGACAGACGCCGATTTCAATCGGCGGTGTCGACGTGCAGGGGCTTGGCCTTGCATTCGCTCGCCGTTGGCGACCCGTGCAGTCATCCCACATTGGCATCTCAAGAAGCCGCACAAATGTCAGGGCCGTCGGATGTCATCCGACGGCCCTGACTGTTTCTCAATGGTTGGCAACGCCGTGCGCTGCACTCAGCCCTGGGCAATGATGTGAAGACAGACCGGTGAAGGCGCTTCAGCGCTCTGACAATGGCTGAGCAATCCGGTTGCCGGATCGACGGCAAAGGTCTCGATGGTGTGGGTGTCCTGATTGGCGGCATAGAGATAGCGACCCGCAGCATCGAGAACAAAATTGCGCGGCGTTTTCCCGCGTGTGGACTCATGGCCCAGGGCTGTGAGCAAACCGGTCTCGGCATCGATCTCGAAGATGGCGATGCTATCGTGGCCACGATTTGATCCGTACAGATAGCGACCTGACGGGTGGATATGGATGTCGGCGCAGGTGCTCTCACCCTCGAAGTCGTCGGGCAGCGTGGAGATCGTCTGAACGATGGACAGGCCGCCGGTCGCTTCGTCATAGTCGAGTACCGTGATCAGGGAACCCATCTCTTGAATCAGGTAGGCATGGCGCCGATCTGGGTGGAAGGCAAAATGGCGCGGCCCGGAACCGGGTTCGACATCGACCCAGGGCTGGACTGCCGGCTCTAGCTGCATGGTGTCGGTGTCGATGGCGTAGATCATCACTCTGTCCGTGCCCAGATCGGCTGCGACCGCAAAACGCCCGTCAGGTGCAATGGTGATCGAATGGGCGTGGGGCCCCTCCTGACGCTTTGGGTTGACGCCGGAGCCTTCGAGTTGAATGACGCAACTTGCCGGCTCCAGGCTGCCGTCTTCAGACAGCGGGAACATGGAGATCACGCCGGAGCCGTAGTTGGTCAACAGCACGAAACGTCTGTCCACGTCAACGCTGACGTAACAGGGCGCAACGCCGTGGCTCGGCTGCTGGTTGAGCAACGTCAACGAGCCGTCGTCGTCGATGGCGTATGCCGCCACGGAACCGCCCGGTTGACCTTGATATTCGCCTACCTCGCTGACGGAATAGAGACGGCGTTCCGACGAGTCGACTGTGAGAAAGGTCGGGTTTTCCAGGCCGGGCGTGGTCTCGACATAGGAGAGGCCGCCCGTCTCTCCGTCGATCTGGTAGGTGTAGATGCCCTTGGCCGCGCCATGGACATGGGGTTCGCTGCGCGTGTAGGCGCCGACGTACATGAGATTTTCTGCGTTCATTGCTTGCTCCTAAGATTTCTTTTTGGGACTCACTTCACAACTTGCGGTAGATACAATGTCCAGGGTAAGGCGAGAAAGTGCGCCACGTAGGTAGCGTCTTCGGTCACGCGGACGATGGCCACCGTGTCGGTGCTGAAAATCTGCTCCGGATCATACTCCACACTTCGGCTCCAGCCCAGGAGCTTCCAATTCCACGCCGAAACCGCAATCAACGCCACGACTTCATCGTAGACGTACGGGCCCGGCGGATCGGTCGTCACGGCGCCGCGACCATCGGCAATCAGTTGGAGTTCGTAGGTGTTCTGGGCGAACCGGGCCGTCACCTCCATCGGCTTCTCCATGACGACGGTGACAGTGGCATTGCCGTCAACCAGATCGTCTCGCCAGCCGGCAAACCGCCATCCCGGATCGGGGAAAGCACGCAATTTTACCGTATCGCCGTCGATGTAGATTGCCGGTTCGACCAAAGGACGCATGTCCACGCTGCCGTTTCCCTGAATGTCGATCGTCAGCGGGAACAACTGTTTGAACGTGGCGGTGATGGTGAGATCGTCTTCGATGACGAAACTTATCCGGTCATCTGCGCTGCCCACATCGCCGCTCCAATCCATGAACTGCCAGCCGGAATCGGCTGCGGCTTCCAGCGTGACGTTCTCCCCCGGGAAGTAGTACGGCTTCTGCGGAGAGATCGTCACCGTCCCCTGGCCGATCTGGGCGATATCCAACGTGTGAATTCGCACGAACTCTGCCGTGATATTCTGGTTGTCGGTGATGACCAGGTTTCGGCTGGCCTGGCCACCGGTGAACGAACCATACCATTGCTTGAAGAGCCAGCCGGGATCGGCCACAGCCGTGACGGTGACCTGCTCGCCATAGGTGTAGCCCGACCGATTCGGATTCAGCACGACCGATCCCATGCCGATGGTCGCCGTCTTGATACTGTAGATGATCTGGGTGAAGACGGCCGTGGACTTGATGTCGGTGTTTATGGTGAGGCTCAGCGACGCCGCCTCGCCTGCAAGATCGCCCTGCCACTCCACAAACCTCCATCCCAGATCAGGTGTGGCCGAGACGGAGACGGTCTGGCCAGTTGGGTAGCTCGGCTGATCCGGCAATCTTGTCACATTGCCGCCGGGCGTAGCGTTCACATCCAGTAGGAAGCGGATCCGATCAAAGGTTGCGGTCACAACGCTGTGTTCGGTGATCACCAATGTCTCTGTGAGATCATTGCCGGAGATGGCGCCGCTCCAAGCGACCAAGGCTGACAACTCATCGGGCACGGCGCTGATCGTGATCGTCTCGCCGACCGGATGGAGCGGCCCCGGCGGATCGGCCGACATCTGGCCATCGCCGCTGCCGTCTTTGAAGAGATCCAGACGAACCGGCAGGAGCGAAAACGTGGCTGTGACGGCGCTGTTCTTGGTGATAATCAACGTTGCATCGGCGTTGCTGCCGCTGAGATTACCATGCCAACCGTCAAACTTTGACGCCGGATCGGCGATGGCCCTGATGTTGATCGAATCGCCATGGTTGTATGCCGGCAGATCGGGCGTGACATAGACTGCGCCGATTCCGTTGCCGTTGACTGCGGTCGCCAGCGTGTAGGTCTTGCGGATGAAACTGGCGCTGATCTGGTGATTCTTGTCCATGGTCAGGGCCAGAGGATTCTGTTGGCCGGCGCCAGGGGGAACGGTGCCCTGCCACCGATAGAAGGTCCAACCAGGGTCGGCGGTGGCGGTCAACAGTACCTGTGTGCCGGCTGCAAACGTTGCGCCCGCCGGCGAAACCGTGGCGACGCCGCCGGGGCTTGACGTCAAGGTCAGCGAATAAAACTTGGCGTCTGTCTCAGCCTGTGCAGAGCCGATGAGGGCGAAGCCGAGGAGAGTGAAAGTCAACAACCCGGCTGCTATCACCGCGGGCAACCACGCACGGCGCGCTCTTGATGGAAGAATGGGATTAAGATGGGTGGTTTTCATGCAGATCCGTTCCGCGTAGGGTCGACTGATGGGTACTCTGATGATTCGAGTGTAGCCCGCGGCGTGCCGATTGTCAACGGTTGCGCCCAAAGAGGGTAGCCATGGGCGGCGAAACATGCTTGACAGGTGCGCTTGTTCAGAGCTACAGTCAAGACCAAATGCCAGAATGACGCATTCGTCTGGCCAAACAGTTATCAATTGGGGGTGTTCAAAACAGTTGAGTCAGCCTTCCGGGATTAGGCCACGGCCATTTCGGTCCATCCAATTCGTTCTGGCCTAATCCCGGAATGCTTCAACTGATTTCGAACACACCCTTGTCAATTGACCAACCTTCGGGAGGGAAACAGTATGACTGACATGGAATTTGAGATATTCGATGATCGATTCCGGGCGATTTTGAGACCCGATTCGACCCTGGAAAAACTGTGTAGCGGAACCGTATGGGCCGAGGGACCGGTCTATTTCGAGGAGGAGGACTGCCTGCTCTGGAGCGACATTCCCAACAACCGCATGTTGCGCTGGTCCAGAGAGGACGGAATGACCGTCTTCCGCGAGCCGGCGAACTTCACCAATGGCCACTACCGCGACCTGCAGGGCCGGCTGATCAGTTGTGAGCATGGCGGGCGACGGGTCACACGCACGGAGGCGGATGGCTCTATCGCCGTGTTGGCGGACAACTACCAGGGCAAGAAGCTCAACTCACCCAACGATCTGGTGGTCAAGTCCGACGGGACCATCTGGTTCACCGATCCGCCCTACGGCATCCTCAGCAACGTCGAAGGCTACCAGGCCGAGAGCGAGATCGGGGCCAACTATGTCTATCGACTCGATCCCGAAACCGGCGACCTGAACGTCGTCGCCGATGATTTTGACAAGCCCAATGGGCTGGCCTTCTCGCCCGATGAGCGCACGCTCTACATCTCAGACACCGGCGGCTCCCACACCGAAGGCGGCCCGCACCACATTCGCGCCTTCGACGTTGTGCACGGGAGCCGACGCCAGCCCCTTTCTGACCAACGGCCGCCTCTTCGCCGAGATCAGTCCCGGCCTGTCCGACGGTTTCCGCATCGATGTGAACGGCTATCTCTTCACCAGCGCCGGCGACGGCATCCACGTCTTCAGCGCCGAGGGCGAACTGCTGGGCAAGATCCGCGTGCCGGAAGTGGTGGCCAACTGCACATTCGGCGGTCCCGACAAGGATCGCCTCTTCATCGTCGCCACCACATCGCTCTACGCCATCGATCTCAACACCCAGGGCGTCCAACGTCCATAGCATGTCGGAGAGAACGACGATAGACCGCGGATTAGGCGGATGCGGCGGATCAAACCGGATAAAATCCGGAAAAATCCGCCCGATCCGCCTAATCCGCGGTCTATCGCACTCCTCATGTGCGGTAGTCGGCGTTGATGCTGACGTAGTCATGGCTCAGGTCGGAGGTCCAGACGGTGGCGCTGCCGCTGCCCAGGCCCAACTCCACGCGCACCTGAAATTCAGGCTGGGCGAAGATGGCCGCGGCATCGGCTTCTGCGTAGTCGGTCGGCGTGCCGCCGACCACCAGTTGCAGCAGCGTGCTGTCGTCGCCGATGAACATGTCGTAGCGGTCCGGGTCGATCTGGATGCCGGCCCGGCCGATGGCGGCCAGGATGCGACCCCAGTTGGCGTCATTGCCGAAGAACGCGGTCTTGACCAGCGGGCTGGTGGCGACCGTGTTGGCCGCCTGGTGCGCCTGCGCGTCGTCCACCGCGCCCTCGATGCGGATGGTGACAAACTTGGTCGCGCCTTCGCCGTCGCGGACGATCGCGTGGGCCAGTTCGGTGCAGAGATCGGTCAAGGCCGTCTGGAACTGGGCAAAGGCCGCCGAATCTTCTTCGACAATTTCAGCGTGGTCGGCGGCGCCGTTGGCCAGCAGAAGCAGCGTGTCGTTGGTGCTGGTGTCGCCGTCGATGCTGATGCGATTGAAGCTCAGATTTGCCGCTTGGGCCAGCGCCTGCTGGAGCAACGCTTGGCTCACAAAGGCGTCGGTGGCGATGACCGAGAGCATGGTCGCCATGTTGGGGTGGATCATGCCCGACCCCTTGGCCATGCCGGTGATGTGTACGTCGACGCCGTCGACGTGCAGCGTGCGGCTGACCAGCTTGGGCCGCGTGTCGGTCGTCATGATGGCCTGGGCGGCTGACGGCCATCCACCGGGGGCCAACAGATCGTGGGCCTTGGGGATGGCGTCCAACAACTTTTCCACGGGCAACTGAACGCCGATCACGCCGGTGCTCATGACGCAGATGGCGCTGTCGCCCGCGCCCAGCACCGCTTCGACGGCTTCGGCTGTGAAGCGCGTGTTGGCCAGCCCCTGAGCGCCCGTGCAGGCATTGGCATTGCCGCTGTTGATGACGACGCCGTAGACGCCTTCCGGGTTCAACGACGAGCAGTTGGCGATCATATTGGACGGGCGCGGCGGGAAACGCATTCTGCGTAAAGAGCGCGACCGCCCGGCAAGGCGATCGAACTGGTCACCAGCGCCAGATCCAGAGCGCCGTTCTTCTTGATGCCGGCGGCGAATCCCGCTGCGTCAAATCCGGGTACGGCGTGTTGGGCGGGCATGGGTAGTCTCCTTTGGGAAGGGGAGAGTGGGTGACATGGGGACAGGGGATCAGGGACTAGGGTGGACATTGGTGCGGGGTAACCGCCCGATCTCCGCCTTGTCACCCCCTCACCCTAGTCCCCTAGTCACCCATTCACCATCACTAGTCGCGCTTGAAGTCATCGAAATCCGGCGAGTCGTAGTCGCTGACGCCCGGCCCCTGGATCTTGAGCATGGCTTCCACCTTCATGGGCAGGCCGAAGAGGCGGATGAAGCCTTCGGCGTCGGCCTGGTTGTAGACATCGTCCTCGTCGAAGGTGACGTAGTCCTCGCGGTAGAGGCTGTGCGGGCTCTTGCGGCCGGCCAGGATGACGTTGCCCTTGTAGAGCTTGAGGCGCACCGTGCCGGTGATGTTCTGCTCGGTGGTCTGGACAAAGGCGTCCAGCGCCTTGCGCAGCGGCGTGTACCACTGGCCGTTGTAGACCAGCTCGGCATAGCGCAGGCCAACCTCCTGCTTGTAGTGCAGCGTCATCTTGTCCAGACAGAGCTGCTCCAGCGCGGCATGGGCCTTGTAGAGGATCGTGCCGCCGGGCGTCTCGTAGACGCCGCGGCTCTTCATGCCGACCAGCCGATTCTCGACGATGTCGACGCGCCCGATGCCATGCTTGACGCCCAACTCGTTCAGATCCTTCATCAGCCCGACCGGGCCGCGGGCCACGCCGTTGACGCGCTCCGGCATGCCGTTGCGGAAGTAGATCTCGACATACTCCGGCTCGTCCGGCGCATCCACCGGATCGACGGTCCACTCGAACATGTCCTTGGGCGGCTCGTTCCACGGGTTCTTCCAGGGGGCCGCCCTCGTTGCTCAGGTGCCAGAGGTTGCGATCCTGGCTGTAGATGCGATCCTCGGTGGCCTTGACCGGCACATTGTACTCGGCGGCATAGTCGAGCGCGTCCTTGCGGCCGCGGATGTTCCACTCGCGCCAGGGGGCGATGATGTGCAGGCGTGGGTTGAGGGCCATGACGGTCAGCTCGAAGCGGACCTGGTCGTTGCCCTTGCCGGTGGCGCCATGGGCCACGGCGTCGGCGCCTTCCATCTCGGCGATCTCGACCATGCGCTTGGAGATCAGCGGGCGGGCAAACGAGGTGCCCAGCAGGTATTCGCGCTCGTAGATGGCCCCGGCCTGCATGGTGGGGAAGACGAAGTCGGTCAGGAACTCGGAGCGCAGGTCTTCCACGTAACACTTGGTGGCGCCGGAGGCGATGGCCTTCTCCTCCAGGCCGGGCAACTCGTCTTCCTGGCCCAGATTGGCGCAGAAACAGATGACCTCGCAGCCGTAGTTGTTCTTGAGCCACGGCACGATCACGCTGGTGTCCAGGCCGCCTGAATAGGCCAGCACACATTTTTTGATATCGGGCTTTGCCATAATCGAACTCCTTTGAATCATGATTCGAAAAAAATTTGAGTGGCGAAATTTGATGAATGGACCGCGGATTTGGCGGATTAGGCTGATTCTCGCGGATAATAAGCAAATTGATTCGGCTTTTATCCGCCTAATTCGCCAAATCCGCGGTCTATCAGAATCTGGCTCCACGGTGACGATACACGAAAGATTGGCAACAAAAAACGCCACCCGAAAATCGGCGTGGCGGTTTGGAAGCAGAGGCACAAGGTCGGCAGCTTTGACCAGGCAAGGTGGAATCACCTCTGCAGCCTGCTAGACAAAACTGTGTCCGCTTCCAGCGGACGGCCTCCTAATGCGAATGGAGTACATGGTTCCGACTTCCAATTCTCTGCAAACATGCTGTTGACTTGATGGTAGAAGCATACCCTATTCTCAAAGAGGCGTCAAAGCGGTTTGGCCACGGAATAGCGGAGAGGGCGTCCGGTCTTTGCGCGGCTGAACTGACGTGGATGCCTTGGCGCAAGGCGCCTGCTGCGCCGGCAGCACGAGTCGGCCCCGGCCCCCAATCCTGGGCTTACCATTCCCAACATCGCTGTGGCAGGAAAGACGCAGAGGACGGCCAAACAGGCTTGAGCCTGTTTCCCGTAGCGGGCGTCGCCCGCTTTGCCGGGCCTGGCGATGTCGGTGTAACGGCGTTGGCTTAGCGTTTGAGAAAACTCCCGTCCATGTGCAGGGCCAGGGGCAGGTCGCCCAGTTCGTCGGCGATCGGGCCGGGACGCGTACTCGACAACCAGATCATGGACCATGCCTTTGAGGCCCTGGTTCGACGAAGGGTACGATGGCAAGCAGGTCCTCCTCCAGGTGCAGGCGCAGCATCTGCTTCAACGTCTCGAAGTTGTAGGCGTCGAGGAGGGCGACCTGGAAACGTTGGAGCTGGTCGCCGCTGGGTTGGCGTCTAGCGGGTTCGGCCATGGTTGGGGTCTTCCTGCGGGATGGCGGTTGGTGATGGGGGTAAGTGTACGCCGGGGGTGGGGATGGTGTCAATGGGGCGCGCGCTGCTCGGCGTGGTGGATTGTTGTGCGACCGTCCCAGGCTAAAGCCATGGGGCTATGAAGCGACGCCCCGTGAACGGGACTGGTGTCCAACTGTCGACAAGCCGGGTTCAGGCATAGCCTTTTCTGTTCAGCATATTTTTTTCTCTTTCATTTCGTAGCCATTTTGTAGCCAGGGCAATGGTACGATGCTCATTGATGACAACTCTATCCGCCCGATTTCATTTCCCATGAGGAGGAGATCCAATGGTTCCTCGACAGACGACATCGTTTGTGCGGGCATCAGCCGGCACGGTGCTGGCTGTTGTTTTCGTCTTTTTGCAGGTAATGTATCCACAGCAGGTGTTTGCTGACGAGATGCCTGCTCCGTTAATCAGCGCCGGCGGCGCCCATTCGTGCGCACTGACGCCCGATGGCAACGTTGACTGTTGGGGGGACAACGAGGGAGGCCAGGCCGAAGATCAGACTGGCCCATTCGTCCAGATCGTAACGGGCCAGTATCACACCTGCGCACTCACACCTGAAGGCGAAGCGGTCTGCTGGGGTACCACATCCGCGGGACAGAGCGTCGAAGGCAACCCAGGACCGTTCATGCAGCTTGCAGCCGGCAACAACTACAACTGTGGGCTGATGGCGGACGGCAGCGTGGATTGCTGGGGCGGCGACAATGACTACGGTGAGGTGACGGACCACGCTGGTCCCTTCACCCAGATCACGACAGGTACGAACCATGGCTGTGCGCTCAAGCCGGATGGACGCATTTTCTGCTGGGGAGCGGACAAGGATAACCAGACCGATCACCCTAATGGGATC
Source organism: uncultured Chloroflexia bacterium (assembly GCA_963698255.1). GTDB lineage: Bacteria > Chloroflexota > Anaerolineae > Caldilineales > Caldilineaceae > JAWKOK01. The sequence goes on along the minus strand of CAVOQD010000011.1, from coordinate 219,860 downwards.
TTCACCCAACTCAGCGCCGGTTGGGATCACACCTGCGGTTTACGCGCCGATGGCGCCATCACCTGTTGGGGTGAAAATGAGTCGGCGCAGTTGGATGCGCCGCAGGGCTTCTATGCCCAGGTGAGCGCGGGATACCACCATAGCTGCGGCCTCAAGATTGATGGCAGTGTCGTCTGCTGGGGCATGGATCTCTGGGATCAGGCCACTCCTCCATCCAACCGATTCCGATCGATCAGCGCCGGCGGTTTGCATACCTGTGGCCTGCGGTTCTTCGGCAGTGTGGAGTGTTGGGGGGAAAATCAATGGGGGCAGTCCGACGATATGCCGGGCCCCTATGGGCAGCTTATCGCCCCGCCCGTAGCCCTCAATGACAGCTATCACACCGGTCGCGACCAGTCGCTGGAGGTGGGTCTGCCCGGTCTACTGGCCAATGATGCTGCGGCCACCGGCGATCCACAGGTCTACTTTCTGACCGACGATCATCATGTCCATGTACTTGCCTGGTTCGGCGATCGCTGGCATCAGACCGATCTGACCGCGCATACAGGTGCGCCTCCGATTCTGGGCGGCGAACTAGCCTCGACCACAGTGGGCGGCGATCCTCGGCTCTACTTCATCGGGGCCGACGAAGATGTGCATGAACTGGCATGGACCGGCGATCCAGCCTCTCGCGGTTGGTATCATGGCAATCTCTCCTACGAAGCCGCCGCGCCGCCCGCAACCGGTTCGGGCATGAGCGCGACCACAGTCAATGGTGCACCGCGGCTTTATTACGTGGGCGAGCAAGGTCATGTGCATGAACTAGCCTGGATCACCGATGAATGGATCCATTCGGACGTCACCCAAAGCGCAGGCGCAACGCCTGCCGACGGTGACAGTCGCCTGGCGGCTACGAGCAGCGCCAACGGCGATCCACGCGTCTACTACATCGCCGGATCGAGTGAAATCTATGAACTTGCATGGGACGGCGATCAATGGCATCACTGGAATCTGACGGCGGACAACCCCTCGTGGCCTGATGCAACCCCCAACAGTCCATTGGTCGCAATCACGGCCGGACAGGAGCCGCGCGTCTACTATTTGGCCAAGGCCTACAAGGACTATTTTGTCCAGGAGTTGGCTTGGTTCAACCACAGTTGGCACCATACGGACCTGAACGAGCTCACCGGTGCGTTCAGATCGACCCGCGATGATCAACTGGCGGCGATCACCGTCGGCGCAAATGATGACCCACGGATTTACTACCTTGGCTATGACAGCCACATTGTCGAACTCGCCTGGTATAGCGACCGGTGGCATGTCGATGACCTCACCAGTCTGGTCGGCAGCGTGGATCCGGCTGCGGCAACGCCTCTCGTTGCGACGACTGCTCATCTCGATCCGCGTGTCTACTTTCACGGAACCGATCAGCATGTACATGAATTGGCGTGGGTCGGCAGCGGTTGGGCCACGCGCGATGTGACCGCTGACACGCCGGGTACGTCTGTAGCAGCCGTCGCCGCTAGCATGACGGCTACGACCGCCAACGTCGATCCGCTTGCAGTCGAGCTGGCTGACGATGTCGATCATGGCACTTTGGTACTGGACGCCAACGGTTCCTTTGTCTACACGCCGGATGTCGGTTACGAGGGCGTGGACCGCTTCGCCTATCGCGCGGGCAACGGTTGGGAGGCGTCAGAAACGGCAGATGTGTCGATTTATGTCGCCCCGCCGGCGGTGGTCCTGGATATTGACATCGCCCTACATCATTGGCCCACGACGCTGCAAGCGCGGGATCCCTATGAGGAGATCATCGGCTATTTTGCCGACGGTCTTTACGAATCCGCCAATGGTGCCCGCAAGCTGGGCACAGTAACTTTTTATCCGCCCGGTGTGATGGATGAATCTGCTGATATCCTCTGGGTTCCCGATTGTCACCCATGTGCCAATATTGCGGGCTACGGTGTGGACGGTCTTCATATCATCATGTGTGACGATTTTGGGGCGATGAATTACGATTTTCTGGTCGACGATCGACATCGCCAAGGGGCGGGGTACGTGCTGGCCCATGAATGGGGTCACTATTATTTTGGCCTGTTCGACGAGTACAAGATCCTGGATGACGATGAACCGGTACTCAACTCGATCATGAACGATCAATGGCGAGCCGTTGACGAGGGTTACAAATGGCTCAACTTTTCCGTCGCCAAAAACTTCACGGCCAGGACACGCCAAGCGAGAGTTTATGGCGCTTCCGGCTGGGAGACGCTGGCTCGACCGGCCACCGATGATCCGGCAACTGCACAATGGAACAGCCGCCCCCTTCGCACAGCCTTTCGCGATCTTCAGTCTGTGGCGCCTGCATCCGGTCAGGATGCCCCATTTGAGCTGCTGGGCACTGCGCGCAGCGTGCTTTCCATTGTCTGGGCCGACGCTGCCGGGTACGACCAACCGCTCAGCCGATCTGTCCGCAACCTACACAGCGCATCTGAACTCGACGAAGGGGATCGTCATCAGCTACCCCAAGCCGATGCTGCTGGAAGCGTGGATGGGGACGGAAGTGCCCATGGCTGGTGTGGGCGTGCAGGGGACAGTGCGGCTGCCCAGCGGAACGGATGTCCCGCTGGGCTTCGCCGATGACGGCCGGCCGCCTGACGCAACGGCAAACGACGGCCTATTTGCCGCTCTGTTTCCGTACAACATGGACGGCGAACACATCATCAGCGTTCGTTTCGACAATGACGCTGGGACTGCTGCCCTGGTTTCCACTGCTTTTGAGCCATCCAGCGGACCAAACGGTGAAGCCGTACCGCTGCCGGCCCCGGTTCCCGTGACCCAGGCGCTGACGGGCAACGCCTCAATCAAACTAGTCGTCAGCGGCATGGCCCTCGATGACCACGGGGATACGCCAGCGAATGCGACGGCCGTTGCTGCCAACAACGACCGCTTCGTCGGCAAGATCGATGCCGCCGGCGACCAGGACTACTTCCGCTTGACAACCCTGGACGGCGAGACCACCTATGTGCGTCTTACCAATCTTGCGCTGGGTATGAAGCCTATGCTGCGCGTGCTGGGCGCGGACGGCAGCCAAGAACTATTCCAGGCCACGCTCTCGCTTGGCTATCCGTATCTCTACATCCCATTGGCCGATGTCGCACCTGGCACTACAGTCTACGTTGAGGTTTCTCACGCCGAAAGCGCGGCTGGCAATGGTCTGTATGAGTTCAGCGCCGGACCGCAGTTGGCCAGCGATCAGATCAAACTCAGCCATCTCTATCTGCCCATGAGCCCTGCACCCTAGCAGCGTAGCGATAGCTAGGCTCCAATCCTCCTGGAGACGTCCAGGCGCTCGAATACGCCTGGACGTCTCCAGGAGGAGCAGGTTTACCTTCATCTACACAAACTCAATGCCCAAAATGGTGTTACGCAGCGCGGATTCGCCGTCAGGAATGATAGTAACCTCACCAAGGGTCAACTTGACCTATTTGCCTTCAGGGACAGGGATCATCATCAACGCAGGTTCGGGCAGGCCTCGCGGATGACATCGGTGACGTATTCGATCTCGCCCAGCGTCAGCGACGAGGCCGACGGCAGATAGAAGCCGTCCCGGCAGAACTGCTCGGCCACCGGATAGCGCTCGCCTTTGAACTGCTCCCAGTAGATGGGCTGGCAGTGCATGGGGATGAAGAAGGTGCGCGTCTCGATGCCGTTGTCGGCCAGCACGCGGCGCAGTTCGTCCCGGTTCATGCCGTATTCCTCGGCGTTGACCAGGATGCCGTACATCCAGAAGACGTTCTTGGCCCAGGGCGCTTCGGGCGGCGTGGTGATGCCGGGGATGGTCGCCAGACGCTGCGTGTACTCGGCGGCGTTGTTGCGACGTGCGTCGGTGAAATTGTCCAACTGCTCCACCTGCGCCAGACCCACGGCCGCCTGCAAGTTGGTCATGCGGTAGTTGAAGCCGACGAACTTGTGCCAGAAATGGCGCTCGTTGCTGAAGGCGTGATCGCGCAGATTCCAGGCCAGTTGGGCCAGTTCACGGTCGTTGGTGGTGATCATGCCGCCCTCGCCGGTGGTGATGATCTTGTTGCCGTAGAAGCTGAAGCCGGCCGCGTGGCCCAGCCCGCCGGCGCGTCGCCCCTTGTACTCGGCCCCGTGGGCCTCGGCCGCATCCTCGATGACCTTGATGCCATGTTTGTCGGCCAGCTCCATCAGCGGATCCATGTCGACAGGGTGGCCGTAGATGTGCACAGGCACGATGGCCTTGGTGCGCGGCGTGATCTTGTCGGCGATCTGGTCGATGTCCATCTGCCAGTAGGTCGGCTCCTGGTCGACCAGCACCGGCTTGGCCCCGCAGTAGGTGACGGCATTGGCCGTGGCGATCATGGTGAAGGTGGGGATGATCACCTCGTCGCCCGGCTCCAGGCCGAGCGTGGCCATGGCCAGGTGCATGGCCACGGTGCCGTTGGCGCAGGCAATGCCGTACTTGGTCCGGCAGACTTCGGCGAAGTTGGCCTCGAAGTCGCGGATGAAGCTGCCCGCGGACGAGATCCAGTTGGTCTCCACCGCCTGCTGCACATACTTCATCTCGTTGCCGGCCAACGTCGGCTCGCAGACCGGGATGATGGCGCGGCGCTGGTAGTCGTCGAAGCTGGGGATGGGCTTGTAGCGGACGCGGACTTCGGGATCGGCGGCCGGGATGATCTCGGCCAGGTCGCCCATCTCTTCTAGGGTCAATGTTGCGGGTTTCAGCATGCGTCTTGTGTCCCAAATCAAATAGTCAATGATCAATTGTCAGATTCGATACTGCAAGCCAAGTCATTCTGAGTGTGCCTCGCCGGATTCCCGGCCCTCTAACTGGAATGAACGTGCTACTGTCATTCCGAGCGGGTCAGCCCGAGCACTTCCGGATTGGCAATACGCCAGTGAGGAATCTCGGCTGTGCGATATCGAGACCCTTCGCTGGTGACTTAGGACAGTGTCGTCCTAAGATAAGCCCGCTCAGGCCTGTCCTGAGCGCAGCCGAAGGAGTGACAGAGCATTTCTCGTCGCGAAAACAATCTTGTTCACTAGAAGTGAGTTGGCGTCAATCGATCGAATATGATGACAGGCCGGCGAAGAATCTGCTCGGCAACGTCGAGACCCTTCGTTGATTTCTTGGGTGCATCAATGAATCGATGTATACCCACTCAGGGTGACAGATTACCCTCTGCCGCAATTCTTCTTGTTCCCAAAAAGCGGATCTGCTATTCCCGATAGACCCGCCAGGCGGCGCTGACGTATTTGCGCCCTTTGGACAGGTAGTCGAGCAGATTGGCCCCGGTCTTGCTGTCGCCGGCCGTGCGCGGCACGCAGACGTAGGGCACTTCCACGATATTGTATCCCAATCGGATGGCCCTTCCCAGTAAGTCAATGCAGTATTCGCCGTAGTCGCCGCGCAGCCGGATGGTGTTGAGCACGTCGGCCCGCGCGGCGATGAAACCGCTGGTGTAGTCATGCACATCGTTGCCGAGCAGGGCTGTGGCGTAGGTGTTGATGACCCGGCTGAGTGAGCGCGCCATCAATCCATGGGCGACGTCGGCGCCGCCGGGAATCCAGCGTGAGCCGACGGCCATGTCGACAGCGGTCGCACTCGCTCAACGATGGCCAAGACCAACTTCGGCACATCTTCCGGCGGCATGGAGAGGTCGCAGTCCATCCAGGTGACGATGTCGGCGCCAAGTGTCCGGATCGCCTCATCGATGCCGCGCTGGATGGCCGACGTCAGCCCGGATTCGGTGGTCCGCCGCACCAGAAAAACGACTGTGTGATCCGGCCGATTGCGTTCCTTCGCAACCTCTTCTACGACCTGCCATGTGCCGTCGGGCGAGTCGTCGTCGACCACGATCACGATGTGTCGGCGTCACGGCGGCATCGAGCACGCCCTCGATCAGCGGGCGGATGTTGTCGCGCTCGTTGTAGGTGGGCAGGACTGTGCAGACGAGCGGTCCGTTGTCGGTCTTGGGCATGGTGAATCCTGGATTTCAAGGTAACGCTCTCTCCGCCTCACCCTGACCGTGCGCCCTAAAGTGCACGGTCAGGGTGAGGCGAAGCACGCTGCCTTCGGCATCAAAACGTTCTTTGCTTATTCTGTTTACGATGCAAGCATAGTGCGCCAAGGCACCCGAATCATTTGCGAGCGAGCACGAACAAACTAAGCCCAAAGGGTAAATTGCGCCGGTGCAACCAGCGGGCTTCTGCCGTCAAGACACCTGCCATCAACGCATCGAGCGCAGTCTGCTGGGCCATCGTTTCGAACATGGGCAAGCAACCTTGCCGTTGCAGCAGCCTGACCGCGATCACGGGCGGAGCGAGCAGCAGATTCGCATAGGTGCAGCGCATGGGCCGAAAGCCTTGATCCTGCAACATCGACCGTCAGATCTGCCATCGCCTGCCGGTCGCCCGTATTGAAGGCGGCGTCGTGCGGTCCTCTGAGCCAATTGTGGGCGCTGACACGAATCAGCAACAGCCCGTTGCGTACCAGCACTCGCCGGCACTCGCCCAATGATTGTGCGGGATCAACGCTCGCTTGGTCAAGCGAGTCGAGAGCCAGCAACAGGGCCGCGCTCTGCCCGGCCAGCGGAAGCCGGTTGATGTCGGCTTGAATGGAACGCCCCGATCGTTTGGCCGCTGTCTGCCGAACGGCTGACTGATGTCGATCGAGGCCATAGATGTCACGCCCCGGAAACATCTGCGCCAGTTCCGTGAGCATCGATCCGCCGCCGCAACCGAGATCGACCACCGGCCCGGACGGCATTGCCGCATCGGCCAGCAACATCCGGGTGATGCGTCGCATGCCGATGCTCCAGCCGTACGTCTGCTCGCTGCGAAAGAGCAGCGGCAGCAAGCGCCCTGTCGGCGGCTCCTTGGCGTCAATCGTGCTCATCTTGATCGATTCCAAGGCAATGATGATCCACGAAGAGCACGAATAGACACGAAGCGCGAACTGTCCTTTGCCGATCGTCGTGAACCTTCGTGGATCCCTGGTTCCCGCATCATTCCTGTCCAACCACAAACGTGCCAAGGTCGATTCCCACACCGTCCGCCGGCAACGTAGAACCATCGTTTCGATAGAGACCGACTCGCAATCCATACTCGCCGGGCGGCAGATCTGCGGGCAACTGGATCTGGTATTCGTCGAGCAGACGCCAACCGGCTTGCCAGCGGTGGGTCGGCAGGCTGGCGTTGCCCGGCTGGCTGTCGCGGCCAGCAACCACTGAGCCGTCTGCCGGGTCGATCACATGGGTGTAGACCGTCCAGTCCTCTGACGGGGCTGCATCCGTCAACCAGTGAAGCTGGAGATAGAGCATCTCGCCGGGATGAGGCGTTTCCGGCAGCAGATCGTAGCCGGCCAGTCGAATGCCGTCGCCGACCGGCTGGTCAACCATGACCTGCGGCGGACGCTGGGCGACCGACAACGCCGGACGGGTGTAGACACGGGCGTAGACATTGCCCTCTCGATCAACAAACTCGCGGGTCACGACGGCATCGGGGAAAACCTCGGGCAGCAGCAGACGTGTGCGGAAATCTTCGTGCTCGACGACCAGGTAATGTTGGTCACGCTCGCCGGCCTTCTGCGTCAGCGGAAAAATGTGTCGGCCATCGAAGCTGTGGGGTGCGACATCGCCCGGCTTGCGCCAGGCAAAGGCCAGCGTCGGATGCTCGCCCCCACGCGGCGTGATGTAGAGGGGTTCATCATCCGGCTGTTGGGCGATCCACTGACTCATCTCCCAGAAGCCGCTGTCGAAGGCGTAGTGCAGATCGGGCAGCGCCGACCAGCGTGTGAAATAGGTCTGGGCCGATGTGAGGCCGCCCAGCACAAGCAGGAGCACGGCGATCCAATGCAGGTGCCAACGACGCAATCTGTCCCAAGACCAGATCCCGTCCAGCCCGAAACCGCCGAGGATCGCCGACCGGCGCAGACGCGCCCAGCACACGGTGGAAGTGGGGCGCGTACTCGCTGAAGATGCCCGGCAACAACATGCCGATCAGCCCAATGAGGGTGATGGCATAGGCTGGACGTCGGATACGCCAGAGGGCCAATCCCAGACCCAGGTAGAACGGAATGGCCAGCCACAGATTCAACGCCGGCGCGCCGGGCAGATTGCGCCGCGGATCCGCATCGCCGGGACTGCCGAGCGGCCCAAACATCTTGGCCGTCGCCCACACGCTCTGCCGCGATCGAATTGTCCGCCGGGCTGCCCGTCTCACCCACGATGACAAGCTGGGTCGGGCGCAGCAGCAGCAGATCGGGGTTCTGCACGAAAAACCAGATCAGCGGCAGGATGAGGAGGGTGGCGGTGCCTGCGGTTAGGAACAGATCGAAAGAGCGAAGAACGAAGATCAGGGGTCGTCGCGTTCACTGGAGACGACGTCAGCCGATCTTTGATCTTTGATCTTCGATCAAAAATCAAGATCCCTGCCACCGGAACCATGATCAACGGCACGAACCACGCCGCCTGGTAGGTGTACATGCCTGCGGCAAGAACGACTCCGCAGCCGATGAACGCAAGCTTGCTGCCGGTTCGCCAACCGCGCAACAGCAGCCACATCGACGCCGCCCAGATCAGTGGGACGATGATCGGTTCGATGCCCATGCGGCTGAAGTGGATGTGCCAGCGCATGACGGCCAGCATGGCCGCGGCCAGCAGCGGAAAGGTTGCCGAGAGACTGCTGACCGGCCAGGAATCCAGGCGTCGCAGTTCGGTAGCCAGCAGGTAGACCGCCACAACGCCCAGAATGCCGAAGAACGCGGCCGTGGTGCGCATGGCCGTGGGTGCCGGCTTCGCCGCCCAGCAAGTCGAAAATGCCGAACGTGAGCGCGTTGGCGTAGGCGTTGAGCGGCGGCACGCCGAAGTTGCCGGTCAGGAAAATGGGTCGATAGCTCGGATCGGTCAGGATGCGCCAAGCCTCCATGCCCTCGAACGATTCGTCGAAGTGGAAGCCGGGCGGAATCGAGTCGATGCGCCAGAGGCGCAATCCCGCGGCGATGATGAGTACAAGAAGAAACCCGATCCGGATCGTTGTTCGGGATCGGGTGGTCGGTGCAGTGCGTGACATGCTCTGAATTATAGTGCTGGGATCGTCATGGCGCAAAAGATCTGCCGCCGATGACTCCGCTGCAAATACCGATTTTCGCAACAGATGCACACAGACCTGTACGGATAGAGCACAGATGGTTTCCTGATCACGTTGGAATCCCGGACTCCGTCACAGATGACTCTGCTGTAAGAACTAGCTTTGCCACGGATTTCACAGATTATGCGGATTGCCCCCAGTGAAAAATCCGTGTAATTCGTGTAATCCGTGGTTGTTTTTCCTTTTTGCAGTGGACTCACAGATGAATATGGGAATGGGTCGAATGTCGACGATATCCTTGCGATCACAGGGAGGACTCACTATACTGAGTGTTGTGCTGGACTGTGTGGAATCACGCATGGGCACGGAAGCCGCGTCCCGATGTTGGTGGTGCGACTCTAGTGAAAGGAAGCATACGCTGTGACCTATACGCTCGTCATCGGTAACCACAATTACTCGTCCTGGTCGCTGCGTGGATGGCTCTATCTGCGCGAGAGCGGGATCGACTTCAAGATCATTCGCCTTCCGTTGTTCACCGGCGAATGGCAGGAACGGATCGGCCACTGTTCGCCGACGCGACGGGTGCCGGTGCTGCTGGATCATAGCGCCGCTGATGATGTCGTCACCGTTTGGGACAGTCTGGCCATCATGGAATATGTGCGCGAGCAGTGTCCCGGCGCGTTGGGTTGGCCCGCAGCTTCGCCCGCGCGGGCTGAGGCTCTGTCGATTGTTGCGGAAATGCACTCGGGTTTCCTCGCCCTGCGCGATGAATTGCCCCAGAACATCCGCATGGTCAGACCGATTGCGCTCACCCATTTCTCAGACGCGGCCCAGCTCCAGATCGCACGCGTTGTCGACATCTGGAACGGCTGCCGCAGCCGCTACCGTGACCAGGGTCCATGGCTGCTTGGCCCAATGTGCATCGCCGATATCATGTATGCACCGGTGGCCATGCGCTTTGTCACCTACGGAGTCCCTTTGCCGGCCGCCGCCCAGGAGTTTGTGGATGCTGTTATGGGGTTGCCGTCCATGCAGGAGTGGCGATCCTTGGCTGCGTCCGAGGTCGAAACACTGGACTTTATCGACGACCTGGTTCCGGCCAACGATTCGCCATTGACGTTTGGATAGTTACAGATGAGTTCACTGCAAGAACCACGAATTTCACGAATGGCACGAATTTTCTCAGTGGTGCACTTCGTGAAATTCGTGCCATTCGTGGTTTTTGCAGTAGAGTCACAGATGGAGTGAGAATGGAACAGCGCATACGGGAGCGGTTCACAGATGACATGTTGGTTGAGGCGCTGACGCGGTTCGGCGTCAATGGCGGCCTGGAAGATGACCGGGTGCAGGCTCTGGATGGGTTCGAGAGCTTCATCTACGAGTTTCAGCGCGACTCCGATCTTCAGCGCGGGAGGCACTACATTCTGCGCATCGGCCATAGCCAACGTCGCAGCGAGTCGCTGATCCTCGGCGAGGTGGATTGGATCAACTATCTAGCGGAGGGCGACGCTTCGGTCTCCAGGGCGATCCGGTCCGAGCGAGGCCGGCTGGTTGAAGCCATTGACGACGGCCACGGAGACCAGTTTCTTGCCACGGCCTTCGTCAAGGCCCAGGGCAAGCCGCCGTCCGCAGTCGGGTGGACGCCGGCGCTCTACGAGACGTATGGACGCACGTTGGGCCGCATGCACGCGCTCAGCCGCAGCTACCGTCCGACCGACCCAATTGCCTATCGCCCTCAGTGGGATGATCCCATCATGATCGGCGAGATGAAACATCTGCCGGCTAGTGAAGCATTGGCCGCAAGCAGATTTCAGGAGGTAATCGATCATCTGGCCGGCTTGCCTCAAACAGAGGATGCCTACGGGCTGATCCACTTTGACGCCCATCCCGGCAATATGTTTGTGGATGAGGACGGCGTCATCACACTCTTCGATTTCGACGACTGCCACTATCAGTGGTATGCCAACGATATCGCCATCGTTCTCTTCTACAACGTCATGGGCCATGCGGATCAGCGGGCATTCACAGACGAGTTTCTCACCCACTTTCTTCGTGGCTATCGACAGGAGAACCAACTGGATTCGCGCTGGCTGGCCGAGATCCCCTGGTTTCTCAAGCAGCGCGAGATCGACCTCTACGCCATCATCCACCGCAGCTTTGACGTTGACCATCTGGACGACCCCTGGTGTGCCGCCTTCATGGCCGGTCGCAAAGATCGGATCGAACATGGCGTGCCCTACATCGACTTCGATTTCGAATCGATGGTCAAGTGGTTGGTATAGCAGCCTGTCGAAGTGACAGAACGTGGGACGCGGATAATGCGCATCTTGGCGGATAAAGGCGGATTTCTCTCGATTTATCCGCGGAAATCAGTCAAGATCAGCGTCATCCGCGTCCTATCGGTTTTCTCTCCGACACGCTGGCTAGGGAACCGTCTCAGTCTGCGCCGGAAACCACTGGGATGAATGTATGCTCCAACGGACCATAGGTGACTGTGATGTCGACATGGGACGTGTTGCTGATGGCCGAGAAGGTGATCGAGACGGATGACGTTGCTGTGAGCGCGGTCGTTGGCGTCATCTCCCCAGTCTGGCCCGGCCCAGGCAGAGCGGCCGGGACGACCACAACCTGCAACGTCTCGTCCGTTCTCCCCTGCTTGTGAGGCAACGAAATCCAGTCCGCTGACGACTCGGATCGCCAGGGCTGAGCCACACCACCGTCATCAAAGGTGATGGCGGTCTTGCTTTCGCTTTGCCGCAGATCGAGATCGATGGAGGCTGGAGAGACCGCAACAGGGCCCGGCGACGGTGTGCCGATCGGCACTATCGTCGCCGTCGGCGTGACGGTCGCGGTGATAGGCACGGTGGCTGTGGGCGTCACTATGGGCGTCACTGTGGGTATCGATGTAGCGGATGTCGAAGTGGGTATGGATGTCGGTGTCGGCGTGTCGGCCGGCAGGGTTTCGCTGCATGACAGCAGGGCAACATCATCGACGTAGATCCAGATCTGGCTGTTGTTGCCGTCGTTGTAGACATTGAAATAGAGGACAACGGTCTGCCCCCGGTAGGCGCTCAGATCGAAGACCTTTTCGTGCCACTGGTTGTCGCCGGTTGTCGTGTCCCGGTCGATCTGGGCTAAATTGCCGTAGCTGGGGGTCAGCAGCCGCACTTCACGGAAGTCGACGCCGTCGCCGCTGCCGCCGGGTCTCGCCCAGTAGCGCAGTTCCACGCTCTCGGCGTCGGCCGGAATCGTTACCTCCTGAAAGGCCGACGAATGGGCCGCTCGATTGGCCTCGCTTGCCGGAATGCCTTGCTGCAATGCATGCTCGCCCGCATGGACCGGCGATGAAACCACCCGCGCCGAGAAGGGCGTTGTGCCGTAGCGCCAGCCGCCGGTCTCCTCCCAGCCGCCATTGACGACCAGATTGACACAGCCGGACGGACCCGACGTGGCCGTGGGCGTGGCCGTTGCAGGCTCAGGTGTCGGCGTGGGATCTGGAGGATCGATGATCTTCTGCCGCGCCGGCCAGCTCGGCAATCGTGGCCAGCGCCGTCCTGGCATAGGCCAACACATAGTCGAGATCGACATGGTCCAAGGTGTCGCCGCTGTTGTGATACCAGGGCGAACGGTCGGCGGGAATGCCGTCGACGAAGAAGTTTTCGATGGCCAGGACGGCCGGGTAGCCGCCGTCCCAGAAGGGCGAGTGATCGGAGAAGCGGCTGGCGCTGGTGGTCTTGCGCTCAAAACTGAGACCGAGGGAATAGGCGGCGCCGGCGTCGATCATGGCCGAACCCAGCAGGTTCGATGCCTCGCCTGTGCCGGTATGCAGTTCCGCCACGCGATCGCCATTGCCGTCCCAGCCGATCATGTCGATGTCGATGAAGCCCATGATCTGCTCGCCGTTTCCGGCCAACGTGGGCACATAGCGCTTGCTGCCCCATTGCCCCTGTTCTTCGCCGGAGAAATGGACGAAGCGAACCGTGTCGGCCAGATCGACCTGATTCAGAATGGCGGCGATCAGCAGCGTCGACGCGCTGCCGCTGGCGTTGTCGTCTGCGCCCGGCGCGCGGCTGTACGGAATCTCCGAATTGCTGTCAAAGTGGCCGCCGATCAACCAGACTCGCTCGGGATGCAGCACGCCCTTGAGATCGGCGACCACGTTGCGCCCGTTGTACGATCCATAGGTCCAGTTCGCATAGTGTACGTCAATGCCCATCTGCTCATAGGCGTGGAAGATGTACTGCTCCGATTCAACGATGCGCGATGAGAACGTGTAGCGCGTGTCAATGACAACCGTCGAACCGCCGATCTCGGCGTGCGCTCTCACCGCTCAATTCGCCGATAATTCTGGCCAGATCTGCTGTGTTCAACTGGCCCAACAGTCCGGCAATGAACGGATCGGTATCGTCGATCTGTTCAAACGACGCTGCGTTGACTGCCTCTGCATCCGCAAAGCGAAAGGGATCGGCGGTGATCAGCGAGATCCGAAGGCCGCGGTTTGTCAGCGTCTCGACCATCGTTCGTTCATTCGTCTGCGATGTCCCCACCAGCAGCGTGGCGCCTGCGTCGTAGAGGATCTCGCCGCCGGCGAGATCCTCTGCTCGTAGCTGGTTGTGCTGTGCGTCCACCAGGTAGTAGCGACGACCCGCCGTCTGCGCATCCAACAGGATGGCGTCAATGCCCGCGTCCTGCATGCTGCGCAGATCGGCCGGGCCGCCACTGGCGAAAAAGAGAGAGCGTTGCGCATCGAGCGGCGTGTGCAGGATCAGGGTCGGCGGGAGTGCGCTCAGGGCCTGGTCGTCGAGCATGGGGACGAGAAAGAGTGCAGGGCCGAAGCCCGCGTGGGATCGATTCAATGGGGCTCGATTCGGAACGCTCGACCATCGCCTGCGCGATGAGCGGCAACGGTCGGGCGCGGGACATCGACGCGGGAGCGGCGATTACGAGCAGTGCAATCAGTAGGCCAAGTGGGACGGCGAGGGCAAGTGTCAGGCGAAATCGGGGTTGCATAGTGAGTGTCCAGAAAAAAGTTCGTAGTGACGGCTTTAACCGTTCAGAGCGCAAAAGCGGTTACTACGAACGAAATCGCCAGGTCAATTCGGGACGGTCACATAGTCAGTTCCAGGCGAATCAACGCGGCACAAGCATCGGTATTGCCGCCATGATCGAGAGCTGGATCGACAACATTGTCTACTGTAGCAGCCGCAGGTTGCCGTTACAACTACGGGTGATCGGCAACCGTCCTACGAAATGCCTTTTCCGCCATCTTCAGCAGTTCACGATTTGGAGAAAAAACGAGATTCCTTCGATTGCACTCAGGACATGCCTTCGCTGGTGTTGTGCCGGAGTGAAGGCTCCAGATCGACCCGATCAGAATGACAAATCGTGAACGGCTGATCTTGCCCTATGCAGACGATGCCCCTGTCGGCAGGGCGGCGGCCCTCCCTCTGGATCTGCGCTCGCTGACGAATGCCCAGACGGCAAAGACCAACGCTATCAGGATCAGGAAGGCCGAAGCTCGGAAAGTGTCCTGCATGGCCGGTATCTGAATGGGGATGGCTGCGTTTGTCGGGCCGCCTTCCACCGGGGCGCCGTTGTAGTAAACGGCTCGGGTGGCCCAGATGGCCCCGAGCACGGCGACGCCGACCACATTGCCCAACGTGCGCGTCTCGGCCAGCAGGCTGGAGGCAACGCCCAGCGCTCGCTTGGGCACGGCTCCCATGATGGCGCTGTTGTTGGGCGATTGGAAGACGCCCATGCCCACGCCGATGGGCGCGAGTCGTAGGACATACCCCAGCAAAGTGGTCTCCGCACCCAGCGTGCTCATGGCCAGATAGCCGAACAGTAAGATAACGAGCCCAGCTACCGTCACCGGCCGTGAGCCGATGCGGTCTGACAATGAGCCGGAGAAGGGCGCCACGATGCCCAGCCCAATCGGCGTCACCATCAGCATCAAGCCCACAATCTGGATTTCAAGTCCACGCACATTTTGCAGGTAGAAGGGCAGAAGCAGGATTGTGCCGGAGATGGCGACAAAGGTCAGAAAGCCGGTGACCAGATTGATGCTGAAGAGGCCGTTGCGAAAGAGGCGCAGGTCGATCATCGGCTCTTCCACCCGCAGTTCGGTGATGATGAAGATGGCCAGGAAGAGCAGCCACGTGCCGAAGAGGCCCAACACAACCGGATCGGTGAACCCCATCTCTTGGCCGAATGTCAGGCCCAACAGCAGGCTCAACAGGCTGACAAAGAGCGATCCCGCGCCCAGAAAGTCAAAGGTCTTCCCGCCACTGGGCGGAATATCGGGCACGTAGCGCCGAACCATCCACACGCCCAGCAAACCGACCGGTAGGTTCACAAAGAAGATCCAATGCCACGACAGGCGTCCGAGAATCAGGCCGCCGAGCACAGGCCCGGTGATGATGCCGATGGAGACGATGGAGCCGATGAGCCCCAAAGCGCGACCTCTTTCGTTGCCGGGAAAGGCCTCGGTGACAATGGCGGGTCCCAATGCCAGGATCATGGCTGCGCCGACGCCTTGAACGACGCGCATCGCAATCAGCATGTAGACCGAACTGGAGATGCCGCAGAGCAGCGAGCCGATGGTGAAGACGACGAACCCGGTTGCATAGATGCGCTTCTTGCCGCGAATGTCACCCAATCTGCCCACGCTCAGCAGCAGGGTCGCCAGCGTCAGCAAGTAGGAGAGAACCACCCACTGCACCGTGGCGAAATTCGTATTCAGGCTATCGACCAGGGTCGGCAAGGCGATGTTGACGATGCTGCCGTCAATCGTGGCCAGAAAAACGCCCATGGCGACGGCTGCCATGACGTACCATTTGCGACTGAAATCGACCTCGCTGCCGCCTTGGCGGTCGACCGGTGTTTGCGAACTAGCGTCAGACATGTTGGATACCACCACAAATAGAGATAAGATTCGGAGTAACAATCGTCCATTATAGTCTGCCCAATCGTTTCTCTCCAATCATCCGGAGCGCTCACCCACAATACTGCCATAACAGGACACATGAACATGTTGCCCGAACAACTGATCAACCAATTCATCTTCTATCCGGAACCGCAGATCACGGTCAATCCGCATGTGCTCGACATGTCTTTCGACGATGTCTGGCTGACCACGAGCGATGATGTCAACATTCATGGGTGGTGGCTGCCATGCGAGGAGCCGCAGGCGTCGATCCTTTTCCTGCATGGCAATGCCGGCAACATCACCCACCGGCTGGACAATCTGCGCATGCTGCATGAGGCCGGCTTCCAGGTGCTGATCATCGACTATCGTGGCTTTGGCCGCAGCGAGGGAACGCCCGGCGAGCGGGGCACCTATCTGGATGCCGAGGCGGCCTGGCAGTGGCTGGTGGAGACGAGTTCCGGTCCCGATCTGATCTTCGGGCGCTCGTTGGGCGGGGCCGTCGGCATCTGGCTGGCGGCAACGACGACACACAAGCCGGACGGTCTGATCGTGGAGAACACTTTCACCAGCGGGCGCGATCTTGCCGCCCAGGTACTGCCGATTCCGGGCATGGGGGTTGTTGTGCCCAACTTCTACCCAAGCATCGAGCGCATCGACAAGATCAGCGCACCGCTCCTGCTGATCCACAGCCTCGATGACGAACTGATCCCGCTCGCGCATGGGGAACAGCTTTTCGCGGCCGCGCCTGAACCCAAAGAGTGCTACTATCGTGCCCGGCGCACACCACAACGACGCCTATGCCATCGGCGGCGAAGCGTATGTCGAGCGATTGCGGGGTTTTGTGGAGGGGTATTGTGGCGGAGGGATTTTGATCCACGAAGGGACACAAAGGATCACGAAGAAGGACACGAAGCAATTTGCGTTTTTCTTCGTGTCCCTTTGTGCTCCTTCGTGGATCTTTTTTGCTAGCTGAACAACGACTGCAACTTGGTCGCCAGCATGGGGTTGCCGTCGACCTTGATCTTGCCCTGGGCGAAGGCGGCCATGGGGTTTAACTTGCCATTGGCCAGCGCGACAAAATCATCGTCGGCCATGGTGATGGTGCAGTCGGCTCCTTCGACCTCGCCGGTGCGCACGTCGCCGTTGCCGTTCTTCAGGTCCACGACCCACGATCCGCCCGGTTCGCCGGTGATCTTGAACTGGAAGAGCGCGTTGACGGATTGGACCAGGGACGGGCTTGCGGCAACCCGGCTTGCCATGTGATCAAAAATTGCGGCGGATTTGGCTTCTGTACTCATCGAATCTTCTGCTCCTATTGGTGGGGATGGGTCGTCTGATTGTGAATCGGTCGCTCCGGTAAATTCTTCTTGAGCCGTGGGCAAAACGGTTCGGGTTGCGTCGACATCCAGCACCAGATTCGGCCATGACGCGGACGGCCTCGATATCGAACACGGTCATGTTGAGCGTTGTGATCGGGCTTGCCTGCCAGAGCGGCAGTCGCTCGGCGATCCGTTCTTTGGGGCCGCAGAGTGCGATCTCATCGACCAGGTCATCCGGCACCGCTGCCGCAGCCGCTCCCTTGTCGCCGGCCAGATAGAGCGTCTGGATCGCCTCGGCAGCGTCGGCGTACCCATATCGAACGACCAGATCGAAGTAGAAGTTCTTGCCCTTTGCCCCCATGCCGCCCACGTAAAGCGCCAGGAACGGCTTGATGACGTTGCGAGCCGCGTCCACATCGTCGCTGACCACGACCGGGACCGACGGCGCAATGTCGAAGATATCCAACGACTTATTTGCCTTTGGCCAGACCGGCGTCGACATGCTGTCTGTAGGTGCTGTCATAGTGGCGGGGCGCAAAGAAAATGGGCAGCCAGCCGTCGGCGATCTCGGCAGACAGCTCCACGTTCTTGGGACCGATGGCGGCCAGATAGATGGGGATGTCGGCGCGGCCATGGAGGATGCTCTTCAGCGGCTTGCCCAGCCCGGTGGCATCGTCGCCGCGGTAGGGAATCTGATAGGCGTCGCCGTCGTGGCTCAACGGCTCCTCACGCGCCAGAATTGTGCGCACGATGTTGACGTACTCGCGTGTCTTGCCCAGCGGCTTGCCGTAGGGCAGACCATGCCAGCCTTCGACGACCTGTGGCCCGGAGAGACCCAGTCCCAACAACATGCGCCCGCCCGAAAGCTGATCGAGCGTCATGGCGGTCATGGCGGTCATGGCCGGCGTGCGCGCCGGCATCTGCATGAATCGCCGTGCCCAGACGAATGCGGCTGGTCTGCGCGCCGATCCAGGCCAGCGGCGTCACCGCGTCCGACCCGTAGGCTTCGGCGGTCCAGACCGCGTGATAGCCCAGACGGTCGGCCTCCTGGATCATCTCGATGGGCAGGTTGATGGTGGCGCCGGAATAACCGGCGTTGAGTCCTAGTCGCATGTGGGCGCCTCGTTTGTGGAATCGCTCAATGTGATAGCGTGGCTCAGCCATTATGCCCAGCGCATGTTCGCCCGGCGTTCCGTGCGTGTGTAGAGCACCCGGCAAGGCGGCTGTCGTAATGAAAATGCTACTGGTTCTCTTCAATCAACGTCGCGAGGTAAGCGAAGGTGGGCGGTCCCGGCAGCACTTCACCGTTGACCGTGAAGCTCGGCGTACCGCGCAGGCCCAAACGGCGAGCTTGCTGCTCGTTGTCACGCACCTTTGCGGTCATCTGGCCACCCTCCAGGCAGGCGTTGAACGCGGCCGTGTCCAGCCCGATCTCTTCCGCGTAGCGCTTCAGCGACGAATCGTTGAGGCTGCCGCCCGACTCATAGATGTGATCATGGTAGGCCCAGAACTGATCCTGGGCGCCGGCGCACTGGGCGGCCTCGGCTGCGGCCGGTGAATCAGGCGTGATCACCGGGAAGTCGCGCCAGACAAAGCGCGCCGAGTCGCCGTAGACCTGCAGAACCTGATCGCGGATGCCGGCGTCGTGCCAGGCCCGGCAGGCGGAACAACCGAAGTCGCCGTACTCGACGATCTCCACGACAGCCGCCTCGTCGCCCAACACAGGATCGGCCACCTCATTGGCCGGGATGGCATCGCCGCCGCTGGTCTGCTGCCAGGCGGAGTAGCCCAGGCCGATCACGACCAGAGCGGCTACAAGGCCAAAGATCAGATTGCGATTGCGGTGTTGGTTCGTCTGCTTTTTTCGGCGCTCTCTCGCCCGTCGGCTGCTCATCGGATCGTTCCTTCCTTGGTGTTCGGGTCGTTGGTTGTCATTCTAGCCTATGACTCTGCTGCAAAAACCACGAATGACACGAATTGCACGAATTTCACTTCCGAGAAAATTCGTGTCATTTGTGAAATTCGTGGTTCTTGTACTGGACTCATCTCTATTGATACGCGAATCGACTCGAAATGACAGTGGTCCAGCCTACGTGTCCGCAGGTTTCAATTCTTCATTGCGTGTCGCCCATTCCTGCGTTACACTTGCTGCGACTGAATCCACTCCGGCGGACCTTGGCTTTCCAAGCTACTGTTCAAAAATAGTTCCCGATTTGCGCCTTCCTTGAAGCTTTCCGTCGGAGAGGAAGTGTTGCATGCAGCTTCCAAAAAGGTCGGCACGTGAACTCTTGACGCTCGCTAAGGACTGGCGATCAAAGAACTCAGTGATTTGTGCAACCTGCCATTGTTCAGTTCGCATGCCCTTCGTGCGAGCCGTAGGGAACGATTGGCCGCCATTGGGCGAGAACCGTGCACACGAAGGGCGTGCGCACCAAACACGCAAATCCGTGACGTAATTGGTCGCCAGTCCTAAATTTTCAAGAAAGGACGATGTACGATGGATCGGTATCGAGTAAAACCCGGCAGCACCGTTCATCTCAAAGAATGGGATCCAAATGACCACGCGCTCTTCGACGGCGGCAAAAAGGCCGGCAAGGCAGCGCTGCCCGCGCTCAATCCGCGGCTTGAGACCCTGCAGGAGTTGATGTATGCCGAGGGCAAGCATCGGCTGTTGATCGTCCTGCAGGCCATGGATACGGGCGGCAAGGATGGAACCATCCGCCACGTCTTTGAGGGCGTCAATCCGCAGGGCGTGAAAGTCGCCAGCTTCAAACGGCCGACGGCGGAAGAACTGGCCCATGATTATCTTTGGCGTGTGCACAAACACGTTCCGGGCAACGGTGAAATCACCATTTTCAACCGCAGCCATTACGAGGATGTGCTCGTCGTGCGCGTACACAATCTTGTGCCCCAGGATGTCTGGCAACGCCGCTACAAACAGATCAGTGCCTTTGAAAAACTGCTGGCCGACGAGGGCACGACGATTCTGAAATTTTTTCTCCACATCGATCTGGACGAACAGAAAGAGCGGCTGCAGGCGCGGCTGGATGAGCCTGAGAAACGTTGGAAATTCGCCAAAGGCGATCTGGCCGAACGCAAACTATGGCCTGACTACATCCGCGCCTATGAGGATGCGCTTGCCAAGACAAGCACTGACTACGCGCCCTGGTATGTAATTCCGGCCAATCGCAAATGGTATCGCAATCTGCTGATCTCGCAGATCATCATCGACAAACTGGAGTCGCTGGAAATGCGCTATCCTGAGGCCGAAGAGGGACTTGACGGATATCGTGATTGAGTGACCGACAATGGGACGCGGATGACGCGGATAGAAAGTCCCCGGCACTTCGTCCAAATCAGACGAGCTTGCTCGTTGAGACCAAAGCGCCGGGGACTTTTCGATCAGCGAAAATCCGCCCGAATCCGTGTCATCCGTGTCCTATACCTCTTCTTCCGCCAACGTGATGACGTGCTCGAAGATGGCCAACCCTTCGTCGACCTCCGCCCGCGTGATGGTCAGCGGCGGGATGATGCGCATGGTGTTGACGCCGCAGCCCATGAGCAGCAGGCCATGTTCGAAGGCCAACTGCACGATGCGGTTGCGCAGTGCGATGGCCGGCGTGCGGCTCTCGCGATCCTCGACAAACTCGACGCCGATCATCAGCCCTCTGCCGCGCACATCGCCGATGCATGCATGGCGCTCGGCCATGGCCCGCAGCGCCTCCATCATGTAAGTCGCCCTGCACGGCCGCGTTCTCGATTCCCTCTTCTTCCAGCACATCCAGGGTCGCCAGCGCAGCGGCGCAGGCCAGTGGATTGCCGCCGTAGGTGTTGCCATGGGAGCCGGCCTGCCAGGTCATGACGCTCTTGCGCGCCACGATGGCCCCCAGGGGAACGCCGCTGGCAATGCCCTTGGCCGTGCAGATGATGTCCGGTTCGACGCCCGTGTGTTCGATGGCCCACCACTTGCCCGTGCGCCCCATGCCGGCCTGCACCTCGTCGACGATCAGCAGAATGCCATGCTTGTCGCAGATCTCGCGCAGCCGCGGGAAGAAGCTGGCCGGCGGCACGACATAGCCGCCCTCGCCCTGGATCGGCTCGACCAGGATGGCCGCCACGTCATCGGGCGGAATCAAGCTCTTGAAGAGCACGCGCTCCATGTAGTTGACCACGGTGTCGCCGTAGTCTTCATCTTCGGGCTGCATGGCCAACACGGGGCGATAGGCGTTGGGATAGGGAACGTGGTTCACGAAGGGCAGGGTGATCAGTCCCTGGCGCTGGACAATCTTGCTGGCGGTGAAGGCCAGCGACCCGGCCGTGCGTCCATGAAAGGCGCCGACGAAACCGATGAAACGGTTTCGTCCTGTGTGCAGCGTCGCCAACTTGATGGCCGCCTCCACTGCCTCGGTGCCCGAGTTGCCCAGAAAAACCTGGGCATCCTCCTCAAACGGCGCAATCTCGTTGAGCCGCTCGCTCAGCCGCACCCAGCGTTCGTGGTAGTAGTCCGACGAAATATGGATGAACTCACCGGCCGCCTCCTGGATGGCGGCTACAACTTTGGGGTGACTGTGGCCGGTGGCATTGACGGCGATACCGGCCACAAAGTCGATGTAGCGGTTGCCGTCGACGTCGTAGACCTGGCTGCCGCGGCCATGGGACATGACGAAGTCTGCCACGCGGCCAAAGGCCGGCGCGACCACCTCCCTGTCGCGTTCGATCATGGACTTGCGCCTTGGGGCCCGGAACGTTCAGGCGTTCAACAGTTTTAACCATCATTAGAAATGCCTCCAAATTCAGATAAAAATTTCATATAGTGAAATTGAATGATCTGCTTGCAATCTGCCTGCTTGCGCATTCTCTGCCTCGCATCCGCTAGCCGGGGCGATAGCCGAGCCGGCGCGAAACACGGCGCGCCGCTACCTGCAACGACGCCACCATGTCGGGGATGCGCTCCTCTGTGAGCCGCAGCGCCGGGCCGCCGATGCCAAGGGCCCCGACGATAGTGCGATTCTGGTCGAGCACGGGCGCGGCGATGGAGACAAAGCCGACTTCCAGTTCACCAACAGCCTGGGCATAGCCCTGGCGGCGGATCTGCTCCAGTTCAGAGGCCAGAACTGCCGGGTCGGTGATGGTGTTGGGCGTCAACGCAACCAGCGGTGCGCTCAGGAACCTGTCGATCTCAGACTGAGGACTCAGGGCCAGCAGCATCTTGCCGGTTGAGGTGGCGTGGACCGGCAGCTTGGCCCCGATGTCCTGGGAGATGCTCATGGGATCGCTGTTCGACGCGCCGTCCAGGATCAGCGTGTGGTTGCCCATCAGAATTTCAATCACCACCGATTCTCTGGACTCCCGTGCCAGCGATTCGAGCTCCGGTCGAGCAGCCGTGCGCAGGTCATTGGAGCGCATGGCGCACCCGCCCAGCGTGATCAGCTCCGCGCCCAGCCGATAGTGGCCCGACTTGGCGGCGCGCACGATCAGCCCCTCGCTCTCCAGCGCGGCCAGCAAGCGGTGGACCGTCGTCTTGTTGAGGCTGACGTGGTCAGCTGAGATCGCCCAGGCTCCATTCCGGACGCGTGTCGTCAAACGCCTTGAGCAAGGCGATGGCCCGCGAGACGGATTGTGCGCCGGGATAGGAGTCGATGGGCTGGGTTTCGTCTAATGTTGCCATTTTGTGAAATAATCCGTCACAATGTGAAATAATATATGTTGAAATATACAGGGTCATCGTGGGGATGTCAAACTGTCATTCCGAAGCGCAGCGAGTGACATTACGGCGTCACGCGTGAGATGCATCGATGTGCTCGGATGAGGTCGCAGTCAGCGTCGAAGATGCCGGAGACTGCCTGGTTTCTTCTGAGATGAGCCTTTGATGGTGTCGGTTCTGGGCAGGTCGGATGTGTCGATCCGATCTGCCAGGGTTAGTTGGCCAGCCGGATCGAGGAAGGTCTGGATTTCGATCAGATAGCCGTTGGGGTCGCGCACGAACATCTGGTAGATGTTGTACTGAGGATTCAACGTGGGCGGTTTTTCGATGGGGACTTCCTGGGCCATCAGATACTGGTACCAGGCATCGACTTCCTGCGTCACCAGCGTGAAGAGCAGTCCGGCTGGATCGCCCGGCTCGGCGCGCTCGCAGAAGCCGATGAAGGCGTTGCCGTTGACGTGGTAGATGCGGCAACTGCCCTGATCGAGCACCAGCGGCAGCCCCAGCACATCTTCGTAGAAATGCGCTGTGGCTGCCAGATCGGTCGTGAGCAGAAAGGTGACCTGCTGGTCGATGGATGGGCGACCCCGGTTTTCGGGGCCTACGTCGGCGGGGACCACGCTAGCGAGGCCCAAGATCGCTGGCGGCCATGGCCGCGCCGATGATACCTGCTTCGTTGCGCAGTACGGCTGGGACGATCTCGGCGTCGCTTTCGAAGTATTGCAGATATTTGTGGTGCTTCTTGCTCACGCCGCCGCCGATGATGAAGAGATCGGGCGAGAAGAAGAACTCCATGGCGGCCAAATATTCATTGACCCGCTCCGACCATTTCTTCCAACCCAGATCTTCTTCTTTGCGGATGCGATCCGAGCAACGATCTTCTGCATCAACGCCACGAATGGGCAGATGGCCGAATTCGGTATTGGGCACCAGAATGCCTTCCGTGAAGATGGCGCTGCCGATACCGGTGCCGAGCGTGAGCATGATGACAACGCCGCTGCGCCGTCGCCCGGCGCCAAAGGCCATCTCGGCCACGCCGGCTGCATCGCGCGTCATTGATCACGCGCACCGGGCAGCCGGTCGCTTCTTCGAAGAGCTTGATCGAGTCAACGCCGATCCAATCCTGATCGACGTTGGCCGCTGTCTTGATGACGCCATGGTGGACAATGGCCGGAAATGTGCAACCGATGGGACCTTGCCAGTCGAAGTGGTCGACGAGTTCCTTGATCACTTTGGCGACTGCTTTTGGCTTGGACGGCTGCGGGGTGGGGATGCGATGGCGAGGCGCGACCAATTCCCCCTTTTCCGTGTCGACGATTGCACCCTTGATGCCGCTGCCGCCAATATCAATGCCGAGCACTTGCATCGTCTGCCTCCTGCTCTGGTTTCGGGATCTGTATCTGTGTCTGTAAACGATTATCTTTCTCACGAGTCTACAGCCTTGACCATACTTGTGCAAGTCACTGGTGGCATCAATGAACCGCTCCTGAATCTCGCCGCCCGGTGATATAATTGTACCGCGGCATTCATGCCGTCCCACCCAACCGAAGCAAGACTTTGCGGCATGAATGCCGCGGTACGGTGTGATCCCGAGCAATTATCCTTCTGGAGACAATCCATGACTGTGCGAGTGCATTTCGGCCAATCATCTCATGACAAGGGTAGCGTGGATCTGCTGCGCAAGTACGCAGACGAGCGCCTGATCATCACATCCAGCGCCGACGAGCCTGATGCCGCGGACTACGAGATCCTGGTCACCGGCTTCCCCACCGAAGCAGCAGATGACGGCCAGCCCGAATCTGCGAGCCGTGGTCGTACCCTTTGCCGGCGTGCCCGCACCGACCTGCGAATTGGTCGCCCGCTACCCGCAGATATCGCTGCACAATCTGCACTACAACGT
The DNA here is from genome assembly GCA_963698255.1 of uncultured Chloroflexia bacterium. Taxonomy (GTDB): domain Bacteria; phylum Chloroflexota; class Anaerolineae; order Caldilineales; family Caldilineaceae; genus JAWKOK01. Next base: position 194,916 of record CAVOQD010000011.1, on the reverse strand, counting down.
CGTGCCGACCGCCGAGATGGCGTTGACCTTGCTGCTGTCGGCGGCCAAGTTTGTCGTGCCCATCGATCGTGAACTGCGCAACGGCGATTGGCGCTCCCGCTACGCCGAGACGCCGGTGGCCGTGATGCACGGCAAGACGGTGCTGATCCTTGGCTACGGCCAGATCGGCCAGCATCTTGCGCCCATCTGCCAGGCAATGGGCATGAACGTCATCGGCGTGCGCCGCGATCCGCCGGCGCCGGGCGATGGAAACGATGTAGAGGTCTACCCGCCGGGCGCGCTGCACCAACTGCTGCCGCGGGCGAATGCGCTGGTCAACATCCTGCCGTTGACGCCTGAGACCCAGGGCATGATCGGGGCCGACGAACTCGCTCTACTGCCCGACGACGCCATCGTCGTGAACATCGGGCGTGGGGCGACCATCGACGAGGAAGCGCTCTTCGAGGCATTGGCAAGCGGGCGCTTGCTGGCTGCCGGCATTGACGTCTGGTACAACTATCCCAAGACGGATGAAGATCGGGCCGACACGCCGCCGTCTCGTTTCCCCTTCCACGAACTGGACAACGTCGTGATGAGCCCCCATCGGGCCGGCTACCTCAGTGCGGCCGAAGAAGGGCGCATGATCCACCTGGCCAACCTGCTCAACGTCGCCGCCGCCGGTGAGCCGCTGCCGAGCGTGGTGAACAAGGAATTGGGGTATTCAGAGGCAGTAGGCGTGTGGGGAAATGGAGGATCGATCATACGGCTCTGGACGCTTGGCGTTCCGCAAGATCATCCATCTAGATCTGGACGCCTTCTTCTGCGCGGTCGAAGAACTGCGTGATGGTTCGCTGCGCGGCATCCCCTTCGCCGTGGGCGGTCAGCCGGATCAACGTGGTGTCGTGGCCTCCTGCTCCTATCCGGCGCGCCGGCGTGGCATTCATTCGGCCATGCCCATGGCCATCGCAGTCAAGCTCTGCCCTGAGTTGCGCATCGTGCACGGCGACCACACGGAATATGGCCGTGTCTCCAAGCTGGTGATGGAGCGGCTGCACCGCATCACGCCGCTGGTCGAGCAGATCTCCATCGACGAGGCCTTTCTGGACGTCAGCGATCGCCCCGAATCGGCCGTGGACCTGGCCGTGGACTTGCAGACGACCATTCGCAGCGAGTTGTCGCTGCCCTGCTCGCTGGGCGTTTCGACCAACAAGCTGGTCGCCAAGATCGCCAACAACGTGGGCAAGGCTGCTGCTCGGGGCGATGGTCCGCCCAATGCCATCCAGGTGGTGCCGCCGGGCCAGGAGGCCGAGTTCCTGGCTCCGTTGCCCTGCGAAGAACTGTGGGGCGTGGGTCCCAAGACGGCCCAGCGCCTGCACGAACTGGGCATTCAGACCATCGGCGACATCGCCCGCTGGCCGGATGCCGAGCTTGCCCGTCTCTTCGGCAAGCACGGCGCTGACTTGGCCGTGCGCGCCCGTGGCATCGACGAGCGCCCGGTCGTCACCTACCGTGAACCCAAGTCGGTCAGCCAGGAGACCACCTTCACGCGGGACGTGAGCGACGGTGTCGAACTGCGCCAGACGCTACGCCGACTCTCCGAAGGCGTGGCCCGCCGGCTCAAGCGCAAGCAGACCGCCGGCGCCACCGTCAAGCTCAAGCTGCGCTGGTCCGACTTCACCACCCCCTCGCGCCAGATGACCCTGCCCAAGCCGACCAACGACGCCGACGAGATCCACCGTGCCGCGCTGATGTTGTTTGAGCGATTGTGGGTCGGCAACGAGCCGGTTCGGCTGCTGGGCGTGGGCGTCAGCGGCCTGGGCGAGCAGCCCTATCAGCCACAGCTCTGGGATCTGGAGACCGACGAATATCGCAGCGCCGAGGAATTGATCGAAAAGCAGGAGCGACTGCGCAGCGTGGTGGAGACGCTCAGCGAGCGCTTTGGGGAAGATGCCATTCGTCGAGGAGACAGCGACGGGTGAATTCTTTGTCATGCGTGGCGGGTCGTGGTACAACGGCCCACACAACGTGCGGTCCGCCCGTCGGGACTGGTACGCTCACGGCTACCGGCGCGACTCTGACTGGGGTTGCGGTTGGTGGTTTCGCCCCCGATATTTGAATGTGCGCCGCAAAGGCGACTGATACAGCTTCGTATTGATCATGGCTAAAACGGACCCTTGGGTCCGCGTTGCGGGGATCGGCTAAGACGTCGTGCGGGGCGTGGAACAACAACCCGAACAACGTGCGTGCCGCCGTGAATGGGGTGAAGTGTGTGGTCGGCTTTGTAGCACGACATTTATGTCGTAGCAGTCCGGCTCAGCCGGCAAAGGGGGCTACGACATAAATGTCGTGCTACAGAACGGTGATGGACATCAGATCAAGTTCTGAGCGCTCAGTCGTTTCGTGAACCGGGTCTCTACGGAAGAACGTTGCATGGTCTCGACATCGTGCAACCGGCGTTCGATATTCTGGTCGATCTCGTCCCGGTGATCATAGTAGTAGGCCAGGGCGGAATGGATCTGGCCCAATGTGAGGTGCGAATGCTGAAACGCCAGTTCCTCCGGACTCCAGCCATAGGCTAGGTTGTCCAGCACCAGTTCGACCACCTTGGTGTTGGCGCCGGCAATCTGGGGAATGCCATGATCATCAATGAGAATGTGTTCGTAGGTTGTCTTGGTCAGCACGGACTGCTCCTACACTACGAGAACTGAATGGCGAGAACCGAACGGCTCTCTTCATCGTACAGCCATTGTAGCATCTCGCACGGCACGGAGCAAGCGATTGGCGAAAATGGGAAGCGTGTCAGGTTGCCGTCGTCACGCCCGCCATCATCAAGCCCAACTCTTCGGCCGACGTGTCATCGCGGTTGACGATGCCCATGACGCGGCCTTCGTACAGCACGGCGATGCGGTCGGAGAGGGCGAGGACCTCGTCCAGATCCTCGGAGATGAGGATGGTGGCGGTGCCGCTGGCGCGCTGGGCCAGCAGGCGCTGCGTGGATGTACTCGGTGGCGCCGATGTCGACGCCGCGGGTCGGCTGGGCGGCCATCAGCACGTCGGGGTCACGCGGCAAGCTCGCGGGCCATGACGACCTTCTGGATGTTGCCGCCCGACAGGCTCTTGATCGGCGTGTCGATGCTGGGCGTCTTGATGCGGAAGTCGGAGACCAGTTCGCGGCTCACCTTGGCGATGGCCTTAAAATTGAGGAAGGTTCGTTTGCTGAAGGGCGGGCGCGTGTGGTCCTGGAGAATCAGATTCTCGGCCACGCTGAACTGCTGCACCACGCCGTCGTGCATGCGTTCCTCGGGGATGTAGCCCAGGCCCGATTCGGTGCGTTTGCCGGGCGACCAATTGGAAATGTCCACGCCGCCCTTGATCACACGTCCGCTGGTGGTCTCGCGCAGACCGGCGATGACCTCGGCCAGTTCCTTCTGGCCGTTGCCGCTGACGCCGGCGATGCCCAGAATTTCGCCCTTGTGAACATCAAATGTGACGTCGTCCAAGGCCTCGGTGCCGGCAATGCCCAGGGCGCTGACGCCCTCGACACGCAAATGTACATCGCCCTGTTCCACGGCTGTCCACTCGCGTTCGAGCAGCACGTCTCGACCGACCATCATGCGCGCCAGTTCGCCGCGGGTGATGCCGTCGTTGGGCACAGTGCCGACCAGTGCGCCCTCGCGCAGGACGGTGATGCGGTCGCTGAGCGCGATGACCTCGTGCAGCTTGTGGCTGATGAAGATCAGGCTGTGGCCGTCCTTGGCCATCTGGTGCAGCGTCTCGAAGAGCTCGTCGACCTCCTGGGGCGTCAGCACCGCGGTCGGCTCGTCGAGGATGAGCAGGGCTGCGCCGCGATAGAGCGCCTTGATGATCTCGACGCGCTGGCGTTCGCCGACGGCCAGCGTCCAGACCGTGGCTTTCGGATCGACGCTCAGCCCGTAGGTGTCGGACAGTTCCAGAATGCGCTTCTCGACCACATCCAGATCGAGGATCGGGCCGCGGCTGGACGAAAGCCCCAGCGCCACGTTTTCGGTGACGGTCAGCGTGTCCACGAGCATGAAGTGCTGGTGGATCATGCCGATGCCCAGGTCGATGGCGTCGGTGGGCGAGTTGATATCGACCACCTGCGCCGTTGAGCAGGATCTCGCCCTCGTCCTGCCGGTAAAGCCCGTACAGGATCTTCATGAGCGTCGACTTGCCCGCGCCGTTTTCGCCCAGCAGCGCATGCACCTCGCCGGCGCGCACGTCGAAGTTCACGTGGTCGCAGGCAAGCACGCCCGGAAAACGCTTGACGATATCGCGCATCTCCATGTGCTCGATGCGTGGCCGGCCGGTGGGGAGGAGGTTGTTGTTGTTTTCGGTCATAGTAGTTTCTTTAGGGTGACAGGGTGAGGGGGTGACAAGGTGACAATGGTGACTGGATGAACTGCAAGGCGTCTGGATGACGAACAATTCACCCTGACATCCACCACTCACCACTGTCACCTTGTCACAGCAAGCTATTCCATCGCAACAATACTGCCGTCAACAATGCCCTGAATCGCTGCATCGGCCGCGGCCTTGACCTCGTCGGAGACCGCGTAGCCGTCGTTGAAGACGACCTTGAGGCCGTCGTTCTCCAGGGTGATGATGTAGGCGGTGCCGCCCAGTTCGCCGCTGTTGATCTTGGCGATCATGTCGTTGATGGTGCCGGTCCAGTCGTAGACCTGGTTGGCGACGACCAACTCAGGGGCCAGCGAGGACTGGTCGCTCTGGGTGCCGAGCCAGGGCACGCCTGCGTCCTTGGCCGAACCGACCGCGCCCACAACCTGCTGGGCCGAGCCGGTCAGGATGTCGGCGCCGGCGCTGATGTGGGTGTTGGCGGCTTCGGCGGCCAGTGCGGTGTCGCCGAAGGAGCCGGTGTAGCTGATGTTGACCTCGATGTCCGGGTTGGTCGCCGTCACGCCGTTGACGAAGCCGTCGATGTAGAGCTTGGCATCGCCTGCCTCGACCGGGCCGACCACGCCGACCACGCCGGATTCGTTGAGCATGGCCGCGATCACGCCGTTGACGTAGCCGCCTTCCTGGGCATTGGCTTCGTAGGCGAAGACATTGGTCGTAGCCGTCCTCAGCGCCGGTATCGACGGCCGTGCCCCAGGCGAAGCTGGTCTCGGGGAAGTCGGTGGCGACTTCGAACATGGAGTTGCCGTACTGGGTGCCGTGGGCGATGACCAGGTCATAGCCGTCGGCCGCATAGTCGCGGATGGCCGCGGCCGCGTCGGCCACGTTGAACATGCTCTCGGAGTAGGCGATCTCCATGGCATCCTCGCCGCCCATTTCGGCTCTGGACGGCGACCAGGCCGTCGTACATGGCCTGGCTCCAGGCCAGGTCGGTGATGGTGCTGGGCATGACGATGGCCACACGGAACTGCTCCATGGCCGCTTCGCCGCTATCGGCTGCCGCCGCATCGCCGCCCGTGTCAGCCGCGGGCGCAGCCGGCGCCGCACAGGCCGCCATCACCAACACCAACAGACTCAGCAAAGCTACGATCATCATTCGTTTACGCATTTTGGGTCTCTCCTTTTGGATCGTATTGAATTGTTTGACATATGAAAACTATCACGTAATCTGAAAGTGACAAGGTGAGGGAGTTGACAGTGGTGAGTAGGTGACAATGAAGATCAGTGACATTCACAATTGTCAATCCACCATCACCTATGTCACCCTATCATTCCCCTCGTTCATACGGTTTCGTCAACGCCGCCGGCTGCTGCACCTGGCGCACGGCAAGGGCCAGGGCCACGATGGTCAACACATAGGGCAACATGACCGCCAGGTCGGAGGCGATGGGCAGGCCCAGCACCTGGATCCAGAGTTGCAGGGCGTTGACCGTGCTGAAGAGCAGCGCGCCGCCCAGAATGCCGAACGGCCGCCAGCCGCCGAAATAGACCAGGGCCACGGCGATGAAGCCGATGCCGTTGATCATGTTCTCCTGGAAGACGTTGAGCAGGCCGATGCTCAGCGACGCGCCGGCAATGCCGGCCATGCCCGAGCCGAGAATCGTCGTGGCGTAGCGCACGCCGTAGACGCTGACGCCCAGCGTATCGGCGGCCTCCGGGTTCTGGCCGACGGCACGGATCTTCAGGCCGAAGTTGGTCTTGTTGAGCACGAAATAGCTGACCGGCACCATCAGATAGGCCAGATAGACCAGAATGCTGTGGTCGAAGAAGATCTCGCCGATGATGGGGATGTCGCTCAGGAACGGGATGTGCAGCTTCTGAAAACCGGTGACGCTTGAGACCGAGCCGATCATCGTCTTGAAGAGCAGGCTGCTGAGGCCCAGACCGAAGAGGTAGAGGCCGATGCCGCTGATGCCCTGCTCGGCCTGCATGGTGACGCTGACCACGGCCATCAGCAGGCCCATGGCCATGCCGACGATCAGGGCGACGCCCACCGCCAACCAGAGATTGCCGGTCGCTGTAGACGACGTAGAAGGCCGAGAACGCGCCCATGAGCATGATGCCCTCGACGCCCAGGTTGAGCACGCCCGACCGCTGGCCGAACATTTCGCCCAGCGAGGCAAACAGATAGGGCGTGGCCAGGCGGATGCCGCTGTGGGCAATGCCGACCAGCACTGCGACCGTGAAGAGTTCACTAACCACCGACGACCTCCTCACTCAAGTGCATCGTTGATGTTGCCGGCGGCTCACTCGAATCGACAGAGACCCGCCGCCGCGAGCGCCTGCGTGCGAAAATTTCGCTCGACACCACGAACAGCACGATCAGGCCGTTGAGCGTGACGACCAGCGCGCTCGGCACCTGCATGGTGCGCTGCATCTTGTCCGCGCCGACCAGCAGGACGCGAAGAAGAAGGAGGCCGGAATGGCGCCCAGCGGATGCAACTGGCCGAAGAGGGCCGCCACAATGCCGCTGAATCCGTAGCCGCCGGATAGGCCCTCGATCATGCGGTGGTGGACGCCGGTCACCTCGACGGCTCCGGCCAGGCCGGCGAAGCTGCCGCTGAGAATCATCGACAGCGCCAGGTACGAACGCACCGGAATGCCCGCATAGCGTGAGGCCGCCGGGCTGAGCCCGACCGCCCGAATGCGATAGCCGATGGTGGTTCGCCAGAGGAAGAGATAGACCACGAAGGCCAGAATGATGGCAAGGATCAGGCCGGAGTGCAGCAAGGTGCGCGGGACGAGGCGCAGCAGCCAGACCTGCTCGGGCAGCGCCGCCGTCTGCGGGATGTTGGTGCCCGCCTCGATCTGTTCCGGATCGAGCATGGGGCCGCGCAGCAGGTAGTTCATGAGCTGGAAGGCGATGGCGTTGAGCATCACCGTGGTGAGGATCTCGTTGACATTGAGGCGGGCCTTGAGCACGCCGGCAATGCCGCCCCAAAATGCGCCGCCCAGTGCGCCGGCGATCAGGCTCAGCGGCAGCAGAAGCCAGCGCGGCCACTCGGGGAAAGCCAGTGCCACGGCGCTCGCCGCGATGGCCCCGATGATGATCTGTCCTTCGCCGCCGATGTTGATGACGCCGCCGCGGAAGGCGATGCAGATGCCCAGCGCCACCAGAAGCAGCGGGGTCATCTTGGTCAACGTCTGGGTCAGGCCGCTGACGTTGCCCAACGCGCCTTTGAACATGGCGCCGTAGGCTTCAAAAGGGTTGACGCCCAGCAGAAGCAACAGGATGCCGCCGACGACCATGGCGGCCAACACGGCAAGAATCGGCATGGCCAGATCGAACAATCGATCCGAAATGACACTCTTGCTGGCTGAAGATCGATTCACTTCGTTCGTCATGATTTTTTGGATCGACGTGTGGTGAACGGATGATTTCGGTTTTGGCTGTTGGCGGAACGAAACGCTGTCGGTCGGTCCTTGACGGACAAAGTATCAGGTAACTATACAGGCAGCGACCGAATAGACCGCGGATTAGGCTGATCTGGCGGACAAAGCCGGATATTTTTTCGGTTTTTATCCGGTTGCATCCGCCTGATTCGCCTAATCCGCGGTCTATCTGCGGCAGGCCGTACAGTTACAGTATCAGGATCAAATAGGAGGCTGCGAGCCGGATTGGTTGGTACAAAGCTCACAGACTACACCTTACACGATTGGTCAACGGAGGTCAATTGTGTCACTCACTTATTCGCGATCTGATGCTGTTGTCGAGCCCAAAAGCAGCTACAACCCTATCGGGCTGGATTAAGACATACCGACAAATGTCTATCCGCACAATGATACCCGTTTGATCTGGCATTTGAATGACGGATTTGCACAATAAAAAGTGGCCGCACTTCCATAGATTGCATGAAGGATATGGCCGTGATAAAGAGTCCTTTCCACCTATGCAAACTCATCCGCGGCGCGTTCGTTCATGGAACGCTGGCCCTGTTCGCCCCCCTCTTTCTTGCGCGGCTTGCGTCGACGCTGTCGTTTCTTGGGCGGAGCGGGATCTGCCGAGATCAATATCGATTCCTGCGAGATGACCGGATAGCGGGCGAAGGCTGCGACGTCTTCCTCCACGTTGCTGACGTAGAGCCGGTCGCGACGCAGCGTGCGCGCATAGTCGTCCAGCCCGAGTGCATCGACTACGTCGTCCGGTCGGCCGGTGGCGCCGGCCCGCTGTTGCACACGCAGGAAGATGCGATGCTCTTCGCGTTCGTCGTCGTAGCCGCGATATTCCAGTTCCAACACCAGCGGCCGCAGGTTGTAGACATAGTTGCGACCCTTGCGTTGACGCTTGCGCGGGACGCTCTCCATGGCCAGCAGGGCATCAATGCGCTCGATCAGCACTTCGTCAGCCAGCTCGCCGGGATCGGTGTAGATCAGGATCGTGTAGTCGGCGCCGATCAGCACGCTCTGCAACGACTCGGTCTTGAGCGGCACTTCTTCAATGGCGTGGACCTTGGCCGCCGGCGGCAGCTTGGCGACGATGCGCTCGGTCAGTTCGTCCAGCGGAAGCGGGGGGCTGAACGTGATGTCGATGGGCTCACGCAGCCCGGTGAAGCCGACACCCAGCGGCGATGCAAACTGGATGTGGGGCTGCGGGTTGAAGCCCTGTTTGTAGAGCAGCGGCAGATCGGCGCGGCGCAGCGCGCGCTCCCACATGCGGAACTCGTCCAGATGCGTGATGAACTTGATGCCCTCGCCCTTCTCGTAGAGTATGCGCACGCGCTGGCGGGGCGGGATCTTGCGTAGAGTCAGTCATCGAAAACTCCTGTAGATCGAAGAGCGAAGATCAAAGATCGGGATGGCATCTCCACTCGCAAGCGGCCGTCTGTCAGTTCTTTGATCTTCGTTCTTTGTTTTCTATTCCCCGATTGTCGTTTCCACAAGCGTTTCTACCCGCTGGCTCACCGTTCCCTCACGACGTTGGGGTACTCGGTGGTCGAACTGGCCGGTCTTGTCCGGCGACATCTCGTCGTTGAAATAGAGCGGGATGGGCATGATGTCCACGGGCTGTCGTTGCTTGTCACGGCCCAACGGCGGGCAGGCCCAGGCATCATCGGGCGCGTCACGGCGTTGTTCTTTGAACTGGCCCAGAATGCCGCAACTGAAGCAGTGCTCGCGGCAGTCGTCGACCACGCCGCCCTCGTAGGTGTGGATGTACTCCTGGACCAGAAACTCCTTCTTGAGCCCGACCGAGATGTGATCCCAGGGCAGCACCTCGTCGACGGCGCGTTCGCGGCGTGCATACCAGTCCATGTCCAGGCCCAGCTCGTCGAAGGCCTGCTGCCAGGCCGCGAAGTTGAAGTGCTCGCCCCAGCCCTCCATCTTGGCCCCCAGTTCCCAGGCCCGCTGGACCACCTCGGCCACGCGGCGGTCGCCGCGGGAGAGGAAGGCCTCGACCAGGGTCTCGTCGGGGTTGTTCCAGGTGAAGGCCATGCCCGGTCCGCGCAGTTCCTGTTGCAGCAGCTTGATCTGGTCGTTGATCACCGACTCGTCCTCGACCGGCACCCACTGGAAGGGCGTGTGCGGCTTGGGCACCAGCGTGCTGACGCCGATGCGCACGTTGGCCTTCTTGCCCAGCACATGGCGACCGACCTTGAGCACGGCCTGGGAGAGGTCGGCGATGGCCTGCACATCCTCCAGGGTCTGGGTGGGGTGGCCGATCATGAAGTACATCTTGATGGTGGTCCAGCCGCGCTTGTAGACCTCCTCGGCCGTGGCCAGCAGATCCTCGGAGGCGATGGGCTTGTTGATGACGTCGCGCAGCCGATCGGTGGCGGCTTCGGGCGCAAAGGTGAAGCCGGAACGGCGACGGCCCTGCTCCAGCAGTTCCATCAGATCGACGCTGAAGCTCTCGATGCGCAGGCTGGGCAGGCCGATGCTCAGCTTCTTGGCGCCGTGCTTCTCCATGGTGCGCCGCACCAGTTCCTCGACGTGGGTATAGTCGCTGCTGCTCAGGCTGAGGAAGCTGACCTCCTCGAAGCCGCAGTGCTCGATCATCTCGTCCACGGCCTGCAGCACCTCATCGACCGTGCGCTCGCGCACCGGGCGGAAGATCATGCCCGCCTGGCAGAAGCGACAGCCGCGCGTACAGCCGCGCATGATCTCGATGGCGGCGCGGTTGTGGACCACGTTGATAAAGGGCACGATAAACTTGGTCACCGGCGGCGGCATCACCGTCACCACGCGCTTCACGCACCTCGGCCGGCGCGTCAGGCGCATTGGGCGTCACCGCAGCAATCGTCCCGTCGGCCGCATAGCTCACGTCGTAGAGATGAGGCACGTAGACGCCGGGGATGCGCGGCCAGGCGGCGCCAGAGCGTCGACGCGGACGTGAGATTGACGATTGAGCGATTGACGTCAATTCCCAATCGTCCAATTCCCATCCCTGCCACTGCTTCGATACGCCTCAGCAACCTCAAAGATCACCTCTTCCCCCTCGCCGATGACCATGGCGTCGAAGAAGGGGCTCATGGGTTCGGGGTTCATGCAGGCCGAGCCGCCGGCGATGATCAGCGGATGGTCGGCTGTGCGGTCGGCGGCGCGCAGGGGAATGCCGGCCAGGTCGAGCATGGTCAGCACGTTGGTGTAGACCTGCTCGTAGGGCAGGCTGAAGCCGATGATGTCGAAGTCGCTCAGCGGGTGGCGGGTCTCCAGGCTGAAGAGCGGGATCTCGTCGCGGCGCATGATGGTCTCGAAGTCGGTCCACGGGCAGTAGACCCGTTCGGCCAGCATGTCCGCGCGCTTGTTGATCAGATCGTAGAGGACCATCAGGCCCAGATTGCTGCCGCCCAGCTCGTAGATGTCGGGGAAGGCCAGCGCAATCTTGGACTGGATGGCCGGGTCCGACCAGTCCTTGGCGATGGTGTTGAGTTCGCCGCCGGTGTAGCGCGCCGGCTGCTCGACCTTGTGCAGGACCCGGTCCAGCGCGCGCGTGATCTGTTTTGGTGTTTGCAGCATGACAACTCCTTTCCTTCGCATCTTTCAGGCGATGGTAGTCGATTATCGACTCTGCCTGAGCGGGATTTGAACCCGCGACACGGAGCATGGTGATATTCAGTTTTCGGCAGTATAGCACAGAAACGGGCCGGTGCGCGGTTTTGTGGTTGAGGATGGAACGCGGATGACGCGGATTGGGCAGGAAAGGGCCGGATTTTTCTTGGACTGATCCGTGAGTATCCGCGCCATCCGCGTCCTATCCTTTTTCGACAACATGTTGCGTCGATATTTGACAAATCCGCCATCCCCGCGTACACTATGTGACGTACTAGGCACTTAACCCCGAATTCTGTATGGCGCATTCGTCTAGGGGCCTAGGATATAGCCCTCTCAAGGCTAAGACACGGGTTCGAATCCCGTATGCGCTACTACAACCTAACAGTTTGAACAGAGATTACATTTCTGTCGATTGTTAAGGTGCACAACTGCAAAGGCGACGTCATCCCGGCCAAGGAAAAGACGTCGCCTTTGCTATTGGTAAACTATATACAGGATGGGTCAATGAGTGACGTCCTGCCGGTCTTCATACAGTTCGATTGTCTTTATCAACCTCAGAGTGCCTTTATGCAAATGCGATTATTCCGCCAGAATCAGCAGTGAATTCTTTCTGCGGATCTACATTGCAGCTAGGGCTTCGTCCATCATTACGGCGGCTGCCTCTGCATCCGGTAGCATTTGAAGCGCGTAGCGCAGGGGCATATCGCCCTCGTTGAACAGAATCATCTTGAAAAAGTGGGGCGCGCCAACGCGGTCCAGCACGTCCAATACCGCCTCACGCGCCGTCTTTTCGCTCATGATGTCGCCGACCAAATCATCGACGGTGTAAGGACCGCGTGCATACGGGTCTTCATAAGCGCCGGTCCAATGCCAGTCGCCGGAACCAACCTCGATGGGAGGTTCATCGCTGCCGGGCAATACAACCAGCGCCGTCGTATTGGGCGGGATGGTTGCATCGAGCTTGAACGAACCGTCTTCGATCCGCCAGGCGCATTCGGCGAGGCCATAGGGCGTGACGTGGCCGGTCTTGGCATGTGTGATGCCGCCGCTGGGTCGGGGCGATATGGCCAGACGGCGATAGCCTGGTTCTGCCGGAGCCAGGCCGCCGATGGTACGCTGCATCCAGTCCGCCACCGCGCCCAAGGCGTAGTGGTTGAACGAGGTCATCTCGCCGGGATTGATGGAGCCGTCCGGCAACATGGAGTCCCAACGCTCCCAGATGGTGGTGGCGCCCATCGTCACCGGATAAAGCCACGAAGGGCACTCCTGCTGCGTCAAGAGTCGATAGGCGGCGCGGTGGTGGCCTGTGCTGCACAGCGCGTCGCAGATCAGGGGCGTGCCCACAAAGCCGGTGCGGATGGTGTAGCCGCTGTCGCGTACCAGTGCGGCCAGGCGATCACCGGCGTGCTGTCGCTGTTCGTCCGTGGGCAGCAGGTCGAAGGCCAGCGCCACGGCATAGGCTGTCTCAGCGTCGCACATCATTCGCCCCGCCGGCGTGACATATTCGTCGGCAAAGGCGGCCTTGGCCTTGGCGGCCAGGTCCGCATAGTGCGCTTTTTCCTCAGGTCGCTCCAGCACCGCCGCAGTACGTGCAACCAGTGATGCTGAATAGGCGAAGTAGGCGCTGGCCACAATCGCCTTGTCTGTGCGCGCTTGCCAAGGCTTATCCGGCGGCGCGGTCGGGTCGAGCCAGTCACCAAACTGGAAGCCTTTGTCCCACAAGAAGGAATCGCCGGCAAGTGCTGCCACATAGTCCACCCAGGCGCACATGCTCGCGAACTGGTCGGCCAGGATGCCGGCATCACCGAACCGCTGGTAGAGGACCCACGGCACGATGACCGCAGCATCACCCCAGGCCGCGGCCCCGCCCCTGCCCAGGATATTGGGCACGACGTGGGGCACAGCGCCGTCCAGTTTGCGCTGTTCCGCGGCCAGATCGGCCAGCCAGGACTGGAGAAAACCGCTGGCGTCATACAGGAAGGAGGCGGTCGGCGCAAAGACTTGCAGGTCGCCCGTCCAACCCAGCCGCTCATCGCGCTGGGGACAGTCGGTGGGCACATCCAGGAAGTTGCCGCGCATCCCCCAGATCACGTTCTCGTGCAGGCGGTTGAGCAACGGGTCTGAGCATTCGAACCAGCCGCTGCGTTTCATGTCCGAGTGCAGCACAATAGCGTTGATGTCATCTGGCTTCAGTTCGCCGGGCCAGCCGGTGACTTCTGCATAGCGGAATCCATGGAAGGTGAAGCGCGGTTCCCAGGTTTCGATACCATCGCCGCGCAGCGTGTAGCGGTCGGTGGCATCGGCGGCACGCAGCGGGCGGACGCCCAGTTCGCCCTCTTCCAGCACCTCAGCATGGCGCAGGGTGACGGTCTGTCCGGCTGCCCCATGCACTCGGATGGAGAGCCGCCCTACCAGGTTCTGGCCAAAGTCGACCAAGGTCTTGCCGGATGGAGATTCGGAAATCGAGACCGGCTTGAGGGTCTCGATGCGACGAACCGGCGGGCCAAGCGGGGCCTCCAAAACGGCCAGATCGTGGTCAAGAGCATGAACGGCCGTCCAGCCGATCTCGTCGAATCCGGCTTCGGCCCAACCGGTCAGTTCCAACCGGGCGTCATACGTTTCGCCGTCGTAGATGCTGCTGGCCAAGATAGGGCCGGTTGCCGCTCGCCAGTTACCATCCGTGACGAAACGCTCGACCGAGCCATCATCGTACTGAACCTCAAGCTGAGCCAGCAGGCCGAGGCTTTCGCCGTAGATGTTACGCTTTCCGCCGCCAAAGCCCAGCCGCCCGCGATACCAGCCGTCGGCCACGATAGCGCCCATGGCGTTGCGTCCCGGTTGCAGGAGCTCGGTCACGTCAAAGGTCTGATAGCGCAGCCGGTTGTCATAGACCGTCCAGCCCGGCGCCAGCACGTGGTCGCCCACAACCTGGCCGTTGATTTGCGCTTCGTAGACGCCGAGAGCCGTGACATAGAGCCGGGCGGACTTGATCCCACTGTGCAGGTCTAGCTCGCAGCGCAGATAGGGCGCAGGATTGTCCTGGGATGTGTCCTCATCCCAGGCGGGGGAGATAAAACGGGCTGTCCAGTCATCTGGGTGCAGCAGACCCGTTTCCACAGATATGGGTTCGCTCCACGCCGACTCGCTGCCGTCCGTACCCCAGACGCGCACTCGCAGGCTGGTCCGCTGGCGCGATTGCAGCGGAGCAAAGGGCCAGTCGACCAAGACTGACTGATCGGACTCGACGCGGCCCGTCTGCTGGTGCCGTTGATCATCTGGGTCGTAACAGGCGATCTCATAGGCTCTCTGTCGCCAGTCTGCGACTTCGGTACTGATCTGCCAGGACAAGCGCGGTCGCCTGATACCGATCACGGAATTTTCGCCTTGGTGTTCGAATTTTACGTTGGAAACTGCAACTTCTGACATTTTGGTTCTCCTGATTAGCGGTTGGGCAGCGGCTTCCTCCACATCCCAGTTGGGTATGTTCACGCCCATCATCATCACGGCCATGTGGTTGCGCATGGGCTCGGGCACATCTTCATCCTTCTGGGGAAACGACCAGTTGCGCACCACGAGTCGGTCCCCGTCGGTGATCGTCTCGATGATGCGTCTTGAGCGGGCTGGGGGACGTTTTCAAGCTGATTTCAGTCATAACGTAGGCTATGGCCAAAGGCAAAGAGCGGGTTTTCTGAATCATAGGGCAGATCAGGTTTCTGCTTATCCACCGCTGCCATGCTGCGGGGTAGTTCAAAGGGCAATTTCCCCGACGGGTTGACCCGCCCAAAGATCACATCCAACACCGCCGCATCATCGGCGCCAAACTCGCCCAGCAAGGCAGCGCTCGTCTCAGCAATCTCCGGGAACACGGCCGGACGATCCAGGTGGATTACGACAACGGTTGGCCGCTGTGACAGAATATTCAGAACGTGCGTTTTCGCTTCATCCTTGAAGTCAAGATCGCCTGCATGAAACCTTCGCTCTAGGAAATCACCGGTATCTCGGATCTGAAACGGCGTATCGAGCCGTAAAATCGCCCAGTCTGCGTCGTCAGGATCGGGGGTTACTTCGCCATAGAGGCCGGCAGTCTCGGGATCGATGCGCTCCACATAGATTCTGGGTCGGCCCGCCAACGGCAAAACGGAATTGTCGGACGCTATACCGTTCTTGAGCAACACAATTGACTTCCTTTGCGCGTCCGCACCTGCGGCCAGAAAACGCGTGTTGCCGACAATCCGCTCAGCAGCATCGGGATCGACATAGGGGTTGTCAAAGAGGCCCAGCCGAAATTTGTCGCGCAGGATGCGCCGAACGGACTCATCGATCCGCGCTTCGCTGATTTGGCCGCTTTCGACTAATTGACCGATGACCTCAGGGCAAGTCTCGCCACCCACGATATCACAACCTGCTTCGACAATTCTCCTGAGGCGCTCCGGCACACTCAGATCTTCGACGCCCCAGGCGGCCGCCAAGCGCGTGCCTCCCATGATATGCTTGTCCGTGACCAGCCCGTAGTCGGTACAGACCACGCCGTCGAAGCCGTAGTGTCCGCGCAGCAGATCGGTGATAATGGCCCTGCTGAATCCAAAGCCCACCTCCTCGTACTCCAGCCCGATAGGCATGCCGTAATAGGGCATAATCTGGGCAGTGTTGGCTTCAAAGGCCGCTTCGAAGGGAAGGAGATGGTAGTCGAAATTGTTGCCGGGATAGATCTGCTCTTTGCCATAGGGAAAGTGCGGATCTTCGCCGTCCTTTTGCGGGCCGCCACCGGGGAAATGTTTGGTCATGCAGGCGACGCTCTGCGGGCCCAGATACTCGCCCTGGAAGCCCCGGATATAGGCCTTGGTCATGCGCGACGCCAGTTCAGCATCTTCACCAAAGGTGCCGTTGATTCTGGCCCAGCGCGGTTCGGTTGCCAGATCGGCCATGGGATGAATGGCCACCCGAATGCCAATGGCCAGATACTCCTGGCGGGCAATGTCGGCGAACTTCTGTACAAGCGCCGGATCATCCGTGGCGGCCAGGCCAATGGGTTCCGGCCATTTGGAGAAGTTACCGCTGCGTTCACTGACCGCCGGATTGTGTGCAAAGGCATGACGAGGATCGGTCGCAAACGTGATCGGAATGCCCAGGCGCGTTCCCTCGGCAAGCAACTGTATCTGATTTTGCCATTCAGCCGCCATGCCGCGGAGCGGCTATGCCGGGAAAATTAAAGTGGTTCATCAGCAGGTCCACCACCATCTTGCCCGGTGCTGATTGACGGATGTCTCCCTCTAGCAGCGAGGAGCCGTCATCCTGCACAAAGGCGGCAAAGGTCTGGAACATCAAGCCCGCTTTTTCGGCGATCGTCATTCGAGAGAGCAGATCGATTACGCGTGTTTCCACCGGCAGGCGAGCGTCTTCATACGGATCGATCTGACCGTTTCCGTTCAGGTCACGGTACTCGAAATTCTCCTCAGTGCGTTGCAAGGTGAGCACAGGCATTCTCCTTCAGCGAGCCAATCTCCCGACCGTGACCATGCCATCCAACCGCTACAGCCAACGGTTCAACAGCGGGATCTTCGTTGGACAGCGGATGGCGACCTGACACACCCGAAACTGGCCACTATGATTGTTAACAATTTTGTACACAATTATAGCGGCACGTATCAATGGAAACAAAGAAGGACAAACAGACCGAAACAGATATTGCCAACCTACAGCTTTGAGGGTTTTTTTGGGTTGACCATTCAGTCACAGGAATGACCCTCTAATTTCGCCGGCGTTGGCGCTGATCTCGTAGGGCCGCCCTCAGGGCGGCCCTTTCTGTTTGCCCACTGTTTGAGTCTCAACCAACCTGCCGCTAGTCGATAAGACCTGCGTGCTGGCGGAAAACGGCCGACTATCCGAGGTTGCCTTGCCGTACATCCCCATAGCTCACAAGTTGGATGCTGCGATCGGTGACGATCTCCAACACCTGATGATCGGTCCAGGCATCGACCACGCCTTGCCGATCGGCGGCGACGTTTTCGTAGCCGGGATGATGGATTGCGCGCATCTCAGGTAGATCATAGGCCGGGTGGTCGACGAAGAGCCAGCGGCCGGGCTGCATATTTTCCAGATTTTGGCGCAATGTCTCGACCTTCTCCGTCGCCGAAAGCGACTGGCTGTCTTCACCAAAACCGCGGAATCGTTCAAAGCCGTGGGCTGACAGATCGACGGTCAATTCGTATTCTGCGGTCAACCGGTCGACAATCTCACTGAAGATCGCATCGTCGCGCAGATAGCCCATGTGGTGGGTCATGTGGCTGACCCACGGTATGTGCTTGCGGATCAGTTCGATCTGGGCACGGTACTCCTTTTCCACGTCCTCAGGGGTCCAATCACACGCTTCCAAGACGACCTCATCCGGATAGCCGTCTCGCTTGCGAAAGCGGGTGTGAAAGTAGCCGTCTACATTGACGATACTCTTAGCATCAGAGAGCGGCCTCCATTTGAAGTTGTCCCATTCGCTGGTCATGGTCAGGTGCACGCCGACGTCGTAGGTCGGGTTGGCCTGCAACAGCGCAACCGCTTCCGGAAACCAGGGACATGGGGCCATCAGTTCGACCGAACGGCAGATCCCTTGCTTGAAAACGTCGATGCAGGCGAGATTTACCGCGTGGGCGAAGCCGATGTCATCGGCGCGGACGAGCAACGTGATGGGTTGTTGGGACATCTGATTGTGAGCCTTTCACTGGTTAGTGCGAGCAGTCACTGACTTGCTTGTATTATCTCTGAAACAGCATTGGTAGAAAATCATGCAGGTATCGACGCCAGTTGATCCAGGTGTGATCGCCCTCGGTTTCGTTGAAGAGATGATCGATGCCGTGGCGACTGAGCGTCGCCGATAGTCGACGCGGGCCATCCGTCACGATGGCGTCGTTATCGCCCGCTGCGATGTAAAAGAGCCTCACCATCTTGTTGGTCCGAATCGGATCACCGAAGAACTCACCGTTGCGCTCGACGAAGTCGGTGTTGACCCCGGCGTGTGCGCCCTCCTGTAGGCCCATGCTGAAGACGCCGATGTAGGCAAACTTGTCCAGGTTAGACGGCGCGACCCGCAGCGTCTCGGCCCCGCCCATGGAGAGACCGGCGATGGCCCGATGATCGCGGTCGGCTCGTACCCGATATTTCGCCTCCACGGTCGGCATGATGGTAAAGAGCAGATCCTCGACGAAGGTGTCATGCAGCCTGGAAATGGTGTCGATGCGCTTCTTGATGGCATCCGGATCGTCCCAGTCCTCCTTGGAGAGCATCATGGTCCAGCCGGGCAGATCGATGGTTCCATTGGGCATGACGATGATCATCGGCTCGACCTGGTGGGCCGCCAGCAGGTTGTCCATGATGAAGCCGGCGCGCCCGATGGTATGCCAAGCGGCGTCATCGTCGCCGCCGCCGTGGATGAGGTAGAGCACGGGATAATCCCGGTTACCGTTCTCGTAGCCAGGCGGCGTGTAGACGTGCATGCGCCGAACGCTGTCGGTGGCGGGCGAATTATACCAGGCCATCCGTACTCTCGCCATGGGGGACGGTGCGGGTGGCGGCAAAGGCCATCTCGTCGCCGGGGACCAGGAGGATGTTCTGAATCCTGGCTCGGCTTGGCTTGATCGTCGTGTTGGCCGGGTCGAGGATGCTCACGCCGTCCACGCTGAAGGTATAGGTGTAGAAGTCGGGCGGCAATGGCCCCACCGTGAGCGACCAGACGCCCTGCTCATCCTGGGTCGGCTGGCCGCCATCGCCCAGGCCCTGCCACATCCAGTCGCCTTCGATGTAGACCTCGCCAGCATCTGGCGCATAGATGCGGAACGTGACCCGGTTGTCGGGCAGGACCTGCGGGGATGTGACAGCCGGCGGCGCGGCGATAGCGTCAGAGTTGATCTTTGTCATATGCCTCCTATTCAATTGCCAATGCCTGGCTCAGGCGATATTCCCGAATGGTGGGCGATGCGAAGAAGACGATCACGGCGATCGATCCGGCGATGCCGGCGAGAATGACTGTCATCGTCCGCGGCCCCACGAGATCGGCCCCCACGCCGGCGATGAAGGCGCCCACCGGCATCAGGCCCGTACTCAGGCTGACGATGCCGGTCACCCGGCCGCGCAGTTCATCCGGGATCGAGAGCTGGAGCAGCGTCTGGTTGGTCGTCAGGTAGATCATCTCGAAGAATCCGGCCAGCGCCATGAACAGGAGCGCCATCCACAGCGCGGTCGAAAGGGCAAAGCCGATCAGCGACAGGCTGAGCAGTAGCAGCGCCCCCAGTTGCAGCAGACCTCGCCGGTCCAGTTGCCCCAGTGAGGCCGTCACAAAGCCGCCGAGGATGCCGCCGATGCCCACGGCCGAGAGCAGTACGCCCAGGGTTTCCGGCCCGCCGGCGAAGACATCCTTGGCATAGATGGGCGGCAGCGCGCTGAAGTTGGGAATGATGAAGAGGGGCAACACCCAGCTCATGAACAGA
Organism: uncultured Chloroflexia bacterium; assembly: GCA_963698255.1. Classification (GTDB taxonomy): domain Bacteria; phylum Chloroflexota; class Anaerolineae; order Caldilineales; family Caldilineaceae; genus JAWKOK01. Next base: position 175,039 of record CAVOQD010000011.1, on the reverse strand, counting down.
AAGGCCCGGGTCGTGGGCTGTGCGGCAATGTAGCTCCATCCCTCGCGAAAGCTGCCCCTTGCCTTGGTCTTGACGAGACCTGCCTTCTTCTCCGGCAGATGCAGCTTGAAGATGGTCAGGGCGACCAGTGCGTAGGCGCCCGCCTGCACGAAGAAATTCCCGGCCGGCCCGAACCAGAGGAGCAGAAAGCCGCCGATAGCCGGTCCGATGGAGCGCATCACGGCCCACCCGGTCTGCACCAGCGCAACCGCACTTGGGGCCATGGCTTTGGGCACAATCGAAAAGACAACCGTCTGGCGCAGCGGCCGGCTGACCGCCTGGCCGACGCCGCCGAGAAAGCTGAAGAGAAAGAGCGGCCAAACCACGCTGGGATTCCCCAACAGCACAATGCCGAAGCCGAAACTGATGGCGAAGAGCCAGGCGCTGGTGGCATAGAGCAATTTGCGATGGGAGAGCCGATCGATGGCCACGCCGGCGATGGGCGCCAGCCCCAACATGGCAACGGAGCGCACCAGGTTGAGCGTGCCCAGCATGGCCCCGGACGAGGTCAGGTCGTAGACCAGCCAGCTCAGGGTCACCTGCTGGATCCATTGCGCGGCATCGGAGAGCGTGGTCCCGCCCAGGAACCAGGCGAAGTTGGGGACGCGCAGAACAGCAAAGGCGCCGTCCGGCGCATCCGGTTTGAGCTCGACTTGGGCGTCTGTTTCCATGTTGGTCGTCATTACGAATTATGATACTCGAATCAACAGGCGATACCAAGCGATGTCGCTTGAGCTGCCTCAACTGTTGATCATCTCAAACATTGACAACAGAGTCAAACAAGCCTATGATCGATGTACCATTTTGCGTACCACTCGTCTGCCACTTTGCGTATTGACGAGGGAATACCTATGATTGATTTGACAGCAACTGATGCACGAAAATCCTTTTTTGAATTGGCTCGCGCTGTTTCAGAAAACCATGAGATCTACCGTGTGCGTCATCGCAGCGGTAACGTAGTCATCATGTCAGAAGCGGAATACGAATCTTTGTTGGAAACAATGGATTTGCTCTCTGCTCCTGGGTTTCGTGAAGGCTTTCACCAGTCTGTTTCTGAAGCGGCAGCCGGCGAAACAGTTGGATTTGACGAGGTTTTCGGCGAACCGCAGTGACCTATCAGATTCGTTTCACCAAGGTGGCGCAGAAGGACGTCCAAAGACTGACGCCCAAACTACGCGAGAAGCTCAAGGACTATTCTTCGCAGCCGAATCGCTGTCAATCCGCATGCAGGCAAACCTTTGGTCGGCGAACTGAAGGGATATTACTCGGTTCGCCTTTCCCACAAGGATCGCATCGTCTACTCGATTCATGAGGAAAAGCTTGTTGTGCTTGTTATTCGTGCCCGAACGCATTACGGTGATTGATCACCCGTTTCAACCTTGTTCGCTTCCGTCGTTCCGTGTTCCGCCGCAAGGGCCGGGCCGCCAAGGTGTTTTGCCAGGAATGCTTTGGTCAACTCCGCCACTTTGGGATCACTGAATGTCCCATGCCCCGCACCTTCCACTGTGTAGAACGTCACATCGCCCCCGACCTTCTCCAGCGCCTCCATCAGCAGCAGGCTTTGCCGGTATGGCACCAGCAGATCCTGATCACCGTGTGCGATCAAAAAAGGCGGCACGTCTGCGCGAACATAGGTGATGGGATTGGCGCGGGCGACCTTCTCCGGGTTCTCCTGGATCGGACCGCCCACCAACTCAGACTCCGGCGAATCGGCCAGGTCGTGGATCATACCGTCGGGCAGGCGCTGGGCATCCATCTGCAGGAAGTCGGTGGGGCCGAAGTAGTCGACCACGCACTGGACGCGGCTGGAGAGATCCAGATGTGCGCCGACCTCGAATTCGGCCACGTGCCCGGCTGTGCCCAGCATGGTTGACAGATAGCCGCCGGCCGACGGTCCCCAGGCGGCGAAGCGCTCCGCATCGAGCTTGAACTCGGCCGCATGGGCACGCAGCCAGCGAACGGCGGCCTTGCAATCCTCGATCTGCGCCGGGAAGATTGCATGCTGGCTCAGCCGATAGTTGAGCGAGGCCAGCGCGTAGCCCTGGGCCAAAACCTCAAAAGGTACTTTGTCGTGCTCGTTGCCCTCTTTGCTGCCCATGCGGAAGGCCCCGCCGTGGATCCAGATGATCAGCGGGCGGTCTTCGCCTGCTTCCGGCAGGTAGAGATCGAGTTTCTGCCGGTGGTGGCCGTTCTCCACATAGGCAAGATCACGATGTGCGATGACACCCGCCGGCGGTTGTGGCGGTGTGGGCCGTTGTTCGATTTTCGGCTGTGATTCCATTGAGCTTCTCCTTGTTTCCTCTATGGCCGTAGCCCCAACCGCCGTGCCACCAACCGGTCGAACCAGCGTGCGGGCAGAAACCGCGGCATCCACCAGCCGGTCAGCCGATTGGCCGGCAGCGCATAGCGTGCCTTGGGCCGCCGACTCTCCAGCGCGTCGACGACGGCGTGGGTGACCGCTTCCGGTCCTTGCGCATCGTTGCCCATCTTTGTCATACCCTTGAGCATGCGCGTCAAAATATCTGTGTAGTCGCTGCCTTCAAACGGCGATGTGTCGATCTCGTCGCTCTTGTCCCAGATCGGCGTGCTGACCGCGCCCGGCTCGATGACGATGACGTCGATGCCGTAGAGCATCAGCTCGCGACGCAGGCTGTCGGACAGCGCCTCGAACGCGTATTTGGAGCAGGCGTAGGCCGAGAGAAACGGGTAGGCGATCTTGCCCGAGACCGAGCTGATGTTGACGATGCGCCCCGGCTCATGCGGGCAGGGCTTGCGCGCGCCAAGCAGCGGCAGGAAGGCCTGGATCACCGCGATCTGGCCGAAGAGATTGACTTCAAATTGGCGTCGATACTCGTCCACGGGCAGGTGCAAAACCGGGCCGGGCACGGCGATGCCGGCGTTGTTGACCAGTCCGTCCAGGCCGGCGTCGCCGAGGGCGATGGTCACCTGATCGGCTGCGCGGCGGATCGCATCTTCGTCGGTCACGTCGAAGAGCAGCGGGGTGAAGTGTTCGCCCCATGCGGCTTGCAGACGGTCGGCGTCCTGCCTGCCTGCGCACGCTGCCGAAGACGCGGTAGCCACGCGCCAGCAGTGCTGCTGCCGTAGCGTGGCCGATGCCGGTCGATACGCCGGTGATCACGATGGTTTTCATATGCTCTGTCATTCTGTGGGTTGGCTTCGGAATCCGACCGGATGGCTCGGCTTGGCCGGATCCAGGCGGAATGCCATTCCGCACAACATCGGCATCCGTAGGATCGCTGACTCGAACACGTGGAATTCGCTTCTCGGCGATGACCATGAATCGCTATACGTCACGCCCAGTTTGATGGTCGTCTCCGGCGCGGTCAGCAGCGCGGTCAAGGCTTCCGGCGCGTCGGCGATCGACACGATGGGCGTGACCAGGCCCTCGCCGGTGAGCAGGCCGCGGCGGAAGAGATCGATGGTGGCGTCGTAGGCGCGCTCGTGGGTCCAGAGCGGATAGCCCCGATCCGGATTCTCCCAGCCCGACCAGGCCTGGCTGCCGATGATCGTGGGCCGGTTGTGATGAAACTCTTCGTCCAGATGCAGATGGCTGTTGTCGTGGGGTCCGAAGGCGACGGCCACGACCGTGCCGCATTGGCGGATGGCGCGGATGGCGTCGTGCAGCGCCCGGCTGTTGCCCGACGTGTCGAGCGCGACGTCGACGCCGGCCTTGTCGGTCGCCAGTTTGATCTCCAGCGCGGCGTCGCAGGCCAGCGGATCGAAGGCGGCATCTGCTCCGTGGGCTTCGGCATAGTCGCGGCGAATGGCCATCGGATCCACGCCGAAGACGCGCCTTGCCCCGGCCGCGCGGGCGATCTGCACGGCCATCAGCCCGATGGCCCCCAGCCCATAGACCACCACATCGTCGCCGATGCGCACATTGCCGTCGCGGATGGCCACAAAGGCCACGTGGGCCGGATCGACGCAGACGGCGTCGGCAGCCGTCAGATCGCCCAGCGGATAGCAGCGATCTTCGGCGGCCTGGTGCAGTTCGCAGATCGGGCCGTAGCCGAAGACGCGATCGCCGACCTGGAAGCGGTCGACGATTGTGCCGGTCTCTGTGATCGTGCCGACGACCATGTTGCCCACATTGCGTTCAAAGGGCGTCGCAGGCGGGATTTCCGATTCGTCGGGCAGAAAGAGCCGCAGCTCCGGATCCCAGCGTTTGCGGCCAAAGGGACTGTCGGTCAGTCCTTTGAGCTCGGTGCCATGTTTGGGCGCGGCAAACTCGACGGCGACGCGTACGTCGTGCTCGCCCAGCGGCGGCAGATCGTACTCGATCAGGTGAAAGGTGGGCCCTTGGCGGGCGACAATTTTGCGTGGCATGATGGCTCCTGTGTGGTTTGAAGCAGTGGTCGTGATGAGTGCTACGCTCATCTTCCAGGAAGCTGCAAGCTTCCTGGAAGATCGGGCGTCAGTCCAGCATCTCAAACCGCGCCGTGAAGTGGCGCAACACCGGCGGTTCGTGGACCATGCGTACGCCGCGAATTGCTTCTTTATTCTGATTGACGTATTCGAGCACCTCGGCCAGGTAGTCGACGTGGCTCTGGGTGTAGACGCGGCGCGGGAAGGCCAGCCGCACCAGTTCCATGGCGCTGGCTTTCTCTGTGCCGTCCGGCTGATGGCCGAACATGACCGAGCCGATCTCCACCGAGCGCACGCCGCCCTCGATGTAGAGGGCCACGCCCAGCGCCCAGGCCGGATACTCGTTCCAGGGAATGTGGGGCAGCATGGCCTTGGCGTCGATGTAGAGCGCGTGGCCGCCGGTCGGCTTGACGTAGGGAATGCCGGCCGCGTCCATGCGCTCGCCCAGATACTCGACCGAGCGAATGCGGTAGTGGAGATAGTCCTCCTCGACCACCTCCTCCAGGCCGACGGCAATGGCTTCCAGGTCGTAGCCGGCCAGGCCGCCGTAGGTCGGGAAGCCTTCGCCCAGGATCTCCATGTTCTTGCAGCGCATGGCCAGGTCGTCGTCGTTCATGGCCAGGAAGCCGCCGATGTTGGCCATGCCGTCCTTCTTGGCGCTCATGGTGCAGCCGTCGACGTAGCTGAACATCTCCTGTGCGATCTCCAGCGGCGTCCTGTCGGCGTAGCCTTCCTCGCGAATCTTGATGAAATAGGCGTTCTCGGCAAAGCGGCAGGCGTCCAGGAAGAAGGGCACGCCATGGGCCTTGCAGATGGCGCTGGCCGCGCGGATGTTGGCCATGCTGACCGGCTGGCCGCCGCCCGAGTTGTTGGTCACCGTGAGCATGACCAGCGGGATCTGGTCACGCTTTCTCGGTCAGTACTTGTTCCAGCGCTTCCAGATCGATGTTGCCCTTGAATGGATGGATGAGCGATGGTTGCCGGGCTTCGGCGACGGGGATGTCGAGCGCGATGGCCTGGCGATCTTCGATGTTGGCGCGCGTGGTGTCGAAGTGGGTGTTGTTGGGCACGATGTCGCCCGCCTTCAACGCCGAGCCGAAGAGGATGCGCTCGGCCGCGCGGCCCTGGTGCGTGGGGATGACATGCTTGAGGCCGGTGATCTTCTGGACGGCGGCCTCGAAGCGATAGAACGAGCGCGCCCCGGCATAGGACTCGTCGCCCATCATCATGCCGGCCCACTGGCGTGACGACATGGCCCCGGTGCCCGAGTCGGTGAGCAGATCGATGAGGATGTCGTCGGCCCTGAGCAGAAACGGGTTGTAGCCGGCGGCCTCGATGGCGGCCAGTCGTTCGTCGCGGGTGGTGCGGCGGATCGGCTCCACGGTCTTGATGCGGAATGGTTCGATGATCGTCTTGAATTCCATGTCTCTTCCTTCAAATGGTGATGGAACTGATTGCTTGATCATGGGATCCACGAAGGGACACAAAGAGCACGAAGGGATACGAACGAACGTCTTGTCCTTCGTGTCCCTTCGTGCTCTTCGTGGATCATGTTTTTCAGTGCACGCATTCTGAGTTACGGCGGCGACATTCTCGTACGAGCGGCATGTAGAGCGAACGGTGTCGCCAGCCGGCCATGAATGTCTTGATAGGTCGTACCTGCCCGGTCATGTTCCCACACGGTCAGGAACTGAGCGCGGCCGCCGGCCGTCGCAGGGCGGGTGAACTCGGCCTGAATACCGCCGTCGGCGCCATCAAGCGAAGGCATCGCCCAATTGCTTCTCTGATGATATCATGCGTCCCCAGATCCCGTAAGGGCCGGTGATGTTGCTATATTGTTGCTGCCAGGTGACAGCATAGAGCCTGCCGTTATGGCTACAGGTGATGGCCGGAGACTGCTGGTGAACCGAGAAGGATCCATCTGATGGACGGTTCGGGCAGACCATCGCCGTTGACGAAGCGGGCGTAGATGTTGTACTGGGTTCCTGACTGCAGTGACTGCCAGGCCACCAGGTATTGATCGGCCTGATCGCAGGACGCGACCGACTGCGTCTGTCTCTGCATCCGGCCAGCCGGCGATGCCGAACTCGCCGCCGGCCAGGATGTTGCCGTTGCCCTGCAGGCGCGTGCCGAAAATATCCAGCCCATCGTGATAGGTGACCAGATATTCGTTGCGGCTCAGGTTGTAGGCGACATCGGGGAGAACTCGCTCCTGCTGACGGGTGGTAGGCGATGGCGAAGGGGCTGTCTGCCGGGGCGCCGCCGGCAGCGTCGATCCGGCGACCGCTGACATAGGCGGGCACTGCCGTGTGCGCGGTCCACCAGACGACCATAAACTCGCCCTGGGACAATCCATGGGCGACCTCTGGGTTCCACTGGGTGGTCGGCCAGTCGCAGATGACGAACTCTGCCAGCGCCGGGCTGGGGCCATCCCAGGGGATGATCCGTCCACGCACGTCCCAATTGCTGCCGTTTCCGCTGATATCGTGTACCCAGGTGACCAGGTAGCGATCGTGGACCGGGTCGTAGGCCACCGACGGCTGGGCGCGATCATTGGGACCGGCTGAGATGGCGAACCAACTCCTGAGTTTGCCGTCCTCGGAGATGCGCTGGCCGTAGATATCGCGGTTGCCCGGCCAATTGTTCTGCCAGACGACCAGATACTCTCGATGCTGTGTGTTGTAGGCAACGTCCGGCCGCAACTGTTGGTTGTCCAGGGCCGAGACGACGATCTCACTGCCCAAGGCTGGTTCGGCGGTGGGTCCGGCGATTCCCTGGGGCATATCGCTGTGGTCAAGTTCCAGGCTCTCAGCCAGTGCCGGATTGCCGGAAAAGAGAAGTGACGAGGCGAGCGCTGTTGTCAGTATCCAACGCACGATCCGAAATGCGGACATGGTCTGCTCCTTTGCATGATCTGACTGCACCAAACCTGTTCTGATCGGGGTTCGCTGCTGCGTCTTGAATCTTAGCAAAGGGATGGCTACACACTGGCTACATTGTGCGTCAAAACGATGGGCGTTTGGCCAGGTGAAACGGGCCTGGTCTTGACGACGGCTAAATCGAATCAACCACGGCTACTTTTCCACCGCGCCCAGCGCCTTAAGCGACTCTCGCTGCGCTTCGCTGATGCCAGTGACGCCGGTGATGTCCATGCCATCATACGGGCCCGGTGTGCGCAAGGTGTGCAGACGTTCCCCGCTCTCCACAGACCAGATGTGGGCAACGTCATCCTTGCCGGCGCTGGCGACGAATTGTCCGTCAGGGCTGAACGCCACGCTGGTCACGTAGCCGTCATGGCGACCGATTGTCTTGATCATCTGGCCGGTATTTGTGTCCCAGAGGCGTACGGTCCGGTCAAGACTTCCGCTGACCAGGCGGCTGCCGTTGGGATGGAACGCAAGTGACAAGCGGGCTATTGACGTGCCCCTCGAACGTCAACACCGGGTGGGTTGGCTCAGGTTGGACCAGATCCCAGAGTGCAATGGAACTACTGCTGATCTTCAATGGCGAGATAGCGACCTGTGGGATCGAACTGGACGGCGCCGTTGGCGCCGTAGGCCGGCAAGCTTGCCAGTTCGTCGCCAGACTCCGTATCCCACAGACGTACAGTCAGGTCACGGCCGCAGCTGGCCAGCAATCCTGCATTCACCGGGTTGAACGTCAGCGCATTGATGTTTGACCGGATGTCCGCGCAAGAAGCGAACCAAGCGGATATCGTCCGGTTGGCGAACATCCCAGATCCGAATGATCCCTGTGCGATCTCCGGCTGGCAAGAAGATCGCCATTCGGCGCATAGGCAATACTTTCCCCGATATCGTGGTGTGTCCGACGCAAGCGTTGCTCTTGGCTGTCCGCTTGTCACATCCCAGATCCGAAGTGCATTTTGCCGGTCGATGTCCCGTGGTCGCCAGCGAATGGCTATCCGGGCTGAATCGCAACTGAATGGACGGCGGCATGAGCGGTGGATTACGTGGACGCAGTGAGGAACTGGCCCGTCAACCGCCCATAGCCGCATCGTACCCCCGTGATCACCTGTGGCAATTCTGCGATCCGTCCCGACTCCATGCCAGCGTCTCCGATGCCTTTGATGGTACCGAAGAACGTCCGCAGCGGCATCAACCGTCTGGACGGTGTAAACTGCCAGCGCCGGATCGTCCCCTCAGCGCTCGTGCTGGCCAAGGTGGAACCGTCAGGTGAAAACGCAACCGACCAGACGGCCTGATCATGCTCATCCAGAATTTCAATGCATTCTCCACTGGCGGCATCCCATAGCCGAATCGTCGCATCGTCTCCGGAAGTGGCCAGGATCATTCTGCTGAGGATGGAACAATCAATGACAACACACCGTCATCGTGGCTGCCGAGAATGCGCCACGACTTCTCGTTTTTTGTTTCGCCGATCATGACCATCCCGCCCGCAGTGCCGGCAGCCAGATAGCGTCCATCGTCGCTAACGTCAAGCGCGAGGACCGGTAGGTCATCGGCGGAGCGGATCGCCTGTACCAAGAGGTTGGCCGATTCGTGAAACGATACCGGATCGCTGACGTCAGTCCGTTCTGCTCTGGCCCGATTGCTCAGCTTTTGTCGCAGCCAGTTAACACGCCAAACACGTACATAACCGTCTTTGCCACAGCTCGCCATCAGGGCGCTGTGCGGATGAAAGACAATCTTCATTACGGGTTCCGCATGTCCATGGATCTGGGCCAACAGATCGCCAGACTCTGCATCCCAGAATCGAATATCTCCATTGTCCTCACCCGAAGCCAATATCGTTCCATCGGGGCTGTATGCCAGCGATAGGACGGACGTCGTCGTCGTGATCGTGCGCGCAAGTCTGACCGGTTTCAAGTTGCCACATCTTGATCGTGTGATCATACCCGGCGCTGACCAGCAGAGTGGCGTCGGGGCTGAAACAGAGGGTTCTGACCGTATTGGTGTGTCCGCTTAGATGCACAACGGGCAGACTTTCGTCGAGCGGATAGAGCCGCAGATCGCCTCGCTCTCCACCGCCGGCCAGCCAGCGACCGTCTGGACTGGCAACCAACGTCTCCAAGCGTCCAAAGGTCTGGCGGAAAGTCGTACCGGTCAGGTCCGCCTGACTCAGATTTGCCTTGACCAGGCTGGTATGTTGTAGATCGACCTGCCACAGACAGATTCCGGAGAGGTCTACGCCGGTCAAATCGGTCTTCTGCAGGATCATCAAGTTGAGCAACGTGCCGCCGGCATAGCTCGGGCGGCGGCCGATCTGCGTCTGTAGCTGCTGGACAAGCAGCAGCAGATGATCGGACAGATCGATGTGTGCCAACTGACGTTCCAGCCGGTGGACAATCGGCTCTACCAGCAGTCGGATCTGGCTGCGGCGCAGGTACTCCTTGCTCTGCGCCTTGAGCAGCGCATGGCGGTGAAGCACGTCCAGATTGCCGCTCTGCAACTCCGCCGCCGCAATCTCGATCAGTTGATCGGTCAGATACTCCAACACCACGTTCTGCAAACCAAATCGCTGTTCGGTCTGAGCCTCGCCGCGTCTGTGACGCAACAACGGGTTCGACCAGCGAACAGCGCTGGAGATGGCGGAGCGCTTCCAACAATTGTCGAAATGAAGGCTCGATGAAGCAGGTCGTTCTGCAGTTGCCGGACAGAAACCGGCTCTCGCTCCAACGCCATCCAGTAGAGGATCTCCCGCTCCAGCGCGGAGACGCGCTCGACCTGCTCGTCGAGAACGCTGCGAATGTCATCGAAGATCACAGTCTCTTCGGCACAGAAATCCATCGATGTTCTCCACCGAAAATCTCGTCGATGGTGTCGGCGACCAGCTTGAGCGCCAAGGGATTGCCCGAATAGCGGGTGACCAGTTCGGCTATTCTCGTCGACGCTGCCGGCAACACCTCGTAGTCTGAAGCAATTCATTGGCGGCGGCATGCATCCAGGCCGTCCAGATGGAGGGATCGAACCCAGGGCAGATCGCCCTCCAGTTGACCAAAACCGTGAGGGCGTTCCCGGCTGGTGATCAGTACCTGGCCGCGGTGATCGCGCAGTGCAATCCGCTTGAACAATTGCGCATAGGGTTCATAGCCATCTCGATAGCTCCCGTGGCCTTCCGGCGCCAGGATGCTCTCCACATTGTCGAGGACGATCAGCACTCGCTGTTCCTGCAAGTAGACGAAAAAGAGATTGAGCAATGCGTCGAGGCCATCGGGCAGGGACGGCAGCGGCGTCTTCGGCAACATGTGGAGCATGGTCACCAGCAGTTCAGGGAGTTCGGGCGCGTTCAAGAGCGAGTACCAGACGACGACGTCGTACTCCTCAGCAAGCTGCGCCATCGTGCGCGCGGCCAGGGTGCTCTTGCCCATGCCGCCCAGCCCCAGGACGGCGACCAGGCGGCAGTGTTCGTCGAGCAGCCAATGGCGCAAGCGCGACAATTCATGCTCGGCGGCCGAAGAATGGTCCGTGCAGGGGCGCATCGCCAAGGAACTGCCGTGGCCTTGCCGGCGCCGCTGCAGAGGCAGGAACATTCGCTGCCGGACTGATCATTGCCTCTTCCGTCCGGACGTCGGTCGTGGCGATTTGACGACACTCGCCGCTGCGGGTCCTTGTCGAATTTGGTGCAGCAGTTCCTGCGTCTCCGGGGCGGGTGCAACACCAAGCTCCGTCTGCAACAGATGTTCCATCTGGTCATAGTGGTGCTTCGCATCGCCCAAGAGACCGCGCCGGATCAATGAGCGCAGTACCTGTCGATGGGCTGACTCACGCAAGGGATCCAAACTCAACTGACGCATGGCATACGCTTGTGCGTCTGCAAAATCATGCTGCTGTAGAGAGATGTCCGCCATCTGCTGCCAGCGCGGTGAGCATCTGCGCGCGCAGACGCTCGCGCTGGATCAGGAGCCACTCATCGAAGGGTGCTGCATCCTGACGTGTCCAAGCCGGCGAGCAGTTCGCCCTGCGCCAAGGTGACCGCGGCCAACAGATGGGTCTGGCATTCACCACAGAGCATGCCGGGTTCATGTCGATGTGCGGCCACCGCAGCCATGCGACTCTGAAATGCCAACACATCGACGTCGACTGCATCCCGGTTCAACTGCACGTTCTGGCGCGTGATCGTGAGGAGTCTGATCGCTGGACCCGGGTGCGACCTTGTCCAAGGCAGCGCGCAAGCGGTAGAGCGTCACGCGCAGTGCATTCTTGGCCCCGGATGCAGGTAGCTCCGGCCAGAGCAGGGCCTGCAACGCCGCGCGGCTGTGAGACCGGTCGGATTCGATTGCCAGATAGGCCAGCAGCGCCTGGGCTTTGGCCGATCGAAGGTCGACGACGGAGTCTTCATCGATTGAAAGTCTGGTCGTGCCAAACAAAGTCAGATTCATGGTACGCATCGATGCGCTGCTCAGTCCTTTTGCAGGCCATTGTCGCTACAATGGACCAAACTCTTACACTGGCAGATTTCTTGAACTCCCTACTGACGCAGTCGCCCAACAATGGAGGGGATGGGCGAGACATGAACCAGCATACCATGTTTCTGTCTGCTGTCTGTAACTGATCTGGTTTAGCAGATCAGATCCAGTCCTACCGTTTCTTGTCGGGACATGATGCAGACATGATACAGACATGGTCGGCGAGTACAGTCCAGTTGGTCGCCGACGGGGAGATCGTTAACTTCAGCAGTCTGCCGACCCTGTTTGAGTTCTTGATGTTGCGCTCGGAAAGCGCCATCGCTCAGTAGTAGCCGATATCGATTTGAACGGATCTGTCATGCGGTCCCATCCCAATTGTGGTCGGCTTGCGGCGAATGAGACGCACGCCAACCGATGTCCTCAACCTTCAGAGCAGAGCCAAGCCTTCTTGTTGCCACGGCTAAGGAATCCAAAATGAGCATTGCCACCATGAAACGACTGATGATTTTCTGGATAGTTGGCCTGGGCCTACTGGCCTTTGCCGGGATGCATCCCGCCCGCGTCGGCGCGGCGCCCGACGCTGCACCGGCTCCAGCGCCATTGCGCGATACAAGCTGCACCCTGCCCGCGACAGTCGCAACTGCAACAGAGCTAGCCGACTGCATCACCGCAGCCAACGACAACGGCGTGGGGCTGGACACGATCACGTTGGGCGCGGACGTCACGTTGAGCGCAGACCTACCGCAGATCACATCCGCGATCATGCTTGAGGGTGCAGGTCATTACGTGGATGGCGCGAGTACATACCGTGTCTTCTATGTTGCCAATACCGGCAACTTCACCGTCAATCAGATTACCGTCACGAATGGCATGGTCTCTGGCAATGGGGGTGCCATTGCCAACGATGGAAACTTGACAATTCAATACAGCACCATCTCCAGCAGTGAAGCGGGAGGAGTTAATGGAGTTGGTGGCGGCATCACCAACTCAGGCACATTACTGGTCTCCAACAGTACCGTCTCTGACAACCAGGGAGTCCAATCCGGTGGTGGAATCCACAACATTGGTACGCTAACGGTCATCAATAGTACGATTTCCGGCAACCGGTTAAAGTTAACAGGATTCGCAGGTCATGCTATTTACAACGAGGTCAATTCAAGCGCAACGATTATCAATAGCACCATTGCTGATAATGAAGGAGAGGTTGGTGATGCGGTTTACAACCAGGGGAATTTGGTTCTCCAGAACGCGATCCTGGCCAACAATACAAGCAACGACTGCGTCTCCTATGATGGAACCGTGACCGCCGCATATACCCTTATTGAAGATACAGGACAGCCTGCTTGTGATCTGAGTGATGGTGTCAATGGCAATATCATCGGTCAAGCGCCTAATTTAGGCCCCCTGCAAGATAACGGCGGTTCCACCTTGACCTATGCCCTTCTGCCTGGCAGCCCGGCTATCAATACCGGAAGTAACGCTTTAGCCGTGGATGGTAGTGGGGCGGCGTTGGCGTATGACCAGCGTGGGCTGGGATATCCACGCGTGTTTGGGTCGGATGTCGATATGGGCGCGTTTGAACAATCCTGTATGTCCCCATGGTCGGCTGGCGTGATCCCATCGTCAGTTGGCAGCGAAACTGCCTTGAATGCGGCCATCACTTGTTTCAACGATATCGATGTCGCCGGATCATACACGATCTCCCTGACCAACGATATCAGTCTGACTGCTGCCACCGTGATGATCAACAACGACAACAGCATAACTGGTGCCGAACTGATCATTGAAGGTGATGGGCACACGATTGATGGTCAGGATAAAGTGAATGTACGGCCGTTGCAAGTAGCCGCCAACACGACGGTATCGATCCAGAACCTGACCATTACCGGTGGCAACAGCAGCGACAACGGCGGCGCCATTCACAACGCCGGTGACCTGACCATTACGAACAGCACTTTAAGCGATAACAGCGCAAATAGCGGCGGCGGCATATTCAACGATGGCGTTCTCGTAATCACAAATAGCACACTGAGCGCCAATAACGTAAACGGCGTGGGCAACCCCTTCGGCGGCGGTATATTCAACAATGGCGCCGTCACAATCACGAATAGCCTCATCGACAATAATTCAGCATCTGGCGCGGGTGGCGGCGTGTTCAACAACACCGGTTCGGTTAGCTTGAACATGATAGATAGCACGCTGAGCAACAATAGCGCTAGCGATGGCGGCGGTGGCATGGTCAATAGCGGCACTGCCACCATCACGAACAGTTCCGTGAGCACCAATAACGCTGGCCAATGGGGCGGTGGTATTCAGAACAACAATAACCTCACCATCACCAATAGCACCTTCTATAACAATAGGGCCGTCAACGGCGGTAGTGGCGTGTTTAGCGGTAACAATAGCACGGTTAACATCACAAACAGCACGTTGAATGGCAATATGACGCAAGGTTACGGTGGCGGCGTGTACAACGCTGTCGGAGGCAGCCTCACGATCACGAACAGCACCCTGAGCAGCAATAGTGCAGACGGCTTTGGCGGCGGCGTGTACAGTGGGAGCAGTATCAATGTTCAGATCAATAACTCCATCATCACCAATAGTATCAGCGGCGGAGATTGCGAGTCATACAGTGGCAACAGCTTCGGCGGCGGCTATAACCTGATTGACGATTTCGCTAGTGGGCCTTGTGCCGGCATTAGCAGCGCGGCTGTCACCGGCTTGAACAACACACTGGCCGACAATGGCGGGCCTACCTTGACCCATGCCCTGCTTCCCGGCAGCAACGCCATCAACGCCGGTAGCAGCCCGCTGGCGGTGGATGGCAATGGCGTGGCCCTGCCCTACGACCAGCGTGGTGTGGGGTATCCACGCATTTCGGGTACGGCCGTAGACGTCGGTGCTTTTGAACTTCCTTGTACTGATGTGGTCACATGGTCAGTAGACAATGAAACCGCCCTCAATGAAGCGATTGCTTGTTTCAACACAAACGCTGTCGCCGGAGCATATACGATCACCTTGACCAACGATATTGATCTGACTGCTTCTACTGTAGCGGTCAACAACGACAACAGTATAACGGGGGCTGAACTGAGCATTGCCGGCAATGGGTACACAGTTGATGGGCAGGATTTATCAGACGTTCGGCCGTTTAGGGTGGAACCCAACACGGTGGTAACCCTGAATGAGATTACCCTCACCGGGGGAAACGTTAACGGTGGGGGCGGGCTCAATAATGCCGGTTTCACCACCATGCAAAACAGCACCATTGCCAATAATAATGGAAAAATCGTAGGCGGTGGCATCTACAACATTGGCACATTGATGATCATCAGCAGCACCATCTCCGGCAATCAGGCAGAATATGGTGGTGGTGTTGATAACGAGGTCAACAATATGACGATCATCAACAGTACAATCTCCGGCAATCAGGCACAGTTCTCCGGGGGCGGTATAAACAACTACGGGCCGCTGACACTCATCAACAGTACGCTTGCCAATAACGAAGCCCCTAATGGGGGTGGTATATACACGGGCGCAGCTTTAGATCTTCAAAACAGTATCATTGCCAACAGTATAACGGGTGGTGACTGCGAGATTACCGGAGCAGGAAGCGTAAGCGCTGCTTACAGCCTCATTGAAGATACTGGCACTTCTGCCTGCAATCTGAGCAACGGAACAGACAACAATATCATCGGCCAAGATCCCCTCTTAGGCCCCCTGCAAGAGAATGGCGGACCTACCCAGACCATGGCCCTGCTGGTAGGCTCTCCTGCTATCGACGCGGCCGATGACGCCACTTGTGCGGCTGCTCCAGTCAACGGCCTCGACCAGCGTGGTGTCGCGCGTCCGTTCGGGCTGCATTGCGATATGGGAGCCTATGAATGGGCTATATCGCAGCCGGGGCCTAACTATGTTGTAAATACAGGTGCTGACAGTGACGATGGCTTTTGCGACCTGCCTGGTCAGGGCGTGGGTAATAAGGACTGCACGCTGCGTGAAGCGATCAACGCTGCCAACGCCAATGCTGATGTGAGCGTGATCACCTTTGCCGGCGACTACGCTATCTCGCTCACAGTCAGCCTGCCTGCCCTGACCACAGCCATGACGATTGACGGCGACAATACAACCACCAGCGTTGACGGCAGTGATACGCATCAACTGTTCACCATCAACGTCGCCGTCGATGTCACCATCCAGAACTTGAGCTTGTTGAACGGCTTGGGATTGCCGGATCCAAACGGCGGCGGCGCCCTGTACAACAATGGCGGCACGGTGACACTGGCCAGCTGTACGGTCTCCAGCAGCAGCGCTCAAAAAGGCGGCGGCATCTTCAACCGGACGGGGATGTTGACGGTAACGGGATGTACCATTGAGGACAATCAGGCAATTTCCGTTGGAGGGGGAGGTATTCACAATGAGGCCACGTTGACAGTCAACGACAGCCTCTTTTTGAACAATAGCACGGCCAGTAGTGGGCTATCGGGGGCTGGCATCTTAAATGAATCCGGTGCTGAGTTGACAGTCGATAACAGCACCTTTCAAACCAATATGGCCTCGGGCAGCGGAGGAGCAATCGCCAGCAGCGGCTCCGCGATTATCACAAACAGCCGTTTTATCGGAAACAGCGCATCATCCAATGTTATTGGCGGTGGCGCGATCTTAAACTTCGGCACAGCGTCAATGAACATCGCCAACAGCACCTTCTCCAGGAACCAGGCCACAAATGATGGCGGGAGCATTAATAACCGGGCCAACAACACCTTGACGGTCACCAACAGCACCTTCTACGATAATTCGACCGGTGTGGATGGCGGTGGCATCTGGAATGGCGGGAATACGACCGTGGTCAACAGCACCTTTTCCGCCAACTCCGGAACCAGCGGGGGTGGACTCTATAATAATGCCAACCAGACAACGCTGTTCAACACCATCGTCGCCGGCAGCACGAGCGGGGGCGATTGTCAGACGAACAGCGGCGCCATTACCGCCGATGCCTTCAACCTCGATACCGATGGCAGTTGCGACAATGCCACGCAAAAAACGGCCGCTGAAATTGACCTGCAGCCGCTTGCCGAAAATGGCGGGCCTACGGAGACGATGGCGTTAGGCACAGGCTCTGCCGCCATCGACGCCATTCCGGTCTCGACTGTTGGCGCGGCTGGCGCATTGGCGCTCGACGCAACGTGTCCGGCCGCCGATCAGCGTGGCGTCACCCGTCCCCAGGGCAGCGGTTGCGACATCGGCGCCTTCGAACTCGCCAATCCACTGGCTGTGACGCTGGGCTGGTTCCTGGCCGAGCGCAACGGCGCAAACGTGGACGTTCGCTGGCAGACGGCCACCGAGACGGGCGTAGCCGGCTTCCACCTCTTGGCCGTCACCGAATCGGGCAATCAACGGCTGAATGCCGATCTGATTCCCTCGCCCGTCATCGATTCGGTCACGCCCACCGACTATGAGCTTACGGTTCAGACGGATGCCACGCAGTTCTTGCTGCAGCAGGTGGGCATCGCCGGCGATGTCACCGAGATAGGTCCCTTTGAACTGGGGGTCGCGGTGGGCGCTCGCACCGACGCGGAATCGTCTGGCCCAGAGGGGAACCAGCCGGACGCTGACCAGTCCCCGCATCTATCTGCCGCTGATCGACAAAAGCGTGCCGTAGTGGACGAACGCGCATGGTAGACCTTCCAGAAAGCTCTGAGCTTCCTGGAAGGTGTTGCCTGAAGTCTATTTGATGCCTCCACAAGGAACCCAAGATGAACATTGTATTCATGAAACGACTGATACTCATCTGTGCGTTTGGCCTGGGCCTACTTGCCCTTGCCGGGACGCATTCTGCCCGCATTGAAGCGGCGCCGCAAGCCTGCAGCCTGCCCGCCACCGTCAACACCGAAACAGAGTTAGCCGACTGCATCACCGCCGCCAACGCCAACGGTGCAGGCCTGGACACGATCACGTTGGGGGCGGACATTTTGCTAAGCGCCCCCCTGCCGCAGATCACCAGCACGATTGTGGTGGAGGGCGCGGGCTACTATGTGGATGGTAATCAGACCCACCGTGTATTCTATGTTGCCAGTACCGGCGATCTGACGATCAACCAGATCACCGTGCAGAACGGTGTCACCGATGGCGTCGGCGGTGGTATCTACAACGCAGGCACGGTGACGGTGACCAGCAGCACCATCGCCAACAATTCTGCACTTGGCGACAGCGGCAGCACTTACGGCGGCGGCATCTACAACGACTTTGGCACACTGACGGTGATTGACAGTACGATTTCCGGCAACTCCGCCGATACCAGTGGCGGCGGCATCGGCACCAACGGTGCAAGCAGCTTGGTGACAGTGACCAACAGCACCATTTCCGGCAACTCCGCTGACGTTGACGGCGGCGGCATCTACAATCTCGGCACACTGACGGTGACGAACAGCACACTCGCCGACAACAAAAGGATCTCTTCTGGCGCTGGTGGTATCTACAATCTCGGCACGGTACATTTTGCCGGTGTGATCCTGGATACCGGGACGAGTGGTCCGAACTGTGAGGGTAATGGAACACTCAACGACAACGGCTACAACCTGTCGGATGATGCGTCATGTGGTTTCACGGGCACATCGGCCAATAATGCGACCCTGAACCTGAGTGCCTTGAGCGGCACTGGCCCTGGCAATCAAGTCCACACCCCCGTCGCTCCGAGCGCTGCAATTGGCGTGATTCCCAACGGGACCACCGTCAACAACAACGGCGTGACGCTCGCCTGTAACCAGACGACCACTGGCCAACTCGGCACAGATCGCCCGATTATTGGCGGCGATGCCTGCACCAGCGGCGCAGTCGAAGTAGTGCCGCCGTGTGTCCTGCCCGCGACGGTTACGACTGAAACGCAGCTAGCTCGCTGCATCAACGCAGCCAACGCCAACGGTGTGGGCCCGGACACGATCACGTTGGGCGCGGATATCACCCTGAGTACGATCCTGCCGCAGATTACCACCGCGATCACGCTTGAGGGTGGCAGGTTCATTACGTGAGTGGCAACAACTCCCGGTCGCGTATTCTATGTCACCAACACCGGCAACTTCACCGTCAACGAGATCACCGTGCAGAACGGTAGGACCCGCCGGCAGTGGCGGCGGCATTTTGAATGAAGGCGGTACGCTGACGGTGACCAACAGCACCTTCTCCGGCAACTTTGCCAGTGGCAATGGGGGTGGTATTGCCAACTTCATCGGCAGTACGCTGATAGTGACCAACAGCACCTTCTCCGCTAATAGCGCTACGATTGACGCTGGTGGCATCTTCAACGCCAGCGGCACGGCGACGGTGACCCACAGTACCTTTTCCGGTAACTCTGGTATCAACGCTGGTGCTATCCTAAATACCAATGGCACGGTCCATCTGGCCGGTGTCGTCATGGATACTGGGGCCAGCGGCGCCAACTGTTCCAGCGCCATGACTGACAACGGCTACAACCTGTCGGATGATGCGTCGTGTGGTTTCACGGGGACGGGGTCGGCGGATAATGCGACACTGAACCTCGGTACGCTGAGCGGCGGCGTACATACGCCTCAGACTGGTAGTGATGCGATTGGCGCAATTCCGAACGGAACGACCGTCAACAACAACGGCGTGACGCTCGCCTGTAACAGCACAACCACCGACCAAATCGGCAGTACGCGCCCGATCAATGTGGGCACGGCTTGTACGAGTGGCGCGGTCGAAGTCGCTCTGCTTCTCTGCCCGACGCCGCTCGCGATCTCCGACACTACCGAACTGGCCAACTGTATCACCTGGGCAAATGCCAATCCGGGCGCGGACACGCTTGGTCTGGATGCCGACATCACGCTGAGCGCGGCTCTGCCACAAATTACAACTGAAATCACCCTGGAAGGCGGCGGTTTCTTTGTGAGTGGCGCGGATACCTACCGTGTATTTGAAGTTACCAGTACGGGCAACTTCACCGTCAATCAGATAATTGTGCAGAACGGCTACGCCATCGGTAACGACTCCGCCGCAAATAGCGGCAACGGCGCTGGCATTCGAAACGCGGGCGGGACCTTAACCGTCACCAACAGCACTTTCGCGAACAATTCCGTCTCTGGCGGAAGCTATGGTGAAAGTTATGGTGGTGGTATTTTCAACTACTAGCGGAACCGTCACGGTGAGCCATAGCAGCTTCACCAACAACTCGGTCAACGACAGATATCGGGACGGGTGGCGGCATCTACAGCTATGGCGGCACGCTGCGAGTGACCCAGAGCACCTTCTCCGGCAATACCGCTCACGGCAGTCTTGCAGGCGGCGGCGGGGGGATGCGCTCTCGCCGGGGGGGGCAAGTCTAACGCTAACTGGTAGCACCCTGGCGGACAATTCCGCAAGTGGAAATTATGGCTCAAACGGTGGCGCCATCCTGAGCAATAGCACGATCGTATCTTGCCGGAAACATCTTTTACAACAATAGTGGCAGTAACACTTGCTGTCGGTACGGTACAGGACAATGGCTACAACGTCTCGGATGACAGCACCTGTGGCGGGCGGCACGGGCTCGCAAACCAACGCGACGCTGAACCTTGGCGCCTTTGACGACGGCGTGCATACGCCGCAAGCCGGCAGCGATGCGATTGGCGCGATCCCGAACGGAATCACCGTCAACAACAACGGCGTGACGCTGGCCTGTAACAGCACCACCACCGACCAACTCGGCAACACACGCCCGCTCAACAGCGGGGGTGACTGCACGAGCGGCGCGGTCGAAGCGAGTACGCCCCTAGCCGTGACCCTGGGCTGGTTCCTGGCCGCAGCGCAATGGCGCAACGTGGTCGAACTTCGCTGGCAGACCGCGACGGAGACGGGTACGGCCGGCTTCCATGTGCTGGCTGCCACAGACGACGGCAACACGGTACGGCTCAACCAAGAGCTGATCCCGTCGCCCGTGATCGACTCGATCACGCCCACCGACTATGAGCTTACGATTCAGACGGATGCCACGCACTTTTTGCTGCAGCAGCTGGGCATCGCCGGCGATGTCACTGAGATGGGCCCCTTTGAACTGGGAGTCGCGGTGGGCGCTCGCGCCGAAGCGGAATCTTCTGGGCCAGAGGGGAGCCAGCCGGACGCTACCAGCCCACGCCTCTATCTGCCGCTGATCGGCAAAAGCGTGCCGTAGACGAAATCATCGCAAGACATCAGACAGACATGGTTGCTGGGTACGATAGAGCCGTAACCATGTCTGTCTGATGTCTTGCGTGGTCAATGATGGTTTATCAATCGGACATTGCCCATGAGAGGCGCAATCCAGCGCAGAGAAGGTAGAAGATGGCCAAGAAACAGTTAGAAACGCTGTCACAGACACTGCTCTATGAGGCCTACATGGTTCGCATCTGGCGTGATTCGCCCCAGTCGCCCTGGCGGGCATCGGCCCAGTTGGTCGCCGACGGCGAAATCGTCAACTTCGGCAATCTGCCGGCCCTCTTTGAGTTCTTGATGTTGCGTTCGGAAAACACCATCGATCAGTAGTATCGCCGATTTCACGATTTTTGTTCTGTGAGGACAGGAACTATGCGTAAGTATCGTCACTCTACCATCATTTCCGCCCTGCTGCTCGTCGGGTTGGCATCGCTGCTCTTGGCTTGGCTGCTGCCGGTCCAGACTGTCGACGCGTCGACGGCCACGCCGCGCCGGGATGTCGCACGCGCCGTGGCGCAGGCCGGCGAAAGCGGCCAGTATGGCTATCGGACGACCATCGCGCAGATCTATCATCCGACCCTGAGCCTGCAGAACGTGGGCCGCTACGCGCGCACCGAACATTCCGTCATCGAAGGGGTTGTCGACGCACCTGCCGCACGGATGACGTTACAGTTGACCTCGGCCAACAACGCGCCCGTGCAGATCAAAATCGAGGAGGGCCTGGGCTATGGGCGCATGAGCGACGACGAGCCGTGGACCGAGGTGGAGATCGGCGGCGCCGATCTCTTTGCCCCCGGCAGCGATCCCATGGGTTTCTTTGTCGCGGCAGAGAACATCCGGATTGCCGGCGAAGGCGAATCCGATGCGTTGCTCCCGGTCGAGATCCTGCCGGCGGCCCTGGGCGATGCCATGACCCGCTACCGTTTTGATCTGAGCGGTCCCAAATATGCGCGCTTCATGCGCGACCAGATGGAGGATCAACTGCGCCGACAAGGCGAGTTGCCGGCCGGCCTCACTTTGCAGGCGGCCCGCCACTACGTAGAGATGACCGGCAGCGGCGAGATCTGGGTGCACGAAGGCGCGGATGGGCGCGCGCTGCCCTACCGCCAGACCCTGCGCATCGCCTTCCCGGCCCAGGCGGGCGCAGACGAGTGGGTCGAGGCCGAGATCACCACCAGCTATTTCGACTGGGCGGCGCAGCCCGCGCAGGAGGCAATGGCCTTCGCTTGGGGCGCCGATCCGCTGGGCAGCGCCACAGCCCTGGCCGGGGCCTTCTTGGCCGGACTGCCGCGCGACAAGGTAGAGAGCGTCGGTTTCACCGGCGGGACCTTCTTCGTTCTGCTTGGGCTGATGGCGTTGGCCGTCCTCTATCGCCAACGGAAGGCTGTGCGCGCGACGGTCTACGCGACGGTGATCGCGTCCATGCTGGTCGTGCCCCTGTTGCAGGCGACCCAGGTGCAGGCGTTTTCCCTCCGGCAGGCAGCGCGTCAGGAGAATGCAGGGCAGACAGACAGCGGACCGAATGCAGAGGCCACCGCGGCCTTCGACCCCCACGTCAGACCGCAGCGGGTGGCCATGGCGGCAGTCGCAGACACGACGCAGGCGCCGACGGCTGCGCCGGCCACGGCCCAGAGCTCATCCTGTGTGATCACGGCCGACAGCGACTGTGACGGCGACGGCCTGAGCGACAACGTGGAACTCTACGAACTGGGCACCCGCATCGACCAGATCGACAGCGACGGCGACGGCATCAGCGACGGTACCGAAGTGACGCCCTTTGCGGTGGACGGCCAGGACTGGTATCTGGACCCGCTGAACGCAGACACCAACGGCGACGGCTTGAGCGACGGCGCCGAGTGCCTGGGACGCACGGACGTAGTCGACGGCGCCCTGGTCTCCGTGCTGGAGGCTACCTGTCCCGATAGCGACGGCGACGCCATTCCCGACATCCACGATTACGACGACGACGGCGACGGCGTGCCCGACAGCGCGGACATGGCCCACCTGGAATCCCAGGCGGTCATCAGCCAGACCTTCAGCCTGGAGATTGCCGGCGCGGCCGCGGACACCAATCTCTTCGTCGATTTCCAGGTCCGGCCCGTGGACGAGCGCCATCTGTCGTGGACCAACAGCGCCCTCAACTGGCCCGACGGCGACACCAGCGGCCAGATCCGGCGGGTGGTCACCGACACGCTGACCACCGACGGCGATATGCTGCTGATCCCCATGCTCGAGATCACCATCCCCTACGCCGAAGCCAATCCCGCGGGCGGCCTGCCCATCAGCGGCACGGCGACCATCACCCGGACCAGCCGCCTTTCCAATTGGCTGGATACGGCCATGCTGGACAAATACCAGATCAACGTCACCCTGAGCGAGAACGGGGACCGGGTCGTCTATGTGCCCCTGGCGCAGGCGACCGATCCCAACGGCGGCATGCCGGTGGCGTGGCAGGCGCGCATGCCCTACCGGTTGGCTGACGGCATCGGCGGTTGGGGCGCCGCCCATCAGGTCAAGCTGATCTGGCTGGTCAGCGGCCAGCACGACAGCTGTGACGCGGGGTGTACGGACCCGGCCAACTGGACCAGCACCACCAAGATTCTCCAGACCTATTACGACGACTTTATCGTGACCGGCATGCAGGTCCAGGAACATCACGGCGCGCAGGCCATGATGGTGGCCCAGAGCGCCAACACCGGCGCCTACGAGCCGGAGCTCTGGCACCTGGCCGACACCCTGCAAACCGTCTATCTCGAATCGCAGACCGTCAACGGTCAACGGTTCACCTTGGCCGACATTCCCGCCTCTTACACCAACTGGGGCATGAGCGGCGGCAGCCTGACCTTCAACCACATCACCGGGCTGGCCGACGATGCCGCGCTGTTGGAAGCCATGAGCGGGGACGCCGTTCCCGCCTTTCTGCGCACCAGCGTCTACACCGGCGAACCCGCTAATGACACCTTGGCCGGGCGTCATGTTGCTCTCGGAACAGACTCAGCGCATTCGCACCATGGGAGAAGTCGATTCTGTCGACAACAACGGCAATCTGGCGCTTCTGGATCGCTTTGTGTTTGCCAACAACACCTTTCAGGTCGATCTGGGATCGGCTGCGCTGGAAACAGTCGGCGCCATGCGTGTGCAGAACTATCAATACGCGACTGGACTGGGCTGGGACGCTGTGCCTCCCAGCGCCCATTTGGAGGACCTGAGCGTAGCCTTGGAAGCCGTCCTCACGCCGGCCGTGATCACCGAAATTTTGGCAGGCGACGACGTTGATGACCTCAACCAGGCCAGGGACGGTGCACTCGTTTTGGCCATCAACTACTACCTGGGGTTCTACGTGGCCGGCGCTTTGCCATTGGCCATCGATGGCGTGCCGGCGGGCGGACAAGCGCTGGTCAACAGCGATCATTTGCGCCCCTCCCAACCGGTGGCGGCGATCGTACAGCGGTTGGCCACCAACCTGAAAAGCTATTTTGGACAGCTGACCTTGGCCGACTTGGACATCCCCACGGTCGAGAATGACCAGCGCGCCGGCACGGCCCAGGGCTGGGCGCAATTGGCCGCATCGCGGGGCGCGGTACTGGCAGGCGTGGGTGAGATCTTGCAGGGCAACACAGCCTCGTCCGCGGCCTTGGCGCTGCTGGAAATCGCCGATTATCCCAGGCTTGTCAACGGCGGCAAACTGCTTGATCTGCGCGCCTATAGCATCCTGAATACGATCATCGGCGACTACGTTTCAGGTGACGTCGTTCCCTTCTTTTTCGACGGACTCAACACTGAGAATACTGCGCAATTTGGTTCACCTACCCGAGGTGGTCTTATTTCAGCCGGCTTGTACGGAGCGGGGGGAATACAAAATGTTGTCAGGCTGTACTCGTACGATAAAAAAATCATCAGTGATCTTCTAAAGCCCTACAAGGCCAAGGGGGTCTCCACGCCGAACGTGTTTATTGCCATCGATGACCAGCGGCAGTATCTTGCGCTGGCTATTAAGGAGATGGCTCCCCTTTTGTTTCGGATTACCGAAAGCAATTAGCCGCCGCCCAAGCCTACTATGACAGCATCATCACCACCAAGGTCAAGCTCTGGGAGCTATCAGGTCTTGCAACGCAAATTGCCTACTCCGGGTTGACGATAGGTATTGCCCTG
The DNA here is from genome assembly GCA_963698255.1 of uncultured Chloroflexia bacterium. Lineage (GTDB taxonomy): Bacteria > Chloroflexota > Anaerolineae > Caldilineales > Caldilineaceae > JAWKOK01. The sequence goes on along the minus strand of CAVOQD010000011.1, from coordinate 149,892 downwards.
GCTGACGGGGCAGTGCAGGCCGATTCACCCGCATTCAGCCGTCTGGTGGCGGAACAGATCGGCGCCATTGTCGTGGAGACTTTTATCGCCATCATCACCTTGGTCGCCCTGCAAACGGCCACATTTGCGCTCTCCCGCTTCGTGACTGTCCTGGCGGTAATTGATACGGTGATGATTGCCGTCTGCGCACTCTTCAACCTGGGCGAGGACGAAAACCTCGCCCGCTGGTTCTGCGGCGGCATCAGCGGCGCGCTCGCCCAGGCCCTGGCCTATGTGATCAACGACACCACACCCCTGGTTGATCTGCAACCGCAGGATCGGTTCGATGTCGGCTGGACACCCCGCCGTTCGGCAACGAAAGCGGCGTGGACGGTGTGGTCGTCGGCAACAGCATCACCCTCAGCGGGAGGTGACCAACACCCTCTACATGGACAATCCCAACTGGATCGGCTATCTCTGGTGGTGGCAGTGGACCGATCACTTTCTCGACGACGCCACCTTTGCCTACCGTATCCAGCAGGCGAACAGGATATCCCGCTCGATCTCAAGGAACGAGCCTGGACGCCTGTGCCCGGCAAGAAGACCTAGTCCATCAGCGCCAACGACGCCCGTTTCTACCAGGCGCTGCCCATCGCACCGCTGGTCCATACCTTCAGCGCGCCGGGCGTCAATCAAGGCGTGCGCGTCTACTTCGGCTGAAGGCTTCGCCGTGCAGCAGCAGAACTGCTGGCTGACCGTGGTCGGGGCCTTGGTGACCTGCTGGCTGAGTGAGTACGACGACACCGTCCATCATCCCGCTGGAGCAATCACTTTCATCTTCGATGTCTTGCCGGCCACGATTGACGACTTCCGCGCCATCGTGCTCGAGTTCAACAATGACGGGCGACCCGGCTACCGGCTGGCCTGGGACAATCAGTTCCCCATTCTGGCCGACGCCGACGGCGACGGTCTGCGCAGTCCGGCCTGGGCGGCCTCGATCCCGACGACGGCAACCCCGACAGCCGACGGGGATGGCTCTGCCTGACTACTTCGAGTTGCAACCGCCGGATTCGATCCGACCAGGCCGACGGCGACTGTGACGGCCTGACCGACTACTGGGAACTCTTCTACGGCACCAACCCGGCCCGGGCGGACAGCGACGGTGACGGCCTGACCGACGGCGAAGAGCTCTTCCATCTCAACCGTCTAATCCCTACGAAAACAGTCTGCGGAGCAACGCCGGCGCACCCTTCGTGCGCGAGCAGACGCCGCAACCTACACCGGCGGCTGGCCCATCGTCTACGACTACGACAGCAGCGGCACGCCTCTGCCACCTGGGTCAACGCCGATCCGCTGACCCGGACAGCGACGACGACACCCTCACCGACAAGCAGGAGCGTATCTACGCCTACAACCCCAACGTGGCCTCCGAGCCTGAATGTGCTGCGTCTGGATTCGCCATCGAGACCGACAGCAGCCTACTGCCCTATGTCAGCGCCCACCGGCAGCATCAGCTATACCGCGGTGGTGACCAACGAACTGACCCTGCCCTATGCCCGCGGGCTGCTGGAAGCCGAACTGCCGCTGGACAACGTGCTGCGCTACCAGTCCCTGGGCGTCATCGCGCCCCGGACCGCGGCCAGCCTGGCCGGCACGCTGAGCGTGGCCGAAGCGGGTCTCACCAGCAGCGGGCCGGTGGACATGGGCATGCGCGCCGGGGCCATCATCGAAGATCCCACCGGGCGTGCGCTCTGGCTGCACCTCAACGAGCCGAGTGGCAGCACCACTTTACCGACAGTTCCTTCCTTGAGCAACGACGGTGCGTGCAGCGGCGACGGCTGTCCCATCGCCAACGGCACGTGCACTGACCTTTGACGGCAATGACGCCTGGTCGTGCCCGACGACAACACGCTGGACCTGACCCAATTCACCCTTGCGCTGGCGGTCAAGCCGACGGCGTCACACCCTGACGCAGTACCGTGCTGCGCCAATGGGACCTCCAATCGCCATGGGCAACTATCTGCCTGCCCTGAGTCGGCACCGACAAGTGCTAGTTTCGTCACGCCTAGACGCTGTGGCTCCAGCGATGTCAATGGCTGTCGACCCTCCGGATCTGCCCTGAACCGCTGGAGCCACATCACGGCCAGCTATGACGGCAGTACCAAGAAACTCTACCTCAATGGAACCTTGGTCGCCTCCAAGCCTTCAGCGGCGTCCCCTGCCAAAACAATGATCCGGTCTACATCGGAGCCAGGTAGGGCAACCGTGCCGTGTCGCCCTTCACCGGACAGTTGGACGAAGTCGAAATCTACCCCAGTGCGCTTGACGCCGACACCATTCAGCAGCGCTATGCCACACCTCTGCTCTGACTGTCGATCTGCGCGACAGCACCACCTGGGGCAGCGACGCAGTCTCCTGTTCCGGCGCGGCCTGCCCGTCGGTCGACCGGCAGACGGCGCGACCTTCGCCCAGGTCGACCATCTTGACTGTCACTGCACCCGACCTGTCCGGCGATGCCTTCACTTTTGCCACCTGGATCAAGCCCAGAGCCGCGGTCATCATCCCTTCGACGCCAAGGCTGCTGACCGGCCTACGGCAAATGGACCGATGCCGACTATCAGGGCGTCTTCGGCTATCGGGATGCCTGGAACGGCAAACACTATCTACCCCTCCCTCTACGTGGGCAGCAACGGCCGCCTGCGTATGATCTGGGGCGACGGCGCCAACACCTGCGAGGTGAGCACGGTCAACGAAACCGGTGTGGTGACGCTGGGCAGACTGGCAGCATCTCACCGTCAGCTACGACGGCTCGAACCTGACTTTCTACGTGAACGGTGACCCCATCGCCGGCGGCGACCGAGGGCAGTTGTGCCGCGGTGACGCCGCCGACGGTCAGCACCTTCTCCATTGGCCGGCCCAACCCGTTCGGCTACGTATACTTCGACTTCCTGGATTTCACAGATCTCGAGGATCCGAATGGCATGCCGGCGGCAAGAAGGTGGAGATGCGCCTGAACTTCGACAATGACGGCTCGGCCGGCAACCTGGCTTGGGCAACCTGGACGAAGGCGTCAATACCACGCCCTCCTGGACGCTCAAACAAGACAAGTGTCATTGGCGACGGTGCAAATTCCTGGTTCCGAGTCTGGGAGAACTATGACGGCGGCTGCTTGTTTGACTGCCCGGAGGATGAGAGCAGCGATACCAATTTCGACCAGAAATTCGCAAGACGGATACCAATCTCAAACAGATCACCGACATCAAGAACACCACCTATCTGGGGTATCAGCAAGCCAGCTACCGCTATCCCCCGAACCTGAATACCGGTTGGTATCGTCCGGTACCCTTGTCTGGTCCAACAACAACGACTACTTCCAGGGCGATCTGGATGACTTCCGGGTCTATCCCTATGCCCTCAGCGCGACGCTGGCGGCTGATCTCTACGTTCATCCAGCGTCGCGTTGGACCTGGCGTTCGACGAAGCACCCGGCGTCGACCTCTTCGCCGACCGTTCGGGCAACTATCGTCTCGGTGGCGTGCAGCGGCGATGCCTGCCCCACCAGCGGCGTATCCGGCCGCAAGAATCAGGCGCTCGAATTCGACGGCGTGGACGACTACCTGACCATCGGCGCGTCCTCATCCGAGCTGGGGCTCTCCGAGGGCGACTTCAGCGTGATGATGTGGATCAAGCCCGACACCTTCCGGGGCACCAACGACTGGGGCCTCGTGCCGCTGCTGGACGTCGGCAACGGTTACAAGCCCGCTGCAGGGGTATGGGCGTCTGGCGGTCGCCGGTAGGCGGCAGCGTCTTGCCTTTACCGAGCAGTAAGTCGCTCTACAATGCCACGCGCCAGTGGTATCACCTGGCCTATGTCTACGATGGCGGCGTCTATCGCCTGTACGTCAATGGACAAATGGTATATGAATGGAGGTACGTAGGACCACCCGCGACCGACGGTCTGCACATCGGCAAGGCGAGCTATGCCTCTGACGTCTTCTTCGATGGGCTGATGGACGATCTCACTGATCGTCAAACGGGCGCTTTCCACAGCGAAGTCCAGGCCCATCTCAACCGGGCGCCTGCGATCAACCTACACCTGGACGAAGAGGTGGTGAGGCGCAACGGCGTGGTCACGGACGAGAAGGTACGCTCCTTCGCCAATGATTCTGAAAATCCTGCCGCCGCAAACTGCTTGACGGCAAGTCAGTGTCCGAGTGCCGGCGACAAAGGCCAGGTCCGCGAGGCTGTGACCTTCGACGGCGGCGATATCTTGGTGACCCGTACGACCAACCAGGAGCCGCTGGTGAGACTTCAGCGCGGGGATGTGGGTCAAGCCGACCAAGATCGTCAACGTTCCACAATATTTGATGTACACCGACAACCTCAGCGACGGCACCATGCGCCTGTCGCTGCCAAGCGATTCCCTCACCCCGCGCCTGGAAAGTCAGCCAAACTGCGGCGGCACATGGGATGTGGTCAACGCCAATACGCCGCTGCTGAAGAACCAGTGGAACCACGTGATGGCCACACGCGACACGACAGCGGGCGTCATCAAACTCTACGTCAACGGCGCCCTCTCCGGCGTCAATTCATCCATCGGGACGGTTGGCGCCTGCGGCTCATTCATCAACCTGGGCTGGCAACTGCACGGCGGCATGGACGAGGTGCGCATCGGTTCTGCGGTGCTCAGTGACGAGGACGTGGCCGCGCTCTACACCTACCAGGCCGCCTGGTTCGACGTCATCAACCACCACGCCGTCTACGTGGACGCCGAGAATCCCGCCGTTGACCTCAGTGCAACCCCGGTCCATGTCCGCGCCGGTGAGTCCGTGCAGGCCATCATGGCCAAAGATGTGTCCAGCCCCGTCGCCGTGGTCGAGTACCAAATCGACGGCGGCGCGTGGCAGGTTGCCGCACCCAGCAACAACGATGCCACCACCAGCGGATCGTGGCTCTACACGCTGCCCGGCTCCGCTGCAACGCACACCGTCAGCGCCCGGGCCACGGACGTGGTCGGCAATGTTTCGGCCGTCGCCTCGGCCACGGTCCGCGTCGATAGTGTAGACCCCGGTCGTGACCATCAACGGAAACCCCGGCGTGATTCAGGTGCTGGATGACCTCACCCTCAGCGGCACGGCCGGCGACGCCGACAGCGGCGTGGCGGTCGGCTCGGTCAAGGCAACGCTGGCCGATCATGCCGGCGTGCTCGTCGAAGGCGTCGGCGCGACCACGCTGCAGGCAGCCGGCACCTGGCAGACCACGGTTTCCTTCGACCCGTCGCCCTATGGCGTCTATACAGCCAACGCCAGTGCCGGCGACGAAGCAATGAACACGGCCTCTGCCACCACCGACTTCCGGCTGGACGGCCTGCCGCCCTACGCCGACGTGACCGATGGCGAAAACTTCATCAGCCCCGGCCAGTCAAAGACCATCACCGGCGTGGCCAGTGACGTACCCTACCCTGCCAACGGCCGCACCCTCCATCTCCACTTCGAGACGGGCGCCGGCGTCTGGGAGGACGGCGCGGGCAACGATTTCACCATGCAGTGCAGCGGCGCTGCCTGCCCCGCCACCGGCGTCTCCGGCAAACGGGGCACCGCGGTCGCCTTCGACGGCGGGGATGACGATCTGCTGGACTTCACCAGCAGCGAGATCTACACGGCGACCACCACCGACGGTCCGCCTCGGGCTGCTGGGCGGCAGCTTCACCGTCATGGCGTGGGTCCAGGCCGCGGACTGGAGCGGCGACCATGCTATTCTGGGCAGCAGTCCCACAAACCCGAGCGACGGCTTCTACCTGGGCATCCGCAACGGCAGCCCCATCCTCGGCTATGGCGGCGATGACACGGCCATGTCCGGCGTGATTCCTACAGGTGAATGGGTGCATGTGGCCTGGCGCTACGACGCCAAAAGCGGCGAACGCGACCTTCTTCGTCAACGGCGTCGCCGGCGCTGCGCCGGAAGGCGCACCACGGCGCGTTCTTCGTCCGATGACGTCATGCAAGTCGGGCCGCGCCGCGGCGGCAATGCCTATGGCGGCGCGCTGGATGAACTGGTCGTCTACGGCAAGCCCCTGGACGACGAGACCATCTATGACATCGCCAATCCGCTGGACGTGGGCATCAGCAGCCTCGAACTCCGCGTGCGTTCCTACGATCAGCGCGACATGGGCCAGTACGCGGGCACGTGGAGTCCGATCACCCTGGACGCGCCGGGCAGCGCTCTTCACTACCTGGCAGACCACGCTGCCGTCGCTGGGGTTGGGCGCGTACAAGATCGATCTGCGCGTCACCGACAGCGTCGGCAACCGCCAGTATGTGGAAGGCGCCTGGGACGTGGCCGTGATCGCGCCGGACCTGGCCGTCAGCAAGGAGAGTGACGTCACCTTGGCCGGCCTGGGCGACTCCGTCGGCTTCACCATTCGCTACACCAATACCGGCGCGCGTGGCCGCCACCGGCGTGGTGATCACCGAGACCGTGCCGGTCGACACCAGTTTCGATGCCGTGCAAAGTGATTCGGGCTGGAGTTGCGCGCGCGGATGCTCCAGCGGGCAGCGTCTGTTCCCTGGCCGTGGGCGATCTAGCCGCCGGTGCAAGCGGGACCGCTGCCTTTGTGGTGACGGTCGGCAGTGACTGGTCGGTCGGCGCCACCGCCATTGACAATACGGTCGACCATCGATCTGGCCGGCACGGATGCCGCACCGGAGGACAATCGCGACACGGCCCAGGTTCCCGTCGATGCGGCCAGATCGACCTGGCCGTCTCCATCGTGGACGACGGCGCCAAGCTTCGAGTACACGCCGAAGGGTCGATCGCCGGTGGTCTATACCATGAGCTACACCAACACCGGTGGGCAACACGGCCCGCATCGCCCCAACTCACCGTCGAATGGTCACAGGGCGGTGTCCGCGATCCCGTTCGATCCCGGACGCAGATTGGGACTGCATTGTCGATCCCTACACGTTGGAGGGGGTCAACACCTGTACCCGGGACGTTGGCGTCGCTGGGCATCAGGCAGAGTGGTTCGGTCACCTTCACACTCTACACCGGCTACTTCCTGCCGGACAGTTTGCCGTCACGACCACGGTGCAGATCGCCGATCTCGGCCGGCGGCCAACGAAGTCAATTGACCAACAACAACAGCGATCTCGCGGTCACGCCGATCCAGGTGGACTACTCGGTCATCCTGGGATCGACAGTCATTACAGTTCCTGAGGGATCGCTCGCCACCAATAGCGGCCTGTTGACTATCGCCGCCCTAGGATCCGAATTCCCGCCTGCTCTCGCTCTCTTCCCAGAACCCAGCGCAGGCGAATACACGCGATGAAGATTACGATAACCTGACGTGGACTTGGGCCTACACCAGCACCGACGGTCCGGAGCAGATCGCAGGTCGTCGACTTGGAATGTGGCGGTCGGCGATGGTGCGTCCTTCACGCTCAAGCCCTCATTCCAGATGAACATCGTCAATGTGGCGCCCACCGTGGCCATCACGGTGCCCGATACCGTGGCCGTCGGCGAGGTCTTCGATGTCCGTCTGGGCGAGCTGATCGACCCCGGCCAGGACACGATGAGTGACTGCATCGTCGATTGGGGCGACGGCACCAGCGACTATTGCGACAGCTTCATCGGCACGTCGCCGGCCGCACCTGTCCCACAAGTATGGCCCCAACCTTGCCAATCCCACCCTCACGGTCAACGTGGAGAGACGAGGACGGCATCTCGTGGCCGCCTCCAAGACCTTGACGGTGACCGGCGTGACCGTCAGCCTGAGTGCAGATCAAAGCAGCGTCGTCGGCTGACGAAAGCGAGATGCTGACCAACACCGGCGCCTACAGCCCGCTGGACGCCACGCTGAGTTGGTCGGCCTCCGAAGGGACGGTGATCGACGAGGGCAACGGCGTCTGGTCGTGGAGCCTGGATGCGGGCAGCGCGGAGGGCAGCCGCACGGTGACCATCGTCGCCGGCAATCAAAGCACGTCCTTCACCGTGAACGTCCAGGGCGACGGCGCGGCCAGTGACCTGGAGGACGGCGCACCCAACAACGGCGACGGCAACGACGACGGCATCCCGGACAAGGCGCAGATGAACGTGGCCTCGCTGCCGAGTCCCATTACCGGCGACTATGTGACCATCGTGGTCGATCCGGGCCTGAGCCTGTCCAACGTCAGCTTCCCGGCGACGCCGTCCGCGGGCGCGGACACGCTGCCCGGCGATGCGAACTTCCCGCTGGGCTTCCCCACCTTCAACGTGACCGGGATGGGCGCAGGCGGCAGCGCGCAGGTGACGCTCCATCTCGCCGACGCCACCGGCATCAACAGCTACTACAAGTACGACGCGTCCAATGGCTGGTTCAACTTCATGTACGACGACGCGACAGCCACCGGCGCCGAGTTGCTGAGCGACCGCATCAATCTCTACTTCGTCGACGGCGCCCGCGGTGACGCGACCGGAGCGCCAACGGCGTCGTCGCCGATCCGGGCGGTCCCGGCACGAGCAGGCCAATCCTACGATGCTGACGGTGAACGTCTCCGGTGGAGGCTCCGTCTCCGTGCCGTCCGGCACGCATGTCGAAGGCACTGTGCTGAATCTGCGCGGCGACCGCCGATCCCGGCTGGACCTTCACCGGTTGGAGCGGCGCGCTGAGCGGCAACCTGACCAGTGAAACGCTCACCATGGATCGAAGATAAAGCGGTGACGGCCATCTTCGTGCGCTCTCAATACACGCTGGCGGTTCGCGTCGTGGGCAACGGGACCGTCGCACAGAGCCCCGTCAAAGGAACCTATCTCTACGGCGATAGCGTGGCGCTGGATGCCGATGCCGACCTCGGCTGGACCTTCTCGGGCTGGAGCGGCGATCTCGGCGGCAACAACACGAACGAAAGCGTGACCATCGACGGCAGCAAGGTTGTCACCGCGACCTTTACCCAGAATGTCTACACCGTCAACGCGAGCCGCAACGGCGGCGGCAGCGTGGTCCTAAGCCCGCAGTTGTCCGGCTATCGCTACGGTGACGTAGTCGCAGTCGAAGCGGTGCCTGATCCCGGCTACGTCTTCCAGAGTTGGAGCGGTGTGACCGGCGATGGCCGCGGGCTCATCCTGGTCGTTGACAGCAACAAATCGTTCACGGCTAACTTCGGCCCGGCATCCTACACCATCAGCACGACGGTGTCAGGCGGCGGCGCCATCACCCTGAATCCCAACAAGGATACCTACGCCTACGGCGAAGTGGTGCAGGTGACGGCCACGCCGGATGCGGAGTGGTCATTCGCCGAGTGGGGACTGGGCCTGAACGGCAATGCGCTGAGCAGTCGCTGACCGTCACCGACAACACGAGCTTGCAGGCGATCTTCGCGCCGAAAACCTACTCGCTGAATGTGGCCTGGATCGGCAACGGTACGGCACAGAAGCTGACGGACAAGACCGAAGTTCACGGCCGGCGAGGTAGTCACCGTCACGGCAACCCTGGGCGTCAATGGGGTCGACTTCGCCGGCTGGCGCAACGAGGAGAGCGACAGCGTTCTTCAGCACTGAGTTGACCACGACCGTCACCATTACAGGTGACCGCAGCATCGTGGCCATCTTCGGCGTCCCGCTCTACCCGGTGACGGTCAACATCGTGGGCAGCGGCACGGTGACGCCGACCGTAATGCCACCTATGCGCTGGGTGAAACGGCCACGCTCACGGCCACGGCTGCGTCCGGCTGGACCTTTACCGGCTGGAGCGGCGACGTGATCGGCACGACCAACCCGATCACATTGACCGTCGATGCGTCCAAGGTGGTCACCGCCACCTTCGCCAGTCAGATGGCGATCAGTCACACGGCGAACCAGCCCGGCATCGCCCCAGCGCCAGACGGATCGACGTTGCTGACCGCCCGTGTCACGCCGCCTACGGCAGGTGTGACGGTCAACTTCACCATTACCAGCGACATCGAAGGCGACAGTCTGGATAGTCCATTTGCCGTTACCGATGCCGAGGGCAAGGCCGCGGTCACGTACAATGCCGGCAGCGGCAATCACGTGGTTCGCATCGACGCCGGCGTTGACGGCACGGCCATCAGCGATCCGGCCTACGTCTATGTCGCATCGGGCACGGCTGCCACTGAACAGGGAAGAGCCGCACCTGGCCCGGACACGAAGGTGACACTAGCGCCCTCCATCGTCATTTCCAAGACGGGCAGCGGCGAGTCCTGGTGGGGCGTTGCTCAATTCGCCGGCGACCCCTGTCCGCAAAGCAGCCAGGTCGTCGAGCCCTATGGGCGACTTCGTCGATCTGCTGCTTGAAGATCCGGCTGGCATAGACAGCCTGACGCTGACGGTCGCCTACACCGCGGACACGGCTTCACCGACCCTGCTCTGGTGCGATCGCAACGGTGAGTGGCAGACGGCTGCCGCCGGTACGGTTGACCAGACCAACAAGCGGATCACGCTCGTGATCACTGACGCTTCGTCGCCCAGTCTGAGTGATCTGGAGGGTACGCCTGCTGTCGTCGCCAACTTCACACCGTTGGCGGTGACGCTGGGCTGGTTCCTGGCCGAACGCAACGGCGAAAACGTGGACGTTCGCTGGCAGACGGCCACCGAGACGGGCGTGGCCGGCTTCCACCTCTTGGCTGTCACGCAATCGGGCAATCAACGGTTGAATGCCGATCTGATCCCCTCGACCGTCATCGATTCGGTCACGCCCACCGACTATCAACTGGCGGTTCAGACGGATGCCACGCACTTTTTGCTGCAACAGGTGGGGATCGCCGGTGACGTCACCGAGATGGGCCCGTTTGAACTGGGTGTCGCGTTTGGCGATCGCAGTGAGGCGGAACCGTCCGGCCCAGGGGAGAACCGGCCCGACGCTGCCGGTCGCCGCATCTATCTGCCCCTGATCAACAACAGCGCGCCATAGACGACATATTCGTCGCAAGACATACGCTAGACATGATTGCTGCTCGATAATGGGCAGCAATCATGTCCCGATCGGCCACCACCTTACTGATGGCCTCAACGAGAAGATGCGTCGATCAATGCTTTCGGTAGATTCCAGGCGAAGGCCATTTTTCCGTATTCGTCCATAGCTCGCATTCCCCGGCCTCTGTCCAGTCAAAGTCTGCTTCCATCAAGTTCTTCAAAGGTATGCCATTCAGGTGATGAGCGAACGCCCAGCGCGGCAACGTGACCGCTCCAGACCAACGGCAATCCAACTATCGAGGCAGTGATTTGAGCCGTACGCCGCTCGCCTGTATAGTTAGGGACTGGTGAGCGAATAACTCGTGGATATCCGTTAGACGCGTACGACGTGCTGTCGCAAGCCACTGGCAGTCATGATCGTCGGGACAGCACGTCTGCGCTGTCGCCTGGCCACATTCACCGACCGATTTACTGCCAGCCCTTTGCCCTACCGATAGCCGCCGCTGCCCCAGCATCAGAAAGCTTCGACCCGCATGTCAACATTGTCCGCTAGAAAGAGCCTCTGGCCGTTGGCCGGACTGCTCACGGTGCAGTTGCTCAACGGCATCATGTTGATGCCGTTGAGCAACTTCTTCGCCATCTACCTCAACGAGGTGATGATCTATCCCGTGCGTCAGGTGGCCCAGGTCATCGCGCTGGGTCAGATCGTGGGCATGGCCGCTTCGCTGGTGGGCGGCAGCCTGAGCGACCGCTGGGGCCACAAGCGGGTCCTCGTGCTGGGCGTGGGCGCTACGGCGACCAGCAGCCTGCTCTATCTCTTCGATGTGCCTTGGATCATCGTTCTGCTGTGGGCAATCGGCAGCGCCGGGCTGGGCTTCGCCACGCTGAGCGGACAAGGCTATCTGACCATGGCGGCCGGGGCCGGCATCCTGGGTCTCTCGTCTGCGCTCTACAACTGGGGCTACACCATCGGCGGCGCGATTGGCGCCCCGCTGGCCGCCGCCATCCTGGGCGACGACAACTTCCGTGGCCTCGGCCTGGCGTTGGCCGGTCTCGGGGTGACGACAACGCTGGTGGCGACCTTTTTGCCATCGCTGCGTCCGTCGCCGGATTCCGAGGACGTTGTATCTGCATCCGGCGGCTATTGGGCGCTGCTGCACCGCAAACGGATCGCCCTATTGGGGTTGCTGCGCTTCCTGCCAACCTGCTACTACGGCGTGATGACGTTGTTGCCCTTGCTGATCAAACAACAGGGCGGCAGCAATGCGACCGTCGCCGGGTATGTGGCCGTCAGCTCCATCTTCGCCTCATTGGCCCAACTGGTCGCCGGTCGTTCGGCCGACCGCTGGGGTGTGCGAATCCCGACGCAGATAGCGTTCGCCGCCATTTTGACGGCCATCTGCGGGACGATCCTGACGGCCCAATCGGTCTGGGGGCTGTACGTCTTCGGGACGCTGGGCATCGGTGCGGCCTGGTCGCTCTCGACGCTGTTGCCGGGGATGGTCACGTCGGCGGCCGAACCCGCAATCCGGGGCCGGGTCTTCGGCTTGCTGCACCTGCTCTGGACCGCAGCCATGATCTGCGGCACGCTGCTGGGCGGCGCCCTGCTGGAGACCGATGTGCGGCTGCCGTTTTTGATTGTCGGCGTGCTCAACGTTGTTGCGCTTTTGGTCACAGTGCCGTTCTTCGGGTCAAATCTCCCTCAACCGGATCCAGCCTGATAGCGTCATTTAGATGAAAATGGTATCTTGTCCTATAGTTCAGAGCAGCGTAAATATCACGACAGAAGCACCGTTTCCAATTCAACAGGAACCTCAAAATGACCAAACCACGATCTGAATCCGTTCCCAAAGCGCTTGAGCCAGCCTATCGCGCGATCATCGAGTTGACCGATGCAGTCTGCGAACAACGGTTGAACAGCGAATATGCCGCGCTTGCACGCCAACTGACTGCCGCACTGGCACGAAAGCGTCCGTCGCCAATTACTCGTGGGCAGCCTGCTATTTGGGCATGCGGCGTTCTCTACGCACTGGGTACCGTCAACTTCCTCTTTGACAAGTCCCAAGATCCGCACATGACCGCAGACGACCTGTGCGCAGTGTTCGGCGTCAAAAAGAGCAGCGGATCGAACAAGGCTAAGCTCATTCGTGATACGTTTGACATGTACCAGATGGATCCGGACTGGTCGCTGCCGAGCCGGCTGGATGACAATCCACTGGTCTGGATGTTGCAGGTAAATGGTCTCATCGTCGATGTGCGCAGGATGTCGCGCGAAGTCCAGGTAGGCGCATTCGAGAAGGGGCTCATCCCATACATACCGGCAGACCGCGGATGACTATGCTAGAACGTAACCAACCATCTGCACGCCGATAGACTGCGGATTAGGCGGATGAGGCTGATGTCCACAGATTAGATCGAAATAAATCCGGTTTCGCCCGCCTCATCCGCCTAATCCGCAGTCTATTGGCATAGCGGCCTCTATAATAGCGCTCGAACAAGGAAATCCGGACTATGACAGATCATTATGACGGTATCGTCATCGGCGTGGGCGGCATGGGCAGCGCAGCGGTCTACGAATTGGCAAAGCGCGGCCAACGCGTGCTCGGCCTCGAACGCTACGACATTCCCCACACCATGGGATCGTCCCATGGGCTGACGCGCATCATTCGCATGGCCTACATGGAGGATCCGTCCTACGTGCCGCTGCTGCGACGGGCCTACGAACTCTGGCACGAGACTGAGGCCAGAGCCGGCGAGCAGTTGCTGCACATCACCGGCGGCGTTGACGCGTCCGCGCCCGAGGACAGCGTCTTCAAGGGGTCGCTGCTGGCCTGCGAGACCCACCACCTGCCCCACGAGATCTACACCGCGGCCGAACTGGCCAGACGCTTCCCGGCCTTCCACCTGCCCGACGGCATGATGGCCAACTACCAGCCCGACGCCGGCTTTCTGCTTTCAGAACGGTGCATCGTGGCCCATGCCAATCTGGCCATGGCGCTTGGAGCGGTCATCCACGGGCGCGAGCAGGTGCTGGACTGGGAGCCGCTGGGTGACGGCGTGAAGGTGACGACCGATCGAGGCGATTACACAGCCGATAAGCTGGTGATCACCGCCGGCGCGTGGGCCAGCAAACTGCTGGCTCCGCTCGGCGATGGCCTTGCCGTACCGGAACGCCAGGTGCTGGCCTGGCTCCAGCCCCAGCAGCCCGAACTCTTCCGCACCGGCCATCTGCCGGTCTGGATCATCGAGGATGCCGGAGGCACCTACTATGGCTTCCCGCTCTGGGGCATTCCCGGCTTCAAGTTTGGCCGCATGCACCACCGCGAGGAGATCGTCGATCCCGACACCATGGACCGGGAATGTCACCCGGAGGACGAGGCCGTGCTGCGGGCATTCGCCGAACGCTACTTCCCCCAGGCCACAGGTCCGACGCTCTCGCTGAAGACCTGTCTCTTCACCAACACGCCCGACGAGCACTTCATCGTCGACCGGCATCCTGACCATCCCCAGGTCGTCTTCGGGACGGGCTATTCGGGCCACGGCTTCAAGTTCGCCAGCGTCATGGGCGAAGTGCTGGCCGAGTTGGCGGTGGATGGAAAGACTCGCCACGAGTTCTGGTTTGATCGCTGAAGATTGCGGTTTTCACTGATCTGCGCACAGATTCACACAGATGGTCACAGATGACGGATATCTGGACATCTGAAGTCAATGAGTGATTATCTGTGTCAATGTACAGAAGGAAACGGACACAATGCCTCAAGACCAAGCTCGCATCATATCTGATCACCGGCAACATGGCTTCGGGCAAGTCAAGCGTTGCACAGGCGTTGGCCGAGCAATTGCCGAAGAGCGTTCATCTGCGCGGCGACATCTTTCGACGCATGATTGTTTCCGGACGCGCTGAAATGTCCTCGGATCTGTCCACGGAAGCGGTAGCCCAGTTGCACTTGCGCTATCAACTCGCTCAGGAGGTTGCAAAGCGCTACTTCGAAGCGGGCTTCACGGTGGTCTATCAAGACATCATCATCGGCGAGACACTGGCGGAGACGGAAGAAGCGTTTCGAGGCTACCCGCTGGCGATCATCGTGCTCTGCCCCGATGCCGAGACGATTGCCGCACGCGAGTTGGCGCGCGCCAAGACCGGCTACGCAAGTCGGGATGAGATCGACTTCTTCGACCGAGTTCTGCGTGCAGGAGACGCCGCATCTTGGATACTGGCTGGACAACTCGCACTTGACAATTGCCGAGACGGTGGCAGAGATTCAAAATCAGTTGAATTGAAGAGGGAGAATGGACAAAGAACAGATCGTGGCGTTGGGCGGCGGCGGGTTCTCCATGGAGGAGATCACCCTGCTGGATGATTACATCCTCGGACTTGCTCGCAGCGAACATCCGAAAGTCTGCTTCGTGCCCACGGCCAGCGGGGACAACGAAAACTATATCGTGCGCTTCTACAACCGCTTCAACAAGGCAGAGTGCGTGCCGTCGCACCTGGGGTTGTTCAACCGGGACGTGGACGATCTGACCGAATTCGCCTTGAGCCAAGACGTGATCTACGTCGGCGGCGGCAACACGGCCAACATGTTGGCGGTCTGGCGTCTGCACGGCTTCGACAAGGCGTTGCAGGCCGCGCTATCTGCCGGCGTCGTGCTGGCCGGGGTGAGCGCGGGCTCGATCTGCTGGTTCCAGGCCGGCGTGACCGACTCGTTCGGCCGCGAGCTGGCGCCGCTCGACTGCCTGGGCTTTCTGCCCGGCAGCAACTGTCCTCACTACGACGGCGAGTCCCAGCGCAGACCTGCGTATCAGCGCTTCGTCGGCGAAGGGATGCTGCCCGGCATCGCTGCCGACGACGGCGCGGCGCTGCACTTCGTCAACGGCGCCCTGCACCGGATCGTCTCTTCAAGAGAAAATGCACGCGCCTACCGTGTGGAGGTCGACGGCGGTCAAGTTCAGGAGAGACCTCTTGATGTTGAGTACCTCGGTCAAGAGAAAGGATGACGATCCATGGGTTTGAAAGCATCCGTATTCATTGCCACAAGTCTGGATGGCTTTATTGCCCGCGCCGACGGCGGACTCGATTGGCTGGATGCCGCCAATGCCACGGTGACCGAGGGGGAGGACTGTGGCTACGGCGCGTTCATGGAGTCGGTTGATGCGCTGATCATGGGGCGGAAGACGTACGAGCAAGTGTTGTCGTTTGGCCAATGGCCGTATGGAAGCAAGCCGGTCATCGTTCTGAGCCGCAACGAAATGAGCATTCCCGCAGAACTGGCTCCGACCGTTTCGCATTCTTCAGAATCACCCCGAGAACTACATGATCGTCTGTCAGCAGCGGGGGCGAAACGCCTGTATATCGACGGCGGTATCACCATCCAGCGTTTCCTGGCCGCGGGGCTCATCGACGATCTCACGATCACGCTCATTCCGGTCATTCTTGGCAGCGGAATCCCGCTCTTTGGCGACCTGGCGCAAGATGTTGCGCTCAAACATGTGTCGACGATCAGCTATGATTTTGGCTTTGTCCAGTTGACCTACGAAGTGGTGGACGAGCCACGCTGACGGCTATTGGAGCAAACATAGATGGAACGTGGATGCGGTAGATTAGGCGGAAAGAGCCTGATCTTTCTGATGGTATCGGTGTTTATCCGCCAAATCTGCCTAATCCGCGGTCCATCCGCATCCTTGCAGATAGGCTCCAAGGTTGAGAGGCCCAACATGATATCGATTCGACGAATACGCCTTGGCGAAGCCGATCTGTTCCGGCAGATCAGGCTGGCTGCCCTACAAGAATCGCCGGCGGCCTTCGGATCGACCTACGAATCCGCGCTGCGTCGCGGCCCCGAAAGCTGGCAAGAGCAAGCCGACAGCACGGCACAGGGCTCGGATCGGGCGACTTTCTTGGCCTTCGAAAGCGGCGCGCCCATCGGGATCATGGCGTTGTATCGAAACGAGGATGGCGGCGACAGCGGAGAACTGCTGCAGGTCTGGGTCGATCCCGCGTACAAGGGCAAAGGAGTTGCGACCGCCATCCTGGACGCCGTCTTCGAGTGGGCGGGCCGGAATGGTTTCCGGACCATCATCGCCACCGTCGCGCAGGGCAACGACAGAGCGCTGAAATTCTACAAAAAATCAGGCTTCGTACCGGCGAGCGATACAATAGCCGACGCAACAGACGGTCTGGTCCTGGCCAAAGAGGTTCAGGCGCCTGTCATTACCCAAATCGTCTTCGAAACCCATTCATTGAGCGAGGACAACGGGGCGGGGCGGGCCTCGGGCTGGAACCACAGCCGACTTTCGGCGCAAGGCCGAGCACTGGCCGCTGAGCTTGGCCAGCGGAGACGCAATGACGGCCTCGATGCCGTCTTCACCTCCGATCTGGGACGCGCCGTCGAGACCGCGCACATTGCCTTTGACGGTTCGTCCATCCCGATCTTCTGCGATTGGCGTCTGCGCGAATGTGACTACGGTGAAGGCAACGGCATGCTGGCGGTCGAACTGCATCAGGACCGCAGCCACTATCTCGACAACCCCTATCCCGGCGGAGAAAGCTGGCGTACGGCCGTTGCCAGGGTCGAGCGCTTCCTGGACGATCTGCCCCTGCGCTGGGCGGGCCAACGCGTGCTCGTCATCGGCCATGTCGCCACACGCTGGGCGCTGGATTTCCGACTGAACGGCGTCCCCCTGGAAGACCTGATGGAAGCGGATTTTGACTGGAAAGAAGGGTGGGAATACGAGCTATGGACGAGACCAGGCAAGTAGCATACGCCTGGAATGAATGGTTCTTTGGAAATCGGGGATAGAGATGCCTGTCTATGGCTGGTCCAATTGCCCAGTTGCAGTAAGTCACCAAATAGATCGCCTGGCGACTGCGATCACCAACATCCTCGGCGATCAGCTCACCGGCATCTATCTGCACGGTTCGCTGGCCATGGGTTGCTTCAACCCGCAGCGCAGCGATCTCGACCTGCTCGTGACCACCCGCGAGCGTATGCCGAACGCAATCAAGCGCCGGATGGTCGAAGCGCTTCTCGCCTGTTCGTTGCAGCCGCATCCCATCGAAATCAGCTTCTTGGCCCGGTCTCAGTTGTTTCCCTGGCGCTACCCGACGCCCTATGATCTGCACTATAGCGAGATGTGGCGTGGCGGCTATGAACAAGATCTGAGGTCAGGAGCGTGGCAATCGTGGGACGCCGGTGAATCGCATGATCCGGATCTGGCCACCCATATCACCATGCTCCACGCCCGCGGCCTTTGCCTGGCCGGCGTGCCCATCGCGGATGCCTTTCCGCCGGCGCCGGTCGGCGACTACCTGGCGTCGTTGGCCATCGATATTGACGAATCTTTGGCTGCGCTCAATGTCGATAGCGGCGACACCAACCCTGTCTATGCGATTCTCAATTGTTGCCGTACACTCGCCTATCTACGTGAAGGCCGGCTTCTATCGAAAGAGGAGGGCGGCATTTGGGCGCACCATACCCTGCCGCGCGATCTGCATGAACCGGTCAGGCAGGCACTGGCATCCTACCGTACACAAGCCGAAGATAGGCGATTTGACCCAAGGATGCTCAACGTCTTTGTCCTGTATATGCGCCAAACTCTTGCGCCGCTTTGGCACTCCGTGTCGAAATCAGCGATGCCAACCGACAGCGAAAGTCTCATCTTCTGAACACCGATCGGTCTCGGTCTATGCCGAATTTCTTCCTATTCCACATTCAAGAACATTGGGTGTACAATAAAGGACGCACGTAAAAAAACAACATGGATAGGCGCTTACAAAACGATATCGACAAAAAATGTCGATAGGCACACGAATCTTCGTCGGTGCTGCCGAAGGTCTTATTTGCGCCGCCGTCCTGAGCACCCAGCGAAGGCGCAAATATGTAGGCGCTCACAAAACGATATCGACAAAAAATGTCGATAGGCGCACGAATCTTCATTGATGCTGCCGAAGGTCTTATTTGTGCCGCCGTCCTGAGCACCCAGCGAAGGCGCAAATATGTAGTACCTCGTACACACAAAGGAGCAAACCCCATGGTCATTTGGCGTGTCGGAAATTCTCTGTATAAACTGATCGTCGCGGTATTTCTGCTTTTGCTGATTTGGGCGGCGAACCCTGCCTCCATCGCCATGGCTGAATCAGCGCCGCTGGAGCAAGACGAATTTGACACAATGAGCCTGCCGCCGGAGGCTCTGATCGCTCCCACAATCCTCACCGGCGCGATGCGAGACGCAAAGAATCCCAAACTTGACTCGTCAATGGCGGCTATGGCCCAAGCTGTACAGAACTCAATCGCAGCAACCGCGGTTGTCGCCGATTCTCAATCTCTTCGCCTCTCCGAGGGTCGCGTTTCATCTCAGATTACAATCCATGCGCCCGGCTTGAATGATGTGGTCAAGACCGTGACAGAACTCGGCGGGGAAGTGACCAGCGTCGGCTACAATGACACCCTGATACAGGCATGGATACCGGTTGACGCTCTCGAAACGTTGGCGGCAGACGAAAACGTCTACTATATCCGTCGCCCTGCAGAAGCCGTCCTTCTGGATGGACCTGACACGGTTGACGCAACCACCCAAGGCCTGGCGGTCATCAATGGGCCTGCCTGGCATAGTGCCGGCCATACCGGATCGGGTGTCAAGGTCGGCATCATCGACGGCGGATTCATCGGCTACACCGGGTTGCTTGGAACGGATCTGCCTTCGTCCGTTCGGGTCAGCAACTTCGTGGATGGGGAAAGCGATGCCCAGGTCAACGGCACAACCCCGCACGGCACGGCTGTCGCCGAGATCATCCACGATATTGCCCCTGACGCA
Source organism: uncultured Chloroflexia bacterium (assembly GCA_963698255.1). Classification (GTDB taxonomy): domain Bacteria; phylum Chloroflexota; class Anaerolineae; order Caldilineales; family Caldilineaceae; genus JAWKOK01. The sequence goes on along the minus strand of CAVOQD010000011.1, from coordinate 130,194 downwards.
GCGCTCTATCTGGCCAAGGTAAGTACAGATCTGGACCTGGAGCAAGCGGTGAATTGGCTCAAAGAGACCCATAGCGTGGACGTCATCTCCACCTCGATCGGCTGGTACAACGTAACGCCCGGCGATGGCACCGGCTTCTTTGCCGATCTGGTTGCCGGCGCCCGCAGCGCTGACATTCTGTGGGCCACAGCCGCCGGCAATGAGCGCGAGTCCCATTGGGGGGGCGGCTATGTTGACAGCGACAGTGACAACATCCACGAGTTTTATGGCCAAGAGGTGAACTACTTTGGACCAGGCGACGGCGATTGCTATGCAATCGGAGCCGGTAATGACTTGCCTGTTTTCCTTAGCTGGGATGACTGGGATGATGTAAACCAGGACTACGATCTACTTCTTCTGCGCTGGAACGGCGGCGGCTGGGATATCATTGCTGTCGGGGAAGATCTTCAGACTGGCTTGCCCGGTCAGACCCCGACGGAAGTGGCCTACAGTCCGTCAATTGGATCGGCCACCTGTTATGGATTCGTGATTGTTCGCGTCAATGCAACCAGAGATGTCCATTTTGAAGTCTTTGCTCCGACTGTCCCACATTTTGACGAAATCACCCACGAGCGCAGCCTGGTAAACCTGTCCGACGCGCCGGATGCGATGACGGTTGCAGCTCTTGATGTGACCTCTCCCTATCCACAAGAGAGCTACAGCTCGGAAGGCCCGACCAATGGGCCAGGCGGCACGGCAACCGGCGGCATCGTCAAACCCGACATCGCCGCCTTCGCCAATGTGGCAACGGAGAGTTACGGAGGGTCTACATTCAACGGTACCTCGTCGGCAACGCCCCATGTCTCAGGCGCGGCAGCCCTGGTCTTGAGTGCATATCCGAGCTATTCGGCAGACCAGCTACAGTCCTTGCTGGAAGAGCGTGCAATTGATATGGGATCCTCCGGGATGGATACGCGCTTTGGCCATGGACGTCTCTACCTGGGCGCTCCGTCCGACACGCCGAAGGATGGACCGGAGATCTCGGTTTCTCCGACCACGCTCTCTGTAGCGCAGGTCGGTGACTCTCAAACCAATAGAACGCTCTCCATCTCGAACAGCGGGGACGAAGCCCTTACGTGGACTATTGACGAGTCGCAGACCGGTGAGGCCGGGTGCGCTTCACCCACCAGTATTTCGTGGTTGAGCGTGAATCCGGTCAGCGGATCGACGCCGGCAACTTCTGACAGCAGCGTGACGGTGACCTTCGACTCTTCGGGGTTAACACCGAACACCTACACCGGATCCCTTTGCATCGACAGCAACGATCCGGACATGCCGCTTGTGTCGATCACTGTCCAGCAGATCGTTCAGGAACCGTCGACGGAAGCAGATCTGGCTGTCAGCATAGTCGACGCCGTGGATCCGGTGAAGCAGGGCGACAATATCGAGTACACAGTCACTGTGGACAACCTCGGTCCCGATCCGGCGAACGCTGTCAAGGTAACCAACGTGGTGCCTGCCAACGTAACCTTTGTTCCTGCGCTCTCATCAACCTCCTGTGCGCTTTCGGGAGGCGAGGTCGCCTGTAGTTTGGGGACGCTCGCAAGCGGGAGCAATGAGGATGTCACAATCGTTGTTCGGACAAACACCAATACGCCTGCCTCCGTCGTCAACACGGTCGAAGTGGAGTCAATTACTTACGATCCCGTCAACGGGAACAACAGCGCCGTAGAGATCACGGCTGTCAAGTCGGTCGTCTTTACCATCTATCTTCCGATGGTTCGGACACTGCTTCTTCCCCCGGACACGCTGGAGGCGACAGAAGACACCACCGTATTGGAAGGGCTTCCCACGTTGAATGTTTGCAGTACGAACGATATGTGGGCGGGCTACGACTTGTACTATGGCGCGTACACTGTGCGCAGTCTCATCAAATTCGATCTTTCTGAGATTCCGCCGGGAACGCAGATCGCGAGTGCGACGCTCAATGTGCGCCATTATGGCTCAGTTGATACATCACTTGACCATGCCCTACCGATTACCAGTTTCCGGGTCGGATCGCCGTGGTCGGCCTGTTCGACAACCTGGAACAACCAGCCAACCATCGGTGAGGCCTATGGCTCGGTAGCCGTGCCTTTCGATACGGGAAACTGGTATAGCATCGATGTGACAGGAATACTCCAAGGTTGGGTCAATGGAGCCTTTCCCAACCACGGGTTGTGGCTCCGTGGACCGGAAACACCGGATGACCCGGCATTTCGAGCCTTCTATACGGAGGATTCGCCCTATGAACCCTATTTGTCGATTACCTACACGGGGGCGACAGTCACAAGACAGACCGAGCGTGAGGTGGTTGATGACGAGCGTGAACACTCCGAATCAATTCTCACTGTAGCCGATCTGCTTGGCGTACCGTCTATCAACCAGATGTGCCAGGATATCCTTGAGGGTTTTGAGTGCATGACGACACCCTGATCTGTCTGTGATGCCCTTCTGAACATCCATCTTTTTCAGCAGTCACTACCCGGATGGCCAGTTTCCTGACTGGCCATCCGGGTAGTCTTTGGCAGTCGAATCTGTGGTAAAGTAAAAACATCGGTTGTTTCTATCCGATTGAATCGGAATTGCGTTCCACTCTCTTTGCTTGCTCTCATATCTCTACGTTGCTCATGGGTCGTATCGGTTGCGACTGTTTGCTTGAGAAGGAGGTTGATGATGCAGTGGATACGGTGGTTCAAGGAATTGACGATCGATGATGTGCCCCTGGTCGGCGGCAAGAACGCCAGCCTGGGCGAAATGATTCGCGAGTTGACGCCCAAAGGCATCAGCATCCCCAACGGCTTTGCCGTCACGGCCGACGCCTATCACGCTTTCCTTCGCTACAACGAGTTGGAAGACCGCATCCAAGATGTCCTGAGACGGGCTAGACACCCACGATGTCAACGACCTGCTTGAGCGCACCGGTCAGGTCCGGCGGCTGATCCTCTGCGGCGACTTCCCGCCTGACATGCGCGAAGAGATCGTCGAGAGCTACTCGCGATCTGAGCCAGATGTACGGATGAGCGTCCACCGATGTGGCCGTGCGTTCGTCGGCCACGGCAGAGGATCTGCCCACGGCCAGCTTTGCCGGTCAGCAGGAGACCTATCTCAACGTCCACGGCGAGGCGATGCTGCTGGAATCGGTCAAGAAATGCTTCGCCAGCCTCTTCACGCCACGCGCAACCAGCTATCGAGAGGACATGGGCTTTGACCACTTTGATGTCGGTCTCTCGGTCGGCGTGCAGAAGATGGTGCGTGCCGACTTGGTCGTCCAGCGGCGTCATCTTCACGCTCGACACCGAGACCGGCTTCCGCGATGTCGTCTTCGTCACATCGGTCTATGGACTGGGCGAGAACATCGTCCAGGGCCGGGTGGCGCCGGACGAATTCTACGTCTTCAAGCCAACCCTGCGCGCAGGGCTATCGTCCGCTGATCTGGAAGCGGCTGGGCAGCAAAGAACTGCGCATGGTCTATGACGAGTCGGGCAACAAGCTGGTCAAGAACATCGACGTCTCGACCGGAGGACCGTGCGCGTTTCTCGGTCAGCGACGACGACGTGCTCAAGCTGGCCGAGTGGGCCATGATCATCGAGGATCACTACACCGCGAAGCGAGGTGTCGATACGCCCATGGACATCGAATGGGCCAAGGATGGCATCAGACGGGCGAACTCTTCATCGTCCAGGCCCGTCCGGAGACGGTCCACAGCCAGCGGCAGTGACCGAGATCGAGACCTACGGCTGCAGGAAAGGGCGAGACGCTGCGTGACCGGGCTGGCCGTGGGCGACAAAATCGCCACCGGCACGGTGCGCGTCATCCCCAACGTGAGCCACATCCGCGACTTCCAGCCCGGCGAGATTCTGGTGACCGACATCACCGATCCGGACTGGGAACCGATCATGAAGAAGGCCGCCGCCATCGTCACCAACCGGGGCGGGCGCACCAGCCACGCCGCCATCGTCTCGCGCGAGTTGGGCATTCCCGGCCATTGTCGGCTGCGTTGACGCCACCAAGCGTGCTTGAAGACCGGCCAGCTGGCGACGGTCTAGCTGTGCCGAGGGCGAGGTCGGCCAGTCTACGCCGGTGAACTGGCCTTCGAGGTGCACTCGTTGATGTCAGCGAGATGGCCCGGCCGCGCACCGCAGATCATGATGAACATCGGCAGCCCGGAGATCGCCTTCAAGCAATCGGCGATTCCCAACGACGGCGTGGGGCTGGCCCGCATGGAGTTCATCTTCGCCAACTGGGTGCAGGTCCATCCGCTGGCGCTGACCCGCTACGCGACCCTGCCGGATGACGTGCGTGCGCAGGTCGACGAAATCACGGCCGGCTATGACGACAAGGTCGAGTTCTTTGTCGACAAGCTGGCCCAAGGCATCGGCACGATTGCCGCGGCCTTCTATCCCAAGCCGGTCATCCTGCGCCTGTCCGATTTCAAGACCAACGAGTACGCACACCTGGTTGGCGGTCATCTCTTCGAACCGGAAGAGGCCAATCCCATGATCGGGTGGCGAGGCGCCAGCCGCTACTACCATCCCGACTACCGGGAAGGCTTTGTGCTGGAGATCCAGGCGATCAAGCGGGTGCGCGAGGAGTTCGGGCTGACCAATCTGCTGGTGATGGTGCCCTTCTGCCGCACGCCCGACGAGGGCAAGCAGGTGCTCGACGTGATGGCCGAAGAGGGGCTGCGCGCGGGGCAAGGATGGCCTCGAGGTCTATGTCATGGCCGAGATTCCATCCAACATCCTCATGGCCGACGAGTTCGCCGAACTTGTTCGATGGCTTCTCCATCGGCTCCAACGATCTGACCCAGTTGACCCTGGGCGTGGACCGCGATTCGGTCCCAGATCGCCCGCTCTTCGACGAGCGCATCGACGCCGTGCGCGCGCTCCTGCACCATGCTCATCGAGACGGCGCACAAACATGGCCGCAAGGTCGGCATCTGTGGCCAGGCGCCGTCAGACTATCCCGAATTCGCCGCCTTCCTGGTCGAGCAGGGCATCGACTCCATCAGCCTGATTCCGGACGCGATCCTGCGCACGACTGCGGATGTGATCGAGGTGGAGCGGGGGATGGAGATGGCGCCGGCATAGAGGGTGAAGGGGATGACAAGGTGACAAGGTGACAAGGTGATTGGCATAACCATCTGGGTTTCTAGTCGATCATCCTGTCACCTTGTCACCCTTAACCCTGTCACCCCTAACCTCAATCGGAGTGACAGCAATGGACGAACTGCGCATCACGGAACTGACCAAAGGCCCGCCGATCTATGTCGTGACGGGCGGCACAGGCGCCAGCGGGGAGCTTCTGGTGCGCACGGTGCTGGCCCAGTTTCGCCATGTGAATGTGCCGCTGATCATCAAATCGCACATCCAAACGCTTGAGCAGGTCGAGCAGGTGGTGAACGAGATTTCAGACGCCGAGGGCACCATCGTCCATTCGATGGTCAACGAGAAATGCCGCAGACATCTGGTCGACCAGGCTGCGCGAAAGGGGATCTACTCGGTCGATCTGGTGGCGCCGCTGCTCGATCACCTGGAGGCTGAACTGGGACAGGAACCGCTGGGGCAGCCGGGTCTCTACCGACAGTTGCACAGCGCGTACTTCGACCGCGTCAACGCCATCGAATATGCCGTGGCCCACGATGACGGCAAACGCGTCCAGGATCTGCATGAAGCGGAGATCGTGCTGATCGGCGTCTCGCGCGCGGGCAAGACGCCAATCAGCATGTACCTGTCGATCCTGGGCTGGAAGGTTGCCAACGTGCCCTTTGTCTTTGGCCTGACCCTGCCTGACGAGATCTCGCAGGTCGAGCGCAGTCGATTGGTCGGGACTGATGATCGAACCTTCGCAACTGCTGGCCCATCGACGCTGGCGACAGCAGCGCACGGGCATCCCCGCTGGGAGCTACGCAGCCAGAGAACCGCTGGTAGAGGAACTGCGCGCGGCCAACCACTACTTCCACCGGGAGGGCATTCCGGTTGTGAACACAACCGAGAAACCCATCGAAACCTCTGCCGACGAGGTCATTGCGCTGGTTACGGGCCGCGGCTATAGCGAGAAGGAGATCGGGTCGTAGACGCCGGCGCAACTGGATCGGCAACCCTGGAACATTTTGCGCAATCATAGAGATGAAGGCAAACCTGCCCGATCAACCTGACCATGCGCGTACCAACCGACTGGTTCGGCGCGCCGGCAAGGTCACACTCTTTGTGTTCAGCCTCTTTCTCTTCATCCTGGCCATCAACCTGCTGAAGGAAGGGGCGGCCAGCCTGACGCCCTGGGTCAGAGAGACCTTTCGTGCCACCAATCCGGTGCGAAGCCTGGGCTTTGGGTGGCTCTTCGCCTACGTGGTCCTGAGCGGTTCGCCGGTGGCCGCCGTGGCTCTGGCGTTCCTGGATGGCGGCGCGCTGACCCCAGTTTCGACCTTCACCATGATCACCGGCAGTCGGCTGGGGGCCAATTTCGTGGTCATTCTGCTGGGGCTGATCTACGTCTGGCGGGGCTACAATCGATCATCCAGCCTCAGCATGGGGCTCCTCTCCTTTTCCATCACAGCGACCACCCATATTGCGGGTCTGTTCATCGGCCTGGCGCTGCTCGTCTTCGGCCTGCTCGAACAGGCGCCAGTGGGTTCCGGCGCGCGACTTCAATCGATCTTCGCCGTCCTCTTCGATCCGATCGTTTCAGCCCTGGCCCAGGTGCTGCCGTCTTGGTCGCTCTTTGTCCTGGGGCTGGCCATCATCATCTTCAGTTTCAGTCTCTTTGACCGCTGTCTGCCCCAGATGACGCTCAAAGAGAGCCAGCTTGGCCGGGTTTCCCGGCTGGTCTACAGTCCGTGGATCATGTTGACGCTGGGCGGTGCGATCACGCTGCTCTCCATGTCGGTCAGCGTCTCGCTGGGCATTCTGGTTCCCCTCAGCAATCGCGGCTTCATCCGCCGCGAAAATGTGATACCCTACATCATGGGCGCCAATGTGACGACCTTCATCGACACGCTGCTGGCCTCGTTGTTGATGGACAACCCGGCCGCGTCGACCGTGGTCCTGGCGGAGATGTTGAGCATCGTGATTGTCTCCGCCGTCATCCTGGCCTTTTTCTATCGACCGTACGCACGCTGGACGCTCAATTTTGTTGAGTGGTGTACGAAGAGCGACCGCAATCTGTTCGTTTTTGCGATCTGCCTGGTTGCCGGTGGTGCTGCTTTCGGTGGTGTTGCTATTTATCACGAAGGTAGAGGAGATTTCATCCCAAGATGCATCTGCTTGTGGCCACCGGCGGTTCTCGCCATTCAGATATCGCAGCCCACGTGGGGTTGGCGTTGGCCAAGCTGATCGACGCCGATGTCACGCTGCTTTATGTCGTGAAGCATGACGCCCAGCGCCCGGCAGCCCGGCGCACTCTGGAATCGCTCTGCGATCAGCCGCTCTACGAGGATCTACATGTGCGTCTCAAGATACGCATTGGACGCCCGCTGACCGAACTGAACTATGAGCTGTTCGAGAATCCCGCGGATCTGCTGGTGATCGGCGAGCGTTCGCCCCACCGGCTCTGGACACGGCTGCGCGGGTCGCTGGTCTCCCGGCTGACCGACTCATCGCCCTGCCCTGTGTTGATCGCCAAAGATGCTACGGTTCCGTACAAACGCGTGCTGATTTGCGACAGCGGCGTAGGCTCGCCGACCGTATTTGATGGCCTCGTTGAGCACGGCTTGCTCCCGCTGCTGGCTCTTGCCTCCAAGCTAAATGTCCTCCACGTCATGTCTCAGATCAGCGCTGCCCCCGGCGTCCGGGGACGCGATCTGCGCGCCGGGGCCGATGAGTTGATCAAGGCCCACTCGCCCGAGGGTGAACTGCTGGCCCGGGACCTGTCGCTGCTGTCCGGGCAGGGACTGACAGCCGACACCACCGTGCGACACGGTCTAGTCATCGACGAGATCCTCGCCGAGGCCGCCGACGGTGACTACGATCTGATCGTCATCGGCGGCCACCGTTCAGGCGGCTGGCCGGCCTTGCTGCTCGACGATCTGGCCCACCAGCTCGTTTCCCGCCTCGATCGCTCGTTGCTGGTGGTCAGGTAGACCCCTTTTTCGTTTGCGGAAAGAATTCGACGCGGATTGCCACGGATTTTTCAGGAGAATCCGCGGCCATTCGGCCAATCCCGGCATATCCGCGGTGAATTGAAAGAAGCCTGAATCGTTACCATCTTGGACCAATTTTGATCTGCGTTAAACACTTGCCCTTCGGCGTTCGTTGTATTGGCGAGAAGCCTCTCACCGAACAGTGTGCAGATCGATTTAGCGAGGGAGAAGGAACATGTTGCCTAACCAATGGTACGAGATCGCGATCGCCCAACAATGGCGGTCCGACATGATGCGTCAAGCGGAACACGAACGGACTGTGCGGCAAATGACGGCCAAGCGATCATCACCGATGATTTCGCTTCGACGGTCGGTCGGAAACTGGCTGATCGGCGTCGGGGAACGACTGCGCTCGCAGCCACCATCGCTGCGCAACGCCCACGAGTGGTAGAGCAAAAACGGTAGCGGAGAATTCGGCCAGTGACGTTCACCGAACTGTACGACGACTACGAATCCAGCCTGCGTGGCTTCGCCATCCACCTGACCCACGACCCGGATCGGGCCGATGACCTGGTCCAGGAGACCTTCATCCGGGCCATGGGACACCTGGCGCTGCTGGCCCAGCTCAACCATCACCAACGGCGGGCCTGGCTCAACCGCACGCTCAAGAACCGGCTCATCGACGAAGAGCGACGCGAGCAACGCGGACAGGTCCTGTTGGAACAGATTGCGGCCACAACGCCGGCCCAGGACTTCTCGGCCGGCCAAATCGTGGGCGAGATTCTGGATGCCGTGCCGGATCAATACCGTGATCTGCTCTACGAGCGCTATGTGCTGGGCAAGAACAGCACAGAGATCGCCGTCGATCTCGGCGTCCCCGCGGCGACGGTGCGCTCCCGGCTCTATCTGGCCAGGCAGTGGGTACAGCGCAATCGTGAAAAGTTTTTGGACTGACAAGCACATGCAAAGGATAGAACCATGGAAGTAGTGGAGAAAACAACAATGCAACAGACAAGAGGACAGGTGATCGGCAATGTGGGCCTTCTGGACATCCGGCATGCCGAACCGGAATCGATCGAAGCGATTGAGCGGATCGGCAACGTCGGCACAGTGCTCTATTCACGGGCGACAGCCCCGCTGCTGACCAAGTTGAACATCGGCAATATCGGCTCGTCGCTTGAGGTGCCGGACGATACCCAGTTTGTCGCCGGGCAGTTGACCGTACATCGGGACTACTTCAAGCATCAGGAAAACCCCCTCAATCTGATGATCGCCGGCCAGATGATCGTCAACCCGGACGTGCCGGTGGATGAGCTGTCCGCCGGGCTTGGCGAGCTATACATTGCCGGCCAGGTCGTCTGCCCGGATCACCTGATCGGCGCACTTCAGGCCAAGATCAAGAATCTCTCAGGCCAGACCGTCGTCTACAAGGGTGAAGCGCGCATCATCATGGGCAAGCTCAAACTGGACAACGCCTTTCTCCACGGACTGGATGACGGCGTCTCACTGCTGGTGATGGGCAAGGTGAACGCGTCCGATCTGCTCGATGAAGCGCTCTTGACTCAGAAGATCGACGAGATTCGTGTGATGGGCAAGGTGCTCTGCCGGGAAGAAAACACCGAAGGTCTTCAGTCGTTGATGGCCGGCGACGAGGTCAAGATCACAAAAATTCCGGCGGGCTACCAGATGATCGACCGGCCGTTGATCCTCGACAGCACGCTGCTCGGCGCATTGGCAACGCGCAAGATCTACTGCACCGAGCGCATCGAGGTCGCCGCCGATGTGACGCCTGAGTTGCTGGACGCGGAGATCGATGGCCTGAAGAGCGAGGATCTGATCATCAGCCCCAAGGCGCTTAGCGCGGTCGTGGCCCGCAAGACCAATCTGCTAACCGAGCGCGTGGTCTTCTATGAAGGTCAACTGTGGGTTGTGCACGGCGAAGAGACCTTGCGCCTGCAGCGCTTCGACTTTGTCGACGGCGCCATGACGCTGCTGGTGAGCGGCGAACTGACCATCGATCCGGCTGTTGAACCGAGTATGTTGGCCGAACGACTTCATCAGATCGTCAACTTCGGCGAGATCCGCTGCACACCGGCGCAGATGGGCGCTGTGCAGGCACGGCTGACCGTGGACGAAGGTGCGCTGGTCGACAGTACGGCTGACGAGCCGGATGAACTGACTCTGGGCAATGTAGGACACCTGGCGTTGTAATTGGCCGTAAAAGTCCCCGGGACTTCGTCCAAAGCAGATGATGCTTGTTCTTTGAGGCGAAAGTGCCGGGGACTTTTACTCGTTCTGACCATGCCCCAATCGAATAGGCATCCGGTCGATGCCCAGTTCTTGATTCCCCGCAGCATCACCGATACAATGCGTCGCATGGAAGAGATCTTGTTCATCGGCAACCAATCACTCTGGACCATCGGCCACCCGGAAGGCCATCCCATGCGGCCGGAACGCCTGCGCGATACGTGGGAGATGCTGCATGCCTACAACGCCTTCGATGCGCCCCACATCCGCATCGTCGCCCCGCGCTACCCCAGCGACGACGAACTGCTTACCTTTCACACGCGTGAATATCTCGATGTCGTGCGCCAGTTGAGCCGCGGGCTATCCCATCGCCATGCCAGTCGCTGCGGCTTCGGCGGCGGCGACAATCCGATCTTCGAGGGCATGTTCGAGAGCGAGAGCCTCAAGGTCGGCGCATCGTTGGTCGGCGCGCAGATGCTGGCCAAGGGCAGGGCCAAGCGTGTCTTCAGCTACGCCGGCGGGCTTCATCACGCCCATGCCGGCCAGGCTGCGGGCTTCTGCCTCTTCGGCGACGTTGTCATCGCCACCAACCACCTGCTCGACCAAGGTTTGCGCGTCGCCGTCATCGACATCGACGCCCACCACGGCGACGGCGTGCAGGGGGCCTTCTACGCCACGTCCGACGTGCTGACCATCTCCATGCACGAGTCGGGCGAGACGCTCTTTCCGGGCACAGGCTACATCCATGAACTGGGCGAAGGGGCTGGGCTGGGATACAACATCAACATCCCGCTGGCGCCCTACACCGACGACGAGAACGCACTCTGGGTCTTCGACCAGACCGTGCCGCCGGCCATCGAGCGCTTCGCCCCCGACATCGTCGTGGCCGAGTTTGGCGTCGACGCGCACTGGCGCGATCCGCTCACCCATCTCTGCTTGACGACCCATGGGCTGGAGGCGCTGTTCAAGCGTATCGTGGCCCTTTCGCCGCGCCTTCTGGCCGTGGGGGGCGGCGGCTACGACGGAACGCGTGGTGCCGCGAGCCTGGACGTTGGCCTGGGGCGTGCTGAGCGGGCAGGAATTCGCGGATGCGCTGCCTGAAGCAGTCGCTTCGGCATACGATCCGCCAACGCTCCACGATGCGACTCTCGCATCCACTGATCCCCAGGCCCGAGAGTGGGCGCGCAGCCGGAATGAAGCGACGGTGGCAGCGCTGAACGCTCTGCTCCGTTGAAGCTTGCAGGAAGGAGCCAATAGACAATAGACGTTCAGATTATGATCCGCGGTAATTGGGCGAGCACGAGAACGAGCACGGAGCTTTTTCTGAACATCTGAAGATTGATGCGTTGGGTAGCTGATATTGTATGTGCAATGACTAACACCTTCTTGGCGCGTGTGATAGAATTACTAACTTTCCCACGGCGTAAGATTTTATCTATCGGCAGATTCCATGTTAATTCTCACCAAGTTGCAACGCCCTAATGTCTCAGGCGATTTTGTGGTTCGTGATCGACTGATTGCACGACTTGAGCAGGCTCGGATTCTAGACCTGACGCTCGTTTCCGCGCCCGCCGGTTACGGCAAGAGCTCTCTCGTGGCTTCCTGGCTGGGGTCGTCAGGTTGCACGAGTGTCTGGTACTCACTCGACACGAGCGATGTGGATCTCCTGGTGTTCACTGAGTATCTGATCACTGGTATCGAAGTCACAAATGCCGGGCAGTTGTGTCCGTTCCGCCCCGCTTCTCCAGGCGGCCGAACCGCCGCCGCTTTCCGCCATTGCCGCCAGTCTCATCAATGACCTTGTCGAGATCGCCGGACCACTGCTGCTTGCCCTGGATGACTATCATCTGATCGATGGATCCGAACCTGCGAGATTGATCGAAACCCTTCTTGAATATCTGCCCAAGCAGGTGCACATTGTCATCATTACTCGCCAGGACCCTGATTTGCCGTTGATTCGATACAAGGCCAATCGGCAGATGCTTGAGGTACGAGTTGTTGACCTGCGGTTTACGCAAGACGAGGCATCGACATTCCTGGCCGGCGCCATGGGCGAAGGTCTGACGACTGAGACCTTGCACCTCTTGAACGAAAAGACGGAAGGGTGGATCGTTGGCCTCAGGCTGGCTGCACTATCCCTCCGGGGAAATCGCGAAGTTGACGAGTTCAGGAAACGACTGAGCGCAACCAATGGCGGACTGGTGGTCGAATATCTCGTGTCCGAGGTGCTCGCACAGACCACGCCCACCATGCATAAATTCCTGCTGATAACCTCAATCTGCGACCGGTTTTGTGCTCAGCTTTGCGACACCTTGATGGACAACTCAGACCCCCTTGTCAACGCGGAAAGCTTCATTCTCTCACTTGCCCGCACAAACACTTTCCTAATCTCGCTTGACGGCGACGGTGAATGGTGGCGCTACCACCATCTGTTTCAGGATCTTCTTCAGCACCAATTGCGCATGCGGTACTCGGCTGTGGAGACTGCAGAGTTGCACCAGTGTGCAAGTGGTTGGTTTGCGGCCAATGGATTCGACCACGAAGCGATTCGGCATGCATTTGCCGCCGGGGATCCTGACGGCGCGGCGGATCTGATTGAGCAATACCGGCATCGTGTAATGAATTCGGATAACTGGCACAGGATCGAGATTTGGCTGGGCCAATTGCCTGAAGAGGTCAAACAGCATCGGCCTGCGCTGTTGGTGGCGCAGGCCTGGATCGCCTTCTACCGCCATGCACTCTGGGCCATTCCGGCGCTCATCGAGCGGGCGGAGGCGCTGCTGTGCGGCCACGCCGACGAGCCATTGCGGGGCGAGATCGATTTCTTCCACGGGATCGGCCTTTTCTGGCAGGGCGACAGCACCCACAGCCTGGCTATATTAGGCCGTGCTTTGGAGCGGATTCCAGAAGCGAACCACCAAGCCCGAGGGGAGGCTGAGCTTTTCTACGCTGTGTCCGGTCAGATGTCTGGGCAGAGTGAAACGGCTATTAAGGCACTCAATCAACTGCTCTATAGTGAACATGGGGCGCAAGGTGTTCGCAAGTTGCGGCTGATGGGTTCGCTGGTTTTCATACAACTATTGACAGGGGACCTTACTGAAGCGCTGCGAGCTACAACACTGGCACGAAGAATGGCGACGGAGTGGAACAGCGCCTATGTCAGGGCATGGACAGACTATCTGGAAGGGTTCATCCACTTCTCCCGATACGAATTGTCCGAGGCTGCGGACTGTTTTGAGCGGGCGGTGGAACAGCGCTACGTTCTTCACGTAAGGGCCGCCATCGATAGCCTGATTGGCCAGGCTGTCACCTGCCACTATCTCGGACAAGAAGAGCGCACACAAGCAGCCATGACAATGCTGCTCGATTTCGCCCACGACACCAATCAACTGCCCTATATCTTGCTTGCGGAATCATGCCGGGCAAGAATATCCATCTTACAGAACGCAGGCACCCAGAGCTGGCGCTGGCTGCGAACCGCCGATCTGACGCTTGATATGGGGACCATGTTCTACTGGCTGGAAGTGCCCAGGATAACCGCCTGCCGTGTGCTGGCTACCCAAGACTCAGACGCCGATCTGAAGAAGGGGCTGGAAACGCTTGCGCGTTACGCTACTGAAAACCAGGCTGTACATAACGTGCGGCAACTGATCGACATCACCGCGCTCCAGGCCGTGATCAGCGCAAAATTGGGTGATCACAACGAAGCGGTGCGCTTCGTACAACACGCCCTGGATCTGGCCGAACCCGGCGGCTGGATTCAGCCCTTTGTTGAACTCGGTGACATCATGGCTTCACTCCTGCGCAGTCGACAGTGGCGAGCGGCGACTGACGAATTTGCTGAACGAATTGTCGCATCTTTTCCGAACTCGCAACCATCTTCGACCTCGGCTTCAACATCGGCTTCAACATTACACCCTATGCGAAGTTGAAGATGGAAGAGTTTCTAACAGACCGCGAACTTGAGATATTGGCGCTGCTGGCTCAACGATATCGGAACAAGGAGATCGCCGCCCGACTCTACATCTCGCCCGTCACGGTCAAACGGCACGCCAGCAACATCTATCAAAAATTGCAGGTCAGCAATCGCCGCCAGGCGGTTGCAAAGGCGACTGAACTTGGGATTCTTTCGACGACGACGTGATACAGGCTGCTTTGTCAGGGCTGGTGGCCCACATACCTCGTTCACCTTCTGCTGCATCCTCAATCGGCTCAACGCTCCCTCAGTGTAACCTCGCATCCTTTTTTTGCGCCTTTTTTGCACCCTTCTGGCCCTTTTCAGGGTCGCTGAATCGCGGTACACTTTGTCTGCTTTGAAAATCGATCCGGGCCGACGGATTATCTGCCAGCCTTGATCGGCCATTGGTGGATCTCTTGGAAAGGAAAAACTTATCATGTGTTGTGCATTCCTTGCTCTCGTCCTGGCTGGACCGCGTATTTTTGGCGCTCTGTGGTGGATCTTTCAACCGCTGCGCTGGCAGGCAGCCTTCAGCAGTTGGGCCGGCGGCGGTCTCTGGTGGATCTGGCCTATGCTGGGCATTGTCTTTCTGCCCTGGACCACGATTATGTATGTCATTGTTGCGCCCGGGGGTGTGGTAGGCTGGGACTGGCTCTGGCTCGGTCTCATGTTGGCCGGCGATATCGCCTCGTACGGCGGCGGCGCTGGTCGCAGACAGATCCCTGGTTACGAAGGGTACTAGACGCAGGGCGCATCAAGAACCCGAAAGCGTACGTAGAACTGTCACCGAATAAAAAAATAGGAGGAAAGATCAGATGATGGAACGTGGTCCTGTGGATGTTGTCGTCCTTGCCTTTGGCGAGCCCCGCTTCGACGGCAGCATCCTTGCGGAACTGGAACAGCAGGCCGGCACCGGGACGATCCGGGTGCTTGATGCCATGGTTTTGATGAAGGATGACGCCGGCAAGGCGTGGCGGCTCGATCTGGCGGATCTGCCACCAGAGCATCGCGCAGCTGTCGGCTTCATTGAGGACGAGACGCGCGGACTCTTCGATGATGAGGATGCCGATACACTGTATGAAGGGATGGTCCCCGGCTCGGCCGTTGTTGCATTGGCCATCGAGCACACGTGGGCCGTGGCTCTTGTGAACTCAATTGCGGATAGTGGCGCCGAGGTGGCGCTCAACTTCCGTGTGCCGGCGCCCATCGTAAACGAGGCATTTGCCTCGCTTCCTTCCAATTCATAAAGGAGTCAATCATGCCAGGTTTAGTAAGAGGGATGGCAAGGACTGCGGCGGTTGTTGGTACCGCGACGGCTACTCGTGGCGCCGTGAATCGCCGCCAGGCGAGCAAAAATGCAGCGGCCTATTCTCAAGCGTATGCACAACAGGCGCCGCCTCCACAGCAGGCCCCGCCACCGCAGCAGTATGCTCCGCCGCCTGCGCCGGAAGAGGACGTAATCACGCAGTTGGAGCGGCTGGGCAACTTGCTGGCGCAGGGAATCATCACCGAGGACGAGTTTGCAGTTCAGAAGGCCAAGCTCCTCGGCTGATCGAGTCGTACAGAAATACGTTGGCTGCCGTACCGACGTTGCGCCGGCGATAGGCGCATCGTTGGGCGGCAGCTTTCACGTTCTACGCTGATTTTGGATCTGCCGGTAAGGGGCCCATTCAGAGCACCCGGTAGCGTCAACGGTCTAGGTGGCCCGTCGCTTAGCACATTCACATCGTCCGCCAGAGGAGAGGATCACTTGTCACTGCATGCACATGCTTCAGACAAAGGCATTACCAGAGCGGCACTGAAAACGCCGCGTGCAGCCGCCTGGGCAGGGATAGCCTTCGCGCTGCTCTACGGATGCTCCATCCTCCTGATCCGCATTTCGGTGCCGGCGGATATCAGCGCCGAGCGGCGAATGGATGGGGCGGCACATGGGCGCCGTCAGAATCAGCCTCACATTCATTCCCTTCGCCGGGATCGCGTTCCTCTGGTTCATGGGCGTCATCCGCGATCGCCTGGGCGGTCTGGAGGATCAGTTCTTCTCCACCGTCTTTTTCGGGAGCGGCATCCTGCTGATTGCTATGATCTTCGTCAGCGCAGCGATGGCGGGTGGTCTGCTAACCGCCTACTCGGCCAATGCGGAACTCCTGCTGGAGACCGGCACCTATGCCGTCAACCGTGCCGCCATCTATCAGATCACCAATATCTACGGCATCAAGATGGCCGGTGTGTTCATGATGTCGTTGGGCACCATCTGGCTGCGTACGCAGATCATGCCGCGCTGGATCGTAATGGCGACATACGGTCTTGCGTTGATCCTCATCATCGTGATCGCGTTCAATGTTTGGATCACGTTGCTCTTTCCCACCTGGGTTTTTGTCGTGAGCGTGTACATTCTGCTTGCGACACGCCATTCGATGCCGGATGCGTCGACTTTACAAGGAGATACGAATGTCTGACCGAACACCCAATTACAACACTGCGATTCCGGCCAAGATCATGACGCCGGACAAAGTGGAGACACGGATTGGAACACTGGAATTCTTTGATGGCATTCCCACCAAAGAGACTGCCGCCCTGGTTTACGACAACCTTGACTTTTTGCGCGGCGTGGAGACTTTTCTGAACGGCATTCCTGCCGCCTCAGTCGAGGGGCTTCGATTAGGTGCGGCAGAACTAGGGGCTACGGAGTGCTACCAGGTCATTGTTTTCGATACCCTGATGGATAGCAATCCCCTGTGGCTCACCGGCAACACGGACACGGTCTACTGCACGTTCTTTCTCGACCTGCAGAAGGATGGCCCGACGGTGGTTGAGATTCCGGCCGGGGCTGGCCCGGGCACGGTTGACGATGCCTTCTTCCGCTTCGTGATCGACATGGGCGCGCCGGGACCGGACCGGGGCAAAGGGGGCAAGTATCTGTTGCTGCCGCCTGATTACGAGGGCGACGTTCCTGAAGGTTACTTCACCGCCAAGTCGCCAAGCTGGGTGAACTGGGTTGCGCTGCGCGGCTTCCTGGTTGACGGCAAGCCGGACGCAGCCTCGAAAATGTGGCGGGAACAACTGAAAGTATACCCCCTTGCCCAGGCGGCCAATCCGCCGGCCATGGAATTCTTCGACGGCTCCGAGTCGGTGGCCAACACGATCCATGCCAACAACTTCGAGTTCTACGAAGAACTCCATACCGTCATTGATCGGGAGCCAATCGATTTGCTCGATCCCGAATTGCGCGGACTCTTTGCGTCCATCGGCATCCAGAAGGGTAAGCCCTTTGCCCCCGACGCTCGCATGAAGAAGATTCTGACAGAGGCGGTTGCGGTCGCCAACGCCACCGCGCGCGCTCTCTTCTGGTATGAGCGCGACCAGTCAGAATTCCTTTATGAAGGCAGTTACTGGAAGCGTGGTTTCGTTGGCGGGAACTATCAGTTCCTCAAAGACGAAGGCATGGGCGGCCGCCACTTGGACGCACGCACACACACGTTCTACATGGCAACCGTCAACACCCCGGCCATGGCCATGAAGCTCATCGGCGCAGGGTCGCAATACGCCTGGGGCTACCTGGACTCCAACGGCAATGCGCTTGACGGCAGCAAGAACTACAAGCTCAACCTGCCCAAGGATATCCCGGCGTTGAAGTTCATGTCCGTGGTGGTCTACGACCCGCAAACCCGCTCCGAGCTTCAGACCGGCCAGCCGTATCCCAGCAAGAACAATACCCGCGACGAGCTGATCGAAAACGAAGATGGATCAATCGATCTCTACTTTGGCCCTGAAGCGCCGGCCGGCAAGGAAGCAAACTGGATTCAAACGGTTCCCGGCAAAGGCTGGTTCTGCCTGTTGCGTCTTTATAGCCCAACTGAACCCTGGTTTGAAAAAACATGGCGTCCCGGTGAAATTGAATTGGTGAAGTGATTTACCGGCTATCGTCCCCGTCCGCGCGCAGACGGGGACGATAACAATCAACCAAAGGATGATGATTATGAGTTCAAAGGATGCGATTCAACGCTCAATTCTACCCATCCCGGATATCCAGCCTTTTGGCCTGACGACCTACGATGCGAAGGATCCGGACACCAGGTTCCCGCCGATCCGGGAACTGCGCCCCCCGAAAGGCGCGCCCAATGTGCTTGTCATCCTCATTGATGATGTCGGGTTTGGCGCGAGCAGCGCCTTCGGTGGGCCGTGCAACACCCCCAACTTTGAAAAACTGGCCAAAAGCTGGGTTGAAGTACAACCGTTTCCATACCACGGCGCTATGCTCGCCGACGCGGCAGGCGCTCCTGACGGGTCGCAACCATCACTCCGTGGGCATGGGCGGCATCACCGAGATCGCGACGTCTGCTCCCGGCTACAACTCTGTGAGGCCGAACACCAAGGCGCCGCTGGCAGAAACGCTCAAGCTCAACGGCTACTCGACCGCGCAATTCGGCAAGTGCCACGAAGTTCCCGTCTGGCAGACAAGCCCGGCAGGTCCGTTCGATGCCTGGCCGAGCGGTGGCGGCGGCTTTGAGTACTTCTATGGCTTCATCGGTGGCGAGAACAACCAGTGGGACCCGGCTTTGTATGAAGGCACAACGCCGATTGAGCCCCCCAAGACGGCGGCGGAAGGCTACCACCTGACCGAGGATCTGACCGACAAGGCGATCGCCTGGGCGCGCCAGCAGAAGGCGCTCATGGCAGACAAGCCATTCTTCATGTACTTCGCGCCCGGCGCTACCCACGCGCCGCACCACGTACCAAGGAGTGGATCGACAAGTACAAGGGCAAGTTCGCCCATGGCTGGGACAAGCAGCGCGAGATCACGTTCGAGAAACAGAAAGAGCTGGGCGTCATTCCGCCCGATGCCGTCCTCACCCCGCGCCACGAGCAGATCCCGGCCTGGGATGACATGGACCCCAAACTCAAGCCCGTACTGGAGCGCGAGATGGAGGTGTACGCCGCATTCATGGAGCACACCGACTATCATATTGGTCGCTTGCTCGATGCGCTCGAACCCGTGATGGATAACACGCTCATCTACCTCATTATCGGCGACAACGGTGCCTCGGCGGAAGGCACGCTGCAGGGCGCCTTCAACGAGATGGCCAATTTCAACGGCATGGCGGCCATCGAAACGCCCGAATTCATGCTCTCCAAGCTGGATGAGTTCGGCGGCGAAGGATCCTACGGCCACTTCGCGGTGGGCTGGGCCTGGGCGATGGATACACCCTACCAGTGGACCAAGCAGGTGGCTTCGCACTGGGGCGGCACGCGCAACGGCACGATTGTGCATTGGCCCAAGGGCATCAAGGAAAAGGGCGGCATGCGCAACCAGTTCACGCATGTCATCGACATCGCGCCGACGGTGCTGGAGGCGGCAGGTATCCCCGAGCCGACCATGGTCAACGGCGTGCAACAGAGCCCGTATGAAGGCACCAGCATGCTGTACACCTTCAACGATGCTACGGCGCCCGAACGTCATGAGACCCAGTATTTCGAAATGTTCTGCAACCGCGGCATCTATCACAAGGGCTGGAGCGCGGTGACCAAGCACCGCACGCCCTGGATGATGGGCGGCGAGAAAATGCCGGCGTTCGACGACGACGTGTGGGAACTCTACGACGGCAGCACGGACTGGACCCAGTCCAATGACCTGTCGAAAGAGATGCCCGAGAAGCTGCACGAACTGCAGCGCCTCTGGTTGATCGAAGCGGTCAAGTACAACGTGCTCCCGCTGGACGACCGGCAGATTGAGCGTCTCAACTCCGATCTCGCGGGCCGTCCCGTGCTGGTCAAGGGGAACTCGCAAGTACTGTTTGGGGGTATGGGACGCCTTTCAGAGAACAGCGTCATCAACATCAAGAACAAGTCATTCTCCGTCACCTCCGATGTGGAAGTGCCCGACGAGGGCGCCGAGGGCGTCATCATCGCCCAGGGCGGTCGGTTTGGCGGTTGGGCTCTCTATGCCAAGGACGGCAAGGCGAAGTTCCTCTACAACGTACTGGGCATCAACTTCTTCGACATCGAAGCCACCAAGCCGATTCCAACCGGCAAGACCCAGGTCCGTGCGGAGTTCGCCTACGACGGCGGCGGCTTTGGCAAGGGGGGCACGGTCACGCTCTACTGCGATGGTACCGAAGTCGGTAAAGGTCGTGTCGAGCAAACGCAGGGGTTCGTTTTCTCGGCCGACGAGACGACGGACATCGGCTATGAGTCCGGCACCACGGTCAGCCCCGATTACACGGCGCAGACCAGCAAGTTCAACGGCAAGATCAACTGGGTGCAGATCGACGTGGACAAAGACGCTGAGGATATCGATCACTTCGTCTCTGATGAGGAGCGTGTGCGCGTGATTGTGGCACGGCAGTGAATCGGAGCCAAACGTAGCCTTATTGATCGTCCGTAATTGATCGAGCAGTTTCATCTTCCTGGAAGCGCCCTGCTGAACAAGATATCTTGCGTTCAGCTTCCAGGAAGATCGCTGGCTTGATTGCGGACAGGTACCAAGCACCCGTAGGGCTATACACATCCAGTCGTTACAGATATGTGAAGAAGGCTAGTCAATGGCGGCGGCAACCCAAGCAGCGGGCGAGCGCAAGCAGCGGTCTCTACAATCCTACATGCCCATTCTCCAGTGGCTGCCTGCCTATGAGCGCGCCTGGCTGCGCGGCGACATCATCGCCGGCCTCACTGTGATGGCGCTTCTGGTGCCCGAGGGCATGGCCTATGCCGAATTGGCCGGTATGCCGCCGCAGACGGCCTTCTATGCCGCCCCCATCGGCCTGCTGCTCTATGCCATCTTCGGATCGTCGCGCCAACTGGTGGTTGCGGTCTCTTCTGCAATTGCCGTCATGTCGGCCTCAATTGTGAGCGGCCTGGCGCCGGCGAATTCACCAGAGTTTCTCGCCTACACCTCGGCGTTGGCCATTATGGCCGGAATCGTCGCGGTGCTGGCCGGGCTGCTGCGCTTGGGCCGGATCGCACAGTTTTTCTCCGAGTCGGTGCTGACCGGATTCGTATCCGGCCTGGCGCTGGTCATCATGATCAAGCAGGCGCCAAAAATGCTTGGTTTGGAGAGCGGACACGGCAACTTCTGGGAACGCCTCCTTGAGTTGATCACACGGTTGCCCGCGACCCACCTATTGACGGCGGCGGTCGGCCTGTCGACCTTGGCGTTGATGCTCTTCCTCGAGCGCCGCTACCATCGCATTCCGGCCGCATTGGTGGGGTTGGTCTACGGCATCGGCGTGGTCACGATCTTCGGTCTCGATGCACGCGGCGTTCATATCGTCGGTGACATTCCCGGCGGGCTGGCGCCGCCCGCGCTCCCGGACGTTTCAGTGGCGGATATGGGGCTGCTCCTGGCCGGTGCGCTGGGCATCACGCTGGTGATGTTTGCCGAGGCCATTGGTCCGGCGCGCAGTTTTGCCGGCAAGCACGACTATCGCATTAACGCCGACCAGGAATTGATCGGGCTGGGCATGGCCAACTTTGGCGCAGGAATCTTCCAGGGCTTCCCCATCGGCGCGAGTCTATCCAAATCCGCAGCCAACGACAATGCCCACGCCAGGAGTCAGATGTCGGGGATGATCGCCGCAGGACTGACCGTGTTGGTTGCACTCTTCCTGACCCCACTCTTTCGCAACTTGCCAGAGGCGGCTCTGGGGGCCATCGTCATCATGGCGGTCGCCAGCATGTTCAAGCTTGAGAAGCTCAAGTGGCTCTATCGAGTGCGCCGACAGGACTTCTGGTTTGCTATGGTGGCCTTGCTTGGGGTGCTGACATTTGAAGAAGTTCTGTTTGGCCTACTGGTCGCTGTAATCGTCTCGTTGCTGGCATTGGTCGCCCGCACCAGCCGGCCGGACATGAGTGTGCTTGGGCGGGCGCCAGGACACCTCTACTTCAACGATGTCAGTCGACACCCGGAGAGTCTCCAGATTCCAGGTCTGTTGATCATGCGTCCCAACGAGGGCATCTTCTTCGCCAATGCATCTGCACTGCGAGATGCGGTCGCAACGATTGTGGCACAGCAGGACGCCCCGGTTGAGGCGGTTGTGCTGGACCTGGAGATGAGCAATGAACTGGATGCACCCGGCGCTGAGATGCTGGGTGAACTGTGTCACGATCTGGCGGCTCAGGGAGTACAGATCCACCTGGCGCGCGTTCACCCACCGGTCATGGAGATGCTCGAGCGCAGCGACGTCATCGCGCGCATCGGCAAGCAGAACATACACGTGCGTGCTTTGAACGCTGTGCTGCAATACTTGCAGGAACGTGGAGAGGCAGCAGAGGCTGTTCTGCATATGATACAAGACGAAACCCGGCGCATGCATGTTGTGGCTCTTGCCGCCGCTGAGCATGCTGAGGGATTAGCGGCTCAGGAGTTGAATATGATCGCAGAACAATTGGAAACCATCACCCAGATATTTGAGGACGAGCCATCCGTGTCGTTCGGCAACGCCACTCCGGAATCGCATCGATCATGACAGAATCACGATTGGATTTCGAATCGAAAAACATGACCGCCGATGCCGGGGCCGGTCTGACTCTAGCTATGGTCGCTATTCCCGACTCGATTGCGTCGGCCATTCTGGCCGGCGTCAATCCGGTCTTTGCCTTCAATTCGATGATGGTCGGCATGCCCATTGCCGGGATCTTTACCGGTTCTCAGTTCATGAACTGTGCGTTGACCAGTGCCATGATGCTGGTGGTAGCCGGCGCGGTAGCGGGTGTGCCCGAAGCGGACCATATGTCCTTGCTGGTCACGCTGACCATCTTGGTGGGGGTCTTCCAACTCCTGCTGGGGATCTTCAAGCTGGGCAGTCTGACGCGCTTCATCTCCAACGCAGTGATGACCGGCTTCTTCACAGGGATTGCCATCACGATTATCCTGAGCCAACTGGGCGATCTGGCTGGGTATGAGAGCGAGGCCGGCAGTAACCTTGCCCGCGCCCTCGATCTGGTGCGCAATCTGAACGAGATCCACTGGCCGTCGCTCCTGACCGGTGTGGCGACCATCGGTGCGATCTTGTTGTTGGTGCGCACCAAACTCAAGAACTACGCGCTGATTTTGGCGCTGCTCGGCGTCTCGGCCGTGGTCGGTTTGCTGAACGTTTCTTCGGTCCACCTGGTGGGAGACAGCTACGAAATCTCGGGTGCGCTGCCGCGCATCGCCATGCCCAGTCTGGCTCTGGTCCCACAACTGCTGCTGCCGGCCGTCAGCGTTGGCCTGATCGGTCTTATCCAGGCGGCGGGTGTCAGCCAGAGCATTCCCAATCCGGACGGAACATACCCCGATTCATCCCGCGATTTCTCAGGGCAGGGCATCGCCAACACGGTCACTGGTTTCTTTCAAGGACTGCCGGTTGGCGGATCGCTGGCGGGTACGGCGCTCACCGCCAGCGCCGGCGCCAAATCTCGCTGGGCCAACGTCTTCGCCGGGGCGATTTTCATCGTTCTGGTTCTCCTCTTCGGCAGCCTGGTCGAAAAGATTGCAGAACCGGCAATCGCGGCTTTGCTTATTGTGGCCGGTCTGGAAACAATCAAGAAGGACCGCATTGCCGACGTCTGGGATGTTGGCGTAGGACCACGCTCGATCATGCTCTTTACCTTTGTCGCTACACTCTTGCTGCCAGTGCAGTGGGCCGTGTTGCTAGGCGTCGGACTCTCGTTCCTGGTGCAGGTAGTGCGGTCATCCAATGACATCCAGGTGCACCAGGTGGTCCAATCGGACGATGGTGCCTTCATGGAGCAACAACCTCCTGAACAGCTAAACGCCGATACCATCACCATGCTTCAGGTGTGGGGTGACCTAACATTTTCCGGGGCACATACATTCGAAGAACAGCTACCGGAGGTAGGTGAGGCTCGGGGTGCGGTCGTGATCCTGCGCATGCGCGGGCGGACCCGCATCGGCAGCACTGTTATCGGGGTCCTTGAACGCTATGCAAGGCAGTTGCAGGGCAACGGCGGCAAATTGATGTTGGCTGGGGTGAGCGATCATATTATGGAGCAAATTCGTAACACAGAGACCACCGAGACCATCCCGGAGGAGGACATCTTCCTTGCATCAGAGACGCTTGGCAGGGCAACAGAGGAAGCACTGGCAGCCGCAGAAGCCTGGCTCCAAGAACGGGCAGCAGGAGAATGAAGATGGCGACGAAGGTGACAATGCACGGTCCGGGCATCTATGAGCTCCGAGTACGCGGTGGCCTGGATGAAAGTTGGATTGGCATGATGGAAATGGAGACCATCACGGTTCTGGAATCCGAAGATCAAGGAACGATTACCGTTTTGACCGGTATGTTTCAGGATCAGGCCGCCCTGCGCGGTCTTCTGGATCGACTCTACCGGCTCAACCTTCCTCTGCTCTCGGTACGGTATATCGGCGAACTATCGAGCAACTAGCGTCATCGGTGCCGACGCAGCAGAGGTATAGGTCGGTGGAATCGGCACTGAGCACCCTCGATGGGCGTGAACTGTATCGAAAGCGCTGTCCAGTTATTGGGCTTTGGTGGGCGAGTGCAGTTCACATACGGAATAGATCTCCCGGCACATTCGCACGTCGAATCTGAATCACATCGTCCCTAGTCTGACTGGTATGAATTGTGAATAGAAAAGGAATAAAATGAGCAATTGGAATGAACTTTCAACAACGGTGAAGGCGCTGCTGATCATTGGCCTTGTTGCCGTCATCGGTCTGCTAATCGCATTGATTCTCAATCTTTCCGGTTCTGGTGAGAGCAGTCCGCCGCCGACAGACATAGAGCCGACGTTTACACCCACGCCCGCAGCGGCTCAGCTACCGTCCGGCCCGACACTGATTGCGGAAACGGCAGTCAACGTGCGTATCGGGCCGGGCACAGAGTATCCTGAAATCGGTGGGTTGCAGGCAGGAGAGACCGCACAAGTTTCCGGCCGTAGTGAGGACGGCGCCTGGTACGCGATTCCCTTCGCTAGCGATGCGGGTGATCTGGGCTGGGTGGCGGCGGAGTATGTGAAAGCAGCCAACATCGAGGGGGTACCGGTCATTGCGCCGGCCCCTTTGCCTGGACAGGATGCAACGCCAATACCGGAAGCAGATGCGCCTCAGGCGGTGATCGCAGCGCCGGTTGTTGGGCAGGTTGGTGTTGCTGTGCCCTTCTCGGCTGCACAATCCACTGGCAGTTCGCCCCTTGTCCAATACGCCTGGACGTTCGGTGATGGGACGGTGGCCGATGCTGTGGTTGTCGAGAAAACCTATACGGCAGTCGGCGCTTACCTGGTGAATTTGGCCGTTGTCGATGGCGACGGACAGAAGGGGGCGGCTCAACATCAAATCGTTATCGAGTCTGTGGCGGAAGAGACGCTGCCGGAGGAAGGGGAAAGCATTGAAGTCCCGGACTCAATGATTGCAGTTTCCGTTGACGGGGCGCCAGCGGCTGTGTCGGTCGTTGGCGGCATACCATCCTTTGATGCAGGCGTGGGGCAGGTGGTTCGACTCGACGCTTCTCCGGCACAAGGGTTGTATCCGACGTTACAGGTTATCTGGGATATGGGTGACGGCACCACTGAGGTTGCGGGCATTGCAGTGGAGCATACGTACGCTGCTGCCGGCAGCTATCAGATCGTGATCGCCGCCACCGATGGACAGCAGTCCGAGACAAAACTGTGGCAAGTCAACGTGACCGAGTAGCGAAAGATCGGTGGCTCTACTGCAAGAAGCCTTTTCTTGACACGAATGGTCACGAATTTACACGAATTGTGTCGTCGTCCCAGAGAGAAGATTCGTGATAATTCGCATAAATTCGTGTCAAGATCCTTTTTTGCAGAAAGTTGGCGGGTAAGGAAACCCGCCCTACGATGCGACGACCACATGAAATCTTGAAGAACCACTATTTGACTGGAAGGGCTTGAAATCTCTAGCAGAGACAAGAAAACTCTGTGCAGGCGCGAGCCAAAATCAAAGGAGCACGAAAATGATAATCTTGGACAAATTTCCGATCTGGGCCGTCTATGTCGGGATGGTGGTCGTGGTTCTTATTGCCGCCGAGATCGGCTTTCGCATCGGGATTTGGCTACAGGATCGAAGTCCTGACTCAGGCGATGCTCGTATGACAGGAACCGTCGTTGGCGGCATGCTGGGGCTGATGGCATTTCTGTTGGCGTTTTCGATTGGAATCGTCATCAACCAGCAAGCTGAACGCAGGGTGATGGTTGTTGAAGAAGCCAACGCCATCGGTACTGCCTGGCTACGCGCCGGCTTTCTTGACGAGCCGGACCTATCGTCGTCGCGTGCGCTTTTGCAGGAATACACCCAAATACGTTTGGACGCCGCGGAAGATACAACGAAACTGCCGGCGGCCGTCAGCGCGTTCTGAAGAGATCCAGAGTGAACTGTGGGCGATCGTAGAGAAAAATGTCCGCGAGGGATACGACTCTGACATCATGGGGCTCGTCATCGAATCGGTCAATGACGTAATCGACGTCCATTCACTGCGCCTGGCGGCTGCCAATCTACGCCTGCCAAGATTGTTTGGCATCTTACTCTTTGGGGCCACTATTCTGAGTTTTCTACTGGTGGGCATTGCCAGCAGTTCCGATCGAAAACGAGACACTGACGCCATGATAATCTTCGCCCTGGTTTTTGTCGCAGTCCTGATCGTCGTCGTCGACCTTGATCGACCCCAGGAAGGGTTACTCACAGTCAGCCAGACCGCGATGTCTGACCTGTTGCGACAGATAACGCCGCCCGGTCAGTAGGGTCGCTGTTTCCATAGTTGCATATCGGCAGCGCCAGGTTGGCCTGGCTTGCCATGGCCGGCTGCACCGGTCGAACGATACACCGTGCGCGGAAACGCCTTGCTTGACCACAAGCAAGGCGTTTCCGCGCACGGTGTTCCCGAGCAACGTTGTTCCCGGGCAACCATGTCCCACCGTCGAGATCGGCGAAACGAAGACCGACATCAATTTGCGCAGAAATGACGAAAATTTGTGAGAGTCATTTGGTCGATCATGTTCCGCTGTTTCAGAAGGAGTTCATGTGCTATGATGGCGGCGCAATATTTGCGGAACTTCGTTGTTTCAGGGGCCTCTCGTCTGAGATATGGACATGTTCATACAGACAAAATTCCAGCGGCCACGACTGTACCAAGATTCAGTCCAGCGTCCTCACCTGATGGATCGGCTTACACGAGGATTGGATCGCAAGCTCACCCTCATCTCTGCGCAAGCTGGAGCGGGCAAGAGTACCTTGATGGCCCAGTGGTTGTATGGGTGTACACAGCCCAATGCATGGCTTACACTCGACAGCAATGACAATGATCTGGGAATCTTTGTGGGGTACCTTTGCGCCGCGATTCGGACCACGTTCCCTGATGCGTGTGGACAGGCGATAGATCTCCTGAATGGTTCCCAGATGCCACCGGCGCACGTGGTTATGGCGGCGTTCGTCAATGAGTTGGACGATTACTTTGAGCGCCGTCAACCACTGGATGCGGACGGCGAGTCCTATCCTAGATTGATCCTCGCGCTTGACGATTTCCACACCATCACCGAACCAACGATCCATCAGTTCGTCGCTGACTTGATCACATACCTGCCCCGGTGCCTGCACCTGGCAGTGACCTCTCGCACCGATCCCCCTTTTCCGCTGGCAGGAATGCGGGCTCGCAAGGAGATGAGCGAGCTCCGAACCGGCGATCTCCGTTTCACGATGTCGGAGGCCGCCAGTCTGCTTGAATCGACGCTGGGCCGACCAGTGAAACCCGAAACCGTGGCACTGTTGGAAGGGGTCACTGAGGGCTGGGCTGTTGGCCTGCGCCTGGCGGGGCTCACCTTGCGTAACACGCAGGATGAAGAGCAATTTACGCAACAATTCCGAGAGATCCGTAGCGCCATGATCGTGGATTATCTGGTGAGCGAGGTGCTGACCCAGCAACCGAAACCCTTGCGTGAATTTCTATTGGCGACGTCGATTCTGGATCGCTTCAGTGCAGATCTCTGTGATGCGCTCTTTCCACGCGATGAGGGTAATCTTCAATCGAGTACAGTTCTGCAGGAACTAAATCGGGCCAACCTCTTCCTTTTGCCACTCGATCAGGAGGGGCGCTGGTTTCGCTATCACCACTTGTTCCGCGATCTATTGTTGAATACGCTTGAGCGGGAGCGTGGTCGCGCCGATATCGAGACGCTACACCGCCGGGCCAGTCTCTGGTTTGCAGCCAATGATCTGATTGATGAAGCACTTGCCCACGCGTTGGCAGCCGATGATCTGGAACTGGCAGCGAACATCGTGGGCAGCCGTCGGTATGCGTTGATGAATGGTACCCAATGGCGCCGGTTGGATCGCTATCTGCATCGATTTTCGCCCCAATTTCTTGCCCAACAGCCCGAACTTCTCATGCTGAAGACATGGCTGCTCCATCATCGCGGTGACTTCACTCAACTTCCAGCTGCCCTGAAATCGGTCGAGACGCACCTGGAAACAAGGCCCTTGCCAATGGCTGCAATTCGTCATCTCCGCGGTGAAATCAGCGCACTACGTTCGTTGCTCGCCTACTACCAGACCGATCCCGTACGTGCGATCACAGAAGCCGAGTTTGCGATTGACAACACACCTGCCGAGCTCTGGATTATACGTCTTCTGGCTCGGCTCGTCATGGCTGGGGCCTACCAGATGCAGGGCGACTTGAGCCGCGCCCAAGAGATTATCTTTCATAGCGCTCACCAAGAAGGGATCGATACCCACCCCTTCAAGGCGACCACACTGATGTCTGCGTGCTATATCTATTGGATTGCAGGCGATCTGGTGCACTTGACGCAGGCGGCCCAGCGTTGTATCGACCTTTGTGATTATCCCAACTCAGTCGAGATTGCGGGCTATGGCCACTATCATCTGGGCTGCGCGGCCTACTGCCAGAACGATTTGGCCGCGGCTGAAAGACACTTTGCCCTGATCGTAGATCGCCCCTATTTGAGTTACGGAGAGTCGTTTGCCAATGCTGCATTGGGGCTGGCATTGACCTATCAGGCCCAGAATCGTCCTGACGCGGCGCGTGAGGTGGGTGGCTCGGCAATTGCCTTCATGATGGAAAGCGGAAACACGAGCCTGCTCTCTACTATGCAAGCCTCTCAGGCTCAGATCGCCCTGCTTCAGGGCGATCTTGTGACGGCTGACCAGTGGGCTTCTACATTCGATTCAGGGCCGTCATTGTCTCCCATGCCACATCTATGTCGACCGCACATAACGCTGGCCAAGATCTGGCTGGCCCATGATACGTCCGCCGGTCGTCAACAGGCGGCAGCACTGCTCGAACAACTACAGGAATATGCGCAACTTACCCACAACACCTCGGTCCTCATCGAGGTACTAGCGCTGCAAGCCCTCCGCTATGCCATGCTTGACGATGAGTCGACAGCCTTGGCCCAGTTGCAGAGATCGCTGACATTGGCAAGACCCGGCGGTTTCATCCGACTCTTCGTCGACCTGGGCAGTTCCATGGCCACTCTGTTGAAGAGGCTTGATCGAGATCGTGTTGACCCTGACTACATTGGGCAAATCCTGGCAGCCTTTCCACCTGCGGGCCGCGATGGCCATGCGTCCTTTGTCGGCGATCAGGCGCCAGCCGTGACCGCGCCAATCGAAGCATTGACCCCAAGGGAGTCGGATGTGCTGGCGTTGTTGGCCAAACGCCTCTCCAACCGCGAGATTGCCGAAACATTGGTCATCGCCCCCGGCACGGTCAAGACCCACACGCTGAACATCTATGCCAAACTCGATGTTCACAGCAGAACGCAGGCCGTCAACAAAGCCAAGGAACTCGGCCTGTTGACGCCAGGGTGATAACACGTTCAGGCTGTCGTTGCAAGCGCGTAGCACCGCCTCCTCTCGGAGCAGCCAAGTCCTCGCGTCCGTACTGCATACCGAAAATCCGCGCGCACCGGCGTCGATCTGCGCACATGCGTCGCTTGCCTGCGCCGATTTGCGTCTGCGCCAAGACCTCGAACCAGTATTGGTCAAGAAATCTACCATTTTGGTAGATGATTTCGTTCACAAATTCCAGTATGCTGGAGCGGAGATCAGCCCGGTTGGTAGGCTCCTGTATGTGCGCGGGCCTGGGCGACATGAGGCACGTCGACTCTTCCGCGCCAACGAAGCATCATCAGATGAATTCTCTATCCACGTAAGGTGGCATGATGAAACAACCCAATCACAAGCTCACCATGTCGGATCCGGCTGTTTTTCGCGTCTGCGTACAGGGTCGCTTGGACGACCACTGGGCTGACTATTTTGCTACGCAGTCAATCACGGCTGCAGCGGATGAAGCCGGCAATGTCGTCACGACTCTCATCAGCGAACCCATGGATCAAGGCGCGCTTGTCGGCTTGATCAACCGCCTGAATACACTGGGGATCCCTGTGATCTCGGTGGAGTGCAGGTAGACCTCGTCAAAGGGCTGAATGCAAATGGCATTGGTCCCAAATGCAGACACGCCCTACTCCATGTACCCCACCGCCCGCGAAGATGCGGATGGAAACCCCCTGGATCGTGCCCATTGCTACCAGATCTGGACGCCGCCGCCGGTCAAGCAGAGCAACTGAAAATGTACTTGAGAACTTTCTAAAGGAGAAAAAATGGCTACCATAACTACTGATGAGGCAAAAAGCATCGCGAAGGAAGTCTTTTTGTGGGGCATGCATCCGATAGCAATCTACCACCTGCGCTTCAACTTCGCGCAGAATGAACTGAACCCGCGCGCTGCGGGCATCAACCGCCTGAATTGGTTTCGCAAGCCAATGAAGGCCTTGCCGCGCGTCGCGACGACACCCAATGCCACCACGCTCTATGGCGTTGGCATGTTTGATCTGTCACAGGAACCCGCGGTCATTGTGGTCCCCGAAATCAAGGATCATTATTGGAGTGTCCAACTTCACGACAACTACGCGCGCTGGTGGCACATGATCGGCAGCCAGTTCAATGCACCTGGCCCGGTACGGCGGTTGCTGCTCGGCCCGAACTGGCGCGGCAAGCTGCCCGACGGGTTCGTCGGGGCCGACATCGTGAAGTCTCAGTCCGACTTTGCCGGGGTACTGGCACGCGTCGCGCTCACCGACGACACGGAGGAAGAGGTCCAGATCGTCAACGGCATCCAGGACCGCATCACGGCCATGTCCCTCAGCCAGTGGATTGCTGCCGGACGCGAAGAGGTGAGAGCTGAGGATGTGCCGCTGACCAAAGCCGACTATGCCACCTATCCTGGCATGGAGACGGTCCGTGAACCGGGCAAGCTCACGGGCGTGGACTTTCTGCGCTGGGTCAGCCTGGTGCTGAACGATCCCAGTTTCACGAAACAGACCGATAGCTATCGTGAAGTCACCGCCTTTGCGCGTTTCGAGCGCCTTGGACTCAAGGCCGGCACGCCCTTCGATCCCGCCGGATTGACACCCGAGATCGCGGCTGCCG
The DNA here is from genome assembly GCA_963698255.1 of uncultured Chloroflexia bacterium. GTDB lineage: Bacteria > Chloroflexota > Anaerolineae > Caldilineales > Caldilineaceae > JAWKOK01. The sequence continues at coordinate 98,472 of CAVOQD010000011.1, read as the reverse complement.
TGGAGGCGGGGATTGAGGATGGAAAGAAGGAAGTGCTGGATGGGATGGCCACGAACTTCACCGAAGGCCGAAATGGCTGGAAGTTCGACAACGATCTTGGCTACAGAGACACCAACTGGCAATGGCGGGCATGGGCCGGGTTGCAGGCTGTTCTCTCCCCCGTTCCCTCCCGATCGCATACGTCCGCAAACTGTTGGGACGATTCCGATGGCCGGCCGCTCTCGGGCGAGCACCGCTACACGATCACGTTCGACCTGAACGACATGCCGCCGGTGACCGAGTTCTGGGAAATGCCGCTCTACGATTCCGAAGGGTATTTCCACGACAACCCGATCGACCGCTACGCGCTCAACAGCTTCATGCTCGAGCGCGGCAAGCTGCACACCGGGGATGGCAAGCTGGTGATCTATGTCCAGCACGATGAGCCGACCGACCCGAAGCAGCGCCAGAACTGGCTGCCCGCGCCCAGGGATGGCTTCCGCTTCACCGCTCGTTTCTACGGCGCCGCCACGCCCCTGATCGACGCCAGCTACAACATGCCCGGCGTCGTGCGGGTGGAGTGAGGCGGCGGGGATTACACCTCCGGGCGCTGTGCGTTTACTGGCCCGAACAAGCCGCCCTCGATGGCAGTTGGACTCCGCCATCGGTGCGGAAGGGTTGACAACCCAAAAATCAATCAAACCTATTGTTCAATGCAAAGGAGATGCAAAATGAAAGATGTCAACGTTACCAACTTTGTCCGTGCCGAAACGGATCATATGTTCCGTACCAACATGAAGATGGTCGGCATGAAGATCGGGGCCATGGTACATTTGCGCGCCCCCACGACACCGGATAACCAGCCTGTCATCCGCATGAACCAGGACACGCTCTACTCCGCGACCCTGATAGACCTGTCCAAACCCGTGAAGTTGACCCTGCCGGAGGCGGATGGTCGCTACATGTCGATGCAAGTCATCAATCAGGATCATTACATGTTTGTGGAAGCGAAACCGGGCACCTACGAACTGACCGAAGAGGAGGTCGGCACGCGTTTCGCTCAGGTTTCCATTCGAACCTTCGTCGATATCAACGATCCTGATGACCTGGCCAAGGCCCACGCCGCTCAGGACGCGATCGAACTGGCCGGCGGCGGGGACGGCCCCTTCGAAGCGCCGGATTGGAACACCGATAAACTCGCAGTGGCGCGTAAAGCCCTCAACGATTTAGCAGCCCTCGGCTTTGATGCCTCCAACGCCTTCGGCCGGAAGGAAGAGGTCCGACCGATTGATTATCTTGTCGGCGCGGCCTCTGGCTGGGGTGGGTTGCCGCAGAGCGCGGCGACGTATGTCATCGGTAGCGTTGAGAAAAATGACGGCCAAACACCCTACGCAATCACGGTAAAGGATGTGCCGGTGGATGGGTTCTGGTCTGTTACGGTCTATAACGCCGACGGGTACCTGGAAGCCAACGATCTGGGCGTGAACAGCTACAACAACTTCTCTGCCCAGCCCAATGAGGATGGCTCTTACACGATCCATTTCGGCGGTTGTGACGATGCCACGGATGGCCGCGTCAACTGCATCCCTATCTCGCCCGGCTGGAACTACGCTTTCCGCATGTATGAACCGCGCGCCGAGATTCTTGATGGCTCGTGGACCTTTCCCTGCGATCCGTACCGGTCAAATGACAGACCTAACCCAAATCTGATCTGACGGCGATTGTCGCTTATCGCCGTCAGGTCAGAATCAATCACATCTGATAGAAAAGGAGACAAAAAATGAGCAAAAAAACAATGATGTCTGACCTAGTTGAATACAAACCCGGAACCCCCTTTCCCGGCGTCATTGGCCGGACTCTGGACGAGTCCTCACCCGCATGGCCGGAGCCAACGCGGGCCAAAGAGGGCGCGCCCAACGTCATCTTTTTTGTGTGGGATGATGTGGGCTATGGGCAAATGTCCGCGTTTGGCGGCCTGTGTGACACCCCCACCCTGGACAAGTTGGCGGACCGGGGGTTGCGCTACACCAACTTCCACACCACGGCGCTCTGTTCGCCCACCCGGGGCTGCGTGTTGACCGGGCGTAACCACCATACCCTGGGCCTGTCGGCCATCACCGAACTATCGATTGGTTATCCGGCCCACAATGGCTATATGGGCTTTGAACACGGCTTTCTCTCGGAAATGCTGTTGGAGCACGGCTACAACACCTTTGCCGTCGGCAAGTGGCACCTGACCCCGCCTGAAGAAACCACCACGGCAGGCCCCTTCCACCGCTGGCCGCTGGGTCGTGGGTTCGAACGCTACTATGGCTTTTTGGGCGGCGATACCGACCAGTACTTACCCGATCTGACCTACGATAACCACCCGGTCCCTGTACCCAAGACTCCAGAGGAAGGCTACCACCTGAACATTGATCTGGCCGATAAAGCCATTGAGTTTATTCAGGATGCCCACGTCAACGCCCCGGAGAAGCCCTTCTTCCTGTATTACGCCACCGGCGCCGGGCATGCCCCGCATCATGTGGAGCCGGAATGGATTGAGAAGTACAAGGGCAAATTCGATATGGGCTGGGACGCATACCGCAAGGTCGTCTTTGAACGCCAGAAGGAGATGGGCATTCTGCCGGCAGGTGCGGAACTCTCCGCCCACGACCCCGATGTGCCGGAATGGGACTCGCTGTCGGACGAAGCCAAAAAGATGTATGCACACCAGATGGAAGTGTATGCCGCGTTCGTCGAGCAGACCGACTACCATTTTGGGCGCATCATCGAGTTCCTCGAAATGCTCGGCGAGCTGGACAATACAATCGTTGTGGTCATCTCCGACAATGGGGCCAGCGCCGAAGGCGGCGTCCACGGCACCTTCAACGAAACCTTGTTCTTCAATGGTGTTGAGGAAACCCTGGAAGATAATCTCGAGCACTATGATGAATGGGGCAGCCCTAACACCTTTCCCCACTACTCGTGGGGTTGGACCTGGGCCGGCGATACCCCCTTCCGCCGCTGGAAGCGGGAAACCTATCGCGGCGGCGTCAGCGACCCCTGCATCGTGTTCTGGCCGGAGGGAATCAAGGCCGGCAACGAAATACGGACGCAATACGCTCACGTCATTGATCTGGTACCGACGGTGCTGGAAGCGTTGGACATCGAAGCACCGACGATGATTCGCGGCGTGCCGCAATCGCCTGTCCAGGGGCTCAGCTTCGCGCACAGCTTCGACGATGCCGCGGTGGAAAGCAAACACCACACCCAATACTTTGAGATGTTTGGCCACCGTTCCATCTACCACGAGGGTTGGAAAGCGGTTTGCCCCTTCCCGGGTCCCAGCTTTACCGAAGCCGCCGAGAAAGAACGCTACTTTGGGATGCCGCTGACCGCTGAACTGCTGAATGATCTGGATGCCCACGGCTGGGAACTCTACCATGTGGCGGAGGACCCGGCAGAGACCAAAAACCTGGCGGAAGAGATGCCGGACAAGGTGCAGGAAATGGCTCAGCGCTGGTACGCAGAAGCCGGCAAATATGGCGTTTTGCCCCTGGCCTCGGCTGAACTTGCCCGCATGAATGTTCCGCGCCCGACCGTCTCCCTACCTCGCAAGCAATATACCTATTACCCCGGCGGCGCGCCGATCGCCTTTGCCGCCGCCCCCAGGCTCTACAACCGTCCCTACAGCATCACGGCTGACGTGGTTATTCCTGACGGGGGAGCGGAAGGGGTTTTGATGACCCATGGTAGCCGCAATGGTGGGTACGCGCTCTCTGTCAAGGATGGGCGACTGCACTACATCCACAACTATGTCGGGCTGGAAAGGTTCGAGGTGGTCTCGAGCGAACCGGTTCCTGCAGGGGAGGTCAGCCTGCGCTACGAGTTTGAGCCAACCGGTGACCCTCAGTTCCGGGAGGGCAAAGGCTCGCCGGGCCGATTCCAACTCTACATCAACAATAAGCTGGTCGGTAACCTGGAGGTTCCATATACCGTCCCGATGACATTCGGCGTGCTGGGCGCAAGCTGCGGCTATGCGGCTTATGACTCGGTGGCCCCGGAGGTCTACCAAGCGCCATTCCGCTTCACCGGCGAGATCAAACAGGTGGTCATTGATGTGTCCGGCGAGGTTATCAAAGACGAAGAGGCCGAGCTGAAACGGCTGATGACACAGCAGTAGCGTTCATCAGGAGCAGAGCTTCGGTTTTTCTATGGCGCGCCAGTAGGCCGTTTTCTCACCCTCCTGGCGGAGGCGCAAGCGAGGCAGCCTTCGCCAGGGTAACAAATAGACGAGGCAAATATTCGCCGAGGGAGAACTGCCCCCAGTCGATGGATTCTGGTCGCTGACCGTGTATGACAGCCGGATGTTCGCGGTCGCGAACCCGATGGATCGGTACGCCATCGGTGACCGTGACGAGTTGGCCTTCAACGCGGATGGCTCCTTGTCGCTGACCATCCAGCACGAGTCGCCGGGCAAGGACAAGGAGAGCAACTGGCTACCCTCGCCGCGGTCAGGGGGCATCATCCCGATCATGCGTCTCTATGGGCCGCAGCAGGATGCAATCGTGGGACGCTGGGACCCACCCAAATGGCAGCGGGTCTGATGAGGACCGTACAAGATAGATAAACTCTTTTGGAATTGAGGAGAAAAATTATGGAATTGCTAAATACACTCTACAACCTGATGGGCCTGGTCTTTGTGCTGGGCACGATTATTTCGATGGGGCTGAGTTTGACGATGAAGCAGATTACGGGGCCGCTGCGCAACGTCCGCTTTCGTCATCATGGCCTTGCTCGCCAACTTTGTCATCCCACCGATCTGCCGCTCTCATCCTCATCCGTGTCTTTGCCCTGGATGAACCGTTGGCGGTGGGGCTGCTGCTGGTTTCGCTGGCGGCGGGCGCACCGGGATTGCCCAAAACGGCCGTTTTTGCCAAAGTTGATACCGCGGCCGCCACCGGCTTGATGGTGCTGCTGGTCGTCGCCACGATCATCATTCTGCCGATAGCGTTACCCCTGTTGCTAACCGGCATATCCGTAACATTCTGGGATATTGCTTCTGGTTTGGTCTACCTGATCCTGATCCCGCTGGGCTTGAGCCTGTTTGTACGCGCCCGCTATCCAGATCTGGCGGCGTCGGCGCAACCGCACTTTGCCCAAGCCTCCAACCTAAGTTTGTTGTTCCTACTGGTGTTAATGGTCGTCTTGAATTTCAGCAATGTGATCGGCTTGTTGGGTTCCGGCGGTCTGTTGGCCAGCCTGATTCTTGTGATTCTGACCACGATCGGCGGCTATCTGCTGGGTAGTCTAGGCAAATCTGATCGTTGGGTGCAGGCCCTGGGGGCTGGCCAGCGCAATATCGCCGCGGCGATGGTGGTCGCAACCATGAATTTCGGTAACGACGAGGTGGTGATGGTCGTGATCTATTCCCTAATCATTCTCGCTCTGTTGGTGCCGCTGGCGCTTGAACTGGGTAAACGACGGGCAAATGATGGTGAGACAACGGCCGTTGTCTCAGAACCCGCCTAGGGCTACTACAAGATATTCACTTCATCCATCCCGACGATCTGCTGCATGGCGATGTCAACGGCGTCACTACCATCCCGCTGGAGATCGCGGCCGAAGTGGCCGCCATCGGCGACGAGTTTGTCGCCACGGAGACCGTCGTTTTGGAGGCACTGCGTCAGCCCAATCCAACGCTCGCTCAGTTCAAGGTTGCGCGGGCGGCATCGGTTGAGATGACGGCGACGTTGCTCCGGCGGGTTTCGCGATCGAGACGGTGATAGGATAGGATGACAAGGTGAAAGGGTGAGAGGGTGACAAGGGACAAGGTAAAGAGTATGGCCGACGACAGAATTAATGTGATCTACATACACTCGCATGATACGGGGCGCTATGTCCAGCCCTATGGCTACGACGTGCCGACGCCCAACATCCAGCGGCTGGCTGAGGAGGGCGTGCTCTTTCGGCAGGCCTTCTGCGCGGCGCCGACCTGTTCGCCCAGCCGTGCCTGTCTGCTCACGGGCCAGACGGCCCATAGCTGCGGACAGTTGGGGCTGGCCAACCGCGGCTTCAACCTGCGCGACACGGACAAGCACATTGTCCAGACGCTGAAGCAGCACGGCTATATCTCGGCGCTCTTCGGCATCCAGCATCTGCACAGCGACGCCCGTCTGCTCGGCTACGATCTCATCGCCGAGACCAACAGCGAGACCGGCAACTACGATGCCGCAGCCCGCACGCAAGACGCTGTCGACTTCCTTGGCGGCCGCCCGCAACAGCCCTTCTTCATGACGGTCGGCTACTTCGAGACCCATCGCGTCTTTCCCGAGCCGGGCGATCAGGAGGATCCACGCTACACGCGTCCGCCCGCGCCGTTGCCCGACACGCCTGAGACACGCGAGGACATGGCCGCCTTCCAGGCCAGCGCCCGCATTCTGGACGAGAACATCGGTCGCGTTCTGGACGCGCTGGCGACCAACGGTCTGGCAGAGAACACGCTGGTCATCTGCACCACGGACCATGGTCTGGCCTTCCCCGGCATGAAATGCACGCTCACCGATCACGGCATGGGCGTGATGCTGATTTTGCGCGGTCCCGGCGGCTTCAGCGGCGGCAAGGTGGTCGATGGACTGGTCTCGCAGATCGATCTCTACCCGACGATCTGCGAGTTGGCCGGTGTTGACGCGCCAGAGTGGCTGCAAGGGAAGTCGATGGTGCCGCTGGTTCAGGATGAGGGGATTGGGGGATTGGGGATTGGCGGGAGGGAGACTGAAGCGCCGGAGATCAACCAAGTGATCTTTGGCGAGGTCAACTACCACGCCGCCTATCAGCCGCAACGCGCAGCCCGCACACGCCGCTGGAAATACATCCGCCACTACGGCGAGCGCCTGACGACCTCGTTGCCCAACATCGACGACGGGCCGAGCAAATTCGTGTTGATGGCAAACGGTCTGCCCTCTCGCAAGATCGACCGTGAACAGTTGTTCGATCTGCTCTACGATCCCAATGAGGCCAACAATCTGGCGGCTGATCCGGCCTACGCCGGCGTGCTGGCCGAAATGCAGGGCCATCTCAACCGCTGGATGCTGGAGACCGACGATCCGCTGCTCTACGGTCCGGTCCCGGCCCCCGAAGGAGCCATCGTCAACCGCCCCGACGACCTGGCCCCCGGCGCCATCGACCAATACGGACCGCCCAACCCGTGGACGACGCGTGGGCTGATCGATGATGTGAGGGGGAGGTGACAAGGTGAGGGGGTGACAAGGTGACTTGAAGTATCCTGGAACCGGCTCTATCTTCACCTTGTCACCTTGTCATCCTTTCACCACCCTCGGTACCCGCGCCAAAATCCGACTCACCACATCATAGTTGATCGTACCCGTGCGGCGACCGGCCTCGGCAGCGCAAAGCGTGGCCTCGCCCTGGCGTCCGATCAGCACAACCTCTTCGCCCATTCGAACGTCACCCGTTTTCTTCACCACGTCCGTCACATCGATGATCGTCTGATCCATACAGACGCGGCCCAGAATCGGCGCGAACATGCCGCGGACCAACACACTGCCCCAGGTAAGCGGGCGGCGCGGAAAGCCGTCGGCGTAGCCCACCGGAATAACGGCGACGGTCATCGGTCTGCCGGCCACAAACTCATGGCCGTAGCTGACGCCTTGGCCCGGCCGAAGGCTGCGCACCTGGGCCACCTCGGTCTTCCAGGTCAAGGCCGGCAAGAAGCCGTCGGGCAGCGGCGTATCATCGACGTCAGGGGCCAGGCCGTAGATGGCGATGCCGGCCCGCACCATGTCCAGATGGGTTTCCGGCATGGTGAGCATGGCCGCCGAGTTGGCGGCGTGGGCGATGGCCGGGCGCAGGCCGTTGGCGTCTAAGACGTCAAGCAGACGTTGAAAGCGGGCGAACTGCTCTTGGGCAGACGTCTTGTCGGCCAGATCCGATGAGGCGAAGTGGGTGAAGACCCCCTCGACCTCCACGGATTCCAGATTGGCCAGCCCCCGAAAGAGCGCCAACGCTTCCTCGACACCCTCATTCACAGAGACGCCGAGCCGGTTCATGCCGGTGTTCACTTTGACATGCACAGTCACCGGCTGCCCCATTGCTACAGCGACTGCACCAAACTCTTGAGCGGACTCCAGATCGTAGACGGCCAATTGGATGCCGTGACGGATGGCCTCGTCGACCAGCCGGACCGGCGTGTAGCCGAGCACCAGGATCGGTCGATCGATGCCGCACTGGCGTAGCTCAACGCCTTCGGAGAGCGAGGCGACGGCGAAGCGATCCACGCCCGCGGCCTGGGCGATGGGCGCCACGATGCGGGCATCATGTCCGTAGGCGTTGGCCTTGACCACGGCCATGAGCAGCGGTTTCGGCCCGATGATGGCGCGGATCTGCTCGATGTTGTTGAGCAGAGCGCTGCGGTCGATCTCGATCCAGGTGGGGCGGTTGGGTTGTGGGTTGTTGGGCATGAGTACTCGATTATTTTTCGTCACAGATGCACACAGATTTGTACGGATGGGACACGGATGATTCTGCAATCTCACTGGCTCCATATACTCCGCCAGGAAACATCTGTGAGCATCCGTTGTTCATCTGTGGCTATCTGTGTCGACTCTTTTGTTCTTGTCGTGGAGCCACGGACATTTCACCAACCGACCCGCTCGCAGAGATCGGCCCACTCGGCAAGGGTCAAGCCGGCCTGGCCGGGGACGATGCCGGGCTTGGTGGCCCCGTGGTAGTCGCTGCCGCCGGTTTTGAGCAGGCCGTTTTCGTCGGCCAGTCTGTCGAAGTGGGCGATGACCTGGTTGACGGCGGCCTCGCTTGCGCCGCGATGGCCGCGGTTCTGGGCATAGGTGTAGCGCACCTCAATGCCGTCCAGCCCCATGTCGACCAAACGTCGAACCGCGCTGTCGATATCCTGAACCCGCGTGTAGCTGCCGGGATGGGCCAGCACGGCAATGCCGCCGGCCTGGTGGGTCAGCTCGATGGCGGCGTCGACGCTCAGCGAGAAGGAGCGCTCGACATAGGTCGAATTGGGCGCGTCCGTGGCCAGGTATTGGGCGAAGACATCGTTGATCGACGTGAATTTGTCCGGATTGCGCAACAGGGCGATGCGCGCAATGTGGACGCGGCCGGGCACGCCGCCGGCATCGGCCAGCACCTCGTCCACCGGCACGTCGACGCCGTAGGACTGGAGGCGCTCCACCTGCAAGATCTTCTGCTCAACCCGACTGTCGATGACCCGCCGCACTGTCGCCAGCAATTCGGGATCGGTGTGCCGGATACCGTAGGCGAGGATGTTGATATCGAGCAGATCGCGTTGTCGCTGGTTCAGCGTGCTGAACTCCAGCGCGGGGATGACGCGGATGCCCTTGCCGGTGGCGGCTGCCATGGCTTCATCGACACCGAGCACGCTGTCGTGATCGGTCACTGCCAGAACCTGGACCCCGAGTTGGGCCGCGATGTCGATCAGTTCTGCCGGCGAATCGGTCCCGTCGGAGCGCGTGCTATGCAGTTGAAGGTCGACCGGATAGGTCTGGGCCATGGGAATATCACGCATAAGCGCGGGCGGGGAAACCTGCTGTGTGGGCGGGATCCAAGCGCCCGCCCACACAACAATAGACTTAGTCTTCGATACGGACCTCGCCGCCGATCTCCTGGCTGCGGTAGATGGCGTTGAGAATCTGCTGAACCTGGAGCGACTGCTCGGCCGGCACAGGCGACGGTAGATCTTCGGCCACGGCACGTGCGAACTCGACGCATTCCAGCGCGTGGGGTTCCATGGTGTCGGCGGTCAGTTGCAGCGACTTGTTGTAGAACTGGCGCGTGTCGAAGTCGGAACTCATGATCTTGCCCTGGGGCCAGTGCGAGCCGCCCTCAGTGCCGTAGAGCCACATCTGCATGTCCTCGCCCGGCGTGTCGTGGTGCAGCAGCCAGCTCACCTCCAGGATGAGGGTGGCGCCGTTGTCGAAGCGCACGAAGGCAGCCGCGAAGTCCTCCACATCCATGTCGTTGGGCACCGGCGTATTTCCCCACTGGCTGAAGGCGTCATCGCGCATGGCCAGCGGCGCCTTGGCCACGCCGCTCACGGCAACCGGCTTGGGGTTGCCCATGAACCAGAGCGTCAGGTCCAGAATGTGGACGCCGATGTCGATGGTGGGTCCGCCGCCGCTGTTCTTCTTGTAGATGAAGCCGGGGCGGACCGGGATCCAGCCGCGGCGCAACATCCAACTGCGCGCGTGGTAGATGTCGCCCAGCGAGCCGCGTTCGATCTCGGCCTTCATGGCCTTGGAATTGCCCTTGAAGCGGAAATGTTGCGCGGTCATAAGCTTTTTGCCTGAGGCGTCGCGTGCCGCGATCATGCGCTCGGATGTCGGCCGGCGTGGGCGCCAGCGGCTTCTCGCAGATCACGTCCTTGCCTGCCTCCAGCGCGGCGATGACCAGTTCCGTGTGGTACATGTTGGGCGTGCAGACGTCGATGATATCGATGTCCGGGTCGTTGATAATATCCGCTGCATTGGTGGACAGTTTTGCGACGCCATACTGCTCGCCCCACGATCTCGAGAATTGGGGCAACGACATCGCTGCCCGCTACGACTTCGGCGAGTTCCGAGGCCGCCCAACCGGGCATATGAGTCTTGGCAATGCCGCCGACACCGATGACGCCGACTTTGAGAATGTCTGACATGATGATTTTTCTTCCTTGAAATGAGGTTTGAATTGATTTTGAAAAGGGCTGGGCTTAGTCTAGCAGAGGTTCTGTTGCTTTCCAATCTATGTTCTCATGGAAGGCGCATTATCATTGTACTTTACAGTGCTTGTGTCCTAGGCTACAATTTGACCATGGCCTTGGAGGACATAACATCATGTCAAAATCAGTTGAAATACATGAAGCGCAACTTCACCTCGCTGAACTGGTTGCTGAAGCGGCAACGGGGATTGAGATTATCCTGACGGATCGTGCTACCCCTCGCGCTCGCCTCATGCCCATCCCAGAACCTACGATGCGACGTGTGCCTGGATTGCATGCGGGCAGCATCGTGATGAACGACGACTTTGATCAACCTCTTCCAGACGATTTTTGGACCGGAACAATGGGACAGCAATCCTGGCGCACTGTCAGCACAGGCGCTCGCCTTGTGCAGCGACCCGGCCAACGACTTGATCCTCAGTGTGACAAGCTTGTGGGAGATGCAGATCAAACTGCAACTGGGCAAGCTAAATCTGCGACTGTCTCTTGGTGACATCGTTTCGCAGCAGGTGGCCGCAAATGGCGTGATTATTTTGCCGGTGCACGCGGCCCATGTGTTCGCCCTGGCGGAGTTGCCCGCAGTACACAAAGACCCCTTCGACCGCTTGCTGGTGGCGCAGGCAAATATCGAAAGCGCTCTACTGGTGAGTGCTGACGCGATCTTCGACCGCTATCCGGTTCAGACAGCTTGGTAGCGTCGATACTCCATTCATTCCTTGCTCGGAATCCTTCACAGCAGATCTTGGGTCGAACAGACTGAATTCTCTCCACAAAGGCAGCCATCTCTACAATGAACTGACAAGTGCGCTTGTCTGCGCCTTGTGCGGTCGTTTCATGAAGAGGCTGAGCACGGCCAACGACAGCGGAAGAAGCGACAGGACGCTCAGAGCCATGTCGTAGCTGCCAAAAATATCGCGGGCGATGCCCATCGGCATGGGCCCCAACGCCGAGGCCGCCACCGAGATGGTCGCGGTGATGCCCGTGATGCTGCCCAGATAGAGTCGACCGAAGTAGGACGGCCAGGCTACGCTGCTGACCGTGCGCATCAGCCCCATCATCGATCCCATGACAATGCCATAGACGATGGCCAGTTCTACGCCGGAGATCCCCTGCGCCACCCACAGCGCGGCGGTCTGGAGCAGCAGGGCCGCGGTCAACAACAGCCGGATCGGCATGCGGTCGGCCAGCATGCCGCTGCCCAGGTTGACCACGGCGGAGGCAATGGCGATGGGCACATAGACGGCGGCTGCGGCGGTAGCGGACAGTCCGTTGTCGGAAAAAATGCTGACCATGTGGAACGTCAACCCTGTGCCCAGCATCGAGATCGAGGCGATGCCCGCGGCCACGATCCAGAAGACTGAGGTGTGCATTGCCTCGCTGGCCGTCCAGTTCTCTTCCGGGTCGGATTCGACAACGCCGGCGTCAGTGTCGCTCTCAGTGACTTTGCCGTCCGGTTTGAGGCCGTAACGTTCCGGCCGTTCGCCGAAGAGAAAGAGTCCGGCCGGAACCATGATCACGAGCAGCGCAACGCCCAGCGCCACGTAGGTCCATCGCCAGCCGAGCAGGGGAATCAGCCAGTTGATGATATTGGGAAACGTCCCCAGCCCCAGAATCGCCACCATCACACCGGAGATGCCGAGGACCGTGCCGCGGCGCCGCATCCACCACTGGTTGATGAAGTAGACGCTGGCCAGACTCAGGCTGCCCTGGCCCAACATGCGCAGCAGAATGAAGCCGACCAGCAACATGGCCGCGTTCTGGACGGCCCCCATGTAGATGCAGGCCAGCCCAAAGAGCGCTGCGATGGTCGCGACCACAAAGCGCAACGCCTGCTTGTCGATCTGGCGTCCGACCCAGGGCAGGGCCATGGCCGCGGTCAGCGTGCCGACCGCGTAGAGCGTGCTGACCATGCCGCGGCTGATGCCCAGATCGGTGATGAAATAGTCGATGAAGATGGAGATCGCATAGGTCTGGCCGGGGCTGGTCATGATCATCCCAACGGTGCCGACGAGCATCACGATCCAGCCGTAGTAGAAGGGCGTGCGGTCGATAATGGCGCGTGTATAGCCGTGAAAATAAGCGCGAGCTTGACTGCTGTTCAAAAGGTTTGTCCCTGGGGTAATGCGAAAATTCGAGAGGAGAAATGGAGAGAGAACAAATGGTTCATGGTGAATTGATAATGCTCAATGGCTAACTGGCGTCCGTGTGCGCAGCAACAATCATTAACCATTCACAATTATCAATTCACCCTGAACCATTGATCAGGCTTCGTTCACAACAACTTCCGAAAACTCACCCGTTTCCTTATGCTTCAAGATCAACTTGAGCCGCCCATCGGGCATGCGTTCCTGCTTGATGATGGTCTGGCCGTCGTACTCGCCGCCACGCGCATTGATGCGCTCGACGCCGGCGCCGCGCCAGTCTTCGATCTCGACCGGCTCCCACTGCTTGGACTCGGCCGAGCGATAGCAGGCATCCATGACCGCGTTGACCACGTAGCCGTCGTAGAAGGTCTCCATGGGCTGGCGGCCTTCGTCCATCGAATCGAACATGTCGGTGAACATGTCGACGTAGCCCAGTTCGCTGACCTCGTCGCCCACCGGGAAGAGCCAGCCGCTGTCGGACTCGGCCTTCTCGGCCACATAGCCGCCCTCGCCCGCGCCGGAGACGAAGGTCTCGAAGCCGGTGCGCAGGAAGTGGTTGAGCCAGATGGTGCCCTCGGTGCCGGCGACCTCGTCGCGCAGATCCATGCCGCCGCGGAAGGTCCAGCTCACCTCGAACTGGCCGATGGCCCCGCTCTCAAACTTGATCAACGCGATGCCGTTGTCCTCGGCCTCGATGGGGTGGACCAGCGTGTCGGCCCAACACATGACCTCGACAGGCCGGTTGTCCTTGCCCACGAAGTTGCGGATGATCTCGATGCAGTGGCAGCCCAGGTCGACGATGGCGCCGCCGCCGGCCTTTTCCACATCCCAGAACCAGGCGCTGTGGGGACCGGGATGGGTCTCGCGCGAGCGCGCCCAGGTGATCTTGCCCAGTGCGCCGCTCTGCACAGTCTTGAGCGCCTTGAGCGTCTTGGGCGTGTAGCAGAGATCCTCCAGATAGCCGGCGAAGACGCCTGCTTCCTCGACCGTGTCGAGCATGCGCTTGGCCTCGGCCGCGTTGCGCGCCAGCGGCTTGGTGCAGAGAATGGCCTTGCCGGCCGCGGCGCAGCGCGCCACCAGATCCTCGTGCATGTGGTTGGGCAGGCCGATGACAACGCTGTCGGTCTCGGGGTGGTTGATGGCCTCATTGAGGTCAGTGGTCCAGTGTGGGATGTTCCACTCTGTCGCAAATGCCTGGGCACGTTCCGCATTGCGCGAGTAGACGACCTCGACGCGGTCGCGGTTGCGCTGGCCGTGGAGCGTCATGGTGTAGAACATGCCGATAAGTCCGGTGCCGAGCATGGTTACTTTGTGCATGAGATTTCCTTTTGGTTTTTGTGTGGTTCGGATAGAACGCGGATGTCGCGGATTGGGCTGATCTGCGCGGGTTTTTTCTGATTTTGGCGTTTTCCGTGGTTGTGACTGACCGCCTGGGGCTAAAGCCGCCGGGCTATCGGGCGACGCTCTCTGAAGGGGGTTTTTGCTCGACTCAAGCCCCCTTCAGGGGGCGTCGCTCTATAGCTCCGTCCATTTATGGCGGAGCGGTCGGCGCAACTACAGAGAATGCCGCAACCCTAAACATAGACAGCTTCCCGATCTATACGTGTCTTGAGAAAGGCATTCATAGACCCGCGATAGCGGACAATATCTACAGGACGATGAAGCCTCTCCTCGAGATCCTGCTTGATGCCGACAAGGGTGAACAGATCGGGTTTGAGGATTTCTACCACGACATCAACGTCGCTGGAATCCGTCATTTCGTCACGTGCGGCTGAGCCGAAGACACCGAGAGGACAATGCCGTACTCCTTCGAACGAGAAGAGTCGCTTCGAACTCGTCACCAAGCTCCTCCGCATTGGTTGAAGAGAACCTGACTGTCCCAGATTTCCTGTCTGCGAAGCCAATTTCGGCTCTGCTCGACAGCGCGCTTTGTGATCAGCTCAACACTCTGCGAACAGCCCTTCAACTCATTCTCCATCGATTGATCAGAATCCCCATTGGCGTCGTCGTCAAACGTGACCAAGATATCCAATCGCTGTCCTGCCCGAAGTCATCGGAAGAGACAGATCTCAGATTCGCACAGTCCGATTTTCCCCGTTGACAGAGTGCTGAAGGCAGTGCAGATCGCTTCGCTCCGAATCGGAATGCAGTTGTTGCTCCTGAACTCGTGAACTACGAATCTCCATTATACCCCATCACCGATGCTGCCTTCCAACGCGATCACGGCAAGTCCTCGCGGCGGCAGAACCAGAGAGATACGCCCATTATCGACGGAACATCTGTTCAGCGCGTTGTTCAAACAGATCGCAGGTCCAGGCTTCGGCAATGCCAAAAAGTCCCGAGCCGATCTCGGCCGTCTGCTCCTCGTCGCCGGCGTTGAGCAAACGCACGATCAGCCCGTCGCCTTCGGTTGCCGGCTTGACATGCAACACCGTTATCGGCAGATCCGGCAAACTCAGCAGACTGCCTGTGGACGGTAGAACTCGCGCCTCGCTGGTCTCACCCATCTGCTGGATCAAGGGCGCATCGTAGGCCGCGTCGAGGCCGAAGCGGTGGGCGTCGGCCTCATTGAATCCTCCGGTGTGGGGCTGGATGCGATAGTGGGCGTAGACACGGCCCGGTTGGTGGGCGCGGAAGTTGGTCTCCCAGTAGCTGTTGGTCACCCAGCCGAGCAGCATGGGCCGTTCGAGCACAAACGTCTCTCTGATGTTTGGCGAAGTGGAAGTCGCCCAGTTGCACCATGGGATTGTCGGGCGTGGCGATGGTCACGCCCAGATCCTGGTTGGAGAAGTCGACCCAGTTCTGCACGGTGAAGTAGTCCATGCACGAGCCGGGCAGTTGCTGACGCCCCGGCTCCACGGCCAAACCGCCTAGATCGAAGCGGGCGGTGGCGTCGGGCAGGGCGAAGGGGAAGGCCAGGTAGGTGGCCTGGGGATGGGTGTCGAGACCCATGCGCCAATGGCCCCAGAACTCGACATAATCGGCGTAGTTGGGCAGAAAGACACTGGTCACGACAGGGCCGTCGACGCCCGGCTGCTCCAACACTTGGACGACTTCAGTCCCCAACGGGGTCGTGTAGATTTTGTGGCTGAGCACCGCCGTCGGCGTGCGACGCCGGGCATGCCAGCCGGACTGCCAGAGGCTACGCCGTTCCACCGCGTCCGGATCCCAATCCATGAATGAGAGCAGCTTGCGCGGCGTCTCGTGCTCGCGGTCGGCCACCTCTTCGTGGACGAAGCCGCCGAAGGCGTAGCCGGCCTCGCCATCTACCCACTCGCGGCCGCTCTCCTTGTCGATCCACGAGATCACGCCGCCGCGTTCACGGTCGAAGACGAGTCGGTGGCGGTCGGTCTCGACCACGGCATCTTCACTCACGTTGTCAGTCAGCTTGTAGGTGAGCAGATCGTCCTTGGAGACGACAGTGTAGCCTAAGGCGGGCACGGTCTGCGGTTCGATCATCTGGCGGTCGTACGTGTATTCCAGGCCGTGGTCCTGTCGAAACCGGCTGGTAGGCGCGCCCGGCCAGGATGCGATCCTGGAACTGGCGTCCGGCCGTGGTGTCGTCGCGTCCGCCTCGCTGGTCGGTGACCCATTCGGGCACGAGTGCGGTGAGCGTGCGCGGCCAGGGCAGCGGGTTGACCAGCAAGATGTCGCCCTCGTTTTTACGCAATACGCGCCGGGCCAGCGCGGCCAGCGCATCGCGTTGCAGCATCATGCTCAGGCTACGTCCGCGGTAGGCGAAGTTGGATTTGTGGCTCCACTGGCTGGCCGTGTCCTCGCCGTCGGGTAGCTGGATCGAGGAGTCGGCGCCCCAGGTGTGTTCATCCCAAAAGAGCACGTTGTGCCAGGCCTCGTCTCGATAGCGTTCCATGCGCCCAGTCAACCAAGGATCGCCGTCATCGCCTGTCGCCAGCAGCACGCCCGCCAATGCATCAGCCACGCGCAGGCGCGCCCGGCTCTGGCGGTTGATGGCGACTTCACGTGCGCTGCTGATGCAGCCGAAGTTCCAGTAGTCGGTCCAATCGCCAGTGTGGGTGGGCAGGCTGTCGCCGTGCTCGCGCAGCGCCGCCCACCACTGTGACGGCGTCGCCATGCGGATACGCGGCGACTTGCCTGCCGCATTCCATTTGTCGATGAACTGGACAAAACCCTCAAACGCCGAGCCATTGTCGCCAAACGGGTGATAGGACTGGATCATCAGAATGGGCAGGTTGTATCCAATCTCCGCCAATCGCTCTTCGATCCTGCGGCCACCACGTCCCCTCAAACTCCTCCTCATCCCGCCCAATGCCGAAACGCCAGCCGTGGTCGTAGGGCCAGCCGTTCCAGGTCAGCAGCTTGCGCCCGCTGGGTCCCTGCCACCAGAAGGCATTGGGCCGCTCGAAGGGATAGCCGCCGAAGTGGGTGTTGATGGCCATGCTGAAGGCGTCGATGCCGGCGTCGAGCAGCACGTCGACCAGCGGCCAGTTCTGGCCGTTGACATCGCAGTTCATGCCGTTGCGGATGGTGAACCCGTAATCCTCGCGCAGCGTGCTGAGCAACTGCATGCTCTCGATCAGCTCATCGGTGTCGAAGAGGGGCGTGAGGTTGGCGAACATGCCGGTCACCTCGATGCGACCCGCCTTCTCCAGTGCGATGAATTTGTCGACCTCGGCCTGGGGCGCGTGGTCGAGCCACTGCTTGAGCACGTAGGTCGTCTCGACGGTCCAGCGGAAGGCGCCGTCGCTGTCAGAGTCCGCGTACTTGTCGGCAAGGTGGACGGCCTCGCTGATGAAGCGCTCCTCCAGATCGAAGAGGATGGGCTGGTCGTGGGTGTAGCCGATGTCGGTGTGGGAGTGGTGGATGAAGTAGATGGTGTCGATGGTCATAGTTTTGATGATCCTTTGGGCAAAGGGGTGAAAAGCCGCAGATGCACGTAGATGGACACGGATGTTTTTGAACAGAGAGTAGATCGCTCTGATGGCTGCTGGGGATTGTTGTCGATTATAGCCGGAACAGTTCGTCGGGCACAACCATCGGTTTTCCCGTTGGGATCATTCCCGATTTTTTGGTGCGTTTTCACAGGTGACTCTATTGCAAAAACAAAAGATTCGTCACAGAGGTCTTCGAACGTGCTTTGGCTACATTGAGTTGGCCACCAATTGAGGTAAAATGAATCCGGAGGAGACCAATGATGAACAATTTCACACCCAATTCGAATCTTGCAAGAGGTACACAATGAAAATCCTCATCACCGGCGCCAGCGGACGGCTCGGACCGTATGTCATTCGCGAGCTGATGGCCGACCACGAACTGGTGCTCTTTTCGCGTTCGCAGCCCGACGCCGAGTTCGCCGATCTGCCCTGGGTGCAGGGCACGTCTGGACTCGTTCGAAGACTGTCAACGGGCCATGCAGGGCGTCGAACGTCGTTCAGCATCTGGGCGCGCAGGCCTGGCCTGTCGACCATCCGCGACATGCGTGAACAGGCCGCAGAGCAGGGCATTCCCTTCGACGCCACCTTCAAGACCAACATGCTCGGCACCTACTACCTGATGGAGGCGGCGGTGGCCGCCGGCGTCAAGACGGTGGTCATGGCGGGCAGCAACTGCGCGCTGGGCCACGGCTTTCGCATCAGCGGCACGCCCTTTCCGCTGCAGGCCCTGCCCATCGACGAGACCCACCCCACCTATCCCGAGGACTCCTACAGCTACACCAAGCGAGCCGGCGAGGATCTGCTGGCCAGCTACTCGCGCGCCTACGGCATCCGCACCTATGTGACGCGCATCGCCGGCATCTGCCCGCCCGAGCGCCGCCAGGCCATGGCCGACAACGCCAAGCCGGTGGAGGCGTGGAGCGAGTGGATGTGGTGCTGGGTCGGCAGCGAGGATGTGGCCAGCGCCCACCGTCTGCTCATGGAGGCGGCCGACGATCTGCCCGTCCACGATGTCTTCTACAACAACGCCGACGACACCACTTGTCTTGAGCCGTCGCGTGAGTTGGTCGAACGCTTCAATCCGCAGTATGCTGAATTGGCCGCCAACCTGAGCGGCTATCAGAACTTCTTCAACTGCGACAAACTCAAAGCTGCCGTCGGTTGGCAGCACAAAACTTCATGGAGAGACCTACGATGAGTAACGCACCCGTCCGACTAGGCGTTGTCGGCGCAGGCAGCATTGCCCTGCGCTGCCACTTCCAGCATCTGACCTTGGACGATCTGACCGATCGCGTCCAGATCGTCGGCCGTCTGCGACCCGGTCCTGGAACGGGCCCAGGCCGTGGCCGAGAAGTATGGTGTGCCCTTTGCCTCGGCCACCATGGAGGAGATGATGGACGGCCGACGTGGTCGATGCCGTCTCCATCTGCTCGCCCATCGGCTTCCACTTCGACCAGGGCATGTTGGCCGTGGAGCAATGGCGTGCATCTCCACTTCAACAAGACCATGACCACCACCGTCGAAGAGGCCAATATCCTCATCGACGCGGCCAACGCCGCCGGCGTCAAGATCGTCTCGTCGCCCGGCGAGATGTTGCGCCCGCGCCACCAGAAGATCAAACAACTGATCGAAGAGGGCGCCATCGGCCGCCTGACCTGGGCGGTGACCGGCGCGGCCTTCGGCACCTACCACGAGCGCGAGTCCAGCGTGCGCGGCGGCGACGATCCGCTGACCAACATCAACCCGGCCTGGTACTTCCGCAAGCCGGGCGGCGGCCCGCTCTACGACATGACCGTCTACGGTCTGCACGCCATGACCGGCATCCTGGGCCCGGCCAAGCGCGTCACCGCCTTCTCCGGCGTGCGCATCCACGAGCGCGAGTTCCGCGGCGAGATGCTGCCCACCGACATGGACGACAACACGCTCATGGTGCTCGACTTCGGCGACGCCTTCTTCGCCTTTGTCTACGGCGTGGCCGCCGGCGGCCTGCCCAACATGGGCCGTCCGCTGATCTACGGCCAGGACGGCGTCATCAACGGCAGCGCAGATCAACGGCGAGGCCATCGACTATCCCGGCCGTGAGTTGGACGAAGAGTTCGGCATGAACGGCTCGCTGCCCCACGTCATCGGCGTGCACCGCGAGATGGAGGAGTCCCATGTCTACGAGGATGTGATGCAGTTGGTCGACTGGATCCTGGACGGCACGCCCACGCGTGGCCAGCGCCGAGCATGCGCGCCATGTGATCGAGATCTTCGACGCGGCCTATCGCTCGGCCGAGACGGGGATGGCGCAGGAGTTGACGACGAGTTTTTAGCCACAGTTGACTCTGCTGTAAAAACTAGCTTTGCCACGGATTTCACAGATTGCACGGATCTTTCGCAGTGGATTGATCCGTGTAATTTGTGAAATCCGTGGTTGGTTTTCCTCTTTTGCAGTGGAGTCATCTATGGCTGAAGTTTTACGACTACCATTATGGCAAATTGTTCGAAGAGCGTAATCCTGTGTCTCGATAGGTAGCCGGCGTCGCCAAATTGTTGCGGTAAGTTACATGAATTGGTAATATATTCGCATGAATTTTGATGATTTTCTGACGATTGTCGGCGATGAACCTGTCTTCAATACCGGTCTGTTGCTGGCTGGAAACACAGATCCCGCCTATCTGCGACGACAACTGTCTGGATGGGTCAATTCGGGCAAGCTTTGGCAACTTCGCCGAGGGCTGTATGCACTGGCTTCGCCGTATCAAAAGACCAAGCCGCATCCCTTTCTGGTCGCCAACCGCCTGGTTTCCGGTTCCTACGTCAGTCTGCAAGCGGCATTGGCCTATCATGCGCTCATTCCAGAACATGTGGCCGTAACTACCAGCGTGACTACCAAGCGTCCGGGTGAGTGGGATACGCCGCTCGGTCGCTTTTCTGTTCGCCACATTCATCTCGACCTTTTTTTTGGCTATGAAACCGTCTTTGTGAGCCGGGCTCAACGTGCGTTCGTTGCGACGCCGGCCAAAGCATTGCTGGACCTTGCTCATCTGCAACCTCAGGGCGACTCGCCGGACTATCTTGCGTCCTTGCGACTGCAAAACCTTGATCGGCTGGATGTCGGCCAACTGCGGTACCTGGCGTCCCGAAGCGGCAAACCCAAATTGCAACGAGCAGCAGAGACCATTGCAAAGCTGGCCGCCGTCGAATCAGCAGGCTATGAGCCCCTATGAAAGAGTATCTGGCAGCGCTCGTTCGCGAATCAGACCAGCCTCTGCACGGTCGCCATCTGGTGCGAGAGTACTTGCAAGCTCGGATTTTGGGCAGCCTACAACGGGTTGGCGCCATGGTCCCGCTGGCCTTCCACGGAGGGACAGCGCTACGCTTTCTCTATCAAATTCCACGCTACTCCGAGGATCTGGATTTCGCGCTGGAGCGTACGGATCGTGGCTATGATTTTCGTGCCTACCTGAAGGCCGTGCGCAGCGATCTGCTGGCGGAAGCCTATCCGGTCGAAGTGACGATCAACGAGCAACGGATTGTGAACAGCGCATATGTGCGTTTCCGAGGGCTACTTCACGAACTTGATCTGTCCCCGCATGAAGATGAAGTGCTTTCCATCAAGATCGAAGTGGACACAAGACCGCCAGTGGGTGCTGTTATGGACACGACGATCGTGCGCCGTTACGAAATCCTGCGACTTCAGCACCATGACCGAGCCTCCATATTGGCCGGAAAGCTGCATGCAATCTTGCAGCGACCCTACACCAAAGGCCGGGATATCTATGATCTATTCTGGTATCTATCGAGTCCAGAATGGCCGTCGCCAAATTTGGCGATGCTCAACACGGCTCTGGCCCAAACTGGTTGGTCCGGCAGCGTGCTGACGCCGGAAAATTGGCAGGGCCACACCCTGCGAGCACTGGCAAGGATCGACTGGCGGCGCGCCGTCAACGATGTGCGCCCATTCCTGATGGATCCTCGGAGTGCGAACTTGTTGACTCAAGAGAACTTCAACCGGCTGTTGGATAGCTAAGCCCACGCCCAGTTCGACTATCCGGACCCTGAACTGAGCGACGAGTACGGAATGAATCCTTTCTCCTGATACTTGACAATGGCAGAGGCCACCATGTCGGCTACGTGATCGGCATACGTCCGCCCATTGTCGAGCCGCGATACCGGCGAGAAATAGTCGCTATCGCCAAAGTGGGTCATGGGGCCGCAAGGAATGAAATGGATACGGCCGTGGCGACGTGCCCGGTTCCACTGCGTGTGCGGGAAGACGGGCCAGCGACCGGAATAGAGTACACGGCCCAACCAGGGCAGTGGATCTCGACTGCCCTGGATCGCATCCACGCGATCCACATAGGCGATTGAGGTATCGTCGGTGAAGAAGCCGCCGAGAGAGACGATGTGGACGGGTGCGGCAAACGCTGTGTGCAGATAGCGTGCGGCGCCCACGCCGATCTGCCCGCCGCCGCTGTAGCCGATGATGTGGATAGGCTTGCCGCTGCCGGGCGGATAGCCATGCCGCAACAGACTCATGGCGATTTCACGCGCCACGCCCGCGTTGTTGACCGGCCCATACCGTTTGTCCGCCGAAACTGCTACTTGGAAGATGTTGCGCGTGGCGATAATCGCGTTGTACAGATTCACCGGAGCGTCAAGACGACGTCGGTTCCTGTCGACCCATCGCCAAAGAAAGGCAAAAAGGCGTTCGCCGTTGAGCGGATTGTTGCTGACCGAGTAGGGAAACACGTCGTCAACCACAATTGCCTCCTTCGGTAGACGGGCGGCAATGTTGTTGGCGAAATCAAGCTCCTTCTGGGCGCCTGTGCCCTTGTCAAAGCCGTGGACGCCAGTCAGGAAGACGATGAAGTAGCCTGCACTGTTGGGCGCACGCACGGCTCTACTCAGGTCCGTCTTGCTCGGTTCCAGATATCGTTCCGACCAGCCGGACCACCAGCCCAACACCTCAAACGGGGCCAGATAGGCCGCAACGAACAGCGCCAGTCCGACCAGAAGCGCAATCTGCCAGAGGAAAGCTTCAACCCAGTCCACGATCCTAGAATCCTCCGTCCTCATCAACGCCGGCCGCCACACTCTTTCGGGACTGCTCCGCCAGCCATATAGCAATCTCATCGCCGCCAAGCCGTGTCGGTCTGCCCGTGGTCATGGTCCATACCCATGACCGCAGCCCACGAAGATCCAGAAGTGGAAGTCGCGTCATCGATTCGAGGAAGAGCCATCCCGGCACGCAGCATAGAAGCGCCGGCCCCAGGGGCAGATCGCCGACGATGCCAACGCCGACCACGACAGTCAAACTGACCCAAACGCGCAGTATCCATCCGAAAATGACGCCGAGGTATGGTGCGAAGAGCGCGAAACCGAAAATCGCCGGCGCAAAGCCAAGCGCGGTGACGATCAAAAAACTGCGCCACGGCTCTGTCGCGCCGAACAGGATGTGCGCCGTCGCCCAGATAGAGACGGACCAGAAGAGGACGGCAAGCAAGCCGACCGCGCCACTGCCCAATAGGCTGATGAGAAAACGACGGGGCGGCACCCGATTGGCCAACAGTACAATCGACTGCCCGATGGAGACCGAGAGGCCGGCCACCAGCAACAGAGCGAGCGCCCACAAGAGACCCGTCTCGTAGGCGACAGTCGCCTGAAATGTATTGGCATCTAGTGTCAGCAGGCCGCCGATCCACTGGCCTAGCGCATCAAACCAACCGTCAGCGTTGGTGGATTGCGCGGCGGCTATCAGATGGCCCCGCCCGTGTGCGCCATTGAATCCGTTTTCTGCGAATTGGATGAGATACATTTTTGGATCGACTTTCATAGTCCACTCTGACGCGGCCGGTGGAACTCGAGGCTTTGACATGTATTTCGACATGTATGATGCACCTGGACTGTGGCGGCCGCTCTGTCATTTGGCAATCACCTTCAGCTTATTATAGCGCCAAAGCACGGATCCCGCCGGTATGAGACTTACTCGTTCTGACGTTTTTTACACGAAAGGCGGAATTCAGTAGTATGGGGCCTATCGCGACAGGTTGGCGAGAGGCAACATCCTTTGCGTCATCATCGGGTTGGCCTCCCGACGATGTTGTCCACAACAGCCCGATTTTTTGATAGTATCGGCATTTATCAGCTCAATTCGCCTAATCCGCGGTCTATCGGCCTTCTCTCGGACAGGCGCTGGAAATCGATTGAGGAACCCTTATGGTAGGAAACAGTGTGATAGGCAGGATGATGAAAAGGTCGATTCCGATTCAGACCACGCTTGCCATTGTGTTTGCTCTGACTTCGCTCGGCCTCTTTGCGGCATGTGGTCCGGTTGACGATGAAATGGCGATCTCGGACACCGACAATGCACCTTTGCTGGAAGTCGTGAATGGCAGTGAGGTGTCAGTCTGCGAGTTGGCCGCGGTTGAGCCAGGGCAGGCCGAGATCTTCGATGACAACATTCTCTTTGACGGCCAACTGGACCCCGGTGAACGCTACGATGTCTATGATCTAGAGGCAGGCAGCTATGACCTTCTGGCCTTTGATTGTGACGATTTCGACCTGGTTGATGAGCAACTGGATGTCGCTGTCGGGCGATCGCCGTCGGTCTGGACGATTGGCGTTGGGCTGGAAATAGCCAGTCAAGTTTCGGAATCCATCGGCATGGAAGCCGGACGATCCTCCAATGGAGCAGCCAACACCACTGCTCCCACAGCAAGGGCATCCGAAAACGATATCCGTGTCGTGCCGTTGGGCGATCTCGGTGAGTCGGGCGAGGCGACGCTCACCGTTGCGGAGGGGGACGTCTCGCTGCTCTTCACGGCCATCGCCGCCGATCCAACCGATCAGATCATCGTCGAGTCCATCATCGGACCCGATGGCGAGAGCCTCTATAGTCTCACCGACTGGGAGCAGGACGAGTTTGAGAGCGAGATGTTCACATCGTCGCTCTTTGGCGATGGCGAAGTCGTCATCTATCTGCCGGTTGCGCCCCAGTTTGACCTGCGAAACGGATCCTATCAGATAACGCTGTCGACCGTCTATGGTGACCCGATCCCGGAGGCCTTCGCAGTTTTTCGGACCGGCGATGTTGATGGTCCGCAGGCTGTGGACATGAACATCTGGTTGGTGAGTGACGATCAAAACGTGACGTCGCCCGAAGGACAATCCACGCTGTCAGCAATCATTCGCGAGACCGTGGATAAGGTGCTGAGCCAGCAGGGCTTGCGTCTCGGGCAGCTCACCTTTTTCGAAGCATCCGATGCACAGATCGAAGCGTTCGCTCGCTCGACAGAGGATGACCAACCTGCATCCTGTCAGGCATTGGCTGAAGTAGCCGGCGCCGGCCGTGCCTTGAACGTGATTCTGATCGACGAATTGGCCCCGTCTCCAGTGGCAGACGATCTGGACGTCGGAGATGACCTCGCCGGCCTGTCGCCCTCACCGGGCAGCATTCTCGTGCCTGCGTCGGGATCCTCCTGCGTGACCGTCGCCTGGGAGACCCACGACAGACGACTTCGATGATCTTGGCGCGACGATCGTTCACGAAGGCTCACACTTCCTTTCGCTCCAACATACCTCGGAGGAGGATGGAACTATCTTTGACGTGCTGGCCGACACACCGGAGTGCGATGCCGATCGATACGATGATGATGGAAACGGCATTGTGGACCAATATGAATGTGAGCGGGCGGACGGCTCCAACTACATGTTCTGGGGCAGTGAAGGTCTGACCACCGAATTTGTGATCAGTGAAGAACAGGCCTGGGTGCTGCGACGGCATCCCCTGTTCTACTCGGTTGAGCCATAGCATGGACGATCGACAATACTACACGTGGCAATCTTCGGAAGTGCGCACTCGAAGGGGCACGTATACGCTGTTTGAAAAGCCCGGCATGGCCCGCTTCGGCCAGCCGGACATCCCTGCTTCGCTACTGGCCGATGAGTTGGAAGTCGAGCCGGGCGAAAGCGTGTTGCTGCTCAACTGCGGGGCCGGCTTGCCAGGCATCGTCGCTGCTGAGGCCGGCGCGCATGTGACCATGGTCGATGCCAACGTGGTGGCCGTCGAGGCGGCGCGGCGTGGAGCAGAGGCCAATGGGCTGATTGAACGCGTGACGGTCAGCCCCCCTAGCGCCCCAAGCTTGGGGGGAACGCCTGGCCTGTCTGGCGATGCAAGCCAATCCACTCACATAGGGAACATGGCCCAGCCCAGCGAGCCAAGCACAGCCTCCCCCAAGAACGGGGGCCGGGGGGCTGAATACGACGTAGCCGCCCTTCTCCTCCCCAAGGGCAAAGCCGCGGCCCTGCAAAGCATCTGGGACGCGTACCAGGCGCTCAAACCCGGCGGTCGCTTCTTTTTCGCCGGGGCCAACGCCGAGGGAGCGAAGACCTACATCCGCTATGCCGAGGACCTATTCGGCCCCATTGCCGTGCGCGCCTATCGCAAAGGCTGTCGGGTTGGCGTGGCCGCCAAACCGCTGTCGTCCCAACCGCTGCCGATGCGTTTTCAGGAACCCTGGTTGGCCCACGACTACTTTCAGCGCTTCGATGTCGAAATCCATGGCCGGCCAATTCACCTCTACGCCCGCCCCGGCGTCTTCTCGTGGGATCGGCTCGACGCGGGGACAAAGGCGCTGCTCGACGCCATGCAGATCGGCGTCGACGATCATGTGCTCGATCTGGGCTGCGGCTGCGGCATCGTCGGTGTGACAGCGGCCTTGCTGGCTGCGCAAGGTCAAGTGCTGATGCTCGATGCCGACATCAATGCCGTAGTTTCGGCCAGGCAGACGGTGGCGGCCAATGGCGTCGTGAATGCCACGGTGGACCTGAGCGACTGTGCGGCCGTCGTAGAGAATCGAGACTTCGATGTCGTCGTCACCAATCCGCCCTTTCACCAGGGCAAGGCGACCCAATACGACGTCGCCTACCAGTTCATCCGCGACGCGGCGCGACTGCTCAAACCAGGCGGTCGATTCTACCTGGTGGCCAATCGCTTCATTCCCTATGAAGATGCAATTCGTGACAAGCTGGGAGAGGTAGACACCGTTTACGAAGACAGTCGCTTCAAAGTGCTGTTGGGGCGGCAAACCCTTCGCCAATCGTAGATATACCTTCGAAGTCTTGTGACTTTCGTGCGGGCATGTGTTGGGGCGGGCGGATCTTGGTTTTCCATTTGGAGCTTGTTTCCCGCCCCAACAAATGCCCCAACAGGATCGTCATCAGAGAACTAGAACAGATCCTTGGCGGCCTTCCAGTCTGCGTACTGCCGCTCCACTTCTTCCTTGACGGTATCAAGCCCGGCGGCCTTCAAGGCATCGATGAAGTTGGGCAGTTCAACCGCGGGATCGACGTAGCCGGTCATCAGCGCCCGGTGCAGACCGTCGGAGACCGCCGAGATCGCTGTCAATTCGGCCGCGACAGGATCGGTGCGGAAGCGGAAGCCCAGGGAAGCGTGATCGATCGAATCATCGGAATATTCGATCAGCAGTCGGTTCTTCTCCGGGTTCTCCTGGTTGGACACAGCCTGAAGCAAGGTGTTGCCCAGCGTCCAAGCGCCGCCATGCGCGCCGTACCAGGCGCTGTCCATGATGCGCACACGGCCGTCATCCTCAAGCTCCCAGTGGATGTCTTCAACGCCAAAGAGCATCATGTTGAGCAACTTGGGGTCGGAGTGCATCATGTTGATGAACTTCATGGCTTCGACCGGGTGGTCGGAAACAGTCGGGATGGCGAGCATGGAGCCGCCGGAGTGCGTGGTGATATTGACCTTGGGCTGGGCGTAGATCTCTTGCAGTACCAGATCTGGGTTGCCGGAAGCGTTGATCAATTCCTGCGCCTTGATGTTGTTGCCCTTCAGCGGCTGGGGCTCGAAGAGGAACTTGCCTGCGTTTCTGGCTTCAGAAGGGAGGTAGGTAGTCAGACCGGCATCCGGGTGAATCCAGCCCTTTTCATACCATTCGCGCATGATCGCCGTCTTCTCTGTGGCCCAGTCGGTCTCCATGATACTGTAGATGGTCTCATCGAAATGCGCCTGACTCATCGGGCGAATATTTCATTCCGATGACGCCCGAGGGAATACCTGCAGCGAAGCCGGGCACCCAAGGCTGGTATGCGCCATTGCCATCGGTATTGAACGGGTACTCATCCGGGCGGGCCTCTTTGGCCTTTTCGAGCCACGGTTCCAAGTCTCTCATGCTCGTGATATTGGCAGCATCTTCTTCAGTGAAGCCGATTTCATCTGCAAATGTGACATTGTAGATGAAGCCTTCGGGCACGGTCAGCTCTTTGTTGGTGGGCACGGCGTAGTTGACGCCGTCGATCTGGGTACCGGTGATGAAGGCCGGGTTCAGACCTGCCAGGATGTCTTGGCCATACTCTTCGAGCAAATTGCCGTATTCGCTTTCGTCATCGTTCAACGGAATGAACAGATCTTGGCTGGCAAGCTGCATGTATTCTCGCCAGTCGGCAGTGAACATGATGTCCATCTTTTCGCCGGCCTGCACAGCGGTGACAGCCTTGGTTACCCAATCACCCCAGCCGATGATATGGAAGACGACATTGACGCCGATGAGCGGCTCAACATACTCGTTGATGGCGGCTTCAACCGCCGCGCGCTGATCAGTGTCCCCGTTGCCGATCCAGTAGTAGTCGAGGGTGACAACTTCACCGGAAGCCTCAGCGGGGGCGTCGGCTGCGGCTTCGCTGAGGATGCAACGTCTACGGACATAGATTGTTTCCCGATGGCGTGACTGTATCGGATGGTTCTCATCACGCGACCAGACAGGATCAGACAGACAGATCGTTGAAGGGCGCCGACCGACTCAGCCATGGCTGGACGACCGACCGACCAAGCGGACAAGCATCTGTGATTATGACGCGTTCGACAGCCCCGTCGATATGTCACAGTCACCTAATTGCGATTGGCGCCAATAATGGCGTGGGATGATGGTTTCCTGAAAGCGTTTTCACAGAATATCATCGGCTTTTGGGATTGTCAACCGTGAACCGTTCTGAGACGCCAATCCCGTCATCCTCCAAGGGATGGAATTCGCCAACGGTTGGGGCGGACTGATACAATTATGGGAGCAAATGCTTCCTGGTCGCAACCTGGGCTCGCAAAGCAAAAAATCATCTTGGTTCGACGGATTTTCGTAGATGCGTTGTAGTTTTCGCAAGACCGCCAAGCCACAGAAAATGTCTGAACTAGAAAATTCTTGCCGCAGATGTACAAAAATAAACAACAACGTGTCTGCGTGCATCTGCGGCTAACCAACTGACGGAGTCAAAGATGACAGAAATCTATTCAAACGACTGGGAAAATCCCAAAGTCTTCGGCATCAACAAAGAGCCGGATGCGGCCACGCTGATGCCCTACGCCACGCGTGACGACGCCCTTGCCGGCAATCGCATGGCCTCGCCCTACTGCAAGCTGCTCAACGGCACGTGGCGCTTCGACTACTACCCCAATCCGGCGTCGGTGGTCGGCGGCTTTGAAGCGACCGACTATGACGACAGCGGCTGGGACGACATCCCCGTGCCCTCCAACTGGCAGATGATGGGCGACGTGCTCCACGGCAAGCCCAACTACGACGTGCCCCACTACACCAACGTCACCTACCCCTTCCCCATCGACCGCCTGCCCGGCGTGCCCGAGGACGACAACCCGGTCGGCCTCTATCGCACGACCTTCACCGTGCCCGAAGATTGGACCGCGGATCAGAACGAGCGCCAGACCTTCATCACCTTTGACGGCGTCGATTCGGCCTTCTACCTCTGGGTCAACGGCAAGCAGGTCGGCTTCAGCCAGGACTCTCGCGGGCCGGCCGTCTTCAACCTGACCGACTACCTCGTGCCCGGCGAGAACGTGCTGGCCGCCCAGGTCTATCGCTGGTCCGACGCCTCCTATCTGGAGGATCAGGACTTCTGGCGGCTGAGCGGCATCTACCGTGACGTCTATCTGTGGGCCGCGCCGACGCTGCACGTGCGCGACATCTGGCGTGCAGACCGATCTCGACGTTGACTATGTGAACGCCACGCTCAAGGTCGCGCTCAAGGTGCGCAACTACGGCGACGCGCCGGCAAGCGGAACCGTCACGCTGGAACTGCTCGATGACCAGGGCGAGGCAGTCTCTGCACCCGCTGAGCGCAGACGTTTCGGCAGCAGGCGGCGAAGAGGTCGAACTCAATTTCGCCCAGGCGATCGCCGACCCGGCCAAGTGGTCCGACGAATTCCCCAATCTCTACACGCTGGTGGTTTCCCTCGCCGATGGCAACACGGTGACCGAATACGAGAGCACCAAAGTCGGCTTCCGCAAGGTCGAACTCATCGACGGCGCCATCTGCCTCAACGGCGTGGCCCTGGAGATCAAGGGCGTCAACCGCCACGAGCATGACCCGGATCACGGCCACACGGTCAGCGAAGCCAACATGGTGCGCGACATCCTGATCATGAAGCGCTACAACTTCAACGCCGTGCGCACCTCCCACTACCCCAGCGTGCCGCGCTGGTACGAGCTGTGCGACGAATACGGCATCCTCGCTCTGCGACGAGGCCAACATCGAGACCCACGGCGTCTGGGACAAGCTGACCAAGGATCCGCTCTGGAAGGAAGCCTTTGTCGACCGGGCCGTGCGCCTGGTCGAGCGCGACAAGAACCACCCCAGCGTCATCTACTGGTCGCTGGGCAACGAGTCGGGCTTTGGTCCCAACCATGAGGCCATGGCCGAGTGGATCCGCGCCAACGATCCCACCCGTCCCATCCACTATCACCCGGCCGAAGACGATCCGTGCATCGACATCCTCGGTCCCATGTATCCGACGGTCCAGCGCATCATCGACATGGCGACCAATGGCGACAACCGCCCCATCATCATGTGCGAATACGCCCACGCCATGGGCAACTCCAACGGCAACATGAAGGAATACTGGGAGGCCGTGCGTGACCATCGCCGGCTCCAGGGCGGCTTCATCTGGGAGTGGGCCGACCACGGCATCCGCCGCGTGACCGACGACGGCGTCGAGTGGATGGCCTACGGCGGCGACTTCGGCGACTCGCCCAACGACGGCAACTTTGTGGCCGACGGCCTGGTCAGCCCGGACCGCGATCCCCATCCCGGCATGTGGGAGCTGAAGAAGGTGCAGGAGCCGCTGGCCGTCGAGCCGGTCGATGCGCTGGCCGGCGTGGTCAAGGTGACCAACCGCTACCACTTCGCCGACCTCAGCCATCTCGCCATCACCTGGGAGCTGCTGGCCGACGGCGTGGCCATCCAGTCCGGCGACCTGCCGGCGCTGGCCATCGCCCCTGGAGAGAGCGCCGAGGTCACCGTGCCCTTCGCGAAGCCGGAGTTGACGCCCGGCGCGACTATCAGCTCAACCTGCACTTCGCGCTCAATGCGGATACGGCCTGGGCCGACGCCGGCCACGAAGTGGCCTGGGCGCAGATTCGCCGTTCCCTTCGACGTGCCGGCCGTTGAAGCGACGCCGGTCGACTCGCTGCCTGCGCTCTCGCTGACAGAGTCCGGCGGCGACATCGTCGTGGCCGGCGATGGCTTTGCGCTGCGCTTCGACGGCGAAGCGGGTCGCATCACCTCGCTCACAGTCCGGCGAGCAGGAACTGATCGAGGCCGGTCCTGCGCTCAACATCTGGCGCGCGCCCACCGACAACGACGACAACAAATGGGGCGACCAGCGTGCGGCCATTCGCTGGCGCGAGGCCGGTCTCGATCAGTTGGCCGAGCATGTGGACGGCGTCGACGTGTCGCAGCCGCGGCCGCAGGAGGTCGTCATCAGCGTGCGCACGGCCACCATGGCCGACGTGGACGAGGACGCCCTGCGCGCATCGGCGCACGGAGACGCTGACCGACGGCATCAAGGCCATGCTCGTCCATCGCACCGACGAGGAACAGGGACGCATGCTGGCCGCGGCCCTGGGCTTCAACTACACCGACCTGGCCGGCAACGACTACCGCGACAAGGCCGCCACGCTGGTCGATGTGCTGGGCGCAACCGGACGTCTTCCCGAGTTGCTCGACCTGATGATCGGCTGCGCTCGACGGTCCCATGGGCGACGACATCCCGGAACAGGTCAAGGCCAATCTGGTCAAGCAGTTCGGCGAAGACGCGTGACGAACTGAGCGGCGCCGCCGGCCCCATCGCCTCGGCCCGCTTCGACACTGAGTACACCTACCACATCTACGGCAACGGCGACATCGTCGTCGACACCAACGTGGTGCCCAGCGGCACGCTGCCGCCCCTGCTGCCCCGCATCGGCCTGACCCTGGCCCTGCCGGCGGGCTACGAGACGTTCACCTGGTATGGCCGTGGCCCGCATGAGAACTACGCCGACCGCAAGCAAAGCGCGCCGCTGGGCCGTTTCAGCGGCGCCGTCGATGACCAGCTCTACCCCTACATCATGCCCCAGGAGAGCGGCAACAAGACCGACGTCGCCTGGGCCGCGCGTCACCGACGAGAGCGGCGCCGGCCTGCTGGTGCTGGGCGACCGGGTCAACGTCAACGCCTCGCACTACACGGCCATGGATTTGACTGAGGCCAAACACACCTACGATCTGGAACGCCGCGACGAGGTGATCCTCAACGTGGACCATGCGCTGGGCGGCCTGGGCAACGGCAGTTGCGGGCCAGGCGTGCTGGAGCAGTATCAGCTCGTGCCCGAGCAGACGCGCTTCCAGGTGCGCCTGCGTCCGCTGGCGGCCGGCGATGATCCCGGAGAGGTTGCCAAGGGGAAGATCAAGGGCTGACGAGCAGCGTGTGCAACACGGCCAATGAGTCACTTTGAGATGCGTCAATAGTCAGCGATGAGCCACCCCGGACATTGGGGTGGCTCATCGTTTATTGGGCAGGCATACTCATGTGCTGAATCCAAACCGTTGACAAATCTCAGCAGTTCCGCTAATATAGCCATATAGATGGCCATGTTCGGGTTGCCACAGGGAGGGCCTGATGAAACAGTACTCAATTGCAGAAGCACGCGATGCGTTTACCGGCATCGTCCGCTCGGTCGAATCGGATGGCCCAGTGACGTTCACGCGACGGGGCCAAGCCGTGGCCGTGTTGCTATCGGCGGCAGAATACGAACATCTGATCAGCAAGCCGCTCACATTTGTGGAAGCGTATGACAATTTTTGTGAAGCGCACGATCTGACTGCGCTGGATATTGATCCGGCTGTTTTTGATAATGAGCGCGACCGCTCTTTAGGTCGTGAGGTTTTGCTGTGATCGTCAAGTTTCTCCTCGACACAAATATCATCTCTGAGCCGCTTCGCCCGACGCCAAATCCGAGCGTGCTTGACCGACTAAGCGTACACCAATCAGAATGCGCGATTGCATCGATTGTGTGGCACGAGCTTGTCTACGGCTGTGAACGGCTACCAAGATCGGCCAAGCGGCGGGCGGTCGAACACTACCTGATGAACGTGGTCCGTCCGACGCTACCAATTCTGGCATATGGAGAACGCGCTGCACAGTGGCATGCCGTTGAGCGTGCGCGTCTCGCGGCGTTGGGGAAAACACCACCCTTTGTTGACGGTCAGATCGCTGCTGTGGCAATCGTGAATGAACTGACGTTGGTGACAATGAACACGCGTGATTTCGCCCAATTCAGAGACTTGTCTGTCACAAAATGGCTCGACCGGTAAAATCATGCCGGCCAGCGTATGGGTTGCCGATTTCGAATCATCAGCGGCTTGGCGTTCACCGGGCGAAGGGGATCTGCTTCTCGCTCGCAACTGTGAGGGCGTCCGTGAAGCAGATGACCAGATCGATGATGAAGTTGAGACGGAGGAAGAGAGATGGTTCGCCAACAAATCATCAAATTGCTGACCGACATCTTGGTCGCTTTACGCCGGAGCCGCGTCGCGCATGAGAACTATGTTGACCGCAAGCAGAGAGCGCTATTCGGTCGCTTCAGCAGCAACGTCGACGACCAACTCTATCCGACATCATGCCCCAGCAGGGCGACCGGGTCAATGTCAACGTCTCGCACTACACGGCAATGGATTTGACTGAGGCCGAACATATCCACGATCCTGGCGACGTTGCAAAGGGATAGGTTAAGGGGTAACATTCAACAGGTGACCAGGCGGCGTTGAATACCAAGGTTTTCTCAATTTTTGGCCATTTCAACAATTGTCCGGCAAATCTGTCTATCAAGTGCCCGACGGAGGGCGACAATGGCAACAACACTTCGATATTCCCCAGATGTCTGAAAAAGAGAGTCCCGAATTGACCTATCAGGAACGTCTAGACCTGCTGCGCGAGAAGAAGCTGGCCCAGACCGAGGAGAAGCGCCAGGTCATCGGGGCCATGGACCACGACGACTGGGCGCTGATCCTGCCGCCGCCCGACCTGCGCAAGACCGTCCAGGCCATCAGCGGATCGGGCGTGCCCATCACCGATGTGCTCATCGACGGCGTGGAGATGGAGAGCAACCACGCCAACGGCGGCTTCTACGGGCCGGCCATCTGCGGGCGTAACTTCCGCCGCCTGCTCGACGCCCACCCGCCCTACATCGATCCGCTCTGCTCGATTGCCGGCGCGGCCATGGCCAACTTCAGTTCCTACCGCACCACCGGTTGGAACCCGGACTTCGACTACTCGCACCTGCACGATGAGCAGCGGAAGTATTCGCTGGTGCACGGCATCGGCGGCTCGCAGCACTTCTGCCCCGATTTGGCCATCGGCTTCAAGCTGGGCTGGTCCGGTCTGCTCGACAAGATCGCCTACTACCGCGTCGAGAACGGCCCTGAGGCTGCGCCGTTCTACGATGGCCTGGAAGCGATCATCTTCGGCATTCAGGATTGGATCCGGCGCAACGCCGACGAGGCGCGCCGCTTGGCCGGCACTGGAGGAGAGTCCCCAGCTTCGGCGAGAGCTGGAAAAACTGGCCGACATCAACGATCGTCTGGTCACAGAGCCGCCGGCGACCTTCCACGAGGCCTGCCAGTGGATGACCTGGTACCTGATGGCGGCGCGCATGTACAACGGCAGCGGCGCGCTCGGCCGCCTGGATGTGTTGCTCCAGCCCTTCTACGAGGCCGACATCGCCGCCGGTCGTCTGACCGACGATGAGGCCAGCTTCCACGTCGCCTGCTCGCTCCTGCGCGACACCACCTACGCCCAACTGGGCGGGCCGGACGAGAACGGCAACGACGTCACCAGCCGCCTCTCCTATCTGATCCTGGACGCCATCGACCAACTCAGGGTGCCGGCCAACATCGGCGTCTGCGTCGGTCCGGATGTGGATCCCGGCCTCCTGCAGCGTGGCGTCGAGATCCAGTTTGAGCACAAGATGGGTTTCCCCAAGTTCCTGGGCGTGGGCAGCACGGTGCAGGGCCTGATCAAGAACGGCTATTCGGTCACGCACGCACGCCAGCGCGCCTACTCCGGCTGTCACTGGTGCGCCGTGCCCGGTCGCGAGTACGCCATGCGCGACATCATCAAGATCAACTTTGCCAGCCTCTTCCTGATCGCGCTGCGCGAGACCGTTGAGGCGGCTGACGGCACGACCACGGTCGACGGACTCTGGCGACGCTTCGAGTATCACCTGAAGCGCGCCATTGAGGTCACGGCCGAGGGGCTGTCCTTCCACCTGGAACACATGCACGAGGTCTTCCCGGAACTGGTGCTCGACCTGCTCTGCCACGGTCCCTTGGAAAAGGGGCTGGACGCCTCCCACGGCGGCGTCGAGATCTACAACATCGGCATCGACGGCGCGGCGCTGGCGACGGTCGCCGACTCCATGGCCGCCATCGAGCAGCGTGTGGAGGAGGAGGGGCGCATCTCGTGGCCGGAACTCGTGGACTATCTGGAGAATGACTGGGACGGTCCCCAGGGCGAGCGTGCACGGCTCATGATGAAGAGCGTTGCCGCGTTATGGGGCCGGCGATTCACGCGCCGATGGGTGGGCCAAGCGCATCGCCCAGACCTTCACCCGCTCCGTTCAGGAGACATCCAGCGACGAACTGCGCTTGACGCCCGGCCTCTTCTCGTGGGCCAGCACGCTGAGTCCTGGGCCGTGCCCTGGGCGCCACGCCCGATGGCCGCAACGCCGGCGATCCCATCTCCCACGGCAGCAATCCCAATCCGGGCTTCCGGGAAGACGGCGCCACCACGGCCATGGCCATTGCCATCGCAGGCGTGCAGCCGGGCCTGGGCAACAGCGCGCCCATGCAGCTTGAGCTTGATCCGGGTCTCTCGCGCAGCGAGGACGATCTGGCCAAGGTCGGCAGCCTGATCCGCACCCACTTTGACCTGGGCGGCACCCAGATCAACCTGAACGTGCTCGACAAGGAGAAGGTGCTGGAGGCCCACGCCGATCCGTCCAAGCATCCCGATCTGATCGTGCGCGTCACCGGCTTCAGCGCCTACTTCGCCAGCCTCTCGCCCGAGTTCCGCCAGATCGTGGTGGATCGGATCATTGCGGAGAGTTGAGGAATACGATACGAAAAGGATTGCCACGGATCAACGCAGATGGACTCGGATATTCACAGATACTGCTGGATCGATCTTGTTGTCGATCAGCGCGAGACATCTAGTCTCATCCGCCGAATCTGCGTTCTATCTGTCCGCAGTCCACTTGACACTTCTTGAAAGGATCTCGATCGATGCAAGGTCTTATCACCAATATCCAACGATTCTCGGTCCATGACGGGCCGGGGATCCGCACGACGGTCTTTCTCAAGGGCTGCAATCTGCGCTGTTTCTGGTGTCACAATCCGGAGGACATGAATCCCTATCCGGAGATCCAGTTCTTTGACGAGCGTTGCATCCTCTGCAATGCCTGCGTCGAGACCTGTCCCCACGGCGCGCACGTGATCAACGGCAACGGGCATACGTACAACCGAGATCTGTGCGAAGCCTGCGGCGAGTGCGTCGAGACCTGCTACGCCAAAGGGCTGATCCAGGTCGGCGAGTGGATGGACGTGGAGCAAGTCATCGGCGAGGTGATGGCCGACGAACCCTTCTACAAGACATCGGGCGGCGGCGTGACGCTTTCGGGCGGCGAGCCGCTGCTGCAGATCGACTTCGTGCGCGCCGTCTTCGAGATCTGTCGCCATGAGGGCGTCCACACAGCCATCGAGACCGCGGCCAACCTGCCCTGGTCGCGTATCGAGTCGGTGCTGCCGTTGCTGGACCTGGTCATGATGGACATCAAGATGATGGACTCGGACAAACACCAGCGTTCCACCGGCGTGCCCAACGAGCGCATCCTGGCCAATGCGGCCAAGCTCGGGCAAGGACCGACCCCGCTCATCGTGCGCACGCCGATCATTCCCGGCCTCAACGACACCGCCGAGGACATCGCCGCCATCGCCGGCTTTGTGGCCGAACTTCCCAGTCTTGAATACTACGAACTGCTCCCCTACCACCCGATGGCGACCAGCAAATACCGCAGTCTCGATCAAGAGTACGACGCCGCCGACCTGAAGCCGCCGACCAAGGAGTTGATGGCCGAACTGGCCGAGATCGCAGGCCAGGCCGGCATCCCCGTCCGCACCGGATGAGGGGTGCCGGGCGCAGGACGTGTCATACAGCCTGTCAGTTGATAGGACGCGGATGACGCGAATTGGGCGGATTTCCGCGGATCTTTCCTGAATTGATCCGTCCAATCCGTATCATCCGCGTCCTATTATGCTCGTGACTTCCTCGACACCTACGAATCCATCAGGCCTCGCGCCTCAAGATCGACTAACGCCTGCTCGTAGACTTCGTATTTCTCCCCTTCGGCCTCTTCTGGATCGACGTACTTCAGATACATTGCCTGTTCCGGCTTGTCGCCGGAAAGGTCGCGGCGGCTGCCCTTGAAGTAGCTGCTCTCGCTGTGCCACTTGACCTCATTTTCCTGCAACAGAATGTATTCCCCCGCATACTTGTCCACCAGATCGGACTTGTGATCGCGGTAGTAGAGCGCCTGCTCGCAGGTCGTGCGTCGCCAGGAGATGACCCGCTCCATGGTGTCGGTCATGGCGGCGAAGAACTTGCCCTCGGGCATCCGTTCCACCTCCGACGCCCAATCGATCTCGTCGAGGTTCACCGTGCCGAAACCGCCTTCAGCCGCCACCAGCAGCGAGTTGCGGTCACGGTGGAAGGGATTGTCGAGCCAATCGGCCGTCGGATCGAAGCCCATCAGATAGGCGCCGACCGCGTCGGTGCTCACAGGGTTATCGCCGGCGATGAGCATATCGGTGATGAGCGGCGTCTCCTGTCCGGTGGCGCTCCACTCGCCGCCGGCCTGCGCGACCAGCCCGTCGATGATGTTGAGCGCGGGGTTGAAGAGCCGTCCAATGTCGGCCAACATATAGGGCATGCGCACGAGATGATGGTAGTACTGGCGGGCGCGGCCATCAGGTTCGCGCATGGGAACCAGGCCGAAGAGGTTCTTGAGCGTCAACGTGATGCCCATGAAGGCATGATTTTTCATGCGCTGCACGTTGATCAGCTCATCGGCCTGCATGACGCATTCGGGCATCACATACTGCCGGAACATCTGCCCGCCGCCGGGTACGTCATAGACGCCGAAGGGCGGCATGTTGGCGTTGACATAGGGCACGCCAAACTCACTCATCAACGGAGCCAGATGGGTAGACGGGGCCGGATCGGGGTTGTCCTCGCGCACGTAGACCGAGATGTCGGTGAAGAAGATGTCTGCATTGGTATTTTCGCGTAACAGGCGGATGAGGGCACGGGCGACCGTATCGCTCACCAACTGCTGGCGCATGCCCTCGAAGTAGGGCGTCTGATCCGGACGAAAATCCTGGTTGAACTTGATGGCAATCGTCTTGGCGGCGCTGAGTTTCTCCCAGGCGCGCGTCAAGGGGGCAGTGGAGCGCTTGAGCGCCTCGTAGACGGCTTCGTCGTCAGCACGATGGTCGCAGTGTACGGCTCGAACTTGAAAATTGGGATGGGTTGTGTCCATCGAAAAGTACCTCGCGTAATCTCGATAGTTATTGTAAAATCGTAACGATACAGCGGGCCGTGCAAATAGGCCGCGGCTTGGGCGAATAAGGCTGACTTTAGCGGACAAAATCCGAATATGTCCGGTTTCGTCCGCTTGATCTGCCTAATTCTCGGTCTATCAGCGTAGGACTGAGTGAATCGGAATACAAAATCAGTAGTTCACGAATTGTCATTCTGAGCGAGTATTTTAGTGCCCGTCACTCTGGCAGAGGGCCAGCGAAGAATCTCGCTTTTCACCAAATCGTGGACTACCGTAAATCATTGATCGACAGCGGATTTGGAACACGGTGAAGAGACACTCGACTAGCCGAGCAGCGTCTCTTCACCCTCGCCGGCCCCGCCCTGCTCGGGCTTGTCCCAGTCGATGCCGTCGTCCAGCCCGTGGGTCTTGCGCCACTCCTCGAAGTCGGCTTCGATGGCGTCGGTCCACTTGGTGTCCATCTGGCTGGAGTTGTAGATGTTCTCGCGCAGGCGTTGATGGCTGAAACGCTCGCGCATGTGGGTGCGCTCGGCGTGCTCGACCACGGCCTCGGCCAGATGCGGCGGAATGAAGATCACGCCGGTCATCGTGCCCAGGACCACATCGCCCGGCATGCAGGTGGCGTCGCCGATGCGGCAGGGCACGTTGAAGCCGGAGAGCGTGACATTGCGGATGGGCGTCGGGTCCATGCCGCGGCAGAAGGTCGCAAAGTCCTCGATTTCGATGATCTGCTCGGCGTCGCGAATGCCGCCGTAGATGACCTGGCCGCGCTTGGTGCGCGAGGCAATGGCCGTGGAGAGATTGGCCCCGGAGTAGGTGCCTTCGTAGACCTTGTCGAAGAGATCGATGACGATCACATCATCCTCACGCAGCGTCTCGATGACCCAGGAGTTCATGGCCCCGATGCGGCCTTCCTCGTTTTGGCCGAGATCCATCAGCGTATCGTGCAGGTCGGGTCGATGGGGGATGAAGACGCCGGTCACTGCGCGGCCGATCAGACGTCGATGGGGGTGCAGACGTGTCCAGCCGCCGGCAAACTGAAAGTGGTAGCCCTCGCGCCAGAGCACGGCCCATGCCTCTTCCGTGATCACGCGGTCCATGCGCTTGAGAATGTCGTCCGGCACACGTGGACGCCCATCGTCAAAGCGTTCGCCTTTCCACAGCGGTGTCAGTTGGATGATGTCGTCCCGATCGTTGTACTTCATGAAGTGCTCTCCCCGAAGAATCGGCTGTTATTGTCGATGTATTGTTAGGAGCCTGCCGGAGAGAATGTTGATAGACCGCGGATGTGGCGGATTCGGCGAAAACAGCCGGATATAACCCATGAACTCGGTATTTATCAGCCTAATCCGCCGCATCCTCAGTCTATTTTTTGCTAACTCCGACAGTCTGCCTGGATTACTCAGTGCTGCCACAGATTCACGTAGATGTTCCTGAAAGACACAGACGATACCTCAGCGCAATCTGTGCCCCATCCTTTTCCTATCTGTGTGAATCTGTGACAAATCCCTTGCTACGCCGGCCCGCCAAACTCGTTGTTGACGGCCTGCACCAACGCGCGCATGTAAGCAATCGAATAGGCCACGCCGACCCGATGCCCGCCCAGCATGGCCGGTATGTGATCGGGGATGATGCAGCCGTCGAACTTGACCTCGCGCAGCGCCTTCATGACCTCGTACATGTCCTGATAGCCGTTGTCGATCAGCGTCTCGACCCACGGCTCGGGCATGGGATTGGACACGTTGCGGAAATGGACCTTGAAGAGTTGATCTTTTGACGCGAAGTATTTGATGGCGTCCACCGCGCTGTTGCCCATGCCCACTTCGCCGCCTTCCAGCCAGCAGCCGACGCAGAGGCAGACGCCGATGTTGGGGCTGTCCGCGATCTCCATGGCCTTCTTGTAGCCCTCGAAGTTGCCGAACATACAGCGCGGAATGCCGCCCAGACCGTAGACCGGCGGATCGTCTGGATGGACGCCGATACGCACGCCGGCCTCCTCGGCCACCGGGGCAATCTGGCGGATCATGTAGGCGTAGTTGTCCCACAGTTCCTCTTCGCTGTAGACGCGTCCATGGGTCAGTTCGCCCTCATAGATCTTGCCGTCCCAATGCCCCTTTGCATCGTTGAGGTCGAGCGTCCGCGCGTCCATGCCGCCGCGCCCCTCCGCCCGGCCCGGAGGACCAGATGCCGTTGGCCATGTGGGCATAGGTATTGTACTTGATGCCGGCAGCGCCGATGTTGCGGATGAACTGCTTGAATTCCTCGACCTTCTCGTCGCGGCCGGGCAGGTTGAGCGTGATCTCGGGCACGTTGTGCACGCCCAGATTGGTGATGCGATAGATCTTGATGCCGCGCTCGCCAAAACGCTTGACCAGATGCTTGTAGAAATCAAGCGAATGCTGCTCAGGGCTGCGGATGCCCACCATGGCCCATTCGACGCCGAGCTGTTGGAAAAATTGCAGGTCTTCGTCACTGGCATTGGCGTCCGTCTGGATGGCGATCTGGATGCCTTCCGTGCTCGAATAGTAGCCGGGCACGGCGCGCATTGGATATTGGTTTGTGTTCGTGCTCATGCTTGGTTCGTCTCCGTTTTGATTGGTCACAAATATCTGGTGCGTTAC
The DNA here is from genome assembly GCA_963698255.1 of uncultured Chloroflexia bacterium. GTDB lineage: Bacteria > Chloroflexota > Anaerolineae > Caldilineales > Caldilineaceae > JAWKOK01. Next base: position 57,129 of record CAVOQD010000011.1, on the reverse strand, counting down.
AAGGGTACCGCAGATCCCGCCCGGAGCGCCAACGACGTTTTTCGGGTGGTTGACGATGGAAAGAGATGGATCCGCTGCCGATATGTGCGAGTTGACGTGCATCGACAGCCATTTCGACGGTGTTGGTCGATCAGTTCAGTCAAGGGTCCAGTTCGGTCGTGTCTGTTTCTGCCATAGGAGCCGACGTGGGTATGGGTCGTGGTGAGAAAAACGGAGGATGGTTCAATGCGAACCCGCCCGTGGACCGCATGCTAGATGGGGTCCACGGGCGGGTTCGTGAGGCAGCGTATTGCGTCAAACGTCCGAAATCGCGGCCGATCCTTCGACCAACATGGTTGCCGGCTTCACTACCGCTCTCCACTCGAGACGGAAGCATCCACTGCTAACCCAGCAAGCGAGGATTCGCGCACGATCAGCCTCGGCATGACTCTGATGGACATCGGAGCGGCAGCCGGATTGGTCATTCGCCGCCGAGCGAGATCGAGCGTGTGCGAAGCCGTCTTGTCAAACGGCAAAGCTACGGTGGTAGTCGGCACCAACATTTGAGCTTCGTTAATACTGTCGTCGATACTTGCGATGGCGACATCGCCCGGGACTTGAATCCCCCGACTGAGGAGTGCACTTACGCCGCCCATTGCCATGATTTGGTTGTAAAACAGCAGCGCCTTGGGCAGTCCGTTCTGATCGAGCATGTCCAACACCGCCTGGTGACCGCCACGGTAGGTAGGCTCTGTTTCGACAACAAACCGAAAGTCGACAGTATTTCCGGTACTATGGATGGCGTCTCGAAAACCTTCGAAACGACCGGTCTCACGTACCGGATCGTCAGAACCCGAGACCAGGCCAATGTTGATACCACATCCTGTTATCAGATGTTCGGTTGCCAACTGTGCGCCGGATCGTACATCGGGCCAGACGTCATCGATCGTTTGCAGATGGGTATGGATGCCGACTATCGGGAAGCTGGAGTCCATCAGGGCATCGAGCGCCGAGGCATGGCGTACCACACCACCGTGGACGATGACCAACTGAACATTGCGTCTTCGATATGTGTTGAGAATCTGTTTGAGTCTATCGGTGCTGCTGTGATTCGTGTCCACGAAAACAGAGATGTTCTGTTCGTGGGCCATTTCCTGAATCGCTTGGGCAAGGTGAGCGAAATAGGGATTGATGATATCCGTTATAACGAAGCCGATGATGGCGTGTTTTTCTCTGGAGGCTGTGGTCTCAGCGACAAATGTCCCTCTCCCTTTTAACCGGTAGAGAAGCTTCTCGTCGACAAGCAGAGAGACGGCCTTGTTGGCGGTTTTGAAATTGACTGAGTATTGTTGAGCCAGTTCTCGAATACCGGGGATCTTGCCTTCAAGATCCCCACGCAATATCTGAGATCGAAGCAAATCGGCGAGTTGATTGTATACATAATCTTCTGAAGTGAATATGTTTTGCATGTCCGTATTGTACCAAATCGAGGGACTTGACACAAAACTGACGGATGGTGTACCATTGTGAACCAGGCAGAGGGTGGTACACTAAGGAGATCGCAAATTGGATCTTGTCACTCTGTTGCTTACTACCGGAAATCTGGCGAAACGCTCAGTCGCTAGGTTCCCGCCCCTAAACGTCGACTACTGCTCGCAGCAAGAAACAAGAAAACTGACTAGCCCATTGGGGTAGCAAAAATATTCGCCAAACTCCAGCAGCGGCTAGCGACCAAATTGCAGGAAAGGAGGTAGCCCAGCAGTCAAGGATTGCGCATCGTCGTTCAATGCAGACCATAGTCTATTTGTTCGCCTTTCCCCCCAATACAGAGAGGAGACACGATGAAAAAGTGGTTTCTGTTTACGCTGATTCTGATCGTAGCACTTTCATTGGCAGCATGTGCCGGCGCGCGCCCCGGCAGGCGAAGAAGGATGCTGCCGCCGAGGGTGAAATGACCTTCGTCGGCACTCCCCGCAATGAAACGCTCATTCTGGACAATCTGGGCGGGTCGCTGGAACGACCTGAGTTCTTCAACATCTATGCGCCGGGCGGCGATGCCGGGCGTGGCTTCCACGAACTCTGCATGGACAACCTGTGGGAGATCGACACCACCACCGGTGAGCAGTATCGGCGCCTTGGCTGCCGATCTGCCCACGCCGCTTGAACGATGACTACACCAGCTTCGAGATCAAGCTGCGCGAAGGCATCTACTGGGACGATGGCGAAGAGTTCACCACAGATGATCTCGACTACACCTTCCAGATGTGGTTCGACACGCCCGATCTGCCCATTCATGGCTGGGCAATTGACTACATCGACAGTTGGGAGGTCGTTGACGACTACACGCTGATCCTCAACACCGCACGCTCGCAGCCGCGCTTGTCCAAAGATCTTGGGCGTAACGATCTGGGACAACCGCCTCTATCCCATGCCCAAGACATGTCTGGGAAAGTCAGGACCCCGCCACGTTCGACTTCTTCCCGCCGGTCTGCCTCGGTCAATATAGCTACATGGACCATGACCCCAATGGCAACTGGACCATCTGGAAATTGCGCGACGACTGGGAGCGCACCAGCGTCGGCCAGATCGTCGAAAAGGCCGGACCTCCCTATGTCATGTGGAACTTTGTCGGCACCGAGGAGAAGCGCATTCTCTCCATGATCGCCAACGACATCGACATTCTACAGGATATCACGCCTGAGTCGATGCAGGTCTTGACCCAGAAGAGCCCGGCCACGCGCGCCTGGCACGCCGGCTTCCCCTATGCCGACTTCGACGACCCATGTGAGCGCGGCATCGCCTTCAACAACTCTGAGTTCCCCTATACCGAATGGCAGGTTCGCTGGGCGTTGGCACTGGCAACCGACATCAAGAACGTCTCATTGGGCACCTTTGCCGGCATGTTGCGCGTCTCGCCGCTGGGCGTGCCGCCGGTGGCTGCGGTGCAGAACACCTATCACAAGCCACTGGTGGAGCGCCTGACGGAGATGGAACTGCCGGATGGCTACAAGCCCTTCGATCCGAACTTCGCCGTCGACATGGCGGCCATCTTCAATGAACAGGGCGTCGGCGGCGATCTGCCCACCGATGAGGCCGAACTGATCGATCTCTTCGGCGTCGGCTGGTGGAAGCATGACGTCGAACAGGCAGCCAAACTGCTGGAGGATGTCGGCTTCACCCGCGATGACGACGGCATGTGGCTGCTGCCCGACGGTACGCCTTGGTCGATCGCCATCAATGCGCCGGCCGACTTCGAAGTCCAGTCCGGTCGACTGGCCTTTGCCGTGGCCGACTCATGGCAGAAGTTCGGCATCGACGCATCGGTGAACACGATGACCGGCGGTTCCTTCTGGAATGCGAGTTCGACCGGCGAATATGAAGCCGGCTCGTACTGGCCCGGTTGCGCCATCGGTCCCGACATCTTCCCCAATGTCAGCTACTGGAACCAGAAATACACCGTGCCCACTGGCCAGCCGGCCCCCGGCAACCAGCACCGCCATGCAAGTGACGAGATCGCGGCGATCCTGGACGCGCTGGAACAGGTTCCATCCGACGATCCGCAGAATGTGGAACTGAGCAAGGATCTGCTGATGCAGATGGCGCAGGAGATGCACTGGATTCCCATGTTCGGCACCTCCAAGTTTGTGCCGGTCAACGAGACCTACTTCACCAACTATCCGACTGCCGACAACTACTACGAAGGTCCGTGGTGGTGGTGGTCCAACTTCAAGTTCATCGTCGCCAACATCGAGCCAGGTAGCAGTAATGTAAGCGTGCGCGTTTTTTGCCACAGATGAGCACAAATTCGCACAGGTGGGACACGGATAGAACTGCATCGACCTCTGTAATTATAGGGGGTGAGACAACCCTATCTGTGCCCCATCCGAGCAACATCTGCGTTCATCTGTGGCGATCATGGGAGGGGATAGTCTATGCAGTTTGCGAAATTCCTGGCAGCACGTCTACTGACGTATGTGCTCGTGGTGTGGGTCGGCATCACGATTGTCTTCTTTGTGCCGCGGTTCATTCCGGGCAATCCGGTCGAAGCCATGTTGGGAAAGCTGATGTCCCAGGGCACGACCATGGATCCCAAACTGGTTGAAGAGATGCGCCTTACCATGACCCAGCTATTCGGGCTTGAAGGTACAGTGTGGGAGCAATATACGGCATTTCTGAAGCGCGTGATATTGACCCAGGATTTTGGGCCTTCCCTCTCCTACTATCCAACGCCGGTAAGTGACCTGATCGCACGCTCGCTGCCCTGGTCCGTCGCACTGTTGCTGACTGCACTGGGCATCAGTTGGGTGCTGGGCAACCTTATCGGCCTGTTGGCCGGATACCACAATGACAGTACCAGTTCGAAGGTCATCGAAACCGGCGCCATGCTCATCTATCCGATCCCCTACTACATCTTTGCTCTGCTATTGGTCATTCTCTTCGCCTATGTCTGGCCCATCTTCCCATTCGTATTCCAGGTAAGGGGTGAAGTGTGGACCTGGGTATGGTTTAAGAGCGTGGTCTACAATTCATTCCTGCCTCTTATGTCCATCGTCATTGTCAGTCTTGGCTGGTGGATCATCAGCATGAAGGCCATGGCCATCGACACCAAGGAAGAGGACTATGTGCAATATGCGCGTTACCGCGGCGTCGATGACAACAAGGTAATGATCGGTTACGTGGCGCGCACTGCCATTTTGCCTCAGGTTACGGTCCTGGCGTTGAGCATCGGCGGCGTCTTTGGCGGGGCGCTCATCACGGAAATTCTCTTCGGCTATCCAGGGGTTGGATCGTTGATTTACAAGGCGATCCTGGGATCGGACTACAACCTGATTATGGGCACGGTTAGCATCACCATTCTGGCCGTGGCCACGGCTACGCTGATTATGGACGTGGTCTATCCCCTAATCGATCCTCGCATTCGATATAAGTAGGACGTCAGCAATGTGGTATTCGGGGATGAGGGAGCCTCTGCCGCTACTGAGCAGTTCCGCAATGGTTTATTCCGCAGGCGAAATGAGGTTCAGTCATATGCTGTCACGGAGAGTATGGTATCGTCGCTATACTATTCATTATTTAGATTCCTACTCAATCGTATTGAGGTAAAGGATGAAATTAGTCAAACCAAGATTGGTTATTGGACTTATTATTGTCGGTACGTTCTTTGTTTTGGGCTTCATCGTGCCTTGGTTTGCGCCGGAAGATCCGACGGCCTGGAATACCTATTTCCGCAATCTGCCGCCCAGCCTGGAACATATTATGGGCACCAACAACCTTGGGCAAGATATCTTCTGGCTGCTTACGTGGTCTATCCGCAACTCGCTCTGGATCGGCCTCGTGGTGGCCACATTCGCCACACTTATCGGCGTGGTCGTCGGACTCACTGCCGGATTCGTGGGGGGGATTCCCGACCGTCTAATGACCACGATCATGGACATCATCATCGCGGTGCCGGCGTTGCCCATCCTGATCCTAATGTCGGCGCTCTTGGGCGGCAATACCTCGCTGCTAATCATTGCAGGTGTGTTGATCATTTTCAACTGGCCCTGGCCGGGGCGACAGGCAAGGGCCATGTCGCTCAGCCTAAGCGAACGAGAGTTCATCAACGTGGCTCACGCGTCGGGCGAAGGCACGATGAAGATCGTGGTGCTTGAGATCATGCCCTTCATAATCGGCTGGGCGCTGGCCAATTTCATCAACACCATTCTGGTGGCCATCTCGGCGGAATCTGGTCTAGCCATCATCGGCCTCTCCAGCCTGACCGATGCCACGCTTGGCACCATGATCTACTGGGCAATGCAGCATCAGGCATTGCTACTCGAACAGTGGCTGTGGATTCTCTCCCCAATCTTTTCCATCGTGTTTCTGTTCATCGGCCTGTTCCTGGTCTCAACCGGCTGGTCAGATTACTTCGCCACGAGAAGAGGTCGGCAATGATTCGCATCAAAGATGTCAGCGTCTACTATGACACAGTGCAGGGCACCGTCAGGGCTGTCGAAAATGTCTCCTTTAACATCTACGATGGCGAGATCGTCGGCATTGCCGGCGAGTCCGGCTGTGGCAAGTCAACGTTGATGAAGGCAATCTACGGCAAGTGTAGAACGCCCCATGTACATCGCCAACGGCTCCATCGAAATGGAGGTCGAAGACTTCGGAGAGACGAAGGTGATACCCAATGAGGAGTTCTGCGACTACTGGTGGCGATACCTCTCGTATATTCCGCAGGCGTCGATGAGTGTAATGAATCCGGTGGTGCGTATCAAGAATCAGTTCCTGGATTCATTCTCCAAAGAAGAGATCAACGAGCGTGGCCGACAGAAAATGATCAACCAGATGGCCGCCTACCTACAAGAATTGGAACTGCCGCCCGACGTGTTGGACGCCTATCCGCATCAGTTGAGCGGCGGCATGCGCCAGCGGGTGATTGTGGCATTTGCCACCTTCGTACACCCACGCTTTGTGTTGGCAGACGAGCCGACGACGGCGCTCGATGTCGTAGTTCAACGCGGCATCCTAACGATGTTGATGAATCTGCAGAAGCGCGAGCAGAACACCTTCGTCATGGTGTCCCACGACATGGGCGTACACTATCAGATTACCGATCGAATGGTCATCATGTACGCCGGAAATGTAGTCGAAATTGCCGAAACTGATGTGATCTTCAACCGCTCGCAGCATCCCTACACGGAAATGTTGATCCGCTCGCTGCCTCGTCTGGGGGACGACACAGAACGTGAAGGAATCAGCGGCCATCCGCCTAGCCTGATCGGACCCGCCAGACGGCTGCCGTTTTGCAGACCGTTGCACTCTTGCCGACGAACGCTGCTCCGAGGTGCAGCCGCCACTGCTTGAGATTGAGCCCGGTCACTTTGTGGCCTGCCTCAAACGTGAGTCGGGTGTCCGGCCAATCAGCCTGGAAGGACCTGCCAACATATGAGCGAGAAATTTCTTGAGATCGACAACGTCACCAAAATCTACCGTATCGGCGGGATTATCGGATCCAGCAAGTTGGCAGCGGTCGACCAGGTCACCCTGTCGCTGGACAAAGGGCAAGCCGCAAATCCTCAGCATTGTCGGTGAATCCGGATCCGGGAAGACGACGTTGGCGCGCATGGTGATGCGCCTGACACAGCCGACCGAAGGCAAGATTGTAATCGACGGCATGAGCACCAGCGGTAGCCTATCCAGAGCTGAAAAGCGGGAGTTCCGACGCCGAGTGCAACCGATCTTCCAGAACCCGTTTGAGAGTTTCAGCGCTCGCAAGACCGTGGACACCTATCTCTTCGAGACGGCGCGCAACATCTATGGCGCTAAGAATCGACAGGAAGCCTATGAGGCTGTCGACGAGGCATTGACCAACGTGGGGCTCTCGGCAGAGCGCGTGATCGGTCGCTATCCCAACCAGTTCTCGGGCGGCGAATTGCAGCGTGTTTCGGTGGCACGAGCCATGATTCCCGATCCGGAACTGTTGGTGGCCGACGAGCCGGTCAGTATGATCGATGCCTCGCTGCGCATGAACGTGGTTAATCTCTTCAAAAAACTGCGCGATGAATTCGAAGTCAATATCCTCTACATCACCCACGACCTGTCGACCGCCTACTATGTGAGCGATCTGATTGCGATCATGTATCGTGGCAACGTCGTCGAATATGGGCCGTCAAGCGCGATCCTCAAAGATCCGGCCCATCCCTACACCGAGCTTCTGCTCGATTCTGTGGCAAAAATCGGCGAAAAATGGGGCGAGATGGCACGCCTGCCTGACATGGAGTTCAGAGAGTATGGCTATGGAGGCTGCAAGTTTGTGGGCCGCTGTCCCTATGCACAGGAGATCTGCCGCGAAGCCAAGCCACCCACAGTCAAGACGGAAGATGGTCGCGAGGTGCTCTGCTTCAAATTGGTCGACTTCAATGCCACAACAGAAGGTGGAACATGACATCATTTAACGGACTTGGACGAACTCTCGGCAATCTGTCCTGGCTGAGCAATGCTGACACACGGTCGATCAGTGCCGAAAACCCCACCGGTGGCCGAGGCATGGGCGCCATGGCCGAACCGGCGCCGGATGGTCCGGCGCGGGACCTGGGGCAAGGGTGGAAGTGCCGGCCCTATGTCACGGTCGAGCCGGGCGACACGGTCACGCTGGCGGACATTGAGGGGCCGGGCGCGATCCAGAGCATGTGGTTCGGCGGCACAATCATGGACCGGGATATCATCCTGCGTGTCTACTGGGAGGACAAGCAGGAGCCTGCCATTGAGTGCCCGCTCACCGATTTTTTTGCCATGCCCTACAGCTTTCAAGACCCAAAGAATCCCACACGGGGTCCGGCCACCCAGATCAGTTCCCTGCCCGTGGCCGTGAACCCGACGCGATCGCTCAACTGTTTCTGGGAGATGCCTTTTCGCCGGCGAGCACGGATGACCGTCGAAAACCGCAACCCGGTCCGCACCGCTGCCTGCTTCTATCAGATCAACTACTGTCTGACCGATGTGCCGGAACATGCAGCCTACTTCCATGCACAGTTCCGACGGCAGAATCCGCTGCCCTATCTAGAGGAATACACGATTCTCGACGGCATACAGGGCCGCGGCCACTATGTCGGCACATCCATGGGATGGAGCATCAACAACAACGGCTGGTGGGGAGAGGGTGAGATCAAGTTTTTCATTGATGGAGACGGCGACTTTCCCACCATCTGCGGCACCGGTACGGAGGACTACTTTGGCGGATCCTACAATTTCGACAGAGATGGTCAATACTGTGAGTATACGACACCATTTATGGGCATGCATCAAGTGCTCAGGCCAGACGGCGTCTATCAGTCGCAGCATCGCCACGCCATGTACCGCTGGCACATTATGGACCCCATAAACTTTCGTGAGAATCTGAGCGTGACCATTCAGGCGCTCGGCTGGCGCAAGGAAGGCCGCTACTACCCCGGCCAGCATGATATCTGTTCTGTGGCCTACTGGTATCAGACCTTGCCGTCTTCGCCATTCCCCCAACTGCCGGATAGAGATTATCTTGAAATCGTGTAGGGAATTTCGATAGGGTCTCGTTCATCACTGAGACGCGGAGGAACCCAGAGGTTCACAGAGGATAAGCTCTTTCCATCTGCGTTTATCAGCGGTCATCTGCGCCCATATGTGAGTTCACTGCAAGAACCACGAATTTCGTGTCATTCGTGGTTTTTGCAGCAGAGTCATATGTGGCTGATTGGTCGTTTTTGCAGCAGAGTCGTCCGTCGAATCCAAGTAGTAACTGTGCGTTCTCCCCGGATACAAGAAGTAGTCGCAGATGGGTATCGATCAAGGAGATCAACCATGACATATTCATTCAACGGCCTGGGTCTGAACCTGGGCAACTTGTCTCGTGTTTCCAATGCAGAGACCCGATCCATCAGCGCGGAGAATTTCGCCGGTGAAAAGGGCAAGGGCGGCATGGCGACCGAGGGCACGGGGGCTGATGCCGCACGTGAACTCGGCATCGGCTGGAAGGTTTCGCCCTGCATCCACATCCCCGGCAATTCGACCGTCACGCTGGCCGACATCGACGGCCCAGGGGCCATCCAGCAGATCTGGATGACTGTTCAGCCCAAGTATTGGCGCGCCCTGATCCTACGCATGTACTGGGATGGTGAGGAGACCCCTTCGGTCGAGGTGCCGCTGGGCGACTTCTTCTGTATGGGCTGGTGTCAGCGCGCCAACGTGACCTCGATCCCAGTGGCGGTCAATCCGGCCGGCGGCTTCAATTGCTACTGGGAGATGCCTTTCCACAGCCATGCCAAAATCACTATCGAGAATCTGATTCCCGACGAAATCCTCCATTTCTTCTATCAGATCAACTACACGTTGACCGATGTCGAAGCAGACCGGGCCACATTCCATGCTCAGTTCCGGCGCCAGAATCCGTTGCCCTACAAAGAGGTCTACACCATCCTCGACGACGTCGACGGCCTGGGCCATTATGTGGGCGTCTACATGGCCTGGGGGATGAACAACAACGGCTGGTGGGGCGAAGGCGAGATCAAGTTCTATATGGATGGCGACAGCGACTGGCCCACCATCTGCGGCACCGGCACCGAAGACTACTTTGGCGGCGCCTGGGGCTTTGCACAGCCAGAGGGTCAGTATGGTGAGTTCTCCTCGCCGTACTCAGGCATGCCCCAGGTGATCCGTCCGGACGGATTTTCCAGCGCCAATCTGCGCAAAGGTCTGTACCGTTGGCACATCATGGACCCGGTGCGCTTCAAGCAAGATCTGCGTGTCACCATGCAGGCACTGGGCTGGCGCATGGGCCTGGAAGGCAAGCCCCGCTACCTGGCCCTTCAAGATGATATCGCCTCGACCGCATTCTGGTATCAGATCGAGCCCCATGTAGACTTCCCAGCATTGCCCGATTTCGAGTACCTGGAAGTGATCTAGAATCAAACAAACAGGAAACCACAGGGGAATCAAACATGAACGTTTTCAAGGGCAGTCCGCTGGGCGAACTGGCGCGTATCCGCAACGTAACGACCCGACGCATCTCAAGCTGGGACCAGAGCGGCGGCAACATGGATTTCCTTGTTGTCCCGCCCGGCGAGACGGCCACGCTGGCCGACATTGAGGGTGCCGGATGCATCAATCACATCTGGTGCACCCATGCCTGCGGCCAGGACGACTATCTGCGGCGAATCGTGCTACGCGCTCGCTGGGACAATGAGGCAGGCTACTCGATTGAAGCGCCGCTGGGCGACTTCTTCGGCATGGGTCACGCGCAGACTGTCGACTTCGCTGCCATGCCATTGCAGATGAGTCCCAGCGATGGGCGCAGCTTCAACTGCTGGTTCCCCATGCCTTTTGGCGAGCGTGCCGAGTTTTTCATCGTTAACGAGGCCGATGAGCCGATGAACTTCTACTACTACATCGACTATGAACTACATGAAAGCATCCCCGATGACATGGGGCGCTTTCATGCGCAGTGGCGTCGTGAGAATCCGACTGACGGAATCTCAGAGGAAGATCTGCCTCAACTGGTCGAAGAGACACGACAGTTGTTGGACGCAGGCCCCTCTATCTTCTCCGGGATGCCGGATGACGCCATGGACAATCTGGCCTTTGAATTTGGCGGACGTAACATCGGCGGCGAGGGCAACTACGTCATTCTGGAGGCCGAGGGAGCCGGTCACTATGTGGGCTGCAACATGAACTTTCACAACCTGCGCACCGATCCCGAGTTGGCATGGCCGGAAGACAAAAACTGGCCGGTGACACAGGCGGAGAGCAAAGAGTCAACGCCGGAAGAGCGGATGGAGTTCTTCAAGCGCTTCAATTGGTACGGCGAAGGCGACGACATGATCTTCATCGATGGCGAAGAGTGGCCGCCCAGCCTGCACGGCACCGGCACCGAGGACTACTTCAACACCGCCTACTGCCCGGCGGTGAAGTACGACAGCCCATACCACGGCCTCACCTTGCCCGGCGGTCCCAACTGGAGCGGCAAGTCATCCTACTACCGCTTCCACATCGAAGACCCGATCCACTTCCGTCGAAGCATCAAAGTCACCATCGAGCATGGGCACAACAACAACCGCTCCGACGACGTCTCCAGCACGGCCTACTGGTATCAGTTGGAGCCGCACAAGCCATTTCCAAAACTGCCCGCCGTGGGCGATCGATTGCCCCTTCCCGATTCAGACTGATCAGAGTCCACCAGATGATCGCTAGAAAAAACGTCGCATACGGCTGCCTTGACGCTAACCGTATGCGACGTTTTTCATTCTCATCTCACAGGAGGCTTCGACACTCATGCTTCGTATCGCCACGATCGGAGCAACCGATGGGCACGGCATTGCACCAAGCACGCGCCTTTACGCACCTGACAACGGAACATGGTAGCATCACCCAGGCCAACTTGCAGCGACGCAGCACGCCCGTGGTTGTTCAAATGAGGCTTCGTCTGGACAGGGGAGTCAGACGAAGCCTCAGATTTCGCGTGGAGAGGCTGTTCACAGCCGATCGATGTTGGCCGGCTATTCAGCCGGCGGGACGACCTCATAGCCGAGTTCCAGCAACCTCGTCAACTCGTCGTGGGTGCCCCAGCCTTTGACCATCTGTCCATCTTCGATCTGCGCATAGTCCACCCCGCTGAAGAGAACCGCTTCCTTGCCGATGGCGCTGTCCGGAATCCCCAGAAATTCGGGTGCGCCGCCGGCGTAGGTGCCGGTCGTCGTGATGGTTACGGCGACCAGGTCTCCCTCGGCGATCATGTCCCCATATTCGATGCGGAAATCCGGATAGGCTGCACGAAAGATGCTGACGATATCCTTCAGCCCATCCACGCCGTCATTGCCGGTGAAGCCGTCGATGAAGTCAACGGCGATGATCTCATCGGCTACGGCCATGTCGCCTTCGTTCCAGATCTCGTCGTAGAATCGGCGGAGGATTGCCTTGTTATCCTCAAGCGCAAGCGCCTTATCGATTCTCTCCTCGGTTGCCTTGGTCATACTCCATGCATCGGACTGAATCCGCCCATTGCGAACCAGCGCGACACCGGTGAATTCTAGCGGATAGAGGTTCAGATCCTTGAAGAAATCGTCTGATTCGAATTGCACAGAAAATGTTGCTGTCTCGCCGTTAGCGTCGAAGCCGAACAGGCGCCATTGACCATTGCGATCAAGCAGCATTTGCATAGCAGACCGAATCTCATCCGTGCCGTTCCACACACTGTTGGTCGGCGGCGGGGGCGGCACCACCGCTTTCGCCGCATCGTCGGCATACAGGGCCATGCCGGCATCGAGATCGCCGGCGTTGAATGCTTCGATGGCGGCACGGTAGACTGCCTCAGTCTCGCTCTGTTGCACGGGCGGCGTGGCCTCCTGTGCATTCACTGGTGCGCTGACCAGCAGCATCAAGCAGGCAAGAACCAAAACTGCCAATGTTGTAGACCTTCTCTTCATGGAAATCTCCTTCGATGGGATGAACTGATCTGCTTGACGAGCACGACGCCGTCAAGTTCGGACGAACAGAGATCAGTATAGCGGGCGGTCGTCTTCTGTTCGTTGGGAAAAGCGTCCAGAAAAGCGTCTTTTTTGCATTTACAATGCATCCGGCATTTGTTACAATCCGCTCATCCGACTGGACAAGTTCATTTGAGGCCCCATGTCACAATTGACCATCAAGCTCTTTGGCCCGCCCCAAGCAGCGTTGGCCGGAAAGCGACTCGACCTGGATCATCGCAAGCCAATGGCGCTGTTGGCCTATCTTTGTTTGACCGGACAGCGCCACACCCGCGAGGCGTTGGCGACTCAATTCTGGCCGGAGTCCGAAATCGCGCGCAAGCAGTTGCGCAACGGCCTCTCAATCCTGCGCAAAGCGCTCGGCGCCTCTTTTGCCGACTGGGTCGTTATCGACCGCGAGGGCGTCAACTGGCTTGTTGACAGCGACACATGGATCGATGTGGTCGAGTTTCAGCGCCGTCGGGATGGCTTTCGAACACATGATCATCCATCGGGCGGGCTGTGCGCTGCCTGCGTCGACCATCTGACCAAGGCCGTCGCGCTCTATGACGATGACTTCCTGGCCGGCTTCACCCTGCGCGATAGTCCGGCCTTCGATGAATGGTCCTACTATCAGCGCGAGCATCTGCGCAGCGAATTGACCATCGTGTTGTCGGCACTTGTTGAACACCACGGTAGAGAGGGCGAATTTGACATTGCCATTCGGCATGCCCGACGCTGGCTAACGCTCGATTCGCTCAACGAACCCGCCCATCTCCAACTCATGCGCCTCTATGCCCGTAGCGGTCACCAGACGCTGGCCATCCGCCAGTACAAGGAGTGCGAGCGAATTCTCGAAGAGGAGTTGAACGTCCGGCCCAACGAGCAGACCCTGGCACTGTACGAGGAGATCAAGCGCCGGCGACCTGCCGTCTCTATGCCTACCGTCGCTATACCTGCTGTCTCTATGCCTGCCAGCCCAACGCCAACCGGGGAGCAGTCGCCCTCCGGCTCCGCTTCGGCGGAAGAGAAGATCGACCGCATCCCTGGCCGTCCGCTGCCCAACAACCTTTCGACTCCATTGACGCCTCTGATTGGCCGTGACCAGGAACGCACGTCCATTCTTGCCATCCTTGCACAATCGCACGTTCGCCTGCTGACCCTATCCGGCCCAGGCGGTGTCGGGAAGACCCGATTGAGCCGGCAGGTTGCATCCGATCTGCACGAGCAGGGCAGCAGCGACAAACTCAGTTGGGTCGTCAACGGGATCTACTTCGTATCGCTCGCCCCTGTGCTCGATGCACGGCTCGTCGAGTCGACCATTGCCGAGACGCTCGTCGTACGCGAGGCCCAACATCGATCCATTTTGGACTCGCTCATTTCAGCCTTGCGGTCGAAACGGATGCTGCTTGTGCTGGACAACTATGAGCATGTGCTGTCCGCAGCGCCGTTGGTGACCGAGTTGTTGCGAGCCTGCCCACACCTGAAGGTGCTTGTCACCAGCCGGGAGATCCTGAGGTTGAGCGGGGAACACGAGTACGTGGTAGCGCCGCTTGCCTTGCCGCCCCTGACGTCGTTGCCCAGCGACGTTAATGACAACGACGTCAATGACAACGACGAATCGCCGGCGGCCAAGTACAGTGCAGTCGAACTCTTTCGGCAGCGTGCCGTAGCCGCTCGGCATGACTTCGTGTTGGACGCGGCAAACGGGCCGGCCGTAACGGACCTGTGCGTCCGTCTGGATGGCCTGCCGCTGGCCATCGAACTGGCCGCTGTACGCGTCAAGCACTTTTCAATCCAGAATCTGCTGTCACGAATGAACGGCAATGGGACCGGCAATGGGCGTCAGAACAGCGGCAGCCTGCACTTCCTGAAGAGCGATATCCGCGACAAGCCGGAGCGCCATCGCTCTTTGTGGGCTGCGATTGAGTGGAGCTATGGCTTGCTGGAGGAAGAGGAACAGATCCTTTTTCGTCGCCTGTCCATATTTGTGGGCGGCTGGAGCGCTGATGCGGCGGAGGCCATCTGTGGGCAGGGTTTGTCGCTTGACACGTCAGCGGGGCTGGCATCGCTGTTGGACAAAAGCCTTGTCCAGCACATGGAGAACAATGGCGATGTACCGCGCTTCACGATGCTGGAGACTTTGCGCGAGTTCGGTCTGGAGAAATTACGTCAGCAAGGCGAACTGGTCTTGGTTCAACAACAGACTGCAAGCTATTTCGCTGACCTGACGGAGCAGTACAACGCCCAATTGTTTGGCCCAAATGACGCCACGTTTCGTGGGCTGATGCAGACGGAACATGCCAATATTCGAGCCGTGACGGACTGGGTGCTGTCGACTGGAGACGTGGATATCGCACTTCGTTTGTGTGCGGCGCTGCTCCATCTTTGGAACGAGTTTCCTAAAGAAGCCGAACGGATTGCACTTGCGACAGTTGCCCTGGCGGAAGGAAACCCGCCATCGACCCGCTATGCTGAAGTTATCGTCTGTGCCGGTTATTTTTCCCACATCTTGAACAGAGGCGAGGCCGTCCGTCGATTTATGATGCAGGGCCTCGAAATGAATGCAGTTACCGGTAACAAGGGCGAACATCGGATAATGGGCATCGCAAGGGGCCTGCTTGCCTGGGCAGTCTTTGATCAGGGTGACTACGAAAACGCTCGAGTATTTTTTGACAAGGATCTAGCCTGGTCACGCCAGACCGGCGATGACTGGACCCTGGCGATGACTTTGGCGAATTACGGCAGAGCGGCGACGAAACTCGGCGAGTATGAACGCGCAGAACATCAGATCCGGGAGGGTTTGACACTGCATCGCCACGTCGGCCAAGCCTGGGGCATCGCCATGGCGTTGGCTGATTGGAGTCTTCTATGCATTAGGCTCGGTCGATTTGAGGACGCACTTGATGCCTTGGCGGAAGGGCGTCAACTTGCTGAAGACAATCAATTGAAGGACAGGATGTCACAACTGACATTTGTCTGGGGACTGCTTGCGATGAGCCAAGACGATTATTCGTATGCCGAAATCTGTTTGAGAGAGGCGCTGCGTATACAAAATGAGTTGGGCGGCGCTAAACCCATGATCGCAACCCTCGATACCATGACGCAGTTGGCGATACGACGCGGGCATCCGGAGAAGTGCCTTCGCATGGCAGCGGCCGTCCAATCTGCACGGACCGAGTTCAGGCTGGCTGCGCCGCCTGTCGAGAAGGCGGCAATCGACGAAACGATCGTTCAAGCGCGCAATGCCTTGCCGAGCTATGCTGCCGTCACGGCCTGGGCCGAAGGGGAAGGGATGGCGTTGGATGCGGTGGTTGAGCACGCCTTGGCGCCCACAGAAATGTAGGACAAGTTGGTATCTTGTCTTTGCCTGCGAGCAGCCATCCGTCACGCATTAACCGTTGCGCATTATCAATTCAGAATTAACCATTCGATCGAGTGGTTTGGCTGAACCGTCCTAACCTTCGATCAACTGCATCATGTCAGACCACTCAGCGGTCCCGCGCAGCATTGCCAGTTCCGGGTCGTTGTCCATTCGTTCGGCATCGCTGAACCCCGCATCGATGGCCTGACGCAGGTGGCCAAGCGCAGCCGGTTCTTCTCCGCTTGCCGCCAGCGCGCAGGCCATGTTGTAGTGCGCCCAAGGCAGCCAGTTGGCGGCAAAGCGAGACGAAGCCACATCGGGGTGTCCGTCGTCGATCATCTGGAAGCCCCGCGCATACTCGGGAATGGCAGCCTCAGACTGGCCGATACTCAAACTTGAGCATGTTGCCGCGCACGAACTGATTGTCGACGCGATTGTACCAGGCGTGATAGATGGGATGCTCGACCGTCTGGCGGAAGCCGACTTTGATCGCGGTCTTGGCCGAGGCGATGTTGCTGCTCCAGCAGTGCCAGCCTACGGCATCGGCGCCGCTGTCGAGGCAGGTCTCGACCATGGCCGCGGTGGCCAGCGTGGCAAGGCCCTGCTTGCGATAGGTCTCGTCGGTGTGGATACCGATCTCCACAAAGTTGCCGGCCGCATAGTCGCCCATGCACCAGCTCGCGATGTGATTGTCGTGGAGAATCGCGCAGCCGATGCCGCCGCCCATCAGCGGCTTCATGGCCTCATGGTAGCCGCTGTCCCAGTCGCGCAGTTCTTCGATGTTGACCAGTTCATCCTGCGCCAGCAGATCATCATCGACCAGGCGCATCTCGTAGCCGTCGGGCAACTGCGCGCGCCAGTCGATGGCCGGCGCAGCGTCGATCACGAAATGTTTGCGCAGGTGGCGCAACGGCGCCGCATCCGCCAATAGAAGATCGAAGTGAGATTCCCATGCCTCGGGATACCAATTGACGATCAGCTCGACCCTGTCGGCGGTCGCCCTGCCGGCAGGCAGCAGCGTGTCGTCCACAAGGGTCTTCAACCCCGCCACGATCTCCGGATCGGAACTGTCTCCGGCCAGATACCAGTTGCCCTCAACGTGCTCGCAGATCAAGGCGACGGTTGGGTTCTCGGCGTCATCGGCGAAGATCTGGCCGGGGGCCTTGCCCTCGATCACCGCAAACAGGTTGAGGTGATACCAGAGGCCGTCGAAAAGGCCGCGGATGTTTTCATATTGGTTGAAGTCCAGTTGAATCATCGTGTGTGCGACCTTATCTGACCGGTAACTCAGTTGCCCGCAAAGGGGTTACGGACAACGACTCTGGCATACGACTGGCCGGCATTTAAGTCCTCATCATCGGCGTCCTATCTTTGTTTCTCTCCGGCAGCCTGCTAGGCGGCAGCAACTGCTCAGCCCCGTGTCTCCTCCAACGCATCCAGCACCACCGGCAGCGATTCTTTCCAGTTTCGCGGATAGTGCTCGGAGACTTCGAATGCCAGGCCGCGGCCGTCGGGCGCGGCCTCTTCGACGCGGCTGAGCACTGCCTCCCTCAACTCCGCCGGCGGCAGTTCATAGCAGACCGACATTGAGATTCGACCAGAGCAGCTTGTCCGGCCAAGCCTTGCGACACTCGGCCAGCGTCATGTCACCCTCTGGCGGCGGCGTCACCGACTCGATCAGGTCCATGGGCGCGGCTGCGACAAGATCCTTGACTGCCGACAACTGCCCATCGTAGTGGGTGCCCACGATCTTGCCGGCCTGTTGTAGCCAGGGAAAACACTCGTCGTAGACCGGCGAGAGCAACTGTGCGTAGCGCTTGGGACCCAGCGTCTCGGCCGTGAAGTTCTCCAGGACCGAGACGAATCGGCCGGGACCGCCGGCGACCAACT
The DNA here is from genome assembly GCA_963698255.1 of uncultured Chloroflexia bacterium. Lineage (GTDB taxonomy): Bacteria > Chloroflexota > Anaerolineae > Caldilineales > Caldilineaceae > JAWKOK01. The sequence continues at coordinate 38,922 of CAVOQD010000011.1, read as the reverse complement.
CGGCTCTGCGGCGATAGTTGGCCAGCAGCGCAGTGTACAGTTCCATCATCTCCGCCTCAAGGTCGAAGAGATGGAAGGCATAGTTCTCCAGACCGACGAGATCGACCAGGACGGTCTGGTTGGGCGTGCGCCCGGTGAAGGCGAGCGGCACGCAGTAGGGCGGCAATTCAGCGACCTTGGCGTCATATTCCTCGTAGGCCGGCTCAATCTGGATCTGCTTGGCAACGTAGGTCATCACCGCGTAGTCTTGCGCCGTCTCCAGGTAGAACTTCTGCCGCCAGTCATCCTCGAATAGTTCGTACACTTCGCCGACCGGCGTCACGATGCTGCGCCGTCGGAGAGCCTTTCCATCCTTCTGGACGGTCTCCTCCCGAAGTTCGACATTGTCGCCCCAGCTCTCCTTGGTCGTGGCCAAATGCCAGGTGACGCCCATGCCCTTGTCGAACAGATTTTGCCAAGCGGGATCGTGCTCCGTATGACGCCATTCCCACTGGTAAATGGTGAAGGGGATCACGTCCGGGCGTTCGCCGGCCCAAAAAGCCTCCAGCCGTTCACGAATATTCACAGTTTCACTCCACTCCAAACTGGGTCAGCCCCTGCCGAATCTCTGCCTCTCGTTCGGCCGGCGCTGCGAAAATATGATATTGAATGCCGTTGGCCGTGCCGATCTGGTCGATCACGGCCTCGATGGCGGCGAATTCGCCGCTGATCAGTTGAATGCGCTTGCCCGCAGCGTGGATGGCCCGGTAGATCTCGGGCCAGTTGGCGCAGTCCGGCTTGCCGTCGCCGTGGATCCACTGCACGCCGTCCAATTCGTCGATGGTCAACAACTGTTCCAAATGCGGGATCTGGCCGATGCCGTCCAGGTGGTAGAAGGTGCGCGGCAGCCGTCGACAGGTGGCCTGAAGCTCGGGCAACACAAAGCGGCCAAACATGTCGGGGCTGATCATGTACGAGAAGTCACATTGCAGGATGTAGTAGGGCGAATCGCTGAAGATGCCCGACCAATCCGAATAGCCGGGATTCACCGGCTGCAACACGGCGTTGATGGCGGCATAGGCCTGATGCCAGCACTCGTGGGCCTCCCAGGCCAGCCGCTCCACCTCTTCCGGATAATCGATCAGATCGAAGAGCAGCTTCTCGGTCGTGCGGAAGGTGGCCGGGATGTCGAGATTGCCGCCCAGATCGGTCATGCCGACCAGTACCTGGCCCTGCCAACGTTCCATGGCCGCTGCGCAGATGTCCAGGATGCGTTTGAGCCAGCGGCTCTCGGGGTCGAATTCCAGGTGGATCTCCTGGATCGGTCGATCATCGGGCGGCCAAAACCAGACGCGCCCGGTCGAATTGTCGAGTTCGGCCCCCATCATGGCCGCCAGCACGCCGGGGCCGAAGCAGTCCATGTTGAACCAGGGATAGGCGTCGCCGAGGAAGTGGTAGCATGACAGCTCGTAGTCGATGCGGTCGACCAATCTCCTCAGGCGACCAGGAGAAGTCGGTGCAGGTCGCCTGCGAGAGCAGCGGCGCCGCCGGCTGCGGCCGCCCAGGATCGCGGCCGGCCACAACGACAGGGATGATCGGCCGGTCGAGTTCCCCTGCCCACCAGGCATCATAGGTCCTGCGCACTCGATCCCAGCGCCCGGGATCGAAGTCGATAGACATTTCAGGTCCTTTCCAAATGTGACTTAGGCTGCTTCACGGAAAAGTCACCACAGAGTGCACGGCACTGGCACGGTAGATGACTGGTCAAAGCAGTCCGGTTGTGGCCAGTGCCGGGCACTTATGCTGCGGTGTTCGTCTCTCGGTAACGGCCTTTGCTACTGTGTTCATTTACGGTTTCTACTGGCCGGTCAATTTTTCCGATGTCAAACACCCCACTGCGAGCGAGCGTCCTCCATCGACTTGCACCGGCTCGTTCTGCGCGGTATGGCCGGTCCCGTTCTTCCGCCAGCGTGGATCGACGGGATCGCCGGCCGGCTGGAAGCGGATGTCGCAACTGAGACGGAAACGATTGGTGAGATTGGTGGTCGAAGCGTGCATGGTGTGCATGCCGAAGAGGATCACGTCGCCGGCCCGGAAGTCGGTCGTCGCCCACTGGCCGCCGAACTTCTCGACGATCTCCATGGGATCCTTGGTGAACCAGCCTTCGATCAGATCGCGGTCGACGTCCATCTGCCCATAGGTGTCTCGAATGGGCGCAAAACTGTCGAGATGATTGGAGCCGACGCACATGGCCAGCGTGCCCTGGTCGATGGGGATGTCGCCGAACGGAACCCAGGTGGTGTGCAGATTGGTCGAGCCGCGGCCCATGTAGACAAAGTCATAATGCGCGCCGGTGTACTCCTCGTTGCCGACGCCACGCAGCCACTTGTAGTGATAGGTCGTTGACGGCTCGCCGAAGTAGGCGTCGTAGAAACTGACCAGTTCATCGCCCTCCAACACGGCGAGCACATCCTCGTGGTGGGCGATGCCCTTGACGCCCATCATCTGCGGACTGCGTCCGCCCATTACGCCCTCAAGCACCGGCGTATCGGGGACAAGTGCGTTGTGTTCCTCCATGTAGGCGAGAACGGTCTCACGCGCGGCCAGCACTTTCTGCGCGGTCGATCAGACCGCGCAGCAGCAGATAGCCGTCCTCCGCCATGCGTGCATGCAGTGCAGGCACATCGCCCAGCAGATCATTGCTGTCGCGCAGTTCTACGATATCAGCGCTGGGGAATTCCATATTGCGATAGCCAAATCGGATGTTCATCGACGATTCCTCCCTTCGACAAGTTCAAGGACGAACGCCTTGCTTCGGAATGACAGTCGGCGTCGGTTCTATTCCAAACAAAGTTAACTCATGCCCAAGGAGATCAGCAAACCGGTTTTCCAGCTCAGCGGGCCAAAATCGACCAATGTGTTGCTGGACAGAATCACATAGGCCGGGATATCCACACACAGTGGACCGTGTGTGGATATCCCGGCCGTTGACCATGACTCTGTAGCACGACATTCATGTCGTGGCAGTTCAAGTTGGCCGGCTCGGGGAGCTACGACGTAAATGTCGTGCTACAAAACCTGTGTGACTCAATCCCCTGAGATCCAACAGAATCAATCTGAACTACGCCAGCGCGATGACGGTCACATCCCGCGCCGGACAGGTGAGCGTGACGGTCTGTCCTTGCACATCGGCGTCCGCTCCCCACAGCGTGTTGCCGGACGAGAACGGACCCCATGCTGATCCGAGTTGGAGACGAACAGGCCGCTCCTGGCGCGTCGGATTGGCCACCCAGAGATAGACGCCGCCGTCGCCGGCGTGGACGCGGGCCTTGACCTGCGGATCGCTGCAAACCACGTGTTGTTCCTGGCCGCCGAAGGCCAGCAGATCCTTGAAGAAGGGCGCCGAGCCTTCGGGTGCATGGAGACCATGTCCGTAGCCGGCCATGGTGCCGATGAGCCGCGTGCGCCCCTTGCCGAACTGGTTGTCCACGGCGGCAACGCGGCCGTCTGCATACCAGCCGATCGGCCGTGCCGGTTGTCGGCTCGTAGGCCTGCAAGTAGATGCCGCCCCAGACTGGTGTGCCGCTGAAGTTCAGTTGCTCATCGTCGAGCAGATCGGGCACGAACTCGACATAGCTCTCGCGTGCGCCGAAGAGTTCATCCAGCCCGTAGTTGGGCTGGACCTGGCCGACATGGCCGCGGTCGCCGAAGTAGGCCGGGCAGCCCTCGGAGATGAGCGTGCCGCCGGCCGCGACCCAGTCGCGCAGCTTCTCGGCAGTCTCTTCGTTGAGCATGACGGGGAAGGGCAGATAGAGCAGCGAACGCTCGTCGATGTCGTCGATGTGGACCCAATCGGCCTGGATGTTGTTGTCGAAGAAGCCCTGATAGGCGCCCTGCATCGACTTGGCGTAGAAGTCGGTGTTGCCCTGCTGCGAGTAGTCGAAGATCTGGGTCTCCGGCACATAGACGATGCCGATCTCACCCTTGATCGGTCGCGACTGCCAGAGCTTCTCCTGTTCCGGGGCCGCCGTCCACTTGCCGACCTTGCTCACCATCTCCGAGCGAGGCGTGCGCGAGCCGTCCATGCCATAGCCGCCGAAGGCGCCGAAGAGCGGGCCGTCCAACAGCGGTCGCCAGCGCAGATAGAGCAGACCGGTTGCCCCGCACATGAAGCTGGTCATGTCCCAGTAGCGGATGTCCTCGGGTGCGGCGATGCGACCCTCGTCGCGCGGCTTGTTGAGCACATTCTGCGCCAACCAGAGCGGGCCGGCATAGGCCTCGGCGTGCCAGAAGGGCTTGCCGCGAGAACTGGCGCGCACCAGGTCGACCGCGTGGATCTGCTTCCACGGTTCGTCGCCGTGGCGGGACGAACCCCAGGTGTAGCCGTAGGCCTCGGCCAGGTCTGCGGCACGCCAGTCGTCGGCCGCGGCAGGGGCCATCTCGATTCAGGCTGGCGGCAATGCCGTGGGCGACGATGGGCACGTCGGCGTCGATGCTGCGGATCAGGTCGACGCGCCATTGCATCAGCTCGTAGGCGTTGTCGATGCGGAATTCCAGCCAGTCCATCACATGCGGGTGTTGACCCAGGTTGCGCGGCGGGGAGATGTCGTCCCACTCGGCGAAGCTGTAGCGACCCCAGGCTTCGCCCAATGTGCGCAGATCGCCGTACTTCTTCTCAAGCCAGACCCTGAACTTGGCGGCCGTGCCGTCACAGTAGCAGGTGTCCACGCCGATGTTGCACTCATTCCAGATATCGTAGCCGCCGAGGCCGGGGTGATCCTTGTAGCGGGTGACCAGTTCGCGCAGCCAGCGCTCTGCCGCGGCCTTGGCGTCGTCGTTGTCGTAGCAGAGGCCGGGGAAGCCGCCGACGCCGCAACTGCCGCTGATCTGGCTTTCGACCTTCTGGCCGTCGCGCTTTTCGAAGCGGGAGTCGGCATATTTGCGGAACGCCCACTCCGGCGCAGAGGTGATCATCTCGGCGATGATGGTCTTCATGCCGTTTTCGGCGGCCAGATCGAGCTGGCGATCATAGTCTGACCAGTCGTAGACGCCGGGCTCGATCTCCACGGCGTTCCAGCAGAAACCAGTGGCGGAAGATGTTCATGCCGTCTTCGGACGCTGTGCCGTAGTCGCGGTCCCAGTCAGGCTTGGGCGGATTGGTCTTGCGGAAATAGACGGCGCCGTAGGGAAACTTTGGGAAGCGTGTTGGGAAAGCTCATTGATTGCTCCAATTCGGTTTGGGTATGGATGGTTCGTAACAGGATATCTGACGTCTCGATGTTCTCATAATCGGCGAACATGCGCCAGACGTCTACGTTCAAGTATTCAGTCGGCCTCAAATCGCTGACCGCTACGACGCCGCGCAGATCCAACTCTTCGGCAAAATGACAGGCAACCTGGTGCCCATTGCCTACGTCGCGTAGTTCAGGCTTATCGGTGCTGCACTGGTCTTTTGCATATTGACAGCGAGGATGGAAGTAGCAGCCGGTGGGCGGATTGGCCGGATCGGCCACGTCGCCCCTCAGAATGATGCGATCCTTGTGCTGACGCATCAACGGGTTTGGTTTGGGCACCGCAGACAGTAGCGCCTCTGTGTAGGGATGCGCCGGCTGCCGAAAGAGTGTCTTGGTCGGCGCGACCTCGACGATGTTGCCCACATACATCACGGCAACCCGGTCACACAGGTATTCGATGACGCTCAGATCGTGGGAGATGAAGAGATAGGTCAGGTCAAATTCGTCCTGCAGGTCCTGCAACAGGTTGAGGATCTGGGCGCGTACTGAAACATCCAGCGCCGAAACCGCCTCGTCGGCCACGACCAGCCGCGGATCCAACGCCAGGGCGCGGGCGATGCTGATGCGCTGGCGTTCGCCGCCGCTGAAGGCGTGGGGATAGCGCTGCATATACTCGGGCCGCAGACCGACGCGGGCGAGCAACGCAGCGACCTTTTCCTCCAACTCCTTGCCCGACATGTTTTGGTTGACCCGCAACGGTTCGCCCACGATTTCCAGCACCGGCAGCCGCGGATTGAGCGAAGAGTAGGGATCCTGAAAGATCATGCGCACCTGCCGTCGATAGGGCAGAAGCTCTCTCTTGTTCAGCGGCAGTAGATCGGTAACGCTGCCGTCCACTTCCCGGAAGAGCAGTTCTCCGCCGGTTGGTTCATAGGCGCGTACCACGCAGCGGCCTACCGTGGTCTTGCCGCAGCCGCTTTCGCCCACCAGGCCCAGCGTCTCTCTGGCGGCGATGGCAAAGTTGACGTTGTCCACCGCTTTGACATAGGCGACGGTTTTGCGAAATATTCCCTTCTGGATGGGGAAATACATCCGCAGGTCGCGTACGTCCAGCAGAGGACCGGTTTCGACTGATTGGATTCTGTTCGCAGCAATGATATGTCTCTGCCATCGGTCTATCCATCCCCTCCGTTTGCCGTGCCAACGCCCACCGGATTGGCGGCCATGGCCTCTTCTGCGCCGCCGTAGAGCAAGCAGCGCACCTCTCGCCCTTCGTCCAGCCAGATAACCTGAGGCGTGATCTGGTCACAGATGCCGGGCATCATCTGATCGCAGCGGTTGTGGAACTGGCAACCGGATGGCCGGGCATAGGGATGGGGGATCATGCCCTTGATCGAGTCAAGACGATCGCGCTCGGCCAGGCCAAGGGTGGGGATGGAACGCAGTAGCGCCTGGGTGTAGGGATGTTTGGGTTCAAAGAAAATTTCATTGACAGTGCCCTGCTCGACCACTTCGCCCAGGTACATGACGATCACGTCGTCGGCCATCTCGGCCACGACGCCCAGGTCGTGGGTGATGAGCATGATCGCCATGCCCGTCTCTTCCTGCAACTCGACCATCAGTTCCAGGATCTGGGCCTGGGTGGTCACATCCAGCGCCGTAGTCGGCTCGTCAGCGATGAGCAATGTCGGGTGACACGAGAGCGCCATGGCGATCATGGCGCGCTGGAGCATGCCGCCGCTCAACTGAAAGGTATAGCTGTCGATGCGCATTTCGGGCTGAGGGATGCCCACGCGATACAGCAGTTCGATGGCCTGTTTGCGCGCCTCCGTCTTGGAGACGCGGCGTGTGCAGGCGGATGGCCTCGATGATCTGGTTGCCGATGGTATGGACCGGACTCATGGAGGTCATCGGTTCTTGGAAGATCATGGCGATGTCTTTGCCGCGAATGTCACGGATCTCGCTGCCTGTGCGATCCAGCTTGGCCAAATCGACGACATCTTCGCGTTGCGCCGCTGTTGTTCTTGGCAGGATCACGGTGGAAGAGAATCTCGCCGGCGACGACCTTTCCCGGCGGCGACACGATGTTGATGATCGAGCGTGCGGTCACGCTCTTGCCGCAACCGCTCTCGCCCACCACGCACATGGTGCGGTTGCGGTACATGCGAAAATCGACGCCGTTGACCGCCTTGATCATGCCTTCGTCGAGAAAAAAATAGGTCTGGAGGTCTTTGACATCCAGGAGGATATCGTCGTTCATCCAATGAACTCCAAGTGATTGTAAAACAATAGGACGCGGATAACGCGGATCGGGCGGATTTTCACTGATCTCCGAAGAAAATCCGCGGAAATCCGCCCGATCCGGGTCATCCGTGTCCCATCTATCTTTCATATGGATCGGCTGCGTCGCGCAGGCCGTCGCCCAGGAAGTTGAGCGCGAGCACGGCGATGACCACCGCCACGCCCGGCCAGAGCAGCCAGGGCGCGGTGGCGATGGAGCGCACGTTCTGGGCCTCTTTCAGGAGCACGCCCCAACTGACCACCGGCGGCCGCAAGCCCAGCCCCAGAAAGCTCAGCGAGGTCTCGGCCAGGATCATGGCGGGGATGGCCAGCGTGAGCGCGGCGATGATGTGGCTGGTGAAGGAGGGCACCATGTGCCGGCGGATGATGCGCATCTCTTTGACGCCGTCCAGCTTGGCCGACATGACAAAATCCTCGGTGCGCAGCGTGAGAAAGCGCCCGCGCACCACACGCGCCAGGCTGGTCCAGCCGATCAACGAGAGGATGATGGTGATGCCGAAATAGATGCGCAAGGGCGGCCAGGTCAACGGCAAGGCCGCGGCCAGCGCCATCCAGAGCGGGATGGTCGGAATCGAGCGCAGGAACTCAATCACACGCTGGATCACGTTGTCCACCCACCCGCCGTAGTAGCCCGAGATGCCGCCCAGAAGGATTCCGAGCACAAAGCTCAGAGCCACGCCCAACAGGCCGATCGACATGGAGACACGGGTGCCGTGGATGGTGCGGCTGAGGACATCGCGGCCCAGGCGATCGGCGCCCATCAGGTACATAGGCTGGGTTGGATCGACCGGGCCGATGAGGTGGATGTCGCCGGGAATCAGCCCCATCCATTTATATTCCGCGCCTTTGACGAAAAAAGCCACCGCGATCTTCTGCTCCGGGTCGATGACAAAGGTGCGACGCAGGGCCTCCTTGTCGATCTCCACCGCGTAGCCAAAGACGTGGGGCGCAATGGTGAGACGACCCTCCTCGGTTCGATCGAAGAGATGCAGCGGCTGCGGCGGCGCAAAGGTGTACTCGGCATGGAAGTCGTCCTTGGGAAATGGAGCCAAGAACTCGACGAAGATGGCGATCAAATAGATGAGGATGGTGACGATGCCGCCGGTCATGGCCAACTTGTGCTTGCGAAACTTCCACCAGGTCAACTGCCACTGAGAGGCGACAGAGACCCGTTCCTCCTCCTGCGTATATACATCGTCTGTGCTCGCATTGGCGACGGGGGCGGCCGGCGTCGCTGCGGTCTGAATTGTTTCTGCCATGGTATCGCTCACTTCCCGTAGCGGATGCGTGGATCGAGTAACGCCAACAGAATATCAGAGATCAACGTGCCGATGATGGTCAAAATCGCCAGCATCAGGATGAAGCTGCCGGCCAGGAACATGTCCTGGGTCAGCAGCGAACGCAACAACAACGGTCCGCTGGTGGGCAGGTTGAGGACGATGGCGACGATGGCCGAGCCGGAAATGAGCAGGGGCAATGTCCAGCCGACGGTGCTGATGAACGGATTGAGCGCCACCCGCACCGGGTATTTGAGAATCAGCCGCCACTCTGACATGCCCTTGGCGCGGGCTGTGTCGACATAGGGCTTGCTGAGTTCGTCGAGCAGATTGGCGCGCATCACGCGGATGAGGCCCGCAGTGCCGGCCGTGCCCACGATGACGATGGGCACCCACAGATGTTTGAGCATATCCCAAAACTTGTTCCAACCCCAGGCCGCGTCGATATATTCCGGCGAGAAAAGGCCGCCCACACTCTGGTTGAAGTATTTGAAGGCGACGTACATCAGGATCAGCGCCAGCAGAAAATTGGGAATGGCCAGGCCGATGAAGCCGAGCAGGGTGAAGACGTAGTCGCCCAGCGAGTACTTTTTGACGGCCGTGTAGATGCCGATCGGGAAAGGCCACGGCCCAGGTGAAGAGCAGCGTCGTGATCGACAGCATCAACGTCAGCCCCAGCCGCCCCCAGATCAGCGATGAGACCGGTGCGTTCAGCTCAAACGACTGCCCGAAATCGCCGCGCAGGACGATGCCCGAGATCCACTTCCAATACTGTACGTAGCCCGGCTGGTTCAGGCCATAACGCTGTTCGAGCGCGGCCAGCGTGGCATCGTCCACCGACTCGCCGCCGGCTTCCAGGCTGGCCACGTAGGAGGTGAGAAAGTCGCCCGGCGGCAGCTTGATCAGGGCAAAGCTGACCATCGAGATGATGATGACCGTGGGGATCATGACAAGCATGCGGCGTAGAACGTATCCTAACATCTAAGGTGCTCCTGCCATCTACAGAGAAAACTGTTCTTTTCCAGACGGCTGAAGCCGTCACTACGAACCTAGCCTTGGAGAGCCGCCAAATCGATAGCCACAATTTCGTGGTCGAGAATCGAGTCTACAGTGAGCGTCAGCCGGCCTTCGGACAGTTCGTATGGCGGCGACTGTTTGCTGTGCAGCAGGCGTACGGCCTGAGGAGCTTGCGCCTCCGGCAGACGCACGCAAACCTGGAACGGGCCCGCCGGGATCAACTCGCGGAATGGGCCGCGCATCATCATGGGGTTGGTCATGTTGACCAGGTGGACCGTCATCGAGTCCGCCTGCCGCCAGACCGTCACGTCCAGCACGCCGGCGCCTTCGACCGTGACCGGCGGCTCCTCGTTGGTCGCCCAGGTCACGGCGTTGGCCAACAGGATGCCGTGATCCACGTTGAGGACCTCCCAATAGGTGCGGTCGATGTCCCAGGGGAAGTAGACGATGCGGCTGTCACCGATTTCACGCAGATAGACTTCGGGGATGTCGGTGCGCGGCTGGCGAGGGTAGACCTCTTCCATGGGCAGGTCGGGATAGGCGGGGACGAGCGTGACCGGCGGATCGGCGAAATGCCGTGGTCGGACGCACATCGAGCCGGTGGACGCCGTGGATGAGGCGCTGTGCATTCTCCAGTCCGGCCAAAATCGGGTGCGGGTCGGACGCGTGCTCCAGGTTCAGATAGGCGTTCTTCATCGGCCCTTCGATGCGACCGTCCGTCTCCACGCCAAAGAGATCGGCCAGCCCGAAGTTCGACCGTCGCTGGCCCCACTCGTCGTAGAGCGACGTCTCATAGGTGGCGACCAGGCTGCCGCCGCGTGCCACGAATTGGCGCAGTTGCTCGCACTGTTCGTCCGAGAGGGCGGCGATGTTGGGCAGAATCAGCGTCTTGTAGCGATCGATATGGTCAGCGTCCAGCAATTCGTCGTGGACCATCTCGAAGGGGATGCGCGCCTCGATCAGCGCCTGGTAGAAGCCCAAGGCGTGATCTTCGACCTTTCTCGTGGGCCTGAGCGCCGCCGTAGAAGGCAGCCGTCTGTTGCGAATAGACCAAACCCACCCGCGCCAGCGAAGCCGTGTTGCGCAGGTAGGGTTCATCCTCATGATGCCGGCGATAGATATCCTCGACCACGGGCATCCAGCGGTCATCGTGGACGACGCCGGCGAACTTGGTGAACCAGGGCCGCATGCCGTTGGCGATGCTGTCGGCCACCCAGACGCGCAGTTCGGCCTCGCTCTGCACCGAATCCTTCCAGCGATACTTCTCCTCCGGCCCCACGCTGAAGATCTCGCCGACCGGCTTGTCGCCCAGCGCGGCGCGATACTCCTTGCCGTTCTTGCCCACGGCCCACGGGGCCATGATGCCGTGGCGCGATTGACGGTCGGCAAAGAGAATCTTGGCCCGTTCGCCCACCACGCGCATGTTGAGCGCGCTCAGCGCGCCGCCGCCGGAGTTGGGGATGTAGTGCGAATGCGGGTTGATCGCCCGCAGCTCAGAATCCCACAACTGCCAGAGGTCGAAGAGCCGTTCCTGTCGCCAGAGCAGGAAAGCGCGTAGGCGGGATCCTGGGGATCAATGGCACGGGGCAGTTCGAAACCGTAGGCGTCATCAAAATTGCGGCGACAGTGTTCGCAGAAACACATGCCGCTGCCGGCCCAGCGGTTGCCGAAGAGGGCCTCCACCCGGTAGCGTTCCATGATCTCGTTGTTGACCTGGGTCATGAACTCGAAGTTGTATGGTCCCAGCGCGCAGGTCACCCAGGCCTCGGGCGACGACCAATGGCGCCGCGGCTGGCCGTCCTCGGTCACCGCGATCCAGTCGGGGTGCGCGTCGTAGACCGGCTGGTGGACGGCATGGGGATCGGTGCGCACGATCACAGCCATCCCCAACGTCCGTGCGCGACTCACTGCGTCGCCGAAAAAGTCGACCTCGCCCAAGCGATCGCTGCGATGATGCAGTGGAATCTGCGTGGGATAATAGGCGATGTAGCCGCCCGTGCTGAGCACCACGCCGTCGGCATGGATACGCTGGAAGTAGTCGAACCAGAAGTCCAGATCGGCGTCGGCCGGATCGTTCTCGGTGAAGGTCAACTGCGCCCAGCGCATGGGCCGGTCGAACCAATCCTTGGGGCTGTCGGTTAGCATGACGGATGATCTTTCCTGGCGAGTGTCTGCTAGGAACGACCTGAGATAGAACGCGGATTAGGCGGATCGGGCGGATCAGCGCGGATTTTGATATGAAAATCCGCGTTGATCCGCCTAATCCGTGAAATCCGTGTCCTATTGCTTTTATTCCTCTACCCAGAACTGTTCCGGGTTGTACGGTCCCGGCGAGGGATAGATCCAGGAGTTGGGCAACGTGTCGGGCGTGTTGCGCATGCGATTGGTGACCACGCCGAAGGCGTTCGGCTCCAGCACCGTGCCGATTGAGTAGAACTGGTCGGCGGCGATGTCCAGGATCTCGGTCATCAGCGCCAACTGTTCGTCATCGTCCGAGGTCGCCTTGATCTGATCGTAGAGTTCGAACGCTCGCTTGATCTCTGCCGGCGGTTCCTCGGCGAGGTCGGGATTGACGCCGTTGTACCAGTAGGACCACGCCTTGCCGTAGATGGAACTGCCGTTGTTCATGGGCAGGTAGTAGCGTGGATCGAGGATGACGGAATCGCCGCTGCCGCCGCCGAAGCGATGGGCCGAGGCGTCGAAGTCCAGGTTGGTGCTGCGAATGCGCTCTTCCCAGAGCGAGCGTTCCATGGTCTTGAGGATCATCTCGACGCCCACTTCATCCCACATCGGTTCGATCAACGTCAGCGCATCCACGTAGGTGGTGCGTGCCTGGTCGATCTCCATGATGATGGTGATGCGTTCGCCGTCCGGACCCAGGCGATAGCCATCGGAGTCGCGTTCGGTCCAGCCGGTCTTGTCCAGATACTCGTTGGCCAGATCGACATCGTACTCGGTGTACTGCTTGGCCAATTGCTCGTGGTGGAAGCGGGACTCGGGACGGGGCGCGGCCTGCCATGCCTCGCCCTGGCCCACATGCACCACGTCGATGATCTGCTGGCGATCGATGGCGTGGGAGAGGCCGATGCGGAAGTCCTTGTTCGAGTAGATCTCGCGCTTGACCGGGTCAGGGTGGGTCATGTTGAGCTGGATGATCATCTCGTTGACCGTGGTCGGCGTCAGTTCATAGAAGTCGAACTGGCCCTGATCCTTGTTGTCGAAGAGTACGGCCTTGTTGGTCGGCGCCGAGATGAAGCGCTCCTGGAAGTCGAGTTCGCCGTTGAGCGCCTTGAGCACCAGCACTTCGGTGTCGTTGGTCAGTTCGACGATGTAGCGATCGATGTAGGGCAACTGGTTGCCTTCCTCGTCCACCTTCCAGTAGTAGGGGTTGCGCACGGAGACGACGCGGTTGTTGGTGGCGTCGCCCAGCGAGGTCTGCATGACCCAGGGACGAAGCACCGGCAATTCTGCATTCTGGTGGTGTTCGGCCTTGGCCAGGAAGAGTTCAGTCCAGGTGGCGTAGCCTTCCGCCTCTGCCAGCGCCGCTACATCCTCGTTGAAGTCGGCGTGGAACTGCTGCATGTAATCGTCGGGATACTGGGTTGATCGTTCGATGTTGGTCTGCGTAATCAGCTTCAGGAAGAGGCCATGCGAAGAGGGAAACTTGAACTTGACCGTATAATCATCGATTTTCTCGACGACCACGGGTTCGCCGCCGATGGAAAACGCCTCGGAGACGGCGGGCGTCAGATCCTCATTCATGAGGACATTCTTCGTACCAGAACATGATGTCATCGGCGTTGAAGGGCGAGCCGTCCGAGTACTTGATCCCTTCGCGTAGCTTGAATGTGAACTCGGTCGAGTCTTCGTTGGTCTCGACCGACTCGGCCAGGTTGGGGATGATGCCGTCCCAGGTCGGCGTCCAGCGCAGAAGTTGCTGGTAGCCGCCGTTGCGGAGGTAGAAATTGGCGTTTCGCTCGGCAGTGCCGCCACGCCAGTCGCCGCCATATTTGCCGATGCCGTCGTCCAAGGTCTGGACCACCATCGGGTTGGCCGGCAGACGTTCTGACAGCGGCGGCAACTCGCCGGCGTCGACCATCTCGCGCAGCATGGGCGCCTCATTCGGCGAACTCAGACCTTCACCTGCGGCAACCTCTTCAGATGCGGCGGCTTCAGTCTCCGCCTCGCCTGCTGGCGCTGCAGATTGTTCTCCTGCGCCGCCACATGCGGTCAGGAGCAGAAGCCCCATCAACAGAACCAGTATCTTCGCAAATCGCATGGTTTTCACTGCCTCCTAAATATTGGGTTGGATACGCGGCGATCGACCGCCGAAGCCGCAAGAACGAGTGATGAGTGGAACGGTTATTGCGTAAGCAAAACACGCACACTGGCCGAGCAGGAGTAGACGGCGCAGTTGAGCGCAGAAACCAAGAGAGAAATTAAACCAACATTCCTGTCGAAGGAATGGCTACACAATTTCTGTCGGAATTCACGAATGGGGTTGTTTTATGGACTCTTTATGTTACGCTGGCAGATAGATTTGTTACCGGTCACATGAGCAGAGATAGTGTAGCACGCTCTCACCAACCCTGTCAAGCACCATTTTTTGGACGGGACAAGTTCGGCAACCAGGTGTAGACTCTTGGGATGACTACGAATTCGAGGTACGCCTATGAACAAACAAAAGAGCCGGCGAGCGACCATTCGTGATGTGGGGCGCGTGGCCGGCGTTTCTCATCAGACGGTTTCGCGTGTCATCAATGAAAGTGCGGCGGTAAGCCCAGACACGCGGGCGCGTGTATTGAGTGCAATGAAAGATCTGAACTATCGCCCCAGTCGCATTGCCCAGAGCCTCAGCACGCAACGCACCCATACAATCGGCTTGATAGTGCCCAACATCGCCAATCCCTACTATGCCGACGTGGCCCTCGGCTCACAGAATCTGGCCAGGCAGCATGACTACAATGTCTTTCTATGCAACACCGGCTGGGATCCGGCGGAAGAACTGCATGTGCTGAACACCCTGGCCGCTCAGCGGGTGGACGGCATCATCCTGCATGGCTCACGTTGCAGCGATGAAGAATTGCAGGCGTTTTCGCAGAACTATCGGCCGCTGATTCTGTGTGGACGGACCTTCCAGGGGCCCGGCATCAGCACATCATCGACAGACGATGTGCACGGTGCAACCTTGGCCATCGAACACCTGGTTGCCAAGGGTCATTCCGCCATTGGGCTGCTGGCCGGCGAACAGACGGCGCCGTCCATGAGCAATGCACGCCGCTTTGCCGGTTTCTGCACGGCGCTGAAATCGTGCGGGATTCCCATCCGAGACGAGTGGATTGTGCATGGGCCGCTCACTGCGTTAGGCGGATATAACTCGGCCATTCAACTGCTGGAGCGTGCGCCCGAACTGACCGCCATTTTGGCCCACAACGATCTGGTGGCCATCGGCGCCATCAAAGCCTGCCAGCAATTGGGTCGCCGCATCCCGGAGGATATCGCCATCATCGGGTTCAGCAACATCGACCTGGCTGCGTTAGTCACGCCATCCTTGACCACCGTCCATGTCGATCGGTACGATGACGGTCAACGCGTCATGGCCCGGTTGCTCGAAATGATCGAAGAACCGGACAAGGAATTTCCCTCCGCTGGTCATAGCGGCAGACGAACTCATTGTGAGGGATTCGGCGTAATCGAGTGATCGAGCGATTGAGGTTCGAAACAGATCGACGACAAAGCGTCAACCTTCAGCGCGTCACCATCTTGGCTTCAGCCGCTTCCGCCAGACCGCGCAGACGTTGAATCGCCTGGACGTATTCCTCGTCAGACTGCCAATGTTCCGTGTAGACAGGCATGTCGGGCGACAGTTCGTCGATTCTGCGCAGGAAGAGATCGTAGTCCAGCACGCCCTCGCCCGGCATCACCTCATCCAGGCGCATGAACATGTGGGTCGGATCCCAGAGCAGATCTTTGGCGTGGACACTCACAACGCGATCCGCCAGCAGATCGAAGGCCAGATCGATGACCTGCGTGCTCTGGAAGTAGGTCTGGACCGAGTGCATGTTCATCACATCCAGGTGCAATTTCAGGCGCGGGTGGTCCACGGCGTTGAGAAAATCGGCCACGGCCTGCGGTTCATGGAAAAAGCCGTTGCACCACGGCTCCAGCGCATAGCTTGTGTGGGTCAATTCCAGTCCATCCAGGATGCGAAGACAATTCTCTGCGGCGCGCTCACGCGCCCGGTCGCTCCAGTTGTCGGCATGGGGCGACACAAACTGGTCGCCGAACGAGCCGACCAGGGTCACCACGCAGCCGGTCTGCATGGCCTCGGCCCGGACCAGAAGCGCCCGAACGTCCTCAATCCGTCGGGCGCGCAGATCTTCGTCATCGACCAGCAGATTCCGCCAATAGCCGACCTCGCCGATGACCAGGCCGTGGCTGCGCACCATTTCGCCGTAGGCCGCGCATTCGATCCAGCGTCCACTCCGCCATCTCGGCCGGCGCGGCGATGGCGCCCAGGCCCAGTTCATCGATCAGCGGCAGGGCCGCGGTCAACTCCTGCTGGTTTCGCACAGGAACCCAGTTCAGTCCGCAGTCGCATGGAGATCTCACTTCCCGATTCGGATGCGTTTCTGTATCGCTATTTGTCCTCTTTTGCATAGGATTTGCCTGCGAAGGCGGCCCGAACCTCGGCAGCGGATGTCGCCTTCTGCAAGGCGCCCATGCGTGCTTCCTCTTCCTTCTGCAGTACACGGGCATTGGTCAAGACCGCTTCCAGCTTGTCGGCCGGGAACTTGACCGCGCCGTTCTCGTCCATGTGGATGAGTTCGCCGGGCGCAACATCCATGCCGCCAACGGAGACCGGCACATTGACGGCGCGCACGGCCATGGCCCCATGGCCGGCGGTGACGCCGGTCAGCATGTACTGGAAGTTCATGGGCCGAATCTCATCCAGATCGCGCGAGGGGCCATTGGAGATCAGGCCGACGCAGCCCAGCGCCTTCATGGCGGAGACCATGTTGCCGCCGGCCAGGCCCACCTTGCCGGCCAGTTCTGGCGGGAACTGCTGTTCGAGGATCAACACCGTGGGTTTGGGCGACGCGTCCAGGGCGTCAACCACATCCATAAAGGTCAATCCGTTGTAGTTTGGATCGGGCAATCCATAGACGCAGGTCACGGCATAGCCGACGAGTCGGCCCAATTCGGGGTACATGCAGCGAATCGTCTGGTCCGTGTACCAGTTCACAGCCCAGGGGTTGTAGAGGCTCAGACAAGTGTCTGCGCCCGGATAGGTGGCGACGACGTTGGTGATTGAGGGCGTGTCAAAGTTCTTCAGTTCTTCCAACATTTCCAGATCGGTTAACTGCGGCATAGTTTGCTCCTGCTTGGGTCAAATGGATGGCAAATAGATGGAAACTGGATGTAATCGGACGAGATCTCATTCTTTTTCCACGAAGGAACACGAAGGTGCACGAAGAGGGACAAAGACCTGTGCTTGGTGTTATCTTCGTGTCCCTTTGTGCACCTTCGTGGATCAATATCCCTGCATCGCGCTATCGGTTCCCCAAGCTCTCCACGACCTTCTTGGCGGCCTCAATACCAAGCTGAGGGCTGGAGAGGATGGGAACTTTCTTCTCCTCTGCACTCAGGGTATCCACGACCCGCGCCATGGACGCCTGAGCCAGCACGATCACTTCGACCTGGCCCATCAGATCTTTCAGGCCCTCACGCACAATTTGATCGTGGGTTGCGGAATCGCCGCTGGAAACCGCTTCAAAGGCGCCCGAACAGAGATGGGTGACAGTCTCAATCTCGCGACCCTGGGCATCGGCACGTGCCTGGATCAGGGCGCGGGTCGGTTCCAGCGTCGTGCTCAACGTTGCGATCACCCCGATCTTGCGCGCCATCTGCACGGCCTTGTCCGCCATGGGCTCGTCGATGCGCAGCACGGGAATGTCGACGAAGGGCCGGGCCGCCTCCACCGCCGGGCCGACCGATGAACAGGTCACCAACACGACGTCGGCGCCGGCATCCTCGGCGGACTGAACATAGCCGGCCAATCTACGTGCCGTGTGGGGCGTCAATTGTTGGCAACAATCGTGTTCTGAATGAGACTGTCGTCCACGATGTTGAAGATCTGCACATCGGGCATGACGGTACGGCAGAGTTCGGCGAACACAGGGACGAGGAAGCTCCCCGTGTGGATCAAGGCCAGTCGCTTGCTCATAGATGGTTTGCTCCTTGCTATACCGAAGGCTTGACGAAGACAATCGATTTTTGTCACAGATTGACCCGGATTTGTACGAATGGGACACAGATGATTTTGTCTGATTCAATGGTACCGCAAAATCTTGCTGGAGAACATCTGTGGAAATCTGAAACCATCTGTGTCCCATCTGTGGCAAAATATCGAGCGTCCCAGCAAGTCCATAGGTCACCGGATCATCGTGGATCTTCGATAGCACTCCGTTCCAACACCCAGGCCAGAACCTGCTCCACCGTTTTGTCGACGGCGGTGTCCGATGTGTCCAATACGCGGTAATCCGCCGTCTGGTCTGCTTGGTCGCGGCACCACTGATTGAAGGTCAGATTGTCGTCGATGAACGATGGTGAATGGCTGGCCCGCCATCCGGGGCGCGCTTGCAGCCGCTGGACAAGCAGATCGTCTCGGCAGGTCAGGGCCAATGTGTGTATCTGCGCGAAATAGCGGGATTCCACGCACTGGCTCGATGTTTCCCGGCACGGCAAAGCCGGCGCCCAGCAGCAATACTGGGCGACCGTTCTGGGCGATGTTCTTGGCTAAGCGTAGCCATGTCTCGAAGTAATCTCGGTAATGCTCGTCCGGCTTGTTGAACTCGGGACGCCAGAGGATGTCGGTCTCAAGCACGACGACCGGCGGTTGCCTGCGAATCAACGGCTCAACGAGCGCGGACTTACCGGCTCCGCTGGCGCCGCCCACGAGAAAGAGCGGAGTGAATCGAAAGGGGTGTATGTGCGCGCATTCGGGGCAGACGGCCACAGATCGGGAACTATCAACAACCTTATCTGCACGGTAGGCGCCGCATTTTGAACAGACGTTGATCATGTTGGCCGCACATCGATCATGGCGGGGGATGGGTTGTTGGCGAAGGAATGTCGCCACATGAATTTTGCCACAGATGACTCTGCTGCAAGAACTAGCTTTGCCACGGATTTCACAGATTACACGGATTTCCTCTAGTGAAAAATCCGTGTAATTCGTGTAATCCGTGGTTGTTTTTCCTTTTTGCAGTAGAGCCATCTGTGACAAAATTCAGATCCTACGCGGTGGCCTCTGCATCATCCTCGTCATCGTCGGCAAAGGCGGCGCGCAGCGCGTCTTCCTGCTCGTTGGCTCAGGTTGGTGGTGATGATCTCGAAATCGTACTGCTTCATCTGCTCCACAACCTTGTCCAGCGTGGCGTCGCTGGTCATGAGGAAGAGGGCCGACGTGCCTTGGGTGACGTTGCTCTGAACGCTCTTGATGAAGTCGTCGTCGATGCCCACATCGGTCATCGAACCCATCAATGCGCCCATGCCGGCGCCGATGGCTGCACCCAGGAAGGGGACGAGGAAGATGAGCCCGAAGAGCATTCCCCAGAAAGCGCCGCCCAGCGCGCCAACGCCGGCCATGCTCTGAAGTTGCTCGGTCTTGGGCTTCTTCTTGCCCTCCGGCCAGGTCACGATGGCCGCATCCTGCAACGTGAGCAACTGCTGCTTGGCCAAGCTCTTTACAGTGGTCAGTGCCTGACCTGCGCCGTCCGACGTGTGGAATTTCAATACGGAAATGGTAGCCATTTTGACCTACTCCTTGATGGTTTGGCATGACACCCATGGTTGAGTGTCCGGAAAAAATCTCGCCTGCCTTCTACATGCAATGAAGACAGCGATCCAAACTTTACCTGACAGTCGATTTGTTGGCAACTTGACCAATGTGGCAGACCGGAAGTCAGCTCAAGTCGTTGACGGGTAAGATGGATTGCCCCGAGATCTCGGCCGGCGAAAACGCTTTGTGTCTCCGTCTGATAGCATGGTAGACTGGATCTATCGGCGTAGATGAACAGACGCCCGGTTCCCAAAAATAGGACGAGTCGGAAACGATCACCAGCGAGGGAGAGACCCGTGGCCGATCAGCTCAAGGACAGGTTTTTCACCGAAAAGTTTATCCTCGCGTTGAGCACCGCCATTGAGGCCGTCTATCCGGCATTTGATACTGCCAGATTTGATCACTGCATCCATTCCGATGACTTCACAGACATGGCGCTCAAGCAGAAAATGCGCCACGTCACCACATGTCTACAGGAATCATTGCCGCAGGAGTATTCCCAGGCCGTAGCCATCCTACGCCATGTCGGACCGGCCTTCAGTGGCTTCGACGCTATGGTCTTCCCCGACTATGTCGAATGTTACGGCCTCGATCACTGGGATCTCTCCATGGAGGCGCTGGCCGAGTTCACGCTGCTGTGCAGTTCAGAGTTTGCCGTCCGCCCTTTCATCGCCGCCGACGCCGCACGGGCCATGCCTCATCTGTACGCTTGGTCCAAAGATGAGAACGAACATCTGCGTCGTCTGTCCAGCGAAGGCTGCCGGCCACGTCTGCCCTGGGCCATGGCTCTGCCCGATTTCAAGACCGATCCGACGCCCATTCTGCCCATCCTGGAAACCCTCAAGGACGATCCATCCGAGTACGTACGCAAGAGCGTGGCCAACAACCTCAACGATATTTCCAAGGACAACCCGGACATCGTACTCGACATCTGTGAACGCTGGCGTGGCCGGTCACCGCGCACCGACTGGATCGCCAAACGGGGCTGTCGCACGTTGCTCAAAGCCGGCAACACGCGGGCGCTGATGCTCTTCGGCTTCGGCGATCCGGCCGGCGTGACCGTGGACAACCTCGCTCTGGACAACGACAGCCCACAGATCGGCGACTCGACAACCTTCTCCTACGACCTTCACGTGGAAGGCGAAGAACCGATCCTGCTTCGCCAGGAATATGCCGTCGCCTACATGAAGGCGAGCGGCAAGCCGTCGCGCAAGATTTTCCAGATCAGCGAGGTCGAAACCGAGCCGGGCGTCTACGTCGTCACGCGCAAGCTCTCGTTTGCCGACCTGTCGACGCGCAAACATTATCCGGGCGCGCACGAGATCGCCATCGTCGTCAACGGTGTGGAGAAGGCGTCGATTTCGTTTGAGTTACGGCCCGCAGGATCAACTCGGGAATAACGTAGGTGTGGTTGCAATCGCACAACTCGATGCTCGATTCAGGTTGTGCGGTTGCAAACCGCATCATGACCGCCAACCGATCTGCGCAGATCAGCCGTATCCGTGTCAGCCGCGTCTAACAAACATCGCATCAAACCGACAAGGGAGATCCCCACCGTGACCGACCAACCCAACCTCATCTTCATCATGCCCGACCAGTTGCGCTATGACTTTCTCAGTTGCTACGGGGCCGACTTTGTCGAGACGCCCAACATCGACAGCATTGCCGAGCAGGGCGTGCGCTACACCCGCGCCTACTCGGTCTCGCCCATCTGCGTGCCGGCGCGTGCGCTGCTGCTGACCGGGCGCAACGCCATCAAGAACGGCGTGACCGACAACGGCCAGTGGCTGCGCCCGGATCTGGCCGATTGCGGCATCCAGACCTGGCCCGAACTGCTGAATGAACAGGGCTACTACACGGCAGCCATCGGCAAGATGCACTTCTATCCGTGGGACATCACCCATGGATTCCAGTACCGGGTGGCCGCCGAGGACAAGCGCTGGATCCACGTCCGCGACGAGTACTATCACTTTCTGAGAGAACAGGGTGAGCGCAAGTACCACGGCAACGAGCATGAGGGCTACTTCGAGAACAAGGGCGCCATCGTCAACCGGCTGCCGTGGGAGCTGTCGGTCGACCATTTCGTGGGCGAGGAGGCCTGCCGCTTCATCCGCAAGTACGGCGACGAACGCCCCTTCGCCATGATGGTCGGCTTCCCCGGTCCCCACTGCCCCTACGATCCCAACGAAGAGTGGCTGGAGGGTCTGGATATCGAAGCGATGCCGTCCTCTGTACCCGAGGTCGGCGGGCGACACGCCGGGGCTGCGCCAAGGCAGCATCGACGGCAACAAGCGGCCCTGGAACGGCGTCGACTACACCGAGTTCACCGAGGCGCAACAAACGCAAGATTCGCCTGCACTACGCGGCGGAGGTCAAGCAGATCGACTACGAGGTCGGCCAGATTTTGAAGACGCTGGATGAGCAGGGACTGGCCGAAAACACGGTCATCATCTTCGCCAGCGACCACGGCGACCATCTGGGCGACCACAACCTGATCGGCAAGGGCGACTTCTACGAGGGCAGCATTCATGTGCCGCTGCTGGTGCAAGGGCCGGGCATCGATGGCGGCGAGACCTACACCGGGTTGGTCGAACTGGGCGATGTGACGGCGACGCTGGTCAAGCTGAGCGGCTGTGAGGCTGCCGGACTACATGGACTCGATCCCGTTGCCTGCGCTCGGTCTGGGGGAACGACGAGAACGCCCCTTCAGCATCGGCGTGACCAGCAGCGGCTGGATGATCTTCGATGGGCGCTGGAAGCTGAGCAAGTACAGCACCGGCGATGTGACATTCTTCGATCTGGAGAATGATCCGACCGAACAGGTGAACCTGATGCGCGATCCGGCCTACGAAGAGAAGTTCCGCGAGATGGACATGCTGCTGACCCAGGCGATCATGCGTTCCGTGACCGACGGCAACTACGATCAGCGCGTCTACCAGACCGACCTGGCCACCGATCCGACATTCGGCCACCGCGGCTGGCAGCGCGCCTATCCGCAGCCGCTTGACGGCGCGCCGTAGGGGCTTTTTTGGATTGAGAGACAGGACATTTGTCACAGATGGACACAGATAAAAAACTGATTTTCACAGATGTTTTTCTTGCTGCTGGCAGTCTGTCGGAGGGACAGAGAATGGACGCGGATAACACGGATCGTGGCGGATAAAGGCGGATTTCTCTTGGTTTATCCGTGAGAATCAGTCAAATCAGCGTCATCCGCGTCCATCGGTTTCTCTCCGACAGCCTGCTGAGGAATTCAGAGCTATCTGTGTGAATCTGTGACAAATCTTTGTGATCAATCAACACAACCAGCACGCCACAAAGGAAACGATCATGAAACCGAAAATCGGCTTTATTGGACTGGGGATCATGGGCCGGCACATGTGCTGGCCATCTGCTGGACGCCGGCTATGAGGTCGTCGCCTATGACGTTGTGCCGGCGGCCGTGGAGGCCGCCGTTGCCAGGGGTGCAGTGGCGGCGACTCCTGCCGGGACGTGGCGGCTAACAGCGATCTGATCATCAGCATGGTGCCCGATTCGCCCGACGTGGAGCAGGTGGCGCTGGGCGAGGGCGGCATCATCGAGGCGGCGCGCGAGGGCTTGATCTACGCCGACATGAGCACCATCTCGCCGGCGACCGCGATCAAAGTGGCCGAGGCGCTGGGCGAAAAGGGCGTCCGCTGTCTGGATGCGCCGGTCAGCGGCGGCGAGGCCGGGGCCGCGGGGGCCAAGCTCTCGATCATGGTCGGCGGCCCGCAGGCGCTCTTCGACGAGGTCAAACCGGTCTTTGAGGTGATGGGCGGCACGGTGACGCTCTGCGGCGACAACGGCGCCGGTCAGACGGTCAAGGCCTGCAACCAGATCCAGGTGGCGCTCAACTTCGTGGGCATGGCCGAGGCCATGGTGCTGGGGGCCAAGGCCGGCGTCGATCCGGCCATCATCCTGCAGGTGCTCAGCGGCGGCTACGCCCAGACACGCGTCATGGACGTGCGCGGGCCGCTGCTGATCGAGGGCAACTTCGAGCCGGGCTTCAAGAGCCGCTTCCACTTCAAGGACCTGAACATCATCATGGAGACGGCCAAGAACCTGAACGTGCCGCTGCCGGCGACCGGCGTGGCCTACCAGCTCTTCAACGCACTGATGGCCGCCGACCGCGGCGAGCTGGACCATTCGGCTGTCATCACCATCATCGAAGATCTGGCCGGCGTGGAGGCGCGTACGGAACAGAAATAGCGTTACGCGAAAGACTAGCAGATCGACGATCCAGATAGACTGCGGATTAAATGCGAGATGAGGCGGCATCTTCGCGGATGATATCAGAACGAATTCGGTTTCCGTCCGCCTAATTCGCCGAATCCGCAGTCTATCAACATGCCGCTGAGCATGATACGTTCGTACGCAATCAGTGACGCTGCGGAAAGAGACACAGACCATGAAAATTCGCTCGATAGAGACTTTCGTCCACGCGCCAAACGTCGGCATCGTGCGCGTGCGCACCGAGGACGGATCCGAGGGCTACGGCCAGGTCTCGACCTTCAATGCCGACATCACGGCGACGGTGCTGCACCGGCAGGTGGCGCCGGTCGTGTTGGGACGCGACATCGAGGATCTGGACAGCCTCTGCGACGAGGTGATTGAGGCGACCTACAAGTTTCCCGGCTCCTATGTCTGTCGCGCCCTGACCGGCGTGGACACGGCGATCTGGGATCTGCAAGGGCAAGGCCGCGGGCAAGAGCGTCTGCGAGCTGCTTGGCGGGAAGCCACGCCCCTTCCGCGTCTATGGATCGAGCATGCGACGCGACATCACGCCCGAGGACGAGGCAGCGCGGCTCGGCCAAGCTGCGCGACGAGCTCGGCTATCGCGCGTTCAAAATTCGCGTCGGCAAGGTGGCCGGCCACGATGAAGATCAGTGGCCGGGTCGCACCGAGGCGCTGATTCCGGCCGTGCGCAAGGCCGTCGGCGACGACGTGACGATCCTGGCCGACGGCAACAGTTGCTACACGCCGGGCAAGGCCATCGAGGTCGGCAAGCTGCTCCAGGAGCACAACTTCGGCCACTTCGAGGAACCCTGCCCCTACTGGGAACTGGCGTGGACGGCAGAGGTGGCGGCGGCGCTGGAGATCCCGGTCGCCGGCGGCGAGCAGGACTACGATCTGAAGCAGTGGGAGCGCATCATCGACATGTCGCGCCGTCGACATCGTGCAGCCGGACATCTGCTACGTGGGCGGCCTGACCAGGGCGCTGCGCGTGGCCCGCATGGCCGACGAGGCCGGGCTGCCCTGCGTGCCCCACTCGGCCAATCTCTCGTTGGTCACCGTCTTCACGCTGCACATGATGGGCGCCATCCCCAACGCCGGTCCGCACGTCGAGTTCTCCATCGAGCCGACGTCGTGGACCCAGGGATCTCTACGCGCCGGCGCTCGCGGTCGAGGACGGCATGGTGCCAGATTCCCGATGGACCAGGCTGGGGTGTGGCCATCGACAGTGACTGGCTGGGCACCGTCTGACTCGCACAGATGAGGGCCATTCCCAACGCCGGCCCGCATGTCGAGTTCTCCATCGAGCCGACGTCGTGGACCCAGGCCACTATGACCTGCGCTACGGGTCGAGGACGGCATGGTGCAGATTCCCAGGAACCGGCTGGGGCGTGTCCATCGACAGTGACTGGTTGGACAGGGCCATTCGATCAAGTGAGTGAAGGTGCCTAAATTGCGCCTGCTACTTGATTGACATTGAAGGAAAAACGATTTACACTTTTTGTGTTGAACATTACAAATTTTGATGTTCAACATGGGCTTTTCGCCAGGGACTGCCCCAGATGTCGCAATCTGGATATCCTGTCACCAATCCGATAGCTTCAGCAAGTCAACAACCTATTTCCCATCAATTGAAAGGCGGTACGCGACGATGAAACTGAAATTGCTCCTCGTCCTGGCACTACTGTTCACCTTTGCTTTGGCCGGCTGTGCGCCGGCCCCGGATGCAGCGCCGGCTGAGTCCGCAGATGTAGAGGCGCCGGCAGTTGAAGACGGTCCGCGTGAAGTCACCCTGACCATGTGGACCCACGACGGTCTCTACGTTGAGTTCTTCACGGCACGCGCCGAAGAATGGGCCGAGAACTACCCCGACATCGACTTCACCTTTGACTTCGAGGTGATTCCCGACATCTGGACCGTGACTCTGGCCAATCTGGCCGCAGGCGAAGACGTGCCTGACCTCTTCGGCATGGAGCAGGGCCAGGTCCCGGCATTCATGCGTGACGGCATTCTCGCCGACAAGTTCGTCGATCTGACCGACCTGATCGGCGATGATTACGAGCGAGTGGTTGAAGGCCGTTGGACACCGTACACGTACCAGGGCCGGGTCTATGGCGTGGACAGCAGTCTCTCTGCAGCCACCTACTACTACCAGCCTGAGATCTTCGAGTCCCGCGGTTTGGAAGTGCCCGCCACCTGGAATGAGTTCCTGACAACGGGCGAAGTGCTGGCCCAAGACGGGATCGCCCTTTCCGTACTGCCCGACGGCGCCGATCTCTTCATGATGTACTTGCTTCAGCGCGGTGGCGCCGTCTTTGATGATGGCGGTGAAT
This sequence comes from uncultured Chloroflexia bacterium, assembly GCA_963698255.1. Taxonomy (GTDB): domain Bacteria; phylum Chloroflexota; class Anaerolineae; order Caldilineales; family Caldilineaceae; genus JAWKOK01. The sequence continues at coordinate 12,683 of CAVOQD010000011.1, read as the reverse complement.
TTGTACTGGGCGATGAGGAAAATCGTCAGGCCGCTCTGGACGTGTTGGAACTCATGAAAGCAGGCATCGACAATGGCTCCTACCTGCCTATGGTCGGCGGAGACTTCTGGGGAGCATCGCCGATCACGGCTTTCCGTGAAGGCCGCGCAGCCGGCATCGTCATGCCTGATTGGTATGGCGACTTCATTCTGAAGTTGCAGGCCGAGGATATGGAAGGCCAATGGCGTCAGACGCCCATGCCCGTTTGGGATGACGGTGAAGGCCATGTGACGACCGTGTGGGGCGGCACCGGATTCAGCATCTTCAGCGACAGCGAAAACGCTGATCTTGCCTGGGATCTGCTCAAGTATTCCTACCTGACCAACGAAGGCCAGGTGAAACGCTTCGAAGAGATCGGCTACTATCCCACCATGTCCGAACTCTTTGAAGATCCGCGTATCACCGACCTGGAAGACACCTACTTCGGCGGTCAGCGCCTGGGCGAGGTCTATGGCTCGCTTGGTTGACGATGTGCCGGTCTGGTACCAGAGCGTATTCCGCGGCGCCTTTGCCGACGCCGTCAATGCAGAGATGCCCCTCTTCTACGACGGCAGCATCACGGCTGATGAGTTCCTCGACAGCGTGATCGAGGCCGTTGAGGACGAGATTGATTTCAGCCAGTAGAGTTCGAGTTGGGTTGAGACGTGACTGGCCTCACCCTGCTCCGTGTTGACATGATAACGCAGCTAACGCTCAGTCCCTTCCACCAGTGAAGAGTGACCGCCTTTCGCAGCCCTTCGGCCGATTCACCTCAAAGGCAGGCTCTGGGCGAGGCTTCATCTCAGACTCAATCTGCATTCCTCATGCGCTTTCCAACATCAGAACTATCATCCACTTGAGTTGAGAAGCATGTCCTCTACCACCAGCACAGACACGCCATTCGATCTCCATGACCAAGCCTCGTCGCTATAGCCAGCAGAAGGTAGCGCCCTACGTCTTTATCGCGCCGTTTTATCTTCTCTTTGGCATCTTTTTCCTCTATCCCAGCGTCTCAGCGCTTGTGCTCAGTTTCACTCGTTGGAACGGCATGGGCCAGCCTGAGTTCATCGGCATTCAGGAACTACGTACGCATGTTCAACGACGAAGCGTTTTTCCAGGCCATCGATCAACACGGCCGTCTATGCAGCGGCCAGCCTCTTCATTGTCATTCCGCTGGCGCTGATCATTGCCGTGCTGCTCAATGCCAAGACCCTGCGCTGGAAAGTCGCTCTGGCGTGCCATGTACATCACGCCGGTGGTCACCTCCACCGTGGCCATCACCCTGGTCTTCCAGATTCTCTACAACAAGGATAGCGGGCTTCTGAACGCCATCTTGGCTCGGTCGGGCTGGGACCCATCGACTGGCTGGGCGATCCGACCTGGGCCAAAGTCGCCATCATCATTCTGATCATCTGGCGCTCGACCGGTCTGCTGACCGTCTATTTCCTGGCCGGCCTCCAGAGCATTCCCCAGAGCCTCTATGAAGCCGCAGCCATCGACGGCGCAAACGCATGGCAACTGTTCCGCAATATCACCGTCCCCATGCTGCGCCCGATCATTCTCTTTGTCAGCATCATCGTCATGCTGGGTGCGCTGCAAATTTTCGATGAACCACAGGTGCTCATGCGCGGCACCGGCGGACCCGCGAACTCAAGCTTGAGTCTGGTGCAGTATCTCTACCTGAGGGGCTTCTCGCGGCTGCGGCTGGGCTTTGCCTCTGCCGTCGGCACTGTTCTTTTTGCCGCCACCTTTATCCTCTCGCTTATCCAACTGCAACGCTTCGGCGTATTTCGGGGAGAAGACTGACATGCACCGGCGTCTATCACTTGGGCACCATCGTCCTGCACATCGTCGTCATCATCGGGGCGCTGCTGACCATGCTGCCCATCGTCTGGATGATCTACTCGTCCTTCAAGACGACCACCGAGATCTTTCGCTATCCGCCCTGGGCCCCGCCGGAAGTCTGGTCCTTCAGGAGCTATATGTCGCTCTTTGAGGGGTGGTCGTTTCGCTACTGGTACGTCAACAGCCTGGCCTATGCCGCGGTTGTGACCGTGCTGGTGCTCTTCTTCTGCTCGCTGGCCGGCTTTGCCTTCTCCAAATACACGTTCAAGGGCCGCAATATCCTCTTCGTGATCCTCATCGGCTCGACGCTCATCCCGTTTCAGTTGCTGCTGATTCCGCTCTTCATCCTGATGAGCCGATTTGGTTGGATCAACTCCTACTACTCGATGATCGTGCCCTGGGTGGCGCCCGGCGTTCGGCATCTTTCTCATGCGCCAGTTCATCCTGGCCGTGCCCACCGAGATCATCGAGTCGGCCCGTCTGGACGGCGCGTCCGAGTTTCGCATCTACTGGCAGATCGTCGTGCCGCTGGTGCGTCCCGGCATGGTGACCTTGGCCATTCTGACCTTCCTGGGTTCGTGGAACAGCTTCATCTGGCCGCTGATGGTGCTGCGCGGCGAACAGGTTATCACATTGCCCGTGGGCATGGCCGGCATGGGTTCATCGACAGCCGGCAGCAGCGGCATCCCCTACGGCGAGATGATGGCCGCGGCCACCCTGGTCTCCGTGCCGATCATCGTGCTCTTCCTCATGCTCCAACGCTATTTCATCTCCGGCATGACGGCTGGTTCGATGAAGGCGTAGGGGTGAGATAAGAGCGATCCACGAAGGGACACGAATTTACACGAAGGACAGTTTTTCTTCGTGTAAATTCGTGTCCCTTCGTGGATCGCTCATTGTTTCTATTGACCTGAGCGTAGCGTTACTGCCATGAATCTCCTCTCCCCCCTGATCCAGAAATCCTGTTTTGTCCCACCACTGGATTGTGCTATGCTGCACGAACACTGACTCAACCCACAAACCAGGTCGAACACTGTACCGTCTGTTCACCTGCCACTGCCCCCGAAAATCCACTCCGCGATCGGATGTGGGCTGACCAGTGGGGACAGTTTCCATTCCAGAAACTACTCGTGGACTCGTCTGTGAAAGCCAATTCTTGCTCATCCATCCAACGAACACAGCGAGTTTTCGGATAGGCTCAAACCAACGTACCTTTGAATAAGGAGGAGATTATGCAAAATCGCTCAAAACTATTTACGATGCTTGGCCTACTGTTGGTGCTCATGCTGGCGCTTTCGGCCTGCGCAGCGCCGGTCGGCAGCACCGGCAGACGACGCCGCGGCCCCGGCCGATGCCGAAGAACCTGCCGAAGAACCGGCAGCAAGCGAAGGCGGCTACGTCATCGGCGTGAGCAACACGCTGGTCGGCAACGGCTGGCGCGAGCAGATGATCTGCGCCATCAAGGCCGAGGCCACGGCCAGCGGCCTGGTCGACGAAGTCGTCGTCATCAACCGCAACGGCGGCCCGACCGAACAGATCGCCGATCTGGAAAGCCTCATCTCCCAGGGTGTGGATGCCATCATCCTCAACCCGACCGACCGTGAAGGCCTGAACGCCGTGCTCGAAGCGGCCATCGACCAGGGCATCGTCGTCGTGGCCGTCGACCAGGCGGTGACGGCTGAGGGCGCGTATGTGGTCACCAACGACCAGACTGCCTACGCCCAGGTCGGCGCCGAGTGGCTCTTTGAGCAACTTGGCGGCGCAGGCAATGTGATCGAGATGCGCGGCATTGACGGTGTGCCTGCCGACACGGATCGCCACAACGGCTTCCTGGCCGCGCTGGAGAACTACCCGGACATCAACGTCAGTCGCCGAGACCTTCACCGGCTGGGATCCGTCAACCGGCGCACAGCAGGCGCTTGACCTGATCACCACCCAGGAGATCGACGGCATCTGGACATCGGGCATCGACTATCCGGTGGTTGAGCAGTTCCAGGCCGCCGATGTGACCTATGTGCCGATTGTCGGTGCAGACAACAACGGCTTCGTGAAGCAATTGATCGAGCTGGAAGGTGATGGCCTGGTCGGCGCGGCAGTGACCAATCCGCCGGCCATCGGCGCGCGTCGGCATGTCGATTGCCCTTGACGCACTTGCAGGGCAAGAACCGCCGTTGGAGACGATCCTGACGCCCGCCGGTCTTCGCCACCGGCGACACTGAAGGCCTCGAAGGTCTCTTTGCACCGGACGAGCAGCCGGGCTGGAGCACCTACGTGGACATCGAGCCCTACACCCACTACAACGGCAGTGCCGATGTGTCGGCCTGCAAGGCGCCGGGCGAATAAGGACAAATTAGCCACAGATGAACACGGATGGACGCCGATAGATCACGGTTAGGCGATAGTGCAGGATTTGAATTCTGAATGGTCACGCCGAAGTCGGCTGATGACAGGCTAGCGAAGTCGGACGCGATTCGAGATCCTCGCTGACAGTTGCGAAGTCGGCGCTAATGTCGACACGCTCGGATGACACAATCGTATCCTGCTTTTATCTGTGCCCATCTCGTTCTATCTGCGTTCATCTGTGGCAAATGTTTTTTAGGGGTTCACTCCACATTGATGAACGATTCCCAACCACTGCTTGCCGCCACCGACATCGCCAAAGCCTATGGACCGGTCGTGGCCCTGACCAACGTCGATCTGACGGTGCGGCCCGGCGAGATCCATGCGCTGCTCGGCGCCAACGGCGCCGGCAAGAGCACCCTCGTCAAGATGCTGGCCGGCGTCCATTCGGCCGATGCCGGCGAGATCAGGTGGACGGCAAAGCGGTCCACTTTCGGACGCCGGCCGATGCCATTGAAGCAGGCGTCGCCACCGTCTTCCAGGACCCGGCGCTGATCCCCGACCTCACCATCAGACAGAACCTGCGCCTCAGCGATGTCGACGAAGCCGAGTTCAGCGAATGGCTCGACTGGTTCGAGCTGGGCAACACTGGATCTCTCGGCACTGGTGCGCGAGCTGCCGCTGGAGACGCTGCGCATGGTCGATCTGGCCCGCGCCGTGGCCCGCGACCCGCATGTGCTGCTGCTCGACGAGATCACGGCCGCGCTCTCGGCCGATCAGGCGGAGCGGGTCTTTGCGCTGCTGCGGCGCTGGAAGGAACGCGGCCGCTCGGCCGTGCTCATCACCCACCGGCTGGCCGAGGTGATGCGTGTCTGCGACCGGGCCACCATCCTGCGCGACGGCGAGAATGTTGCCCTGCATCGAGATGGCCGATGTCAACGAGCATCAGTTGGTCGAGGCCATGCTCGGCGCACCGGTGGAGGCCATCGCCCAAGACGCGGACGGCGTGGCACGCGAGTACGGCGTCGCCGCCTTTGAGGCGCGGGTCGTTGAGTTCAAAAGAGACGGTGCAGGACATCTCCTTCTCGGTGCGCACCGGCGAGATCCTGGGCATCGTGGCGCTGGAGGGTCAGGGACAGGATCGCCTCTTCGAGCTGCTTTCCGGCGACCGCGGCCCCTCATCGGGCGAAATTTTGGTCGGCGGCGAAGCTTGCCGCTTCCACTCACCCCACGACGCCGTGCGCAAGGGCGTGGTGCTGGTGCCGGGCGACCGCCTGCTGGCGCTGCTGCCCGACCTATCCGTGCATCACAATCTGGCGCATACCGCTCTTCAACCGCATGCGACGCTGGCTGGGCATCCCCTCGGACGAACCGGCGCGGGTCGACAATGCCATCGACCGGCTCTCCATCGACATCCGCGCCGCCTCGCAGGTGCGACGTCTCTCCGGCGGCAACCAGCAGAAGGTGGCTGTGGGTCGCTGGCTGGTGGGCGGCTTCCGCACGCTGCTCTGCTTCGACCCGACACGGGGCATCGACATCCAGACCAAGCGCGAGATCTACGCGCTGCTGCGCGAATTGGCCGCCGGCGGCGCGGCCATTGTGCTCTACACCAGCGAGCTGGCCGAGATTCCGTTGGTCTGCGACCGGGTACTCATCATCCACGGCGGCCGCATTGTCGACGAGCAGGATGCGGCGACGGCCACCGAATCATCCATGTTGACCGCCGCGCATGGGCTGGAGGTTCCTGTATGACAACTGCTGCCCTTACCGGCGGAACCAGCAGCGGACTGCGCAAGCTCTTTGCGCGCAGCGGCTGGGTGATCGGCGTCTGGCTGTTGCTGGGCGGACTGCTGCTCTGGTATTCCACGCTGATTCCCAGATTCGGCGAATTTCAGGTCGTCTCCATCACCAAGAACAGCCTGCCGCTGGCCTACCTCGCCATCGGCCAGGCCATCATCGTCATCGCCGGCGGCATCGACCTCTCGCTGGGCGCGCTGCTGCTGCTCAGCAACGTGATCGCCGCCCGCTTCATGGAAGACCAGCCGCTGGGCATGGTGTTCGTGATCGCCATCATGCTGATCGTCGGCATCGGGCTGCTCAACTCGCTGACCGGCTACATCATCAGCGTCTCACGCGTGCCGGACATCGTCGTCACCCTGGCCATGAGCTACATCTGGTCCGGCGTGGCGCTGTGGATATTGCCGTCGCCCGGCGGCGGCACAGCCCCGCAGATGCGCTGGCTCTTCACCGGCGCTGAATCGGGCATCGGCGGCACCTGGGTGATGCCTGTGCTGATGATGGCCATCCCGACGGCCATCGTCTACTATTTGTCCAAACACACCCGCCTCGGCCTCTCGCTCTACGCAGTCGGCAGCGACCCGATTGCGTCCCGGCTGGCGGGCATCGACGTGCGCCACGCCAAGATCATCTCCTATGCCATCGGCGGGGCCATGGCTGCGCTGGCCGGCCTGGCCACCGTGGCCATCACCGGCACCGGCGATCCTCGCTTCAGCGTCGGCGCCATCGCCACGTTGAACAGTGTGGCCGCCATCGTGCTGGGCGGCGTGGCCCTGACCGGCGGCGTCGGCTCGGTGCTGGGCGTTGTGCCTGCCGCCATCATCCTCGTCATGTTGAACCCGATTCTGACGGCCATGGGCATCAACCCCAACAACGCCCAGGTCATCCAGGGCGTGCTGATCGCCGGCGTGATGATGGTCGGCGGCATTGCCACCCTCATGCGGGAGCGAGCGTCATGACCCAGTCAGCCCAGTTGACACCGACAATTCGGAACAACGGCGGCAACGGATCGCCCGGCTTTGGGCTGCGCGCCCAGCTCTTCATGGCCGAGCGTCCGGCGCTGGTCCTGATCGGCGTGCTCGTCGGCCTCATCCTGCTCACCGGCGCGATTGAGCCCAACTTTCTGTCGCAGAGCGGCATGCGCAACACGCTGCTCCAGGCCGCGCCGCTGGCCATCCTGGCCGGCGCGCAGACGATCCTCATGCTCACCGGCGGCATCGATCTCTCCATCACCATGATCGCCACCGGCTCGGCCTATGTGGCCGCCAACCAGTCGCCCAACGGCGCGCTGATCGCCATCCTGATGGGCCTCACCGTCGGGCTTGCTGGCCGGCAGCGCCAACGGCGTGGGCGTGGCCGTCTTCCGGGTCAACCCGCTGATCATGACGCTGGCCATGTCGGGCATATCTGCTGGGCCTGTTCACGGCCTGGACCCAGACGATTCTCCAGGGATCGACCGTGGTCGCGCCCTTCATCAAGCTGATGAGTTCCGGCTCATTTCTGGGCAACCGGGTTCCCTACAGCGTGGTGGTCTGGGCAATCGTCGCCGTGATATTGATATGGCTGCTGCGGCGCTCGGGCTGGGGCCGGCTGATCTACGCGGTCGGCGACAACGAGATCGCCGTGCGGCTGGCCGGCGTGCGCGTCTGGCAGGTGAAGATCTCGGCCTACATGGCCGCCGGCGTGCTCGGCTCGATTGCGGGCATGTTGCTGGCCGGGCGCACCGGCGCGGTCGATCTCCAGCTTGCCGCCGCCTTCCTGCTGCCCTCCGTGGCCGCGGCCGTCATCGGCGGCACGTCGATCTTCGGCGGCGTCGGCGGCTACACCGGCACGATCCTGGGCGCGCTGATCCTGAGCGTGCTCAATTCGATGTTGACGTTTTTGAACGTGGGGCAGGCGATCCAGCAGGTGGTCTATGGGTCGATCGTGCTGTTGCTGGCGTGGGGCTATGCGAGTTTGACGCGGCGGGTGTGATCGACTGGACCGTTCGGCATCGGTTGAGACCGACGCCTGTTGTGGCAAATCGGCTGAAGCCGGCTTAAATCAACGGTGTCAGCCTAAACATACGCTTGATTTTACCCCCACCCATGGTGTATACTTCGGCTATACTTTGATGTTCCGAATTGGGGGTATGCTCATGGTGACTCGAGTTCAGAAGTGGGGAAATAGTCAAGGATTGCGATTTCCCAAGACGGTTCTAATTGACGCGCAGATCGAAATCGGTGACGAGGTGGAGATTTCCGTCGAGGATGGGCGGATTATCGTGGAGCCCATTCGCAAGGTCCGCGGGAAATACACCATCGAAGAGTTGGTCGCCCAATTGCCTGATGACTATGAGCCGGAAGAGATTGATTGGGGCGATGCCGTCGGAAACGAGGTCTGGTAAATGTCACGCTATATCCCCCGGCAAGGCGATTTTATTGTCCTTTCATTCGATCCGCAGTCTGGTCACGAACAGAAAGGGCGCAGGCCGGCACTTGTTGTCAGCAAGTCTGAATTTAACGAACGTGCCGGTCTGGTGATTGTCTGTCCCATCACGAACACCACCCGCAACTCCCCGTTCCATGTTGCCGTACCGCCGAACAGCAGCCTGACAGGCCACATCATGGTAGAGCAAGTCAAGTCCGTCGACTTCCGCAGCCGGCGCGCTGTCTTTGTGGAGAAAGCGCCGGATGAGATATTGGATGAGGCTCTAGCGATATTGGACGCACTGCTCTACAGGTGACAATCGGACTCTCTGTCGACACGAGGTATCAAGATGCTTCGAGAACATGAACGGGCGATACTTACCGTTGATCTGCCCGAGTATCCGATTGCAGGCCGGCGACATAGGCACAGTCGTGCATATCTACAACGGCGGCAGCGCCTATGAGGTGGAGTTCTTAACGGTCGACGGCCAGACGCTTGATGTCATCACCGTTGAGGCGGCTCAATTGCGTGAGGTACGAAGTGGCGAAATTCTCCATGCGCGCCCGCTTGTCGTCCAGTAGATCGGACGTTGCCGACCTGGGGCTATGCGAGTCTGACGCGGCGGGTGTGAGTGCATATTGACAGGAGGCCTGCTTGAGCAAACTGTCAGCACTCTTTCGAGAAATGGCGTCAGCGGCAACACCATGACTGCAGCGCCGCATCTGCCCTACCGCACGAAACCCACAATTCGGGCACTGAATGAAGCAATGCCGACAAATGAGAATGAAGGAGTTCGCCCTCATTTTCTTCCAGCTCGTCAAAAGAAAGCTCTGTCATCCACTGGCCTGCGAATCCACACCATTCCAACAGTTCTTTCCGAGCAGCGGACGCTACAAGACATATCTTCATCTCTTCTTCGATGGAGAAGCCATATTGAGAATCTCGCCGATATCGCCGCACGAGAATGCGGAGTGCGTCGGCCAATGCTGGGTTTCGGGAAACGGCCGCAACTGTGGCCAGACCGTGTAGAATACTTACAAGCTGAGATCTGTTCGCCAAATTTGCGAGTGTATAGTTACCAACCCGCAGAGCTTTTGCTGCCAACGCTGCATGATCAGATGTAATTCTGAAAATCATTGCTGAGTTGACGAGAGCGATAAATGAAGCTGCTTCGACTTTTTCACTGTCGAGTTGTTCCTCTATGACGCGAGCAAGGTCATTGGGTAAGGCATTCGGGCTGTCTTCAGAACCATCGAGCGGCCCCGGAAAAAACTGGAGCGGAAACTCGCATAGTCTGACTAGACTTTGCTGTCCGTCACCGAGGATAGTATCGCGCAGCTCTCCTTCGCCGAGGTTTGCATCGAAATTGCTGCCGGCAATCATGATGCGACCGAAGAAATTCGCCTGCATTTGGGGCGCGGCCACCAAGTCAGGGTTCCATCGCGGTTCGGTGCGCATGTCTGCGAGAGACTGCATATAGAAGTGCTCGCCGCGACTGCTGAATGCCCACTTGGAGAAGTGATCGTAATCGATTCTACATTGGACAAGCTGGCGATGAATCAACGCAGCTTGAGCGAAAGAGGCCAATCTTCGATAAAAGGGCGGCTCCTCAGCCAGAAGGCGTGTTCTGGCCAACTCCCCGTCGACCAGTACGAACAAAGCTGAGTATAGATTGAATGCACTGGCTTTGCCTTCCACATCGTCATTTCGGATTCGATGAACGAGACGTAGCAGGAAAGGCTCGACCTCCGGCCTGATCCGCAAAGAACACGTAATCCGACTTCGAACGCGCCCAACCGAGAGAGCGTGTCTCCGTTTTTCTCCAAATAGTCGAACGCTTTCTCCAGTTCCTCTTCAACGAGGTGATCGGTATTGATTACAGCGGTCAGTGCCAGATGAGAAGAAAGTAACAGGCTAAAGAGGAAGCCCTCATAAGGTCGCCACTCGGCTAGTTGATCAAAGAACTCTCGGCCTGTGCCGAGGGCAAATTCCCGGATCGAACCGCTTCCGTCATAAGCGCCTACCAGCCTTTCGAAATACCGCCGCGAATTCGGCACTAGAGATGTAACACTGCTTGTGCCCGTGGTGATTTCACTTCGAATAGTTTGTTCTACATGGACTGGCGTATCGTGGAGGTCACTGTATATAGTATCAACTTCGTCGTCTGTCAGCGCACGATCTTCCAGTATGCTCCGCCAGCCATTGCGGGCGCTGAGTGGTAGGTTTACATTTGTAGCCGATTCTTCCAGAAAACGAATGCGTGTAGAGACATCTTCGGAAAGGACAGAGAAGTCGGGCAGAACCAGCCGTTGTTGATCGGATGATAGGATTAGATTCGGAAGTTCACCCTCGCGTGCATCATCTATGAGATCCAGACCCGATCTTGAGCATCGATCAATTCGGCTGGGCCTTCACCTGTGAGAACTGCACGAACAGCATCGAAAAACTCCGACTGCTGAACGGACACACCACCCACCCTGAAGGTAATCGTGGCGTCAGTCTTGAAGCCATATCTTTCTCTGAAGCTCTGCTCGTCAAGCAAGCTCTCGCGTACGAGGGGCGGAACTAGTTCAAACGCTACACGCGCGTATTGCCGCTCTCTCGTAAGTAGTGTTGGTCACGCAATGTCCCATTCCGATAGTTGAGTTTCAGCCATCTCGGGAAATCGACTGCGTTGCCAATCGACCAGCCGTTCGTACACCTTGGGGAACTGTTCTTTTGTGGGAGCCAAAAACGTTTCTTCTACCCAGTTCCAGTAAGCGTCAACAACGTTTTGCTCGACACCAACGGGCGGCACTAGCAGAGAGAAGATTTGTGCCGCACGGCCGACCCGAACGAGGTTGTCAGCATTCTCTGGAGCAAGGCTGTGTGCCCATCCTCGAACATCGATCTGATTGGCGAGCCAGTTTGAGCGAGCCGTGACTGCATCGATATCGGCCCCATCGACCCACAAATCTCTGAGCACATGATCAAATGCTTGCAGCGTTCCATCGAGCCAAAGCGCTTCCTCTGGGAGTCGCAGCCAGTCGCTCATTCTGACGTGGAGGATGGATTCACGAATAGCCTTCAACTCCGCCGTTTCAACCACGTCCTTGTCAGCAATGGTTGATTCCCTCAAACACCGTTCGAGTTCTTCTACGCTGACGGGAATCAAGAAGTAGCCAGCTCGTCGAAGCTGCGTCCGATATTCCAACCGGTCATCATTTGACATGACATCGGCGGCCACCAAAGCGTCTAGCAAGTCCAGAGTGCTTGAGATCTGGAGACTGTATGCCATCGTTGTCGATATTCTCATGCTGGTTGATAAACCGATCGTCCACGATCGTAGAATCACAATGGGGAGCCAGAGCGATGATGCCTAGTGCGAGATGCTCCGAAAAAGTATTCTCTTCGACCACATCGAGATTGAGCCGGCTGCCCACTCTGACATGTCCGGATTCGATCCTGGAGTTTAGAGAGAGCCGTATGCGTTCTATGATATCCTTAACTTCATCGGAGTTGCGGTCGTAGGAAATTAGGGCATCTACTTCGGAAACCTTTCGTGGCGAGGCAATAGCTCTCAGTCCTGCAGCATTGAGCTTACCAAGCATTCCTAGATGCATTAGGTTCGTAATTGCTAGATCATCAAGATAAAGGTCCGCCCCATCCGCAATGTCAGGTTGATTCGGCCACGGTTTCTCATGCAACTGCAAATAGGCGCGTGCCCGATTGTACTCAACAGCCGTGATTTGGCCCTTCTGTCTCAGCTTTTCTACCACAGCGAGACAACTGCTCAAGACAGCAGCATGTGCAGAAAGGTCCGCTTCTTCCTCCATCAAGCTGGAAAGGCGATGCACCGGAGCGGAACGGACGACTATATGCTGCGTATCGTCGCCGTTCCTTACTTTCTCCGCCTCGGCGATTAATGCTGCCAACTCATCACCAACCTGAGCAGAGAGATCACTGCTCGCAGTGGTGCTAGGGGTAAATTTTACTAGCACATCTGTTGCCAGAAAATCCCGAACTTTGCGTGCTTCGGTGACGCGACTCGGCTGATGGAACGAGCTCTTTGGCGCTCCTCAAACAGCCAACCAAGCGTCGAGTGCGGGATGTATACAGTTTCGAAGGCGTCGAGTGCCACATCGAGTATGTTCAGGAAACCCAAGGTGAGTAGTGCTGTTGCATCCAGGGCAGCGGTTTTACCGCTAACATCGAACTCCACCGGCACACGCTTACCGCTGTAAGCAGGGATTGCGCTCCTATGCCTCGGATCAGTCTTCATGATATTAGCCAAT
>CAVOQD010000010.1:0-307329 GCA_963698255.1 uncultured Chloroflexia bacterium | reverse complement strand
GACGCGGCCGACGCCATTTCATGATGAATTCATGACACCCGTTGTGTATTCTCTTGATCATCGTGAGAGACTGACTGCGCGAGACTATTGTGCGAGCCTAACCACATGCGCCATCGGACCGCACAAAATTCTGACAGCAATTCAACAGAACGGAGAAGACAATGGAGAAGAGAATGCTCAATCGACTTGTGACAATAATCCTTTCGCTGATCGTAACATCGTTCCTGGCTGCGTGCATCCAGCCTCTCCCCGCCAGTGAATCCATGGAGACTAACTCCAACGACGCGCCTACCATCGATACTGCCGTCGATACCGTCGCTCTTAGAGCCGAATGGAGTGGTGAAATCGACACCTTGAATCCGATTGCCACCTGGTCTGGCGACACCAAAACGGTGCTCAACCTGCTCTACGATGCGCTCTATCAAGTGGAGACAGACGGCTCGATCACACCGGAGATCGTTGACACGGCTGAAGCGTCCGAAGACGGCACAACGTGGACATTGACGCTTCGAGAGGACTTCACTTTTTCGGACGGCGGCCGCTGAACGCCGAAGACGTGGCCTTCTCGTTCAATCTGTATATGGACGAAATCGATTCCTTCTTGAACGCTGCGACAGAATCCTTTGCCGCTGTCGAAGTCCTTGACGAGCATGTGGTTGTCATCATCTTGAGCGAGGCAATCCCGAACTTGGACAGTCTGCTCGTCGGTCTGCCAATCCTGCCGGAGCATGTTTGGCGCGAGCATGTCGATGCTGCCATGGAGCTGCGAAAATAGCGATCCGGTGGGCAGCGGGCCGTTCATGTGGGCAGCCACTGACGAGGAGTCGACAATCCGCCTTCTCTCCAACAGTAGGCACCCGCTCTATGCACCGATGATCGATGAATTGGTGCTTCGATACGTTGACGCAGATGATCTAGGCGCTGCGCTGTTGGCCGGTGAGGTCGATCTGATCGCCGAGGTGACGACCGAAGCCGAGGCCGAACTCCGTGCAGCGACCGATATCGAAGTTGTCAGCGGCGCCCAGCCGGTGATCGACGACATCATTTTCAACCTGGCGGATGAAGCGATCTGCCCGCCGGGAAGAGGGGATTTGTTCAGGTCATCCGGCGCTGCGCGATCGCAACGTGCGGCTTGCCATGGCCCACGCAACAGACAAGCGACGGATCATCGACGAGAATCTAAATGGTCTGGGCACGCCGGGTCTTACCCTCATCCCCGATAGTCTGGGATCGTGGTTCAACGATTCAATTGAAGACTACGTCTATGATATTGCTCTGGCCAATCAATATCCGGACGAGGCCGGGCTATCTGGACAGCGACGGTGATGGCGTTCGTGAGACGCCGGACGGCGCACAGCCCCTGATCTTTCGCCTCAATTGGGAAGGGGAAGCGGGCGAGCCGGACACGATGGGCGATCTCCTGTCTGAGACCTGGGGCCAGATCGGCATCCAGCTTGAACCGGAAGCGCTGGATTTCGACTCGCTGGTGGCAGTCTGCTGTCCCAGCTTCGACTTCGATCTGATTCTCTGGGGCTGGGGTTCCGATCTGGATCCGGGTTTTCTGTTGAGCGTCATGACCACCGACGCAATCGCAACCGGCATGAGCGAGACAGGCTATTCCAACCCGGAATATGACGCCCTCTTTGCTGAACAGGCGGTCACGCTGGATCCGGAAAAACGACGCCAAATTGGTCTGGCGTATGCAAGAGATTGTCCACAACGACATCGTCTACCTCGTGCCCCACTATGCTGAAAAAGTGCAGGCGTTTCGCAGCGACAGGTTTCACGGCTGGGTCTACGGCGGCAGTTGGCTAGACCTGCTGGACATCGCATCGTTAAGTGCAGTCGAACCTGTTGCTCAGGAATAAGTAGACAAAATAGAGGGGCGTACTACTGTCATTCCGAGCGGGCCAGAAGGAGCGCTTCCTGGGCCTAGCAATACGCCAGCGAGGAATCTCAGATCGCCGATGTCGAGACCCTTCGTTGGTGACTCAGGCCGACTTCGGTTTCAAGACCAACACGCCCAACACCGTCTCCGGCACGATCTGGAACGACACCAACGCCGACGGCATTCTCAGCGGCGAGACCGGTGCTTATGGCGGCGTGACAGTGGCGCTCAAGGACAGCAACGGTGACGTGGTCGCTACGGCCATCACCGATGCGAACGAACAAAACGGAATACGGATTATGCGGCGCAAAAGAGCCGCGATGTAAGCAGGCGCCAAGTGTAGCCGCCGCATAATCCGTGTTGAACTGAGCCGGGGGTCAAGGCCTATGGGAATTGAGCCGAACGGTCGTGGTCACTGAAATAGAGAATAGCGATGGGAATGGCTCTCTTGCAGCCCATGTTCAGGCCAAGCGCAAGAGAGCCAAAGGAAGAACCATGGCGAAAGTGGACGAAAGAGCGGTTTGGGGAGGCGAAGATGGCAGGTCTGCACGCAAAGGTGGCGCGTGCAAAGAAAGGAGGCATCTTTCCCCCTCCCCTGGTAACTCGTTCAGTGTCGCCGACTCATCCTGGCTACGGAGGTTGGCGTGGTCGAGGCCGAATGTGCTGAATGGGCGTCATGGGCTGACCGCAATGCGGACAAGCGACAACCTTCTCCTCCTGTGGAGCCTCTTGGTCTGAGGTCTGTGACTCGACCTGTGGATCAGTGGTTATGCCGAGCAGTCGTTTGGCTTGGGTAAGTCTGGAACGGCTGCTTGGCGCCAGGAGGCCGTAGTAGCGCACCTTGACAAAGCCTCTGGGCAGCACATGCTGCAGAAAGCGATGGATGAAGGCTTCTGCCGAGAGGGTGCAGGTGCGTTGCCGTTTGGTCTGACCATCCTGATAGGAGAAGGTGACCTGGTCGTTCACGACCTTGAGAATGCGCTTGTTGCTCAAGGCGACGCGGAAGACATAGGGAGCCAGATATTTGAGTGCTGACTCGCCTTTGCCCACTGGGCGACAATCCACGACCCATGCTTGTCGCCAGACCGAGTCAGGCGTCTGGGGGAGAAGACCCGCTTTGCGCAGGCCGTTGCGCATCTTGCCGCGAAAGAGTTTGGCCAGCGGTTTGACGTGGACGAAGAAGTGATTCTTGGCCCGCAACCAGCGCAGACCATCGGGCGAGAGGGCGCCGCCAGGGACGAGAAAGTGAACGTGAGGATGGTAGCGTAGATCGCGGGTCCAAGTCTGGAGGATGCCGACCATGCCGATTTGACCGCCGACAAAGCGTGGGTCCTGAGCCAATTGCTGCAAGGATTGAGCGGCAGTGCGAAAGAGCAAGTTGTAGACCGTCTTCTGCTCGGTGCGAGCCAGTGAGCGTAACGGCTGTGGCAAGGTGAAGGTCACCATGAAGTAGGGCACAGGCAAGAGCAGTTCCTGCTGCCGTTCCAGCCACTGTTGAGCGGCATCCTGTTGGCATTTGGGGCAGTGTCGATTGCGGCAAGAATGATAGCTGTACCAGGTCTCATCGCAGTGTGCGCAGTAGTAGAGATGGCCGCCCAACACCTCGGTTCGACATTGCTCGATGGCGCGCATGGCGGCCAGATGGCTGGGCAACATGCGAGCGCCGTACTTGTCTCGATAGGCGGGTCCATAGTCACGGAAGATATCGGCCAGTTCTACCATGTCATTTCTGCCATGGTGCGATTGATGGCTTCAGCGGCGGCCGTTTCCGTTGGTCGTGTCAGATGGAGGTAGCGAGCGGTGGTTGCGATGGAACTGTGGCCCAGATAGGCTTGAATCAGACGCAGACTGACGCCCGCTTCCAACAGGTGTGTTGCGTAGGAATGGCGCAATGTATGCACAGTCGCAGACTTCTGGATGCCGCTCTCTTGCACCGCAGCCCGCATGACCTTTTGTAGGCTGGCGGGGGACATCGGCGCAGTAGCCGTTGCCCATGGCTGCCCGTCTTGCGGTTTGGCTGGGAACAGCCAGAGAGGATGACGATGTGTCGTCCAGTGGCTGCGCAACATCTCGAGGGTGGATTCAGGCAAAGGCACATGGCGGTCTTTGGCGCCCTTGCCTTGACGTACGTGAAGCACCATGCGCTCGCTGTCGATATCGGTGACCTGTAGCGAGATGCCTTCGCCTCGTCGCAAACCGCAGGCGTAGATGGTGCTCAAACAGACACGATAGTGCGGTTTACGAATACAGCCGAGGATCTGTTGGACTTCGCCTATGCTGAGGACGACGGGCAGTTTGGTCGCCTTGGCTGGCCGCACCACCAAATCCGGGGGCCATGGTCGCTTCAGGGTCTGAACATAGAGGAAGCGGATCGCATAGTGCGCCACCCGACAACTGCTGCTGGAGAGTTGCTTCTCGTTCATCAGGTAGAGGAAGTAGTCGCGAAGTTCCTCGTCACTGAGTTCATCTGGCGGCTTCAGGTAGTGAGCAGCCAGCCGTCTGACCGCACTGATGTAGCAGTCTTGCGTACCGGTTGAAAGACCATGCAACTGCATCTCTTCCAACATCTGTTGGCGTAGGGGTTTCATTGAGTTACCTCCTGTCTGGATGGAAAATGGATTCGACAGGAAGTATGGTTACACGATGGCTTACAGAGGAAAAGTAGGAGGAAATGCAGAGACGTCGGGCTGCACCCTGCGCGAAGCGCTTAGTTCAACGTTTTTTAATTCAGCCTTGCCGATCTAAGATTGTCGGCGCCACCTTTCCCCCGGACAAATCTATCCAAAATGGAGCGACGCTGACATGACGCTCATCCGAAAACTGCACCTGGCCGTTTCCAGACATTGGCTGCTGTTGTTGGCCGGCGGCATGTAGAGTGCCGTGGGAATCATGCTGCTCTGACGCGCTTCAGGCTGGCTGCTGGCCATGCCGCCGACCCTGGGCATCACATTGGGCCTCCTCGGCGTGCTTCTCGCTTTCCTCAGCTATCGTTTTAGTTGTATTCACACGGCTTATAAGAACCTGGAGCGGGTCTGCAAACTGCCCGACCCGACGTGTGTATTTGCCTTCAATTCAGGCAAAGGACATGCGATCATCGCCCTGATGATCGTGCTGGGCATCACCTTGCGCCGTTCGCCGATTCCACGACCTTTTCTGGCGGTCCTGTACACAACGATGGGCGGTGCGCTGTTGCTGGCCAGCCTGCATTTTTATGCACGCTTGTGGCAGACGGCCTATCACAAACAGCCTTGCCCGCAGGAGAGTGCTCGCCCACAAGGGCGAGGCCGCGGGAACTCAAGATACGTAGAGATCATGGTTGCAGGCACTGACGCAACGCAAGGTGTCGAGATCGAATCGGTTAGCAAGTGACTGTCACCCTCAACGAACTCATGATCTAGCAAAGACATCAGTTTGGATCAATGGAGGCGCCTTGGTGGCGGGACAGCGTAACAGAGAGGAGGTTTGCTGAGATCAGTGGCCCTCAGCCAGTTTCTGGAGCGCTTCCCAGTCGTCGATCACCAGCCGACCGTGTTCGCTGTGCAACACGCCATCTTGCTTGAAGTGATGCAGCGAGCGGGTGACCACCTCACGAGCCGTGCCGATGAGGTGGGCCATTTGGCGATGGGAAAGGCCCCAGGAAAGCTGGATGCCGTGAGGAGTTGGTTCACCCTCGGCACGTGCATAGACGAGGATCAGGCGGGCCAGGCGCGTCGATACATCGGTGAATGCCAGCTCGCCGGTCAGCGCGGCCAGGTCACGCAGCCGCTTGCTTATGTAGGGCAGCAACGAGCCCGCCACCTGCGGGTAGCGCTGCATGATCTCCACCATCCGGTCTCGGCTGATGACGTAAAGGCGAGCATCACCCAAGGTCGTTGCCGTGGCAGGATGAGGTTGATTGTCCAGCAAGGGGGGTATGTCGAAAAAATCACGCGGTTGCATCACGAAGAGCGGCTGTTCACGGCCGTCGAGCGATGGCTTGTAGAGCAGCACGCGGCCGGCGGCGACGATGTAGAAAGCGGTTGCATCTTCGCCTTCTACAAAGAGAGTCGTCTCGTCAGTGTAGGTGTAGAGATGGAAATCATCGGCAATGTCTTTGATCTCGACTGCGGGCAAACCGGCGAACAGCACCACGCTGCCGAGAAAGGCAATTTTGTGTTCTTTCATGGGAGGTGCGCTGCTGCGGCTCATGCGATCATTGTATCCGGCTTGCTGGGGCAAGGACAAATCGATGACCAACACAGCCCCTATTCCGAGCTGCTGGACAATCTCAGCACCCATAAGTTCGCTGCCCTATATGAAGCATTTGAACCTGCACGATAGAAATCCGGCATACATGCCTCTGGCACGCGCTATGTGGGGATTTCTGCTCAGAAATCGAACGAGGCAAAATAGACCCCGCTCCCCTCCTGCACGCATGCCCCAGTTGCAATCAGCGGTGACCTGAGTCACTGCGCGCCGCGCGTATCCATGCCACAATACAGAAAGAATACGAGTCAAAACTGCGGACCAAGGAGATTGTAGCATGTTTAACCATATTTTGGCACCGGTCGATGGATCGGCTGATGCATCGGTTGCGCTCGACCATGCCATCGAGATCGCTCACGAAGAGGCAGGCCTGATTCATGCCCTCTTTGTGGCCGACAGCAGGCTGATCGAAGCACCCTACAGAAGGGCCTCCATGCCCGAAATCGTGGTTACCGAAACAGACCCTACCCTGACTCAGTCCGCCGTCGTTGCCTCCCGGCATCTGGCCGAATACGGGGCGGCAACGTTGGCAGACGCCAAAGATCGTTGCCGCACGGCCGGCGTTGCGTGCGAAACGGAATATGTGAAAGGCATCGTCGCCAACGTCATCCTGAAACGCACCGAGGACGCAAATCTGGTGGTGATGGGCAGGCGCGGCGAAGGGGCTGAATGGGCAGGCCCCCGATCGGGATCGGTGCTCGAATCGATTGTTCGCTATGCACAGGCGCCGGTGTTGGCAGTCCAGGCTGAAGTGCGTCCTATCAAGCGTATTCTTGTCGCCTTCGACGGCAGCGAACGAGCGGTGGATGCCCTAAAGGTTGCAGCGGAGATGGCAAGTCGCCAGCAGCGTTTCCTCGTCGTGTTGACGGTAAACGATGGGGTCGATGGTCGCCATCGGGCATGGGAGATGGGCAGGGAGATATTGGCAGATCGAGGCCAGAAGTCCAAACATCTCTTTGTCACTGGCCACGCCACTGCCACGATATTGAAATTGGCCGTAGACGAGAAGTGTGATCTGATTGCACTGGGTTCTTACGGTCATGGACACTTTGTCGAGATCGTCTTTGGCAGCACGGTGGACGAAGTCTTGCATCGAGCCGTTAGCCCGGTGCTGATCTGCCGTTGAGGCAGAAAGGAAGAGGAGCAATATCATGAGCGAACACAATGTTGTCAGTCCGGCCATGGCCGACGAATTGGATGCCCGGGTAGAGCAGGCAGACGGCGATATAGCCGCCGTTCGTCACGAGTTGGAAGACCAATTGCACGCGATGGAGACGGATGAAAAGCCCGTGGATCAAGTCCAGATCGCGCTGGTGCTCGCCGAGATCATCTACCTCGATGAGAAAGCCCAGGAGATGCAGCAGAGCATCCAAGACAAACATGTGGGGCTGGTGGACCGTATCCGTCACATGTTCAGCAATGAAGAATAAGGCCGCTGCAAGAAATTGAACCCCTGTTTGATGATGCTTGCGCAGCGGCTTGCAGGCCGTCAAATAGGGATTTGATTTCTTTGACAGGCCTAAGGCTTCGCGAGCCTGAATCCGAATCCCGTGCTCAAAACTACCCCGCAAATGCCAGGAGTCGATCTGGAGTTGGCCTATCTCACAAATTCGACTTGACCTTGGTGCTGGGACGGGATGATCATGGCGTGCTGCTGGCGATGCGTTTCCCTGTTGGAGCGCATCGCCGAGGACCCGATTCTGCGCGACGCCAAGCTGATTGTGGAGACCTGGGACGCGGTGTCCAGAGGGTGTCCGAAGTAGACGTGTAAAAGGCTGTCGGCACATAGATTAAGGCCGCTGTTCGGCTGATAGGTTGCTCAGTGCGCTACGGACTGGAATTGTCGAGGAGAGCCGGTTGATTCTCTGCGCTATCATCTACGCCGAGACGCTTTCGAACGCTAGCTGCACGATGTGATCCATGATGATGAACTGGCGCGACGAGTGTGTAAAATCAGCCGCCGGAATTTGAACGGGGATGCGCTGCGCCAGGCGCTTTCAGATGTGGTGAATGCCTAATTTGAAGAGCTGGAATGAACACTATGATGGATGGCAACCTGGTTGGAACTAGCGGGCAATCGACTCAACAGAATGCGATTTTTTGCCTCCTGCAAGCTGACACCGAGGCCAAGGAGCGGATAGATCAGGCGCAAGAGACGTCACGCTCAATCGCGACGGATACCGATGCGCAAGTTACTCGTCTGCTTGAAGATGCCCATACGGAAGCCGTGCGCGCGACGCAGTCTCTCGTCGAACAGGCTCGTACTCAGGCCCAATTGGACGCGCAGCACATCGCCGAAGAAGTGATAGCTGTAACTGAAGAGATGACGAAACGTGCGCATCAGCATGTCGATGAGGCAGTTGCGCTGGTGACGGCCTGGGTGAGCGGAGAGAAACCGTAAGATGACAATCCTGCTGGAGGCTGCTCGCTACGCTGCGGTCAATGCCCACACGCGTGGCCTGCTTGCACGTCTGATCCCCGACGCACTATGGACTGAATTGGTCGCCGCATCCACGCTGGACGAGCAACTCGACATTCTGCGCCGGAGCGGGTACGCAGACCGAGTGGCGGATGTCGGTAGCGGCGAACCTACCGTTGCTTTTCTTGAGCGCGCCCTCTGGAACCATCTGGCGTGGGCGTCACGTTTGCCGCTACGCTTGATGCAAGGCGCCAGTCGCGAGCTACTGGACTGGTACTGGCGTCGCTTCGAAGTGAGTAACCTCAAAATGGTCTTGCGTGCCGCCCACCACAACACGCCGGTTGAGTCCTTTCGAGACCTGATCGTACCCCTGGGGGCATCTTCAACACTGCCCTGGGACGCGCTGATTGCAGCAGATTCGGTCGTTGCTGTGGTGAATCTCGTGCGCCAAAGCGCATACGGCCTTGCCCTGGACCATGCCTTGGAACGCTATCGCAGCGAGGGCGTGCTCTTCGTGCTGGAAGTCGCGTTGGATCTGAGCTATACCCAGCATCTGTTGAAGTTGATTGCACAACTGCGCGGGCGCGACCGTCGGGAGGCAACGCGTTTTGTGGGCGCCTGGGTTGACGCCCAGAACCTTCTGTGGGCCTACCGCTTTCGCATCTATGCCGACTTTTCGCCTGAAGAAATCCTGAACTACACGCTCCATAGCGGCCTGCGCGTTAATGCCGACGTGGTGCGCTCCATTGCCCTTGGGGCACCACTGCTGGACGTCGTTTCGCAGATCTGGGGCGATACCCTGCCTGGTCTGGACACTCTGGAGGGACTCCCAGACCGTCAGGCGCTGCCCAAGTTGGAGTTGATTCTGCAGCAGCATCTCTGGTTGGAAGCTCGTCAAGCGCGTGGCGGCTACCCGCTCAGCCTGGCAACTGTGCTTGCCTATGCAATCCTGCTGGAGAGCGAAGTGCGCGACTTGATAGCCCTAGCCGAAGGCAAGGCGGTTGGCTGGACGGCTGAACAAATTCGGCCCTACCTAATCGGAGAGCGAGGATAGCCATGTTCATGTCGGAGCGCATGCGCGAAGTGAATCTGTTTATCCTCGACGAGGATGTGGAAGCGGTCATTGCTGCGCTGGCGCGCCTGGGCGTCTTACAACTAGAGGAGGAAGGCGGTCACCGCGACGCCAGCCAGGAGGGACGATGGTCCGGTCTGGCCGGCGCCTATACAGCCCAATATCGCCGCTTGACGGAGTTATTGGCTACGTTGGAAATCACGCCGCAGGAGACGCCTCTGCCCGATCAGCCGGATATCGACGGTGAACTGTCGCGTATCGCTGCAACCGTCCACGAGGCGGAAGAGGCCATTGAAGGCTGGCAGCAGCGTACGCAAGACGCGACGCGTGAGCAAGAGCGATTGCAACTCAATATCGAACAATTGCGCCTGCTCACGCCATTGGACTTGCCGGTGGAGCGCTTGACCCAACTGCACAGCCTCTATCTGACTGTGGGCACGATGCCGGGAGCCAATCTGGCGCGCATCCAGACATCGCTCTTTCGTATCCCGTTCGTGATCGTTCCGGCCTATGAACACGGCCCTCGAACGCTGATCTTTGCCGCCACGACCCAAGAGCACGCACCCATCCTGGACCGCGCCTTGCACAGCGCCTTTTTCGAGACGATCACCCTTCCTCAGGGCGTGACAGGCTCGCCGTCTCAGGCGCTGGCGGAACTGGCGCACCGTCTGCGAGACGTGCAGGAGCAACTAAGCACGCTCAACCAGGAACGCGGCCAGTTGGCCGATGCGTGGCGCGTGCGCCTGCTGACCGCCTGGAATTGGGCACGGGCCGGAACTGTATTGGCAGAGGCGATTCAGCGTTCCACGCTACAGGGACGGATATACCTGGTTTCGGGCTGGGTGCCGACGTCGGCATTGGACTCCCTGATTGCGACCGTTCAAGACGTAACAAAAAAACGCGCCATCATCGAGGTCGTTGAAGCCGAGGCCACGCGTATGGAAGCGCCCAGCCTCCTGCGCAATCCGCGAATATTGCGTGGGTTCGAGAGCATTATCTCCATCTATGGTCTGCCCGCCTATGATGAACTGGATCCCACCGCGCTGGTGGCTGTCAGCTTCGTTTTCATGTACGGCATGATGTTTGGAGATGTTGGGCATGGCCTGATCCTGGCGCTGGCCG
This sequence comes from uncultured Chloroflexia bacterium, assembly GCA_963698255.1. GTDB lineage: Bacteria > Chloroflexota > Anaerolineae > Caldilineales > Caldilineaceae > JAWKOK01. The sequence goes on along the minus strand of CAVOQD010000010.1, from coordinate 296,583 downwards.
GTCTTTGGCTTCAGCGGCGCAGCAAAGTTGGTGCACAGTTGGGTGAGGTGCTGACGATTTGCGGCCTCAGCGCTGCGCTGTTTGGTCTGCTCTATGGCAGTGTCCTGGGCTTCGACCTCTGGCCGCCCATCTGGCTGCGGCCGCTGGACACAATGATTGCCCTGTTGTTGGCCGGCGTCGTCGCCGGGATCGTGCTACTCAATGTTGGCTTTGGGTTGAATCTGATCAATTCCTGGCGTGCGCGCGACTGGCCACGCCTGCTCTTTGACAAAAACGGAGCGGCAGGCATCTGGCTCTACTGGGCGTTGTTGGGCGGCGGTGTGGCTATTTGGCAAGGAGTGGCCCTGTCGCGATCACTGTGGGCGCTGCTGGTGTTGATTCCTACAGGTGTCCTATTTCTGCGCGAGCCGCTCAATCGCTGGTTGACTGGTCTGCGTCCGCTACTGGAAATCGGCTGGGGAGAATATGTGGTGTTGGCCTTTTTCGAACTCTTTGAAATATTTATCGGATATATCAGCAACACGCTCTCTTTTGTACGCCTGGGCGCGTTTGCTGTGGCGCACGAAGGACTCAGCCAGGTCGTCTTGCTCCTAGCTAGTATGGCCGGCGGAGGCTGGAGCTGGCTTTTTATTGCCCTCGGCACGCTGCTCATTGTGGCCTTCGAGGGCCTGATCGTGGGCATTCAGACATTGCGTCTGGAGTATTACGAGTTTTTCGGCAAGTTCTATCGGGGCACGGGTCGCCCCTACAAGCCTCTACGTGTTCCAGAAATTGAGCAGACATAAGGTTGGTTTCTGTGTTGTAGATGTAGAGGGCACAGATCAAGCTAACGCACCTAGGAGGCGATTCTGATGACGATTACCGATCCGGTTGGTATGTTGGTTGGCATGTTGCTCGCTGGGATGATCTTGATCTATGTTCGTGCGCACAGGCGACACTGGCGTGCTATCCTCTCGCCCCGTCTGGTCACCAAATGGTTCGTCCGTGGCCTACTGGCCTTCAATGGCAGTATCGCTTTGGTCAGCCTGGCCTTGGCTACCCTACTCTGGCTTGGGATGCCGACAACGGTTCTGGCTGCGCCCATCCTTCAGGATAGCACTGCAAGCATGGGCAGTGGTGTTGCTGTGGGCGCGGCGCTGGCCACGGGTATGGCCGCCATCGGCGCAGGTATCGCTGTGGGGATTGCCGGCGCCGCCGCAATCGGGGCCATCACCGAGAAACCGGAGTCGCTGGGGCGAGTGCTGATCTTTGTGGGTCTGGGCGAAGGCATCGCCATCTATGGTCTGATCATCTCATTTATGATTCTGACGCGATGAACGAATCAACGTTATTTGTCATTGGCGATGAAAACGCCGTGCTCGGTTTTGGGCTGTTGGGGGTGGACGGTCGAGCGGTTCATACTGCGGACGAGGCGCATCAGGCCCTGGTCGACGTACGCACCCATATGCAGTCGGGCATCCTTTTCATCACAGAGGACTGGGCCGATGCGATGCGCGACGAAGTTGACCGGCTCAAAGCAGCCACACTGGAACCGCTGATTTTGGAAATTCCAGCCAGCCGGCCGCGTGCGGATAATGCTTCGCTGCGCACGCTGGTGCAGAATGCGCTGGGCATCCATCTGGACGCGTAGCTGGGGGAGAGGTAGAGCCATCATGGCAGAAGTGATTGGCAATGTAGAGGATCTGGCGGCCATTATCCGACGCTCCGCTCGGCAGCAGGCGCTGAGCGAAGAAACTGACGCGCGTGCTTTCGCTCAGAAGAAGCTGGCGGAAGCAAAGATGCAGGCCGCCCAGATAAAAGAAAGCGTGATGGGCCAATCCCGTAGGCAGGCCGAGCAGGAAAAACGCCGTATCGTGGCGCAGGCCGACCTTGATGCGCAACGATATCGCCTGCACGCGCGCGAAGCGCTGCTGCAAGAGGTGTGGCAGGCGGCGGAACAACGTCTGCGTGACCTGCCCGATCAACCTGCCTATGCCGACGTATTGCAGCGACTGGCTATTTCCACCGCCCGCGTCCTGGGATCCGGCGCTATTCGCTTGGCGGCTGATCCTGCCGGCCACGCTTTGCTTACGCCCGAACGCCTGGAAATTTGGAACCGGGAGATCGCTCAGGAATTGCCAGTTACATTCGTATGTGCAGCGCAACCTGCGACAACCTGGGGTGGCCTGGTGGCCACCGACGAAGGCGGACGACGCCAGGTGGACGCCACGTTTCCGACCCGACTGGCTCTGGCACAGGAAACATTGCGTGAACGCGTGGCAACACTGCTGGAGGTTGCATGAATACCGCTACAGGCATCATCACCCGCATCAACGGCCCCGTGGTTCACGCCCGCGTAACGGGTCAACTGGCCATGCTGGAGCAAGTCTGGATCGGAGCCGCACGCCTGTCTGGCGAGGTCATTGCCCTGGACCACGACGATGCTACGCTTCAGGTCTACGAGGAGACCACAGGTCTGCGGCCGGGCGAACCCCTTTATGGCAGCGGGCACCCTCTTTCGGTTGTGTTGGGTCCCGGTCTGCTGGGCGGCATCTTTGACGGAATTCAGCGCCCTCTCGTCGCCATTCGACAGGCGACAGGCATCTATGTCGGCCGTGGCATACAGGTTGCCCCGTTGCCGAACAAGCAGTGGCATTTTACGCCTCATCAGAAGGCGGGCGATCAAGTTGAACCAGGCTCTGTGCTGGGCGTTGTGCCCGAGACAGCCATGATCGAGCATCGTATACTGGTATCGCCATCTGTACGCGGGCGGCTCACCCAGGTGGCGTCGGCAGGAGAATACGGGCTGGACGATGTGATTGCCGTGGTGCAGGACAGAGCCGGCCATGATCAGCAGTTGACCCTGGTACAGCACTGGCCTGCACGCCAGGAACGGCCAGTTGAGACACGCCTGGAGCCAAGCGTGCCGCTGATTACAGGCCAGCGCGTCCTGGACACCTTCTTCCCTGTGGCGAAGGGCGGGGCAGCGGCGATTCCAGGACCGTTCGGCGCGGGCAAAACTGTGACGCAGCACAGCCTGGCCAAATGGTCGGATGCGCAGATTATCGTCTACATTGGGTGCGGCGAGCGGGGCAATGAGATGGCCCAGGTGGTAGAAGAGTTTCCTCAATTGACCGATCCCTGGAGTAGCCATCCGCTTATGGAGCGTACGATCCTGATCGCCAACACATCCAACATGCCCGTCGCTGCGCGCGAGGCCAGCATCTATACCGGTATTACCATCGCCGAATACTATCGTGACCAGGGCTATGACGTAGCCCTCATGGCCGACTCAACCTCGCGCTGGGCGGAAGCCCTGCGTGAGATCTCAGGCCGTCTGGAAGAGATGCCTGCCGAAGAAGGATTTCCGGCCTATCTACCCTCCAGGTTGGCGGCGTTTTATGAGCGGGCCGGGCGCGTGCGCACGCTGGGCGGCCGCGAAGGGTCGATCACGGCGATTGGCGCGGTGTCGCCGCCAGGCGGTGACTTTTCCGAACCTGTGACCCAGCACACGCAGCGCTTTACGCGCTGCTTCTGGGCGCTGGACCGCACGCTGGCCAGCGCTCGCCACTTCCCGGCCATTAACTGGCTCACTAGCTACAGCTACTATGCCGATTCTGTCGCCGATTGGTGGCGTGACAAAGTGGGGAGCGACTGGCACGACCTGCGTCAGCGCGCCATGAGCCTGTTGGAACAGGAAGCCCAACTTCAGCAGATTGTGCGACTGGTAGGAGTCGATTCCCTGCCGGACCGGCAGCGCTGGGTGCTGGATACGGCGCATCTGGTGGAAGAAGGATTTCTGCAACAGAATGCCCTGCACGCCATCGACGCCTATTCGACGCCGGAGAAGCAGGTCAAGTTGTTGCAACTATTTCTGGATCTGTTTGAGCAGGGTCGCGATCTGCTGGCGCTGGGCGTTCCCGCCTTTCGGCTGCGCGAGAAGCTGGACAGACCGCGGTTGATTCGCCTGAAGGAGGAGGTCCCCAATGACGAGTAGTAGTCAGATCGACCAGGTGCGGCAGGAATTGAAGCCAACAGTTCCAGGCCCTGGCCGACGATTACAGACAACAGAAATCGAGTTAGCGCTACTGATTTCTGTTGATAGTCTTGGGTACAAAAGGGCAACAGCGTAAGGAATTTTGCATGAAGCAAGTCAGACAGCAGCCATCGGATACAACGCAACCCATACGTGATTATCTGCGGGCCGACCGCATCGAAGGCCCCATCGTTGTGGTGGAAGATGTGGGCGATGCCGCCTATGGGGAAGTGGTCGAAGTGATGACGCCGGACGGTCCGCCGCGGCTGGGGCGAGTCGTCGATACCAGCGAAGCGCAGGCTGTCGTCGAGTTGTGGGGGGAGAGTACCGGTCTGCGCCCCCACGAAGTGCGGCTTCGCTTCCGTGGGCGATCGTTCAGAACGCCGGTGGCGCGCGAGATGTTGGGCCGCGTCTTCGACGGGCTAGGCCGTCCGCGGGATGGTTTGCCCGCTCCCCTGGCCGAAGATCGCGTGGACGTCAACGGTGCGGCGCTGAATCCCGTGGCTCGCATCTATCCCCAAGACTTTATCCAGACTGGGGTGTCGGCCATCGACGGCATGAACACACTGGTGCGCGGGCAGAAGCTGCCCATCTTTTCCGGATCGGGTCTGCCTCACAACGAACTGGCCGCCCAGATTGCGCGCCAGGCTGAGATCGCCGAAGGAGAGGCTGAGTTTGCCATCATCTTTGTTGCGCTGGGCGTCTCTCACGACACTGCCGATTTCTTCCAGCACGCGTTTGTAGAGAGTGGGGCGCTGAGCCAAACAGCGCTCTTCCTGAACCTGGCCGATGATCCGCCCATGGAACGCGTCATCACCCCGCGCATTGCGCTGAGCCTGGCCGAGTTTCTAGCTTTTGAACACGACATCCACGTGCTGGTCATCCTAACCGACATGACCAACTATGCCGAAGCGCTACGAGAACTGGCCAGCCGACGCAGCGAAGTTCCCAGCCGCAAAGGGTACCCTGGCTATCTATACAGTGATCTGGCCTCGCTGTATGAACGCTGCGGGCGTGTAGAAGGACGCAATGGATCCATTACGCAAATACCCATTTTGACCATGCCCAGTGATGACATTACCCACCCAGTGCCGGATCTGACGGGCTACATCACGGAAGGGCAAATCGTGCTCAGCCGGGCGTTGCATCGCCAGGGCGTCTATCCACCGATCAGCGTGTTGCCCAGCCTCTCACGGCTCATGAAGGATGGTATTGGCCCCGGCCAGACGCGCGATGATCATCCGCATCTGGCCAGCCAGCTCTATGCCTCCTATGCACAGGTAGAGCAGGTACGTTCGCTGGCCGCTATTATCGGTGACGAGGCGCTGTCGAGCGTGGACAAAATGTATCTGGATTTCGGGCGTGCCTTTGAAGCGCGTTTTGTGGCACAGGGCGTAACCGAAGCGCGCACGATTACCGAAACGCTCGATCTGGGCTGGGACGTACTCTCCCAACTGCCGGCACAGGAACTGGCGCGCGTCAGCGAGGCCGAGCTTCAGGCCCACTTCCATGGAAAGCACGATCATCATGGCTGATTTGCTCAACCTGCCGCCAACGCGCAGCACCCTGCTCCAGCTACAGCAGGAGTTGGAGCAGGCCCGCCGCGGCTATGAACTTCTGGAGCGCAAGCGCGAAGTGTTGGCGCGTGAGCTATTGCTGTTGATACACGATGCGGAAAAGGCAGAGACCGAAGCGCGTACATGCTTTGGCGCCGCCTACGACGCATTGACGGAAACGCGCATGCGTATGGGGGCAGATCGGCTTCATTGGGCCAGCCTGGCACCCACAGCAAAGATGAACGTCCGGGTCGCGCCGCGCAGCGTCATGGGGGTGATTGTCCCCCTGGTAAATTTGGACATCGCTCCGCTGCCCTTACCCTACGGCTTGGGTGACACCAGCGCAGCGCTGGATGAGACGCGTGAGAGATGGGTCGATGTGGCGCAGGTGCTCGGTCGCTTGGCCGAAACGACCACAACGGTGTGGCGGTTATCCATCGAGCTACAAAAGACCATGCGACGGGTGAACGCATTGGAGCATATCCTCATCCCCCAGTATGAAGCCACGATCCATCATATTTCCGGCACGTTGGAAGAACAGGAGCGGGAGGCTTTTGTCCGGGCGAAGAGTGTGAAGGCATTGCTTACGAATTCAGCGACGAAACGACTTCAGAGAAGAGACTCTCATCTGGAGGAACAGCATGACTAGCTCACTATTCCATCATATATTGGCGCCGACGGATGGTTCGCAAGACGCGGAGCGTGCGGCCCGATTGGCCTTTCGTCTGGCCAAGTTGTGCGGCGCGCAAGTAACCATGCTCTACGTGGTCGATTCCGCCGTGGTGACTGAAATGACTCGCTTCTCCAGCCATGTGCCGGCGGACGTGACAAGCGAGTTGCAACACACCGGAAGGCAATATCTGCATCACCTGCAGAACCTGGCCCGTCAGGCGGGGTTGGAAGTGCGGCCAGAAATGCGTGAGGGTGAACCCCATGAGGCAATTGTTGCGCTGGCAAACGGCATCGACGCTGACCTGATTGTCATGGGCCATGTCGGCCAGCGCGGGCCGCGACGGATCCTGATCGGGTCCGTGACCGAACGGGTGATCGAGTTTGCCCACTGTCCAGTGTTGGTCGTAAAACCGGCAGACGAAAACTTCGGGCATTCAAGATGACGTGGCAGTGGTTGCGCGAGGGAAAACCGTGGTGGGTGGGGGCTGTCGGCGGGCTGATTCTGGTGCTCTATGGCGTACTGCCCACACTGCAACGGGAAGCCGATTTCGGCCGCGTCTATGCCGCCTACGGTGGCATCTTTATCGTTCTGTCGCTGCTGTGGGGGTGGCAGGTCGACGGCTGGCTGCCCGATCGCTACGATATCGGAGGCGCAGCCGTCGCCCTGGCCGGTGTGGCAATCATCATGTGGGGGCGGCATCTGTAGTCCGTTCAGATACTACCCGCCAAGCTGGACCTGTTCCTGTTGGGCAAGTGCCACGCGTGCGACGGTGAGCTTGGCATATTCGCGGCGAATCTTGTCGATGTCGCCGGCGATGATTGCCTTCAGCAGGTCGCCTTCCAGCTCGGCCACCTCAAGACGTTCGTAGTAGTCCAACATCTCCTTGAGATGGGCCAGCACAATCTTGGCCGTGAGAATGGGATGGTTGTTGGTCACATTGGCGTCGGAGAACTCCAGTCCATGTTCGAGTTCGATCTCCAATCCTCGCTGAAACGCCTCGGTCGAAATCTGGGTCGCCTCGGCGCCCATCATCTCCTGTAACGCGTTCGCCTCGTCGGGCAAGACGTCGGTGGAGGTGAGCGCCGTCCAATCTCGAAAACCGAGTTCTTGACAGACACGCTGAACTTCTTGACGGGTGACGTATTCGGGTATGTTCATGATTTCCTCCTCAAATCAGTGTAAATCAGCAGTTCACGATTTGGAGAAAAACGAGATTCTTCGCTGATACTGTGCCAGAGTGAAGGCTCCAGATCGACCCGCTCAGAATGACAAGTCGTGAACTACTGTAAATGGTTAGCGTTCCCCTGTCGGGGGCGGACATGCGGCTTCGGCCCCGGCAATGACGGCGGCCGGTGCCGGCTGCAACTCATGCGCGAAATAGCGTTTCTGGAAGGCCAGCGCCACGTTGACCAGCGCGATCATGACCGGCACCTCGATCAGCGGCCCGATGACGGCGGCAAAGGCCACGCCCGAGCTGATGCCGAAGACGGCCACGGCCACGGCAATGGCCAGCTCGAAGTTGTTGCTGGCTGCGGTGAAGGCCATGGTCGTGGTCTTCGAATAGTCGGCCCCGACCTTGTGGCCCATCCAGAAGCTGACCAGGAACATGACCACGAAGTAGATGGTCAGCGGGATGGCGATGAGAACCACATCCTGGGGAATCTGCACGATCAGCTCGCCCTTGAGGCTGAACATGACCAGGATGGTGAAGAGCAGCGCCACCAGCGTGATGGGGCTGATGCGCGGGATGAAGACGGTCTCGTACCACTCCCGGCCCTTGGCGCGCAGCAGGAAGAAGCGGGTGGCAAAGCCGGCGATCATGGGGATGCCCAGATAGATGAAGACGGTGCGCGCCAATTCGCCGATGCTGATATCGACCGTCATGCCCGAGCCTTGCAGGCCAAGCGCGCCGGGCAGCAAGGTGATGAAGATGTAGGCGTAGACGCTGTAGAAGAGCACCTGAAAGACGCTGTTGAAGGCCACCAGCCCGGCGGCATACTCGTTGTCGCCCTTGGCCAGCTCGTTCCAGACGATGACCATGGCGATGCAGCGCGCCAGCCCGATCAGGATCAGGCCGACCATGTACTCGGGATAGTTGTGCAGAAAGAGCACGGCCAGCACAAACATGAGAATGGGGCCGATGACCCAGTTCTGCAGCAGCGAGAGTCCCAGCACCTTGGTGTTGCGAAAGACCTGGGGCAGCCGTTCATACTTCACCTTGGCAAAGGGCGGGTACATCATCAGGATCAGGCCGATGGCGATGGGGATATTGGTCGTGCCCACCTGGAACTGGTTGATGAAGCCCTCGACGCCGGGTACGAAGTAGCCGAGGGCTACGCCCAGCGCCATGGCCAGGAAGATCCAGAGCGTCAGATAGCGGTCGAGGCGCGAAAGCTGTTTCGGGGCTTTGGTCGCATCAGGGGGAGCAGTAGTTACAGTGTTGGACATAATGGCTTGACTCCTTGACATTCGTATGGCGTCCGAGACTCACATTGACCAGACTGCAAAGCGCTCGACCATACTGACCGCCCAGGGCTGAAGCCGCTGGGCTATTGCGACCACGAAATGCCAGTTCCAGCTAACTTGTTACATCGCGTCCTGAATCAGTTGGGTCATCTGTTGCGTCGTCGGAACGCCGCCGCTCCGCACTACTTTTCCGTCGATCACAACGGCCGGCGTACTCATCACGCCGTAGCCCATGATCTCGGCGATGTCGGTCACCTCTAGAATCGGCGTGTCCAGGCCGAGCCCGGCCACGGCTTCGGCCGCGACGGCTTTTGTCTTCTTGCAGTTGGCGCATCCTGTACCTAATACTTTGATTTCCATGATTGGATCTCCTGATTTTGGTAACTACTTGTTGGTTTGTCGAAGTGGCTGGTTCAACTCAGGCGTGAATGGACGACCACTCTGTCAGATAGGGTAACAATTGCTCCCGAATTTCGTCACGCACGCGACGAAAGATTTTCATCTGCTCTTCTTCCGCACCGATTGCATCCGCGGGGTCGTCGAAACCGATGTGTGTGCTCTCTCCCTCGCCGAGCCAGACCGGGCAATTCTCAGCAGCGTCATCGCAGACGGTGATAACGACATCGAAAGCCACTCCTCGAAATTGCTCCACCGACTTGGATAGACCGCCGGCAATGTCGATGCCTAATTCGCCCATAGCCTTCACCGCCAAGGGATGGACATACCCGGACGGCGCCGTGCCTGCCGAAAATGCTGCCCAACGATCAGACAGAAAGTGGTTGATCAGGCCCTCTGCCATTTGGCTGCGACATGAGTTGCCCGTGCAAAGAATTAGGACACGGTTTGGTTCTGAGTTCATCTGCAATTCTCCTCATGACGGTGCGAAAATTTGTCCGCCGCTAGATAACAATGTTGAACAGATAGCCGGTCAAGATAATACCGAGGCCGACCACGCCGACGAAGAGTGCGATCAGACGTGGCTTGAGCACCCGGCGCAGAATGATCATCTCCGGCAGGCTCAATGCGACGACGCTCATCATGAAGGCGAGCGTTGTGCCCACGGCCGCGCCCTTTTCCATCAGCGCGGCGACCACAGGAATGATCCCAGCGGCGTTGGCGTAGAGCGGGATGCCCAGAACCACGCCGGCGGGCACGCTCCACCAGGCGCCCTTGCCCAGGATGTCGGCCAGTGCATTTTCCGGCACAAAGCCGTGGATGGCCGCGCCGATGCCGATGCCGACGATCACGTAGGGCCAGACCTTGCCCACGATCTCTCGTGTCCCCTGCCAGCCGATGCGAAAGCGTTCGTTCCAACTTGGGCGCGTGGTGGTCCCTTCCGTCTGACCGACGGATATCTGCCAAACAAAGTCTTCGACGCCGCTCTCCACATTGGGCATGCGGCCAATGACCATGCCGGCAAGGATGGCGATGGTCAGTCCTGTGACCATGTAGAGGCCGGCGATCTGCCAACCGAAGAGGCCGAACAACATGGCCAGTGCGATCTCGTTGACCATGGGTGCAGCGATCAGAAACGAGAAGGTCACGCCCAAGGGGACGCCGCTCTCGACAAAACCGATGAAGAGGGGCACCGCAGAACAGGAACAGAAGGGTGTTACCACGCCCAGCATGGCCGCCATAGCATTGCCGACGCCCTGCCGCCTGCCGCCCAGCAGCGCACGCGTCTGCTCAACGCTGAAGAAGGTGCGGATTGTGGTCACCAAGAAGATCATGCCGGCGAGCAGCATCAAGTATCTTGGGCACATCGTAGAGGAAGAAGGCCACTGACTCGCCCAACTGCGAGCCGTGGGCCAAGCCGAGCAGATCATAGGTCAGCCACTCAGCCAACGGCAGAAGCGCCTGCCAGGCTATCCACCAGACAACCGCAACCGCAATCACAATGGCCCAGGCCCAAATGTCGGCGTGCTGGTGTGGGAAACGGGTCTTCTGTTCTGCGCTATCGTCGTGTTCAGACTGGGAAACGACAAAACCTTCTGCCATGATCGGGCTCCTTCGATCGAAATGAGATGGATTATGACATGCAATCAATTCTGCATGTGTCAGCAAAAATAAAAACTAGGTCAGTTCAATCACGGATGACACCCTGTGCGGTCGGCTCGTCTGTTTGTGGCGTGCACTTAGGGCAAACACAAGCGATGACCTTCTTGTGCCGTGTCATCTCAGGCAGGTCGCCATTCACCGTACCAAGGATGGCGTCCAGCCACGCGGCCAATTGTGTGTCGGTCAACCGATAGAAGACATTCTGCCCTTGTTTTTCGTCTCTGATCACGCCGGCATCGCGCAGGACGCGCAACTGTTGGGAGACGTAGGGCTGGGGCTTGCCCAGCAGGGCTTCCAGATGGCAGACACACTCCGCGTCGCGGCGCAGCGCGTCGAGGATGCGCAGCCGCTCCGGATGCGCCAACAGCTTGATCCGTTCGCTCAGATCGGTGTAATCAGGTTCCAGATAACTGATATCGCGCACCTTGTTCACTCCATGCAAACATTTGAATATTCACAATTGTGCATATAATACACCCGGCCCGTTTGTGAAGTCAAGTACAAACAAGTTCCGGTAGCGTATGTTCGACGCAAGTTTGCCATCTACCTGACGATGGATTACGATCCAGCTCGGTCCTCCGTTGAAGCTCACGCCGCCGATAAGATCCATGGTTTGCGGCCTCCTGCTTGCCGGACAACAGACGCATTCGCGGAAAACGCCCCAATGCCGAACCCACGTCTTGCCGATGATCAACACCAGCCACCGACCGATGCAGACTTGCTGCGCGCCTGTCGCACAGGCGATGCAACGGCGTGGGAGCAACTGCTGGACCGCTACGAACGGCTGGTCTATTCCATTGCGCGCAATACCGGCTTGTCCCCCGAGGACGCCGCCGACATCACGCAACTGACCTTCACCTATCTGCTGCAAAGCCTGGACGGCATGAGCGATGAGGGCAATCTACGCGCCTGGTTGGCGACCGTGGCCAAACGCCACGGCCGACGCCTGCTGGTCCGCCGGCTTCGCTATCAGACGTCGGAAATCGACGACGAGATTATCGACGGACTGCTGCCCGGCCAAGCCAAGGCCGATGGAATTGAACGGTGGGAACTGGCTGAATGGCTGCGCAGTGGCCTAGAGCGCATCGATGAGCGCTGCAGGCGTCTGCTGCGCGCGCTCTATTTCGATCCAAGCGAACCGTCATACGCGGATATCGCAGCATCGATCGGCATCGCCGAAGGCAGCGTCGGACCGATCCGCGCCCGCTGTTTGAAACGGCTGCGAGAAACTTTGAGCGATGACGAAGGTTCCCCTTGACTCAATCAATGGTTTTCGCCGAAGAATTCGGTTCGGTTCGCACGTGGGCGTGCGAACCGAACACGGAGATCGGAGGAACCGATGATCTCGTCGTGTCCTCAGCTTCGGTTGATTTTACGATTGATGTATTTTTTGACTGCGCCCCGTGCAGTTGTTGAATAGAAGCAGCGAATCCTTGTGAGCCAAACTCGATCATGGACAAAAATCCGACGCCCTCGTGGCAACAACTGATAGACTGGATTGAAGGCAGGCTGTCGCCGGTCGACGCGGCCAGAGTTGAACAACTGGTCGCGAACGCCGACGAGAGGACGACGGCGGATGTGGCCTGGATACGCGCTTTCCTGCGCGCCGGCGATCAGATCGCCTTGGACGAACCGCCCGCAGAGTTGCGCAATACATTGCGAGCGAGTTTTGACGCCTATGCCGGCAAGAAGATCGAAGCCCCAGAGACAGACGACTCTCCAACTCTTCTGGAACGGTTGGTCGCCACGCTCACCTTCGACAGCGGCTTGCAGCCTGGTCTTGCCGGCGCCCGTGGCGGCGAGCTGAGAAACATGCGACAACTGATCTATTCGACCGATACGCTTGACCTTTCGCTCAGCGTTCAGCACGGAGCCGATGGCGCGCATGTCGAAGGGCAGATTCTCCCCATCAAAGATCTCACGCTTGACGCCTTCCGTGTCCGGATTCAGCAGCGGGCGCAGCTTGTGGCAGACACATCGGTCGATGCCTTCGGCCTCTTCTCCTTCGCCGCCATCAGACCGGACACCTACCAGTTGTTCCTCAACACTGAAGGTTTGAGCGTGTGGATCGAACCGTTGGATCTGCGCGAAGAAGGCTCAACCATCCATGGCTGACTTTTCCATAACCGATACCTTCGTGGCCGAGTTACTCGCCCTGCCGTCGTACGCGCAGCGGATGGCGCGTTTGGTCGCCAACCATCTCGTCGATGAAGCCGGACTCGACAGCCTTCTCGCCCATGCCGAACAGAGCGTTCGTCACGATCCGTTGCAGGCGCGCGCACTGGCGCAGCTTTGCGAGCAGGTAGCGACGCAGGTCTCAGCGCCGCCCCTGGCTGCGCGGGCGACCTATCTCCAAGCACAGACATACGCCCTGCGCGGGGATGCACAGACCGCCTTGGCATTGATTGAAGCCGCCCGCAATCAGTTTATGGCGCTGAACATGACGGTTGACGCGCTGCGGACCGATGTCGGAGCCATGACCACGCTGACCACGCTTGGGCGCTATCAAGATGCGTTGGCACGCGGAAGTATGGCGCTGGAGCAGATCGACGCACTGACTCAAAGAGCGGATCCAGACGCGGTGGCCGACTTGACACTGATTCGCGCCAAGATCTTTGTCAACCAGGGACCGGCGCTGAGCGAGATGGGGCGTTTCGGTGAGGCGCTGGTCGCGTATTCCCAGGCCGAAGCGATCTATGAGTCGCTACAAATGGCCGAGGATCTGGTGCTTGTCCTGAGCAATCGCGGCGTTGCACTGCGCTACCTTGGACGTGTGGACGAAGCATTGCAGGCGTATGAACAGGCCGCTTCGCTGCTGCCGCGCACCGGATATCTGTACGCGCTCATGCAGAACAACATCGGCGACGCGCACCTGCTTCTAGGCGATTATCGGGCAGGTCTGGCGGCCCTCGCCGACGCAAGGCGGGCGTTTGCGGACCAGGAAGCGGAATACGATCTGCAGATCTGCACCAGCGCACATGGCGGACGCCTATCTGGCCCTCAATCTCTATCCGGAGGCGCTTGCACTCTACCAGGAATCAGCAGAAAGTCTGGCGTCCACCGACTATCACTACTATCTCGGCAAGGCGCTTTGGGGCATCGGGGCAGTCAACGTCGCACTTTCGGATCTTGACGAAGCGATCGGCCCTCTTGCCGAGGCCGTCGAACTTTTCACCCGCCTGGACAACAGCCCGATCACTGCGCAGATCATTCTAGAACAGTCCGCTATGCTTGAAGCGCGAGGAGATCACCAGGCCGCCGTGAATGCGGCACAACAGGCTCTTGGGATGCTTGTCGAACAGGAATCGGGCACATGGCCGGTGCAGCAGGTCTATGCACACCTGCGTCTTGCCGATCTACTCCTGCCAGACACCGAACAAGCAGAGCACCATCTGCGTCAGGCCGAAAGTCTGCTTCAGGATCTGACGCTGCCCAACCTCCGCTATCGTTTTCTCCTGCGATGGGGACAAGTGCGAAGGCTGCAAGGTGACGTTGACGAAGCGCGGCGCCTGTTCGAAGCGTCCATCAATGTGATCGAACGATTGCGCAGTTCACTTGTCGACGAGGCGATGCTTGTCTCGTTTCAGCAGGACAAGATGGCAGCGTACGAAGCCTTGATCCAGCTTCACCTGGAACAAATGGCCGCAGATCAGTTCGATGAAGAGGCGATCCGGCATGCCTTCGATCTCATCGAACGCGCCAAATCACGCGCACTGGTTGAGCGAATTTCGGGGGCTGTGCAGACAGAGCTTGCAGAAAGCGGCGATCAGGCGACAGAGGATCGCCTTCGATGGATTCAGAAAAGCCTGAACGCAATCTACAACGACATGTTGGGCCACGATAGCGGCGCAGCGGACACTCAGGAGACGCGCGGTGATCGCACCGTGCGAATGGCTCAACTCGAGCCGGCGGGCCGGTGAACTGGAGCAGGAACTGACGCAGACGCGCCTGCAATTGGCCGCCCTCCAACCCAGGACGGAACCGTTCGAGCAATCGCTTCCACTCCAGCGAATTCAGGCAGACCTTCCCAGCGACCTGACACTCGTGAGCTATCACATTGCCGGCGATGAGATTCTGGCGTTTGTCATCACACATGAAACCACCCAGGTCGTCCGCAAAATCAGCCACACCGGCAGCCGTGCAAGAGCACCTGCATCTGCTCAGTGTGCAGTGGAATCATCTTCATGTGCGCAGCAGCTTGCTCGAACGCACATCTGTCCAGGCTGGAGCGGAATGCACAACAGCCA
Organism: uncultured Chloroflexia bacterium; assembly: GCA_963698255.1. Classification (GTDB taxonomy): domain Bacteria; phylum Chloroflexota; class Anaerolineae; order Caldilineales; family Caldilineaceae; genus JAWKOK01. Next base: position 281,568 of record CAVOQD010000010.1, on the reverse strand, counting down.
CTGCATGGGCTCTACCGCGAACTGCTTGGCCCCGCTCGATCACTTGCTCGACCTCAACGCGGATCTGCCGGCCCGGAAGCTGGTGATCATTCCCCACGGCCTGCTGCATCAAGTACCGTTCCAGGCGCTGTACGACGGAGAACGCTACTTGATTGAGATGGCGGAGCTTTCGTACGCGCCGAGTGCGACCGTGCTCGCGCTATGCCAAGCAGCGACGACCGCGCCAATCGAATCGGCTGCTGGTGTTCGGCGTCTCCGATCCGGCGATTCCGGCTGTCGAAGCGGAAGTTCGCGCCATTGCGCAGTTGCTTCCACAGGCCGACCATCTTCCTGAACGAGGAGGCCAGTCTTGAGGCGTTGTCGGCCAACGGCTCAGACTGCAAGGTTTTGCACCTGGCCTGTCATGGGCTGTTTCGAACGGACAACCCGATATTTTCCGCGCTGAAATTGTGGGATGGATGGTTGACTGCGCTTGAGTCAACAGCGATGGATCTCGATGGCGCACTGGTCGTGCTCAGCGCCTGCGAGTCCGGGCGGGGGGCGGTCTTGGCCGGCGACGAAACGATTGGACTTGCGCGAGCGTTTCTTGGGCGCAGGCGCGGCCACGCTTGCCGTCAGTCAGTGGCTGGTGCAGGACGACACCGGCGCCATGCTGATGGCGGAATGGTACGCAAGGCTTGCGCGAGGTCAGAACCCGACCGCCGCGTTGAGGGCGGCTCAACTCTCCCTGAAGAGCAGTCACCCGCATCCATATTACTGGGCCCCCTTTGTGCTGATCGGCAGTCGCTCCGCCATTTTCGACGATAGAGTCTGATCGCAGATCTGTCGTATACGGACTGCCGCTTTTGGGTCCGCAGAAGGAGGAAGACGTTGCGAAATCTACACGAAAATTGCTTGCACTCTGCTTTGTGATCGGTCTGCTTCTGTTCTGGGCGTTCCGAACGGGCAGGCGGATAGCGGAGACGATGACGATCCGGAGACGACGGAAGTCGTCGTCAAGCTGAACCCGAGCGGCGGCGCAAACATTGAAGCGATCAATGCCGCCTATGGAACCGCCACAATCGAGGTGCTGGTCGGCAGTGCGGAAATCTATCGGCTACGCGTCCCCGCGGGCGCCGACGCCGGTAATATCGCTGACTCCATGCAGGGTGATGCACGGCTACTCTACGCGGAACCCAACTACAGCAGCGAAGCGCCGGAAGGCAACCCTCGTCACATCGGCGCTTGGGGCGGTCCGACATGACGCCGTCACCGAGCAATACGCGCTTGACCTGCTTGGATTGCCGGACGCCCATCAGTTCAGACGAGGTCAGGGCGTTGTCGTGGCCGTTCTGGACACAGGCGTACAGTTCGATCATCCTGATCTGGCCGGCAGTTGGACGGCGGAGCGCTATGATTTCATCGATGATGACACCGATCCCACCGATGCAGCGGATGGTCAGGACAACGACGGCGACGGCCACATCGATGAGGCGTTCGGCCACGGAACTCATGTCTCCGGCATCGTCCATTTGACCGCGCCCGATGCCGCAATCATGCCGCTGCGTGTGCTGGAAGCCGACGGGCACGGCAACATCTTCGTGATTGCCGAGGCGATCCAGTTTGCCGTCGACAACGGAGCGGACATCATCAGCCTCAGCCTTGGTTCGGCCCAGGAATCGGATCTGATGGAAGACATCCTGGAAGATGTAATCGAGCAATACGACATTGTGGTGGTGGCAGCCGCCGGCAACTTGGGCAGCAACGCTGAACAATTTCCGGCTTCCGAAGACGAAGTATTGGCGGTCACATCCATCGACGCGCTCAGCAAAAAGTCCGACTTCGCCAACTACGGCGAGTGGATCGACGTCGCTGCGCCAGGCGAAACCATCCTCAGCGCCTTCCCCGTGAGCGACCATGCGACGTGGAGCGGCACGTCGATGGCCGTTCCCTTTGTGTCCGGCCACGCCGCCCTGATCCGCAGTGCGCTCCCCGCCATGGGAGCCGCCGAAGTCACAGCCTATGTTCGGGCATCCGCCCAATCGCTGGATTCGCTGAACCCGGGGTTTGAAGGCGAATTGGGCGCAGGACGAATCAACATCGGCGGCAGCATCCGGGCGATCTGTTCCGAAGACGGCACATGCCGCGCACCGGACTTGAGCGGACAGATCGTGCTTGAGTCGCGCGCCCTTGTCGAGAGCCGCCCGAGCGACGGCCTTGTCGGCGCCTGGCGCATCGGCGGCCACACGTTCATAGCCGACGCCAATACAGAGTTCCGCCAGGAGGATGGAGCGCTTGCCGTCGGCGTCTGCGCTGACGTCGAATACCTAAACGTCTCGCCGTATCTGGCGTTGGAAATTCGCAGCCGCGAGCGGGACAAATGTCCATCCGCCCCGGTTATCTCTCCATTGGACCGAATTCTGTTTCTCCCGGTCATCACCCGCTAGGATCGTCCCACAAATCGAGCCACGCCGTACCGTAGAGACAGGTCTGAGACCTGTCTCTACGGTACGACATATTCATTCTATGATTTGGGACATTTGAAACCCGATTTCCGCCAATTTCAAGACTTGGTGTATTTTCGCGCCGCCGGCTGTGCAGTTATAGGACGAACGGCATCACAGTCCCGCATGCATCGGAATCGCGTAAGTCGATATTTTGGAGGATGGAAATGGAACGAATCACGAAGCAACGCCCCGTAGGCCCGTTCTGGGCCATTGGAGGAGCGACTCTACTGCTTCTCCTGACGTTACTGAGTTGGAACAGCGTTATGGCCGGCCCTCTCAACAGCGCCTCACTCAAAGACGGCGATCTAGAGGTCTATGGACGGATCGATAGCTTCCCGGCAGCATTGATCGGCACGTGGGTTGTGGACGGCGTCGCCTATGAAGCGGATGGCAGCACCCAGTTCAAGCAGGAAGCAGGATCGTTTGCGGTTGACAAGTGTGTGAAGATCGCTTACTTGCCCGACACATCACCGTTCACCATTCGCGAGGTCGAGACGGAAAACGACTCGGACTGTTCCGGTGGCGCCACCGGAACACCCGAGGTCACAGAAACGCCGGACGCAACTTCCACACCCACACCGGCCTCAACAGCGCACCCTGGCGATGAAATGAAGGTGAAAGGCATTGTCGAGAGCCTTCCGAACTCCGGGTTGATCGGCACATGGATCATCAACGGCGTTGAGTATCTGGCAGACGGCGGCACTGATTTTGACCAGGACGACGGCCCGTTTGTGGTCGGCGCTTGTGTGGAGTTGGAATTGCGCACAGCAGGCAATCCAGCCATCATCGATGAAATCGAGACCGAAAATATGGCCCGTTGCCAGGGTTCCTCGACCGCCACACCGGAACCGGGCTCAACCCCCGGCGCTACGGAGACGCCTGACAATGAGCGTGAGATCTATGGCCGTATCGACAGTTTCCCCGCCGGGCTGATCGGTGACTGGATCGTGAATGGAACAAGCTACACTGCGAACTCAGACACTGAATTCGAACAAGAACACGGCCCATTTGCCAACGGCGGCTGCGTCAAGCTCCATGCCAATGTGAGCACCTCTCCCCCAGTCATACGTGAGATGGAGACCGAACACGGCTACCGATGCGGAAGCGGAAGCACGCCCCCGGAAACGCCGGAAGCCGAGATGTACGGTACGATTCAGAGCTTTCCTGAAGGCCTGATCGGAACCTGGAACATCGGCGGCATGAGCTTTATCGCAGATAGGGCCACCGAGTTCGATCAGGAGAACGGCCCATTTGGCATCGACGTGACCGTAAAGGTGCACTTTGTCACAGAGACCGGCGGCGTCCATCGCGCACGTGAAATCGAAACCAAATTCCGAACCGACAGCGACGATGAGAATGACGACGGCAAACACGAGGGGGCCGAAGGCCATGCCTACGGGATCATCGACGTACTCCCTGCGGGATTGATCGGCGAGTGGACCGTCGGCGGCATCGTCTACACGGCGACCGATCGGACACGATTCGAGGAGGAGGACGGCAGCTTCGCCGTCGGCGCCCGGACCAAGGTGGAGTATGTGACGCAAAACGGCGCTCGCGTCGCACGCAAGTTCGAAACAACCTCGGACGATGGCGAAGTCTCCAACACCGAGCACGCCAGACTCTTCGGATATGTTCAGCAAATGCCGGTCAACGGATTTGTGGGGGCATGGACCATTGACGACAGCGAGTTTGTCGCTGATGCAGCCAGTCGTTTCCAAGAGGAACATGGCCTGTTGGGACTAGGCGCGTTCGTGTCCGTCGAGTATACGACGGCCAATGGACAACTGCTCATCCATGAACTTGAAACCCATGTGCCGCCAGGCGCAGGGGATGATAATGCGATTGGCCGAATCGATGACAGCAGCGGACTCCTCAACGCAGCGGCTTTGCAGCAAAACACGTGGACCATCGGCGGTGTGGCCTACGTCGTCTCGGCGGCGACGAACCTGAACGACGCGCACGGTGCGCTGGTTGACGATGCAATGGTGGCGGTCAACAGTTACACTGACAACAGCGGCGCCCAGGTTGCCACGCAGATTCGTAGCCTCATCAACGACAAGCAACTGTTCATGCCTGCGATCAGTCGCTAGCAGCCTGCCGCCGTGACAGAAAATGGGACGCGGATAACGCGGATCTTGGCGGCGCAAGGCAGATTTCTCTCGATTTATCCGCGGAAGTCAGCCAAATCCGCCTAATTCGCGGTCTATCAGCTTTCTCTCCCACAGCCTACGAGGCAGATTGATAACTGAACCTTTCCAGCGGCGGCAGGCGCACGGTTGTGCGCCTGCCGCCGCTGGCGTTTTCCGTCGGCTGGGTGAATCCAGCCGACACACTCATTTCATTTGGGTTGCTTGCGGCTGCCTTCGACCTTGATTACAATGCGCATAGATGGGTATCGGTAAATTCACTGTCCCGGATGAAGCAAGGATCAAGATGAAGATCACGCTCTTCGCAGCAGGTTCACGTGGCGACATCCAGCCCTGTGTCGCCCTCAGCCGAGGGCTGCAACACGCTGGGTATCGTGTCCGCCTGGCGGCGCCCGAAGACTTTGCCGGTTTCGTCCAGAAACACGACGTGGATTTTGCTCCATTGCGCGGCGATGTCCAGCAGATCATGGCGAGCGACACTGGGCGTCAGTTCATGGAGACGGGCGGCGCCAATCCCCTCAAGTCCATTGGCGCGGTCAGGAAGATGATTGCCCCGGTGATCATGCAGATGGCCGAGGACGCCTACGCAGCATGCCGGGATGCCGACGCCTTGATCTGCCTGGGCGTCTTCAGCGCCTTCGGACAATCCATTGCCGAAGCGCTGCACATTCCGATCCTCAACCTCGAGCCCACGCCGCTGCTGCCGACGAGGGCCTTCCCCGCCCCCTCATGGCCCATACAGAGAGATCTTGGGCGGACTGCACAACCACGCTTCCGGCAGGGCGATGCTCCAGGTGATCTGGCTGTGGTATCGTCCCTTCGTGAATGCGTTCAGACAACGGCTGGGTTTGCCGGCATACAGCGCCGCCCGTTTCTACCGCGACCTGCGATCAACCCCAATGCTGGGCGCCTACAGCCCCAGCATCATCCCGCATCCGGCGGATTGGCCAGAGAGCCTAACCGTCACCGGTTACTTCTTCCTCGAACCTCAGTCTGATTGGCAGCCATCGCCTGAATTGCAGGCATTTCTGGACGCAGGCGATCCACCCGTCTATTTCGGATTCGGCAGCATGGCGGGCCGCAAGCCGGAACAACTTGCCCAACTCATCCTGGAGGCGCTGGCCAGGAGCGGCCAACGGGGACTGTTGCTCACAGGCTGGGGCGGTTTGCGCGCTGAGCAGGCGACCGGACAATGTGTTCGTGGTGGACGCTGCCCCGCATAGTTGGCTCTTCCCGCGCATGGCCGCCGTGGTGCATCACGGCGGGGCAGGGACGACGGCTGAAGGATTGCGAGCGGGCGTGCCGACGGTCATCGTCCCCTTCGTCCTTGACCAACCCTTCTGGGGCGCACGGGTCAAAGCGCTGGGCCTTGGACCGGATCCGATCCCGCAAAAGAAGCTGACTGCTGACCGATTGGCACAGGCTATCACGATGGCAGTGACTGATCCGGACATGAGGCGACGCGCCGATGATTACGGCGCAGCCATTCGTGCCGAGGATGGAATCGGCAACTGCCGTGAAAGCCGTCCAACGTCATTTGGGTGACGCCGGAATGGGTGAAAGGGAGCGGATCGCATGAAGACGAAGCAGGGAATGGTTACGGTTGTACCCTATCCCAGGACCCGACTGTTGATGGTCGACGGCGGTCGGATGGCCAGCCGCAAGCACACCGTACATGGACTGGTGGAGTTCGATGTCACGCTTGCACGTGAACGGATCCGCCGGCACAAGGCGCAGACCGGCGAAGCGCTCTCCTTCTCAGCATTTTTCCTGGCTTGTCTGGGCAAAGCCATCGACAAGGACAAACAGGTGCAGGGCTATCGCAACTGGCGCAATCAGTTGGTCATCTTTGACGATGTGGATGTCAACATGTTGTTCGAGGTCGAAGTCGATGGCAAGAAGACGATCCGGCCACACATCCTCAGAGGGGTCAACAAGAAGAGCATGCGGGAGATTCACGAGGAGATCCGGGCATTCCAAAGCGAGCACCAGAGCAGCGAAGAATCCAAGTTCATCGACTGGTTTGTGCGGCTGCCCGCTTTTGCCCGGCGATTTTTTCTGTGGGCTCTCTTCAAGAATCCGCAGCGACTCAAAGACTATTACGGCACGGTGCTGGTGACCTCCATCGGCATGTTTGGGAATGGGAGCGGCTGGGGAATTCCCGTGCCCAACCATACCCTCCAATTCACCCTGGGCGGCATCTGTGAAAAGCCGGGCGTCGTTGAACATCGCATCGAAGTGCGCGAGTACCTGAGTGTCACCATCAGCTTTGACCACGACATTGTTGATGGCGCGCCGGCCGCCCGGCTTGCACAACGTCTAAAGGAACTGATCGAGAGCGGCGATATTTGAGATTTTTCAAGAGCGTTTGCAGACACGAGATTGTGCTCAGTTGACATTTGTTGGGCGAGAAGGTTGGATCTGCCACACTTGGGACGCGGCCATGGCCGATCCAAGGACGCAACGTGGGACGGCGCAATGGTATGCTGGACTCACGCATATCTCTTCAATTCTCCCAAAGCCAGCGCCCGCCGGAGTCGGCGGACCAGTTGTATCACCGATAGCGGCACTGTGATCAGTGAGGCTGATCTCTATCCTTTCTCTCTCCGAAAGACTGCGCGAAAGGGATAATCCCGAATGGTAAGACCAATGCTGAATCAGTTTGTGCGACTCACGCTCCTGCTGCTGCTTGCTTGGCTGCTCGTCGCCTGCGGCAGCACGGAACCACCTGCCACAGACGCGGCAACCGCGGTCGCCGAGCCGACAGATCAACCCGCCGGTGAAGGGACCGACCCACCAGCGATGGCCATACCGTCGGGTGACGCGGTCGAAGAAAGCGCGGGAACATCAAGCGCGACCGAAGATTCAGGTGAGGACGTTCTTTCCGGCCTTCGAGTGCTGGCCATCGACCCCGCGCAGTCGGAGGCGCGCTTCCTCATCGACGAGGTGCTCCTGGGCGAGGACAAGACCGTCGTTGGCGTGACCTCCCAGGTGACCGGAACGATCAGTGTCGATCCGGCCGATCCCGCAGGCGCTCAGATCGGCACCATCACCATTGACGCGCGGGATCTTACCACCGACAACAGCCGCAGGAATCGCTCGATTCAACGCCAGGTATTGCGTTCAGTCTTGGATGAGAACCGCTTCATCACCTTCGAACCGGATGTCATTGAAGGCATGCCCGACGCCGTGACCATCGGCGAGCCGTTCTCGTTCACTGTCTCCGGCGACCTAACCGTGCGCGGCGAGACCCGGCCCGAGACATTCGACCTCACGGCTACGGCCCTCTCTCCAGCCGAAATATCGGGCAAAGGCACGACCGTCGTCCGCTACGAGGACTACGGCATCTCAATTCCAAGCGTGCCCGCCGTCGCCAGGGTCGACGAAGAGGTTCGTCTGGAACTGGAGTTCGTCGCGCACGCTTCAGAGTGAGTTCATCGCCAGATATCACATACGTACAGGGTCAGTTTTGTTGCAAGGAGGAGGAACCGATGTTGGAACAACGAAAGCGCACGACCGGACGGATTGTGTTTTCGGCGCCCAGGGCCTACTGGCTGTTTGGCGTACTACTCTTGATGGCGCTGTTGGCAGCAGCCTGCCAGCCGCTACCTGCGCCGCCTGCCGCCGAGGTAGCGCCCACCGCGGAAATGGCTGAGGAAGCAATGGCCGAAAGCGTCCAACTGATCGGCGATGCCGAAGCCGGGGCCTATGTCTTCAACACCACCAGAGGCTGCGGCTGCCACTTCAATCGTGATGTCGGCGCGCTGATGGGCGGCAACGACTTTGAAGGCGACTACGGTGTCGTTTACGCGCCCAACCTCACACCCGATGAAGAAACGGGCATCGGCGCGGCCAGCGACCAAGAGATCGCGGACGCCATCCGCTTCGGTGTGGCCATCCCCAGAGAGGGCCGTGTCGAGGGTGAAGCGCTCTTCATCATGCCCTACTTTGCCACCATGGCCGACCAGGATGTGGCCGATCTCGTGGCCTACTTGCGTGCCCAGGAGCCGGTGGTTAACGAGGTGCCGCTTCGTGAGTTGAATATCGAAGTGGAAGCATTCGTACCCCAGCAGATGCCGCCGGCCGTCGCGCCGACCGAAGGTCCCGACCGCGGCCGCTATCTAGCATCGCTGGTCCGCTGTGGCGGCTGCCACACGCCGTCCAATGAAGATGGCAGCCCCAACATGGAATTGCTGTTGGCCGGCGCGCCCTTCCGAGACACCGTGGCCCCCAATCTGACGCCCGATGAAGCGACGGGACTAGGGTCATGGACGGAAGAGGAGATCGTCGACTTCCTGCGCACCGGCATCTATTCAGACGGTACGGAGTCGCACGGCGGTATGAAGGGTCTCTCAGACCGAACACTGAGCAACATGACCGATGGCGATATCAGGGCCATCGCCCAGTTCTTGCAGAGCCTGCCCGCGGTGGAAAATCTGCCGTAGGCGAAGTGAACTGATCCGCCAACAGAAGGGAGGGGGCGACATGTCGCCCCCTCCCTTCTGTTGGCGGATCAGTTCACGCCGCTCATACCAAATTCAATGGCATCAACCTCGCGGTAGATGCCGGTGCACATATACTCGATGCGCTCGCAGATGTTGATGACTCGATCGGCATAGCGTTCCAAATTGTGCGCGGCCCAGAGCAGATGGTTGGCCCGTTCAACTGCGTTGGGCTGGGTTTGGAGCAGGCTCAGCAGATCGCGATTGATCTGGTTGTACAGGGCATCGACCTCATCGTCGATTGGCGGCACGCTTTGGGCCAGTGCGACATCGCGGTTGATGAAAGCCAGCATGGCCTTGTCGAGCATGGCATGGGCGATGGTCTCCATTCGCGGGATGTCAATCAGCTTCTTGATCGGCGCATTGCCGTTCATGTAGACGATGATGCGCCCAATGCCCTTGCCGTAGTCGCCGATGCGCTCCAACTCACCGGCGATCTCCAGGATCGCGGCCAGCAGACGCATGTCGCGGGCCATGGGCTGCTGGGTCGCAATCAGCGTCAAACAGCGATCTTCGATCTGAAATCGCTTGCGGTTGACGGCGCTGTCCCCCTCGATGATCTTGCGTGCCTTGCCGCTATCCATGGCCTGCATGGCTACGACCGCCTGATGAACTGCCTCGGCGGCCATGCTGCTGAGCAACAGCAACTCGTCCTTCAGATCTTGTAAATCTTGTTCAAATTGTTGGCGTGGCATAGTGCCTCTCCTACGCTATCTGCCTGAGAAAGTCCAGTACCTCTTGCCGAATCTCGTCACGCACGCGGCGGAAGACGGCCATTTGCTCCGCTTCGCTGCCGACCGCATCGGCCGGATCCTCGAAGCCGATATGCACAACTTGACCGCTGCCCAGCCAAATCGGGCATTGCTCAGAAGCGCTATCACAGACTGTGATGGCAAGATCCAGATCCATGTCGCGAAACTGCTCGGCCGATTTCGAAACCCCGTGCGAGATGTCGATGCCAAGCTCGGCCATGGCCTGCACAGCCAGCGGATGCACATACCCCGACGGCTTCGTACCCGCCGAATAGGCCATCCATCGATCGCCGAGGTCGTGGTTGATCAGCCCTTCGGCCATCTGGCTCCGGCACGAGTTGCCTGTGCAGAGAATGAGGACGTGTTTTTGTGTCATGTTTTCTCCGGAAGAGCTGAGGGGGTGAAGGGGTGACAAGGTGAAAAAACAGCAGGTGCGAGCATTCACCCTGTCACCCCCTCACCTTGTCACCTTACCCAAACCGCCCCGTAATATAATCTTCAGTACGCGGGTTCTTCGGCCGGGTGAAGAGTTCAGTGGTGGGGCCGTATTCGGCCAGATAGCCTGTACGATTGTCATCGACCATGTAGAAGGCCGTGAAGTCGGAAACACGCGCGGCCTGCTGCATGTTGTGGGTCACGATGATGATGGTGTATTGCTCGACCAGTTCCTTCATCAGATCCTCGATGGCCAGCGTCGCAATCGGATCCAGGGCCGAACAGGGCTCGTCCATGAGAATGATCTCGGGCTTGGTGGCGATGGCGCGGGCAATGCAGAGGCGCTGCTGCTGGCCGCCGGAGAGGCCGTAGGCGCTCTGCTTCAGCTTGTCCTTGACCTCGTCCCACAGCGCAGCGTTGAGCAGCGACTCCTCGACCAGATCATCCATGTTGCCCTTGTAGCCGTTGATCTTGGCGCCCCAGGCAATGTTGTCATAGATCGACTTGGGAAAGGGATTTGGCTTCTGAAAGACCATGCCGATGCGCCGACGCACTTCTACCGGATCGACGTTGTCGGCATAGATGTCCTGGCCCTCGAAGAGCACCTCGCCCTCGATGCGGGCAATCGGAATCAGATCGTTCATGCGGTTGAAGCAGCGCAGTACCGTGCTCTTGCCGCAGCCGGACGGGCCGATGAAGCCCGTGATCTTGCGCGGCTCGATCTGCAAATTCACATTGTGTACGGCCTGAAAATTACCGTAATATACATCTAAGTCGCGAGCCTCAACGGCCGCCTGCCCGGTGAATTTGGCCATCGGGCGGTCGATAGTGAGCTCGGGCGCTTGGGTCTGTATTGTCATGCAGTTGGACTCCTGTTGTTGGTTGTAGAGGGGAAGCGTATTGCGTAATGCGTGCTACGTAAGGTCTCGTTGACAGAGTGGTTTCGCTGACCCAGTGTCGTGTGTTCAAAGAAGTACAACTGGCGACAGCCCGAATCTAGGACACAAAATTACGCAGTACGTTTTACGCAGCAGCCTCCCCCTCACAACTCCTTACTATACCGATTGCGCAAAAAGATCGCGGTTCCGTTCATGGCAAACATGAGCAGCAGCAACACGATGCTGGCGGCTGCGGCGATGTGTCTGAACTCGGCCTGGGGGCGGGTTGTCCACTGGAAGATCTGCATGGGCAGGACCGTGAACTTGGAAAAGGGGCCGCTGGGATCGATGGTGATGAAGGTCGATGCGCCGATGACGACCAGCGGCGCCGTCTCACCGATGGCACGCGAGATGCCGAGAATGGTGCCGGTGAGAATGCCGGGAATGGCGCTGGGCAGCACGTGGCTGCGCACCACCTGCCAACGTGTGCCGCCCATTCCGTAGCCGGCCTCCCGGTGGGATCTCGGCACGGCCCGGATGGCTTCCTGCGAGTTGATGATGATGATGGGCAACACCAGCAGGCCCAGGGTCAGACCGGCCGACAGGATCGTTCGCCCATTGGCCGTGGTCGGGTCGCCCACGCCAAAGGCCGTACCGCTGGTGATCACCTCCATCGCGCGCACGAAAATGGCCAGACCGAGAATACCGTAGATGATCGAGGGAACGCCGGCCAGATTGTCGATGTTGGTCTGCAAGATCCGGCTGATGCGTCCGTGTGTGGCGTATTCTTCCAGATAGATGGCGGCGCCCACACCGACCGGCACGGCGAAGAGTGTGACGATGACAATGACCCAGAGCGTACCCAGAATGGCCGTGCGGATGCCGGCATACTCCGGCACGCTGGACTGGCTGCCGGTCAGGAAGTGCCAGTTGAGCCACGCATACCATTGCACTTCGGCGTCGGGATATTTCTCGAAGGTCTCCGCCTCGATCTCCTGCACGGTTCAAGAGTGACGGCAGCAGATTCCAACTGGCGACCACACGCGGGGCCACAATGCGCTCGACGACCAGGTCGTACATGTCGCTTTGAGACCGCTCGGCCAGCGGCTGTTCGCTCTCCAAGCGGCGGATCACGCCCTTCGACTCGTAGGCGAGCAGAAGCGAATACAGCGCCTCATGCGGCAATTCGGCCAGCGGAAATTCCTCGACGTAGACCTTCTCAACGAAAAAGTCGAGGGTGCCGCTATCGATGCTTGGAATATAGCGGACAATGGGTTCGTCCGGCCACTCGGCGCGCACATCGCTCCATCGTTCAGCCGTGGTGAAGATCGCCTGCATCTCCTGCTGCGTCACATCGCGCACAAAGTCATTTTGGCTGCTGACCACAACGGCCACCGCGTCGGCGCCTACCTGTATCTCGACCGGCATTCGTTTGGACTTGACGCAGGCTGCCGTCTCCTGACGAGAGATGGCACGGCTCGAATCCGCGATGGCGGCGGTCTTGTCAACGCAGAGCGCCGTATAGCCGCCCTTGGTGCCGGTGCTCTCGACCGTGACCGTGCCGTCATGGCCGGCGGCTTCGAACATCTCGGCAAGCCGCACGGTCAACGGATAGACCGTCGAACTGCCGGAGACCACGATATCGCCGACCTCGACCCTCGGTTACCGGTCCGCCGGTGGCGACACGCAGGGCGTTGTCCTGCTCGGCAAGCAGATCGTCGGAGACCGGGAAGTAGCCCACCTCCTCGATCACATCGTTGACGTTGCGCAGGTAGAAGTCCAGGAAAGAGGTGACCTGCGGCTCTCTGTCCAGGATGCTCTGGGCGGTGTAGAGATAGAGCGGCCGTGACAGCTCGTAGCTGCCGTCGGTGGCGCTCTCCTGGCTGGGCTGGACGCCGTCAATGGCCAGCGGACGCAGCTTGTCGGCCTGTTCCTGATAGAAGGCATAGCCAAAGAAGCCAATCGCATACGGATCGGCGGCGATGGCATCGGCCAATGCGGTGTCGTCCTCGGAACTGGTTGTGTTCGCCGCCGCCATCATCGACTCTTCGATGTGGCTGCCCACCAGTTGAGCGGGATCGTTTTCATTTTCAATCGCCACCAGGCCAACGGTCTGGTTGACAATATTGGCGATCAGTACGCCGAGCGCAATGATTGCCGATATCAGGGCAATTTGAAAGAGCGACAGCCAGATCTGTCCGCGCTGATGGCGCTTCAGAACCTGCTGCTGAAGTTCTTCGCCTTCCGGCATGCCGCTCAGCTTTTTTGATGACTCAGTCTGAATACTCATAGATCAATATTCCTCGCGGAACTTGCGCATCACCCAACGACTGACGACATTGAGCATCAATGTCATGACAAAGAGCAGCGCAGCCAGTGCAAAGATGCTCTGGTAGTCGATGGAGTTGTAGCTCAGATCGCCGCCGCTGATGCGGTTGATATGGCCGGTGATGGTCTCCGCCGATTCGAACGGATTCCAGGTCAGATTGGGCCCGGCGCCGGCGGCGATGGCCACGATCATGGTCTCGCCCACCGCACGGGAGATGGCCACGATGAAGGCCGCCGTGACGCCGGAAAGCGCGGCCGGCAGCACCACGCGCGTCACAACCTCCAGCCGCGTGCCGCCGAGACCGTAGGCCGCCTCACGCAGCGCCATGGGCACGGCGCGCAGGGCATCTTCAGACATGGAAGCGACCAGCGGAATGACCAGGATGCCGACGACCAGGCCGGCAGCAGCCGTGTTGTAGATCTGGATCGATGTGCCGAAAACGACGCCCATGACGACTGCCACGGTGCAGAGCACCAACGTCATCACAGACAACGATGCCCAGGATGGTCAGGAAACGCCCGAATCCTGTGCTGCCCATGCGTCTGCCTAGAACGAGAAGCCCCAACGTCAGCAGCAACAACCCTCCCCAAACCACCGCAACCAGCACCATGGAAATGCTGCTCAGCGTGCCGAAAATGACGCGCAGGAAAGGGGTCATGAAGGTGAGGGCGAAGTAACCGTAGACGACAGTGGGCACGCCGGCCAGAATTTCGAGGATCGGTTTCAGCGTGGCACGCACGCGGGGCGCCGCGTATTCGCTGAGCAAAATGGCGGCCATCAGGCCAAGCGGCAGGGCCACCAACATGGCAATGCCGGAGACCATCAACGTTGCGTTCAACAGCGGCCAGACGCCAAACTGCAGAATCTGGGGCTGCCAGACAGTCCCGGTCACAAAGGCCTGAAAGGTCACAGCGGGGTCACGAAAGAATTTGGACGACTCGACCAGGAGCACAAGGACCAAGCTGATGGTGGTGAGAATGGAGAGCGCGCCACAGAGAAAGAGCAGGATCCCCATTACCGTATCGCCGAGCCGGCGCTTTTTGGACAGATCCATGCGACTGGGGTCGCCGCCGGTGGCGACACGCTGCTGCGTCTGAATGCCAGGCGCAGCCAGAGCCATGCCGGCGCCCGTGCTTGATTGATAGACCGTTGATTGCTTGTTCAGATCGGTGCTCATGCAGATTTCACCTCCCGGACCGAACAGTTCGTATAAACTACGGATGGGGAAGGGCGAAATCTTCCCTTCCCCATCCTCTTAACACCGGCCAAACGTGTCAGCCGATGGTTGTTTGATCGTCAGCCTGAAGACATTGTGCGACAGTCGATCTGTACGTCTACTGACCCACTGGCCTCAAGCCACTTGGCCTTGGCTTCGTTCAGAACGCGTCTCAGAGGCCGGGAAGTAACCGACTTCCTCGATAACCTCGTCGACGCTGCTCAGGAAGAAGTTGACGTAGTCGGCAACCTGCGGCTTTTCGGTCATGATGGTGGCGTCCGAGTAGATGAAGAGCGGACGGGACAGCGGATACTCGGCGGACTTCGACGCTCTCGAAGCTCGGCTCGACACCTTCCAAGTTCAGGATGCCCAGCGCATCGGCATTCTCGCTGTAGTAGGCGTAGCCGAAGAAGCCGGTGGCGTAGGGGCTGCCCTCGACGCCGATGACCAGCACGTTGTCATCCTCGGAGAACTGGGTGTTGGGGGCGGTCAACAGCGGCTCCGGATCTTCCTCGAAGACCGCTTCGACGAAGTAGTCGAAGGTGCCCGAGTCGGTGCCGGGGATGTAGCGCTGGATGATCTCGTCCGGCCATTCCGGATTCACGTCGGACCATTTTTCGGACGTGTAGATGGCGGCCAACTCTTCCATGGTCACATCGGTCGCCCAGTCGTTCTCAGGGTTGACGACGACGGCCAGGGCATCCGTGCCCACACGGAACTCAATGGGCGTGCGACCGATGGCGGCGCAACTCTCGACCTCGGAGTCCTTGATGGGGCGACTGGCATTGGAAATATCGGTCTCGCCTGCCTCGCAGAAGCGTGAGAATCCAGCGCCCGAACCGATGCTGTCGATGGTGATGACGCCGCCGTAGCCCTCATCGTAGAAAAGTTCGGCCACGGCTTCGGCCAGCGGGAAGACCGTCGAACTGCCGGCAGTCACCACATCGCCCTCGACGGCCAGCGGATCGACCTCGGGCAGCGTGACCATCTCGCCTGAAGCGGCTTCCTCAGCCGGGGCATCTTCAGCCGGCTCCTCAGCGGCCGCTTCTTCGGATGCCGCCTCTTCAACAGCAGGCGCTTCGGTGGCAGCCGGTTCTTCAACCGGCGCACTTCCTTGTTCCGTCCCACCACGCATGCTGCCAATAGCAGCGCTGAGATTACAAATACTACGAGTAGAATGCGACGCATTTTTAGTGATTTCTCCTCTGTTCAACAATTGAATATTTTATCCACGACATACAGAGATCCTAACGGTGTGCGTGTCGTTTCGTCCATAGGATAGCGGGGCGGAATTAACAATCGTCCGTGAAATCCTTAACAATCGGCCAATCGAATGTAAACGTTGTATTAACGGCGTGGCATGTGCGGTGTCAGAGAAGGAAGGAGAGGAAGAACTGCCGTTGCTGGGCGAAGGCAGCGTTTGGGCGCCGTTCGGCAACGCGCCAACGTTGGACGTGCCTGCGGCAGCCAGGGATTTTACGAAATCGGCGCCGGCGACCGGCAAGGTGAAGTAGAAGGTACTACCCTCGCCCTCCACACTCTCGGCCCAAATGTCGCCGCCGTGCGCCTGGATGACATGTTTGGCAATGGCAAGGCCAAGGCCGGTGCCGCCGCCCGACCGCGAGCGATCCGTCTTGTAGAAGCGCTCAAAGATGCGCGGCAGATCGGCAGCCGGAATACCGGCCCCCGTATCCCGAACCACCACGACGACGAGATCGTCCGCAGTCTCGGCCGAGACATCGATCGATCCGCCCGGCGGCGTAAACTTGATGGCGTTGTGGATCAGATTCATGACCACCTGCTGCACTCGCTGCGCATCGGCCATCACATCCGGCAGATCGTCGGGCACGGTCAGAGTCAGTGCGATGTCCGCGCGCTCAGCCTGCGGTTTTAGACGGTCGGCCCCGCGCTGAAGCAACTGGGCCGCCGGAATCGACTCGAATTCGAAGGGAACCTGGCCCGATTCGATGCGTGAGAGTTCCAGCAGTTCCTGCACCATCTGGGTCAGCGAATCGACCTCGCCCTCCATGCGATCCAGAAAGTGCTGGGCCATGGGCGGATCGTCCAGTGCGCCGTCGCGCAGGGTGTCGACCAATGCCCGCAGTGCAGCCAGCGGCGTGCGTAGCTCGTGGGAGACATTGCTGACGAAATCCTGGCGCACGGTCTGCAACTGGCGCATGCGTGAGAGGTCCTGCATCATGATCAGATAGCCGCGTGCCGCGCCCAGGAGATATGGCGTGACCACGACCCGCAGAAAACGATGGTCACCCATCTCAACGGTTGCGACTTCCTGGGAGCCGCTCTCCTTGCACCGTTGCCAAATCTCAGCCACGCGATGATCACGCACAGTCTGAACAAAAGAACGCTTGAGCGCGTCATCTTCAGTCGTGCCCAGAATTTGAGCCGCGGCAGGATTGATCAGGCGTACCTTGCCCTTTTTGCTGACCATGATGACGCCATCGGCCATGATCTGGAGCATCGTGCTGAGACGATCTCTCTCCCGGTCGCGCTTGCGGATCTGGCTTTCCAGTTTGCCGGCCATGCGGTTGAACGTGCGCGCCAGGCGCCCGATCTCGCCGCCATTGAAAGAGACCACACGCGCGTCCAGATCGCCCTCAGTGATGCGTTCGGCCGCGGAAATAAGCTGGCGAACTGTGTGGGAGGAACGCTGAAATTGGGCGATGAGAAGAAGCGCGAGGATCAACGCCGCGACCATTACAGCGACAGTTATGATCGTCTGCATTTGCGCTTGATTGGCCTGCGCATTTTCAAGGGAATAGGCCCAACGGATCAGGCCAATGGTCTCGCCGTTATCTTGAACCGGCAGGGCCAGAAAAACCACGTCGTCGCCGGTGACAGGATCGACGCGGACACTCCGCCCAATTCCATCTTCCATGGCAGCGCGCAACTCCGGAAGCGGGATGTTTTCGGAGAGCGCATTGGTTTGGGCGTGTGAATCGGCCAGGAGTTGGCCATCGGTTGAGAAGAGTGTAACGCGTGCGCCCATCAACGACGACCACTCCTGCAATAGCGTTTCACGCGAGGACGGGCCATCCTGCCAGGCCTCGATCAGGGCCGGCTGTGAAGCGGAGGCGACCACTTGGGCAAGAAACTGCTCCTCCAAGCTCTCGACATGCTGCTTGCCGATCTGGTGCGAGAGATAGACGCCCAGCACGGTCATCAGCAGGAGAACGATGAGTGCATAGATTGCTGTTGTTCGCCATCGTAGCATGTATGTTCGAAGCATTTTGAACCAAACCGTTCACATTGATCAAGTCGTATGCAAAACAGATACTTGATCGATGTTAACAATCCAACAAGCTTCAGTTAAGTAATCGCGCGCCCAGCCGAACAGGTTGGCAGTAAGGAAGGATAGACCGCGGATTAGGCCGATCTGGCGGATCACGCCGGAAAGGTTTCGGATTTTGTCCGCAGTAATCCGCCTGATCCGCGGTCTATTGATCAAACCGGTAGCCGATGCCGCGCACGGTATAGATGCGCATGGGGTTGGCCGGATCTTCTTCGATCTTCTCGCGTAGCCAGCGTACATGCACATCGACGGTGCGGCTGCCGCCGTCATAGTCCCAGCCCCACACCCGTTCGAGTATGGTATCCCGGCTCAGCACGATGCCGTGGTTGCGAGCCAGGAAGACCAACAGATCGAACTCCTTGGGCTTGAGGTGGATCACCCCGTCGTTGTACTTGACCTCACGACGGGCCAGATCGATGACCAGGTTGCCGAAGACCAACCGTTCACCCACACTTACACGATCTTCATGTTCTTCCAGTTCTTTGGCTGCAACGTTGGCATGGTCCAAACGCACACGACGCAACATGGCCTTGACCCGTGCCAATAACTCGCGCATGCTGAACGGCTTGGTCAGATAGTCGTCGGCGCCGACCTCCAGCCCGACGATCTTGTCGACTTCATCGGCCCGGGCCGTCAACATGATGATGGGAACGCTCATTTCCTGGCGAAGAATGCGACAGACTTCGAGACCATCGATGCCCGGCAGCATGACGTCAAGGACGATCAGGTCCGGTTTTTCGCTGCGTGCGACGTCCAGTGCGGTATGCCCGTCGGCCGCCGTCTTCACATCATAGCCCTGGCGGTTCAGATTGTACGCCAATGTTTCCATCAGGGTGGGTTCGTCCTCAACAACCAGGACTATCGACTTGCCTTCTGTATGCATGGGTCCGCCTCAAACGGGTACTGTGGTCGCTAGTGTCGCTGAGTCAATCTGACGGCAGTATCCAACATAGATTATCGTTCGGGCAAATTGCGAGGGGCGAGGGGCGAGGGGCGAGGGGCGAGGGGCGAGGAAAATTATGCGGCCCCATGGCAGCTAGCGCCACAGAGCCGCACAGTCGATTCAGTTTGAGACTATAAAAACACGGTAATCCACAAAGACGCACAAGGAACCGATGTCATTCGTGTTTCTTTGTGCATCTTCGTGGATCATGGCTTTTCCTTACCCATTGGCCTGTGCGTCAACCACCGACATGATGGCCACATTGACGATGTCGCGCACGTCGGCGCCGGTCTCGACGATGTGGACCGGCTGGCCCATGCCGACCAGGATCGGGCCGATGGCCTCGGCGCCGCCCAGGCGGCTGACCAACTTGTAGGCCGCGTTGGCCGATGAGAGATCGGGGAAGACCAACACATTGGCATCCGTGACCTGGCTGAAGGGATAGTGGCGCTTCATCAACTCCGGCACCACCGCCACATCGGCCTGCATCTCGCCGTCGACCACCAGCTCAGGACGCAATTCCTTGACCAGCTTCGTGGCTTCCGCCACCTTGCGCGCCTCGTCGTGATCCACGCTGCCGAAGTTGGAGAAGCTGAGCATGGCGACACGCGGCTCGATGTCGAGATGTTTGGCGAAGTCGGCGGCGTTGAGCGCGATGGCGGCCAATTGCTCGGCGTCGGGATCGATGATCACCGTGGCGTCGGTGAAGATGTAGAGTTGATCGTTGACCAGCATCAGATAGAGGCCGCTGACGAAGCGATCCTTCTGCGCGCCCACTGCCTCCAACGCCGGACGCAGCACCTCCGGATAGTTGTAGGTCAGGCCGGAGATGAAGGTGTCCGCCTCGCCCTGCTCGACCATGATGGGGCCGAAGTAGTTGGCGTTGCGCATCATCTCGTAGGCGCGGGTCTGGGTGATGCCGCGTCGATTGCGCCGTTGGTAGAAATAGTCGGCATAGGCCTGGCGCTGATCCGACGTGGTCGGATGGACGACGGTCGGCTCAAAATCGAGGCCGAGTTTTTTGCACTGGGTCAAAATGGCGATCCGGTCGCCCCAGTAGAATCGGCTCGCCGATGCCGCGTGTCTGGATGGCGTAGGCGGCACGGATGATCTTGGGGTGCTCGCCCTCGGAGAAGACAATGCGTTTGGGCGAGCGCTGCGCCTTCAGTTCCAAGGCCCGCATCAACTGGGTGCCCTTGCCCAGGCGACCCGCCAATTCGTCCATATACTGGGCAGGATCGATCTGGATGCGGGCGACGCCGCTCTCCATGGCCGCCTTGGCCACGGCAGGGGCAACCCACATCAATACACGCGGATCGAGGGGCTTGGGAATGATGTACTCACGACCGAAGCGCAACGAGGTCACGCCGTAGGCATCCATGACCGCGTCCGGCACATCTTCCTTGGCCAACTCGGCCAGGGCCTTGGCCGCAGCGATCTTCATCTCCATGTTGATGGAGTGGGCTCGCACATCCAGCGCGCCGCGGAAGATGAAGGGGAAGCCGAGCACGTTGTTGACCTGGTTGGGATAGTCGCTGCGCCCCGTGCCGAAGATGATGTCATCGCGGGCGGCCTGGGCTTCCTCGTAGGTGATCTCGGGATCGGGGTTGGCCATGGCGAAGATGATGGGGTCGCGGCCCATGCTGCGCACCATCTCCCGGCTGAGGCAATTGGCCACAGACAGCCCGATGAAGACATCGGCTCCGGTCAAGGCGTCTTCCAGCGTGCGGGCGTGGGTCGGCACCGCGTACTGGACCTTGAACTCGTTCATGCCGTCCTCGCGCCCGGCGTAGATGACGCCGCGCGAATCGCACATGAGGATGTTCTCTTTGGTGGCGCCCAGCGCCATGTAGAAGTCGGCGCAGGCAATGCCGGCCGCGCCCGCGCCGTTGATCACGATGACGACGTCGGCGATATCCTTTTCGACGACTTCGAGTGCATTGACCAGGCCGGCGCCGGAGATGATGGCCGTGCCGTGTTGGTCATCGTGGAAGACCGGGATGTCGACCAACTTCTGCAGCTCACGCTCGATGTAGAAGCACTCGGGGGCCTTGATGTCCTCCAGATTGATGCCGCCGAAGGTCGGCGCAATCATCTGGCAGAACTTGACGATGGCTTCCTGGTCGTACGAATCGACTTCAATGTCAAAGACATCGATGTCGGCAAAACGCTTGAAGAGCACGGCCTTGCCTTCCATGACCGGCTTGGAGGCCAGCGGTCCCCGGTTGCCCAGGCCGAGAATGGCCGAGCCGTTGCTGATCACGCCGACCAGATTGCCCTTGGCCGTGTAATCGTAGGCGGTGTTGGGATCCTCAGCAACCGCGAGTACCGGATAGGCGACACCGGGCGAATAGGCGAGTGAAAGATCGTTCTGGGTCGCCATGGGCTTGGTGGCGGCGATTTTCAGCTTGCCGGGCCTGCCTTCCGAATGATAATCAAGTGCATCCTGTTTCAGAGTAGACATGTTTTTCTCCTCGCACGACCGTGCGCAGTTCAAAATGAAATTTTACCTGCTACCGTTTGACAGATAGGACTGGAGAGATACTGCTGAAATTCACGAGATGAAAGCTATCAGACAAGCAAATTTACAGGTTATGGATTTGACAGGATAATAGAGCGTGAAATGTTACGCAGCCATGTTCTGAGAAGAGCGCCGCCGCCGGACTTGTCGGAACAGCCGACAACATTGCTTTCGTTGATTATTTCACGGGGTTTGCAGGAGCGCCGATGCACCTGATCAAACTCTGTCACTCTACATCCGAACGGGGATGATGTCAATCATCGCCGAAACGCGTGTTGCCGCGACATTTTTCTTGTAGCACGACATTCATGTTATAGGCATCCCTGCCGAGCGAGCCGGACCGCCACGACATAAATCACGTGCTACAATTCACTGGCAGATGCGATTAGGAAGCTGACCAAAATGACCAAAAATTATGTAACCGATCAAATGGAACACCCACTGGACAGGCGCCGCATTGGCATTTTCCTGCTCTTCGCCTTTGGCATTGCCTGGACGCTCTACGCCATCATCTACTTCACCGGCGGCATCGCCGACAGCCAAAACCTGATACCCGGCACGCCGATCACGATAGCCATCGTGCTGATGACACTCTCCATGTGGGCGCCGGCGCTGGCCAACGTATTCACACGTGCGATCACCCATGAAGGCCGGCAGGATCTCTGGCTGCGGCCCAAATTGCGCAGAGGCTGGCCCTACTGGCTCTTGATGTGGTTTCTGCCGGCCGTGTTGGCCATCTTGGGGGCGGCGCTCTACTTCGCACTCTACCCGCATCAGTTTGATCCCAACATGCAGGCTTTCCGGGATCAGGTCGAGGCGATGACCGGCGAGGCTATGTCCGTGCCAACGGCCACACTGGTCGGTCTGCAAGTGCTCCAGGCCGCGTTGCTGGCGCCGCTGCTCAACGGGCTTGCCACCTTCGGCGAAGAATTCGGCTGGCGCGCCTATCTGCAACAGAAGCTGATGCCCCTGGGCGTACGCCGGGCCATGGTCGCCATGGGTCTGATCTGGGGCGTCTGGCACTGGCCGGTCATCGCCATGGGCTACAACTTCGGCGACGCCTATCCCGGCGCGCCCTGGCTGGGTTTGCTGGCCATGGTCTGGTTCACCTTCGTGGTGGGCACGGTCCTCGGCTGGAGCGTGGTGCGAGCCGGCAGCGTCTGGCCCGCGGTCATCGGCCACGCAGCGCTCAACGGCATCGCAGCACTCGGTCTGCTCTTCGTCGTCGGCGAACCCAACTCGCTGCTCGGTCCCACATCGGTCGGCCTGATCGGCGGGATCGGGTGGACGATATTTGCGTTGGTTCTGCTGTGGAAGATTGATTGGTGGCGTGTGGCGGAACAGGGCGTTGAAGGATAAGGATAGAACGCGGATGACGCGGATACGGCGGATATTCGCGGTTTGTTCAAAAGAGTCGAAAAAAATCCGTGGAAATCCGCTCAATCCGCGTTATCTGCGTTCTATCGGATCGAAACGAAAACACCATGGCGAAAGATGACTTCATGTTGAACCCCAACGACATCACGCTCTTCGGCGCTGAATTTCGTGCCGACCCCTACCCGACCTATGCACGCATGCGTGCCGAGATGCCGGTCTGCGGACGCACCAATCCGCGCGATGGAGCGACGACCTGGTTCATCACTCGCTACGACGACGTGGTCACGGTCCTGCGCGACCACAAGCGCTTCGTCAAGAACTACCGCAACACCCTCACGGCGGCGGAGCAGGAAGCGCTGCCGCCCGATCCGCCCATGCTGCGCCTGATCTCCAACCACATGCTCAACATGGACCCGCCGGACCACACGCGCCTGCGCGGGCTGGTCAACAAGGCATTTACCACGAGCATGGTCGATCAACTGGAAACGCACATGTTGGAGATCGCGAACGAGCTGATCGACAAGGTGGCCGACCGTGGGCAGATGGATCTGATCCACGACTACGCCTTTCCGCTGCCGGTCATCGTCATCGCCGAGATGTTGGGCGTGCCTGCCCGTGACCGTGGCCGATTCCGCAACTGGTCCCACGCCATCGTCACGCCGACGCCCAACGCCGAGCGCACGGCGCAGAAGCTGGCCAAGTCTCGCCAACTGATGGAAGACTTCATCGCCTATCTGCGCAAAATCAGTGAGGCACGGCGTCGGAAACCCGGCGACGACCTGCTCACCTCCCTGCTGCTGGCCGAAGAAGCGGGCGACCGCCTCTCTGAGGATGAGCTTTTCAGCATGGTGCTGCTGCTGATCGTGGTCGGCCACGAGACCTCGGTCAACCTGATCGGCAACGGCATGTTGTCGCTCTTCAAACACCCGGATCAACTGGCCTTATTGCGCCGAGCAACGCGGGCAAGACCCCGACCTGCTGCCATTGGCCGTCGAGGAGATGCTGCGCTATGATTGCCCGGTGGAGCGAGCGCCCATGCGCTTTGCCGCCGAAGATGTGCGGCTCGGCGACCAACTGATCCGCCGCGGCGATTCGATCAGCCTGGTGCTCGGCTCGGCCAACCGGGACGAAACGGTCTTTGAGCAGCCCGACACCTTTGACATTCGTCGATCCCCAAACAAGCATCTGGCCTTTGGCCTGGGCGTCCACTACTGCCTGGGCGCGCCCTTGGCCCGGCTGGAAGGCCGCGTGGCCGTCGACACGCTGTTGCGTCGCCTGCCGGACATCCAACTGGCCATGCCGGTCGAAAAGCTGCGTTGGGGAACCAATCCGATCATCCGCGGTCTGCACCGGTTGCCGGTGAAGTGGTGAGGACAGCCGCACGCCGATAGACCGCGGATTAGGCGGATGCGGCGGATCTCCGCGGATAAAATCCGAATCTATCCGGTTTCGTCCGCCTAATCAGCCGAATCCGCGGTCTATCCACACTGCCGCCCGTATAGTTCCGTGAAGTGGAGAAATTTGTGACAGCCAATACCTTTACCCCTCGCCAGT
The DNA here is from genome assembly GCA_963698255.1 of uncultured Chloroflexia bacterium. GTDB lineage: Bacteria > Chloroflexota > Anaerolineae > Caldilineales > Caldilineaceae > JAWKOK01. Next base: position 257,118 of record CAVOQD010000010.1, on the reverse strand, counting down.
ACGCGCTGGTGCTCTACAAGCAGCGCCCGGCCATTGTGACCCAGGTCGGCCCCAAGAAGATCTCCATCCGCGACGAGGCCGGAAAGACGGCCGACGTGCGCGCCAAGGATGTCACCGTCCTGCATCCAGGCCCGATCCAGTCGTTGTCGGCGCTTGCCTCCGCCGGCGGCGACGGCGAGGTGCTGGCCGCCTGGGAGCTGATGGCCGGAGAGACGACGTCCGTGTCCGAACTGGCCGAATTGGCCTATGGCGAGTTCACGCCGGCATCGGCCTACGCCATCTGGCAACAGGTTGCTGAGGGGCGCTACTTCACCGGCACGCCCGACGAAGTTGTCGTGCGTACGGCAGAGGAACTGGCCGCACAGGAGGCGGCACGTGCGGCCAAGGAAGCCGAGGAGGCGGCGTGGCTGGATTTCCAAACGCGCATCAAACAGCGAACCTACATTCCTGAGGATGAGGGTTATCTGGCCGACGTGGTGGAATTGGCGTTGGAACAACGGGATCAGAGCCGCACCATGCAGACGCTGGGTCTGGAAGAGACGCCCCAGGCCGCGCATGGGTTGCTGCTCGCCATCGGCTATTGGGACGAGTACGTCAATCCCTATCCCACCCGCTTCAAGGTGGCGCAAACGCCGCCGGCCATCACGTTGCCGCCTCTGCCCGACGAAGAGCGTCGCGACCTCACCCATCTGGTCGCGCTGGCCATCGATGACGAGGGCAACCAGGACCCGGACGACGCGACTCAGCCTGGACGGCAGCCGCCTCTGGGTCCATGTGGCCGACGTGGCCGCGCTGGTCCCGCCGGACAGCGAAGCCGATCTGGAAGCGCGCGAGCGCAGCATGAATCTCTACCTGCCCGAGGGCACGGTCCCCATGCTGCCGCCCGGCGCCACGGTCCAGCTTGGCCTGGGGCTGACCGAGATCTCGCCCGCGCTCTCGTTCGGGCTGGATCTGGACGAGAACGGCAACGTGACCGACTTTGAGATCGTGCCAAGCCGCATCCGGGTGACGCGCCTGAGCTATGCCGAGGCCGAAGCTCGGCTGGACGAGCCGCTGCTCGGTGCGCTCAACGCCATCGCCCAACGCTTCATGGCCAAGCGGTTGGAAAACGGCGCCGTCGAGCTGAATTTTCCCGAGGCGCGAATTCGCATCATCGATTCTGAAAACAGCAAGGGGGAGATCGACATCCGCCGGCTGCCGCCGTTGGCCAGCCGCATCCTGGTGCGCGAGGCCATGCTGATGGCCGGCCAGGCCGCGGCCAACTACGCGCTGGAACACGAGATACCCATGCCCTTCACCGTGCAGCAGCCGCCCGATGTCGAGGATCGCAGCCAACTTGAGGCCGACACATTGGCAGAGATGTTTGCCGTCCGCAAGTTGATGAAGCCGGGTCGCCAGTTTCTGGAACCCGGTCCCCACAGCGGTCTGGGACTGGACGCCTACTTGCAGACGACCAGTCCGCTACGCCGCTACTTTGACCTGCTTGTGCATCAACAACTGCGCGCCCATGTGCGCGGCGAGGACGTCATGGACGCCGAGACCGTGGCCGATCGGCTGGCCGGCGCCCGCTCCGGCATCGGCCCGATCCGCCTCTCCGAGCGTCTCTCCAACGCCCACTGGACGGTGGCCTATCTGCAACAGCACCCCGACTGGACCGGCACAGGCATCGTCGTCGACCATCGCCGCTCGCGCAGCCTGGTGATCATTCCTGAGCTGGCCTTCGAGACCGAGATCCGCCTGGAGGACGACGTGCCGCTGGACAGCGAGTTGACGCTGCAAGTCACCGGCGTCAATCTGCCGGAGCGCGAGGCCCGGTTTCGGTACCAGGTGGTCGTGGAGGAGTAGGGATCATCGGAAGTAAGGCTTTGCATCAAGATAGAGGTGCGCAGAACAGTGAACGGCAGTCGTAGGTCATGGTAGAATCGGCTGCAAGACAAGGTAATCAGTGGACGAGCCTAGCCTGAAATTCAGCGTTGCGTTGAAATTCTATGTCCACTCGTGATATCATAGCGGCGAATACGACTGTGATCTTACGACTGTGATCTCTGGAATACTGTGTTCAGTATCTTGATTGTATGGTTCAGGAGTATAGCATCCGATGACATTGGACAGAATCACGGTGAACCCAGCCAAAATGAATGGCCAGCCTTGCGTCCGCGACCTGCGTTTGACCGTGCGGCGGGTGTTGGAACTGGTGGCGCTCTATCCTCAGCGAGAGGAATTGAGACAGGAGTTCCCCGAACTGGAGGACGAGGATATCCGACAGGCGCTCACGTATGCCGCCGCGTCGCTTGACGATCAGGTGGTGGACTTCGCTCATGAAGCTGCTGCTTGACCAGGGTCTGCCACGCAGTGCTGCTGCTTTGCTGCGCCTTGCCGGCGTCGACACAATACACACGGGCGAAATCGGCTATGCAACCGCCGATGATCGTGATATTCTCCAGCGAGCGAAAGACGAAAACAGGATCGTTATCACCCTCGATTCCGACTTTCACACGCTGCTGGCATGGTCGCATGCCTCTTCGCCTTCTGTAATTCGTATTCGCATTGAAGGTCTACGGGCCGAGCCACTCGTGAAGTTACTCCTCGCCCTTTTGCCGCTCTGGACGGATGAACTAGATCAGGGCGCGATGTTGACCGTTCAGCCCGGCCGCGTGCGAATGCATCGCTTGCCGATTCTTCCGCGTTAGGCGTGAACCATGCCCCAATCGCTCAACTTCGATCTCTAAATCGAAACATGTCAACAACTGAGATCCCGTTGAGCCTCAGCGACTTTGTCAACCCGATGCAGAACCATTGCCTCATCAGGACTGCGAATTCGTGTTGGCGTATTGGTTTTCCAAGAATGGCCCACCTTTGGCATTCACTTCCCCGCCACCATCGGCAGGTAGATCGCTCCGTTGTCTGCGCCCACTTGCAGTGACTTTGTGGCCACATCCGTGTTGCCGTCGCTGTCGGTGACCGTCAACGAGATCGTATGCCTGCCCGTGGAAAGTGTTGGGCGTAGCCAACTGCCTGCGCCCAGATCCCCGTCGCGATTAGACCACCAGCGAAGTTCCCCTTCCGGCAGCAGACCATCTTCCAGATCGTAGCCTGTTCCCTCAAGCGCAACGGCCGAACCGGCGTCGATGTGCGTCGCTTCCGTGCGAATGACAGCGGTCGGCGGTTTGCCGCTGACCGTGATGCCGTTATTGGCCACGGATCCGATCTCCAGGCTGTCCGATGTGGCGTAGGTGGTGTTGATGCCGTCGCTGGCGCCCACGCGGAATTGCACTTGGTTGCTGCCCGGCAGCGTGTTCAAATCCACGACAACCGACGACGCCGTAAGATCGGTCGCCAGGGGCAGCCACGAAGCGCCGCCGTCGATGCTGTAGGCCAACGAGTAGTAGAGTTTGTCGTCGTCCAAGTCAGCCCCGTTCCAGGTGACGGTCACCTGATCCCCTGAGAGATCAGCGCCGCCTGTTGGACTTGTGAGGCGCACAAAGGGCTGGTTGCGACTGACCATTCGGCTTGCCAATTCGCTGCCGTTGCGGGTCAAGACGACCTTGGTGGTTGCCTGCGGATAGGGCACAACCATGGAAAAGCCGTCGGCATCGATCGGTTGGCCCGTCTCAATATTGATGAAACCGAGGTCAAAACAGCGGCTCTCCAGTGTTGTGTTGCCCTCATCGCGCAGTTCGACACAGAATTCGGTCCCGCGGCTCGGTTCGGCCGCCACATCGGAGCGAATCACATAGAACGGATCCATTTCGGCCGCGAAGGTCTCGCGGGTGACCATGCCGGAGACCAGCAATTTTGCGCTGAATTCCTGACCTTCAGCCGCGTTCAGGCTGGTCGCCGGCGCAAATCCGGAGACCATGCGCGCATAGTTGAAGGGCGATATCCACTCAGGCGCGCAGTAGGACATGAAATCATAGGTTCGGTCGGGAAAGAGCAGCTGTAGCCGGGCTGCATCAAAGCCAACCACACCGATGGATCCGAGCGGCAGATTGGGGTAGAGCGGATATTGGGGTTCGGGACCGCCGGGCGGGCTGATGCAATTGGGATCCTCGCCGCTTGATCGATTGGGCGAATGGCGCAGTCCGGTGCGGTCGAACGTGTGGCCGAGCTCGTGGGCCAGGGTCTCGGCCCCGCACCCTTCAGCATAGCCGACGGCCACGCGACCGCGACCGCCGGCAAAGATCGCATCCGCCACGCCGCAGAGACCGGACGGCTGGCCGCCGGCCCAGCCATAGAGCCGATCCGGGGGCGTGCCGCCGACCCATTTGCCCTCGTGGGTCATGCGGTCCCAGAAGCGGTTCAACGCATTCAGATACTCTGGATAACTTTGTACGGTGAGCGGCGTATTGATGGATTCGTTGAACCCCGGCTGGAAGAAGTACTCAATATCGTCGACGCCCGCTGGGAAGAATTTACGCAGATCGCTGTCGCTGGTCGCCGCAATCTCAGTGTTGACACCCGGATTCATGGCCATCCAAGCGATACGCAGCTTGGGGCCGGCCTGGAATGTGCGTGCGATTTCCGCCGAAACATTGTTGCTCTCATTGTTTTCCGCGATCAAATTGGCGGGATCGATCTCAGCCCAAAAATCGACTTGACCGCTGAGCCACGCGATGTCCAGCAGAAAGTTGACTGTCGAGCCTGGGCTGCCTTCGGTGGAGTCGCCGATCAACTGGATGGGACCGTTGAGCGATTTGACTGTGCGCACCTGATTCTGGGCATCGCGTAGAAAGAGTGTGGCGTCCAGATTGTCGACTGCGTTGGCGCCGCTCACGTCAACATAGACGCGCGCCAATGCCGGCTTGCCCGCGATCAGCGGTACGGCCGCGCCGGTGACCGGGTCGGCCCCCGTCATGAGCGTCTGGCCGACTTGAATGCCGGCGATTGCCAGATCGACGGCGCTGCCCGGATCCGGCGTCACCGGTACGGTTGTGGCGATTGGCGTGTTGGCGGGCAGTAGCGTTGCAGTGGCCGTGGCTGCGGGTTTGGGCGTCGCCGGCTGCGCCGTGCTTGTAGGGGTCGGCGTGGGCGTCGCAGTCGGCGCGCCAACTGCGCCGTCGCTGCAAAGTACAAGGCTGACGTCGTCGATAACGATCTCGCTGTAGAAGCCATCGTAGTCTTGAGCCATCTGAAAGGTGAGCTGGATCGTACGGCCTGCCAGTAGCTGCACTGGCAGGGAGTCGGCCAAATGTTTCCAGCTTCCGATCTGGGTGTAAGTCAGATAGGACCAGAAGATCAGTTCAGTGAAACTCTCGTCATAGATGGTGATATAAACAGTCTCGCCGGGGTCGGCAAAGACCGCGCCGGTGTAGAACGAAAGCCCGGCACTGTTCACATCCTGCGGGACGCGTATGGTTTGCCACAGGGCGGCGTTGCTATAGAAATTGGTATTGAGGAACGCCGAACGTACGCCCGAAACCCACGACTGATCGGTGAAGCCAATATTGGATGCAGGCTGGCCATACCAATCGCCGTTGCTTTCAAAACTGGGGTTGGCCATGTATTCATAGCACCCATCCAGTTCAGCACTGGGCGCCTGTGCAGCCGCCGCGTTGGCGCCGAACTGTGCACCTCCACCGTCATCCGGAACCGGCGGCAGTGGATTGGCAAGGTAAGAGTCGGCGTCTTCTTGCGGCGCACCGTTCTCCAGAATAGTCCGATCGAGGGGCGGCGCAGTGAATACGCCGATAGTGACGTCGCTGGGATCGGCCTGTTGCGTAATGCCCGCCTCAACATTGAATGTGCGAAGTCCGACAATCAGAAAAATTAGTGAACTGATAGCTGCCACAAGAAACGGTAGCTTGCGCAAGATTCACCTCCTATGAATTGGTCGTAGCTTGACGGCTTACTGGCGGTAGGGGAGAGCAGTCCGCACATTATACATAGGAAATGGTGAACGTCAACCGATTTTTTCATTCCCGGATGCCCCACAAGACGGAGGCATCAACCTACTCCACGGCGATGACCAGCCCGCAATCTTCACATCGATATTGAACGACGGAGACTTCCGGCTCGGCGACCTCTTCAAAGTCATAACGTCTCAAACCCGTCGCCTCATAACATTCAGGACAGTATCGATCACCCAACTCATCGCGGTTGATGGTGAGATGGCAGTGCCGACAACGCACCCGATCTTTCGGCTCGGAGAGCAGGACGAGGTTCATGTGTCTACATTGATCTCGATTCATAGTAAATCCATATTCACTTTGACTGGTTGTTTATCCCTCTATGGAAGCCCTCGCCTACAGGATCTCTTTCAACGTCTCCAGGCTGATATTGGCCCCGCAGAGCACAATGACAACGCGCTTTCCCTCAAGCTGATCGGCCACCTTCAGGAACGCCGCAATCGGCGCCGCGGCCGACCCCTCGATGAGCATATGCTGTGCGCCCATAAATTCACGCAGGCTGGTTGCGATCTCCGCTTCGCTCACAGAGATGTAGGCGTCCACGAAGTCACGGCAGAGCGGAAAGGTGATGGAGCCGGTCTCAACGCCGCCGGCCGTGCCGTCCGAGAGCGTGGGCAGGGATGGCAGATCGAGCAGTTCGCCGGCGGCCACCGACTGGGCCATCACCTGTGAATTTTCCGGTGAACAGCCGAAGACCAGAATATCCTTCTTGATTGCCGGTTTGACGACGACTTTCAAATAGGCGGCGATTCCCCCGATCAGGCCGCCGCCGCCCACAGCGACGAAGACGGCGTCGAGGTCCGGCAGTTGATCAATGAGTTCCATGGCGATGGTGCCTTGCCCGCCGATCACAAAGGGATCGTTGTAGGGCGGCACGTAGGTTTTGCCGTGGGTCTTGGCAAAGGCGCGGGCGTGGGTTTCCGTCTCGACGCTGTCCTGGCCAAAGGTGCGGATCTCGGCCCCCAGCCGGCGAATGGCGGCCAGTTTGGTCTCCTTGGCCGTTTCCGGCACGAAGACGATGCCGCCGGCTCCAACCTGCTGCATGGCAAACGCACAGGCCGCGCCATGGTTGCCGGTCGAAGCCGTCACGATTCCCTTTGCCCGCACCTTCGGGTTCAACGACAGAATCTTGCTCAACGCGCCGCGCGCCTTGAAGGAGCCGGTATGCTGCAAGTTCTCACATTTGAAGTAGACATCGGCCCCGGTGCGCTGACTGTAGTAGGTCGACCGATCGAGGATGGTTCTGCGGACATACGGCTCTATCCGCTCCATTGCCTCGGGGACCATTTTGGTTGGGTCAAATCGTGACATTCTCTTTTCCATTCGAGTGATCGTCGGCTCAATACATTTTCAACTGGCCCTATCTTACGTGATCGGGCCGATTGAGAACAGACGGGGAATCTGTTGTTGAAGTCGGCCACTCCGTGACACAATGTTCGCCTAACCCAAAATGTTTGGGCCTCAACATGTGAATTTTTTAACCATGTTGACAATGAGCATAACGGGTGTATCCTGTTTGCAGCCTCGATGATGAGGATTCACAGGATGCGATGGCTCCAAACCGTTTTGTTTGCCCACGCCCTGTTGAGTTTCGTGCTGGTTTCAATTCACCACCCAACCAAAGTTCGACCCCTTCTGATTTGACGCTTCACCCCTTGATAGAAGCAATCTCCGAGACGGGCTGCAATTCGCTGCACGACGGCTTTGCTTTGCCTGAGCACATAGCTGGTCTCTGGCGCTGGTCTATCGGCTTGGCCGAGCAGGCCACCAGATAGACCAGCGCCAGAGACCGTGTACCAAGTAATTATCAATTCTGACTACCCACTCGCACAACACAGGAGACCCGATGAAGAACCGAGCGCTAATACTGTCCAAACCACACCGCGTGCTGCCGAATACGGCCGGCGGCGCCTGCTTTTCGACCTACCGCCGGATCAGCCGGCATCTGGCCATTGCACTTGTCATTGCCCTCTTTGGTGCAACCCTGCTGACGCTGACCGATTCACGGCCGGCTGCGGCTCTGGCAGCGCCAGACACACAGACCGAGAATACCACACGCACCTGGACCGGCGGCGCTGACGGACGTTGGAGCGATGCGGCCAATTGGGAGGATGGCGTTGTCCCTTCAGAGGGCGACACCGTGCGTTTCCCGGACGGCGCTTCGGGCGAATCAGTCATTGACGCTGGTTTTGGCGGCGCAATCGCCGGGCTGGTGCTGGAGCAAGGTTTCGCCGGCACTATCCGCCTGGACCGCAGCCTGAACGTATCGGGCGACATTTTCATCGGCGGCGGCGAGCTTCAACAGGGATCCCATGAACTCAGGACGATCAGCCTGACCCAATCCGGCGGTTTGTTCAGCGGCGGCAGCGCTCCGCTTACGATTGACGGCTCTGCACACATCGTCTACGGACTGTTCAACACGCCTTCCAGCGTGATGAATGTAGGGCGACTCGACATCGGCACGCCGGCCGTTGTGCGCCTGGGCGCCAACGGCAAGCTGAACATCTCGGGCGACGGCACGCCGCTCACCGGCGGCGGCACATTGGACACGATGACCAATCGCCCCAACAGCGTAGAATTGACGGGCGCTACATCGGGTGACCTGCTGGCATCAGGGCCGATGGCTGGGGTCCAAGCGTCCATCGGCAACAGCCTGCCGACCGATATCGACTCTGCCCAAAACGCCGTACAACAGAGCGCCACTGCCGCCAGCCAAACGGAAAGCCTCTCGCTGGACGACGACTACAACTTCTGGTCCGCCGCCATTGACACTGACAACGGGTACGCCTACTTCGGAACCTGGACCAAGCCGGGTACCGTCGTCAAGGTGCGCTTGAGTGACTTCACACGCGTTGGAACGCTCACCTTGGACAGTGGCGAAAACGGCCTGCGCTCGGCCGTGCTCGACTCGGAGAACGGCTACGTCTATTTCGGCGCCTACACCGAACCGGGCATCATTGTGAAGATCAACTTGGCCACCTTCACGCGCGAGTCAGCGTTGACGCTGACCACCAACGAGCGCAATCTCACGTCGGCCGTGATCGACCCTATCAACGAAACCGCCTACTTCGGCACGGACACCAAGCCAGGCCGGGTGGTAAAGGTTGACCTAGCCGGCTTCACCAAAGTCGGAGCGCTGACCCTAAACACGGATGAGGACTTCCTCAAGTCGGCGGTCATAGATACGGAGAACAAGTTCGCCTACTTCGGTACGGACACCGAGCCGGGCCGTATCGTCAAGATCAACCTGACAAACTTCGCACGTGAGACTGCACGCACGCTCAACGACAATGAGGAATTCCTGATCTCGGCCGTCATCGATACCGAAGCCGGATTCGCCTACTTCGGCACGGACACCTCGCCCGGCCGAGTGATCAAATTGAATCTCGACTCCTTCTCCGTTGACAAGGTGTTGAAGCTCAATCCGGGCGAACGCAGCCTTGCCTCGGCCGCTATCGATCCCGAAAACGGATTCGCCTACTTTGGTACACGCACCAATCCTGGGCTGATCGTGACGGTGAAACTGTCCACGTTCGCACGGGTCAACGCGCAGACGTTGAATACGCCAAACGAGGACTATCTGAACGCGGCAGTCATCGACAAGTCGAACGGCTTCGTCTACTTCGGAACCGGCTACCAAGACGCCGACGAGACCTACACGGAGTTCAGCAAACCGGGTGTCATCATCCGGCTCAGCACGACCACAGCCTTCACTCAGAGTGCCAGTCTGAGATTCCCGACTGAGGAAGGACTCTTTTCCGCCGTCATCGACGCAACCGGCGAATACGCCTATTTCGGCACCAATTCCAAGCCAGGTGTCGTTGTGAAGGTGCGTACATCCGACAACACGCGGGTGGCTGCATTGACGCTAGAGTCGGGCGAGGATCAGTTGTATTCCGCCGCCATCGACAATAAGAACGGCTACGCCTACTTCGGCGCCAACACGTCACCGGGCAAGGTTGTGAAGGTGAAGCTGGATGACTTCACAAGGGTCGACGCACTCGAACTGGAGACGGACGAGGACGAACTGCGCTCGGCCGTGCTTGATGAGGAGGCCGGTTTCGCCTACTTCGGCACCCGCACCAAGCCGGGCAAGATTATCAAGGTACAGTTGAGTGACCTGACACGCGTGTCGACGCTGACCTTGAACACCGGGGAAGACAATCTCTTCTCGGCCGTGATCGACCCCGACAAGGGATATGCCTATTTCGGCACAGAGACTAGCCCCGGCATCGTGGTGCAGATCAAGCTCTCCGACTTCACCCGCAACACTGCTCGAGAGTTGGAGCCCGGTGAACGCTATCTCACTTCGGCCGTGATCGACACCACTGGTGAGGTGAGCTATGCGTACTTCGGTACGCGCACGACGCCGGGCTATGTTGTGAAGCTAAAGCTCAATGACATGACCCGTGTGGGATCATTGAAGCTGAGTGGTCAAGGGCTGGAGAATCTGCTCTCGGCCGTGATCGATCCGGAGGAAAACCGCGCCTACTTCGGCACCGCGCCCGAATCGGGTAGAGGCAACGGACGTGTCGTGGAGGTACGGCTTTCGGACATCGGCAACGAGAATCAGGGGTACGTGGGCAACATCGAGTTGCAGTCAGGTGAAGATCCGTTGACCTCTGCCGTGATCAACACCACGACGGGATATGCCTTCTTCGGCACCGGAAATCAGGGCGAACCAGGCAAGGTTGTGAAGATCAAGCTCGACACGCTGACACGCGAGAGTAGCCTGCGTCTGGACAAGGGCGCGTATAATTTCTGGTCTGCCGTGATCGATACGACCAATGGGTTTGCCTACTTCGGTACCTGGTCGCAGCCCGGCGTTGTCGCCAAGGTTCGCCTGGCCGACTTCACACGCGTCGGCGTCCTGACCCTGGAGAACGGCGAGCAAGGTTTGCGCTCGGCCGTGATCGACACCGCAAACGGCCTGGCGTATTTCGGCACCTACACGTCCCCCGGCAAGGTTGTGAAGGTGAATCTCGCCACCTTCATGCGCGAGAGTGCTCTGACGCTGGCCTCCGGCGACAACAACCTGACCTCCGCCGTGATCGACACCAGCGGCGCCAAGATCTATGGCTACTTCGGCACCTACACATCTCCAGGCCGCGTGGTCAAGGTTGACCTCACCACAATGCAACGTGCGGCTGCGCTGACCCTGGATTCAGGCCAGGATTCTCTGACATCGGCGGCCATCGATCTGTCGACCGGCCACGCCTACTTTGGCACATACACCATACCCGGCAAAGTCGTGAAGATCGCGCTCTCCAACTTCTCAAAGACGGCGGATCTGACCTTCCAGACCAGCGAGAACTTCCTCACAGCCGCCATGATCGACCCGGCGGGAGGCTACGCCTACTTCGGCGCCAATACGAACCCCGGGCGTGTCATCAAAGTGAAGTTGAACGGGCTGTCGCGTGAGAGCGGAAAGACGTACAGTAGTCAAGAGGCTCGCTTTGCGTCTGCGGTGATCGATCCGCAGAATGGCCTGGGTTATCTGGGCACGCAGACCAGCCCCGGTCGTGTCCTCAAGATCAACCTGGAGTCGCTGGATCGAGTCGACACGTTGACGATGAACAACCCCAAGGAGGACTTCCTGACCGCCGCCGTCATCGATCTGGCCAACAACGCGGCCTACTTCGGGACAGGCTACGACTATGCGGACGAGGACTACAACGAGTTCAACAAACCCGGCATCGTCGTAAAGATTAGCCTCAATCAGCGGACAGACACCAAAAAGAGCACCACCACCGCACTCTCTTCGTCACCCAATCCGTCTGCCGAGAACGAATCCATCGAGTTCACGGCCAATGTAACCGGCGAAGGCGGTACGCCCACCGGCACGGTCACCTTCTATGAGAACGGCTCGCCGCTGGCCAGCGATGTTAGCCTCACCGATGGCGTTGCCACGTTCAACACGAGTTCGCTTTCGACCGGCACACATGTGATATCGGCTACCTATTCCAGCGACGGCGATTATGCGAGCAGCACGTCAGATCCGCTTGAGCATGTCGTGAACCAATCCAACAAGGAAGCGACAACGACAACCGTAAACTCAAACCCCAATCCGTCCACCAGCGGTCAACAGGTGAAGTTTACTGCAACGGTAGCGCCGGCTTCGGGCACGGGCGGGCCGCCGACCGGCCAGGTTCAATTCTATGTCGACGGCGAAAAGGCGGATGGCCCACGCACGCTCGACAATGGTGTGGCCTCAAAGACCTACAATAAACTCGTGACGGACGGCGCCTATGCCATCACCGCCGAGTATCTGGGCGACAGCCAGTATGAGGGCAGCACGTCAGATACGCTGAACCAGGTCGTCAGCGTGCCCACGCCCAAAGACAACACGAGCACGGCACTGACGTCAACGCCCAATCCATCGGCGGCAGGACAGATCGTCGTGTTGTTGGCGACGGTCACAGCCACCGACGGCACGCCGACCGGGTCTGTGACCTTCAAGGAGGGGTCGACATCGCTGGGCTCGGGACAGCTTGACGGCAACGGCATCGCCACATTGCCGCTGAGCACGCTCTCGTCCGGCGAACATACAATCGTCGCCCAATACGAAGGCGACAGCGACTACAACGGCAGCACTTCGGCGCCGGTCACGCAGACGGTGCAGGGAGGCGGTAGCTCAGGCGACAAGATCTACATGCCGATGATTTCGGGCAGGTAGAGAATCGAAAAAGCGGTGTGGGCCGACAGAGTCTGTCGGCCCACACCGCTTTTTTGATCCTACGATCCTCGTCTGTCAGGCGTCGCGCTTACAGCCCACCCTCGCCCTGGGATTCGCTCTCCGGCTCAACATCCGGGAAGAGGAAGGGGAACATCTCCTGCAAAACGTCTCGATCTTCCTCGCTCAGTTGGTCAAGATCGAAATTCTCAAACCCATGGTGAAAGAACGGCATCATGTCGCCATGTTCGCCGTAGCCGTGATCTCCTTCACACCCTTCATGTCCGTGGAAGCAGCCGTCGCCGTCCTCGTTCCTTTGGTTCTCTGGGCATTGGCGGGCATTCGATAGCGTCGATTGTTGGGATCCCAGGGCCGGTTCAGAGTCGGCATATAGGCAACGCCCAGGTAGGCCCGCTCTGCATTGTCGGGATGGGCGCCCAACGTCACCGTCACTTCCACCGATCTCATCGGAACCACGATGCTGAATCGTCAGTTTCACTTCGTCGCCCGGCGCATATGCCCCGATCAAGTCGCCCAAATTGGCGCTGGCGCTCAGTTCTTCTCCGTCCACGGCGACGATCAGATCGCCGGCCACCAGGCCGGCATCAGCGGCCGGGCTGTCGGAAACGACCTCGGCGATCTTGGCTCCATTCGGACCGCTCGGCATCGTAAAACGATAGTATCGACTTCGGGGAGCGGCATCCTCGTCGGCATCTTCGATTCGTCGCAGGTCGCCGTCATCGTCCTCGCCCATGTCGGCGTCGTCGTCACTGTTATCTGCATCTTCGCTATCTGCATCTTCACTGGGAGCCAGGTCGCCCATGCCAGGCATAGCCGGAGCCAGCACGTAGGCGATGCCCAGGAAAGCCGCGCTCTTCATCTTCGGGATGGGCGCCCAACATGACGGGGATTTCCATCTTCTCGTTGGACTTCGAGCGTTGGTCACTGTCAAAGTGACCTCATCGCCAGGAGCATATGCGCCAATCAACTCGGCGAAATCGACATCATCGCTCAGTTCTTCACCGTCCACAGCCACGATCAGATCGCCGGCAACCAGACCGGCCTCGTCAGCAGGGCCGCCGGCAAGAACATCGGCGATCATGGCGCCGCCCTCGTCCGAATCCTCGATGGCCTCATCGCTCGTCCAGGTCGGCGTCATCGTCTTGCGGCACGTATCTTCGTCGGGAGCCACATCACCCATGTCGGGAAAGCTCGGCGCAAGCGCGTAGCTGATGCCCAGGAAGGCCCGCTCTTCATCATCGGGATGCGCGCCCAGCGTGACCGGCACTTCCAGCGTCTCGTTGGACTCGATGTTGGTGACGGTCAACGTGACCACATCGCCGGGCGCATAGGAGCCGATCAGTTCGGCGAAATCGACATCATCGCTCAGCTCTTGACCGTCCACAGCCACGATCAGATCGCCGGCCATCAGGCCGGCCTCAGCAGCCGGACCGCCCTCGACGACCTCGCCGATCATGGCGCCGCCCTGGCCAAAGGGCATCATCGAACGCAGCGAGCGTCGCTCGGTAGGCTCATCGGCCTCGTCTTCTGTCAGCGTCGTCGCTTCGTCAGCCTCCTCGCCGTCAGCGTCTTCAACTTCAGAGGCATCTTCGTCATTAGCCTCGTCTGTGTCTGCCTCGTCTGTGTCAGCCTCATCGACATCGGCCTTCCTCTGCGCTCAAGTCCTCCTCGGCATAGGGAACCACGCCCAGATAGGTGCGACCGGCGCGTTCGCCCAGAGTCGTCGCCAGATCCAGCGTATCGTCGCCATGCAGCACGGTGATCACAATCTCATCGCCGGCGGACAGAGCGCCGATGGCCTCTGCAAAAGATATCGACACTGTCAATGGTCTCGCCATCGACGGCCAGTACAATGTCACCGCGGACTATCCCTGCCACATCTGCCGGGCTGTCCGGCACCACGGACAGGATGAGAACGCCCGTTTCGTCGTGCATCTCTGCCGCCGGCTGCAACCGGCGGCGCGGCAGAAACAGTCGCGCCCAGGCCGGCGGTCAACAGCAGGGATAGTCCCACCATCGCCAACATCGAACGCATCGACTTCTTGAATCCTATTATTTTGTACATTTGGGCACCTCATGAACCTTCACTACCGGCTTGATTCCAGATCGGGGTACTGTCTGCGATCTGGCGTCTTTCCTCTCGGGTGGCTTTCGAGCCGGTCATCATAAACCACCCTATAGACCACCATTGCAAGCAAACCAAAAAAAGGTTAGGATGACTTTGATGCCAGATTAGTAGAACGTAAAGACTGGGCAGTATCCCGACGGACATTCACCGGCGCATAGAAGAGAGAGAGATCGATTATGCCACAGCCGCTTCCTCAACAAAACATTCTGCCGATCCCCGAGTTGTCAGAGTGGACGGAACGCCTTTCAGCGGCAGCGTCCCAGCCATTGACCTACTGCCCAAACTTTCCGGAGATCACGAGGCGGTATGAAGCGTGGTGGAATCAAGCGACGCCGGATCGTCCGATTCTCATGGCGTCGGCCAACAAGAATCCGGCGCGGCCCATCAACCGACGGCTGGATCTGATCGACGATCCCGAAGCGTGGTATGCGGCCAAACTGGAGGATCTTCAGCAGCAGCACTTTGTCGGCGACACGGTGCCGACCATTCGTGCAGACTTCGGCGCCGTCCTTCAGGGCGGTCTCTACGGCGGTTTTCGCGAGAGCAGCGCCGACACCGCCTGGACCCATCCGTTCATCGACGATGACTGGTCGAACACGCCCGACTGGCGTTCGCCGGATCCGAACAACGAGTGGTGGATGCGCATGCAGACGCTGCTAAGCCGGGCCGCCCAGGACGCGGCGGGCAACTATGTGGTCTGCACGCCCGATATCGGCAGCACAGCCGACACGTTGATCACGCTGCGCGGTTCGACAAAACTCGCCTACGATCTGGTCGATCGGCCGGAGGTCATAGACGCTGCGGTCGAGGAGATGTATTTCGGCTGGCGTGCGGCATTTAGCGAACTCTATCGCCAGACTGTCGATCTGGGCGCGCCCATGATTCACTTCTTCGGGATCTGGTCCGACAGACCCTACGGGCTCATGGCCTGCGACTTCAACGCCCTCATCGGTCCCACACATTTCGAAGAGATGTTTCTGCCCGACATCGCCCGCCAGGCCGAAACCGCCGGACGGGCCTTTTTCCACCTGGACGGACCGGGCGCGGCCAAACACATCGATGCGCTGTTGACGGTGCCGGGCTTGCAGGCGATCCAGTTCACGCCGGGCGCGGGTTGGCCATCGGCGCTTGCCTGGGTCGATATGTTCAAGAAGATTCAAGCGAGTGGCCGTTCGGTCCTGGCCATCTGCCCGGCGGATGAGTTGCTTGAACTCTGCGATGCGCTTGGACCCGGCCGCCCTTGCCATCATCATCGATGACGCGCTGACCCCGGCGGAGTTGGATGATCTGTACGAGGCGTTCTGTCGGCGCTTTTCGTAGGCGATGATAGGTAGATAGGGCTATTTTCAGCGCGATTGACAAGCGATTGCCAAAATGCTAATGTTGAATCATCAAACCACAATTCTGTTCCCTTCCTACTATCACGGACGTTCATCACCGGCCATCGATTCGACGGTTGACACAGCCGGTGTATGATCGTCCATCCACTGATGAAAGTAGAGGAATGATATGCTCACAGATGTTGACGTTCGACAGGCCATTGAGTTCGAAAGCCACGAACATCCTGTACTCAGCGTCTACCTAAATGTCGATCCCCACAGGCGGTCACCCGAAAAGTACAAATTGGCCCTGCGAAGTCTGCTCAATAAGGCGGAAGGAGCGTCGCAGGCCGACAAAGATCGCATGCAGAACTACGTGGAGATGGGCTACAACTGGCAGGGTCGTGGGCTGATCATGTTCAGTTGCGATGCCGAGGATTTCTGGTGGTCTCAGAGCTTGATGGTTCCGGTCGAGGATTCGGTCTTTGTCAGTTTCCGCCCCTACGTGCGCCAACTGGCATCGCTGCTCGACACCTACGAACGCTACGGCGTCATCCAGGTGGATCAGGAAGGCGCCCGGCTCTATGCGTTTCACATGGGCGTACTCGAAGCCGTCGAGGGCTATCTGGGCGAAGAGGTGAAGCTGCACAAAGCCGGCGGTTGGTCATCGCAGGGCTATCAACGCAGCGAGAAGGGCGTCGCCCGGCAGAACTTGCAGGAAGCCGCCGAACTGGCCGAGGAGTTCTATCGCAAGACCGACACCCGCCATCTGATCCTGGCCGGGACGGACAAGAATGTCGCCCGCTTCCAGGATCTGTTGAGCCATCGACTGAGCAGCATGGTGGTCGGCCACTTTTCCGCCGATGCCAACGCATCGGCATCCCAGATTCGCGACGAGGCCGTGGCCATTGCCCAGCGGGCTGAAAACGAACGCTCGAAGGCCGTGGCCGATTCGGTGGTCACGACAGTCCACAAGGGCGGGCCTGCCGTAGCCGGTTTGGCCGAAACATTGACCGCCGTACAGAGTGGTCGAGCACTGCATGTGGTCGCCATCGACGGCTACGAGCAGCCGGCCTATCGCTATGTCGATAGCGGCTACATCGTGCTGAATCTGGAAGAGGCGCAGAATATGGGCAGCGGACGGATCCAAGAGCTGCCCGATGCGGTCGACAGCATCATGCGCCGGGCCATCGGCCAAGGAATCAGCGTCACCATTCTGGATGAACATGAAGGCCTCGAAGCCATCGGCAAGGTGGCCGCGCTGACGCGGTACTGATATTTCTGGTGAGTGCGCACGTGCCATGTGCGCGCTGACGCATCGCGAGTGGACGTGCGCACTCACCTCGAGACAGCCGAATCCTCCGACTCCCCACTCTCCAATCCCTGATCCCCCTATCACCCGGTCCATTTGCGTTGCATTAGAAAAACGGCGATTCGGAATCAACCATACGCTTCTTGTCGTATAATGACTGTACAACTGAGTTGAAACCCAAGGGTTCTTCGACAAGGAGCAAATAAAGACAATGATGAGATTCGATAAATTTACCGAAAAGGCCCAGGAAGCGGCAATGCGGGCCTATGAAATATTGCAGCAGTACAAACACACCCAGGTTGACACCGAACACGTCTTCCTGGCGCTGGTGCAGCAACAGGACAGCGCCGTGCCCCAGATCCTGCAACAGCTTGATGCGTCGGCCGACGATCATCGCCGGCAAGCTGGAGACGGTGCTCGAAAGCGCGCCGCGCAGCACCGCCAATCCCTACGGATCGGCGCCGACGGCTCAGGTCTTCATCACGCCGCGGCTCAAACGCGTCATGGATGTCGCCAATGAGGAGGCCAAGAAGCTTGAGGATGAGTACATCAGCACCGAGCATATCCTGCTGGCCATCGCCACCGAGCGCAACACGCCCAGCGCCAACATCCTGCGTGAAGCCAATGTGACCAAAGAACGCATCCTCTCCGCCATCGAAGAGATTCGCGACGGCAAGCGCGTCACCGAACCCAACGCCGAGAGCAAATATCGTGTCCTCTGCCAAATATGGCCGCGATCTGACCGAGATGGCCGCCGAAGGCAAGCTCGACCCGGTGATCGGCCGCGAGAGCGAGATCCTGCGTGTCATGCAGGTGCTCTGCCGGCGCACCAAGAACAACCCGGTGCTGATCGGCGAGGCCGGCGTCGGCAAGACCGCCATCATCGAGGGGTTGGCCCAGAACATCACCAACAACGACGTGCCCGAACCGCTGATGGGCAAGAAGGTGATCTCGCTGGACCTGGGCGCGATGCTGGCAGGCACACGCTTCCGCGGCGAGTTTGAAGAACGCCTCAAGGCCAGCATCGAAGAGGTGCAGCAGAGCGAAGGCGAGATCATCCTCTTCATCGACGAACTGCACACCGTGGTCGGCGCGGGCAATGCGGCCGGCGCGCTGGATGCCAGCAACATGCTCAAGCCGGCGCTGGCCCGCGGCGAGCTGCAGTGCATCGGCGCCACCACGCTGGATGAATATCGCCAGCAGATCGAAAAGGACGCAGCCCTGGAACGACGTTTCGCGCCGGTCTACGTCGATGAGCCGAACGCGGAAGACGCCATCCAGATCCTCTTCGGCCTGCGCCACCGCTACGAGGAACACCACAATGTGGTCTACGACGATCAGGCGCTGGTGGAAGCCGTCAAGCTGAGCAATCGCTACGTCACCGACCGCCGCCTGCCCGACAAGGCCATCGATCTGATGGACGAGGCCGCGGCCAAACTGCGTGTGGCCATGTATTCCATGCCCGCAGACCTCAAGCGTCAGAAGACGCAATTGGCCGAATTGGTCGCCCAAGAGGAACAGGCCTGGGCGGCACGCGATTACGAAAACGCCGCCCAGTACAAGACCGACCGTGTGCGGCTCGAAGAGGAGTACAACGAGGCCTACGAAGCTTGGCGCGAGGAGAGCGACCTGGACGAGATGGTCGACGCCGGCGACATCGCCGAGGTCGTTCATTCGTGGACGGGCATCCCGGTCTCCAGCATGATGCAGACCGAGTCCGAGAAGCTGCTCAACATGGAAGAGGAGCTTCAGAAGCGGATTGTAGGCCAGGGACAGGCCATCGTCGCCGTCAGCGACGCCATCCGTCGTGCCCGCAGCGGCATGAAGGATCCCAGACGCCCCATCGGCACCTTCCTCTTCCTGGGACCGACCGGCGTCGGCAAGACCGAGCTGACCAAGGCGCTGGCCGCCTTCATGTTCGACGACGACGACGCGCTGCTGCGCATCGACATGAGCGAATATCGCGAGCCGCACACCGTCAGCCGGCTCTTCGGCGCCCCTCCGGGCTACGTGGGCTACGATCAGGGCGGCCAGTTGACCGAGCAGGTGCGGCGACGCCCCTACCAGGTCATTCTGTTCGACGAGGTCGAAAAGGCCCATCCCGAGGTCTGGAATTCGCTGCTCCAGATCATGGACGACGGTCGACTGACCGACGGCCAGGGACGCACGGTCGACTTCCGCAACACGGTCGTCATCATGACCAGCAACGTGGGGGCCGAGGTCATCAGTCGTGGTGCCATGGGCTTTGCCGACGGCGGACTTCGACGAGAGCAAGTTCACGGAAGATGAGTATGGCAAACGGCTGAAGCGCCTCTTCAAACCCGAGTTCCTGAACCGCATCGATGAGACCATCGTCTTTGAGAGCCTGAGCGAGAGCGACATTCGGCAGATCGTCATGTTGCTCATGGATGAGATCAGCAGCCGACTGGGCGAACTGGGGATCACCGTCGAGTTGACCGAGGCGGCGGCCGACCACATCGCCAAGATCGGCTACGATCCGAGCTACGGCGCCCGTCCGCTGCGCCGTGTGCTCCAGCGCAAGGTGGAGAACGAGCTGAGCAAGCGACTTGCTGAGCAGCGAGATCCGGACCGGCGATCATATCCTGGTCGATTTCGATGCCGAGGCTGATGAGCAGTGAAAACCTTACCTTCACCAAGGTCGAGCAGGCGCCCATCGCCGTCGAACTGCCGGTGAAGAACGAAGCAGAGTAACGTCTCAGTCTGAAACCAATTAACGCGGATGACGCTGATTTGGCTGATTTCCGCGGATTAATCTGAAAAAATCCGCGGATCCGCTCGATCAGCGTCATCCGCGTTCTATCCGCAGGTCCACGCAGACCATCTCCCTATTCTTCCCAGGGCATGATCTTGCGCTCGATCCATTGCAGGCCGAAGGTCAGCAGCACGCCCAGCATCATCACCACGAAGAGACCGGCGTACATCTTCTCGGTCACCAACACTTCCCAGTAGTAAAACGTGATAAAAACGACCCTGGCCGAATTTACATTTGATTCATGCAGTTTGCACCGAAATTGTATTTCGTGTATAATAACATAATGTCAGACTGGTGCTCTGTTAATTGAATATTTGCACCTCATTTGACAAATTTAGTCTCCTGAAGGGAGGAACGATATAACGTTGTGAATAAACAAAGAAAATCGAATACTGGACGTCAGAAGCAATCTTCGCCATCTGCTTCATCGCAGGAAAAGGCCGGTCCAGGCAAAGGAGGGCAGAGTCAACGCCAGTGGTACAAAGTTGATCTGCATTTACACACACCGGCATCCAGCGACTATGAAGAGCCGAAAACCACCTATTTGGAATGGTTGCGCACCGCGCGCCGAACGTGATCTGGACATTGTTGCTATCACGGATCACAACACCGTTGCTGGCGTTGGGGCTGTACGACACGAGATTGAGTGGCTTACCCGGCTTGAGAGCGAAAAGCGTCTGACCGATGAGGAACGCAAGCGGCTTGCTGAGTGGCGCGAGTTGTCCGAACGAGTGTTGGTACTGCCTGGTTTTGAGTTTACGGCAACGCTCGGCTTTCACATTTTGGGCATTTTCCCGCCCGACACGCCGGTTCGTCAGCTTGAGCACATTCTGCTTTCGTTGAATGTGCCGGTTGAGAAGCTGGATGCCGGATCGACCGAAACCGGCGCGGCCACCGATGTGCTCACTGCCTACCGGTTGATCCACGAAGCCGGCGGTCTTGCGATTGCGGCCCATGCCAATGCTACACATGGCGTGGCCATGCGAAATTTCGCTTTTGGCGGCCAGACAAAGATTGCCTACACCCAGGATCCCAATTTAGATGCGCTTGAAGTCACCGATCTCGACAAACGATATCGGTCTACTGCGCGTTTCTTCAACGGCAGCAAGAGCGAATATCCCCGGCGCATGCACTGCATTCAAGGCAGCGACGCCCACCGGCTGGTCATCAACGAAAAGAACCCCAAACGACTCGGCATCGGCGAACGTGCCACCGAGGTGCTGATGGATGAGGCGTCATTCGACGCTTTGGCCGCGGTGTTGCGCAGCAAGCAGTTTGACCGAACACGCCCGGCCCGCTCTGCCGACAAGCCGTTCGACCCCGTTGCCGCGGCACGCGAGGAAGGCCCTAGCCTGGTCCAAAGTCTCCATGAATCGGCCAGCCAACGCGGTGGTCGCCTGACCACCATCCTCTCCGACACGTGTGCATTTGCCAACACCGCCGGCGGCACGGTCTACGTTGGTGTCGGCAACGCAAAGGCGCGCCCAAAGGATTGAGCGACCCCAAGCAGACCCAAGGTGAAATTGAAAAGGCGATCTCAGAAAGAATCGTGCCGCCGCTGCCCGTCACCATCGACACAGTGGAAACCGAAGGGGTCAAGGTACTTCGACTCCAGGTGACCAAGGGATCGGATCGCCCCTACTGTCTGGACGAGCAGAAGTTCTATGTTCGTGACGAGGGTGATACCAATCTGGCCGTCCGCGATGAGGTTGTGGCGTTGGTGCTGGAAGCTCAAAAAGATCAGCCGAGTCAGCAACAATCGAAGAGCGCCAGCAGTCGATGGTGGCAGTAGCGAGTGCCAGTAGCAGTGGAAGCGAGAGCGGCAGTAGCCGCTCCGGCAATCGCCGTGGCAGGGGACGGCGCAGCCGCAGCAACAACGGCGACCGATCGACAACTGCCAATAAATCTGCCGACAGTAAAGATGTTGCCGGCACAGATGACAAGAACGATGCCTTCTATCTGCCCCAGATCGGCGTCGAGATCATCGCCAGTGAAGAGCGGGACGGCAACCAGTTCCACACCATCTGCGACCTGCGCAACGGGCACGTGATCAAGAACGTGACGCGCAAAGGCGCCCGCAAGCTGTGGAACTATGCCATCCTTCAGAATGAAGACCACCCTGTCGATCCCAAAAAGGTCGACTGGAAGGGCAACAACGGCCTGATCTCCAGCGAGAAGCGCGCCGGCAAGATCCGCTACGACCTGGCCCTGCGAGAGAACGGCAACATCCGCGTCTTCTACGGCGTCACCGAAGATGGCATGGAAGGCAAGTGGGCGGAATTTGCTCAGGAAGAGTGACTCGCAGCGATAGTGTAAATTCAACCAAAAGAGGCGGCGCAATGCGCCGCCTCTTTTTGATTGGACATTTTTGATTGGACATTGTGCTCGGATTCGCCGAATCTGTTCGATCGTCGTCGCTGTCATCAGCGCGCCGACCTCTACCAGAAGTAGAGGATGAACATCACCGACAGGCCCCAGAGCGCGCTGTTGATCAGCAACGGTTTGTCCTTCAGGAGCAGTTCGTCGGGCGCGCCGCCCAGCTTTTTGACGTGGATCAGGTAGAGATAGCGGACGATGAAGTAGAAGACGAAGGGCACGGTCAGCAACATGCGACCGCCTTCGGCCAGCGAGGTTGTCTGCGACTCGAAACTGTAGAAGCGTGTAGGCGATCAACGTGCTGGTGGTGACGATGCCGATGATCTGATCGAGCAAGGCCAGATTGTACTGCTCCAGGCTGGCACCGATGGCTGGCGGCTCGCCGTCCGAGCAGGAGCGTGATCTCGTGGCGACGCTTGCCGAAGCCGAGGAAGAGCGCCAGCAGCGTCACGCAGACATAGAGCCACGGGCTGAAATTGGTCACATCCACCGTCAAGGCGCCGGCCACCACGCGTAGCAGAAAACCGAAGCGCCAGCACCATCACATCGATGATGACCACGTTCTTGAGATAGAAGCTGTAGGCGACGTTCTGCACCAGGTAGACCAGTGTGACCAGCCCGACCAGCGGACTGACCAGACGTCGTCCCTACCAGGCTGATGATGGCGAGCAGAGACGGCAGCCACAATGGCCAAGCGGGCGAGAGCTGACCGCTGGGCAGGGGACGCAGGCGCTTGCGCGGGTGCTGCCGGTCCTTCTCGATGTCGACCAGATCGTTCATCAGATAGACGCTGCTGGCGGCCAGGCAGAAGCAGAACGCCACCCACGTTGTCTTGAGAAAGAGATCGGGATAGAGCAGCTTGCCGTCGAAGACCAGCGCTGCGTAGACGATGACATTCTTGATCCACTGGTGTGGACGCATGGTCTTCCATCAGACCGCGCAGGTTGGTCGCTAAGGCTCGGCGAGTCTGCGGCGGTCGAGAGTCATGATAACAGAGTAATTGCTGGATCAGGTCAGTTCGAAGGTCAGCGTACATGCCAGTGTACTGCAAGGCCCAAGCGGCGTCAAAACCCTGCAACGGTCAATTTGACAGCCCATTTGCAGTTCTCTCCTCGTCTATGCTCGTGACATGGCAACGACAATGATCCAACGTCACCCGTCAAGGGCAAAGCGCGCAAACAACGGCTCGATCTCCTGCTCGTCGAACGCGAGCTGGTCGAGAGCCGCGAACAGGCGCGCCGGTTGATCATGGCCGGCGATGTGCTGGTCGACGAGCAGGTCAGCGACAAGCCGGGCAAGTGCCGTGCCGGTGGATGCGGCCATCCGCGTGCGCACCATTGCCCCAATTCGTGAGCCGTGGCGGCCTCAAACTGGCCGGCGCGCTGGACGATTTCGGTCTGGATGTGACGTGGCTGACTGCCGTTGACGTGGGCGCGAGCACCGGCGGCTTCACCGACTGCCTGCTGCAGCGGGGCGCTGACGCGTGTCTATGCCGTGGATGTGGGCTACGGCCAACTGGCATGGAAGCTGCGCAGCGATGACCGCGCGTGTCGTCGCTGGAACGCACCAACATCCGCTACCTGGACTCGCTGCCCGAGCAAGCGCTGGTCGACCTCGCCGTCATCGACGCCAGCTTCATCAGCCTGTCGCTGGTGCTTGCCGCCAACCCTTGGCCTGTTGCAGCCGGATGGACAGATCGTGGCGCTTGATCAAGCCCCAATTTGAGGCAGGCAAAGACGCCGTCGGCAAAGGCGGCGTTGTGCGCGACAGCCGAACGCATGAGCGTGTGCTCAGGGAAATCTGGGATCTGGCCGATCAACTGGCGCTGACCGTCGCCGGACTGACCGTCTCGCCGGCGCCGGGACCGGCGGGCAACATCGAGTTTCTGATCTGGCTGCGACGCGACGCCGGCCCGAGCGTCGATGTTGACAGCGCGATTTCGTCTGCGCTGGAACTCGCCAAGAGTCTGGGCAAGAAACAGTAGCAGTCTGTCGGTGATCCTGCGCTCCATCGGTCGTGTCATTCCGACAGACTGCTGGACTTCGGCAGATTCGGATTGTCGGCCAGACGGTGAAAGATCAGATCCTCGACCGGGCGATTGTGGACAAGATGCTCTTCCACGATGCGGTCGAGCGCTTCTTCATCCACATGGTGATACCAGATGCCCTCGGGGTAGACGACAAGAATCGGCCCGCCGATGCAGACGCCCAAGACAGGGAGTCACGCCCCGTTTGACCCGGATAGGATTCATATAGTCGCCAAGATCGCCCAGTTTCTCAGCCAGCCGCCGATAGATGCGGCGCCGCCTGTCCATCGGGATCGCAGTAGGCCCCGGTGCAGATCAGAACATGTCGGCCGTAGGGCGTCATGTGAGGGGCATCATCGGTTCGTTGACTCATCATACTCCTCAATCTTTTTGGCGCCGGCGGTGCATCTGCTCAATATTTCGTGGTAGGGACGCCCTTTGCGGTCGCCCGCAGCGGCAGGGGCAAGCCCTGCCCGCTATTGAGAGGACACCCGGCGGTTAGGGAAATCTGTCCTCGCTATCGTGCCATTTAGTGGCATCTGAGTGACCTCTTTCTCCCTGAATATTAGCCTTTTCAGTGCGCCACTCTAGCATGCAGGCCGGGCGCTGTCAATGTCACACCTTCGGGGTCAATCAGTAGCGTGCTCACACTCAGGCAGAGGGGATAATTGACCGCAAAACAGCCCTTTCGGCAGAGAGGCAAGCGGTAAATTTGCCTCAGATTCCTCGTTGCCAATCAGTGCAGCAATGTGCTACAATGCGAACTTGATAGTTATTGAACCATTAGGTCCTGTAGAACCGGCTCAATTAGAGCCATCATAGGATCAGACAGCGCACAAGAGACCTCGGAGTATGCAACTGCCCTCGATACACCTTCGTCTTCGTAGAACGCGTCCGAGGAATCAAGCAGTTTTCCGACAATTTATTTGACCAAAAACCCTAGACATTTTTATTCATTGTCGTCATCAATTGAAGGAGCGTAACATGCATAGAGTAAAAGCGGTAAGTGTTGTACTTACGGCACTCTTGTTGCTTTTGATTGCGTCCGCAGTCTTCGCCCAATATTCGCCCGATGTCCTGATCGTCGATCAGGATGTAGTCGATGGCGAAGTTATCGTTGCCCGCGCGACCGTCAATGGTCCCGGCTGGGTCGCCATCTATGCCGACGATGGCGGCGAACCCGGTGAGGTGATCGGCTACGCCCCACTCATGAACGGCATCAATGCCAACATCATGGTCGATCTGGATCTGGAGAAAGTCACGGATCAGCTCTATGCCGTGTTGCACGAAGACATGGGCTTTGTCGGGACGTTCGAATATCCCGGCGACGACATGCCTGTTATGGTGGACGATGAAATGATCGTCGCACCCTTCCAGGCCACGGGGAGCGGCAGCACCATCGGCGGGGCTGTGTCGGAGAGCGAAGGATTCGGCAAATTGCTTGCCGCCTTGCAAGCCGCCGACCTGCTCAACGTGCTGAGAGGCGATGGTCCGTTCACGGTCTTCGCCCCGACAGACGAAGCCTTTGATGCCATGCCGGCCGACGAGCTTGACGAACTGCTGCGGGACACCGAGGCGCTGGGCGATGTCCTGCGCAACCATGTGGTCGCCGGCGAATTGACTGCCGAAGATCTGGTTCACGGCTTCGAAGCGGAAACACTGGACGGCAACCCGCTGACATTCACGGTTGATGGCGACACCGTTCTGGTCAACGACGTAGCGATCGTCCGAGACCAACGACGGCCCCGTCAACGGCATCATTCACGCTATCACCAGCCTCTTGATGCCGGCCAGCGAGGAAGAAGCCACGGTCGAGGAAGAGGAAGAAACCGGAAGCGCCGTCGAGCGTCGCCGGTAGCTATCAGGAATCCGACGGCAGCAGCGTCACCGTTGCCAACCTGGTGGCGGGCAGTGACGGATGGCTCGCCATTCGCATCGACGACAGCTTCGCACCCGGCGATGTGTTGGGCTATGTCGCCGTGCCCGCAGGCGAGCATGAGAATGTGGTCGTCGAACTGGACGAGCCGCTGGCCGAGAACGCCATGGTCTGGGCCGTTCTGCATGCAGATGACGGCGAAACCGGCGTCTTCGAATTTCCCGATGCTGACGAGCCTGTCCACTACAACAATTCGACCGTCATGGCTCCCTTCAACGTTGCTATCGTCGAGATGGCAGAAGAAGAAGCCATGGCTGAAGAGAGCGAAACAGCCGAAAAAGCAACCGAGGCGACAGATGACGCCGAAACCGGTGTCATGGCCAACGCGACCGCTGACCGACACCGTCACAGTCCTGTCGAGCTCCGCGAAGTCGTTCTTGACTCTGAAGCAGACCGCGCGCGGTGCGAAGCGACGCCCGAAGCTGAGGAAGCCGCTGCTGAAGAGCCGTCTGACTGAACCGTAGAAGCCACCGAAGAACCTGCAGAAGAGGCAGTGGCCGAGGAGACCCCGGTGGCAGAGGAAGAAGCGGTCGCTGAAGAAGTCGAAGTCATGGAGCCGATGGACATCGTCGACACTGCCATGGCCGCCGGCACTTTCGAGACTCTGGCTGCAGCGCTTGAAGCGGCAGACTTGGTCGATGCCCTAAAGGCCGAAGGCCCGTTCACGGTCTTCGCACCGACAGACGACGCCTTTGCAGCGCTGCCTGAGGGTGCGCTGGACGAACTGCTCCAGGATCCGGAAAAGCTAGCACAGGTGCTGCTCTACCACGTAGTACCGGACAAGCTGATGGCCGCCGACATTGCAAAGATCGGCGAAGCGCTCACACTTGCGGGCGATATGTTGCCGCTTTCGATTGACGGCGAGACCGTCATGGCCGGCGAGGCCAAGGTTATCGGCGCCGACGTCGAAGCCACGAACGGCGTGATACACGTGATTGACAGCGTGCTTCTGCCGCCGATGGTCGAAGAGGCAGCCGTTGTCGAGGAAGAGGAAGAAGAACCGGAAGCTCCGTCGAGCATCAGCGTCCGCTACCAGGAATCTGACGGCTCCAGCGTCACCGTTGCCGGCGTAGTTGCGGGCAGCGACAGTTGGCTCGCCATCCGTGCCGATGAAGCTTTCGCGCCGGGCGCAGTGTTGGGCTATGCCGCTACACCGGCCGGCGAGTACACGGATCTGGTCATCGAATTGGACGAACCGCTGACAGAAGATGCCATGGTCTGGGCCGTGCTCCACGTGGACGACGGCGAAATCGGACTATTCGAGTTCCCGGATGGCGACGAACCGCTGCACTATAACAACTCCATCGTCATGGGTCCCTTCAACGTCGCCGTAGCCGGCGCCGATGAAGAAGAAGCCATGGCTGAAGAAACCCCGGTCCCCGAAGAAGAGGCCGAAGAAGCCATGGCTGAGGAGACCCCGGTCCTAGAAGAAGAAGCCGAAGAACCAATGGCTGAGGAGACCCCGGTCCCCGAAGAAGAGGCCGAAGAAGCCATGGCTGAGGAGACCCCGGTCCTAGAAGAAGAAGCCGAAGAACCAATGGCTGAGGAGACCCCGGTCCCCGAAGAAGAGGCCGAAGAAGCCATGGCTGAAGAAACCCCGGTCCCCGAAGAAGAGGCCGAAGAAGCCATGGCTGAAGAAACCCCGGTCCTAGAAGAAGAAGCCGAAGAACCAATGGCTGAGGAGACCCCGGTCCCCGAAGAAGAGGCCGAAGAAGCCATGGCTGAAGAAACCCCGGTCCTAGAAGAAGAAGCCGAAGAACCAATGGCTGAGGAGACCCCGGTCCCCGAAGAAGAAGCCGAAGAACCAATGGCTGAGGAAACCCCGGTCCCCGAAGAAGAAGCCGCTGAAGGCGATGGCGAAGCCATGGTCGAAGAAGCCGAAGTTCCGGATGAACTGCCCGAAACGGGTCTCAACCTCTCCAGCGGCGGCATGACCTTACCGGTCGTCGCCCTTGTGATGATGGTGCTGGTCGCCGGCGCGTTTGTCACACGTCGACGCCCTGTCTAAAAGCAGAACGGTCGTTTTCTGCTAGTTCAGTAGCCAAAACCGGCGCCCGATGGGGCGCCGGTTTTTTCGCCCAAGAAACCAGTCCAGCGGTGATATCAAATGCGTAACCACGTCGATGAACTGGCCCAAATAATCTGGGACTATCACCGGTTGGGACACGCGCTCGTCAAATCCGATTGCATGTTGGTGCTCTGTAGCCACGATCCACGCGTCGCCGTCTACAGCGCCAAGTTGTTCCTCGATGGATGGGCTCCGCTGTTGGTTTTCAGCGGCAACGTCGGCGCGCTGACAGCCGGGATGTATGGACAGCCGGAGGCGGAACATTTTGCCGAGCTTGCGATCGACCTTGGCGTGCCTGCCGGACAGCATCCTGGTCGAAAACCGTGCGACCAACACAGGCGAAAACATCCTGTTCACGCAAGACGCTCCTCCGAGCAACAGGGGCATGATCCGACCAGTTTTATCTTGGTTCAGAAACCCTTCATGGAGCGCAGAGCCTTTGCGACCTTCCGCAAGATTTGGCCGGAGAAAGATGTGATTGTCACCTCTCCACCCATCGAATTCGCCGATTATCCGACGGATGAGTTTCCCCGTGATCGGATTATTGAGATCATGGTGGGGGATCTCGATCGAATCATTCGGTATCCGGCACTCGATTTTCAGATCGAGCAACCTGTTCCCAACAAGGTGCTGGCTGCGTTCGAGGAATTGATAGCTCTTGGGTACGATGGACATCTCTCATACCATGCTGACTTGGAACACGTTTCGAGACGAACGAAAAAGATTCGGCAAGCCGTTCGTCGTCGCACACAGGGGCGCGTCCGTGTAGCGAGCCGGAAAACACGCTGGCTTCGTTTGCCCTGGGCCTGCTACAAGGCGCCGACGCGCTGGAAACCGACCTGCATTTCACGCGTGATGACCAGATCGTACTGCATCACGATCCCACGCTGGAACGCACCACCGATGGACAGGGCGCGGTGCGCGACCATACGCTGTTGGAGTTGAAGCGCTTCCGCACCCGCTCGCCGGATGGCCGGTTCAGCAACCATCGTATCCCATCATTGATTGAGTTGTTGGCGATGACCCAGGGGCAGACGCCGCTTCTCCTGGAACTCAAGGATCCACGCTTTGCCCAGGACGAATATGCGGCAAAACTGGTCGAGACCCTGGCCGCTCTACGGGGTGCTGGAACGGTGTGCCGTCATCTCTTTTGAGATGGAACTGGTGCGTGCGATCAATCGAGTCCACCCGGACATGCCGACCGGCTTCATCACGCTCTGGCATCCTCTGCCGCAGACCGGACCGCAGATGTTGGGACCGTTTTGGCCACTGCTCTACTTGAACCCGGCCTACGTTGCTGCCGCCCATCGCATGGGCACGATTGTGGCGCCGCTTGATGCGAATCCTGTCCCGCGGCTGGACTATTACCTGAAGTTGGGCGTTGACGCCCTGCTGGCCGATAATCCGGCCGACCTAGTTGTTGCACTGGAGAAAACGCAAAATGGATCAAAAACGACGTAGCGTCGCCATCCTGATCTTCCAGGGCGTCGAGTTGCTCGATTTCGCCGGCCCGTTCGAGGTCTTCAGCTCGGCCCGTCTCTCGCCCGAGACAAATGAGCGTCTGTTCGACGTCTTCACCGTGGCTGAATCGATGGAACCGGTCACCTGCAACAATCCGCTCACGGTGATTGCCCAAATACACGCTGGACGACTGTCCGCATGCCGACATTTTGGTGATTCCCGGCGGACAGGGCACGCGTGCGGCTGTCAACCGCCCGGAGCTGATCGCATTGGATCGCGGAGCGGGCGAGCGTTGCCGAACTCACGACCAGTGTCTGTACCGGCAGCTTTCTGCTGGCCAAGGCCGGCCTGCTCGACGGCAAATCGACCACGACCCACTGGGGCAGCATCCAACGCATGCGCGACGATTTTCCTGGCCTTGATGTGCAAGAAAACGTCCGCTGGGTCGACGAAGGCGACGTTGTCTGCAGCGCCGGCGTCAGCGCCGGCATCGACATGGCCTTTCACATCCTGCGCCGCCTCTACGGAGCCGACTACGCGTCGTCGGTGGCGCGTTGGATTGAGTATGATCATTGGCAGATCCCATGACACAACAACCATCTCACCCCATCCTACCCTCCCCCGACGACAAACCCGTCTACGTCAACAACATGTTTGCGCGCATTGCGCCGACCTACGATCTTATGAACCGGCTGATGGCCATGGGGCAAGATCAGGGCTGGCGGCGGCTGATGCTGGACCATTGCAACCTGCCGCCGCGCGGGCGGCTGCTGGACATCGGCACAGGCACCGGTGACATCGCCTACGAGGCGCTGCGTCGATATCCCGGCGTCGAGGTCGTCGGCTCCGACTTCACCTACGAGATGATGGCGGCCGGCGTCGGCAAGGCGCCGGGCACGACACTGCCCTTCGTCCAGGGCGACACCTATGCACTGCCCTTCCCGGACAACACCTTTGACGCCGTCGTCAGCGGCTTCATGATGCGCAACGTGGTCGACCGCGTTGCCGCGTTCAGAGAGCAAGCTCGCGTCACCGTGCCGGGTGGACGCGTCGTCTGCCTGGAGACAGCGCCGCCGTCAAACACGGTGCTGGGACCGCTCTTTGAACTCTACTTCTTCAACATTGTCCCGCTGATCGGCGGCTCTCATCAGCGGCGACGGCGATGCCTACGCCTATCTACCCCACAGCACCGTCGATTTTCCCGAACCGATCCTGCTTCAGCAGATGATGGAACGAGCGGGGCTGCGCCACGTCTTCTTCGAAGAATTGATGATGGGGACGGTCGCGATCCATGTGGGGACGAAGTGATGAGGGCAAGATGTGATTGGGGAATGAGGATTGGAGATTGGGAGGATTTTTCGCCCTGGCGCCCACTGGGCCGACAAGAAAGTCTGGTTCCCGCGGTATGATTTTGGGAACTGTGTCCCATGGCGTCACGTTAGGCAGTACGGATTGAACGGCAGTTCAAGACCGTTGGCGTGAGAGGAGGTTGAAGGGTGACGACCAATCGTATCCGGACATCTTTCCGGTGAACTGGATCTGCATGGTGAACGCGCTGCATTGCGCGGCAATCCCAGCTTTGTATGGCGGGCGGGCCAGGATCGCCGGCTGAACATGATTTTGGACTGGGCGTTGCCGGCAGAGCGTGCGACCTTTGATCGCGTGCTGGTAGATGGTTGCGGTGTGGGCATGTATGTGAAGGCGCTGCAAGCGTATAGCGCTGAGGTTTGCGGCATCGACATCGAAGGCGAACATCTGGAGATCGCGGTAGAGAATGTGCCGGAAGCGTCTTTCCAGTTGGCCGCCTGCGAAAACTTGCCCTATCCGGACGACCACTTTGATCTCGTGCTGAGCCACGAGGTGCTTGAGCATGTCCAGGATGATCGCGCGGCCGCCGAAGAGATCGTGCGGGTGCTCAAACCGGGCGGACGAGCGGCCATCTTCGTGCCAAATCGCTGGTATCCGTTCGAGACACATGGCCACTACTGGCGCGGCGAGTACCATTTTGGCAACACGCCGCTCATCAACTATCTGCCGGACGGCTTGCGCAATCGATTGGCGCCCCATGTTCGTGCCTACAGCGTCGGTGATCTGATTGGATCTGTTTGTCGGCGAACCGGTACGCGTGGTGCATTTGACCCAGATTTTTCCGGGCTACGACAACATTGTCTATCGCCGGCCCGCCCTAGGGAACCGAATTCGGCAGATGACCTATGCCATGGAGCGCACACCGCTCACCATTTTGGGCATCAGCCACTTCCTGGTGATTGAGAAAGTGGGCTAACAGTCTCAGGCCGTTCCAGAAATTGATCGAACGTCCCGGCACAGCCGACCGATTTCGTGCGGAGTCGTCTGGCTGTACCGGGGACGTTGGCGGGATCGGCGTCAGAACTGCATCGGGTTGTTTTGCGCCCCTTTTTTGGGTGTTCACATTGGCGTATGCTAGGATACATTGATATTTTCGCCTCGGCATGAAGGTCGAAGGCGGTGAGGATTTCCATCTATGAGTCGACGCGATCGACATGATCAAATATTAATCGCACGACGGCGACGGCATCGAGCCAAGGTCAATCGTCCGCGCCCGTTTCTACGCTTTTTTCAGGTGCTGGCTGTCGTGCTCGTTGTCGGCCTAGTGGTCAATGTCAGCGTGATGGCCGCGGGTACAGCGCTGGCGGTGGGACTCTACAACTCCTATGCCGACCAACTGCCGGACGCCAGCATTATCGAGGTGGAGCAGGACGATTTTCAGACGGTGCGCATCTATGATCGCACCGGCGAACATCTTGCTATACGAAAGTGTTGACCCGCGACCCTTCCGCGGCGATCGCACATACATCCCGTTGGAAGAGATGTCACCCTGGGTCTGGAAGACCGCCGTTGGTCTGGAGGACCGCGATTACTGGGAGAATCCCGGCATCAACATGCGCGGCTTGTTCCGCGCCTTTATCTCCAATCTTCAGGGCGGCGGCGTCCAGGGCGGTTCATCGATCACGCAGCAGTTGATCAAAAACGTGGTCATCCCGGCCGAGGAGCGCGCACAGCAGAGCTACGCCCGCAAGATCAAGGAAGTTGTCCTGGCCATCGAAGTCACGCGCCGCTATCCAAAGGAGAAGGTGCTGGAATGGTATCTCAACTATAACTTCTACGGCAACCTGGCCTATGGCGTTGAGGCGGCCAGCCAAGTCTACTTCGGCAAGAGCAGCACGGAACTGAGTCTGGCCGAAGCGGCGATGCTGGCCGCGATTCCCCAGTTCCCTGCGCTCAACCCGATCGACAATCCGGAAGACGCCAAGCAGCGCCAAGGCATCACGCTGCAGGCCATGGTCGATGCGGGGGAGATCACCCGGCAAGAGGCTGACGCCGCCTTTGCAGAAGAATTGTCGCTGCGCAAGTCGGTGGCCGAACGCTTCGACGTGCTGACCGCCCCCCACTTTGCCCTGTATGTGCTCGACCAGGTCAAAAAAGAGTTCAACACGACCGAGGATCCCTATTTCATCTGGCGTAACGGACTGACCATCTATACAACGCTCGATGTTGAGCTGCAGAAATTTGCCGAGCAGACTCGCGCGTGAGCAGGTTGTGAAGCTGATCGAGCAGGAGAAGAATGCCACCAACGCGGCCGTGGTCGCCATCAAGAACGACACCGGCGAGATCCTGGCCATGGTCGGCTCGCTTGACTACAACAGCGAAGAGATCGACGGGCAGGTCAACGTGGCGACCGCCCAGCGTCAGCCCGGCTCAAGCTTCAAACCCTATGTCTACTTGACTGCCATCCAACAGGGCATGGCGCCTTCCAGCATGATCCTGGACGTGCCCACGGCCTTCCCGGAGTCGGACGGCACCTACTACCGACCGGAGAACTACGACCGCCAATACCATGGTCCGGTCTCATTCCGCAACGCGCTGTCACGGTCGTACAACATCCCGGCCATCAAGGTCATGGATCAAGTGGGCGTGGCCAACGCGCTGCGCATGGCCCACCGCATGGGCATCAACGGCCTCGACCGCGGTCTCAACTACTACGGGCTCAACCTGGTGCTGGGCGGCGGCGAAGTCTCGTTGCTCGATCACACCTTCGCCTATTCGGTCTTTGCCAATCAGGGCGTGCTGGTGGGCGAGCCGGTCCTGCCCGAGGAAGAGCGCACAGGTTTCCGCGCCCTCAATCCCGTCTCCGTACTTCAGGTACGCGACAGCGATGGCAATACCATCAAGAAATACGAAGCGCCGGAAGCCGAACGCATCTTCAGCGCCGAAGTGGCCTACGTGATGGCCGACATTATGAGCGACGATGTGGCACGGGCGCCGGCATTTGGTTCCAACACCGATCTGACCCTGCCAGACCGCAAAGTGGCGGCCAAGACCGGCACCACCAATGGCTTCAAGGACAACTGGACCATGGGTTATACGCCTCAACTTACGGTCGGAGTCTGGGTGGGCAACACGGACAACGAGTCCATGCAAAACGTGACCGGACTGTCGGGCGCCGCGCCTATCTGGAACGCAGTCATGCGCAAATACCATGAGGGGCTGCCGGCCGAGTGGTACGAACGCCCCCTAGGCGTGACCTCCAGGACGGTCTGCCTGCCCAGCGGCCTGCTGCCGACTGAAGCGTGCCCGCCCTCCAGCCAGCGCAGTGAGATCTTTGTGGCCGGCAGCGAACCGACGCTCTCCGACACCATCTGGCAGCCGTTTGATCTGGACCGCGAGACCGGCCAGTTGGCTTCGCCTTCTACGCCGCCGGAGCAGAGAGAGACCAAAGTCTATCAGATTCTGCCCCAGGCAGCGCAGGATTGGGTGAGCGAAAGCGGTATCGAACAACCGCCCACCGAGACAAGCGCCGTCAGTTTCGAGGATTTTGATCCCGATGCAGCCATCATCGACCCGCTGAGTGACGGCTATATCGGCGGAACACACGAGATCAAAGGCAATGCCCGCGGCGGTCCGTACCGTTTGGAAATCGGCCGCGGCCAGGATCCCCAGGAGTGGACGCAGATCGGTCCCGAGCATGGAGATGAAGTTGTCAACGGTGTGTTGGAGAATTTTGACACGACCGGGCTGGACGACGGCACCTACACATTGCGCCTGATCGTCAAGCGCGGCGACGGTGATCGGGTCTGGACGACACCCGTCAGCATCGACAACACCGCACCGACGGTGGTGATCAGTGAGCCAAAGCCGGATCGACTCTATGTCAAAGACGATGACGAGCAGATCAATATCAACGTGCTGCCGGCCGACGACTACGGCATCGGGCAGGTCGTCTTCTATATTGACGGCTCGGCCTTTATCACCAGCACGGTTGCGCCCTACAACGAGCGCTGGCCCATCGTCATGCGCGACATCGGCCAGATCGAAGGGCCGGGCACACAGAATTGGCTTGGGTTCGAGAGCGAAGATCCCGAGATCAAGCCAGGGCGTGTACTGAATTTCGAAGACGGCTTCTCGGCCGTGCGCACCAGCGACGGCCTCTACCTGGAAGGGCACACGATCAAGGCCGTCGTCTTTGACCTGGCCGGCAATGAGGTCGAGAGCGATGAGGTGCAGGTCTATGTGCGCAGAAAACCGGAAGAATAGTTAATGGTGAATTGTGAATGCTCAATTGTTAACGGTTGAGTGTTGACGCACACATTAACCATTGAAAATTAACCATTCACCATTCACCATTATTGAGGTTCTTTATGCCCACCATCCTTGTCACCAACGACGACGGTGTCCATGCCCGTGGTCTGCTGCCATTGAAGCAGGCGCTTTGTGCGATCGGCGATGTGATTGTGCTGGCGCCGGACAGCAACTGGAGCGCCACCAGCCACATGATCACCATGCACAAGCCGTTGCGCATCCACGATGTGACGCTTGCCGACGGCAGTGCAGCCCGGAGTTGCAGCGGCAGCCCCACCGATTGCGTGGCGTTGGCCGCCGGCGGCGTCCTGGGCGTGAAGCCGGATCTGGTCGTCAGCGGCATCAACGCCGGGCACAATCTCGGCATCGATGTCACCTACAGCGGCACGGTGGCCTGCGCCATGGAGGCGGTGATCCACGACATTCCTGGTATTGCGGTCAGCACCGTGGCCGCCAACGAGGCCGAAGCCGATCTCGACGTCATATTGCAAAAGAGCGCCCAGGTCGCCTGTCACATGGCAAGCCAGGTGCTGGAAAGAGGGCTACCCTATCACACCTTGCTCAACATCAACGTGCCAGGGATTGAGCCGTCTGAGATAAACGGCATGCATGTGACACGCCTGGGCGGTCGACACTATGAGTCCAGTCAACTTGTCGCTCGCCACGATCCGGGTGGACGACCCTACTATTGGCTGGGCGGCGGCAAACGTGTGGATGCAGCCGATGACGGCAGCGACGTGGGCGCCATCCTCAACGGGCATATCAGCCTCACGCCGATCACGCTGGACATGACGGCCTACACGTATATCAATGCCCTGCAGGAATGGGATCTTTCGGCCTGAAATTGCATCGATCTCGTCAGGCAGTAATCGAGTGGAATACAATTCTGATGGTCTTTCGTCCGATCGCCGACAAAACACGCTGGGAAGGGCTCGTAGTCTGCATCTGGCTCGCGCTGCTCGATGGGCTGATGCTGATCTGGGCCATTCGCCGCCCGGTTGACTGGATCAAGTTTGGCCTGGTCTTTCTTGTCGCGCTCAGCATTCCACTGTTGGCCTACTGGGCCTACCGCACATGGGCGGCGTTCACGCTCGAATATTGGATGGATCGAAATGCCATCACACTGCGATGGGCCAATGTCCGCCAGGTTGTCCCGTTGACCGCCATCCATCGGATTCAGCAAGCAGGCGTGGCCGATCTGGGCGACCCCGGTTGGCAATACTGGCCTGCGCCCTACCTGAAACAGGGCCAGGGAGTGGAGACGGATGAGGTCTTTATGGCGGCAACACGCCCTCTCTCCGACTGTCTGATACTCGAAACAGAGGCGGGCAATTTTGCCTTGTCACCTACCGATACAGACGCCTTCATTGAGGCGATTCAGGCGCGCGACGAGATGGGCCCGGCCCAACACATGCAGGTGGAAATCCGCCGCACAGCCTATCGCCAGCAATTTCTCGGCGAAAGTCTACTCGGTCCGGTACTGCTTGGGGATAGGATTGCTGGGTGTATTAGTATTGGTAGGTGTCCTCATGGTAAACTTTCCTGACCTGCCGGATGTGTTGGCATTCCAGTACAACAGTGAGCGCATCCCTATCGCTGTACGGGATAAGTCCGCCCTGTTTCTGCTGCCCATCATTGCCTTTCTGACCTGGATCGTCAATGGTATTGGCGGTGTCTGGATGTCCAGCCGGCGAGAGTCGACCGGCGCCTACATGTTGTGGGGCGGGACCATCGTCGTTCAGGTCTGCTCTCTCCTTGCCATGATCAGTATCATTCCTTGAGATCGGGCGAAATCCGGTCGGCAGCACATGGGAAACCGGGCCAAGAGATCTGATGGCATTGTGATTCGCCGGCAGATAATCAAGACCGTAGCAGATGACGTTGCAGAGGAAGTAAATAGGTGAGTGAAAAAAAAGGGCGGCCGTATCTCAGCATCATCGTTCCGGCCCGCAACGAAGAGAATCGCCTGCCTCCGGCCCTGAACAGCATCGGGGCCTTTCTTCGCCGGCAGCCGTTTTCAAGCGAATTGATCGTGGTGGAGAACGGCTCCAGCGACAACACCAGCAGTGTTGTCGAACAATACATCGCCGAAGAGATCGATGCCGATGATCCGTTCACGATGCAGTTGATGCACAGCGATCCCGGCAAAGGGGCGGCGGTGAAACTGGGGATGCTCTCAGCCCAAGGCGACTATCTCATCATCACGGACACGGACCTGGCCGTGCCCATCGAAGAAGTCGATAAGTTCCTCCCGCCGGCCCAGCCATCGACAGATTACTCAATTGCCATCGCCAGCCGCGAAGTGCCGGGCGCAGTTCGCCACGGTGAGCCGGCCTATCGCCATATTATGGGCCGCGTCTTCAACCAGTTGGTCCGTTGGCTGGCCGTCTCGGGCATTCATGACACCCAGTGCGGGTTCAAATCTTTCTCCCGCGAGGCGGCTCAACTCGTCTTCCCGTTACAGACCATCGACGGCTGGGGATTCGATGTAGAAATCCTCTATATCGCACAACGTCACGGATTGCAGATTGAAGAGATTCCCGTCAATTGGTATTACGGCAGCGACAGCCGGGTGCGGCCGGTCCAGGACACCATCAATATGGTACGCGAACTGTTGCTCATCCGCGCCAACGGGCGCAAGGGACTCTACGATTCGTTGCCGGCGCCGGCCGTTGTCGATGAACTGCCGGCCTGAACCCCTTCCACTACGATTTCATCAGTGACGGGCGCACTACCGCCAGGTAGATCTGCACCATGTTGGCCACATAGTGGGCGACCAGCGGCAACAGAATGCTGCCGGCTTGAAAGAATAGCACGCCCAGCATAAGACCGGCCAACGCCGAGCCTGCCATTCCCCACACACCTTGCGGACTGTGCATTAACCCAAACAACACCGCCGTCAGTACGACCAGAAACGCCGGGTCCAACAATGGCGTCAACCCGCCCAACAGCAGACTCCGAAAGAGCAGTTCCTCAGCCACGACCACGGAGATCATGGCCAGCGCCACCAGCAACGATTCTTGGCGGTTGGCGGGCAGAACATGCTCCAGCACCAGATCCGAATAGAAGCGATGTCCCGTTCCCTGGATCACCCACTGCGTCGTCAATAAAAAGAAGGCCGCCATCAAGAGACCCCAACCGATTCCCCATGCGATCTGTCGCCCGGCGTCTTCGAAAGTCCAACCCAACTGCTCTACCGGCAGACCACTGAGCGTTCCCAACCCAATGCAGGCCAAAATAAATAGCAGGCGCACAAAGGTTTCGACGGGCATCAGCAGCAGGTTGCGATCCGGCTGCCACGTGCGCAACAGACGGGCCGTCGCATAGGTGCTGTAACCGATCAGCCCGGTCAGCAGCACCGTCAGGACGACAAAGAGCCAATAGCGAAGATCCATAGGTGATCGATCCGATCAAATACAATGATCCGGTGGACCTATACAGATAGTGACCGAATAGACCGCGGATCAGACGAATCAGGCGGATACAACCGGCTAAAATTCGAAACACATCCGGCATGATCCGCCTAATAAGCCTCATCCGCGGTCCATCCTTGGCAGGATATATGGCTACAATCCGGAAAAGTTTGCTACGAATAGGCCAGAGACCTATCGTAGCCCGCACCGCACAATTTGGCCAAACAGGATGATCGGAGCAGTGAGATCTCCACCCGACAGCGCGCACTGTCATACGAATTCGCCATTTGCAAATCGACGGAAAGCCATGTTACAATCGCGACAACATGAAGGGAATGTAAATACTCTTCAATGGGGAGGCGGGGACAAAGGCGTCCCCGTCTTTTTCATTTTTCCTTTTCATTTTCACGGCTTTCAAGACTTAGTCAGAGTAGGAGCCCAGATGTGAACATTGTTGTCCTAGTGAAACAGACGCCAGACACGGCCGAATTACCCAAGATTTCGGCGCAAGAGGTGCAGAGTAAGGATGTGAAGGCGACCATGGTCATCAATCCATGGGATGAGTATGCAGCAGAAGAGGCGATCCAATTGGCCGACCGCTTTGACGGAGACGCCGTAGCCATCACCATGGGTTCAGCGGATGCGGCTGACGCGCTCAAACATACGCTGGCCATGGGTGTAGGCAGCGCTGCCTTGATCGACACAGACGGAGCGAGCGGCGGCGACATGTGGACAACGGCGGCGGCGCTGGCGGCGGCGGTGAAGGCGCAAGGCGCTGTTGACATCGTGCTCACGGGCAAGCAGAGCGTCGAT
The DNA here is from genome assembly GCA_963698255.1 of uncultured Chloroflexia bacterium. Classification (GTDB taxonomy): domain Bacteria; phylum Chloroflexota; class Anaerolineae; order Caldilineales; family Caldilineaceae; genus JAWKOK01. The sequence continues at coordinate 217,274 of CAVOQD010000010.1, read as the reverse complement.
GACAACAGCGGAGCGGTCTATGTCGGCGTGGCGCAGAAGTTGGGTTTCCCGTTGTTGACCAATGTATCCAAGGTGGTAGATGTTGCAGACGGCATCATTACCGTGGAGCGCATGGTGGATGGCGTTCAGGAGACGATCTCTGCTCCATTACCGGTGGTCCTCAGTGTCGCCAAAGAGATCAATGATCCCCGTTACCCCAGTTTCATGGGCATCCGCAAGGCCAATCGAGCCACAATCCCGACAACACCTGTCGCCGACTTGGGCGTCAGCAGCGACGAAAACCGAACGCAATGGGGCAATATCCGCAAGCCGGCGGAGCGCAAAACAGAGGTTGTTATCATCCAAGGCGATTCCGTTCAGGAGAAAGCCGCCAAGTTGGCCGACGCTTTGATGGCCGAGAAGGTCATATAGGGGGAGGATCATGAGCGTACTTGTATTGGTCGAACAATCGCAGGGGGCGCCGATTGCCGGCTCTCTGGAAGTTTTGGGCAAAGGCCGGGAAGTGGCCGATGCACTCGGGACCTCGTTGGACGCCCTGGTTCTAGGCGCTGAGGTTGATTCGGCGGCGGCGACAGTGCAGCAGTACGGCACAGACACTGTCTATACCATCGCCGGCCCGGTCTTGAGCAGCTATCGCCTTTCCGCCTACGCTGCCGGACTGAAACAGGCAGTCGAGGCAAGCGGCGCATCGGTCGTCCTTGCCAGTGCAACAAACAACGGACGTGAAGTGATCGCGGCTGTCGCATCTGAGTTGAACGCCGGCCTCGCGCCGGATGCCGTCGATCTGAGTGTTGACGACGGCAAGTTGGTCGCGGTGCGTTCGGTCTACTCCAACAACATTCTGGCAGACATCACCTTCACCAGCGATGTTCAGTGCGCCAGCGTGCGCCCCAGATCCTTTCCGATACCCGAAGCCGGCGCCGCCTCCGGCACGGTCTCAGCTTTGGCATTGGGCGTCAGCGAGGACCAGATCCCAGAGAAGGTGCTGGAAAGCAAATCCTCCAGCGCCGGCGAAATCAGCCTGACCGACGCCAATATCGTTGTCTCAGGCGGTCGTGGTGTTGCCGTTGATCCTGAAATGGGCTTCAAACTTGTCGCCGAACTGGCCGGCGTGCTCGGCGCGGCCGTCGGCGCCAGTCGAGCAGCCGTGGACGCAGACTACATCCCCTACAAGCACCAGGTCGGCCAGACCGGCAAGACCGTGCGTCCGGATCTCTATATCGCGGCCGGAATCAGCGGCGCCATCCAGCACTTGGCAGGCATGGGCGGCAGCAAGGTGATTGTGGCCATCAATAAAGATCCCGATGCACCGATCTTCGAAAAAGCCAACTACGGCATTGTCGGCGATCTTTACGAGGTGTTGCCTGCCCTGACGGAAGAACTGCAGAAGCGACTCGGCTAAGCATTCGTCTAAGTATCATGCCGCTATCTTCCAGGAAGCCGGCAGTTTCCTGGAAGATAGCGGCGACAATTCGTTTCATTGCTTCAGTAAATTGGCGTACGTCACTCCCCCTGCAACCCTACTCCTACCCCACGGATGTCGGTTGCCCTACGAACGCAAAACCCCGAACCCGAAGGATTCCCACCCCCTTAACGATTAATTGTGTAGAACCGGGTACAATTGGGATCACGGCATCTCAGCGGTGATCCGGACTTTTTCAAAGACCATCGAGTGAACCGCCGTCTTTTCGGGTTCCTCTTGTGAAGAGCAGGCTCTCCACGAACAAATGGTCGTGTTGCGCAAAACAGAAAGCGCAGGCATGGAGTAGATGGCTCGCAAACTGAATGAGCAAGAGCTCCACGAGTTATTTCAAGAGAACCTTCCGCCGGTAACGTTGCCGCCACTGCTATCTATGCAGCTTCGGGAACGGGTTCTGGCCGAGGTCAATTCAACGCTTCAGCCGCCGTCAGTTGGAGAGGATGACCTCCTGCTCCCTGATCGGGAGGTCTCCCCGCCATCCGGCGTTGAGAGATCGCGGCAGCGCTCGGCCCCAAGTTGGCGAGAACAACTGGGCAATTGGATTCCTCGGCTTCGCCCGGCTACGTCGATGCTTGTTGCCGCGGCGACTGTGGCCGCGCTTGTCGTCTTCGTAGTCATGATCCCGCGCCTCTTGCCCGGCGTGCTTGATACGCCGCCGGAAACCGGCGCTGGAACCGAGACGCTTCCCGTGGTCCAGCTTCCAGAAACGGATGACGCGGCGTTGTATGCGCAGGTTGTCGTCGCTGAGGCAGCGGCGCAGATTCAACGCGCCGGCAGCGATACACTCGAAACCGTATCCGCCGAATCTTCAGCACAACTTGAACCGGGAGATACGTTGATCACGCAGGATGGCAGCGCCGAGATCACGTACTTCCCCAATCAGGCGACCACCCTTGCCCCAAATTCACAGGTTTTGCTGGCGACGCTGGCTGACAACAACGACGGCACACAGGTGCTGCTGCAGATGCTGGCCGGCACTGCTCGCCACAGCGTTGCCACATCGCTCTCGCCTGAAGACCAATTTGAAGTTCAGACACCATTGGCAACGGCATCGGTCGTCAGCGCGAATTTTGAAACAACCATCCAGGACGACGAAACAACGCTCGTAACTGCCTACGAAGGACAAGTCGTTGTCACGCGCAATCGTGACGGCGCGGTCGCCGAGGTCGGGGCAGACCAACAATTGGCCGTGGGCGCCGAAGGCGCGCTGGTCGTCACCCCGCTGTCGGCAACGACCGAAGTCGTGCAGGTAACCGAGTCGGAACCGTCGATCGTCACATCGATGCCAACAGAAACGGAAGAGCCGGCTGTTACCGACACGGAGACCATGGCGCCTTTGGCTCCCACGGCAACGAACACGCCTCAGACCATCGCGCTGGGCTCCGCTGACGACACCAAGACAGCAACGCCCAGACCGACGGAGACACGCGCCCCGGCATCGGGCAATTCATCAACACCTGCTACGTCAACTGTGGCTGAAGGCAGGAATCCAACTGCGCCGACGCCGACCAGAACACCGACCGCCACGCAAGTGCAGTCAAGCGTGAGTTCAGCCACATCAACGCCCACCAAAACGGCAACCAATACGCCAACGCGAACATCCGTTGCGCCTGGCATGGGCATAGTGGGCACAGCCACGGCCACGCAAAGACCGACGAATACGCCGAAACCGACTGCTACCCGGATCATGGCGGCGACCAGCACAGCAACGGCCAGTCGCAGTTCCAACCAAAACCGTAACGCCGACCGCGACCAAGACGATCACGCCGCTGCCGACGAAAACGCCATTGCCGACGGCAACATCAACTGTCACCCAGACACCGACGCCGGTCCCGACCGTGACCCCGTTGAATCGGGCGCCCAGTGCGCAGGGAGACACCTTCAGAACCCGGGAAGACAATCAGGATTCCTATATCCCGGTGCTGATCAATGACAGCGATCCGGATTTCGATACCCTCAAGGTCGTTGATGTCGGTGCGGCGCTTCATGGCACGGCCACAATTGCCGGGCCCGGGACCATCTATTATCTGCCCGATCCGGACTTTTCGGGCACCGACACATTCACCTATACCATCAGCGACGGTGAACTGACCAGCACTGCGACCATCTCGGTGACAGTCCAAGCAGTCAACGATGCGCCGCGTTTCACCTTGAGCCGTGACAGCGTCATTGTCAATGAGGATGCCGGAGCGCAGACCATCTCAGGGATGGCGACGTCGATTTCAGCAGGTCCAGGCGACGAGGTCAATCAGAACCTGACCTTCACGCCGGCAACTGATTCCAACCATCTCTTTGCGGCTGCGCCGACCATCGATCCGTCAAGCGGAACGCTGACGTTCACGGCCATGCCCAACGCCAACGGGACAGCAATTGTCAGCGTGGGGCTGCGCGATGACGGCGGAACGGCCAATGGCGGAGTTGACAGTGCGCCGCCGCAGACGTTCAGTATTGTCATCAGCCCCGTCAACGATGCGCCCGGTTTCGCCTTGAACGAGAGTCGAGTAGTCGTGGACGAAGATGCCGGATCAATGCGTTTCCCGGCCTGGGCGACGGAGATCTCAGCCGGTCCTTCCAATGAATCCGCACAGGCATTGCGCTTTGAAATCGGGGTTGACAACAGCGAGATCTTCGCCGAATCGCCGGCCATCGATGCCCAAACCGGCGATCTGACCTTTGTCACGCAGCCCAACAAACATGGCCAATCGACGGTCACTGTTGTACTGGTCGACGAAGGCGGTGCACGCTCCGAGGCACGAACATTCACCATCGTGGTCAATCCGATCAACGACGCACCAGGGTTCAGCCTGCCGAATGATCGATTGGAGGTGAACGAAGATGCCGGCCAACAGGTCGTTCCCGGATGGGCGACCAATATCCATGCCGGCGCGCCCAATGAAGCGTCACAACCGCTACGATTTGAGGTTACAGCCGATAACGATGCGCTCTTCTCAACACCGCCAACCATCAATGCAGCCAGCGGCGATCTAACATTTGCGACAAAATCTGAACGGCTACGGCGAGTCTAACGTGGCCGCTACGCTGGTGGATGAAGGCGGCGCCCGTTCCGAAGTGCGAACGTTCCGCATCGTGGTCAACCCGATCAACGATGCGCCAAGGTTCACTCTGTCGGACAGGACCAATTGAAATCAACGCAAATGAAGGCGCGCAGCGTTTTTCTAATTGGGCCACATCCATCTCTGCCGGTGCAGCCAACGAATCAGACCAGTCATTGACCTTCAAGTTGACTGTGGAATTGACGAACGGAACCGAACGGCTCTTTGAGCAGAAGCCCGCTATCGATGTGACCAGTGGCGAATTGACATTCACAACCCTGGAGAACGCTGGCGGCAGCGCTACAGTGACCGTGCGTCTGGTAGAAACGGCCGGCGGCGGCCTGGCATCAGAACCACAGACGTTCACGATCCAAGTGAATGCAGTCGAGGAGGAACCCGCAGCTCAGAATGACATGACTGCGGCTGGAGCCGCGTACGCCCACTCCTGATGTAGACAATCAGGACGCAACCGATCCGAATACGGGCGATTGAGGTCTAGCACCAGCGCCATAGCTCCACGTCATCCATGGCGATAAGGCGATCTTCTGATTCCCCTGCCACCTGGGGACGAGATCTCGTTGATAAAAATCGGCTCAAGCCGGACTTCTCAAGAAGTCCGGCTTTTTTGTTCCCGCCGCTCCTTCCCGAAAACTTTGGGCCTACCCTGCAACTGAACCCTTTTGACAATGCAAATATTTCGATCTAGAATATTTCTATATAGAAATATTCGGCAGTGAACTAAAATTGCTGTTGTCGGCAATGGTGGATAGACCGGTTACAAACAACGCGATTGCACAAGAAAAAAGACCTTCATACCGAAACACAGTAGTTCACGATTTGCCATTCTGAGCGGGTCGATCTGGAGCCTTCACGCTGGCACAACACCAGCGAAGAATCTCGTTTTTCTTCAAATCGTGAACTGCTGAAATAAGCAAAAAAAGGAAAAACCCGTGGACGATGCAGACAAACAGTTGACAAAAGAGACAATGCAGCGATTCCTACGCATCAACCGCCATATGCGCCAGACCGCACGCCAGATCAGCGATCATGGCGTGCGTCCGCGTGATTTTTCGATCCTCCGCCATATCCAGGAAACGGGCGCGCTCACGATTGGCGACGTGCAGGAATATATCCTGAGCAGCCCGAGCACAGCATCGACGGTCGTCGCCCAATTGGAGGAAGACGGCTATGTGACGCGCACACGCTCCGACCAGGACAACCGCGTGGTTATTGTGGAACTGACGGAAGCCGGACGCGCGATTGCGACGCAAACGCCGCTGCAAGGCGTGCCGTTGCTGCGTCGACGGCTCGAAACCCTGCCCGAAGAAGACGTGCAACGCATCCACCACGCGCTGGGCGACATTTTGAGATTGATGGAGGTTCCAGACGAAGCATGAATGCACTGCGTAGAATGACTCAATTTGCACGTCCCTACAAATGGGTCGTGATCATCGGCTTCTTCACGGTCGTGTTGCCCGTGCTCATGGAGTTGGTTGTCCCTCGATTGCTGCAAGTGATCATCGACCAGGGCATTGAACAGCAAGACATGCAGGTGATCTGGCGCGGCTCCATGACCATGCTGGCGGCGGCGCTCATCGGCACCATCGCCACGCTGGGCCAGGGCGTCTGCCGGGCGCAGCTCTCCCAGGGCATGGCCTACGACATGCGCAGTTCGCTCTTCCGCCACATCCAGTCCTTCTCGTTTGCCAACCTGGATGAGATGCAGACCGGCCAGTTGATGACGCGCATATCCAGCGACGTGGATGTCGTGCGCATGTTCTCCAGCGCGGGGCTGTCGCTGCTCATCCGCGCGCTGCTCATGATCGTCGGCAGCCTGGTGATGATGTTTCTGCTCGACGTGCGCCTCTCGATGATCATGGTCATCCTGCTGCCCATCGCCATGCTGCTGATCTGGATCGTGATGCGGTTGGCCCAGCCCATGTTCGTGATCGTGCAGCGCAAACTCTCGGCGCTGAACACCATCGTTCAGGAAAATCTGGCCGGGCGCACGTGTGGTCAAGGCCTATGCGCGCGAGCCCTTTGAGATCGAGCGTTTCGAAGACACGCAACGACGAATACATGAACGAACACATCAAGGTTGGCCGGCTGATGGCCGTAGCCATGCCCATCCTGCTGGTGCTGACCAACATCGGCATGGTGGCCGTCATCCTCTGGGGCGGCGTCGACGTGATCAACGGGCGGCTCTCCATCGGCGAATTGGTGGCCTTCAACAGCTACCTGATGATCGCCATGGCCCCGCTGCTGTTGCTCGGCAACATCCTCACCATGATGTCGCGGGCCGAGGCGTCGGCCGGGCGCGTCTGGGAGGTGCTGGACACGGAACCGGCCATCCAGAACAAGGCAGTCATCGAGAATGACAGACCGATGAAGGGCCGGGTCCAGTTCGACAACGTTGAGTTTGCCTACAGTGGGCCACCCAAAAAGCAGGCCAACGGCTCCGATAATGGCAGCGTCAATGGCAACGCCACCGGCGCCGATCCGTCCGTCGGCAGCGAGCATGAAGATGTCCTGCACGGCGTCAGCTTCGCCGTCGATCCGGGCCAACGCGTCGCCCTGCTGGGCGCAACCGGATCGGGCAAGAGCACGCTGGTCAACCTGCTGCCACGCTACTACGACGTCCACGGCGGCAGCATCTCCATCGACGGCGTGGATGTGCGCGACTGGAAAAACGAAGATCTGCGCGCCCAGGTCGGCATGGTGCTGCAGGAGACGACCCTCTTCAGCGGCACCGTGCGCGAGAACATCGCCTACGGTCGGTCCGATGCGTCGATGGACGAGGTTGTGGCCGCGGCCAAAGCGGCCCAGGCCCACGACTTCATCATGACGCTGCCGGACGGCTACGAGAGCCAGGTTGAGGCACGCGGGGCCAATTTCTCCGGCGGCCAAAAACAGCGCATCGCCATCGCCCGTGCGCTGCTGATCGATCCGAGCATCCTGGTGCTGGACGACTGCACCAGTTCCGTCGACCTGGAGACCGAGTACAAGATCCAGCAGGCGCTCGACACGTTGATGGTCGACCGCACCACCTTCATCATCGCCCAACGCATCACCAGCGTGCTCAGCGCCGACCAGATTTTCGTGCTCGATGAAGGCAGGATCGTTGCGCATGGCACCCATGCCGAGTTGCTGGAGTCCAGCCCGATCTACCACGACATCTTTACGTCGCAACTGGGGACATACTAGGATGACCGTTCAGACGACAACCCAAACCCAACAGAATCGCGCCACGCCTCGGCATGGGCGGGCGGCGGCCCCAGCGGAGAGAGCGCCAAGGACACCAATTTTGCCGTGCGACGCCTGCTCAGCTATCTGAGCCCGTATCGGCTGCAACTGATCGTGGTGGCCGTGCTGGTGGTGGTCACCACCATCGGGCAGTTGGCCGGGCCGATCCTGCTCGGCATCGCCATCGACCGCTATATCATGCCCGGCGATGTGCCGGGGCTGATTCGGATCGCCTTGCTGATGTTGGCCGTGTACATTACGGCGGGCGTGGCCACCATCGTCCAGGGCATGATCATGGTCGTTGTGGCGCAACGGTTGGTGCGCGATATCCGCTCCGACCTCTTCGCCCACGTGCAGTCGCTCTCCATGGCCTACCACGATCACCATCGCGTCGGCGATCTCATGAGCCGCATGACCAATGACACCGAAGCCATCAACCGCGTGCTGTCCAATGGCCTCATCGAATTCACCACCAACATCCTGCTGCTGGGCGGCATCATGGTCGCCATGTTTCTGCTCAACTGGCAGCTTGCCCTGGGCGTCATGCTCGTGCTGCCGCTGATGCTCTACATCACCGTGACGGTGACCCGCTACAGCCGCAAGGCCTTCCGCCAGGTGCAGGCCAACCTGGGCACGCTCAACGCGGTGATGGAGGAGAACATCGCCGGCGTGCGCGTGGTCAAGGCCTTTGCCCGCGAAGAGGAGACCATCGCCCAGTTTGAGGCTATCAGCGCCGAAAACCGGCAGGTCGGCATCAAGGCCGACATCATCACCGCCGCGCTCGGCCCCATGTTCACGACCATGATGACCGTCACCATCGCCGTGGTGGCGCTGCTGGGCGGCTGGCTCTCGCTTGCAGGGCATCGTCAGCGTGGGCGTCATCGCCACCTTTGTGGTCTACGTCATGAACTTCTTCCGGCCCATGCGCGGCATCGCCATGCTCTACAACGGTCTGCAATCGGCGCTGGCCGGGGCCGAGCGCATCTTCGAGGTGCTGGACGACAAGCCCTCCGTGGCCGATCCGCCCGACGCCGAGCCGTTGCCCAAGATCCGGGGCGAGGTCACCTTCGACAACGTGAGCTTCGCCTACGAGGCGGGCAAGCCGGTGCTGGAGGATGTCAACCTGACGGCCAAGCCGGGCCAGACCATCGCCCTGGTCGGCCCCACCGGCGCGGGCAAGACGACCATCATCAGCCTGCTCAGTCGCTTCTACGACGTGAGCGAGGGCGCGATCCTGATCGACGGCCACGACATCCGCAGCGTGGAGCAGACGTCGATCCGCGAACAGCTTGGCATCGTGCTTGCAGGACACGTTCCTCTTTTCCGAGTCGGTGATGGAGAACATCCGCTATGGTCGGCTGGACGGCCAGCGACGAGGAGGTGATCGAGGCGGCCCGATTGGCCAATGCCGACCACTTCATCCGCACGCTGCCCCAGGGCTACGGCACCCTGGTCTCGGAGAAGGGGCACAACTTCAGCCAGGGGCAGCGGCAGTTGCTGGCCATCGCGCGGGCCATGCTGGCCGACCCGCGCATCCTCATCCTGGACGAGGCCACCAGCAGCGTGGACACGCGCACCGAGATGCAGATCCAGGAGGCGCTGCTGCGGCTGATGGAGGGGCGCACGGCCTTTGTCATCGCCCACCGGCTGAGCACGATTCGCAACGCCGACAACGTGCTCGTGGTCAACGACCACCGCATCATCGAGCGCGGCACGCATGAGGCGTTGATGGAAGAGGGCGGCTTTTACTATGACCTGTATATGAGCCAATATCGGCGGGTGCAGGCGTTGGCAGCGGGCGCGTGAGGCTGAATAGAGGGTAGCGTGCGACGCACCCTCCGTGAACTCTATGGTTGTCCAAATCGTTGGGTGCGTCGCACGCGGATCAAGCCCGCCACTAATCCAATGGCGATCCAGAAGCCTCGGCGCATCATCTTTCACCATCTCCAAGTGCTCACTTCAGCGCACCCAGCGCCTGATCGACAAACCAAGCGTGCTTCACACGCATGGACTGCTCGGCATCGGCATCGAGTCCCCAGGAGCCGAGCTTGCCGGCGGGCCGCAGCGCGGCGCAGAGATCCCAGTAAGCAAGGTCGGCAAAATCGATGGCGGTCATCGAGCGCATCAGATCCGTGAAACGGTGCATGGCATCGCGCCCAAAGGCCCACAGGATTTCAAGTCGGCTGTTGGCCACATCGGCCAGCGGATCGCCGACCATGGCATCCTCCCAGTCGACGACTGCCACGAGTTGACTGCCATGCCAAAGGATATTGCCGGGCCAGAAATCGCCGTGCAGCAGAACCGGCGCATTGGCTAAATCGGCGTGTTTGAGCGGCCAGGCGAGTTCCAAGGCATCGCGAATGCGTCCTTCGCTCAACGAATCGTCAAGCACCGTGGGGCGTTTGTCGAAACCGCAGGTGTGCCGGGGAAGAAATACAAGATCGGCGTTGGCGCCGTCCATCCGATGGATTCGGACAAGCTGCCTTGCCATCTGCTGGAGGGTATCGCTCAGATCGGCAGGGGCGAAGTCCGTCGCCCCTTCGATGTACTCGACGACGATGCAGGGTGTTGGAAAGATCGATTCGGGCTGGTCGAGATAGATAGGCGCAGGCACGGCGATCCTCGCCGAGCGTAGGATTTTCAGCAGGCGAAACTCATGTGCGGCAATGTCGGGATTCTGAGCGCGATCCACTTCTCCGTGACAACGCACGACCATTTTCACGATCAAGCCATTCGTTCGCTCGATCTCGATGGCCGTCATCTGCGCGGAGACGCCGCCGGCAAGCGGCCAGGCATGCAGCAGCCGGCTCTGCGGCTCCATACGGTGAACCAGGGCTTCGAGTAATTGGAATTGCGGTGATGTTCTTTTCATTTGACCGCCATGCTCTCTCCAATCAAATCACATGGGTGTGTTGGCGCACAGCGCCTGCTTCGCAAACAAAATGAGTTGAGCATCTCAAGATCCTCCGGGAGGAGCATTGTGCATTGCCAGATTGCCGTCATCACCCTCCCGGAGGATCGTTTCATCCGGTTTTGAACACACCCAAATCACATAGAGACTGCATCTACAGTAGCAAGAAAGTAACGCCGCTGTCAATCGACCGTGCGAACTGCGCCGGTTGATCCCTGGAAGCACGACCCGCATCAGTATCCATTATTGCACGCTAATGGACCGCGGATTTGGCGGACGATCTGGCGAGAGAAATCCGACAGGTCCGCCATCGGCAAAAGCGATTGGAGATCCTGAACGGGATAACAAATATCAGGTTCTTTCGGATCTCAGGGGGCGTTGACCACCTTCCAGGAAGATCGGTCCCGTAATACTCTGGTCTTCACGAATCTTCCTGGAAGGTTTCGCCGTAGACCCCCTGAATTCCTGAAGAGCCAAATATCTTGGCACGATGGGTCATCAGTCTTCTGGTGTTTGCACTGTTGACGCCGATACTCATCCATGGACAAGCCGGCCTTCTGCTGAGAAACTGGAGAAGCTTGTCTATTGGGCATTTGCGCGAAGCTTTGACTATCGAGGCGGTAGCCGTCGCAAGCGATTGTTGATATACTGCGAACAAGCAAGACGACGCCGAATTTGACCGTTGTTCGACATACCATTGTTTGACTTGCAGCGCCTCAGCATTCCCACAGATAGCCCTGGAGATAGTTCCGTGACTTCCGAGAATCCGTCATTGTGGCGATTGATTCCGCTTACCGACTATGCTGCACCGGCTGAGCCGACCACGCAGACGCTGCGCAACAACTTCAATGACCTTGTGAAACGGTTGCGTACATCCGGACGATCCGGGCAAGATATTGAGTCGGTGGAACCGGCGCAGGAATTGGAATCGATTCCCAGCCACCTGATAGAACAGGCCGCGCCGGAACCGGACTGGCGCACGATCTATTTCGAAGCATTGATGTCCGAATACCGCCCCTGGCTGGATGCGGATGCAGCACGTGCGGGGGTGCGTGTACTCGTGAATGCACCGCACAGCAATCTGCCTAAAAGTGCAATTGCCTGGGCCGCCGATAACGGACTGCACCTGATCGAGCCGCCGACTCCGCGCCAGATACTGGATCGCGACGATGCGTGGTTCGAACAGGTGGACATCGCCTGCAAGACTCGATGGATATTGCCGCTTCTAGAACATTGCTACCTGCGCCATCAAAACGGGCTGTATCTGCTTCGCGGCTGGCTGGATCGCGTCGCCGGCCAAGGCGCCGGCATGGTCGTTTGCGATAGCTGGGCCTGGGCTTTCTTGAGCCAGACGCTTCATCTCGACCAGATTTTCCCCCATGTGCGGACATTGGCGCCGCTTGACGCCAACGCGTTGGCGGGTTGGTTTCAACAATCGGCGAGCAACGATGGCGGAATCCAATACACCTTTCGCCAGGCGCACTCCGGCCATTTGATCTTCACGCACAGTGACGAAGACGATCACGAAGAGGGCGGCGAGAGCGAGACGAAAGACGCGACCGATTATTTCAAGTATTTGGCCGCCCACAGTCGCGGCATCCCTGAGACGGCCTGGCAAATTTGGCTGCACGGCCTGCTTGTGGAAAGCGACGGTGAAGTGGAGGAGGAAGCTGAGGAGAAGGCCGCCAGTGATCGGGGAAAGACGATCTGGGTACGCCCGTGGGAGAAGGTCGAACTGCCGACAGTGCCCGGATTTTCCGGGACGCTGGAGGCGTTTGTCCTACACGCGCTGCTGCTTCATGACGGTCTGTCCGACGCACTGCTGGCACGCCTCCTGCCATTGATGCCCTTTGAGATCGCAAGCTGCATCCAACGGCTTCAGACCGCCAATTTGATCACGGATGATGCCGGATGCCGGCGTGTCACCTGCCTGGGCTACCCCGCGGTCCGTGCCTTTCTGCGCAGTGAAGGCTTTCTGATCGACGAATTGTAGGCGGAGGAGCGCTATGATGCCTGATGTCCAAGCAACCGAAATCTTGCGCAGTCTGGACGAGATCAGCTTCACCAACATCCTGCTGATCATCGCAACGGCATGGCTGCTGATTGTGCTGATTCAGCGCATCATCCCCTGGCTGGCCAATCGGCTGCCCAGCCGAATGCGCCTCTATCTGCTGCCGGTCGCCCCGGTGCTGCGGCTGTTGCTGATTGCCGTTGCCGTTGCTCGGCTGTTGCCTGAGATCATCAATCCTTCCTTGCAGAACATCTGGGCAATCCTTGTGGCCGTTGGGGTCGCGGTCGGCTTTGCGTTCAAGGACTATGTGAGCAGCATCATCGCCGGCATCGTCGTGTTGGTCGAGCGCCCATATCGCGCCGGAGATCGGGTGGAGGTGGATGGCGACTATGGTGAAATCACGAACATGGGTCTGCGCGCCTTTCAGATGGTCTCGCCCGATGACTCGGTGATCACCGTTCCCCACGGCAAAATATGGACCAACAACATCACAAGCGCCAATAGCGGATCTCAGCAACATATGTGCGTGGCGCACTTCTATCTGTATCCAAAGCATGACTCAGGGCGAGTGCGTGATGCCTTGTACGATGTTGGCCTGACAAGCGCCTATCTGGATCCCAGAAAGCCTGTCACGGTCATCGTCAGCGAAGCGTTCGGCGCCACACATTATCAACTGAAGGCCTATCCGGTCGATGGCCGCCATGAGTTTCAATTCGTCAGCGATCTGACCGTGCGCGGCAAAGAGGTGTTGGCTGAAATGAATATTGAGCCGGCGCTTGCTCCGCTCTTTGCCAAGCAGTCGGACCCGGCTTCCGGGCAAAACCGATTTGATGCCGGATAGGTATCTTCTCGCGATTTTTTCAGCCGCTACGCCCACGATATTCATCGCACCTTAATACCGCCAATGTCTCCGCGCGTCCAGACCGGTCAACCCTCTGACTCGTCCGGCTCAGCACTTTCCGGCACATCCGTTCCCGGCCCCACCAGGTAGAGCGCGTTCCAGGGTTGATAGTAGCTGGTAATGGTGTCGGTGCGCGTGGTGCCGTCCTCGACGATGGTGCGCTCGACCTGGACGGTCATACCTTCCTTGGGCCATTCGACCTGCCGTTGCTCGCCCAGTGCCAATTCTTCATCGATCTGATAGACCGGCGCGGCCGGTTCCTGCTTCGTCCGTCACCACCGGGTCTGCGATGGTCACCACCCGGTCGGGGCGCGTGCCGTAGAGGTTGAAGGTGATGGAACCGCCGATAGAATCCACCACCGGCTCGATGAGCATAAATGCGTCGGTGTCGTTGCGGAAGCGGAAATCGACAGTCGGCGTGTAGATGGTGGCGTCCAGGCCCGGCTCGCCATACCAGTCGACCACATAGCCGTGGTTGTAGCGTTCCTCAATCGGCAGGCCGCCTGCGTAGGCCGCGCGGAAGATGGTCGTGCTGACCTGGCAGACGCCGCCGCCCACGCCCACAGCCGTGCGGTCGCCCCAGATGATCAGCGAATCCTCGAAGCCGTTGGCCGCGGTCACATCCTCCACGAAGCGGTTGAAGCTGAAGCTCTTGCCCGGCGGAATCACCACGCCGTCGAACTTTTCGGCGGCCACCTCGATGTTGCGAATACGTGCTGCGCTGCTGCCGGCAAAGTAGCTCGTGCCTGAAGCGACCAGTTCGCGGATGCCCATCTCGGCAATGCGTGAGCTATCGACGTCAGGCGCTATCTCAGTCATGACCAACTCGGCCCGTCCACTGCCGGCCGCCAAAGCGGACTGGACCGACGCCATTGTGGCATCGACATCCAGGCTACGCCCGGCTTCGCTGGAACGCAACACCGTCACGCCGCCGGTGGCCGGGTTGAAGCGCAGGCGAGCGTCGCGAGGCGTGATGTCAACCTGTTCGGCCAACATCGCCAGATGGGCGCGCAGGGCGTCCTCATCGATGCGCAGCGGCTCTGACGTGAACAGGATCGACTGGATCTGGCCGGGATCAAGCGCGGTTTCAAGACCGTAGACCGCGTTGTACAGCAACAGCGGCGCGGGCGTCTGTTCGGCGAGCCGTTCAAACGGCATGACCTCGGCATCGACCGGCGCTGAAGCAGGCAACGGCACAGTGGCAAGCGGCACGTTGATGGCAATGACCTTCCCTGCTCGTTGCAGCGCATTCAATGTGGCGGCCAGCGTCGCCTCGACATCCACATCCACGCCAGGCGATCCCGGCGCCGCAGCGGATGCACTTCGTACCCGGTTGGCGATCTCGTTGAGCGCTTGGCGCAAAGGCGCAGCCTCGTAGGCGGCCTCGGGAATCAAGTTGTAGCCACGCAACGCCAATGTGATCTGTTGCGCCAGCCGGGTCGTCAGGTCGCCGTCCCGGCCCAGTAGATAGGCTCGGTTGACCGCGTCGATGGGCGTCCATTGGGCAACAAGCGAATCGGCAGAAAGCGGAAAGCGTTGGGCGTTAAGCGAGACTGTGACCGGCGGCGCCGGATACGTCGGCAAGGTTGTTTCGAGTTTTTCGACGGCTTCGAGGCGCGTCAGCCCGCCTACGGGCACGCCGCCTACCTGGACGCCGCCATAGATGCGGTTGGCATGCCAGAATTGCCAGAAAAGCGCCGTTGTCACGAGCGTCAGCACCAACAGCCCGGCAAAGATAGCCGCAAAATCGAACGGCGTTTTTCGGATGTTCGATTGAGATTGTACAGAGCGCTGATATCCGGTCTGCATAGAAACGCTTGTCCTCATAGGCAAAAAACGACCCGCTCACTGGGTGTATTTCAGATTCGGGGCGACAACGTGCCGGGGACGGTCCGGAAGATGTCAGCATGACCGAATTGGGCTGGACCGTCCCCGGCACGTGCGATCCTGCCCCCGGCGTGAAATGCCCCCCCGCTCACCCGCCAAGTTGAGGCATGATATAGAGCCACGGGATGGCGAGATTGAGCAGCAACAGCAGCAAAAAGGGCAATGCCCAGATCAGCGAACGTATACCGCCGGAGAGGCCCATCACCCAATGTTTCCTCATGAAACGGCGATACCAATGAGGAAGCCACTTCATATTAGGCAGATCTGTCCCGGCCAACAGTAAGGGCTGTAACAGTAGCAACAACGAGATCAGACCAATAATCAACACCGTCCACTTGTCGAGGGTTCCATTGACAAGGCCGGTAACGGCCAGGGAAGCGGCCAACACGGCCGCGAGCAGACCGGTGATCCAACCCTGGAGCGGGTGCAGAACCTCTCGCCAGCCCAGGGCGACGATGGTGCTGATGGGCAACAAGCCCCAGAAGAGATAGCGTCCCTGATGTTGTACAAACTTGAAGTTGTATCCGATGTACGAGACGCCGACCGCCGTCAGCATCACGCCCAGCAATATCAGCACAGCCACCTGGAAGAGATCCATCTCGGTGTCGGGGGGGCCGGAGATCAATCGGACGACGGCCCACAGAATGCCGGCGAAGATGATGCCGGAAAAGACAAGCAGCGCCAGATAGATGCGATCGTCCATGAAGACGCCCATCCAGCCGAAGACGCCCCAGAAGCTCTGAAAGGTGAAGCGGAACGCCCGTTCACTGTAGTCGACCCACCCAAAGCGGGCGATCCACTCGCCGGTACGCGGCTGGCCGAACACAACCTGGTCGTGCCAATTGAGGCCAAGGAAATCCCAGCGCCCGTAGAGCCAGATGTTGCGCAACCAGAGAGGCAGCCCAAGCAACAACGCCGGGATGGCCGTCCACAGCGACATGCGAACGCTCCGCCACAGGTCGCGCCAGGGCTGCACGCGCACCGGGCTGCCGACGCATGGTTGTAGCCAGCCCACCAAGATGACGGCAAACAGCACGATCGGCAGCAGCATGTAGGCATATACTTTGGTCAAGAGGCCCAGCCCAAGCAACAGCCCCAGAACCATCAGGCGGCGAATCTGCGCTTCGTCGTCCAATGATGCCTCAGCGTAGAATTGAACGCGCATCCAGCGCAAGAGCGCAAGCATCGAAGCCAGGATCAACAATGCGGCCAGCCCATCGTTGTTGACCGCGGCGGTCATCGCCACGTGCATTGGCAACGAAGCCGCGAAGGCGACTGCGCCCGCTGCCAACATGGTCTTGTGCGGGAAGACCAGCGCCACACAATGGTAGAGCAAGGTTAGGCTGAAGAGGCCAAGCAGCACATTGTAGAGCCGCAGGGCCAACAAATGCCCGTCGGTCAGCCAGAAGATCGGCGTTGCCGTCAGGTAGAAGAGCGGCGGCTGGTAGGATTCGTAGCGCAGGCCGGACGTGGGGATCTTCGGTGCAAACCGGGTCGAGAGCAGGACGTCGAGCAGTGACTGATCATAGTCGCCTTGATGCAACGCCGGCAGAGAACCGGTTTCGGCAATATGCGCGATGTAGTTGTAGTGGGCCGGCTCGTCCGGACTCTGCCAGGCCGGCGTGGATGAGGCATAGAAGAACGCGGTCAGCAGATAGGCGCCCAGGAAAAAGATCAGCCATCGACGCGGTCGTCCGACGTAGAGCCTGTCAAAGAAGGCAAGGCTCTCAACAGCAGCGTTGTCAAATGTCGGCTGAGAATCGACGACGATTTTTCGCGAGACCGGACTCGATAGAGCCTGCATATTACTCCGGTTGTCTGTCAATGACTCTGCCGCTCATCCCATCGATTCCAGTTTTTCGGCCAAGGTTTCATCGTCCAGCTTGACGAAGAGCGGGCTCGGCTGGCGCATCGTCTGCCCCGACGGCAGAGGCTTCGCCTCCCAAACGCCGGCCGCACCGCTGTGATCGTAGCGCAGAACCTGATGCGAGCCGCGAGCGTCCTCGACGATTTGGGTGAACTGGCTGCCGAAGATCGGCTGGTCGTAGCCGAGCATTTCGTTGACCTGCTCGCTGGCGTGGGGCAGGATCGGCGCCCAGAGCAGCTTGAGCCAGTCGATGGCCTGCAGCGCCACGTAGACCGCCGTGGCCGCGTCGGCCGGGTCCTCCTTGATCAGCGTCCAGGGCGCGCGGTCGTTGAGATATTGGTTCACACGTTGGCTCAGGCGGCGCACCTCAGACAAGGCAGCCTTGAGTTTGACGCCTTCATAGAGAGCCGCCACCGAGTCGAAGCCGGCGCTGATGTCGGCCAGAAGCGCCTTGTCGGCGTCGGTCAGCTCGCCGGGTGTCGGAATGATGCCGTCGAAGCGCTTGTAGGCAAAGCCGACCATGCGGTTGACCAGATTGCCCCAGTTGGCGACCAGCTCGTTGTTGACCCGATCCATAAAGTCCTGCCAGGTGAACTCGACGTCGTTGCTCTCCGGCGACAGCGCGGTCAGCACATAGCGCCAGGCGTCGGGCTGGAACTCGCGCAGGACGCTGTTGAAGCCGATGACGCGGCCGCGGCTGGTGCTGAACTGTTCGCCGCCCAGGTTGAGATATTCGTTGGCGGGCACATCGTAGGGCAGATTCAGCTTATCGCCGCCTTCGCCGTCGTTGTAGCCCATCAACATGCCTGGCCAGATCATGGTGTGAAAGGGAATGTTGTCCTTGGCCAGGAAGTTGTAGATGCGGGCATCCGGGTTCACATCAGCATCCCACCACTGGCGCCAGGCGTCCTCTTCTCCGATGACCTGGGCCCACTCAATCGGTGCGCTCAGGTAGCCGATGACGGCGTCGTACCAGACGTAGATGCGCTTGTCCTCATAGCCGTCAACGGGAATGGTCACGCCCCATTTGATGTCGCGCGTGATGGCCCGCCCGCGCAGTTCCTTGAGTTGCAACTGCCCGCGTGTGAAGTTGATCACGTTGGGCCGCCAGTGCTCCTTGCCGACCTGGATCCACTCGAGCAGCGGGTCGTTCATCTTGCCCATGTCCAGGAAGAAGTGCTCGGTCGGACGCACCTCCAACTCGGTGTTGCCCGTCAGCTTGGAACGGGGCGAACCCAACTCCAGCGTGTCGTAGATGCTGCCGCAGTTGTCGCACTGATCGCCGCGCGCATCCTCGTAGCCGCAGATCGGACAGATGCCCTCTACGTAGCGATCGGCCAGGAAACGCTCGGCCTGCGGGTCATAGAGTTGATCCTGCACGGCTGTGTAGATGTAGCCGTTCTCAAGATGGCGCGTGAACATCTTCTGGGTGACATCCCAGTGGTTCTGTGTGTCGGTGTGGGTATACCAGATCAAAGGTGATCCCCATCTTCAGGCAGCCCGTCGATGAACATCTCGTGGTATTTGCGGACGATCTCTTCGGGCGATACGCCTTCGGCCTCGGCCTTGAGCGTCACCGGCGTGCCGTGGGTGTCCGAGCCGCTGACCATCAGCACATCGTTGCCGATCATGACGCTGGTAGCGCGCAAAGATGTCAGGCGGCAGATAGGCGCCTGCGATCTGACCGATGTGCTTCTCGCCATTGGCATAGGGCCAGGCGACGCCAACCAGGATCTTCTTGGGTTGAGATGTCATAACATATCCGATCGTTTATGGTTATCGAAAACAGGATCTCAGGGCCGCCTTCCTGTGTAATAGTGCGATTATAGCGGTTGACCGACCATTCGCAAAGACTCAGGAATTCCAAACTTCGCCACAAATGGTATAATCAGTCTTTGTCAGGGCCTGTATCATTGCTATATTTCATCAAAAGGAACACCGGATCACGATCAGCATAGGATTGATGTATGAAGGCATTTGTCATCATGGGGCGCATATTGAAGGC
The DNA here is from genome assembly GCA_963698255.1 of uncultured Chloroflexia bacterium. Classification (GTDB taxonomy): domain Bacteria; phylum Chloroflexota; class Anaerolineae; order Caldilineales; family Caldilineaceae; genus JAWKOK01. Next base: position 197,916 of record CAVOQD010000010.1, on the reverse strand, counting down.
GACCTACGAAGATCTATTTCTCGTTGTCTACCTAAGCGTCGTCTGGTGGATTGGACAGGTGTTGATCGTCACCGCTGCGCCGGCCACCGTCGGCATCAACAAGGTCTTCAACCGCGCGGCGAACTACAAGCGCACCGAAAATGGTTTCTTCTGGGAAGGCGCCAAGCAGCACATCGGACGCGGATGGCTGCTCTATCTGATCATGATAGTCGTGCCGGTAGCGCTGGGTTTTAATATCGCCTTCTACGGCAACTCACAAGGCGCCTGGCGCATCTTTTCCGTCTTCTGGATCTGGGCCTTTCTCGTCAGCCTCATGATCGCCCAGTATATTTTCCCCCTCTTCTGGCAACAGGATGAACCGGACATCAAATTGGTCCTGCGCAACGCCACCATTCTGGCGTTCAAACATCCGCTCTATTCCTTTCTCATGATCATTTTCGACCTGGTATTGATCGGACTTAGCGTCGCACTCACGCTGCCGGCGCTGATCCTCCTGCCCGGCATGTTGGCCATCTCCGGCAACTTTGCCCTGGCCGGCATCTTGCAGGAGATGGATCTCGCTCCCCTACCGCCTGAAATCCCCAAACGCTAACCATGGTAAAATCCGGACTCGTTTCCGTTACCTTCCGAGCGCTGTCTCCCCGCGAGATCGTCGACCTGGTCTGCCGGGCCGGTCTCGACGGCATCGAGTGGGGTGGCGATGTGCATGTGCCCCATGGCGACATCGCCCAGGCCAGGGCTGTGCGTCTGTTGACCGAGGAGGCCGGGCTTCAGATCCCCAACTACGGCTCGTACTATCGGGTCGGCCACGAAGACAGCGGTCCGTTTGAGTCTGTGCTCGAAACGGCCGTCGCGCTGGGCGCCGGCACGATCCGCGTCTGGGCCGGGCGTCTCGGCGCTGCACAGGCCGATGCCGATTATCGCCGTACGGTTGTTGAAGACTCTCAGCGTATCGTTGACCTGGCCGATCAGGCGGATGTGACCGTCGCCTACGAATTTCACGGCAACACGTTGACGGACACCTACGCGTCCACAGCCGCACTGTTGAAGGTCGTCGACCGGCCGGCGCTGCGCTCCTTCTGGCAACCGCCCAAAGGATCGGAGCCAATGGAGAACCTCGCCGGTTTCGAAACGATAGCGTCCTGGGTGACCCACGTTCACCTCTTCAGTTGGGAACTCTCCGAGAGCGGCGAGACCATCCGTCTGCCGCTGAAGGAACACACGTCCCAATGGTTGGCCTACCTCAACCGCATCAAAACCCTGCCCGACGATCGTTTCGCCCTGCTTGAATTCGTGTGCAACGATGACCCTCAGCAGTTTCTAGCCGACGCGACCACGCTCAAGCGTTGGTTGGACGGCTGAGATCTGGTGCTTCGGGTAAAACTGTACAGCCTACCGTAGATAGACCGCGAATCAGGCGGATGCAACCGGATAATTTCCGAAAAATATCCGGCTTTGTCCGCCAAATCAGCCTAATCCGCGGTCTATCTGCAGCAAGCAGCAATTCACCATTCGTTCCAATCCCCGATCCCCAGTTGACGCCAACACGTCTTTCCAGTATCATATCTTTAGCGCTAACGTTAACGCTAACAATTCCCCAATTCTCAGAGACGGAACCGTCATGGCCAAACGAGTCACGCTTGCCGATGTCGCCGCTGAAGTCGGCGTCTCGATGATGACCGTCTCACGCGTGATCAACAGCAAGGGCGATGTCAGTGCCCAGACCGAAGAACGCGTGTGGGAGGCTGTTACGCGCCTCGGATATCGCCCCAACAGCATCGCCCGTGGGCTTGTAACGCAGCAGACGAAAACGCTGGGGCTGGTTGTGCCCGATGTGGGCAATCCCTTCTTTTCCGATATCGCTCGCAGCGCTGAGCACCAGGCCTATGCCGCCGACTACAGCGTCTTTCTCTGCAACAGCGAGGAGAATCCTCAGCGCGAGCTGGCCATCTTGGATTCTCTTGAAGATCGGCACGTGGATGGCGTACTGCTCTGCAGTTCTCGCCTGCCCGACGCCGATCTGGTCTCTGTCTCCACACGATTTTCCGCGCTCGTTCTGCTCAATCGCACTGTCGACTCGGATGATCTGCTTTCCGTACGCGTCAATGACGAGGACGGCGTCGCCTGCTCCACTCAGCATCTGCTTGACAGCGGCCACCGAGCCATCGGACTGCTGGCCGGGCCGCCTGCCTCAGCCAGCGGACAGAAGCGCATTGAAGGCTACTGCCGGGCGCTCAACAATGCCGGCGCAGCGCCCGATCCGCGCTGGATTCGCCCCTGCTTGCCCCAGGTGGAAGGCGCTCAGATCGAGGCCGAGCGCCTGCTTCAGGAACATCCTGAGCTGACGGCGATGATCTGCTACAACGATCTGGTTGCGGTCGGTGCGCTCAAGGCATGCGCAGCGCTTGGCCTGGCCGTGCCGGGCGATCTGGCCGTGGTCGGATTCGATGACATCATGCTGGCCGAGCTTGTGACGCCGGCATTGACGACCTGCCGGGTCTCCAGAGATTACCTCGGAAAAGTGGCCATGGATCTGCTGTTGGCCCAGATCACCGGCGAACCCATCGAGCAGCGGGCCATCGTGGTCGACCCTGAACTGGTCGTGCGCGAAAGCGCGCCTCTCCATTAATCAGTAGTTCACGATTTGGAGAATAACAAGATTCTTCGCTGGTGTTATGCAAGAGTGAAGGCTCCAGATCGACCCGCTCAGAATGACAAATCGTCGTAGTTCGCACTGATTCAGCATCTCTCATCACCAAGCCCAACGCAGGAGCGCACAATGACTCAACTGACGCTGCACCCGGACCGATTCTTTGCGGCCGACTCGACGCAGCGAGCCGTCGCACGCGATCTTTATGCCACGGTGGCGGACCTACCGCTGGTCTGTCCACATGGCCACGTGGACCCGCAACTCTTTGTGGATCCGAACTACACCTTCGGCTCGCCGGCCGAGTTGCTTCTGATCCCGGACCACTACGTCTTTCGCATGCTCTATTCTCAGGGCATCGCGCTGGAGTCGCTGGCCATTCCGAGGCGGGATGGCGGGCCGACCGAGGCCGATCATCGCAAGGCGTGGCAGATCTTCGCCGACCACTACTATCTCTTTCGGGGCACGCCCACCGGCGTCTGGTTCAACGACGAGTTGGTCAATGTCTTCGGCGTGACCGAGAAGTTGTGCGGCGACAACGCCCAGGCCATCTACGACCAGATCGATGCCATGTTGCAATCGCCGGCGTTCAAGCCGCGCGCCCTCTACGAGCAGTTCAACATCGAGGTGCTCTGCACCACCGACGCGGCCACCGACACGCTGGCCCAGCATCAGGCCATTCGTGAGTCAGGTTGGTCCGGGCGCATATTGCCTACCTTCCGGCCCGACGCCGTGGTCAACATCGACATGGACGGCTGGCGTGAGCAGATCGATCTGCTCAGCCAGGTCTCGGGCGTCGACGTGGTCGACTATCCCGGCTTCATTCAGGCGCTCGAACAACGTCGAGCATTCTTCAAGTCCATGGGCGCCAAGGCCACCGATCACGCCGCGCTGACCGCCTACACCGAAGTGCTGAGCGACTACGAAGCCGACGTCATCTTCCAGCGTGCCCTGGTTGGCAACGCCGACGCACATGACGCCCAACGCTTCACCGGCCACATGCTGATCGAGATGGCGCGCATGAGCAAGGAAGACGGCCTGGTCATGCAGATCCACGTCGGCTCCCGGCGCAATCACAACGCCGACATCTATGCAGCGCTTCGGGCGTGACATGGGGGCCGACATCCCCACGGCCGTCGAGTTCACCCACAACTTGCTGCCGCTTGCTCGACCGTTTCGGCAATGAGCCGAACCTTGGCATCATCCTCTTCAATTTGGACGAGACCACCTATTCCCGCGAGCTGGCGCCGCTGGCCGGCCACTATCCCATTCTCAAGCTAGGCCCGCCCTGGTGGTTCTACGACAGCATCGACGGCATCGAACGCTACTTCGAAAACGTGGCGGAGACAGCCGGCATCTACAACCTGACCGGCTTCAACGACGACACACGCGCCTATCCGTCGATCCCGGCGCGCCATGACCTGTGGCGACGGGTGTCGGCCAACTGGGTCGCTGGGCTGGAGCTGCGCGGCATTGTCGATCGCGAGGATGCGCTGGCCATGGTGCGTGCGCTGGCCTATGATTTGGCGAAGACGGCGTATCGATTGGACTGCGTAGAGAATCACTACAGCGGATTGAGAATGGAACGGATTTAGTTTCGTCCATGCCAGAAGCTTTGGGATGAACCCGAACGCCTCGACCAACCGGACAATAATCCGTTCCCGTCTTCATCCGTTGTAGTGTTCTCAGGGAATCAACTTCAATCACCAGATCGGAAAAGAACATGAACGAACTAAATGCTAGACGGCATCTATCCAAACTCGCTTGTTGAGCAAGACGGAACGCTCTACGCCATGCTCAAGGGCGAGGACGACTTCAAGTACTTGGCTGTGCGCGGCGACCTCGACGGCTTTGGCGGCGTACTTGATCCCGAAACCGACGTATTGATCTGCCCGCTCACCGCGGCCAATGCCGCAACGCTGCGTGGTCGGCTGCCCTGGCTGAATCCCGTACCGCTGGGCATCGCGACCTCGTTCGGCTTCGGCGACCGCATCGGCCTGGCCACGCCGGGCCATGTGGCATCGGTGATGGGCACGGGCATGGCGCCCATCTTTGCGCAGCAGTCGGTGCGCGAGAACACGCGCATCGGCCGCACGCCACAGCAGGTCGTGGACGACGCCATGTGGGGCGTCTTCGAAATGGGCTGGCGTGATCCCTGGGGCGCGGACGCCGACCACGTCAAGGTCGTGGAGGATCTGCCGCCCTTTGTGGCCGCCGGCTACACCTTCTACACCATCGATCCCAGCGACCATGTGGACAACGACGCGCAGACCGATGACGTCGACACGCTGCGCGCCAAGGTCGCCGTGCTGCCCTGGGATCGCCTCGGCGCCAGCTATGAATCTGCCGTCGAGACCTATTGCGGCTCACCCATCGAACTGGATGGCCTGACGCTGATCTTCGATGAGGAGACATTGCTGCGCACGCTGGCCAAGTACGGAAACGCCGTGGCCCATGCCCTGACCATCGCCGACGCGCTCACGGCGCAGATGGACGGCAAGCCCTTCGACCTGGAGATGTCCATCGACGAGACCGACACGCCGACGTCGGTCCACGAGCACTACTACATCGCCAACGAGTTGATCCGCCACGGCCTGCCGGTGGTGAGCGTGGCGCCGCGCTTTGTGGGCAAGTTCCAGAAGGGCGTCGACTACATCGGCGATGTCGACGTTTTCGCCGAGGATCTGACCGGACAGGTGGCCATTCTGCGCCACTTCAACAGCTACAAACTGAGCATCCACACCGGCTCCGACAAGTTCAGCATCTATCCGGCCATCGCCGAGCAGGCCGGCAGCCTGGTGCATGTCAAGACGGCCGGGACCAGCTACCTGGAGGCGTTGCGCGTGATCGCCGTTGAAGACCCGGCCTTCTTCCGCACCATCCTCGACTTCTCGCGCAGCAAGTTCGAGTATGACCGCAAGAGCTACTTCCTGGACTGCCAACTGGACAAAGTGCCGGCCGCCGCCGAACTGAGCGACGAGCAACTGCCCGGCCTCCTCGACGATTTCGATGCGCGGCAGGTGCTGCATGTGACCTTCGGCTCGGTGCTCGACAACTACGGCGACGAATTGAAGGCGTTCATCCGCAGCCACGAGGCCGAATATCTGGCGGGTCTGGACAAACATTTCGCCCGCCACGTGCAGCCGTTTGTGCAGGCGATGATGATCGACCTTATAGGGGTAATCCCCATCTGTAGGGACAGGTTCCTGTAGGGACAGGTCTGCAGACCTGTCCCTACGGATACACATTGTTGAAATATCTCAAGGAGATCAAATATGGGCGGAGAGAACCTTTTCTCGCTAGACGGCAAGGTAGCGATCATCACCGGCGGCACAGGCGTGCTGGGCGGGGCCATGGCGCGTGGACTGGCCGCGGCCGGCGCACGTGTGGGCGTTCTGGGCCGGCGACAGGCCAACGCCGACGCCATGGTGGCGGACATTCAAGCAGCCGGCGGCCAGGCCATGGCATTGCCTGCCGATGTGCTGGACAAAGAACAACTGCAAGCGGCGCGGGCCGCCGTGCTCGACGCCTGGGGCAGTGTCGACATCCTCATCAACGCGGCCGGCGGCAACATGCCGGGGGCCACTGTCTTCGGCGATCTGACCTTCTTCGACCTGAGCCGCGAGGCGGTCGATCAGGTGATGGCGCTCAACTTCACCGGCACGCTGCTGCCGAGCCAGGTCTTCGGCGAGCCGATGGCCGAACAGGGCAGCGGATCGATCATCAACATCTCGTCCATGGCAGCGCAGCGCCCGCTGACACGCGTCATCGGCTATGCCGCCTCCAAGTCGGCCATCGACAACCTGACCCGCTGGCTGGCCATCGACTGGCCCAGAAGCATGGGCCGGGCATGCGCGTCAACGCCATTGCCCCCGGCTTCTTCATCGGCGAACAGAACCGCGCCCTGCTGCTCAACCCCGACGACAGCCTGACCGCGCGCGGCCGGCAGATCGTCGACCACACGCCCATGGGACGCTTCGGCGAACCGGACGAACTGGTCGGCGCGGCAGTCTGGCTGGCCTCCGATGCCGCCCGCTTCATCACCGGCATCGTCGTCCCGGTTGACGGTGGATTCTCGGCCTACAGTGGTGTTTAACCTTAGAGTCGAAATTTCACCACAGATGAACGCAGAGTTCCACAGATGGGGCACAGATGTTCTCGAATAGCACAGAACCCTTCCGGTTTTTATCTGTGAATATCTGAGCCCATCCGCGTTTATCTGTGGTAAAAGCTTTGCCACCGCAACCATCAGTCGCCAGTCTCTATCTCAACGGAAACGCGTGAAACCATGCCCATTCTTCAAGCCGATGCATTGACCCAGTTTGCCGAAAAAATGTTTGTTGCCGCGGGATGTTCGCCGGAGACGGCCCAACTGGTGGCCGGTTCGTTGGTGCGCACCAACCTGGCCGGCCACGATTCTCACGGCGTGGTGCGTCTGCCTCAGTACATCGAGGGCATCCGCGACGGCTACACCGATCCGGTGGCCGAGCCCAAGATCGTCCATGAGACGGCCAGCGTCGCCCATGTGGATGCCTGTCGCAGCCTGGGGCAGGTGGGCGCCAACATGGCCGTTCGTGTCGCCATCGACAAGGCACGCGATGGGCAATTGGCCATGGTCGGGCTGTTCAACTGCAACCACATCGGGCGCTTGGGCGAGTGGGTGGAGATTGCCGCCAATCAAGGGTTGATCGGGCTGGGCTTCTGCAACGGCGGCGGCCCCGGCGGGCTGGTGACGCCCCACGGCGGCGCGCAACGGCGTCTGGGCACCAACCCGTTCGCCTCGGCCTTTCCGCTGCCCGACCACGACCCCATCGTCGTCGATTTTGCCACCAGCGGCGTGGCCGAGGGCAAGGTCCGCGTGGCGCGCAACACGGGCAAGAAGCTGCCGCCCGGCTACATCCTGGACGCAGACGGTCTGCCCACCACCGAGCCGGACGATCTCTACAACGGCGGCATGTTGTTGCCTGTCGGTCTGCACAAGGGCTACGGGCTGGGACTGACCATGTCCTTCCTCGGCGGCATTCTGACCGGCTCCAGCCCGTCGATCTTCCCGGAATTCGTGCGCGGCAACGGCGTGGTCTTCATCGTCTTCTCGCCCGACGTCTTCCGCCCCATGGAGGACTACATGCGCGACGCCGGTCGCATGGCCGGCTACATCGGCGAGACCAAGCCGGCGCCCGGCAGCGACGGCGTTCTCCTCCCCGGCGACCCCGAGCGCATCTCGACCGCCCAACGGCTTGAGTCCGGCATCCCCATCGACGAAAAGACGTGGGCGCACTTGCTGGAGACGGCGGAGTCGCTAGGGGTTGAGGCGTAGCTGGGAAAACAGCGCAAAGAACGAAGAACAAAGAGCGGGATTGCGAAGAGGTTTCGCAATCCCGCTCTTTGTTTTCTGTCCCGTTCCGTACATTCGCCCATCGCCCACGCCCACGGTACAATATGCACGAACATGGACCGGGCACCTCCTGCGCTCCGATTCCAAAATCAGTTTCCCATTTCTCCGTAGAGGCACAATTCATGGACAGTGAGACATTTTCCACCTATCAGACCGAATCGCGCAAGACCTGGAGCGAGATCCGCTGCGATCATCCCATCGTCTACCCGACGTTGGGACTGACCAACGAAGCCGGCGAGCTGGCCGGTAAGATCAAAAAGATCTTCCGCGACCGCGACGGTCTGATCACCGACGACGATCGTGAGGCGCTCAAGTACGAACTGGGCGACGTGCTCTGGTACCTCACCCAGATCTGCACCGAGCTGGACCTGACCCTGGAAGAAGTGGCCGAGGCCAACCTCACCAAGTTATTCTCTCGCCTCGAACGGGGCAAGATCGGCGGCGACGGGGATCACCGATAGACCGCGGATTTGGCGGATGTGGCGGATCAGCGCGGATTTTTTTTGAAAGAAATCCGTGGACATCCGCCTAATTCGCGTCATCCGCGGTCTATCAACGGATAGCGGAAGCAGTCGACCACATGATCGTTGACCATGCCGGTCGCCTGCATGAAGGCGTAGCAGATGGTGGGGCCGACGAAGGTGAAGCCCCGTTTCTTGAGGTCCTTGCTCATGGCCAAAGATCGTTCGGTCTGAGCCGGGATCTCACCCATGCTCGTGAAGTGATTGACGATGGGCGCGCCGTCGACGAAGCCCCAGATGTAGGCGTCGAAACTGCCGAACTCCTCCTGCACGCGCAGTAACGACTGGGCGTTGCGCACAAAGGCGTTGACCTTGAGCTTGTTGCGTACAATGCCGGCATCCTGCAAGAGCGACGCGATCTTCTCATCGTCGTAGGCCGCCACTGTCTCCACATCAAAGTTGTCGAAAGCGATGCGATAGTTCTCGCGCTTGCGCAGGATCGTGATCCAGCTCAGCCCCGCCTGCGCCCCTTCCAGACAGAGCATCTCAAAGAGCTTGCGCTCGTCGTGGCAAGGCACGCCCCACTCGGTATCATGATAGGCGATATAGAGCGGATCGTCGCCGGCCCAGGCGCAGCGGGTACGGGTCATGGGGAGGTCTCCTTTGGGTACTGCGTAATGCGTAATGAGTTTGGGTGTGTTGGCGCTGTGCGCCAACACACCCAAACCATTACGCAGCAAACTGATCAATAATCGTCACACCCGGATTCGCAAACTCGCCCATCTCAGCCAACGCTTGGCCGGACTCGGCCAGGGTGACGGTGCGGGTGACCAGCTTGGCCGGTGCCAGCTTGCCCGCGGCGATCATGGCGAGCATGGGGCCGTAGGCATGGGCCTGCATGCCGTGGCTGCCCAGGATCTCCAACTCCCAGGCGATGACGCGATCCATGGCCACCGGCGAGTTCTGGTCGCCGTCGAGCATGAGGCCGACCTGGACATGGCGGCCCCGTTTGCGCAATGAGAGCACCGAGTTGCGGCAGGTCACCGCGCTGCCCAGCGCGTCAAGGGAGAGATGTGCGCCGCCGCCGGTCAGCTCGCGCACGGCCTCGACGGCGTCGGCCTCACTGCGCGCGTTGACGCCATGCACCGCGCCGACCGACCGGGCCAGCGCCAGCGTCTCGTCGTTGATGTCCACGCCGATGACGTTGGCCCCCATGGCGCTGGCGATCATGATGGCCGAAAGGCCCACGCCGCCGCAGCCGTGCACGACAACCCACTCGCCGCCGCTGACCCGTCCCTGGACCACCACGGCACGGTAGGCTGTGATGAAGCGGCAGCCCAGCGAAGCGGCCTCCACGTAGCTCATGCGCTCTGGCAGCACGACCAGATTGGCGTCGGCATGGGGGATGGCCACATATTGGGCGAACGATCCCCAGGCCGTGAAGCCGGGTTGGAAGTAGTTGTTGCAGATGTGCTGGTTGCCGGCGATGCACTCGTCGCAGGCGCCGCAGCCGACCGCGAAGGGCACGGTGACACGCTCGCCCACGCGACGCTGGCGCACCTGCTTGCCCACGGCCACGATCTCGCCGGCCAGTTCATGGCCCGGCACATGGGGCAGCACGATGTCCGGATCGTGGCCGGCCCAGCCATGCCAATCGCTGCGGCAGATACCGTTGGCCTCGACGCGGATCACCACGCCGTCGGCGGCGGGGGCGGGGTCGGAGACGGTTTGGAGGGTGGGGAGTTGGTTGAATTGTTGGTAGAGGATTGCTTTCATGGCATTCATAATTTCCATTTGGTGGACAGATGGATCTTGTATTCAGTCGTGTATAGACTCTGGCCGACATTACTCGAGATTCTTCATCACCTGCCAGTGACCACTTTTGGTCGAACCAATTCGCCTTAGCCGTCCTGTGTCCTGGAGCAATTTCAGGTTCCGCTCAATTGTCCGTCTTGTCTTTCCGATTTGTTCCGCCAGCATGGCAATTGTCAGACTCGGCTCTTCACTCAAGAGTGAAAGAATGCGCTCCGGCGTCTTCTCCGACATTTCTTCCGACATTTCTTCCGACATTTCTTCCGACATTTCTTCAAGAACGAGATTCTCGAATGCTACCCAGAGACCAGTCGCTTCGTGGCGTAATACCGGCCACGGCGTCCCTTGATCCTCGCAGTCCGCCTGCATCTGCTCGATACCACGCCCCCAAGCCTCGATCATGCCGGAGCGGAAGAAGGCATTGGCGATGTCGGGATTGAAGGGTTGCGAGGGGTGTTTGGCCAGTAGCCGCTCTACGGTCCAGTTGTCGGGCAGACGACCGTTGTTCCAGAAGAGGATCTTGTCATCGTAGACGCTGATTTGAATGGGGATGCCGCTGGCATAGTCCTTGTGGGCTACAGCGTTGAGAAGGGCTTCTCGAAGAGCGCTTTCAGGGGCCGGGAACGTCTCCACCCGCTGGATGCCCTCGTAGGTGATCTGAGCCTTCAGGTATTTGGTCATCAGCAGAGCCATGACGCCGTCAACTTGGGTGAATAGGTCGCCGTGGATTTCGTCATGGTAGCGTAGATCGCTGTCTGTCTTGAAGTAACCGATCTTGACGTAGGCGCCGGTTACGAAGGCTTCGGGATCAGGATGAAAGAGCAAAACCGCAGCCCGTTTCAAATAGGCTCCCTCGGTCAAACGAAGTTTTTCAATCAATGCCGCATCGTCTTCCGCCAACATTTCTTCGCTGAGCCGTTTACTGCGACCGGCGCGTTGGCGAAAGCGATCGATAGCCGCAGCGTCCAAGTCATCAAGGATGACGCCGGGCACAGGCACGCCGTCCCAATGTTTGCCGATCTTGCGCAGCAGGAAGTGGTCCAGCGCGGCCCCTTTCAACTCCTGTTTGGTGCTGCCGCTGCGGTAATGGTAGCGCCCCTTGTAGCTAACTGGATAGGGATAGGGTTCGACGGTGATGCGGACCAGATCCTTTCCGTCTTCCGTCATCAAGGCCATGGCAGGCACAATCCCCAGCATGTCTCGCATCTTGTTAGGCAGTTCTTCCAGAAGCCTGGCTGCATCGGCAACACCTACGGCTTCGCCTGAGTCGTTGCGGCCAATCTCCAGTAAACCGCCCTCGGCATTGGCAAATCCACAGATCCACTTGAGGTACTCATCGCGCCACGATATCTTCCATTCCATGTTCTGGTTCTCGGTCATTCGTCGGTCTCCTTATTCGGGGGATAGACCAGCCAGGTTTGACTGGTGAGGAGTCCCTACAGAAAATCATTCCAATACCATTGTAGCGGAACCGAAAGACGGAGGCAAAGCAGGTCCAAGCCACCGGGTGATTGAACGGTTGACGCTTGATATAAGATCCAACGTCCGTCCTCGGAGAACAGCCGCACCATCCATCTCCCTTATGGCTCAACGGATCTCATTTGGTTGACATGTTCGGCATCGGTTTCAATCGGCGGTGTCAACCACATGAGATCCCAAAGAACCTCCCTTTGGCCAACGAAAAATATTGAGTATATGAGCGTCTGGCCCATGGATGCTGACACTCTGGTAGTTCACTTCGAATAGCGTCCATGGCGTATCGATATTTTCTTTCGTTGGCCTTATTTCACCCAGGTCCGGCCTTCGCAGAATCCCGCTTCACCCAATCCTCAGACGCAGGCGGCTGTCGAATCGGCGGGATCTGATCGGCTTTGAACCAGCCTTGCTCATGCATGCGCAATTCTTCATAGACCATCTTGAAATCATGGATCGACGCCAATGCCTCTGTCGGCGTGGCCGGTTGCTTGGCATTGCGTCGCCAGGCCGCTTTGTCCATGCTGCCCATGATCAGATAGTCGTTGCCGACCATGTTCGGATCCATTTGGAGAAACATCTCAGCGAGAAATGACTCGATCTCATGCTTGTGGGCGATCAGCAGATCGCATGCCCGACAATAGCGGCAAGTATAGTTCAGCGAAATGAGTTGCTGTGGATCAACATGGATGACAAGCGGCAACTTCTTCTGCCCAGTCTTTGTCTCGCAGACTGGACAACTCGTGCAGCGCATGTCTGGGTATGGATTCACAATGAAATTGTACTGAGGCGGAGCATCGCCGAAATGCATCTGACTCACCTTTCTTGCAGCGATATCACGATGTGGAATAAAAACTGCCGCGACGTTCCCGCGACGACGGCCCGCTATCCTGGAACCATCGAACGTCAGCAAGTGAAACCAGACAACTTTCCAGGAGAGATAGCCATGTTTTCCGCCAACACGATTCCGACCACCATCGTCCGTTTCGCCGAGAGCCTGCCGATTTTCAACGTCGATTTCAGCCGCTTTGCCCCCACCGACCGGCAAACCGATGCTGCGCTCCACGCCGCCTATGCCAAGTTCGAGCAGAGCTACGGCAATCGGGCCGACTCGTTCTTCAACGAGGAGTTCCTGGCCGGCGACGGCGCCGCCGTCATCGCCGCCTTTGCCGACGGGCAGATCACTCGCCATGAGGCCGCCGTCCATTTGGCCCATGCCTGGGACAGCGTGCTGAGCCCTGCCCGCAGCGCCGTCCGCAAGCGCCGCATTGTCGATGCGACGATGGCTGCCGACAGCCTGTTGAGCCTGTATGAGGACGAACTGGCGTCAAATCGCTAGCGCAGGTCGGCTCAAATGGTCAGTGGTTCTTTGGTACGGCTTCAGCCGTTTCCCGTTACAAAACGGCTGAAGCCGTACCTACGAACCGAAGTTTCCCCGCGCCGCTGTTTGTCATCACCGGCACTTCTGATACACTGCATCTGATCACGGTCGGCGATCGATATGGCAAAAAACGTGGCTCATACACAGCCGGCATTCACTATCCGCACCACCAACAGGAGGGGTTTCTGTTCAATGGGTAACCGACCGATCCACTGTCTGATCTTCGATTGCGACGGCACGCTTGTGGACAGCGAGTACCTCAGCCATGTCGGCTTCACCCAGGCCCTGGGCGAGAACGGCATCCGCATGACGCCGGAGGAATCGCTGGCGCGCCATCGAGGCGGCAAGCTGGCCGACATGTTGCAACACGCAGCCGGAACAGCCCCTGTCCCACCGTTTGATCAGTTCGCTGCCCGCTACTATGCGCTGCTGGCCCAACTCTTCGAATCGCAACTTCAGCCCATGCCCGGCGTGCAGTCGGTCCTCGCCAAACTCGATCTGCCCATGTGCGTGGCGTCCAACGCGCCGCTGGCCAAGACGCGCCACTCGCTCTGCCTCACCGGGCTGGATGTCTATTTCGGCGACAAGCTGTTCAGCGCCTACGAGGTCGAGCGCTGGAAACCCGATCCGGCCCTCTTCCTGTATGCAGCCGATCAGTATGGGCTATGCGCCGCAAGAATGTGCGGTCATCGAAGACAGCCCGGTCGGCGTTGAGGCGGCATTGGCCGCGGGCATGCAGACGTTCCACTTCACGAACGGTGCGACGGAGCCCCCGATGGCGGGCGCGGTTCAGATCAAGTCCATGGCGGAATTGCCGGCGTTGATCGCGTAGAGAAGTGGGAAAGAGCGGTGATCCCCACGTAGGGGTGCGGATGGCATGTCACGCCTGGCCTGGCACAAGCTGATCCAGCGCTGATCGCGATTCTGCAATGCCGGTCTACCGGTGCGGAGCCTACAGCCACATCGTCATCAATCTTGGGCACGACCACATGGCTGCCGATAGCGCCCAACCGACGACACATCTCGTCCAGCATCTCCTGCCCATCGTAGATGCCGACGATGGCGCCGCCGGAACCGGCGAACTTGGCGCTGGCCCCGCATTGGCGTGCGATCTCAACCATCTCGGCCTGCCAGGGCGGCAGGTTGTAGATGGTGCTGCGCAGGTTGTAGTTCTCGTCGATCAGTCGTGAGAGCCGAGCGATATCGCCGGCCATCAAGCGCCTGGCGCCCTTCCACGGCAAAGCCGGCGAAGCGCTGCATGGCTTCGATGATCTGCGCGTCCCCACGGTTGAAGCGGCCCCGAATGTCGTTGTGGAAGATCTCGGTCGGCTCGCTGAATTCGGCGTGATAGGCGACGTAGAACGACGGCATCACTGCGGGCGTCAGCGGCTCGTAGTCGTAGCACTTGAGGCCGGAGACGATCTGCTCCTTCTCCACCGCGAAGTCCATGTAGACCAGCCCCTCATAGCACTGGATCACCCGATCCTGCAGGCCCGCGGTGATGCCCAGTTCCTCGGTCTCCACCGACAGCACCAGCGAAGGCTGGACGTGCAGCGGAATCTCCACGTCGTAGAACTCCATCAGACAACGCAGGGTTGCCACGATGATGGCGCTGGAGCCGGCCAGGCCGACCTGCTGGGGCACGCTGGTCTCATAGCGGACGGAGAAGTTGCGCTCGTGCAGCGCCAGCCCCTCCCGCTCGCAGTAGTCGACGAAGCGTTTGATGGTCGCCTTGACCAGACGAATGCCGCCGTAGTAGCCGTGAAGCTGGACATCGCGGGCCAGATCCTGGATCGAGCTGAAGCGGGCACGGTCGTTCTCGGCCAGCACAATGTCGACCGAGTTCCACTCATAGAGCACGACCTCGGCCCAGAAATTGGGCACGATGAACGAGATGGTCTTGCCGTGATAGCCGTCCGACGGATTGCCCAGCAGGCCGGCCCGGGCATAGGCGCGCTTACGGATGATCAACACGAAGCACCTCCTCCAGGTGGCTACGCAACGAATCACCGACCCGTTCGTCGGCCAGTGCGAAGTCGACAAAGGCCTTGAAGTAGGACTCGAAATTGCCGATATCGTAGCGCGGCTCATCCTTGCCCAGCAGCACGCCATAGACCTTGCCGCCGCCTTCCAGGATCAAGCGGATGGCGTCGGTCAACTGGATCTCGCCGCCCTTGCCGGGCACGGTTCGCTTCAGTGCGCTCGAAGATGGTCGGCGCCAGGACGTAGCGAGCGGCGATGGCCAGGTTGCTGGGGGCCTCTTCGACCGACGGTTTTTCGATGACATCCTCCAATTCGAAGACATCGCCGAACTGCTTTGGCTTGGCGACGCCGTAGCGATGGACCTCGGTCATCGGCACCTCCTCGAAGGCCACGACCGCATCCGCGCCGGTCTCGCCTGTAGCATTCGGTCATGCGCTGCACGACATCGCTCTGCGCGTTCATGCCGATGATCGAGTCGCCCAGCGCCACCACAAAGGGCTGATCGCCGACGAAGCTGCTGGCGCACGAGATCGCATGGCCGAGGCCGAGCAACCGGCGCTGGCGCGTGAAGAAATAGCGCGTCGGCACGCGTTCGAACGACAGCTCAGAGAGGAGTTCCTCCTTGCCGGTTTCGCGCAGCATTTGGATCAACTCGGCATTGATGTCGAAGTGGTTTTCGATGGACGTCTTCCCCGGCCCTGTGATGAACAGAATCCGATCAATGCCGCCACGGGTTAGCTCGTCCACCACATACTGAACGACCGGCTTGCGACCCACCGGCAACATCTCCTTGGGCTGCGATTTGGTCGCCGGCAAGAGCCGCGTGCCCAGTCCGGCCACCGGTACAACTGCAATATTGATGCTCATTTTGTTTTTCTCAGTTCAATGAATCGTTGTGTTTTTTTGCCACAGATAAACGCAGATGGTCTCAGATAAGACACAGATATGCTATGAAAGGGTTCTGTGCTACCAGAGTACATCTGTGTCTCATCTATGAATATCTGTGTTCATCTGTGGCAGATCTTTTACCTATGGACAGTGTACCGCGATGGAGAGGCGTGTGCAACGGAGAAGAGTGATGTACGGGAGAACGCGAGCCTAACGAATATGGGTCTGTTGGCGCATAGCGCCAACAGACCCATATCTACTATCAAACAGGAATCGGACGCTAGATGATCTCCAATTCCTTCAGCTTGCTCTCCGGCACAACGCCGTTCTCCCAGCCGCGGGTGGCGTAGTACTCTTCCAGCATCAGGTCCAGTTCGCAGACGTGGCCTTCGGAGCCGGGCATGGTGCTGGGTTCGTCGGTGAAGCGCTTGGGCAGATAGTCGGAGCCTTCGCCGAAGCCGGCCAGGTTGTTGTAGTAGCGCTCCAGGTTGTAGATGCGCTCGCCGCAGGTCAGCAGATCGTCGGTCGTGTAGCTCCAGGCCGGTGATGGCGTTGAACTGGGCGGTGTACTCGTCCATGCCCATCGGCAAAGGCCGAGAACTTGCACAGATCCAGCGAGTCGGAGACGGCGTGGACGTTCTGGAAGATGATGGTCAGACTCGCCCTTGCCCTTCCACTCCAGCGGATCGACCTTGAGCGAGCCGAAGGGCATGACGCCCAGCTCGGCGGCCGGCGTGTAGGCGCGCAGGTGGCAGGCGCCGCGGTTGCTGGTGGCGTAGGCGATGCCCATGCCCTTGAGGCCGCGAGGGTCGTAGGCCGGAATGGCCTGGCCCTTGACCGTCATGGCGATTTCGGGATGGCCAAAGGCCTCGGCAGCCGCGGGCAGTGCCGCCGGCCAGCTTGTCGCCGACGCCTTCGCGTGCGGCGATCTGCTTGGTCACTTCGACCATGCTCATGGTGTCGCCCCAGGCCAGGGTTCCGTCGCCGTTGGTGTAGCCCTTTTCGCTGGCTTCCATGTACATGGAGAGCACGTTGCCCATTTCGATGGTGTCCATGCCGAAGTCGTTGCACTGATCGATGATGTAGGCGACGGCGGCGATGTCGTCGTTGTCGCAGTTGGCGCCCAGCGACCAGGCCGGCTCGTACTCGACGCTCTCCATGCGCACCTTGAACGGGCCTTCGGTGATCTCGACTTCCTTCTTGCAGGCCACCGGACAGGCATGGCAGGTCGGATCGGCGATCAGAATGTTCTCGCGCACATACTCGCCGGAGATCTTCTCGGCACTGTCGGCGCCAAAGGCGGTCGTCTGCGAGTTCTTGGTCGGCAGGGCGCCGATGCTCTCGGTGATGTTCATGAGCACGTTGGTGCCGTAGAGGCTCAGGCCGCCCTTCTTGGGCGACGTGATGTTCTCCTCGGCCATGATGGCGGCCAGGGCCTTGCCGGCGGGCTTCCTTGTCGGCTTCCTTGTCGGCCGGCTGGGGCGGTTGCTTCTTGTCGCCCTTGATGACGATGGCCTTGAGGTTCTTGCTGCCGCCGACGGCGCCGGTGCCGTTGCGGCCGGCCGCTCGATCGTCGACATTGACCCAGCCGGCAAAGCGCACCAGGTTCTCGCCGGCCGGGCCGATGGCCATGGCCGTCGACAGTCGTCGCCGTGGCGTTCGCTTGCAGGATGGCCAGCGTCTCGTGGATGTCCTTGCCCCACACGTCGGAGGCGTCGTGCAGGGTGACCTCGTCGTTTTCGCAGTAGGCATAGACCGGGCTTGTCGGCCTTGCCCTTGAAGACCAGGCCGTCGAAGCCGGCCCACTTGCAGCTTGGCCGCGGTCCAGCCGCCCATGTGGCGAGTCGGCGACGGTGCCGGTCAGCGGCGACTTGGTCACGACGGCCAGGCGGCCGCTCATGTTGACGTTGGTGCCGGTCAGCGGGCCGTTCATCACGCAGAGAATGTTGTCGGGCGAGAGCGGTTCGACCTCGGGGCCGTTGTCGAAGACATACTTGACGCCCAGGCCACGGGCGCCGAAATACTTCTTGGCATCCTCTTCGGCGATCCCTTTGTATTCGACATTGCCGCTGGCGAGATCGATCCATGCGACTCGATTTGCATATCCACCCAACATAATAAACGCTCCTTTTCTAGACGCTACGCCAAAATGCAGAACAAAACTGCGAGGGTTTGAAAAAAGAAAACACCATGCGCAGAGGCATGGCATTTGAAACCTAAGATGATTAAACGATTTGTTGTACAACAAGCGCAACAGAACATTCGCCGATGGTTCCCGACTCGAATGAGTCACTCTGTGAATTGGATCTGAGAGGATGGAAGTACGTCGGCGGACACCGACAGTGACTGATGCAAGTCTACCGGCAGAGGGGTTGGTTGTCAAGCTGGAATCTGGGGGCTGCGACACTCAGCCGGGGAGAAGATGTCGACCGCGGAGGGAGTTTCAGAAAGATACTGATCCACGAAGGAGCACAAAGTCACACGAAGTCCCGTATTGTTCGTGTCACTTCGTGCCCTTCGTGGATCATAATGCTCTTACATGAGCCTAAGCCGAGCGCGCTATCAGATAGCGACGGAGGGTGAGATGATCGTGCTCGCTATGTACTCCATCCTGAAAGGCCGCAGAAAAACCACAATCTTTGACCTCCGCCAGCGCCCTGTTCAATCGGCGCAGCCGGAAGAGCATCGACTCCTCGCCCGGTGGTCGCTTGGCGGGATTGGTCGGGAGAAATCAGGCACGCCAGTCGAACATGGACAGTCTGCTGCGTGTCGGAACTGAGGAAAGCGTCGATCTCATCCAACACCGCCGGCATGTCATCCGAAGTAAGGGGATTCGCTTGCTGCCCCATCAAGCGAACGACGCTATTGTGAGTCTTCTGCTCAAAACCGCTCAGCAACGTGTGGGCGAGGGTTAGGCAATCGGTCGACGCCAGCAGATCGTTGAGCGTCGTCATCGTCGTACGCTTCTCATCCTCTCGGCAGATCAGCAACAACGGTTCGCCGGCAGCCAGCCGACCGACCAATGTGGGGAAACCCAGTGGGGACTGCCAGGGTCGGCGAAGATCGCTGCTACGTAAAATGGCCGCATTATTTTGATTCATGATCTCTTCTCCATAATTACGCCGGGTCAGTTGGCCGAACAAGTGATTCGCTCTGACCGCCAGTCTACCCAACGGGCGTCGCGAGAGCGTCGCGGACAGATTCGCCATATTCTGGCATTTCGCTGAATTCCCTCGCATCTTGAGAGAACAGGACGAACACCCGTACGCTCATTGTGTGCCTATTCCCAGCACAACGATAGACATAAATTGGTCTACTTTGGAGGCAGCTTCACTACAATAATTGGTGATTCGAGGATTCACGTCCTCGGACACAGGCTACGAAAATCTGCGCTATCCAGAGAAGGTCTGGCCTGTGCCGGCGAGGTTCGAGGGTCTCAATTTCTTGCCATGGCCTAAGCTGTCGCAGTCTCACCGTCTTCTCCAGGTCGTACGGTCGATGTAGCTGAATCGGGCAGCGAGTTCCTCTTTTGACTGATTTGACCCAACACATACTCGTAAGCGGCGCTGATGATGTTTTTTCGAGCGCCGGCTTCTTGTGCGAGCCGGTGATTGGCTGCTCTCTGCATATAATCTCTTTGGACTGAGGCCGCTAATTGCATGTTGTAGTCTCTGCTGGTGTTGGACATTTTGGTTCCCCTTGTAGAATTCATGTTTCGAGTGTGCTGCCTGTTGGCTGCGTTGATAGTTCTATTTAACCGGATCTGGGCAGTTGTGTGGTCCCCCAAAGAGGGATAGAATCAGGGACAAAACCAGGGACAATCGCCTTGTACCCCCTTTCAGAAGGTGAAAAATGGACGAAATCGCTTCTTTTGGTGAGTGGAGTCAGGAAAGACGCAATCAACTGAGGCTTTCGCGCCCTGCGTTGGCGCGGCAAGTCGGCTGCTCTCCAGACACGATCAAGAAGATCGAACGGGATGAAAGACGCCCGTCTACGCAGATCGCTGAACTGCTGGCCGAAAAACTGCTGATCCCCGAAGCAGACAAGGAAGATTTTATCCGTCGGGCGCGGGGGGTGTTTGTGCCCCGCTTTGGCGCGCCGCAGGAAATGTCGCTGGCAGAAGCCCAGGCGCCGGCGGCAGAAAACGATCTTCCTGCGCATAACTTGCCCCCTCAGACGACCGTTTTTTTTGGCCGCCAAGCCGAAATCACCCAGATCAACGCAAACCTGGCCGACCCGAACTGCCGTCTGCTCACTATCTTGGGCGTAGGGGGGATGGGCAAGACTCGACTTGGTATTGAAGTCGCCGCCATCCAACAGTCGAATTTCACCGATGGCCTCGTCTATGTCCCTTTGGCCTCAATTGCTGGGCCTGACTCAACGACGGAGATTAACCCGCTGGCGGGCGCCATGGCCGACGCGCTGAAAATCTCGTTTCATGGCGGGGCGCCACCTGAAGAGCAGTTGATCAATATTGGTGGATAAATCGCTGTTGTCGATAGCGGAAGACGGTCGCTATCAAGTCCATGAGCTGTTGCGTCAATTTATCGCTGAAAAGATAGCCCAGTCGTCAGTCGCTGAAAACGATGCTTTGCTGCGCCACAGCCATTATTACATCACCGTTTTTGGCGAGCAGGAGCCGAAGTTGCAGGGGCCGGAAGGGCCCGGTCTGATGACGGCGATCGAGCGAGATATCGACAATATCCGCGTTGCTATCCGCAGGGCAGTCAGCCATCAGCCACAACTATTTGACAAGTCCTTTGGGCACACATTGTGGCATTTCTGTGAAGTCAGAGGTTGGCATTTAGAAGGCGAAGCCATATTTTCTCAGATCTCGACAAGACTGAAGGGGCCATGCCCGCAAGGGCACGCAGGGTACGTGCAGACAACCATATCGCCGGAGTGTCTGCTTTGGGCGTTGTATAATTCGTATGTCGCTTGGTTTCAGATGCGTCTTGGGCGGCTGCAAGTGGCAGAGGAGATTTGTCGTGCCAGTTTAGAGGTCTTGCCGAGCGAAGATCCAACAACACATTGGACAAGGGGTCAATGTTTGTTTGGTTTAGGGGTCAACGCAACAACAGCGAGTCAATATTCGCAAGCGAAATCTTACTTCAAAGAGGCAATTGACTTGCAGAAAATGGCAGGAAATTTCCGGGATGTGGCATTCAATCTGATAACACTGGGGCAAGTACTGCAACAGACCGGTGACTTTGAGGAAGCCCAAGCATTGGCCGAAGAAGGCGAGCGGCAGCTAGACAGGATGGGTGATCGGCTATGGATCGGCCATGCATTGGGCGATCTGGGTCGTGTGGCCGCTCATCAAGGAGATCTTGCTGAGGCAGAAAGATTCCACCAGATGGCTTTGGCGCAGCGATCAAGTGTTGGTCTCGAGGGCGGTATCGCTTTCAGCTTGCGAGATCTGGGCGAGGTCGCCTACTTGAAAGGTGAATACGAGAAAGCACAGGATTATTTTGAACAGAGCATCGCCACGGCCAACAAGATCAACATGCCCCATACAGCCAATGAGTCGCTGTGGGGGATCGGAAAAGTGGCGCTGGCAGCCGCTGATTTCACCGCTGCCGAGCGCTACTTTGCACAGAGCGGCCGCGTGAAAAGACGAGCCCGGTGTTTGGTTGGCGGCCCGGCTTGGGCGGCACTTGGTCTGGGTGACCTGGCCGAAGCAAAACAACTATTCCAGGACGATCTGCTGTACATGCTGGACACCGATTCTAAACCGGTCGGTCTTGATGCTTTGGCGGGGATTGCCCACCTGGAGTCGCAGGCAGGACGAGTCAGTCGGGCGCTAGACCTGTTGACATTGGTCAAACATCATTCAGCCGGCACCTACGAAACCAGAGAAAAGGCGAGCAAGATGTGGGATAAGTTGGCGGCCGAGCTTTCTCCGGATGTCGTTGCGGAGGCGGAAGTGCGCGGCTTTGAGCTTGACGTGTGGGAAACGGCCATGGAATTGGCAGGGATAGATCGAAGTTTAGTTGTGCAGTAGATCGATTGTATTTGCATCATCAGCGTGCTATCCTTTGGCTCTCCAGGATTTCAGGGGGATTGACACGCCTGGGAGCGCCAAGCACCAGTTTGGCAAGGCTATGCTGGCCGAACTGGTGCTCGGCGCTCCCAGGCATGATCTCGCCGATCCGATGTCACCCCCCTGAGATCCCAAAGAGCCTATCCTTTTCCGTCAACACCCTGATCTGTAACGCGCCACCAGTCGATCTTCCACAGCAAAATCAGCGCAAAGACCGTCCAGCCGATGCCGCCGATCAGGCCGACCGGTGTGGGACCGAGCAACGAATGCGGCTCGCCGACGACGAAGAGCATGCCCAGCGCTGCAATGCCGTTGAGCGCGCCGTGGCCGATGACCGCAGGCCAGACGCTGCCGGCGCGCACCACGCTCCAGCCCAGGACCGTGCCCACCACAAAGGTGAACCAGACCATGGCCAGCATTCCCAGCCAGGGTGCGCCGGGATAGGTTTCGCCGAAGTTGTAGCCCATGGCGATCACCGGCCAGTGCCAGACGCCCCAGATCAGGCCCATGGTCATCATGGCTTTGCGCACACCCAAGGGCATCAGCTTCTGTTGCAGGTAGGCGCGCCAGCCGAATTCCTCGCCGAAGGTGGCGATGGCATTGAGCGCCGGGGCCAGTAGTATCGCCTGAAGTAACAGCAATGGGATAAGCGTCGCCGTGGACATAGGAATGGCTTGGCCAGTCGTCGCCTCGATTTGGTCGAAGAATGCCTGCATGGTTGGGTCAAAGTGATCCGGGAACAGCATAAAGTAGAGCGCTGCCCCCAAGATGGCAAAGAGCGCGGGCAGAAACCACATCAAGAGCCAGTAGGGCCAGCCGCGTTGCAGACGTGGCCATAGCCAGAGATTCTGCCGGCCTTCATCGGTAATCCATCGAGTGAGGATGTTTGCAAGCGCCGGCGCCCACATGGAGAGAAGCATCAGTAGAAAGGCCACGGTGATCGGCGTCCCCTTGACCAGTTCTCGGCTGCCATCAATGCCGCCGGTAAAGTAGATGATGGCGTAGAGCGTCCAGGCAATGCCAAAGGCGAAGAGCAGGAAGATGCCAATACGCCGCTTGTCCAGCAGGCTTTGCATTTGAACTGCCGTGTGACTTTCGGTATTTTCAGCCAACATGTTCAGTCTCCTTGGTCGCATTGCGGACACATGCCTGATTTTTGGATGAGTACAACATTTACGGTGTTTTCAACGCAAGGCTCCTCCTGAGGCGCACGCTACCGATGCCGCGCAGTGATCGAAGAGAAAATGGTGGTACGCGTATTGCCTAGCATCGGGTCGCCATAGTAGGCGATGGACGAGGCGTTATCGACCTCGGCGTCGAGTCTGCCCGTCACGTCCACTATGGCACTGCTGGCATTGCCCGCAGTGATGGCGGCGTCTTGCACGGCAAAATTCCCGAGGTTGACACTGCTGGCATTGTCGACACGCAGGACCAGGTCTTGACCTTTACCCATCAACGTGACATCGCTGGCATTATCAACGCTCAACCAGATATCCCCGGTGTCAATCTCTCCCTTCAATGAACTGGCATTATCCAAGGAAACACCCACGAGGTTGGGCATGGTGATTTCGGCACGGTGAACCGAGTTGAAGTTCCCGAGAATGTCCAAATGGGGTCGTAGCCCCATCTTGAGTTGCTGGGCGCTTTGTGAGACTTCGAGATACGCAAGCGATGCTTCGTCGATCTCGATCTTGACACCGAACTCGTCACCTTGACGGATTTGTACTAAAAATGCGTCGCTGATCACGACCGTATCAAAATCCTCAAATTCCATATCTTGCGTGATGACATCCCCTGTTCCCATCATGATCGGTATGGAACAGACAGCAATGCCTAACGTACCTATGGCGAAAAGGCCAATGAGAAGCCATGTTGCTGGTCGCATTTTTGTGATTCGCATGTCGCTTGCACCTCCGGTTAGTTGTTTGATAGTTATCAGTAGATATGTGGCTTGAAATGGTGTCCGACTCATCGGACTTGTGTTGTCGATAAGGCGTTCATAGAGCGTTCAGTAATTCTCCTGTGGGCAAAAGTCACTGTGCTATGTCCTGGTGCTATGTCCCGGCGCTGATCACTTCCCGGCTGTCGGCAATGCCGCCGGTTAGGTAGATGACCAGATAGAGCGTCCAGGCGATGCCAAAGGCGAAGAGCAGGAAAAAGCCGATGCGCCGCTTGTCCAATGGATGTTCCACGTGATCCGTCACATAGTTTTCAGTCATCTCTATCAGGTTCCTTACTCAGTCTAGTTGACTTGCTGACAGCGCCTGTCTATCAACAGCATTTCCACCAACGATGACGATCTCAATCGTATCGTAGGCGGAAGCATCGGAAAGTGGGTTTTCGGCCAGTAACAATAGGTCTGCCCGTTTGCCCGGCTCTATTGTGCCGAGTTGATCGGCTAGGCCAAATGCCTGGGCATTGTCGAGGGTCGCCGCTCTGAAGATCGTCTCAAGCGGTATGCCGGCGTCGGCCCAGGCGCTCATCTCCAGATAGCCGTTTAGGCCAGGTGGGGTACCCCAGCCAAAACCGCCCACCGCCGTATCTGTCCCCAGCAACAAACGTCCACCGTTGTCGCTGAAACGTTTGATCAGGCGTTCATAGCGCGTGTTGAAGGTTTCCAACCGTGCGCCAACCACGTTCGGGTCGGCGTCGGGAGCAATTGCCTCGCCAAAGATCGACAGAAAGATGTCACGTTGAACCTGTGCTGGCCCACGCAAGTAATCCAGATAGGCCGCCGGCAAAACGTGATCGAGTAAATCCGAGTTCAAGAATTCATCATCAAACATTGATTGGGTGTTGCGAATCGTGCGCATTGTCGGCTGCACCTGAAAGCCTGCCGCGGCCTGCTCATCGATGATGGCAGTTATGGCGTCCGATGGCTGCTCAATTTCATATCCCACGTCCGGCCACTCCCAAAGCCCATGCGCCGCAATGTCCACCCCAGCGTCAAGCGCTAACTGCTGCCCCGCCAGGGTCGTGGCATGGAGCAAAACCGGAATGCCATTGGCATGGGCGACGCGGACGACATCCTCGATCAGGGCTTGCGAGGGGAGCCTGAAGGGCGGCGGACCACCGGGCAACCAGAGCGCCTCTTCATAATAGAGCTTGATACAGCGTGCACCATCCGCGACCAGTGCTGCGATAGATCGTTCAACGGTATGATTGGCGGGGTCGTCGCCGTCCGGCGTGGGGTGGCTCGAGCCGGGAACGTGCAGGTAGTGCGGAAATCTTTTTGCGAAGGCATCAGCGTCAGCTCCTCGAAGTCGACGACCGCGGTGTAGCCATCGTCGAGCACCAGTCCGTGGCCGCAATCAAAGAGGCGCGGATGGTCTGAAGCCGCGTTGAAGCGGTGATTGGCGTCGGGGCTTGCGTTCAACTCGATGACGCTAGTGTAGCCGAAATAGAGAAAGCTGCGTGGCGCTTGGTCTAAGATAGGCGTCGTACAACGCATCGAAATCCTCAGTATAGCGGGGCTTCAAGCCGGTCGCATGATACACATGGACATGCGAATCGATCAGGCCTGGTATGAGATAACGCCCGCTCGCGTCTAGCACCTCAACGCCCGCGCTGATTTCGATCTGTTCCGCAATTTCTTGAATGTAGCCGTCTTGGACAAGGACATCCATGTTGTAAACTGGTTCATCACGCTCTGGGGAAAGCAGAATCGCATTGCGGATAAGAAGGTCGTCGTTGGCGACCGCCGGCACATTCTGATCGAGTGCGATTGCAGACAGATCTGTTCCACTGGTTGACTCCAAGGTTCCTATGCTACAGCCACTCAGTGCCGCAACAGCAAGACATAGTATGACAAGTTGCTTCATTCGGTGCTTCATTCGTACCTCCATTGATGGATAGTGATTCAGGGTACACCCTCGCCCCTCACCTCAGTGCGCCGGATGCAGTTCTCGTAGCCGATTTCCTTACAATGATCTGGGAACATCCCTGGTTGACTCATCGATGCGGGCGATCGCGACCAGCGCCAAATTCATATCGCGGATTTTGAGCAGGATGGTGAAGAGGCGCACCTGATCTTGCACAGCACCGGTCAGGATGGTTGTGCCATCGGTCTGATGGGTCACGGTCAGGTGGTCAAACCACTCTGCCCAGCTTTCATCCAGATGGCCCTGCACGATAATTTGGTAGTTAGGCATCTGGCTATCATATCCGTTCGTTAGGCTCGACTATTTGGACGGTCGAATTCATTGTGATACCGCCCCGATTTCCACTGAAAACCAGCCCCGACAACGAGGGCGCCTTCCAATTTGGACAAAGTGATGCCCGGTTGCCATTGACTCCAAGAGTTGATGTCAGTGTGAATCTTCCAGACGGCTTGAGGGGGAGCCTGAATAAAGATCTCTTTCTTTGCAATCAAGGGAGCTTCTTGATTGATTTCCAACTTCATCCTCCTTTGGTACGTTATTGCTTCCAACTCGTGGAGGACAAAAGAGATGTCGAAGAAACGCCGTCAATACAGTGCCCAGTACAAGTTCAAAGTGGCCATGGAAGCGGCCAAGGGAAACAAGACCTTGAGCGAGCTGTCTAGCGAAACTGGAATTCATCCCGATCAGATCAGCGGTTGGAAACGTCAATTGCTCGATGACGGTGCTGAACTCTTTGAGCGCAACGGCGGGCGCAGAGAACAGGCGCAAGCCAACCAAGACGCAGAACTTTACGAACAGATCGGCCGCCTCAAGATGGAACTGGAGTGGTTGAAAAAAAAAGTTAGTCCTTTCAACTGAAAGCCGACGTGCGCTGGTCGACCCTGAAGATGAGCAACTCAGCATCCGCCGTCAATGTGAACTGTTGGACCTGAATCGGTCGACCTACTACTATGTGCCGGCGGTTGAATCTGAGTTCAATCTCCATCTGATGCGGCTGATTGACGAGCAATATCTGAGCACGCCTTTCTACGGTTGGCCCAGGATGACGGAATACCTGCGTCGCCAAGGATATATCGTCAATCACAAACGCATCCAGCGCCTGATGCGGAAAATGAACATCCAGGCCATCTATCCAGCGCCGAAAACGACAGTGAGTTCAGCGGAGCACAAGGTCTATCCATATCTGTTACGCAATCTGGCCATTACTCGCCCTAATCAGGTCTGGAGCACCGATATCACCTATGTGCCCATGCCCAAAGGCTTCATGTATCTCGTTGCCGTCATTGACTGGTACAGCCGCTATGTTTTGGCCTGGCAACTCTCCAATACATTGGATGGTCGCTTCTGTCTCGACACGCTGCAACAGGCTTTGCGCAGGGGGAAGCCAGCGATCTTCAACACAGACCAGGGTGTTCAGTTCACCGCAATAGCCTTTACCGGCTGCCTGAGAAAGGCCGGAATACGTATCAGCATGGATGGTCGAGGACGCGCACTGGATAACATTTTCATCGAGCGGCTCTGCGGTCGGTCAAGTATGACTTATGATGAGCCGGCAACAAACTAGCCTGTGGAAGATGATACTGGTTTATGGCGAAGCTGTAAGTACCCGAAAGGTGTAGCAAGGGGCGTAAAGAAGCAGACGAAGGGTGTAGTGGAGAGCGGTAGTGAAAAGGGGTAGTGGAGGGGTATAGCGGCGGCGAGAGGCTACCCGATCAGGCCAAGTTCCCGGGCCCGGACAACTGCGCTTGTCCGATTCTGTACGCCCAATTTTCCCGTGATGTTGCTGACGTGCTTTTTGGCCGTAGCATGGGAAACAATCAGGTCATCGGCGATTTGTTGGTTGGTCGCCCCCGTGGCTAACAGGTTTAACACTTCCAGTTCCCGATCACTGAGGCGTTCCACAAGCTGGGATTGGGGATCGTACGCTGGAGTTTGGGGTGTTTCAAGATGGAATGCAGCTAGAAGTCGATCACGATAGGCGGTGGGCGGAAGCTGTTGCAGCAGGGTAGCGATGGGCTGACCTTCATCCACGTAAAGGCGGATAATGCCTTCCGGTTCGGTATCGGCCAGAGTCTCTTGCAGGATGTGGCGAGCGATGATCGTCTCCCCCAACAAGGTTCGTACCAACACTTCCAAAACCTGGTAACGCCATGCATCGCCGAAGCGCTCGGTCTGCATCGCAAAAGCCTGCAAGCGATGGATCAAGAGCAAAGCGGCCTCTGCCTGATCCATCAAACACCAGGCCCGCACCAGCGTCACGTACTCGGACTCAGTGCGATAATTGAGTGGATCCTCGCCCTGCAAACCGCAGCTTTGCAGCCAGTGTTGAATCTCTGACCGCAGATACGCCTCTTCACCCCCAGTTGGTTTGCTCCCGGTTTGTTCAATCCCCATCTGTTGAGACACCATCTGTTCAACCCCGGTTTGGACAAAACGAATCTGCCATTCGACAACGAGGGCTGCCAATCGGCGGCGAATATACGCGTAGGGCACCTGCTCGATCAACGGCTGCAAAGATTTCTGCAGGATCTCCTGTGCGGCGGCCCTATCGCCTTGCGCCCAGCGCAACCGCATCAACGTGACCAGCCCCTCTATCTGATCAACTGTCCCCATCAGAGCATACAACTCCGCGGCTTCCTCAATGAGGGGAGCGGCCTTATCCAGATCGTCCCATTGATAATGGATCTGTCCCAGATTGAGAATTAGCGTTGCGGCGGCCGGCAGTCTGGTACCGGACCAGGGCTGGGCCTCCGCCCGCGTCCGCGCCTGCGTCAACCCCTGCTGCAGGATGGCCTCCGCCCACTGCCAATGCCCCTGCGCAATGGTCAACTGGGCAACTATGCTGATGGCGCCCAGCCCGGCCAACGTATTCCCCACCCTCCGGTTGAGTCGCATTGCCTCCTGCGCGAGGCCAAGTGCTTTTTGCAACTCGTTTTCAAATGTATAGCTGAAGGCCAATTCAACCGCCGCTGCTTCCTGCATAATCAACGTCGTTCTATCAGGGTTAGACACTTGCGCCAGTTGGTCGAGGGCCTGCTCGGTCAGCACAATTCCCGCGCCTAAACTGTCCGAGAAACGACCGTAACGGTTGGTCAAATAACCCCTGAGCACAGTTTCAAAAGCCGCTACCGGCCAGCCCAGCGGATTGGGAAGGGTTGGCAGTCGTGCCAATGTGCGCTCGGATTCCGCAAGCTGCCCCACAAACATCAGCGCCCAGGCATGATAGAGGCACAGGCGCTGTTCACTGTTTCGGAGATCGGCAGGGAGTTGGTTGATCCGATGCAGCGCCTGGCTGATATTACCGTTGACGACCATCGTTTCGATATGCTCGGCGAGCAAGTTGGTCGCCTGCGCATAATCGGGGATTTGCAAAGCGTGGTAGATCGCCTCATCCAGATACCCATGTTCAGCAAACCAGCGGGCGGCGCGGTCATGCAATTGGGGCAGGATCCCCGGTTCACTTTGGCGCAGGCGATGCTGCAAAAAGTCGGCAAACAGATGGTGATAACGAAACCAGGTGTGGTCATCGTTCAAAGGAATTAAGAAGAGGTTGGCGCTTTCGATCTCGTCTAACCTGGTTTGCGACCGGTGAGCGGAGCGTGGTGATTGCTCAGGTTCTGTGTGCAGATCGCCAATCGCCAAAACCGCATCACAAAGCGGTGCGCACAACCGATTCAAAATGGCCGTTCTCAGAAGGAAACGTTTGCGATCCGTCGACTGCTGCTGCAGAATTTCGTCTACCAGATAATCCATCAGATAGCGATTGCTGCTGGCAAAGTGTTTGATAAAGCGTGCCCGCTTGGACGCGCTTTGTTGGCGCAAAGAGAGCGCGGCCAATTGCAAACTGGCTATCCAGCCTTCGGTGCGCGCTTCTAGAGCGGCAATATCGCCAGTCGTCAGATCGAGTTGCATCAGGTCATTGAGAAAAACGGCCGTCTCTGCCGGCGTAAAGCGCAAATCAGCCGCGCGCAGTTCCACCACCTGCCCCTGCACTCGCCAGCGGGCGATGGAAAAAGGCATGTCGGCCCGGCTGGTGATGACCAGGTGCAGGGTGGGAGGCAGGTTGTCCAGCAGAAAAGCAACCTGGTTGTGAACAGCCGGATTGTCGATAAGATGGTAATCGTCCAGAACTAGAAAGAGCGGATCCGGTCGGGCGGCCAGTCCGTTGATCATAGCGGTGATGACTTGGGATAAGTCAATTTGAAGCTGGTCATGCAGCATGGAAAGAAGTATGGCCCCCAAATTGGCTTCCTGCCGTTGCAAGGCAGCGGCAACATAGGTGAAGAAGCGAATGGGGTCGTTGTCGTCCCTATCCACAGAAAGCCAGGCTGTTGGGTGATTTTGCAGCCAATCGCAGATCAGGGTCGTCTTGCCAAAACCGGCAGGAGCAGAGATCAGGGTAAGTTTGCGGGACAGGTCCTGGTCAAGCTGACTGACAAGATGTGGACGCGCAACAAGGTTGGACCGGGTTGGGGGAATGAATAGTTTTGTCCGCAGGATTATGGTATCCATCCGGATATTATAGGGGAAAGCGTAGTGGAACTAAAACGGTTATTTTCCCATATGGATCGTCCATGCATTGGGCGATCTGGGTCGTGAGGCTACTCATCGAGGAGATCTTGCTGAAGCGGCTAGATTCCACCAGATGGTTCCGGCGCATAGATCAAGGGTAGGGCTCGCCTTCACTCGTTTGGGGCAGGGCGAGCCCTGCCCCAAACGAGTGGATGTCCATTTCTCTGAATTCGCCTTAGCGAGCGTCCAGATTAACTTGGATTTGTTCGTAGTAACCGCTTTAGCCGTCTGGACCGCTAAAGCGGGTACTACGAACAAATGGGAATTTTTCTGGACGCTCACTTAGTCAACCGCCACACGGCTGAAGAAGACCTGGTCGGTGGGCACGGGATCCGAACCGCCACTGACCGTCAGCGTGGCGGCCAGCGGCAGATCGGCAGACGAACGGCCGACGCTGATGCGGAAGTCGCCCGGCTCCACGACATAACTTGATTCGCCAGTGCCCGATTCGCCGGTGTAGTAGCCCAACTGGGCCGCGGCAAGCTCGAAAGCCACGGTGACGGTCTGCCCCGGCTCCAGCGTGACACGTTGGAAGCCACGCAGATCGAGCTGAGGTCGGACCACGGCGGACTCAACATCGGTGACGTAGAGCTGCACCACTTCGTCGCCGGTCACGTCGCCGCTGTTGGTCACGTCGACCTGAACGGTGACCGTCTCGTCGACGCCGATCTCGGCTCGATTCAAACGCAGGTTGGCGTAGTCAAAACTCGTGTAGCTGAGGCCGTGGCCGAAGGGATAGAGCGCCTCGCCCTCGTAGTAGCGATAGGTGCGCCCGGCCATGGCGTATTCGTCGAACGGCGGCAGGTCCTCGGTGCTGCTGTAGAACGTCACCGGCAGACGACCGCCTGGATTGGTGTCGCCGAATAGCACGTCGGCGATGGCCTGGCCCGCGGCCTGGCCCGGATACCAGGCCTGGACAATGGCCGGAATGTGCTCGGCGGCCCAGGGGATGGCCAGCGCGCTGCCGCTCATGGAGACGAGGACGATGGGCTTGCCCAGCTTGGCCAGTTCCTCCAACAACGTCTGCTGCGTCGGCGGCAACTCGATGTAGGTGCGGTCGCCGTCGAAGCCCTCCACCGGCACCGGGAATTCCTCGCCTTCAATGCGGGGCGACAATCCCAGCGCCGCGATGATCACATCGGCCTTGGCTGCGGCTTCCAGCGCCGGGGTCATCTCATCCTCGCCGGGCCGGGTCCAGAGCAGATGCGCCTGGGGATCAAGCCCCCAAGAGGCGAATTCAAGACGGATGTCGTGTAGCCGCCCGGCCTCCAGTTCGACCTCGGCCAGCCGCATGATCGGGTGGTGGATGTCGACGTGGTCCATGAGCAGTTCGCCGTCGAGCCAGAGCTTGTAGGCGTTGAGGCCGTTGACGCCGATCTGATAGACCCCCGAAACCGGCGGAATGAGACTGCCCGTCCAGCGCACGGCAAAATGATCGGCCCACTCGCCGCTGATGGGCGACGTGTCCTTCCAGACAAAGTCGACGCCCTGGTCGGTGCGGGTGAAGACCGGGTCGCCCTCAAACTGCTCGTTGTCGTAGTAGACGCCGGTCAGGCCGGTGGTCCCGGCTTCGCTGGCCGACGGTCGCAGGTAGGTCGACGGAATCGGTTCGACGTTGGGCACGCCGTCTGCCAGGGCACAGCCTTGGGCATAGTAGACGGTGGCGTCGGAGCCGAGCTTGTTGCGGATGCCGGCCAGCAGCGTCGAACCCTGAGAGGGCGTGCCGTTGTAGTTGCCCAGCAGCACCATCAGATCGTCGGCATTGGGGCCGACGACGGCCACCGATTCCAACGTCTTCGGCAGGGGCAGCAGACCGTCATTCTTGAGCAGAACGATGCTCTCGCGTGCGGCCTCCAGGGCCAGCGCACGATGGGGTTCACTGTCGATGATGCTGTAGGGAATCTGGCCGTAGGGCGACTGCTCGGGCGGATCGAACATGCCCAGGCGGAAGCGTGCATCGAGCAGACGGCGCACGGCTCGCTCAATGGTCGCCTCGTCCAGCAGACCCAGCTTCACAGCTTCAAGGATGGCCTCATAGACGCTGCCGCACTCGAGATCACAGCCGTTGTTGATGGCCAGCGCCGCGGCCTCGGCCGGCGTGTCGACCACCTTGTGATGGGCGTAGATATCGACGATGGCCCAGCAGTCGGAGACGACGTGGCCGTCAAAGCCCCATTCCTGGCGCAGAATCTGCTCCAGCAGCATGGTGGCTGGCGCAGCAAGGCTCGCCCCGGAAGCGGTTGTACGCGCCCATGACGGCTTCCACATCGGCCTCGCGAACGCAGGCCTCAAAGGCGGGCAGATAGGTGTCGCGCAGATCGCGTTCATCGATCTGGGCGTCAAAATGGTGCCGGTCGGCCTCGGGTCCGCTGTGGACGGCATAGTGTTTGGCCGTCGCCACCAGCTTCAAATGGTCGGGATCGTCGCCCTGCAAGCCCCTTGATGAAGGCAACGCCCATGGTGGACGTCAGATAGGGATCTTCGCCGTAGGTCTCCTGACCACGGCCCCAGCGCGGATCGCGGAAGATGTTGACATTGGGCGACCAGAAGGTCAGGCCGCTGTAGATCTGGCGTTTGCCCCGGCGTGCGGCTTCGTGGTGCTTGGCCCGCGCTTCGTCGGAGATGGCATCGGCCACGCGTCCCAGCAGTTCGGGATTCCACGTCGCGGCCAGGCCGATGGCCTGGGGAAAGACCGTGGCCACGCCGGCGCGGCCCAGGCCGTGCAGCGCCTCGTTCCACCAGTTGTACTCGGGAATACCCAGCCGCTCAATCGCCGGTGAGACGAAGAGCATCTGCGACGCCTTCTCTTCCAGCGTCATGCGGCTGAGCAGATCGTCTACGCGTTCGATTGAGCGGCGCAGTGCTATCCAACAATGGTTTCTCAGACACGGAGATTCTCCTTGTGCAGATGATGCGACTTGTGTATGTTCAGAATAAGTTGATGAGATCAACCCGTTATGAGCAAACCTATTTGACTTGCTATCTTACCCCTTGACAGCGCCGGCAGTGAGACCTTCCACGATCTGGCGTTCGGCGACGAAGTAGAAAATGAGCGCCGGTATCATGGAGACCGAGATGAAGGCCAGCACGCGACCATAGTCCGTACTGTACTGAGAGCTGAACTGCATAACGCCCAGCGGCAATGTGAAGAGACTCTCGGAGTTGACGACCAGCAACGGCCAAAAGAAGGCGTTCCAACTGGCAACCATGATCAGAACGGCGACGGCCGCCAGGGCCGGGCGCATGATGGGCAGCACAACCGAGAAAAACATGCGCATGATCGATGCGCCGTCCATGGATGCAGCCTCTTCAATTTCGCGTGGAATCTGGCTGAAAAAGCCACGCAACAGAACGATGGTCGCGGGCAGGCCAAATGCGACTTGAGGCAGAATGATGCCGCTGTAGGTATTGATCAAACCCGAATCACGCACGGTCAGATAGAGGGGCAAGATTGCCACCGCGGCCGGAAAGAGCAGGCCAAGCGTGAAGAAGTTGTAGGTGACTTCCCGTCCCCGGAACTGCAATCTGGAGAGGGGATAGGCCGCCAGCGCCGACAAGGCCACGACACCCAAGGTAGTTGTACCGGTGACCAGCAGACTGTTGCCCAACATGCGCCAGAAAGACTGATTGGTGAACGACATCAACATATTGGTTGACCTGCCAGGTCTTGGGCAGGGCAAAAGGACTGCAGCAGCAGCTCGGCATTGCTCTTGAATCCGCCCACCCAGGCAGTCAGCAGCGGGACCAACACAATGGCGGCGAAAAACAACGCGATCAGCAAACGTATCAGAGCGCCGAAGCTGAACTGTTTTGAGTAACCTACCCGCAGATACAGACATTTACCTGACTCCTTCTTGATCGGGCCGCATGACAAAACGCTGGTAGAGCAATGAGAACGTAAAGGCAATCACAAAGATGACGATGGCAATGGCGCAGCCATAGCCCAACTGTTGCCGCACAAAGCCGGAGCGATACATGTAGGTCGCCATGGTCTCACTGGCAAAGACCGGACCGCCTTCAGTCATGGCCCAGACCAGGTCAAAGACCTGCAGCGAGCCGATGACAGAGAGATAGATGGTCAACACAATCGTGGGACGCAGAAGAGGGACGATCACATAACGAAATACACGGATTTCATTGGCCCCATCAATGCGTGCGGCTTCCTTCAACGAATCCGGCACGTTCTGCAGGCCGGCAAGAAAGAGAACGACATAGTAGCCAAAATACTTCCACGTCAACGCAAAGAAGACCGCATACATCACCAGGTCCGGATCGCCCATCCAAGCCGGCCCTTTGATCCCCACGGTTTGGAGCATCAAATTGACAAGCCCGCCTTGGGATGCCGTGCGGAAGATATAGTTGAAGAGGATGCCTGCGATCACTTCAGACATGACAAACGGCATGAAGAACAACAGGCGAAAAGCCGCACGCCCCGGCAAACGGCTCTGCAACAGGGTGGCCAGGCCGAGAGCAAGAGGCAACTGTAAAAATACGGAAAGGGCAAGGATAAAGAAATTATTGCCGAGCGCCATCTGAAAGACGCGGTCATCAAGAATGGCCTGGAAATTGCTCAAGCCCACAAAATCGACCAGCGGCCCCAGACCATTCCAGTCATACATGCTGAAGCGCACAGCCCGGACAACCGGCAGGATGACCATCCAGGTATAGACGATGATGGCTGGGACCAGGAAAAAGGCCAGAGCGAACCCTTTTTCGATGTTGCGTGAACGTCGAGAGGGTTGCGTTTTTTTGCCGGTCGGCTGGATTGATTGAACAGAGGAAGACATGGATGGCTGCTCCGATCTTACAGGTACAAACAATGTGCGGCGCAATGCGCCGCACATTGTTTATGTCTACATCAGCTTCGACTACTTGTCGAGGTTGTCCTGTGCGTTCTTCTCGAGGTTGTTAGCGACATCCTCTGCACTGGCAAGCCCGGCAAAGAGCGCCTGCACTTCCTCGTTCACCGCACTGTCCAACGGCGGCAGGAATTGCTGATCCAGGAAGTTCAGGAATGAGGTCCCTTCCTCCATGGATGCAGCGATATTCTCAAAGGCCGGATTGGCGTAGTTGGCTTCCGTCCCTGCGACCACCGGGAAGCCGACAGCGCCGACATCGACCAACGCCTGAGAGGATTCGGGACGCATCAGGAAGCGAACGAAGTCAACCGCTTCGGGTTCGGCGTTGATGCCAACGGCGAAGAGATCGCCGCCGCCGAAGAGCGCGTTCGCCGAGCCTTCACCGCCTTCGACAGCGGGGAAGGGGAACCAACCGATGAATTCGGCAAAGGCTTCCGGATCTTCGGCCAGAGAAGAGTAGGAGCCGCCGTAGTCCCAGTTGCCCATCAATTGCATGGCCGCCTGGCCATTAGCCAGCAACGTCTGTGCGTCGGGATAGCTGTTGCCCAAGAAACCTTCCTGGAACGGTTCCAGCGCGATCAACTCCTCAAGCTTTTCGCCGGCAGCGATGAAGCCAGGGCTGTTGAAGGCGCCGCCCGTACGATTGGCCGCGGAGGCGATTTCTTCTGATGAGGCCGTGCGTGAAAGCAACATGGCATACCAGAACATGGCGGGCCACTTGTCGCCGGCGCCGACGGTGATAGGCGTGATTCCGGCTTCCTTGAGCGTCTCAACGGCGGACAGCAGTTCGTCCCAGGTCTGCGGCGGGTTCTCAGGATCAAGCCCGGCTTGCGCAAAGAGATCCTTGTTGTACCACATGCCGACAAAGTTTGAGCGCCACGGCACTGCGTAGTTCTTGCCGTCAACCAAGCCAAGGGCCAACGGACCTTCGGCAATGGTCTCACCCCAGCCGTCTTCAAGCAGAGCGTCGGTCAGATCCTGCACCAGGCCGGCCTGGGCATAGGTTGCCAACACACCGCCGCCCCAACTCTGGAAGATGTCCGGCGGCTCACCGCCCTGCATCACCGTGCCCATCTTCTGTTTGTAGGCTTCGTTCTCCAGCGTCGTAATGACGATCTCGACGTCTGGATTCTCCTCCATGAACTGGTCAGCCAGATTCTGGAGCGTGTCAGCAATGGGCGGCTCACTGGCCCAGATGTGCCACCAGTCGATGACGACCTTATCACCGGCTGGCGAGGCTTCTTCGGCAGCCTCGGCCGGGGCAGCATCACCTTCAGCGGCAGGGGCGGCAGCCGGCGCACAGGCCGACAGCACCAATGCAGCCAGCAGCGTCATGGCCAAAAGTAAAAATACTCTGCGCATTTCTCTTCTCCTTGACTCGGTTGTTTGTGAAACGAAATTGAGGGTTGACGTCAGGCTTGCCGGTCGCTATACTATCTATAGATTTTTTGCAAGCGCTTGCAAAAAGTATAGCGTAACCTTTTGCGCTTGTCAATAGCCAATTGTTAACCTTGATTAGCTGACCATAGACCGAGGATTCAGACACGTTTAGTTGGACCGCAGCCAGGAAATGATGATCCACGAAGTGCAGTAAAAATACGAAGGAATTGTTCTCTGTGTTTCTTTGTGGCGCTTTGTGGATAGATATTCTCTGTAATGGCCTTAGTCGTGAGGAAATGCAGAATGGAGAAGAGCAACTCCAATGTAGTCACCATCTTTGACGTAGCAGAACGGGCGGGCGTTTCCTATTCGACCGTCTCAAGAGTGGTCAACAACTATGCCCACGTCAAACCGACAACGCGGACCAAAGTCCAGACGGCCATGGATGAGTTGGGCTACGTCGCCAATCTCAAGGCGCGCAGCCTGGCCGGCGGACGTTCCCAAATCATTGGTATTCTCACCTATGACCTGGACACGAACTACAATGTGGAGGTCGTTCGAGGCATCGACGAAGAAGTGTCGACGCGCGACTACGACATGATCCTCTCGACGACCCACCATCGTCAACAAAAGGAAGCGAGTCATGTGGCCAAGCTTGCGCAGGGTCTCGTGGATGGCCTGCTCATTGTGTTGCCCAGCAACCTAGACGCCTACGTTGCGACTTTGAAAAAACAAGGGTTCCCCTTTGTTCTCATCGATCACGAAGGGATGCCTGATGAAGGCAACGGTTCGATTCAAGCGACCAACGACCAAGGCGGCTACGATGCGACCCGCCATCTCCTCGACCTGGGCCATCGGCGGATCGGAATCGTCACCGGACCGTTCAGCGAACCGACGGCGGTCAGCAGCGCCGTCGGCCGCTTGGCCGGCTATCGCGATGCATTGCTGGATGCGGGCATTGTCTATGACCCGGATCTGGTCTATGAAGGTGATTTTCTCTACGAATCGGGGCGCAATGGCGTTCAACGGCTGCTTGCCCTGGCCCATCCGCCCACGGCCATCTTTGCCTGCAGCGACGAAACCGCCTTTGGCGTCATGGCCGGCGCCCGCCTGCACGGCCTGGACGTGCCCGGCGACCTCTCGGTGATCGGCTTCGACGACATCCCCGAAGCCGCCTATCGCAACCCTGCATTGACCACAATCCGCCAACCACTACGGGAGATGGGCCGGCTGGCCGCGCGTATGCTCATCGAACATTTGGAAGGCAAAGAGGGCGAGCCGTTGACCCGGATTGAATTGCCCACGAACCTCGTGATCCGAGCGACGACGGCGCGTTTGGGGGGATTGGGGATTGGGGGTTAGAGAATTGGCGCTTCGCGTCTTGCTCACAAGGATCCCAATCTCCAAATCCCTATCCCCAATCCCGATTCCCTAATCCCCAATCCCCACCCCCTCCAACACAGACGGTTCAACCGGCGCCATCGCCTCTGCCATCAGCGTCGCCATGGGACCCGGTCCGACCGCGCTGTCGACCACAACCAGATCATCGCCGCCGTAGACGGTGACCGCGCTGGCCGCCAGCCAACCGGCCAGCCCATCGTGGTCGAAGACGGCATAGGTGCGGCCATCGTCACTCTTGCCGGTGATGGTGACAGTGCCGCCGGCGGGCGCCGAGCCGATCTGTGCCCCGTCGGGCGCATCACGCAGCGCAGCACCGCCGCGCACCACGCCCAGCGCCGACGGCCTCTGCTCATAGGGCAGCTTGACGACCGGACGCGCCATCAGCCCAGACGAACCGTCACTGCCCAATGCAGAATCAACGTTGGCAAAGACCGGCGGCGCCGGCGTGACCAGCGTGAAGCGCGTGGCGTCATCAGCATAGATCGGCGCCGGCTGATCGGGGACGGTGATCTCGGCGGGAATGGCTGTCGGGGTGGCGATCTGAGGGCCGCCACAGGCTGCCATGAACAAGGCGAGCAATGCGATCACAGCAACGAAAAAATTTGATCCACGAAGGACACAAAGGGGCACGAAGGCGTACAAAGGAAAGTGTTTCTTCGTGTGTCTTTGTGCTCTTCGTGGATCACCATTGGCTTCGAATCGCCGAAGCCGGAAACGCGGGTGACTATTCATAGCGCAACGCATCGATTGGATTGAGGCGGCTGGCGCGATAGGCCGGATAGATGCCGAAAAAGAGACCGACAGCCATGGAGAAGAAGAGCGAGAGCAGGATCGCATCCATGCCGACCACAGCCTCGAAGGAATCGAAGGCGGTGGAGACGCCACGTGCGCCCAGCACGCCCAGGATGATGCCGATGATACCGCCAAAGACGGCCAACGTCACGGCTTCGATCAGAAATTGGAAGAGCACATCGCGGCGCTTGGCGCCCACAGCCTTGCGCAGGCCGATCTCACGTGTGCGTTCGGTGACGCTGACCAGCATGATGTTCATGATGCCGATGCCGCCGACCAGCAGGCTGATCCCGGCAATGGCGCCCAGGAAGATCGTCAGCGCGCCCAGGATGTCGCCGAAGACGGCAATGATGTCGTTCTGGCTGATGATGCTGAAATTGTCGTCGTCCAGATAGCTGATACCGCGCCGCTCGCGCATGACCTCGGCGATCTGCTGCTGGGCGTCCTCAATGTCCGCTCCGTCCTTGATGGATGCGTAGATCACGCTGACGATGTAGTCGCCGTTGACCGTCTTCTGTTTGAAGAGGCGATCCTGGGCCGTAGTCAGCGGCACGAAGACCGACTCATCCAGGTCGCCGCCCGGCCCGCCGCCCCGCTCTTCCATCACGCCGATGACCCGGAAGGCCAGGTTGTTGATGCGAATGGTCTGGTCGATGGGATATTCGTCCGGCTCAAACAGCTCCTTGTAGACGGCGTCGCCGATCAGCGCGACCCGGGCCCGTTCGTCAAAGTCCTGCTGCGTGAAGAACTGCCCCAGGGTCGGTCCCCAATTGCGCACGGCCGGGAAGTTGGGCGTCACACCGCTGACGCTGGCGCGCACGTCGCTCCCCTCTCGGTCGACGGTCGCGCTGCCGGCAAACTCGGCAGCCACAGCCTCCACGTCCGGCAGGTAGCTGCCGTCGGCCAGCGCGCGCAGATCGGCCAGCGTCATGGGGTCCGGGGAGCCGCCACGCTCGGTGGGCGGGCCTTCGGAGAACTGGCCCGGCGCAATGAAGAGCAGGTTGCTGCCCAGGCTGGCAAACTGGTCGGTCACATACTTCTCGACGCCGCGGCCGATGGACATGAGCGCAATCACCGCGCCCACGCCGATGATGATGCCGAGCATGGTCAGTATGCTGCGCAATTTGTTGGCCGCCAATGCCCGTAGGGCAATGCGGATCGATTCAAGGATCTTCATAGCGTTGGCTGGTCTTGATCGTTAACAGCGCTCGGTTGCACAACTTCTGCATCTTGTCGTTTATCTTGCCGTTCATCCCGCTCTACATGCCCGTCGCGCACATGGATCACCCGATGGCAGTAGTCGGCCGTCTCCGGGTCGTGGGTCACAAAGACGACGGTGATGCCCTGCTCCTGGTTCAAGCGCTGAAAGAGTTGCATGATCTCGACGCTGGTGACGCTGTCCAGGTTGCCGGTCGGCTCGTCGGCGAGGATCATTGCAGGGCGATTGACCAACGAGCGGGCAATGGCCACCCGCTGCTGCTGCCCGCCCGACAATTCATTGGGCCGATGATCCAGCCGGTCGCCCAGGCCGACCTGGTTCAAGGCATCGGCAGCGCGCTCCCGGCGCTGGCGTCCGCTGAACCCGGCATAGATCAGCGGCAGTTCAACGTTGGCAATGGCCGACGTGCGGGCCAGCAGGTTGAAGCTCTGAAAGACGAAACCGATCTTCAGGCAACGGATCTCGGCCAGGCTGTCGTCGTTGAGCCGGCTGACGTCGACGCCGTCCAGCTTGTAGGAGCCGGCGGTCGGCACATCCAGGCAACCGACGATGTTCATCAGCGTCGATTTCCCGCTGCCGCTCGGCCCCATGACAGCGACCATCTCGCCGGGCCAGATGTCCAGGTCAACCCCGCGCAGCGCCCGCACCTCCACATCGCCCATTTGGTAGACCTTGGTCACACCACGCACAGATATGACAGGCTCGGCGATGACCGGTTCGCGCTCACTATCTGTCACTGGCTATTCCCCGCATCTGTACTCCGCCCACCTACGACTCCGCTACGAAGAGTGATTTCTGCCACAGATGGACACAGATTTTGTACGGATAGGACACGGATAATTTTGCCGTTACAGCGCTTCCCAAAGTCGGTCGGAAAACATCTGTGAACATCCGCTGTTTATCTGTGGTCATCTGTGGCAAATCTTTTCCTTTTTTGTGGAGACACCTATTCGCCGCCAAAGAGCGCACCGCGCAGTTGTTCTTCGCTCGATTGGGTGACGAGGGCAACCTCGTCGCCGTCGTCCAGCCCGGACAGGATCTGGCTCTCCCGCTCGTTGCGCAGCCCCAGGGTGACCTCCTGGAGTGCCGGCTCGCCATCGATCATCCTGTAGACAAAGGCTCGCCCGCTGTCCCGGTCGCGCTGGATAAAGCGGTTGGGCAACAGAACGACGTCGTTGACTTCAGCCGTGGTGATGATGGCCGTGGCGCTCATGCCCGCGCGCAGCGGCGCATCGACCGGATCAGGAATCACGGTCACTTCGTAGGCGATGACGCCGCCTACATCCTGAGCCGTGGGCGAGATGCTGGCGACGATGCCGGCGATCTCGGTATCGGGCAGGGCATCGACACGGATGCGTACCGGTTGGCCCACGGCCAGTTGGCGTACGTCAATTTCGTCGACCAGAACGGTCATACGAAACCGGCTGAGATCGGTGAGCACGGCGGCAGGCAGGCCAACCGGCGCCTCCTGGTCGGCTTTGATGTTGAGCCGGCTCACTACGCCGTCAAACGTGGCGGCCAGTTGCGCGTTGCGCAGGTTGTTCTCGGCCTGAAGCTGGCTCAACTGAGCCTGCTGCACCTGGGCCTGAGCCACACGGATATCCTCGTCTTCCGGGCCGTCGAGCAAGGTCTGCAAGTTGTTCTGTGCCGTGATCAGATTGCTCTGGGCCTGGCGCAGCGAGACTTCGCCTTGGGCGATCTGGTTGAGCGCAGCTGCAACCTGGGCCTGATCAGCCGGCAGATCGGTCAGCGCGGCCTGGGCCTGCGCAACCTCCAACGCCTGCGTCGCCTGTTCCAACTGGCTTGCCTGGGGCAACGTGCCGATGTTGGGCAGATTCCTGACCTCGTTGTAGGCATGTTGGGCCCGACGAAGCTCGGCCTCGGCCTGCATGACCTGGGCGAGATTGACCGTCCGTTCCTCATCAGTCGTTCCAGCGAACAGTTGGCGATAGGCGGCCTGGGCGCTGGCCAATGAGGCCTCAGCCCCGGCCACGCCTGTCTGAGCGACCTCGACCGCCGCCTGAGCGGCCGCCACGTCGTTCTCGCTGGGCGGCTTCAATAGCTTGGCCAACTGGGCCCGATTGATCTCCAACGTCGTCTTGGCCTGGGCCAGCGCCAGGGTCAGGTCGACCGTGTCCAACTCGCCAATCAATTGTCCTTCAACCACCGACTCGCCCTCGGTCACGTAGACGCGATCCACAATGCCGGGCGTGCGAAAGCTCAGCGAGACTTCGTCGGCCGGATCGATGCTGCCGGTGGCGCTGACGGTGCTGGCGATCGATCCACGGGTCACCTCGGTTGTTTCAACCTGAGATTCGTTGGCGGCAGCCTGTCTCGGCAACCAGACCCGTTGATAGAGAACCCACCCGATGACCGCGACCAGCGCCAGGCTCAGCAAGACTATCAGAATTTTACGCATAACCGTCTATTGCCCGTCAAAGTGCACATAGAGAACCAAAATTTGTTACAGATGACTCCATTGCAAAAACCGATTTCCGCCACAGA
Source organism: uncultured Chloroflexia bacterium (assembly GCA_963698255.1). Lineage (GTDB taxonomy): Bacteria > Chloroflexota > Anaerolineae > Caldilineales > Caldilineaceae > JAWKOK01. The sequence continues at coordinate 155,224 of CAVOQD010000010.1, read as the reverse complement.
TTCACACAGATTTCGTACAGATAGGACACAGATAGTTTCGTCGTCACGCCGGCTGCCTACACTTTGCCAGAAGACATCTGTAAATATCAGGTGTTTATCTGTGGCCATCTGTGGCGAATCTTTTGTTTTTGCAGCAGAGTCATCTGAGGCCGATCTTTTTTCCCTTCAGTGAACCCACACATTTGATCGATCTTTGCGCAACTTATGCCCAAAAAATCGAGTTATCCACACTTACGAGCCAGGAAATGTGGATAACTTATGTGAACTGTGGATAATCAGGGCAAAGTTTGTGTGCAAAAAGCCGCATCCTCTTGGGGTTTTATGGTACAATAGCGTCAGTTTGCCCGACGCCAATCGACAACAAAACGCCCAAAGCCCAGACTATCAGTCTATGTCTAGTTCCACTGTTTCGCAACATTCGCGCAATCGGTTCGATCTCCTCAGGGTCCCCGGTGTAGGCTCAATTCTGTTGTGGAAGCATAGCCGCACTGTTGCCCAATCGGTCGTCTTTGTGCTGGCGCTCGGCATCATCATCGACGGACTGATCGGCAGCCCGCTGGCCGCCAAGAACACGGCCACGGTCGCCGCCTGGGTCCACTATCGCGGATTCGTCGTGTTGGCGCTGCTGCTCTTCGGCAACCTCTTCTGCGCCGTCTGCCCGTTCGTGCTGCCACGAAACTTCGCCAAATGGCTGGGCAAACCGAGCGGTCGCTGGCCCAAGGCGTTGCGCAACAAATGGCTGGCCATTGCCGCCCTGGTCGGTATCATCTTCCTCTACGAACTGTTCGATCTGTGGGCCAGCCCGTGGTGGACGGCATGGCTGGCCGTCGCCTACTTCGCCGCCGCCTTCGTGCTGGAAGCGCTCTTCACGGGCAGCAGTTTCTGCAAGTATGTCTGTCCCCTAGGCACGTTCAACTTTCTCTACAGCACGGCCAGCCCGACCCAGATCACGGCCCACAGCATGACGACCTGCCACGATTGTGTGGGCCACGAGTGCATCAACGGCAGCGCCACACAACAGGGCTGCCAACTCGAACTCTACGTGCCGACCATGCACAGCAACCTGGATTGCACGCTCTGCCTCGACTGCGCCAGGGCTTGCCCTCACGACAATGTTGGGCTGGTGGCTCGTCCATATGGCACGGAACTGGTGCGCCAGACCTGGCCGCACCGTCTCGACCTTGCCCTCCTGGCCATCCTGGCCGCGTTCATGGCGCTGATCAACGCCTTTGCCATGACGCCGCCGGCCTACGTCCTGGAGATCAAAATGGCCTCGCTCCTGAATACAGAGAGCGAGGCCATTGTACTGGGCCTAATTTACATCGCCGGTCTGATCTTGCCGCTGGCCGCGGTCTACGCAGCGGCCTGGCTGTCACGGCGTTTCACCGGCGAGGCCATCGGACTGAATCGGCAAATCATGCGCTATGCCTATGCCTTCGTGCCGCTGGGCTTCGCCATTTGGATCGCACACTACCTCTTTCACTTCCTGACCGGCGCCATGACGTTGGTCCCCGCAACCCAGATATTCTTTGCGGAAACGTTGGGCTGGCCGCTGTTGGGTGAACCCAACTGGCGCTTGGCCCAGAGCTTCGTCCCGCCCATCCCGTTGATCCAGACGCTCCAGCAGATAATCACCTGGGGCGGGCTGGCCGCCGCGCTCTACGTCGCCTGGCGGGCCGCCGGCGTCCATCGAGTGCGACGCCACCGCCTGATCGAGTGGTTGCTCTGGTCGATTGTGCTCACACTGCTGGCGGCGGCAGTCAGCGCAGTCTTCTTGCTGCCCATGGAAATGCGCGGCAGCGTGTTGGGCGGCTAGGGATCTACTCTGCACCCACCTCAAAACCGGCCAGGTTTTCCAGGGCCTTGACCAGGGCGTGGTTGCCGTCGCCGCCCAATCCCTGCGCCTCCAGCGTGCGATAGAGGTTGAAGATCAGCGATGTGCCGGGAATGGGCACGCCGAATTCGTCGGCGGCGTCCAGCACCAGACGCAGATCCTTCTGCTGGAGATCGACGGTGAAGCCGGGTCGCCAGTCGCGATCGATGATCTGCGGCGCGCGGTTGGTGAACATCCAACTGCCGGCCGCACCCTTGCTGACGGCGTCAAAGGTCTTCTGCAAGTCCACGCCGCCGGCCTCGGCCAGCATCAGCGCCTCGCACATGGCCAGGCAGTTGCCGACAACCAGTATCTGGTTGACCAACTTCACCGTCTGCCCGGCGCCGGTCTCGCCCACGTGGGTGATGGTCTTGCCCATGGCCTCGAAGATGGGCAGCGCCCGCTCAAACTGCGCGGCATCGCCGCCGACCATGATGCTCAACGTGCCGTTGGCCGCGCCCTCGCTGCCGCCGCTGATGGGGGCGTCGAGCATATGCACGTCTTTCTCGGCCAGCAGTGCTGCGATCTCCTTGGTGACCTTGGGGCTGATGGTGCTGCAATCGATGACCAGTGACCCTGGCTTGGCCCCTTCCAGGATACCGTTTTCGCCCAGTACAACGTTCTCGACATCGGGTGTATCGCTGACACAGACAATCGTCACGCCGCAGTTGGCAGCGACGTCGGCCGGGTTCGCACCCGCCTCAGCGCCGTCCGCGACCAGCGCATCCATACGACTGGCCGTCCGGTTCCAAACACGGACCTCAAAACCGGCCTTCAACAGATTGGCCGCCATGCCACGCCCCATGATACCAAGTCCGACAAATCCAACGCGTTCAGCCATGATTGCTCCTTTTTTGGTTTTGTACTACTGATCTAGATTTTTGCCACAAATTACTCTGCTGCAAAAACCACGAATGACACGAATTACACCACTGAGAAAATTCGTGTCATTTGTGAAATTCGTGGTTCTTGCGGTGAAGTCACAGATTGACACAGATGAAAACCTGATATTCACTGATGACATTGGGCGACTGTTCCGTTTGCAGGAAATACGCCAGCCCGACTCCACGGAATCCCAGTGGGGGAATGTTAACGGGCTACGGACAATGATAAGGCGAAGCGCTGATCCTGCCAAACAGCATCAACGACACATAAAAACAGCCCCACCATTGCTGATGGGGCTGGAAATTCAACTCAGTCGATGTTGTCGCTATTGAAGCATGGCGACGATGGCATCAGCGGTCTCGGTGTCATTCTCTTCGACCGGTGCATGATCGATGACCTCGAAGACGAAGCGCTCGGCCATCTCGCCCTCTTCATTGATGGCTTCACGGTAGTCCACCTGGATGACGTCGCCAGGCACATAGCGGTTGGCCAGGATGGCCTCGCTCAGCTCATCCTGGAGTTCGTTCTGGATCACACGGCGCAGCGGTCTCGCCCCGTATTCCGGGTCAAAACCGGCATTGGCGACGGAGAGACGGGCGGCCTCTGTCAGCTCAAGTTTCATCTCCTGCTCGGCAAGCTGCATACGCAGGGGCTTCAACTCCAGTTCGACGATCATGGCGATTTCCTCGCGAGAGAGGCTGCGGAAGACCATGACGCCGTCCAGGCGATTGATGAACTCGGGACGGAACATCTTCTTCAGCGCATCCATCACCTTTGCCTTCATCTCCGAGTAATCCTGCTCACGTGATTCTTCATCCTCGCGAGTGATGGAGAAACCAAGACGACTGGAGCCTTGAATCAGCTTGGCACCGATGTTGCTGGTCATAAGAATCAGCGTATTGCGGAAGTCGACCCGCCGGCCCTTGGCGTCGGACAGATAGCCGTCCTCCATCACCTGAAGCAACATGTTAAACGCTTCCGGATGGGCCTTCTCGATCTCGTCCAGCAGAATCACGCTGTAGGGTCGGCGGCGAACCGCTTCGGTCAACTGGCCGCCCTCTTCGTAGCCCACATATCCTGGAGGGGCGCCGACCAACCGGCTGACATTGTGGCGTTCCATGAATTCGCTCATGTCGAGCTTGAGGAGCGCCTCTTCGCTGCCGAACATGAACTCGGCCAGCGTCTTGGCCAGCAGCGTCTTGCCGACACCTGTTGGCCCAAGGAACATGAATGTGCCAATCGGACGGCGCGGATCCTTGAGGCCGGCACGGGCACGGCGTACAGCCTTGCTGATGGCCTTGATCGGCTCTTCCTGACCGATGACTCGTTGTTGCATCACCACTTCCATCTCGAGCAGACGTTCTTTCTCTTCGCCGGCGATGCGACTGACCGGAACGCCCGTCCACATGGCGACGACTTCGGCAATATCCTCGGCGGTCACCTTGGGCTGATTGTCGGTCTCGTCCCAGCCTTCGCGCAGTTCGGTCAGCTTGGCTTCAAGCTCGACTTCCTGGTAGCGTAGGTCGATGGCATCGTCAAAACGTTGCTCTTCCAACGCTTCCTCTTTGGATTTTTGCAGCTTGCGCAGGTCTTTGAATGTCTCGCGCAGGTTGGTGGCGTAGGGCGCCTTGTACATGCGCACCCGGCTTCCGGCCTCATCGATCAGGTCGATGGCCTTGTCAGGCATGAAGCGGTCCGGCACATAGCGCGCGGCCAAATTGGCAGCGGCCAGCAGCGCCTCATCCGTGATCTGCAGCTTGTGATGTTCCTCATAGCGGCCACGAATGCCCTGCAAAATTTGAATCGTCTCTTCGATCGACGGTTCGTCCACAAGAATGGGCTGGAACCGGCGCTCTAGAGCCGCGTCACTCTCGATGTGTTTGCGGTATTCATCCAGGGTCGTGGCGCCGATGACCTGCAATTCGCCCCGGCTGAGCGCCGGTTTGAGGATATTGGCGGCATCGACACTGCTGCCGGCAGCGCCTGCGCCGACCAGCATGTGCACCTCGTCGATGAAGAGCAATGACTTCGTGCTGATGATCTCTTCGATCACCTTCTTGAGCCGCTCTTCAAATTGGCCACGATACATGGTGCCGGCCACGAGCGAGCCGACATCAAGCATCACCAGACGCCGATTGAGCAAAGGCTCAGGCACGTCGCCCTCGATGATGCGTTGGGCCAAGCCCTCGACGATGGCTGTTTTGCCGACGCCGGGTTCGCCTATCAAGGCCGGGTTGTTCTTGGTCCGGCGGCTCAGGATCTGGATCAGACGCTCTATCTCCATCTGACGACCCACCACCGGGTCCAGTTTGTTTTCCTCCGCAGCGACAGTCAGATCGTACCCCAACTGATCGACCAGCGGCGTGGTCGATTCTTTCTTGCCCTTCTCCTTAGACTGAGACTGGCTCTGCAGAATATTGCGTGCCGCCTGTTGACGCACGCCATCCAGATCTACCCCAAGATTGCGCAGTACATTGACGGCAATACCTTCACCCTCTCGAACGAGGCCAAGGAGTAGATGCTCGGTGCCGATATAATGGTGTCCCATCAACCGTGCTTCGTCCACAGCCAGTTCGATCACGCGCTTGGTGCGCGGGGCCAAAGTCGGCTTGCCAAAGGGAGCGCGTTCTCCCCGCCCCACGGTACGTTCAACAGCGCGGATCACCTGATTCGGCTCCACGCCAAGTTCGCGCAAAACTTTCACTGCAACGCCGTTCTCCTCGCGTACGAGCCCTAGAAGCAGGTGTTCGGTGCCAATGTAGTTGTGGTTCAACCGCAAGGCTTCTTCCTGCGCCAGAGTCAGCACACGTCGTGCACGCTTGGTAAAACGATCTAATTTATCAGACATCAAGTCATCCTCAAAAGGTTGTGAGAAGCCGTATCCTAAGCCACTAGTACTTTAACAAAGGTGCTCCCTCGATGCAGTAACGACTGTTCCGCTTTCACCTACTTCAGGTATCCGGCTTCAGGTATCCAGGCAAATCATGTGGAAAACTGCCATTTGGAAATTCAATAGCGTAAAACCTTACGTTGGAAATCTCGCGCCGGAAATCTTCGATACGAAGTCCACATTGAGAACCCTCATGCAGCTCGACGGCTGAAGTGTTCTCGAAACGAGAGGGATACTGAACTGAGGCAGGTGATCGTCCTGTCTCTATTGTAACGATTCGTAGTGAGCTTTGTCAACACGGGCGACAGAGCGAGAACACAGACTACTTCACGCACTTGCCGAAAAAGCGACTTCTGGGCCGATCCGCCCGATCTCGGTCCGCTCCCAGAACGCATTGAGGGACACGCAAGTTCCCGACGGCAGTCGCGCCAAAACAGAAAAAAAACAGGGGCGGATCTTTGATCCGCCCCTGTTGGTCAAGCATATACAGTACGACCTAGCCCGCTATCTCTGCAAGCTCCGGCTCATCAACGACCATTTCTTCGATTTCCACGATCTCTTCCACCACCGTCTCGCTGGGTGCGATCTCCCAATCCAACTCTACGCTCTCTTCGGGCGGCAAGGCTTGTTTAAGGCTAAGGCCCATGCGCTGCCGGTCGGTATCGATGCGGATAATGCGCAACTCGTGTTCCTCGCCCTCAGCGACAATTTCCTTGGGGTGGTTCACGCGCCGGTTGGCCAGTTCACTGATGTGAATCAGGCCTTCCACACCGCTGTCCAATCGGGCGAACGCCCCGAAGTTGACCAGCTTGGTGATACGACCGACCACAACCTGGCCGATCTCATAGGTGTCATCTACCAGATCCCATGGCTGCGGTTGCAGGCGGCGCAAGCTAAGGCCGATACGACGACGTTCCGTATCGACGCTCAGGATCTGAACCTTGACCTTTTCGCCGACCTTCACAACCTCGCTCGGGTGCGAAACCCGATTCCAACTCAGTTCACTCAGGTGAATCAGGCCATCCGCCCCACCCAGGTCAACGAAGGCGCCGAAGTCAGCAATGCTGCTGATGACACCCTCGAAGGTCTCCCCTTCGGCAAGCGATGCCAGCAACTGCTCCTTCTGATGCCGTCGCCACTCACGCATGGCCAGTCGTTCCGAAAGGATTAGGCGGTTGCGGCTTCGGTCAATGTCGATAACCTTGAGTTTTAGCTCAGCGCCCATCAGGCCAGCCCATCGGTCCTCGGGAGCAACCTCAGCGTCAGAATTGTTGTTTCGAGTCTGAGCCTGACTGGTGGTGCTCAACTGGCTGGCGGGCACGAAGCCACGAACCTGTCCCAGCTTCACAATGACGCCGCCACGGTTGTAGGCTGCGACTGCGCCCTCAAAGATGTCCTGGCTGGCCATCAGTTCTTCCGCCGTTTCCCAGTCCTTTTCGGCCAGGGCACGACTAATGCTCAACTGTAAATTGCCGTCCCGATCTTCACGCATAATGTAGACAGGGACTTCATCGCCGATCTTTAGAGAGCTTGCCATGTCGCCGAGACGCTCGAGTTCACGGCTGCTGACAAACCCTTCGGACTTGTAGCGGATGTCGACAAGCAGTTCGCTTGATCGCTTGTCGACGATAATGCCCGTGCGAACTTCGCCCGAATTCGGCAATGCCATAGTCGAATCCAGTTCATCCATCAGTTGAGCCATCGGATTAACGGCTTCATCCTCACTCGAGGAACGAACGACAAACGTGGAGTCGGCAGGCATCGCAAACGCGGTTGGCTCAAATACTGCTTGACCATTGCTCATGGGGAAAAAATATCCTCCGAATTAAAAATATACATAGCCAAAACAACAATATCTTGGCATAACAGACGAGATTACTAAAGGCTCCGAATGCAGGCTGATCGCAATGAAGATACGTGGCGTATGTTAGTCAACCAACGCTATCGCCTCGATCTCAACAAGCCCGCCAAGCGGCAATGCCGCCACCTCGACCGTGCTGCGCGCAGGTGGAGCATCGGTAAAGGCTTGACCATAGATCGCATTGACGGTGGAGAAATCGGACATGTTTGCCAAAAAGATCGTCGTTTTGACAACCCGGCCCAGATCGCTCCCAGCGGCCTGCAATACAGCAGCCAAATTTTGTATCACCTGTCGCGTTTGTTCTTCGATACCTTCGGGGAGTTTACCCGTCTCTGGAACGAGGCCAAGTTGTCCAGAGAGAAAAATCATGCCATTTGCCTGGATCGCCTGTGAATAGGGACCAAGGGCAGCCGGGGCATGTTCGGTCTTAACAGCTACGCGGCTCAAATCAAACCTCTAAAAGTCATATAAACGAATTCCGCACGGTTGGAACACACAGTTGTGAGATCACTTCTGTGTCTGATGCAGCGTTTTTACATAGATAGACACAAAAAATGGTCAATAACAGTACCGATATCGGCAATGAATCGACCAGTTTTTAATCTACGAAGTAAAAACACTGTCTACAACAAAAATTCTAATGGAACTTTAAAATGAAGTCAAAATCTATGGACAATGGAATAGTGATTACAGCCCTCTTGATACTATTGGCGAAAGAGATAGATTTCGACCAGAGCGAGGTTAACTCGGTACGATAGGAAGGCTACGGCGCATAATTTCGTAGTTTTCAAGCGCCCGCCCTGCACCCAGGGCCACGCAGGCAATAGGGTTCTCCGCGACATAACAAGGCACGCCGGTCTCTTGGGTCAACAATTGGGCGATATTGCGCAGTTGTGAGCCGCCTCCGGTCAAAACCATGCCCCGATCGATGATGTCTGCGGCCAGCTCCGGCGGGGTCTTCTCCAACGTTGCCCGCACCGTACTTACGACAGCCTGCAACGGTTCGGCCATCGCTTCGGTGACCTCGCTGCTGCTGATATTGATGATTTTGGGCAAACCAGTGACCTGATCGCGGCCACGCACTTCCACGATGCGCTCGTCCTCCATGGGCAGGGCGCTGCCGATACCGATCTTGATCTCCTCAGCCGTCTGCTCCCCAACCAACAGGTTGTATTTCTTGCGGACGTAGCTGATGATCGATTCGTCAAAGCGATTGCCGCCGACGCGCACACTGCTCCAGACCACGATATCGTACATGGATGCAACGGCCGCCTCGGTCGTGCCGCCGCCCATATCCACAACCATGTTGCCGGTCGGGGTTCCGATTGGCAAACCGGCTCCGTAGGCGGCAGCCAGCGGCTCTGGAATCAGGTAGGCAGCGCCGGCGCCGGCCTGCATTGCCGCGTCATGCACAGCTCGCTCCTCCACACTAGTGACCCCGCGCGGCGTGCTGATCATTACTTTGGGCTTGAAGAGCGGCGCCACCATGGGATTGACATTTCCGACGATGGACTGAATGAAGTAGCGCAACATGGCTTCCGTCACGACAAAGTCGGCGATGACGCCGTCCCGCATCGGACGCGCGACCTCAATGCTCTCCGGCGTGCGGCCCAGCATGTCGTACGCTTCATGGCCGACAGCAACCATCTTGTTGTCACGAAGACGAATTGCGACGACCGAGGGCTCGTGCATCACAATGCCTCGCCCCTTCACATGTACAAGCACGTTGACCGTGCCCAAATCAATCCCGATGTGCTTGCCAAACATACGCTTACTCTACCAAAATTTCAGTCCGATACGATAAATTCATTATAGCGTCTTGGTTCAATTGCTCTAAATAGACACAAAGCCGGATTCCAATCATGGAACCCGGCTGATGATACAAAGTATGTGAAAATCCAACCGTTAGCTACCGGGATCACCCCGGAAGGCCGGCCCTTCACGATGTCGAACGCGACGCCGTGAAGCCACCTTCAGGCGCAGGTTGCTGCGCCGCAAGGCTGCGACCATCACAGATCGGCGTTCCGGCGGTCCGCCCTCTTGCAGGAAGACACGAGCCCGTTCCATTGCCGCCTCAGCACGCTCGACATCAATCTCGTGTTCATGTTCCGCCGTATCTGCCAAGATCGTAATCTTGTCAGGGCGGACTTCGGCCACACCACCGCCGATTACCATGTATTCGGTCTCTGTGCCACGATGCAGAATGATTTCGCCGATGTCAAGCGTGGTGAGCAATGGCGCATGTCCGCGCAGGATGCCCATCTGACCATCAACACCCGGAAGTGTGACCATATCCACTTCATCTGACACCAACAGGCGTTCTGGCGTTACGATATCGACCCGGATGCCCATTGTCCTCTTCTCCATCAATAGACGACGTTGCTACAAAAATCTATTTCCGCCACAGATAAGCGCAGATTCTTCCGGATGGGACACAGACATTTCCGTATTCCCTCCGATAGAGACGTTATTCTTGAACGAAATTCTTGAACAAAGACCTAGTTGCTCAGGGTCTTGGCTTTCTCGACAGCCTCTTCGATCGTGCCGACCATATAGAACGCCTGCTCCGGCAGATCATCGTACTTGCCGTCGATGATGTCGCGGAAACTGCGCACAGTCTCCTCGACCTTGACGTGTTTGCCGGCCTGTCCAGTAAACTGCTCGGCCACAAACATGGGCTGAGTCAGGAAACGCTGCACCTTTCGGGCACGTGCCACAGTCAGCTTGTCATCTTCGCTCAGTTCTTCAACACCCAGAATGGCGATGATGTCCTGAAGATCCTTGTAGCGCTGCAAGGTCTGCTGAACCTCACGGGCGACATCATAGTGCTCCTGGCCCACAATCAGCGGGTCCAGAATACGGCTGGTGGAACCCAACGGGTCCACAGCCGGGAAGAGCGCCTGCTCGGCCAACGAACGCTGGAGCGTAATCGTCGCGTCCAGATGGGCGAAGGTCGTCGCCGGAGCCGGATCGGTGTAGTCATCGGCGGGCACATAGACGGCCTGCATAGACGTAATCGAGCCGGTCTTGGTCGATGTGATGCGCTCCTGCAAGTCACCCATGTCAGTGCCGAGCGTCGGCGCGTAGCCGACGGCGCTGGGCAGACGGCCCAAGAGGGCGGACACTTCCGAACCGGCCTGGACGAAGCGGAAAATGTTGTCAATGAACAGGAGTACGTCGCGTCCTTCATCGCGGAAGTATTCCGCCATGGTAACACCGGTCAGGCCCACACGCAGGCGGGCGCCCGGCGGCTCATTCATCTGGCCGAAGACCATGACCGTCGAGCTAATAACGCCCGACTCGATCATTTCACGCATGAGGTCGTTGCCCTCACGGCTACGCTCGCCCACGCCGGCGAAAATCGAATAGCCGCTGTGGAACTCAGCCACGTTGTGAATCAATTCCTGAATGACGACCGTCTTGCCCACGCCGGCGCCGCCGAAGATGCCCGTCTTGCCGCCCTTGGTAAAGGGTGCGATCAGATCAATGACCTTAACACCGGTCTCAAAAACTTCGGCCTGGGTGCTCTGCTCGGAAAAAGCCGGCGGTCGGCGATGGATCGGGTAGTAGGTATCGGTTTCAACCGGACCGGCGTTGTCGATGGGATCGCCGACAACATTGAACAGACGTCCCAGCGTGGCCGGACCGACCGGAACCCGAATCGGCTCTCCATCGGAAACGGCAGCCATGCCGCGCATTAGGCCATCGGTGCTACCCATACAAATGCCGCGGACAACACTCTCGCCAAGCTGCTGCTCAATCTCAAATGTCTCGAGACGGCCGTCGTCAAAATGAACTTGTACGGCGTCGTAGATTTCGGGAAGACGTCCGTCCGGGAAGACAAAGTCAACGACCGGGCCGATTACGCTCATTACCGAGCCTACCAGTTGTTCAGCCATTCTGGACTCCTAAATACTCTATCTATGGTCCGCGTAGTATCCATCAATACCGAAAAAGCAGTCATGCAGTACCGGGCACAGTCGAGCACCGGCCCGCACCAATCATTCCAGTGCGACCGTGCCGCCGATGATATCCATCAGTTCATTGGTAATGCCTTCCTGACGAGCCTTGTTATAGGTCAATGTCAGGCTATCGATCAGTTCGTCAGCCGCATCGGTCGCATTGCGCATGGCAACCATACGTGCAGAGTGTTCGCTGGCAATCGACTCGAAGAGCGCCTGCAACACCTGCACTTCAATGAACCCATAGACGACCTGGCTCAATACCGCTTCCGGTGAAGGTTCGAAGATATATTCCGGCGCCATTGTCACCGACGCTTCGGCCGCTTCGATTGGCAGCAGTTTTTTGACGACGGGCTCCTGCCTGATGGTATTGACGAAATTTGTATAGATAACATACACCTCGTCAAAGTATTCTTGTGTAAAATCGTCGACAATCAGGCGCGTAATCGGCCCCACATCATACGTCGTGGGGCTGTCGGGCATGCCCGTGAACTCGGCTCGTACGACCGGATCATATCGCAGCAGCCAATCTCGCCCTTTGCGACCGACCGATACCACTTCGACTTCATGGCCGGCGGCGCGTTTCTCGCGCATGAAACTGGCTAGCTGCCGAATGACATTGGATGTGAAACCGCCGGCAAGGCCACGATCCGCCGTAATCAGCAGAATGCCGACACGATGAACCGGTCGCGGCTGGATCAACGGATCCAACTCATTTTCAAGGCTGGGCATCCTAGCGATATAGGACAGCACTTCCTCAGCCTGCGTGGCATAAGGACGCGTCGCCGTCACCTGCCCCTGCGCCTTGCGCATTTTGGCAGCAGACACGGCTTCCATCGCCTTTGTGACTTGCGAAATATTCGTAACCGACTTGATTCGTCGGCGGATTTCTCGTGTATTGGCCACGGCTAGAAACTCTCCTCACGGCTTGTGAAGATGAAGCGGGCGAGCAGTTGGACAATCAGGTGTCGTTTCTACATCACCCAGTCACCCAGTCACCCTCTCACCTCTTTAGACCGGTGCACTCCACGAATTATTGAAATCTTCCAGAGCCAGCCTCATGGCATCAATGGTCTCCGGGCTCAGGTCTCCGGTGCGCAGGATCGCCTGGCCAATTTCAGGATGGCTGGCATCCATGTAGGCATGCATGTCCACTTCCCAGGTCGAGACATGGTCCAACGGGACCTGATCAACGAAGCCATTGCCTGCGGCCCAGAGCGTTAGCACCTGTCGATCGAGCGACAGCGGCTGATACTGGGGCTGCTTGAGCAGCTCGGTCAAGCGCCGGCCACGCTCCAACTGTCGCTGGGTCGAGGCATCCAGATCGCTGCCGAACTGTGCGAAGGCTGCCAGCTCGCGGAACTGACTCAGCTCCAACTTCAGACGACCGGCCACCTTCTTCATGGCCTTTGTCTGGGCGGAACCACCCACGCGACTGACCGAAATACCGATGTTCAGGGCCGGGCGCACACCTGCGTAGAAGAGGTCGCTTTCCAGGAAGATCTGTCCATCGGTGATCGAAATCACGTTGGTTGGGATGTAGGCCGAGACGTCGCCGGCCTGTGTCTCGATGACAGGTAGAGCAGTCAGACTGCCGCCGCCCTCTTCATCGGAAAGTCGCGCCGCACGCTCCAACAGACGACTGTGCAGATAGAAAACATCGCCAGGATACGCTTCACGTCCGGGAGGACGGCGAAGCAGCAACGAGACCTGGCGATAGGCCTGGGCATGCTTGGACAGATCGTCGATCACGATCAGTGCGTCCCGCCCCTGCTCCATGAACTCCTCGCCGATAGACATACCGGCAAAAGGCGCCAGATATTGCAGAGCCGCAGGATCCGATGCCGATGCGCTGATGACAACGGTATGTTCCATCGCACCGTATTTTTCCAGCGTACCCACAACCTGAGCGACACTGGACTGCTTCTGTCCGATAGCGACATAGATGCAGATCAGATCCTTGCCCTTTTGATTGATGATCGTATCAATGGCAATGGCCGTCTTGCCGGTCTGGCGGTCGCCGATGATCAGCTCACGCTGGCCGCGCCCGATAGGAATCAATGCATCGATTGCGGTGATGCCGGTCTGGACCGGCGTATCGACAGGCTGGCGCATAATTACACCCGGCGCGATACGCTCGATATTGCGGTACACATCGGTCTCGATAGGGCCTTTGCCGTCAATCGGTTGACCGACTGCGTTCACAACGCGACCCATTAGGGCATCGCCGACCGGGACCGAACCGATGCGACCCGTGCTACGCACCAGATCGCCTTCTTCGATGCCGACGTAGTCACCCATGATGATGACACCGACATCATTCCTTGAAAGATTCAAAGCAAGGCCGGGCACGCCGTTTTTGGTAAATTCAACCAACTCGCCCGCCATCGCCTTTTCCAGACCGGACACAAGCGCGATGCCGTCGCCGATCTCAATGACTTCGCCGACGTCCACCTGGGTGGCGGTCGGCGTGAAGTTGAGAATCTGTTGTTTGAGTAATGCTGTGATGTCGTTTGTTTGCACAGCCACTATCTATTCCTCCTATTACGGCCAACACCGACAAAGGCCTGTATAGAGTTCAGCTACACACAAGAAAGCCCCTACACGGCGCACTAGAAACGTTCATTCACGTGACGAGAGCGCATGCGGCTGTTACACAGAGCCTTCGTCCTCGGTGGTCGACGCAAGGTCGAGTTAGCGAACAACCGACGCAATTGACTCTCGAAGCTTGCTCAGTCGGCTTGCCACCGAGTTGTCCATCAACCGGTCGCCCACGCGCACGCGCAGACCGCCGAGAAGAGTCGGATCGACTTGGAAGGTAAAGACCAAGCCGTCGCCATACTGCTTGACCAACGATTGACGAATCTGTTCCTGGTCGTCGGCACTCAGTTCCACAGCACTTGTGATCTCGGCCTTAACCGGCGCAGTCTGCCCGCTCGCCGCCTCAGTCAAGGCGCCGGCGATTTCCGGAAGCAGAGCCAAATCACCCTCTTGAATGAGCAGACTGAGCAGGTTTGAGATCTCAGCAGGCGTATCGGAAGGAAGCTGAGCGGACAAGGCCTTGTTTTTCGCCTCTACGCTCTTGCTCTTGTCGCCGAGCAGATCGGCCAATTTCGGATCGGAGCCGACGACGTCGGCAACCTCTCCCAGGGCGCTCTGCCAGCGTTCCACCATCGCCTGCAGGACAGCCTGCGCATAGCGATCTGCTCGCGCATGGTTGTCAGTCATACCTAGCTGCTCCCGTTCTGCTGGGCCAGGAACTCAGCAACGAAGCGCTCTTGCTCGTCTTTGTGTGCCAGTTCTCGCCCAAGCAATTGCTCGGTTGCCAGAATTGCCAGATCTGCGATCTGCTTGTTGGCGTCCGCCAAGGCTGCTGCGACCTGTTTCTGGGCGTCTTCCTGCGCCTTCATGCGAATTTCGCCCGCCTCTACTTCGGCACGGGCACGCACTTCCTGCGCAATCTTTTCTGCATCACGATTTACCTGAGCGCGAATCTCCTGCGCCTCACGGCGAGCGGCCTCCAGGATCTTTGGCTTTCTCCTGTTCGGCCTCTTGCGCGGCAACACTGGCACGCTCAGTATCTTGCATACTTTGAGCGATACGCTCTTTTCGCGCGTCAAGCATATTGAGTATGGGTCTGTACAACAGCATTCGTAGTATGACCACCAACAACATGAAGTTGACGATCTGAGATACCAGAAGGCCGCCGCTGATACCAATTTTATCCAAAATGAGCCTCCCCTTCAGCTAAATGCGACGTTGTGACAAGTGAGCGACATCCAGATGTCGACGGTTAGACAGATGTCGCATACTGAGTCGGTCGAATTTAGAGAAACATGAGTAGCAGAGCCATAACCAGAGCAAAAATGCCCAATGACTCGGCAAAGGCGATGGCCAAAATCATGTTGGTCTGGATCGTGCTTGTGACCTCGGGGTTACGCCCCATCGCTTCCATGGCCTTCGAACCGATCAGACCAATACCGATGGCAGGACCAATGGTACCCAAGCCAATGGCCAAACCTGCAGACAGTAGTTTCAGAGCCTCTGCATCCATTTTATTTACTCCTTAAAGCTTATGTTGCGTTTTCGACAGACTAAAACGAACTGTAAAGCATAGACAATTCGAGAACAGGCAAAACATGAACAGGCAATGAAACCGACTTAATGTTCGTGATCGTGGCTTTGAGTCGACATGCTAAAGAAAACCAATGCCAACATCATGAACACAAGCGCCTGCACCAAACCAACAAAAATCTCCAACATGTAGAACGGAAGCGGCAACAGGAATGCGATCAAGAACGCCATGGTCGCAAGCATAACTTCGCCCGCAAAGATATTGCCAAATAGACGAAAACCAAACGCAATGACTCGTGCAAACTCACTGACCAGTTCCAGAAGGCCTACAAAGCCATTGAGCAGCTTCATAGAGATATTGGGGCCTTGCCAGACGAAGAACTTTCCGAAGTAGCCGAGGCCCAATGCTTGCACACCGAAGACCTGCACAGTGATCATCGTGACCAATGGCCAATGCAAAGGTAACGTTGAGATCTGCGCTCGGGGCTCGGAAGAGAGGCACAAATTTCGCATGGCCCTCTTCTGCCGCTGCTGGAGCAGGCTCAATTGCATGCGACTCAGTCAAAATCAAATTACCGTCGGCCATGGCGAGTTGGCCATCCAACAGATACCCATGCCCATCATCAGCAGGAGCCTCTTCGTGCGCATCTCCCGCCGGCGCTTCCTCGTGCTGCACATCTTCCGTATGCCTTCGGACTCTGGTAAACGCCGATACTCCCAACGCCGGGCAACAGACCGCTCCAGTTGCTGATAACGACGAACAAGGCGATAGTCACAACCCAAGGGAAATACTTGCGGGCATCCTTGCCGGCGATACCCTCACTCATCCCGAGCAAATACTCGAGCACCATCTCCATGAAGTTCTGTACACCGCTCGGAATCATCTTCATGTTGTGCGTGGCAAAGATAGCCAATAGCAATCAGGAAGATGTCGACGAGGAGAGTTGTCAACATCGAGTTGGTGAACCACTTCGGACCATTCGAAAGAATCGGCTCACCGGAGAGAGAGACATGGGGCGGATCAACAGGGATTAGAAAACTCAGGAGAAACAGAAGAACAATACCAACCCAAATTGTGGTCTTGCGTGGGTTATCCTGTGCTTTCTCCTTGGTCCTGGTGAAGAAGTTCTTCAAGGATTCCATGCTGGTCTTTTACCTCATTGGTCTTAGGCAGGCCATTGGCAAACGAAAAACACCCATGCAACCTGCATCTCTTCTTTTCTCACAGCCTTATCTAGCAGCAGCTATGACAATCAGAGGACGAAAATTGACCCGCGAATTCTATCGAACAACTGAGGCCCACTCTAACGAGCGACTACAAATCAGTCTCTACGAGGAGGAATTCGAACTCTCATCGGTTTCGACAATTTCGGCATCAATCATATCTCTGTCAACGTCGTCGTCATCGGGCGGAGCCACTTCGGCGATTACTTTGTTCATCTCAGTCAAAGCGGCACGACTGGTAAGAAGCGTTCCGATCGGCAGAATGACAGCCAAACTGATTATCGTCAAAAAGGGCCACGTTCCGACAAAATAGTCTAACACTATCATTGCGCCCAACGGCAACAACATGCTCAAGAGCAGTACTTTGAGCAGGCGCCGAACGTCTACACGTGGACCATTCATATCATGTTGAATTGCGCTGTCTGTCACCAAGGATTTCGCAACCATCAAACAGTCTTTACAGACACGAACTTCGCCTGCATGATGGCGGTCAACAAAGCCGATCATCAAGTACAGGTGACCTGGACATCTTAACGTGGTGCCGATTATAGCGGGCGATTTCTGATCGCGCAAATTTTCACATGCTTTTTGAACCACAAGGATTGCGCTGCCGCCGCAAGGCTCTCAAAGTGGACGTTCCCCAAAGAAACCATCGAATTCCACTACCCGCAGACGGTCCGGTTTAATTCGCCAAAGTCAACTCAAGCATAGATCGTTTTCCCCTTTTTCGCCGCTTTGGGTACACTCTCAAAAATCCAACTATGGAAATTCGGACGGAGAGATGCATGCAATCCCAACTTGAGGCACGACGAGAGACGTCATTGTCGCCGGCATACCGGCAGGTCGACGCCAATTCGGCCAAGGAACTGTGGCGAGGCGCAGCGGTCATATTCACCAAGCACATGCTGAAATTCCGCACCAATTCGATGGAGATCGGCGGCACCTTGGCTTGGCCACTGCTATGGGTGATGACCTTCGGGCTGGGCATGGAAAAGATTGTCGACGTCAACACCCTGGGCGGCACAACCAGCAGTTATCTGGCCTTCATCACGCCGGGCATCATCGCCCTGACGGCGTTGAGCGGCGCAGTCAACAGTGGAATGACGCTCCTTGAAGAGAAGATGAAGGGCATCCTCAAGGAATACTTTGTTGCGCCCATCCCACGCATGAGCATTCTGCTGGCATCCAGCGCCAGCGGCATGGTCAAGACGCTGGTCCAGTCGTTGATCATTCTCGGCGTAGCCATCATCTTCGGCGCCCGTCTAGACACAAGCTTGCCCGGCCTCGTGGCAGCGTTTTTCTTTTTGCTGCTCTACGTGGTCGGTTTTGTCGGTTTCAGCAATGGGGTTGCAGCGCGCAGCAAGTCGGTCGGCGGCTATCACATGCTACTGTTCGTGCTCAATCTGCCGCTGCTCTTTCTGAGCAACGCGCTCTATCCGCTGGATTCGATGCCGACCTGGATGCGGATCATTGCGATGGCCAACCCGACAACCTATGTCGTCGACGGTCTGCGCCAAACGCTCTTCGCCAACGGCGAACTACCCATGACGCTGAGCCTGGTCTTTCTGATCGCCTTTGCCGTCCTATGCAATTGGTATGGTCTGCGCAGTTTCCGCCGCATTCTGGAGGCCAGCTAGCATGGAGGAATTCATCAAACTGGATCAGTTCCTAAAATTGGCCCGGGTTGTCCAGACCGGCGGCGAAGCCAAGTATCTGATTCGCTCCGGCGAGGTGATGGTCAACGGCGTCGAAGAGACGCGACGCGGACGCAAGCTCTATCACGGCGATCTGGTGCAAGTTTCAGGCGACGAGATGGTGGTGTTGATCGAGGATGAATGATCGTCAGACCGCCAGTTGAAGCCCCAGCCAGTTTGATGGAATAGCAAAAGCCGCAGCGAGAAATCTCGCTGCGGCTTTTCTTGACTGTTTTTCGACGCGTGCCAGCGCTCAGGCGGCTTCACCTGAAGGCACCAACTGTTCGCCCCCGATTGTGCCGGCAACTTCACTGTCCGCATCAACATCGTCGGAGATCGCCGCAACAGCTTCGCCGGCGGCGGGCAATTCGATCACGCCGTCTGCCGCCAGCACCGGCTCCAGCGCAGCGATGGCGCATTCGACCATGCTGTCGTCTGGCTCACGCGTGGTCAGTTTCTGCATGGCCAAACCGGGCGCAATCAGCAGGCGCATGACGGCCTTCTCCTGATGGGCTGTGCTGAAACGAATCACCTCGTAGGCGATGCCCGCCACCACAGGCACCAGCAGCAGCCGGGAGAACAAGCGCAGCGTCAACGCCAGCCATACCGATTCGACAAAGGCGAAGGTTAGCGGCGCAAAGAGGATGATGCTGATCACCAGCACGTAGAGAATGAAGCTGGTGCCGCAGCGCGTATGTTGCACGCTGCGCTTCTGCACATTCTCGACCGTCAGTTCGTCGCCGGCCTCGTAGGCGTTAATGGTCTTGTGCTCGGCTCCGTGATAGCCGAAGACCCGTTGAATGTCGGGAATGCGCCCGATGGCCCAGATGTAGCCGATGAAGAGGGCAAGGCGGATGACACCCTCGAATAACGCATCGACGATGGGATGGTCGTAGGTCAGATAGGCCAGCCCGCGACTGGCAAAGGTCGGCAGCAGAAAGAAGAGGCCGATGGCAAAGGCCAGGCTGACGGCAATGGTCGTCCAAGCGACCGGGCCGCCGAAGTCGGCGTGCTCTTCGCCCTCTTCCTGCATGGAGACCTCGCCGCTCCACATCAGTGCACGCATGCCCAGCCCCAGTGCGTCCCAAAGCAGCGAAAGGCCGCGGATAAACGGTTTCTGGCCCCAGGAGCTGGTGTAGATCTTGGCCGTCAGCGGCTCTTCGTGGAGGACAATTTCATTCTGTGGATTTCGGACTGCCACAGCCATGGTCTTGCGTCCGCGCATCATGACGCCTTCGATCACAGCCTGGCCACCGTAATATTGTTTGCTCATGCCGACGATTGTAGCATTAGAGCAGGACGCGGTCAAAGGAATAGAGGGTGAGCAATCGACATGCGACCATCAGCCATACAGGCGACGGAGTAATCGACCTGGCTTCAACTGCAAAAATCTATTCGACGCTCGGTTCTTTGACAACAACGATTCCCCAAACACCCGCACCCAATTCCCGTAGATCGTCTTCTTGATATCGCCCTCGGCAACCCCGCGCTCAATCAGCGCCCGCGTGACATTGCGAGTGTGGCTATTCATTTTGTTGCCGCCGATGTCCGGCCTCCAGGTTGCCAACGACAGGCAAATGACTTTAGCACGAATCCGGTTCTGTGCTATCCTAGCGCTCGGCACAGGAGATGGATTTGCAGCATCGCAAGGGACGCCTGACCGATCAAATGCCGGTCGCCGCCTGTGACCGCATGCATTCGCCAAAAGAGGAGATCCGATGAACGTTGAGCTTGTCGCCTACACACAACCGAATCCGGCGCTGACGTCGGAAAACATTGCGGATCGGGGCGATCTGGCGTCCATCCCCAACGGCCACGGTCCCTTTCCGGAGCAACTCATCGAATACGCCGGCCGCGTCTGCTATCGCAGCACCCACCGCATGGGCACGGCGCCTGAGTTCATCTCAGCGCGTGTGCGCGAGGGTCACGAGGACATCATCGAGCATGTGGTGGTGACGCTGCGGGTGCGCAACTCGGTCGAGCCGCTGCGCTGGCGCACCGTCAATCGCCACTGCGAGGTGAGCGATGTGGGCGACAGCGAGTGGATCGTCAGCGGCAACACGCGCGTCTGGCTGGACTTCTTTCGCCGGGGCATCGCCCTGGAGGCGTTGCCGATCCTGATGGGCGTCGCGCCCAAGGTCTACGCCGAGTTTGACGCAGATGCCATAACGCCTACGGTCGCCTCCTTCACCGCCGCGCCGGACACAATCGCCGCCCTGATCCCGGCCGAAAAACCGCCCATGCGGGTGACGTTGCTCGGCTTCACCCAGCCCCAGATCGGCGATCCGGATGTGGCGCTCCACCACGGCTCGGCCACCTTCCTCTTCGAGGGCATCAGCCGCACCTGCACACACCAGTTGGTCCGCCACCGGCTGGCCAGTTTCAGCCAGGAGTCGCAACGGTACGTCGATCTGGACAAAGGCGGCTGGCAGGCCGTGGTACCCAAAGCCATGACAGACAATCCCGAAGCCATGGCCGTGATGGAATCGTTTTGGCGGGATGCCGAGGAGAAGTACGCCCAGTTGCGCAGCCTTGGCATCCGCAAGGAGGACGCCCGCTTCCTGCTGCCCAACGCAGCCGAGACCCGTATCGTCACCACCATGAACTTTGCGGCCTGGAGCCACTTCCTCTGGCTGCGTGCGGTGGATCGGGCGGCACAGTGGGAAATCCGGGCCATGGGCCAGCAGGCGCTGGAGATGCTACACGCGGTCGCGCCGGATGTCTTTCAAGCGCACTGGGATGTCTATCAGGAACAGTTCGTCAATCGATAGTCAAGACAGATTCTGTCTCTCTCGCTTTCCTCCCCATTTTCGAGCATTCCGAAGGATCCGGAATTCTATTTCGATATAGACTCCAGTGGTTAGCGCCGGTGCTGGCGCCTGATCGTTACCAAAACAGACGATTTTATGTCTTCATCTTTGAGGATTTCTTGAAGAACAGGAGATGAAGAAAAAGGGACGTCAGAAATATCTGTTTCGAACCTGCGAACAGTGTTTGGTTCGTCCCTAGCAGGCTGTCGGAGAGAAAGCCGATAGCACAGAGATGACGTTGAGTTGACTGATCTTCGCGGATAAATCGATGAATATCCGTTCTTATCCGCAAAGATCCGTGTTATTCGCGTCCCATTCTCTATCACTCCGACAGACTGCCAGATATCCGGAAAATCTAGTATCAGCGAAGACGAAAGAGTTATGCCAAACTACACCCGTACCCATTTGAAACAGCTCGAATCTGAAGCCATCTATGTAATGCGCGAAGTCGCCACCCAGTTTGAGCGGCCAGTGCTACTCTTTTCCGGTGGCAAGGATTCAATCGTGATGACGCACCTGGCGCAAAAGGCGTTTTACCCAGGCAAGATTGCATTTCCGTTGCTGCACATCGACACCGGCCACAACTTCCCCGAAACGTTGACGTTCCGCGATGAGTTGGCCGAGCGATTGGGCGCCAAGCTGATCGTCCGCTATGTGCAGGACTCCATCGACCAGGGACGTGTCGTCGAAGAGACGGGACCCACGGCCAGCCGCAATGGATTGCAAACGGTCACACTGCTCGATGCACTGGCTGAATTCAAATTCGAGGCAGCCCTGGGCGGCGCGCGTCGTGACGAGGAAAAGGCACGCGCCAAAGAGCGCTTCTTTTCCCATCGGGACCGCTTCGGCCAGTGGGATCCCAAGAATCAGCGGCCCGAACTATGGAATCTTTACAACGGGCGCAAGCATTTGGGCGAGAACTTCCGCGTCTTTCCCATCAGCAACTGGACGGAGATGGATATCTGGCAGTACATCCGTATGGAGAGCATTCCCATCCCGTCGCTCTATTTCACCCACACACGCGACATCATCGACCGCGACGGCGTGCTGCTGGCAGCATCCGATGTGGTGCCCGCTCTGCCCGGTGAGACGATCGAGAATCGAGTCGTGCGCTTCCGCACCATCGGCGACATGACCTGCACAGGAGCCGTCGAGTCCCACGCGGCGTCGCTCGATGACATCATCTACGAGGTCGCCGCAGCCCGCGTGACCGAGCGCGGCGCACGTGCCGATGACAAGCGCTCAGAAGCGGCCATGGAAGATCGAAAAAAGCACGGGTATTTTTAGGGAATAACGAAACCTGAACGGCTACTGCAAATTCATTCGCCGGCAGGCGCAGGGCGAACGAGAATATGGCACAAAAACTCTTTACAAAATCGAGATGACATATGAAACTGAATGAACTTACAACAACAGAAATGGCAGGGACCATGGCAGCCCCCAATCCCCAGTCCCCAATCCCCAGTCCCGATTCCCCCCCCACCGCCGAACATGAAAGCGAAGCCTACCTTTCGATGGATCTGCTTCGTTTCACCACGGCCGGCAGTGTTGACGACGGCAAGAGCACGTTGATTGGCCGTCTGCTCTACGACTCAAAAGCGATCTTTGAGGATCAGATGGAGGCGGTCGAGCGGGCCAGTCTCCAACGCGGCGACGACTACGTCGACCTGGCGTTGTTGACCGACGGGCTGCGCGCTGAACGCGAGCAAGGCATCACCATCGATGTGGCCTACCGCTACTTCGCCACGCCCAAGCGCAAGTTCATCATCGCCGATACGCCCGGCCACATTCAGTACACGCGCAACATGGTCACCGGCGCCTCAACCGCTGAACTGGCCGTCATCCTCATCGACGCGCGCAACGGCGTCATCACCCAGTCCAAGCGGCATGGCTTCCTGGCGTCGCTGCTCCAGATCCCCCATGTACTTGTGGCAGTCAACAAGATGGATCTGGTCGACTACGATCAGGATGTCTATGACAAGATCGTCGACGACTATACGGCCTTCGCCAGCAAGCTCTCCGTCGGCGACATGACCTTCATCCCCATTTCGGCGCTCAAGGGCGACAATGTCGTCCACAAGAGCGAGCAACATGCCATGGTACGATGGTCCGACCTTTCTCCACCACATCGAGAACGTCAACATCGGCGCCAGCCGCAACTTGGTCGACTTCCGCTTTCCGGTCCAGATGGTCATTCGTCCCAACCAGGATTTTCGGGGCTTTGCCGGCCAGATCGTCTCGGGCAGCATCTCGCCCGGCGAAGAGATCGTTGTGTTGCCATCGGGCAAGGAGAGCCGGGTCCAAGCCATCGTCACGCTGGACGGGAATCTGGCCGAGGCGGCCGCCGACGATTCCATCGTACTCACGCTTGAGGATGAAATCGATGTCAGCCGGGGCGACATGATTGTGCGCAAGAACAACCTGCCCCAGGTCGCCAACCAGTTCGAATGCATCATTGCCTGGATGAACGAAGAGCCGCTGGATACCAACGGTTCCTACATCCTGCAACATACGACCCGCCAGGTGCGTGCCTTCGTCTCTGAGTTGAACTACCGCATCGACGTCAACACGCTGCACCGGGAGAAGGCGGACACGCTGCATCTCAACGAGATCGGTCGCGTCAAGATCACGACAACCCAGCCCCTTTTCTACGACCCGTATCAGATCAATCGCATGACCGGCAGTTTCATCCTGATCGACGCCTACAGCAATACCACCGTTGCCGCCGGCATGATTCGACGCCGCGCACGCGATCTGGACGAGATCGTCTCGCAGCAGCCGGAGCGTAAGAAATCCAGCAATGTCGTGTGGGAGGACACCCAGGTCACTCGACAGATGCGTGAGGAGCGCAACGGACACAAGGGAGCCATGCTCTGGTTCACCGGTCTTTCAGGCTCGGGCAAGTCGACCGTGGCACGGTTGCTCGAACGGCGTCTCTTTGCAATGAACATCCAGACCACTTTTTTGGACGGCGACAATGTGCGCCATGGGCTGAACGGCGACCTCGGCTTTTCGCCGGAGGATCGCCAGGAGAACATCCGACGCGTCGGCGAGGTCGGCAAGCTGGCCTTTGATCACGGCAATCTGGTCGTCTGCACCTTCATCTCGCCCTACCAGGCCGACCGGGACTCGGCCAGGTCGCTCCTCCCGGAGGGCCGTTTCTTTGAAGTCTATGTCAAATGCGACATCGAAGTTTGCAAACGTCGCGACCCCAAGGGACTCTACGCCAAGGCATTGAGCGGTGAAATTCCTGAGTTCACCGGCATCTCATCGCCCTATGAAGAGCCGGTAAATCCCGAGATTGTGGTAGAGACCGATGTCAAGTCCGCCGAAGAGATCGTGGCGCAGATTGTCGAACACTTGGTCAAGGCAGGGATCATCAAGATGTAGATCCGATCTGTGATGGCGATGTGCAGAAGTCGTCGAGAGATCCAAGTGAAACGAAAAGCACGGCGCAGAAAGGCCGAATCTAGGCCGGCATATCATGCGCAAAAAAGCGGCGTCGAGGATTCTCGGCGTCGCTTTTGTTATTGGCGCTGGAAGCGACAAGTGAAGCAGTTGTTCTATGAAAATGTGCCTCTTTCCAGCGTGCTGTGTTATCCTTTTCCTTCGGTAATCCGATTGCAAGCAGGTCTTTTCCGGGCGTAACGCGCACTTGATTGCCGCCGTATCTAAGTGTGTGATTTCCAGACGCCGCCATGCATGATTGGGCGAAAAGCAAGACTCTTCGCCAACCGCCTACCGGAATGAGATCCTCAAAAGCAGCGGCTCGGATGACGAAAAAAGGATAATCGAAACGTTGACGGTGTAGTAGGCAGGTGACACGACCCTGCCGTTGCCAGTCGTTTTCTGCACAACTCCTTACGAAGATATGGGCGACTTACTTCAGTTTCGTTGCCGCAACACATTAATTGGTGGTCCGTAACCCACATGAGACTAGATTCAACAGCGCGACGCCTTGCTGTCATACTTCTGTTAGCGCTTGCACTCGGAGCGCTCTCCTCAGGTCTTCAGGCGCAGGGCGATTCCATCTCTGAATCAACAGGGACCGATCTTCCGTCTGTGTGGCAAGGTGAAGATCAGATTGACGTAACAGCCGTGAGCCAGACGATGCCACCCTTCGAGGTTCTGGCCGCCGATGGCGATTTCGTGATTAGCCGCGTCGATAGCGATGACCACATACGGATTCTGCCCGTATCTGACGCACCCTCCGCCGCGTCCCGCAGGTTGGCCCTTGCCTGGCAACCCACCGGTGACGAGTTGGCCGAGATGGCCGGCCAGATCGTCGAAGTATCGTTGTCGGCGCGGGCATACTCGCCGCCGGACGGAGTGCGTCTCCATGTAACAGAAGGCGAAGCCCCGAACGCTTCACAGAGTAACGAAACAATCGACGCTGTCGGTTGGCAGGACTATTCGGTCGCCCGATTGATTGCAGACGACGCCGACAAAGTGGCTATCGGTTTAGACTGGGTATTGCCTGCCGGCAACTCGTGGCTTGAATTTCGCGACATGAAAGTCGCGATCCAAACCGCCGACGCCTACACCGGTACGCTTGCGCCGACATTCATTCCGCCTACACCAATACCGACGAGCACGCCGCTGGTCGTGACATCAACATCGGTTGCAGCCGATGTCTTTGCGGCGGCCACACTGGTGGCAGAGACGACCGAACAGGCACGAAGCGTGGGCACGGCCACGGCCACGCCGGAGAACATGGTCACAGCCACATTCACGCCGTTGCCCACGGAGACGCCCACGCCATTTTTGATATTGGCCACCTCGACACCGGGCAATCCGGCGACGGCCACAACTGAAGCGCTGAGAGAGAGAGCAATCGCCTTCACAACAGGCACGCCGACCACCCTTCCGTACGACGCGTTCGTGGTGACAGCCACCAGCACGCCGACGCCCAAGCTGGCCGCTACCAAGACGCCGACGCCGCTCTTTGTTTTGCTTGAGGACATACTACCGACGAACACGCCAAACCCAACGCCTACATTTCCCGACGAATTGGTGGGCAAAATTCTGTTCAAGGCCACCTACCAGGGCACCGACCGAAAGCCCGATTACATGGTCATGAACCCAGATGGAAGTGATGTGGGTCGCCTGAACAGCGGCTATTGGTACAACCGCGCGGTTGAACGTGAACGCTATTCGGCCAATCGTCAGTACTATGCCTTCGTCAAAAAGGAGCAGGATGGCTTCCACCGGCTGCAAATCTTCTACGACGACATCGAGTTCGGGACCACGCATCAAGCGACTCTTTTCGGCGCCGGCAAGGCATGGGATCCGGTCTGGTCACCCACAGATGACGTACTAGCTTTGGTTTCAAACGAGAATGCAAACGATGAGATCTGGATCGTGCGCCGCGGCGAATGGCCGGCAATTCAACTGACGGACAACAATTGGGAGTGGGACAAACACCCATCCTGGTCGCCCGGCGGCAGCCAGATCATCTTTGCATCAAACCGCGACGATGGACGGCAACAGATCTGGATCATGGATGCCGACGGCGCCAATCCACGGCGACTGACCGACTTGCCGTTTGACACCTGGGATCCGGTCTGGGTCAAATATCCGGATTCGTAGTCAACAAGAGAATTTCCATGAACAATCCGCCACGAATCCACCACACTGCCGACGTTTCACCGGATGCAACCATCGGCGCCAATACGTCAGTCTGGAACAATTGCCAGATCCGCGAAGACGCGCGGATCGGCCAGGGTTGTATCGTCGGCAAGGATGCCTATATCGATTTTGGGGTCTCTGTAGGCGATCACGTGAAAATACAGAATGGGGCGTTGCTCTATCACGGGCTGACCGTCGAATCGGGGGTCTTCATCGGCCCCGGCGCGATCTTCACCAACGACAAGCTGCCCAGGGCGATCGCGGCTGACGGCAGCCTCAAGGGCCAGGACGACTGGACAGTCGGCGAGATCAGGCTCTGCTATGGCGCCTCGATCGGCGCCGGCTCTGTTGTTTTGCCGGATGTCACCATCGGCCGCTTCGCCCTGGTAGGAGCCGGATCCGTGGTGACCAAGGATGTCCCGGACCAGGGATTGGTGGTCGGAAACCCGGCTCGCCTGGTTGGACGTGTGTGCACATGCGCAAGAAAACTGACTCAGGTCGGTCAGGACACCTATCATTGTCCGGCCTGCAATATCGAATACTCTTTTGAGGAGTAAAAAATGGTTCCAATTTCAAGGCCGTTGATCGGTGAAGAAGAAAAAAATGCGGTGATGGACGTTCTGAACTCGGGCATGTTGGCCCAGGGCAAACGTACCGCCGAACTGGAAGAAGCATTCGCCGAGATCTGCGGCGTCCAACACGCCGTGGCAACTTCATCGGGGACGA
Organism: uncultured Chloroflexia bacterium; assembly: GCA_963698255.1. GTDB lineage: Bacteria > Chloroflexota > Anaerolineae > Caldilineales > Caldilineaceae > JAWKOK01. The sequence goes on along the minus strand of CAVOQD010000010.1, from coordinate 127,597 downwards.
CGGCCCTGCATGTGGCGCTTCTGGCCCATGGCATCGGCGCCGGCGATGAGGTCATTACGTCCTCGTTCAGCTTCATCGCCACGGCCAACAGCATCCTCTACACCGGCGCTCAACCGGTCTTCGTCGACATCGATCCGGAGACCTTCAACCTCGATCCGTCTCGCATAGAAGAAGCAATCACGCCCCGGACCAAGGCCATCATGCCGGTGCACATCTTCGGCCAGCCGTGCGACATGGACGCGATCATGGAGATCGCAGACCGGCGCGGGCTGTTGGTGATTGAAGATGCCTGCCAGGCCCACGGCGCCGAATACAAGGGCGCACGCGTCGGCAGCTTCGGCGCCGGCACGTTTTCGCTCTATCCCACCAAAAACATCACATCCGGGGAGGGCGGCATCATCACCACCGACGACCCGGATGTTGCGGAGAACTGTCGTGTCATTCGCCAGCACGGCATGCGCCAGCGCTACTATCACACGGAACTGGGATTCAACTTCCGCATGACCGATCTGCATGCCGCCATCGGGATTGAGCAATGCAAAAAGCTGGAAGCATTCAACGCGGCCAGAATTGCCAACGCCCGCTTCTACGACGCGACGTTGGAGGGTGTTTGCCACGCCCAAGAGAGACGACGACGTCCGCCATGTCTACCATCAATATACGATTCGCGTCGTCCCGGAAGAGCGAGACAATATGATCGCCCACCTGACCGAAAAGGGCATCGGCTGCGGCGTATACTACCCGGTACCCATTCACCAGCAGACCTACTATACCCAGGATCTCGGTTTCGATGTTTCCCTGCCCAACACCGAGGCTGCCAGCCTGGAGGTGATCTCGCTGCCGGTTCATCCCTCGTTGAGCGAGCAGGAGCGAGCCCAAGTGGTGGAAGCCGTGAACAGTTTCGGAGGCACAGTGTGATCAAAGCAGGTGTGATCAAAGCAGCCGTGATCGGCGTCGGATCGATGGGGCGCAACCATGCGCGGGTCTATCGGGAACTGGCGGAAACTACACTGGTCGGCGTGGCCGACATGTCGGAACAGAATGCAGAGCGAGTCGCCGCCGAATATCAGACCCATTCCTACCAGGACTACCGGCAGTTGTTGGAAGAAGACACGACCGGACATCGTTTCTATCGTTGTGCCAACTGAGCAACATGCTGGCGTGGCCTTCGATGCCCTGAACGCCGGGTAGTGATGTCCTCGTCGAAAAGCCGATCTCATTCACCGTTGCAGAAGGCATCGAAATGATCCAGCATGCCGAAGCATGCGGGCGAAAGTTGACGGTCGGACATATCGTCCGCTTCGATTCCGCCATTCAGCAGTTGGTGGAACGGCTGCGAGCCGGCGAATTGGGCCAGATCTACCAGGTTCGAAGTCGCCGTTTGGGCCCGTTTCCGGCACGCATACAGGATGTCGGCGTCGTCGTCGACCTTGCCACCCACGATCTGGACATCTCGCACTATGTCACCGGCGACTACATCACACGCGTCTTCGCTGAGACGGAACGGCAGATCCACTCTTCCCACGAAGACATTCTGATTGGAACGGCACGGCTCTCGCGCGGCGCCATGGCGAGCCTGGATATCAACTGGCTGACGCCCTACAAGATTCGCGAACTGACCATCACCGGAGAGAAGGGCATGTTCCTGGTCGACTATCTGAACCAAGATCTCTATTTCTATGAAAACCAGGACGCGCTCAACATTGAGTGGGAGCGCTTGAGCATGTTCAAGGGCGTAAGCGAAGGTCGCATGGTCCGATTTCCGGTGGCCAAAACGGAACCGCTCAAGGCGGAGTTGCAAGCATTCGCCCGATCCGTCATCGACGATACCCCCGTGGCGGTCCCGCCGGAAGATGGCCTTGCGGCCCTCTGCTGCGCTGTCGCCATGGTTGAGTCCGGCCAACAACAGTGTCCTATCAACATCGAATATTGGAAAACGCCGCAACCATGTATTCAGAATTAGCCAGGAAGATCGAAACCAAGAGCGCTCAGCTTGTCGTCATCGGGCTGGGCTATGTTGGTCTGCCGGTTGCGCTGCTCTTTGCCAAAGCCGGCTTCTCTGTCACGGGACTCGATCTCAAGCGGGAACGGGTCGATATGATCAACAGCGGGCAGTCGCCCATTGAGGGCCATGAGCCCGGATTGGCCGATCTGTTGGCGGATGTCGTCAATACAGACCGCTTCCACGCCGACACTGACTATGCCGCCTGCGCCGATGCCCAGATCGTTCTGTTGTCCGTCGAAACACCTGTCGAGGAGACGAGCAAACAGCCCATCTATCGGGCGCTGCGTTCGGCGCTGGCCGCGCTGGCCCCTCACCTGCAAGCGGGAACCATGGTGATCGTCGAATCGACCATTGCGCCGGGCACCATGCAGAATGTCGTTCAAGACGAATTGGAGAAGCTGTCCCCGTTGCGTGTCAACCAGGACTATATCTTGGTCCACTGCCCCGAACGGCTGATGCCGGGACGGTTGCTGCACAACATCGAGAAGATGGACCGAGTCGTCGGCGGCACCACGCCCCAAGCCGCAGAGACGGCCATCGCCTTCTACAAGAACGTCGTGCGCGGGACGTTGGACCCCACCGACTGTCTTACGGCTGAACTGGTGAAGACCACGGAGAACGCCTATCGTGACGTGCAGATCGCCTTTGCCAACGAAGTGGCCAAGATCTGCGAGATCAACGGGGCCGATGTCTGGAAAGTGCGCGATCTGGTCAACAAGAGTCCCGGACGCAACATGCACCTGCCGGGCGCCGGCGTCGGCGGCCACTGCATCCCCAAGGATCCCTGGCTGCTGGCTTCCGCAGCCGGTGAAGGCGTGCCGCTTCATCTGATTCCGTCGGCACGTGCCGTGAATGAAGGAATGCCCGGCCACATTGCTGAGATGACTGTCAACGCGCTGGAAGAGGCCGGCCAAGATCCTGCAGAAGCATGTGTGGGCGTCCTCGGCTTTGCCTATCTGGAAAACAGCGACGACACGCGCCACAGTCCGACGGCGACGATGGTCGACGAATTGCGGGGCAGCGTGGCGGAGATCCGTATCCATGATCCGTGGGTCGACCCCTATCGAGTTGAACTCGAGCAATTGCTGGACGGTTGCCACGCGCTTGTCCTGATGGTCAAGCACGACGAGTATAGAGAACTGGACTTGAGTCAACTCAAGACGTTGATGGCGGGGCCTGTTCTGGTCGACGGACGCGGCTTTTTCACCCCGAAGGCGGTCAGCGAAGCCGGTTTCATCTATTGGGGAATCGGCAGAGGAAGGCAACAACTGTGAAGATCGTATCTATCGTGGGCGCACGCCCGCAGTTCATCAAAGCCGCGGCGGTCAGCTGGGTTCTGAGGCGAGAGCATACCGAAATTTTGGTGCACACCGGTCAGCACTACGACCAGAATATGTCCGCCATCTTCTTTGATCAGCTCGGCATCGACAAGCCGGCCTACAATCTCGAAATCGGCTCAGGGTCCCACGGCTATCAGACCGGAACCATGCTCATTGAAATCGAACGTGTGCTGGTCGAAGAGCAACCCGACTGGCTGTTGGTCTACGGGGATACCAACTCGACATTGGCCGGCGCACTGGCCGCGGTCAAGCTGCATATTCCAGTGGCCCACGTGGAGGCAGGTCTGCGTTCATTCAATCGCCGGATGCCGGAAGAGCACAACCGGATTCTGACCGATCACTGTTCGGATCTCCTACTCTGCCCTACGCAGACGGCTGTCGATCACCTGGCCAATGAAGGCATCACTGAGGGCGTCTTCATGGTCGGCGATGTGATGTACGATGCGCTGATGCAGGCCGCCGAGCGAGCACAGGAAACGTCGGACATACTCAGATGCCTAGACTTGGAAGGCAAATCATACTTTCTCGCAACGGTGCACCGGGCGGAGAACACCGATGACGATAGTCGATTGCGCGGCATTTTTGACGCCTTTGCCGAGATCGATGAACCCATCGTGCTGCCGCTGCACCCGCGCACGCGTGCCGCTCTGGCGCGGTGTGGCATCGCACCATCCGACAATGTGCAGATCATCGAGCCGGTCGGCTATTTGGACATGGCCCTGTTGGAGAAATCGGCCAAGTGCATACTGACGGACTCTGGCGGCGTCCAGAAAGAAGCATACTGGTTGGGGGTTCCATGCGTCACCCTGCGCGACGAAACCGAATGGGTGGAGACGGTGGATGCCGGGTGGAACGTGATCGTGGGTGCGGATACGGAAAAGATCGTTACCGCGGCGAAGCGCTCCGAATGCCCTGGCGAGCACCCGTCTCTGTATGGCGAAGGCGGCGCGGTGAACTGCGTGAACGTGCTAAACACCTTCAAGACGGACATCTGACCCATTTGCAGCATAGACAATATGCATATCCTACTGATCGCGCCTTCTTATCCCACGGCTGACAATTCAGCACGCGGCATCTTCTTTCGGCAACAGGCTCTAGCATTACACCGAGCAGGATTCCAAGTGGGCGTAATTGCCCCTGTTCTTCGGTCAATGCGCCTTGGCCAATCCCAGATCCGGGGCTGGCCGCAGGGCATGGAGCAGTTCGACGATTGCGGGATTCCAGTCTATCTTCAACACGGCTGGGCATGGCTTGGGCGTAGAGGTTACGGTCGTCTCTGGTTGAAGAGTGGTGAGCAGTTATTCAATCGATATGTTGCCGATTTCGGCATGCCCGACCTTGTCCATGCTCACACCGCGCGTTATGCCGGCATTCTTGCCCAGCGACTTGGAGCGCCCTACGTTCTGACTGAACACAGTAGCGAGTACGCACGCGGCATCCTGCCCGCCCGTGATGTTGGTGATGTGGCAAATGCGTTTGCGCATGCTCAGGCCCGCATTATGGTCAGTCCGCAACTGGGCCAACTGATCAGCGAACAATTTGGAACCGCAATCAACCCTTGGAGATGGATTCCGAATATTGTTGACAGCGAGTTTAAGCCTGGTGAGGAGAACAAAAATACAGAGGTATTCACCTTTTTGAACGTCGGCATGCTGAACGAAAACAAAGGACAGTCCGACCTGTTGCGCGCCTTTGCAGCACAGTTTGTCGACCATCCGCATGTGCAGCTTCATATTGGCGGCGACGGTCCATTACGAGCCAGCCTGGAAAGACTGGCGGATCAAGTCAACATCCGAGAACAGGTTCGATTTCTTGGCCTACTCACTGCCGAACAAGTCGTCGCCGAAATGCAATCATGCGATGCCTTGGCACTATCAAGCTATGTCGAAACATTTGGCGTTGTCTTGATTGAGGCGATGGCCTGCGGCAAGCCGGTAGTGGCCACTGCTTGTGGCGGCCCCGAAGCGATCGTTAATACCGACAATGGCATACTAGTGAAACCTGGGGACATTGCAGCATTGGGTCGAGCGCTGCAGGAGATGTTTTTGCAGCATGATCGCTACGACCCGGCGCAGATTCGAGCTGATTGTTTGGCCCAGTATGGCGAAAAAGCAGTGGTCAACAAGCTTCGAACCGTATATCATGAATGCGATAGGAGCAAGGTCTGAGCAACTCGGGCGCCCTCCAACTAACCTTACTTATCCGCAATACCGGAAGCACACTATCAAGGCAGATCCTGAGTGTCATCCTTGGATTGGGGCTGTCCGTACTGCTTGCGCGTCTCCTAGGTCCAGCAGGAAATGGAATCTACGTACTGGTTTTGCTGCTAACCACGATGTTGGTGACCTTCCTGAAGATGGGCATCCCAGCCGCCAATATCTACTATGTGAGTCGCGGCGACATCACTGTGCGCACGGCCCGTCGGGTGACACTGCAAATGTGGCTCGGCTTGTCAGTCGTCGGCGTCATTGTCGGGGCCTTCTTGGTGATGTTTTGGGGCGATACCCTCTTTCCAGATGTCGCTCCTTCGCTTCTGTGGTTTGGCATCGCTGTCTTTCCAATTTCCCTCCTCCTATTTCTAATGCTAAGCCTGCTCCAGGCCAAGCAGGATTTCGTCCGATTTAACGGCGTACTCATCGCACCTGCCGCGTTGACGTTGGTCGCAGCCGTCATACTGGTTTGGGGCTTGGATCTTGGCGTCTCGGGCGCATTGGTCGCCTATGCCGTCGGTCAACTGATCGGCACGGCGGTTTGTCTCCACGCCGTTTCAACCCACGTGGAACAGAACACGCAACCCGACAAGCTCAGTCAGTATGCCCGGCACGCCGTCGGTTATGGTTGGAAGGCCCATCTGAGTAATGTGATGACCTTCTTCAACTATCGCCTCGATGTCCTACTGGTGAATCTTTTCCTTGGGGCTGTGTCCACCGGCATTTATGCCGTCTCTGTAGGGCTCGCCGAACGATTGTGGATGCTCTCAGGAGCGGTCAGTGCGGTTCTGCTTCCGCGCCTGGCGTCGCTGCATGATGACGAAAAGACACGCAATGCGCTTACGCCCTTGGTGAGCCGTTGGACATTGTTATTGACACTAATTGGTGGGATCCTCGTCGGATTTGTCACTCCGTGGCTGATCACCTTTCTGTACGGCGCTCAATATCAAGGTGCAGCTCAAGCCTTCCTCTGGCTGCTGCCCGGTATTGTTCTGGTCAGTTTTTCACGAATCCTGGCAAACGATTTGGCAGCCCGCGGCAGACCCGATCTGAATATGAACACATCTATTGCGGTTGTGATTGCCAATCTCGTCGCCAACCTTTTTTTGATACCGCGCATGGGCATCAATGGAGCCGCTCTGGCCACCACATTCTCATACGGTATCGACACCATCCTGAAGATATATTTCTATCAGAGGGAGAGTGGCAACCGCTGGTATACAGTCATTCTGTTCGACCGCGACGATCTGGTGCTGTTAGGACATGCGTGGGAAATTTTTCAGCATAGACTCCAGTCTTCACGATGAAAAGAAACCTGATTCTGACCGGCACACTGCTGTTGTCACTTGTTGGCGTCCTGCTGATTGTTCGCCCTCTCACAGTTGCCGGCTATATCAATCTTGGATATCTGACCGTTCTGCAGATTGAAAAGAACCCCGCTTCAGCCCAAGCAGGCCGGATTGTTCATTATTTTCGCGAGGCAAACGAACTGGAGCCATCGGCCGAAAACCGTTTTCGTCTGGTGCATGCCACCTACTTGGCAACAGAAGATATGCCGGACAATCTCGACAATCTGGATGCAGATCGCGCGACTTGAAATGGCAGAAAGCGCCCTTCTCCGGCATCATTGGACAGATGCCGAGGCTTGGTCGCGGATCGCACTTCAAAGGGACGCCCGTCCTGAGGGATACTGTTTCTTGGCAAAGGCTACCCAGGCAATTGGTGATAGCGATCAGGCAATCCAGTTGTATAACAAGGCAATGATACTTGACGATTTTGACTCTACTTTGACAAGGACCCAGTGTACACTGTGGCTGGCAACGCTCTACTATACTTACGGAGACTGGGAGAGCGGTGAAACTTGGTTGTCCGAATTTTTGACAACGGCCGAACAGTCTGGAGAAACATCGCTACGCAAGCCGGAGATCAAAGAGATAATCGATGTGAACCTGAAGGCCCAACGGTTCAGCACCGTAACGCGCCTATTCGACTTCAGCCTGGCGACCCAACCGTACGATGCCTGGCAACATGCGGATTTCTTTGACAGCTACTTCGCCCACGGCTACTATGAGGAGGCACTGTCGGTCTGCACCCAAGCGCCGGAGTCTCTTCAATATCAACTGCCGCTATTGGGCCGTTGCGGTCGTGCAAACTACGAGTTGGAACAGTGGGAACAGAGCATTGCGGCCTTCGAGAAACTCGTCGCATTGGGAGAAGGAAATGCCTGGCACCAATACTGGCTTGCAGCCAGCTATGCGCATCTTCAACAACCTGACAAGATGATGTTCTATGGTGATAGATCCCTAGAGTCCGCTGGAGAGAATCTACCCATATGGCTACGTGTAGGACGCCTCTATGAGGACTTCGGGAAACCAACCGATGCCCTGCGCGTTTATTCGGCAGCGCTAAACATCGATCCAGATCATCCAGCGCTGCTTGAAGCCGCAGAACGCGTGAAAGATGACCAATAGCCTCTCAAGAAATGTCAACACCCTGCCGTCGACATGGATGGTCGGATTGGCATTATTTGCACTTGCCATCGGTACGAGTGCCGGCATCTTTCTTGTCGAAAGTCAGCAACCGCACCAGCGGCTGTTGATCGCGGCTCTGGCCTTCATCGGCATCGTTGGCTTGTTCTGGGTTTCGCTGCTCTTTCTCCGCCATCCAAGCTGGTTATATGGCGCGATGCTCTGGGCAATCGCGATTGCGCCGATGTTTCAACTCAACGGCGGCGACACGCTGGTGAGCGATGCAATCCGACTGCTTGCTTACGGATTGGCCCTAATCATCATCCTTGTCGCGATCGATTGGACACTCAAGAGACCCCAGGATCTCAACCTAATTCCGACAGACGCCATCATTGTTTTGCTGCTTCTCTGGCAGTTCATCTCATTGCTGGTGACCGATCAACCAGCGATTACGTCAACCATCGCTGTAGCCAATATGCTCGCCATCCTATCTTGTACGCTGTCTTTGCGTCTCTTTGTGATACGAAACTATATTACGGGCAAAGAGATATTGGTTTTCTTACACCTCCTGGCCATATCGGTGACGGTGCTTGGCCTGCTATTCCTGCTCTCGGGGCCGGTAACCATCGGTCCATATGTCTATGGAAACTATGTTCTCCGCAGCGGAATCCCCATCGTCTCTATCTACCCTCATGGGAATACATTGGGTGGCCGGCTCTTTGTCGGCCTAATCGCAACCTGCGGACTGTGGAGAATATCGGAAAGCCGTAAAGGTCGCATCTACTATTTCGCCAGTGCGGCAATTATGTCTGCCCTTTTGATATCGAGTTTCTCGCGCAGCGCGTACTTGGGGTTTGCAATTGGTGCGGCTATCATTTTCTGGCGGGGAGAACCGAAGTGGCCCAAGATTGCCGCAGCGGTGGGCGGGATCTTAATTCTTGCCGTCGCATATCAGATCATTCGAAGCGATCCTGACTGGGCATATCGGTTCAAGGTCGGCAGTGGCGGTATACGAGATCGCAGCGTCATCTGGCTAGCCTACTGGCAACAACTGAAACACTCGCCAGTCACGGGTTTGGGATTCTCAACAATATTCCATGAGGGCCGATATGTGAGTGCACACAATGCCTACCTTGGAATAACCGTACAATTCGGGTTTGCCGCGCTGTTGCTGTTCACCGCAGCCTATAGCATTCTAATGGTAATGGCCACACTATCACAGCGTTTGCGGACATCGTTCTCGCCGTCAATTGCCTGGATTTTCTACGCGATGACCATCGCAATCAGTATCCAACAACTTTTTGAAGCGCAGCTATTCGCAGGTGTAAAATACCCGCATCTTGTATTCTGGATCAGTATTACCCTCGCCACGATGCCATACATTGCCCAGAAACGCCGCCGGCGACGCCCTGACCACAGAGAGTTTCAATGAAGATATGCCATATTACCTCGATCCATAGTCCAATAGATGTACGCATCTTCCTGAAAGAGGCGACATCATTGGCTGCCCACGGCTACGATGTCCATCTTGTCGCTCCTGGATCGTCATCTGTGGCAACGGATCCCTCCAAAGACAATGATACAGACCAGGCGAATGACGTCTACCATTTTCATTCGTCCGAACCGCCGTCCCAGGAAATTTTCGAGGAGCAGGGCGTCACATTTCACAATGTCGAACGTGCTTCCGGCGGGCGCTTGGCGCGCATGACGCGCACTACCTGGTCAGTTTATCGGTCCGCTCAAGCCGTCGATGCCGACCTATACCATTTTCATGATCCGGAATTGATACCCATCGGCCTGCTGCTGAAGGCCCAGGGGCGGCACGTAGTCCGCGACGTGCACGAAAACCTGCCCGAACAGATACTCTCCAAGCACTGGGTACCGACCTGGCTCAGGCGCAGCCTTGCCACTATTTCGCGCAGTGTCGAGGCGTTCAGCGCCCATTTCTTCGACGGCATCATAGCGGCCACACCGGCCATCGGGCGGCGCTTTCCGTCGGGCAAGACCGCCGTGGTCCAGAACTTCCCGCTCCAATCGGAACTCACGGTCGTCGCCCCGATCCCGTATGAGGATCGCCCCGGTTGGATTACATTTGTCGGCGGCATCTCTGAGATCCGCGGCATCTACGAAATGCTAAAGGCCATTGACATCTTGGATTGCTCCGGCGGTTCGGAAAACCAGGTTCCTCAGTTGCGTTTGGCCGGCGCCTTTCGCTCCAGTGAGTTGGAGTTGGAGGCCATGCAGATGCCCGGCTGGAAGCGGACCAAGTTCTTGGGGTGGCAATCCCGTCAGGATATGGCCGATCTGCTGGCACGTTCACGCATGGGTTTGGTACTTTACCACCCGATGCCCAATCATGTTGATGCACAGCCGAACAAACTTTTTGAGTACATGTCGGCAGGCGTCCCCATTGTCGCGTCCGATTTTCCCCTCTGGCGAGAAATTGTGGAGAATGAGCGATGTGGCATCATGGTCGATCCGTTGAATCCCGCCGCTATCGCCGAAGCAATGCAGTGGATTTTCGACCATCCACAGGAAGCCGCCAAAATGGGGGAACGAGGGCAGCGCGCGGTCGCCACTACCTACAACTGGGAAAGTCAGGTAGCAGGACTTTTCACTCTCTACGCAGATATCCTAACGCCAACGTCCTAACATTGAGCCAACGATGCGAATCTACTACATCATTCACTATTTCCCTCCCGAACTGAACGGCGGAGCGACCAGAGCCTCAGAGATGGCACGCATGTGGGCGGAGGAAGGCCACGAAGTGACCGTTATCACCGGCTTCCCCAACCACCCACATGGCCGTATTCCTCCTGAATATCGAGGGAAGTTCTTTGTTGAGGAACAGGTAGAGAACTATCGGGTCAGGCGCAATTTCGTCTATGCAACGCCGAACAAGGGCAAATACCGGCGCATCATCAATCACCTGAGTCTGACCGTCTCCAGCGTACTTGGTTCGATCTTTGGCGAGCGGCCCGACGTCATTATCGCCAGCTCGCCGCCGCTCTTTCTAGGCATCAGCGGCTATCTGCTCAGCCGATTCAAACGCGTGCCCTATGTCTTTGAGACGCGCGATCTGTGGCCGCAACAGGCCATCGAGTTGGGCATGGTCCGTGGCCGACGGATGATCAGCCTTCTGGAGGGGCTGGAACGCTTTCTCTATCGAAAATCGGCCAAGGTGGTCGGCGTGACGGCCGGCATGCGCAACCATTTTCTGCAGGTCGGAGTTGAGCCGGACAAGATTGAGGTCATTTACAACGGGACCGATGTAGACAAGTTTCAGCCCGGAACGCCCAACGTCGCGCTCAAGCAGGAGTTGGGAATTCAAGACAAGTTTGTGGTCTCGTATATCGGGACCATGGGCCTGTCCCAGGGTCTGTCGTTTGTGCTCGACGCGGCAGTACGACTGCAAGAAAACCATCCCCGGATTCATTTTCTACTGGTGGGTGACGGTGCAGAGCGCGAGAGTCTGATGGAGCGCAGCCAGACGCTTGGCCTGGGGAATATCACCTTCTTGTCGGCCCAACCGCGAGAGAAAATACCGGAACTCTATCACCTTTCGGATGCGGCAATGGTTCTGCTTCGCAACGTTCCCCTCTTTCACCACGCCCGGCCGTCGAAGCTCTTTGAACTGATGGCCAGCGGCATTCCCGTGATCCTGGGCGCCATCGGCGAAGTGCAGGATATCGTCGAAGAGGCGCACGCTGGTATCTGCATCGAGCCGGAGAACCCGATCCAATTGAGCGATGCCATTGTTGAACTGTACGCCGACCCGACGCGCCTTGATGAGTTTAGAAGCGGCGGACGCGAGTATGTCCTCGTCAATTCCAACCGGCGAACGCTATCCGAACAATATCTGACGATCCTACAACAGGTCGCAGGTCGAGGCCGTTGAAATGTGCGGCATTTTATGAGTGAACCGACGCCCATCGAGTCTCCGCCACAGGTCAACCAGTCTAGATTCAGGCTGTCACAGATCCTGCTTGTGGAACCGCTCTGGATTCTGCTGTTGGCCATTCCCCTTCTGATGCCAAGCATGCCCTTGCCGTCTGCTTGGCGTCCTATGTTGGTATTCGCCCTTTTTATTTTTTGGCCCATACGCTGGCTAAGCGCCGTAACGACGGCGAAGGACGCCCGGCGAACGGGTCTACCCCGCTTTCTGATGCCGCCGGCTTCACCGTTGACATTGGCCATTCTGTTGCTGCTTTCCTGGCTCTGGTTCAGCCTGTGGATATCGCCGGTGCCGTCGGTTTCCTGGATAGCCGGCGGCTATGTGCTGGTTGGCCTGGCGTTACATGTGGCTCTGGTGAACTGGAAGCCCGTTCAGCGTAATCCCAAATGGGTCGCGTGGTTTTTGCTGATGATCGGCGTCGGTCTATCGCTACTGGCGCCGATCATCACTTCGTGGAAGACGGAGTACCGCCTCTTCTATCTGCCCATTTACGACCTCATGGAGGCGATCCCGTTGGACCTTGGCGACATGATTCACGCCAACATTCAGGCCGGCGTGCTGGTTGTCATCCTGCCGTTGGCAGTTGCCCTTGCCGTTACACGATCACCCTTGCCGGCGGTACAGCGTCTACTCTTCAGTCTCGCAGCGATCCTCATGTTATCGGTGATCATCCTGACCCAAAGCCGCGGCGGATATCTGGCCTTGTTTGCGAGTACTGCCCTTGTTCTGGGGTTGCGCTGGCCACGGTTGTTCTATCTCTACGCAGTCGGAGCGGTCGGAGCAATGGTCGCCGGATACGTGATTGGGGCGGATTCGCTCCTGCAGGGCATTTCACGCGACGGATCTCTAGGCGGCTGGAGCGGGCGGCTGGACGTCTGGACCCAGTCCTATCGTGCCATCAAAGACTTCTCCTACACCGGAATCGGCATCGGCAACTTCGCAAATGTCATGCCGCTCCTCTATCCAGTTCGGGTTGACATTTCCGGGTTTCCCCATGCACACAACCTACTCTTGCAGATTGGGGTCGACCTGGGCGTTGCGGGCCTAATCGCCTATCTCGGGCTGACGATCAACACGCTGCTCATGGCAGTTTCGGTCCTTCGCCAAACCAAAGATTTACAGTCGACGGCGAACGTGAAACACCCCGTATCCCTCGCTAGGCCCCTGGCTGCGGGTGTATTTGGCGGCATTGCTGCTATACTGGTACACGGTCTATTGGATGCATCAACTTGGGTGGCACGGACAGCGTCTATCCCGTGGATCCTATCGGCTATTATGGTGCTTCTATTTCTGCAAATTCAAAATGAACAACCCCTGAACAGACCGGATCCATGAAAGCAGTGACCGATAACAAAGCAGGCGACCAAGAGAATCGGCGTCCTGCAGATCCATGCGTAACCTGACCATCACCCCGAACGTATCTACCATCGTCAACATTGTTCACTCAAATCTCATTGCGGATATCTATGTTCAAACGATTTAGCTCGAACTATATGGCGATGCTCTTCATATTGGATGGCATAGTGATCCAGATAACCCTCTGGATCGCTTTGTATATGCGTTACCAGTTGCCCTTCGGAGAGATTGTTCGTCCTGAATGGGCAGTGACCTATTTTTATCGACCCGGGCCGGCCCTCCACCTGGTTGTAGGTCTGCTGTGGCTATCCAGTTTTCTCGCCATCGGTGTCTACACGCCCCGCAAAATCATCCGCTGGTTTGATGAGACACAGCGCGTCGTACTCGCCCACACCATCGCAGCCCTTTCGTTGGCCGGGTTGCTCTATCTGGCCAATATCGAATTGCTCCGACTGATCTATGCCTATTTTTACATCTTCACCATCATGGCATTGCTCGGCTATCGTTGGGTACTGCGCGCATGGCACCGCATAAACCGGTCCACATCAGACAGTGTCGCTCGCATCCTTATTGTCGGCGCAGGCCGAGTCGGCAGCGAAATCGTGGCCGAATTCCAGCGCCAAAAATGGCCGGGAATTGAGTTCGTTGGCTTTCTTGATGATGATATGGCCAAGCAAGAGGCAGAGCTACTTGGCATGCCAATCCTTGGCTCGACCTCTCAAGCAGTTCGTGTCATTCGCGACAACAACGTTGATGAGGTGATTGTGGCGCTACCTCCTCAAGCCCACAATCGGCTTGTTGACTTGGTCGCCGACCTGTATGAAACACCGGTTCGGGTGCGCGTTGTACCTGACTATTTTGAGTTGGCCTTCTTCGGGGCTACGGTAGAGAGCCTGGGCGGCATTCCACTCATCGGACTACGCGATCCGGCAATTGACGGCTTCCAGCGGTTTGTCAAACGCCTTGTCGATATCGGGCTATCGGCCGCCGGCCTGTTCCTGCTGCTCCCCATATTGCTTATCACAACCATCTCCATCTGGCTGGACGATCGCGGCCCCATTTTCTACACGGCCCCGCGAGTGGGCGAAAATGGAAAACTCTTTCCGATGCTCAAATTTCGCTCCATGGTCGTTGACGCCGACAAAATGCAGCAGAACATCAATGTGGCCGGCGGCAACGGTGACCTCATCCACAAAAGTGCGAGCGATCCCCGTGTGACGCGGGTAGGTCGCTTCATTCGGCGTACAAGCATCGACGAGTTGCCCCAGTTGATCAACGTCCTCAAAGGCGACATGAGTCTGGTTGGACCCCGCCCGGAATTGCCTTGGTTGGTCGAAAAATATGAACCATGGCAGCGGAAACGTTTCGCCGTGCCCCAAGGCATTACTGGTTGGTGGCAGGTCAACGGACGCAGCGACAACCTGATGCATCTCCACACCGACCAAGACCTCTACTATATCCAGAATTACTCACTCTGGCTCGATATGCAGATCCTCTGGCGGACCATTACAGTCGTGCTGCGTGGAAAAGGGGCCTACTAACGCACAAGCTACCGGCCTGTTCGTTCATACTGAAAGTACGTCCGGAACTTCCTGAAAGCCGGCGATTGACTGGCCAAAACTTGCTTCTGGGCAGGGCATTCATCCACGGAACTCTGTATTGGGAATCCTCAAAGATAACGGATACAATTCAACGATTCAGGGTCGGTTACCTGAATCGATGAATCGTTTTGGATACAAACCGTTCGTAAATTAAAGTGTGTGGAATTTGCAGATGACTATACGTGATTCGGAAATATCCGGCGCGAGTGTACCCCCTTCTCAACCGGTACGCGGGGACGACGAGATAGACCTGAGCCAATACTTCAACGTATTGCTCAACTGGTGGCGTGAGATTGTTTTCATAACCCTGTTAGCCGCATTTGCTGCCGGGGCCGCCCTATATGGGCTTCGCCAACTTCAGACACCTCAATATCAATCCAGCAGCGATGTCGTTATGGCTCGCATTGTCAGCATTGCGACCCTGGACGACCGGCTTCAGACATTTTCCAACGAAAATTCGACGTCTGGAACCAGCAGCACCACTCGTCGCAGCGCATTGATCGGCTTGGCAAACAGCGGAGCCATCGCCAAAGCCGTGATCGCCGAACTCGGCGATACCCTTAGCGAAGATGAACGAGAACCCGGCCAATCTCCTCCTGAACGTCAAGGCTGAAGCGTTGCCGTCATCCGACGCGCGAACACAGAGCGATCTGATCCGCATTTCCGCCACTGCGGACGATCCGGAAAAGGCAGCGGCAATTGCCAACGCCTGGTCCCGGCAATATGTCGAGCAGATCAATGACCTGTTCGGACAGATACCGGTAGAGATTATCAACTCGGTGGAAAGTGAATTGACCCAGTCGTATCAAGTCTACCAGTCAGCTCAGCGAGGACTGGAGGCTTTCATCAGTGTTGAACATTCCAACGATTTGACGCGTCAGATTGCTGAGAAGCAGGCGCAACTGGACAGCCTACAGAGCGGACGTGAAGCCGCGCTCACCACGGTCATTGATCGGGAGCTTGGCGCTCGGCTGAATCTCTTCGCCAATCTAGTCGATGCACAGGTACGTTCAGCAGAATCGGTGCTGGTCGAACAAATTGAGAGTCGGCTTGACGAACTCTCGCAACTCCATGCAGCCCGCAGCAGGGCCGCCCTCCTTGCCGAGCAAGCGCGGGCGCTGGGCGCACAGATTGAGGCCGGCGGCGATGCCGCCACGGCGACCAACGCATTAGCGTTGCAGTTGCTCAAAGCCCAGGCATTTTCAGCCGAAGCAACCACCGAGCAGACAGCGTTTGACCCCGAACTCAACCCCGACAGAGCCGGTTCGGTTAGCCAGTCACGGCAGACCACGTTTACATTGCCGGCAGATTTGCAACTGACTTTTCAAGCCGGCGACGTTTCGGGGCAGGACGCCAAGGCGCAAGCCGCCGATGTTGACGCCATGGTTGAGGCGCTGGAAAGCTATATGGAACGGCTTGACCAACAGATCGCAGATCTGTCCGACGATCTGCTGAACGGCGCCGGCTTAGCCTACCTGCAAGAACTCGACATTGCACCGAGCGCATCCGCCTCGATTACTGAAGATCCCGCCGGCGCAGGTACGGAAAGCTCGGGGGCGGCAGAGGAAGGTGATGACGCATTGCAGGCTGCCATCCGACGCAGCTACGAACAACTCTTTGCTGTCGGCGGACTCGTGGCGGCCAGTCAGTATCCGACATCAACGGGAGCCGATGACGCCGTAACCGCCCTCATTCAGCAGCTAGACCGTGAAACTCAGATTTTGCAGGCCCAGCTTGAAGCGGAAACCGCCAAATCGCAAGAATTAACCCAACGACGAGATCTCGCCTGGAATACCTACGATATGCTCAGCAATAAGGTGGCAGAATTGACATTGGAGCGGACTGCGGCAAACAGCGAAGTCCGTCTCGGTTCGCCTGCGATCCCACCTGTTCATCCCATGCCCGGACCGAGCCTCCTACTGGCTATTATCGTTGGCGCAGCGCTTGGCTTCATATTCGGGGTCTTTGTCGCCTATTTGGCCACATATCTTGGTTATCAGCCGTTTTTCTCTCGTCAAAGGCCGGTCTCTGCATAGCGCAGAATACCGGATAGCAGACGAACGGTGGATTCGATCTGGGCAACGAAAATGCCGAAGATCACCTGACTCTTCATGGCTCAAATCCGACGAAACCAGACCGTCCCCTGCTCCGACTCGTACATCACATAACTGAGCGCCGGTCCGTCATCAGGCTGGCCGGCGCTGCCGACGCCGATGATGTAACGATTGGGCGATTCCGCTGCACCGGGAGCCAGTTCCAGCGTTTCCAGCCCCAGCCAAGATTGCAAACGTCGACCACTGCCGCCCGGATATGATCCGGCGCCCCTTGCACACCAACCCCAGGCCATCTGCACATGCGTGTGCCCATGGAACGCCACCCGCAAGTCCTCTTCTTCCATGACAGCGAGTGCATTCCACAACGCCGGCTCGTCTCGATGCAGACGGGGAAAGAGTTGCTGCCAGCGGACGCCCGCCTGCATGTACCTGGCGGCGTTCCGGGTATTGCTTGCCTCCTCAGGCATGTCCGGCGTAGCATGGCAGTAGACCGCCGATCCTTCTCGCAGTGTGGATGGCCAAGCCCCGACCCAGTCACGCATCTGCGACGGCAACCGCGACAGTCCGCTCACCTCCCAATTGCCGAACAGACAGTCGATTCCCATGCCCCGTAAAGACTCGAAAAGCCGCACGTCATTTCCCAGATCGCCAAGAAAGATCAGTCGATCTGCATTGTGGCGCTCCGCATCGGCCAGCATGGCTCGCAGACCAGCCTGGTTGTCATGGATGTCGGAAAATATAGCGATACGCATGGGCGACTTTCATTGGGCGATCATGGCTGATGGGCTATACTGATCCGGGTCTGTTGGCGTGATGAAAGGGGTAGCAAAGACGGACATCTACCACAGATTAACGCAGATAAAGACCCGATATCCACAGATGCCTTTATTGCAACAATCATGAATTTCACAGATTTCACGAATTTTCTCAGTTGTTTGATCCGTGAAATTCGTGTAATCCGTGGTTGTTGCCGCAGGGTCACAGATTTTTCTCGATGAAACGGGTCAAGACTATGTACAAGCGAATTGTCATCAAGATCGGAACAAGCGTATTGACCGGCGGCGGCCGGCGACCGGACAGCGCCCACATGGTGGAGTTGGTGCGCCAGTGCGCCGAACTGCAAGCCCAGGGGCACCAGATCATCATCACCAGTTCCGGCGCCGTCAACATGGGCAAGGTCCATCTCGGCTTTCCCGATCTGCCGGACACCATCGCCACCAAGCAGCTCTATGCCGCGGTGGGCCAGACGCGGCTGATGCTGATGTGGGAACGCTTCTTCGAGATCTACGGCATCTATGTGGGGCAGATCCTGCTCACCCGCGCCGATGTCGAGAATCGCCATCGCTATCTCAACGCCCGTGATACCTTCTCGGCCCTGCTCAAACAGGGCATCGTGCCGATCGTCAACGAAAACGATGCAGTTGCCACCGAGGAGATCAAGGTCGGCGACAACGACAACCTCTCGGCACTGGTGACAACGCTCGCCAACGCCGATCTGCTGATCATCTTAACCGATCAACGCGGTCTCTACACCGCCGACCCGCGCAAGGATCCGGATGCGGAACTGATTCACGAAGTCCACAGGATCGATGATTCGCTGCGTGCCACAGCCGGCGGCACGGAGACCGGGCTGGGCGTCGGCGGCATGGCCACCAAGCTACAGGCGGCCAACGTGGCGCGACATGCCGGCGCGGACGTTGTCATCTGCTACGGGCGAGCACCCGATGTTATCACCCGTGTGGTGGCAGGCCAGCAGATCGGCACCCGTTTCCCCGCGCTCGACACGCGCATCGAAAACCGCAAGCGCTGGATCCTGGCCGGCCCCAAACCAGCCGGTCGGCTCACCATCGATGCCGGCGCCGGCAAAGCGCTCGCTCAGGCAGGACGCAGCCTGTTGCCGGCAGGTATCGTTGGCGTGGAAGGAGATTTCCAGCGGGGAGATACCGTCGCCATCGTCGACCTGGAGGAACACGAGCTAGCCAGGGGCATTGTCGCCTACGCTAGCCAGGATCTGCGTCATATCATCGGCTGCCATTCTGACGAAATCGAAGAGCGGATCGGATACACCTACGGCTCAACCGTCGTGCATCGAAACCACATGACGCTGCTGACCGAGTGAGATCAGAGCGTGTATTTGGAGACGCAAAATTGTGCGTCTCTACGCTTCATCGTACGATTCGAGCACCGGTTCGTAGCGACATCGACAGCCGCGGGAGGATGTACAGTCTCGATGCGGTAACTCGGGCACGCGTGCGACCAGGTATTCATTGCCCAAGATCTCCCGGCAATGCTCGCAGGTAAATTCGTCGCTCAGTCCGGCAATCTCGATGCGCCGCACATGATCCCCGCCTTTGCAGCGCTGCCATGTCTCCTGGTTGTCGACCAGCAGCGCCAGCCCGTAGGCCCGCCAGTAGGCCGCCTCCACTGCATCCATCTCCGGCGTGGCTAACTCGTTTGCCACAGCCGCCGGGATATCCTCTTCGCTCAACCGCCAATCGGTCTCCCAGAGATGCTGCTCGGCTGCGTACAACTTCAGCCATTCCATCGTCTCGGGACTCAAGCCGTCCAACAGCCAATGCTGGAGGTAGAGAATGCGTCGGGTGAGCGAACTGCGGCTCAGTTGCGGCTGGGGCCCGGACCAGTCGGCGCTGCCCAGTGGGTGACTCGACTCGTACTTACGCCGGATCTCCAGCGCCTCGCCGGTGTCCCGCGCTTCGATGGCCAGGCGCGCCGCGGCCATCGTGCGTAGACGCGCCCGCTCAAGACGTTGCTGATAGGCCTCGACAAAGGGCAGTGCAGCCGGCGTCGTCTGATAGCCGGCTGCCGTCTTGACCAGCCATCCCTGGTTCACAAAGGCCTCGATGGTCTGCTCGTACGGCTGCGGCAGTACCCGATTCCACTGCTGCTGCGTTTGCGTATCGTCCAGGGGTCGGGCATCGACAAAACGGCTCAGCAGATCGATCAGCGCATAGTCGCTCTTGTTGGATGAATCGGCAAGCGCGGCGCCGTCCAGCTTGGCGCCCCCGAAAATTCGTTTGAAGAAGCTCATAGGCTCAATTCTTTGCTAGGGCGCTCGATACTCGGCCCGAAGATATCGGACCGGCAAGACCGCGCCAATCAGACAGATTGCCACCACCAGAATCAGCGCCAGACTGCCGACCAACGACAGTTGCGCCAAGTCGCCCTGCAGGTAGGAAACAAGCAACACCGCAGCGATCAGCCCATTGGCCACGATGACCGAGACCAACACGGGCGGATGGATGATGCGCTCGCCCGATGCCAGGATCAGAAAGACGCCAAGAGCGAACAATGCAGCGCCTGCCAGCCGAATGGGCCACATGGGACCGCTCTCGCCGATGTGCAGAAACGCCATGACGCCCCTGCCCCCGACGAGCAGCAGTAATCCAAGACCGAGACCGACAACAACACCATTCAGACGCATGCTTAGGCGAAGTGGTCGATAGAGGTCTGAAAACGAATAGGCCATGAAATTGCCGCTCCGGCGGAAGGTATCTTACTGGCTCAACCCAGATTCTAGCGCAAAGTCTGCAACATACCAACAAGTTTTGCGTAGTGGTTGCACAGAATCGTGTGACGGATGGGCGATAGACCGGAAAGATCCGGCCAATCAAGAGAGTGAATGGGGCCACGAGCGACATGTCATGGATAAATAGCGGAAAGATCCCGGTGGAGTTGACCAGCAACCAACATGTGCAGAAGGTCCGTTCAACGCTGGTGCAGCATGTGCTGATCCTGGGCAGCATCGTGGCCGCGCTCTGGATGATCGAAATGCTGGATCTGCTGATCTGGGGCGGGGAACTCGACTACTACGGCATCCGACCACGCACGATATCGGGCTTGCGCAACATCTTTGTATCGCCCATTCTCCATGCCGGTGTCGGCCACCTGTTCACCAACACGCTGCCGTTCCTGATCCTGGGCTGGTTCATCATGCTGCGCAGCACGCGTGAATTCTTTTTTGTCACGGCTGTGGCCATATTGGTCAGCGGATTGGGGATCTGGATCTTCGGCGCCGGCAATTCCATCCACCTAGGAATCAGCGGCGTCGTCTTCGGCTACCTGGGCTATTTGCTCGCTCGTGGCTATTTCGAGCGCAGCCCAGTCGCCATCGTCCTGGCCGTGATTGCGCTCTTCTTCTACGGCAGCATGATCTGGGGCGTACTGCCCCTGCGCGACGGCGTTTCGTGGCTGGGACACCTCTTCGGCCTCATCGGCGGCGGGCTGGCAGCCTATTGGGTCACCAAGGAACGGAAACGGTTGCGGGCAACCCGCATGGTTGAGCCTGTCTCGACCGACCTGTAGCACGACCTGTAGCACGACCTGTAGCACAACATTTATGTCGTAGCAATCCAGCTTGCCCGGCAAACCTACAGCATAAATGCCGTGGTACATTAGCGCCGTACACGTCCTAACAGATAGCGATGGTGGGCCCAGACAGACTTGACCTGCCAGGGCAGCGCGGCCTGGTCCAGCCAGGCATATTTCATGACCCGATCGTAGAGGTCCGGCTCCTCGTCCATGTAGTAGGCCATGGTGCTCCACTGCCAGCCGTCGCCCGTGAACTGATCCTCCAACTGCCGGCTGCGAATGCCCAGACGCTTCAACACCTCGTTGGCGGGCATGACCGTGTCCGGCCAGGGCGGCACGTCCAGCACGCCCTGCTCGATGATCTCGACGCCGGCGTCCTCCAAAATGCGACGAATGCGCCCGATGTAGGTCCACGTTTCATCGTGGGTCTCGAAGAACTCGCGGTCGATGAGCAGTTTGCGCATCCAATAGCCGACCTGGATATTGTTGGGCATGGCCACAAAGACCAGATCTCGGCTGGTGCGCACCAACTCGCGCAGCAGGCCCGCCGGGTCGGCGATGTACCAGAGGCCCGCCCACTCCCAGGTTAGATCGAAGCTGGCATCGGCAAAGGGTAGGGCGCCCCATTGATCGGGCCGGATGTAGACCAAGTTGGGCGATAGTTCCAGATCCTCCTGCCAGATGCGCTGAACACCCCGAATGCGCTCGGCCGTGTCATCCACCATGGTGACAGCGACACCCTTGCGTGCAAAATCGACGTCATTGATGCCGCTGACGCCGGCCATGCCGTAGAGCGGCGCCTCCAGAACCGACTGGATGTTGTGGCGGCGGCGCAGGTCGTCGAGAAAGTCGTTGAGCACAAAACGCTCATAGACCAGCCCCAGCCCCTCGTTGTAGTCGGTCAGATACTTGCTCCAGGTATTGGCTTCGCTCAATCTGTTCTCCTATCTCGTCTTCATACTTGTTCTCGTCCTCGTTCTCGTCTGCGTCGGACCGGACGCTCACCGATCTATCGGCTTGACCTGAAGCGTGTAGCCCTTCAGCCCGACAATCTCCACTTCATCGCCCTTCTGCACGCGAATCTCGCTCTCCGCTCCCTTACCGTCGCCTTCCAGCTTAGCGTTCCACCACTCGCCGGCGACGAAGACCGAGCCGATCTCGCCCGATGTGAATGTCTGTTTGGCCTTGCCCCGCTTGCCGATCAACGCCTCGTTGCCGGTGACGTTCGGCTGGCGTTGGGCAGCCAGCGCCTTGCCGCCGACCCAGATGGTGAAGACGCCCATGCCGATTCCCAGGGCAAAA
Organism: uncultured Chloroflexia bacterium; assembly: GCA_963698255.1. GTDB lineage: Bacteria > Chloroflexota > Anaerolineae > Caldilineales > Caldilineaceae > JAWKOK01. The sequence continues at coordinate 104,977 of CAVOQD010000010.1, read as the reverse complement.
ATGGTGGCCCAGGGCGTCTGCACGCCCGGCGTGTTGAAGAGCATCATAGACCCCAATACAAAGGCGATCATGCCGCCCACGGCCAGCAAGCCAAAGGTCGGCGTGAACGCCTCTGCGATGAAGAAAGCCACGGCCACGGCGATCAAGGCCAGTCCGGCGAAGTTGGCGTCAAGCTGGCCCAGTGCATAGAAAGCCAGGAGCAGGCTGATGATGCCCACAATACCGGGAATGCCGAAACCCGGCGTGCGGATCTCGGTGATCAGACCCAGGATGCCCAGGGTGAGCAGCAACGACGCGACCGTCGGGTCGGCAATGAAGTTAAGGAATTTCTGCCAGCCGTTCATCTCCAAGGGTACGGGAACAGCGTCGGCCGTCTCTAACGTACGCGGCTGATCCAAGACCAGCACCTCGAAGCCGTCCAACTGGTCGAGCAAATCAGTCACGTCATCGGCAATGAAGTCGATGACGCCCAGTTCCAATGCTTGCTCGGCCGTGGCCGCCTTGGCCTCGCGCACAGCGGCAATCGCCCACGCTTGGGCCTCCGGCCCTCGACGCGTCGACAGGTTCTCCACGTCGGCGCTGAGGATGTTCTCGATCTTGGCCTGCATGGTCTCGCCCACGTCGCCGCCATCGGCATTGACCGGGCTGGCCGCGCCGATGCTGGTGTTGGGCGCCATGGCCGCAGCATGGCCGGCCAGCGTGACGAAGGTGCCAGCGCTGCCCGCGTGCGCGCCGGCCGGGGCCACGTAGACCACGATGGGCACCGGCGAGGCCAGCATCTCCTGGGTGATGGACTTGGTCACATTGACGCTGCCGCCCGGCGTGTCGAGTTGCAGGATAACCGCCTCGGCATTGGACGCAAGGGCGGCATCGATGCCGTTGGTGAGGTATTGTTCAAGAACCGGCGTCACGGCGCCCTCGAACGTGAGCACGTAGACAAGATTACCGGCGCCATTGGCGCGGGTTGCGCCCAACCAAAGGCCGAGCATAAGCGCTGCCATGCCCAGCAGCCACCTCGCAGGCGTTACGCGCATGGACCGTCCACTCTTAACCATGATCACTCCAAACCGCCGGCCAATGCGCGCGAATCTCTACGTTGTGCCCCATTGGTCTTGGCGACAGCAACCGCAGCGATCATCTCCTCCACCGAGCGCCGGCCGGCCTCGGATGGAGCGCCAAGCATCTGGGTCAATTCATCGATACGCTCATCGGGCGTCAGTTGCGCCACGACCGTCGTGGTCCGTTCCTCGTCGCCGTCCAGCAGAATACGCTTGTTGACCGTAAAATGCTGATCCCCGAAAGCGGCCAGTTGGGGCAGATGGGTGATGCAGAGCACCTGATGGGAGACCGCGATGTCGTCCTGAGGTCCATCACTGTTGGCATGGCCGGAGGATGGTGACCGCAGTTCGGCCAATTCCTGCCCGGTCAATCGCCACAGTTTCTGGCCGACCACGGCGCCCACACGCCCGCCAATGCCCTGGTCGATCTCATCAAAGATCAGGGTCGGCGTGGCATCGGCAGCGGTCAGCACGCTCTTCAAGGCCAGCATGAGCCGTGCGGTCTCGCCGCCGGACGCCACCTTGGCCAGCGGCTTGAGCGGCTCGCCGGGATTGGCGCTGATCAGAAATTCGACCCGGTCGACGCCCGTGCCGTCAAAGGCCACACGGCGACCATCGGGCAGATAGGCGCCCTCGGCCTGTTCGCTCTGCACAATTGAAACGCCAAAACGGGCCCGCTCCATGCGCAGATCGTCCAGCTCGACTTCCATGCGGGCGGCCATGGCCTCCCCGGCAGCCTGGCGCCGAAGCGTCAACTCTGCCGCCAAGGTCCCGATGGAGCGCAGCAGAGATTCTTCCTCGCGTTCAAGACCGGTTGTCTTGGCCTCCCAATTGCCCAGATCGTCCAGTTCAGCCTGTGCCTGCCGGCCAAAGGCGACGATCTGTTCGATGGTGTCGCCATACTTGCGTTTCAGATTGTCGATCAGTTCGAGCCGATCTTCGACCTCTCCCAGCCGTTCGGGGTTGAACTCCAATGAGTCGGCGTAATCCTGCAACGACCGCGTCAGATCGGCCAACTGTTCCAGCAACACCTGGGCCGATTCGCGCGACCTCGGCCATGTCCGGATCGATGCGGGCCAGCCGATCGATGCGCCCGGCAGCCTCGCCGATAAGATCGATGGCGGCCGGCGCCTCACTCTCGCCGTCGTTGATGATGGCGACAGAGGACTGGGCCAGTCGCAGCAGCGACTCGGCATTGCTCAGCCGGCGCCGTTCGCCGTCCAGCACGACATCTTCGCCGGGCTGAAGGTTGGCAGAGACGATCTCCTCCGTCTGGAAGCTGAGCAGATCCACACGCTGCGCCATGGTGCGTGCATCCTGGCGCAGGCGCTGCAACTCGCTCCGGACCCCACGCAAACGCTGAGCCAGCGCCGCGATCTCAGCCCGGTCGGGCATAAGCCCGGCATAGCGATCGAGCAGCTGAATGTGGCTACGCGGACGCAGGAGACTCAGATGTTCGCCCTGGCCATGGATATCCACCAACTGCCCGGTCAGTTCACCCAGGATCTGCAGGCTGACGGCGCGACCATTGACACGGCAGACGTTGCGTCCGTTTGTGCGCACCTCGCGACTGAGCAGCAGCCAATCCGGACTATCCGGATCGTCCAGCCCCTGTTCTTCCAGGAACTGCCGAACGACGGCAGACGTCTCTACTTCAGGCGGCAATAGAAAGGCGACTTCGATTTCGGCCCGTTCGGCGCCGGCACGCACCCATTCCGCCGAGGCGCGATCCCCCAGCAGTAGACCCACGGCGTCGATGATGATCGATTTGCCCGCCCCAGTTTCGCCGGTCAGGATGTTGAGACCTGGGCCGAATGTCAGTTTTAGGTCATCGATAATCGCAAAATTGCGAATGTGAAGTTCATGTATCATAGCTACGCTATTTTAGCACAACTGATCTGAGATTTTGAATGCAACAATTGATCTCAAGCCGATGAAGGTTCATGTTGATTTGCACTCCATCGTAGGCGTGCTATAATTTGCACCATTGTCACACGTATACATGCGGTCGAAATATCGTCCGTCTTTCCGAGGAGAATGACACAATGCCAGTACCAGGTCCATTGGAGCTAGTCTTGATCTTGGTCATCGTTGCCATGCTGTTCGGCGTAGGCAAGTTGCCGGAGGTCTTTGGCAGTGTCGGCAAAGGTATTCGCGAGTTCCGCAAGGAATCCTCCATCGACTCCAAAGATACCGATACTACCGACGCTACCGACAAAGTAGGCGCTGCACCGACTACGACACCCGCAGCACCTGCCGCGCCTGCCGTTGAAGCATCGATCGACAGTGCAGGCAACGGCCAGTCAGCCTAACTTTGAAAGAGTAAGACCGCCTGCACCCATGTAGAGACTGGCGCAGCCATGGTTAATGCCTTTGGCGTCCGGATCTCAACAGCATCACGCGGTCCAGAGTACAACGCTGTTCCCTAAAAATCACCTTGGTTCAAGATCGACTCAACCGATCCCGGTCGGCGTCTTTGAAGCTGACCGGGATTCTTTTGTGGTCTCGTTCCTGTTTTCCAGTCAATGTTGCCGCAATTTGTGAAACCGGCATCGGCTTGCTATACTCCGCAGTGGCAATTCGCGCGGCGAGTCGTGGCGCGGTCAATTGCGAAATGCACCAATTCGATTCGATTACACAGAGATTCAGATTCGACGGATCTGAATGCAATAACTCACAGAGTTGCCTGAAGGAGTTACTAGATGAGTTTAGCCAACTATTTGATGATCGCCACCGATATCGCAGCCGTTGCTGTCATCGCCATCGTCCTGGTTCAAGGACAGAGCGCCAGCGGTTTGGGCAGCGTATTTGGCGGAACTGACATCTACCGCACACGCCGCGGCATGGAAAAGACGCTCTTCAACGCGACGTTTCTGCTGGCCGGCATTTTCTTGCTGCTCTCGTTGTTGACGGTGATCGCTGAGTAGATCAATTCGCAACCCGGCAGACCCAGGCGGGAACCCGCCAATGGCGCCGGCCGGCGTCCAAATGCTGATTTTCGCCGTGGTATTTCCGCTGCACCGTACTAGACGATTTTCAATGCCCACATGGCGCTCTTTTGGCCTATGTGGGCATTTTTATGGTCAGCGACTGACATTTTTCTTGCAAGACCAACATGCATAGATGACATCGACACAGACCGCTTCATCCAACACTACATCTAACGCCGACTCGCTGGGCAAGCATATCCGCTGGCAGATTCTGCTCGTGTTGCTCGGCTTCATTCTTCTGGCTACGCTACTGGGCGTCTCTACACAGAACGTCGACACCGTTCTGGTGCCGGACCGCGGCGGCATCTATCGCGAAGGCGTCGCGGGTTCGCCCCGTTATTTGAATCCGCTGCTCTGCCAATCAACCGAGGTGGACCAGGATCTCTGCACCCTGCTCTACCGCGGCTTGACCCAGATCGACAAAGAGGGCCGTGTGGTCCCGGATCTGGCCGAGCGTTGGACCATCGAAAATGATCTCGTCTATACCTTCTACCTGGACCCGAACCAGCGCTGGCATGACGGCAGGCCCATCACAGCCGACGACGTACTCTTCACCATCGGCATTATCCAAGATCCGGAAGTCTACAGCCTGCCCGATCTGGCCGGCCTTTGGCGCACCGTCCAAGTCGAAAAACTGGACGACTACAGCGTACGCTTCACGCTGACGGAACCATTCACGCCCTTCCTCGACTACACATCGATCGGCCTGCTGCCGGCCCATATCTGGTCAGACACGCCGGCCTCCGAACTGGCCACCGGCCCATTATCAGAGAACCCAATCGGCGCGGGTCCGCTCTACGTGACAGCGCAGACGCCCACATCGATACGCCTGGAGCCCAGCCCCTACTACACCGGCGACCAGCCCTATCTGTCGGCGCTGGAACTGCACTTCTACCCCGATCATCCGAGCCTCTTTGCCGCCTTTACCGAAGGGGAGATCGACGGCATCAGCCAGATCATGCCAGGCGATCTGCCGGCTGCAACCACACGCGAGGATCTTACAGCTATTCTCGTTTGAACAATCCAGTTACTTGAACATTATCCTCAATCTGAACAACCCGGATGTTCCCTTTTTACAGGATCCGCAGGTTCGACAGGCGCTCTACTTCGGCTTAGACCGGGAGCGGCTGATCGCTGAAGTCGCCGACGGACAGGGCATCGTCGCCCACAGCTTGCTTCTGCCTGAGAACTGGGCCTACAATCCAGACACGCCGACCTACGACTATGACCCCGAACGCGCCAATGCATTGCTGGACGCGGCCGGATGGATCGATAGCGACGGCGACGGCGTCCGCGACAAGGATGGCCGGCCCATGCAGATCCTGCTGCACACCAATGACGATGGGCTCAACCCGGCGTTGGTGGAGCACATCGCCGGCGATTGGGCGCAGATCGGTATCCGTGCCGTCCCTTCAGCGGCGCCTTTCTCAACGCTAGTCGGCGATCTGCTGATCCCACGGCGCTTTGAAGCAGCCCTCATCGGCTGGGAGCAGAACGGCGACCCGGATCCCTACCCGCTCTGGCACAGCACCCAGAGTACAGGCGGCGGCCAGAACTACAGCGGCTGGTCTAACGAAGAGGCCGACGAGATCCTGGAACAGGCTCGCGCCATCATCGATCCGGCAACGCGCAAGCAGCTCTACGGCCGCTTCCAAGAGATCTTCGCGGAAGAGGCGCCTGCACTGTTGCTCTACTACCCGGTCTACACCTACGGCGTCAGCGACCGTGTGCACAACGTGCAGATCGGCTCGCTCAATCGCCCGGCAGAGCGATTCGCCGGCTTCGCGGACTGGTACATGGTCACGCGTCGCGTGCCTGCCGACCAGGTTCCGCCATCGGCGCCGCCGGCCCCGCCCAAGACGCTCGAATGATCTAATTTCGGGTCAATGCGGAAATCAACTGCAGGTGGTCGCAGACACATTCAGGTGCGTATTGATTCAGCGACTGGCAGCCAATTGATGGATTACTTTCATTTGACAGGCTGTACCCGCCCATGCTATAGTTTTCTCACGTTTATGGTTGCCTGCCGCAGTGGCGGAATCGGAAGACGCGCTACGTTCAGGGCGTAGTGGGCATTAGCCCGTGGGGGTTCAAGTCCCTCCTGCGGCACCATAACAGCATCGACCTGAGATGCGAAGCATGAGAAAGAACGTTGAACGAAGGGACTTCGCTGAAGTCCCTTTTTGCTTCCCGCCCCGTACTTCGTTCGTTGCTACGAAGGGAGCGTACCATGTCGTTCCAGGCCAATCGCCCATCGGAAACCTCACCAGGATCTCGCCGTCGCAGCCCGTTGTTGATTGTGCTGCTGGTGCTTGCGCTGCTCTTCGTGATCACATATGCCAGCCGGCTGACCGAATACCGGAGGTTGCTGAATGTGGAGGCGTCGATGCAGGCGCAGATCGAAGACGCTGAAGCCCATGGACGAAAACTGGCAGCCGATCTTGCCCATGTCAAGAGTCCGGAATATACGGAAAAGATTGCAATCACGGAGCTGAACTTGGCGCAGGACGGAACCCAAGTTTTGACCGTCATCGACCCGCCGGCAAAAACAGTGCAGGCACAAGAACCTGCCGCTGCCTCGTCCATTGACGCCGAAGCCGGCATCGCCCCGGACAGGCCGGCATCCGACAGTGAACCCCCAGTCTGGCGTTTGTGGCTGTCGATCTTTCAATCCGAGGGTGAATAGGCGACCAGGGAAAGCGAACCATAGTCAAGCAAGCACCTTTACAATTGAAAGAGGGAAATGGCCGTCAAAGGGTAACGCCTACTGGAACTCCAATCATCGTTGACTGGAGCATGGGTCAAACGGTTGCTGGGTTGAGTTGTAGCCGACGCTAGAAGCCGAGTAGAGTCAGCCAGTCATCTGAGTCGGTCTGGATGCCAGCCATCTGGAAAGGGCTCTTTCTCTGGCGCTTGCCGCGCTGGATGATTCGAGTGTTGTGCCAGAGGACAAAGAGGTCCAGATAGGCCTGGAGAGTCTCCAGATTGCGAAAAGATTGGCGACTCTCCAGAAAAGACTTGAGAATGCCGTTGACGCATTCATTGATGCTGTTGGTATGACCGGCAGCGTCCAGGATGTGTATCAATTGAGATGCATACACATCCAAGAGCGGGAATGTTTCGAGCCAGAGGTCGAGTTCCAAGGCGGTTTCATCAGCGAGTTTGCGCCATTGGTTGTGCCCATTGATGAGCATTTGCTGAAGACGCCAGTGGCGAGCAAGGGTCTGCTGGAAGGCATCCGCATCAGTCGAAATGACCAGGATTTTTGACAAATGGTCCTGCCACTTCGGCAACTCGGCTGCGATCCGCTTGAGAAAGGTGAGCAGTTGAGACTGATGGTTGCGCACCGTCTTGACGAAGCTATGAACGCGTGTGTCGGACAAGTCATCCATGAGGATGAGGGTCTCGGTGAGCAACCAGTTGGCTGTTTCGAAGTCACGGATTTCCCCGGCCCGCCAGTCAACCATCTCCAGAGCGTCGTAGAGATGGGGGAGGAGTTGGGCGTAGTTGTCATACTGGACAATGGCAGCGTCCTCCTTGGCAACGGCCTCAACGTAGCGTTCAAACTGGGCCTCATCCCACGCCTTGCCCAGTTTCTTTTCCAGGTCGACGACGGCTTTCATGGCTGCGTAGGCGCTCCGTTGCAGATCGCGCTTAACCTTGTCACCGTCTCGCAGCAGATGCCAGACATCTTTCTGCACGCTGGCGCCAGACAGGTCGGCCAACTTCTGGGACTTCTCATAGGTGCGAGCCATGTCCTCCACCAGACCCGCAATCTCGACCCCTTGCTCCTGGACCAGGTCCAACGCAGCGCCCCAGGTCTCGGCCTGACGATCTTCACAGGCAAGCGCCAGGAGAATGGCCGAACTGACCGGCTCGATGACCAACAGCAGGGGAACTCCCTGGAAGAAAGTCTCATCACGACCGACGATGACCTTGCCCACCGAACTGTAGTCCAACCCAGCCAGCACACGACCTGCTTCACGCCCGGCTTCCAAACGCAGTTCACTGATGGACCCAATACTGAGCGTCTCGTCGAGGGCCTCCTCCAGCAGAACCTGGGTAGGGCGAATCGACACATTGCCCGGAAAGGTGGCCGCCAGTATCGTCCGCTTCAGCCGTGCAGGCGTCACTTCGACCTGCATCGCATCGTCTTGGCTGGCCGACCCGACTGCCGCCAGGCCCGATGCCCGTGGCCGATTTCCCACATCCCCTGCCAGGACTCGCTCTTCTATCCGCCTACCCAACGCATAGATACTTGTGCGCGAGAGCGCAAACGCCTTTGACGCCCATGTGATCACGCCATGAGGACGCATCTCTCCCGGAATCAACGGCAGCGTTCCCACAAAGAGCGCTTCCCAATCCGACAGATGGGGCAGCTTGGGCGCTAAACTCGTCGCAGGTCCCGATGGCAGCGACTGGTAGATGACCTCTATCGGCTCCGGCCACAATGCCGTCGTTGAGACATTTTCTGTGTATACTGTCATGGGAAAGCAGCCTCCTTGTTTGTCTTCGACGTTTGGCTATACAACCGAATCCTACACGAAGTGCTGCTTTCCTTCCTCTTTCAATTGTTAACGTGCTCTTGGTTCATTTTGAACCATAACCCAGCGCTCGCATTTCTTCACGTTGTGTAGTGCGCCCGCTGACCCTGCCGAATTTGACCGGCACAGATCCCTATGGTATAGTCTATTCATTGATGCGGGGTGGAGCAGAGGTAGCTCGTCGGGCTCATAACCCGAAGGTCGTAGGTTCGAATCCTGCCCCCGCTACCTAACAGGCCGCTGGTCATTACTGACCGGCGGTTTCTGAATTCGGCGACGTAGCTCAGGCGGTTAGAGCGAGGGACTCATAATCTCTAGGTCGGTAGTTCAAGTCTACCCGTCGCCACCAAACAAACATTGATAAAACCCGCCTCTGGGTCCAGAGGCGGGTTTTTGTTTTCACAGCACGATATTTTTCTCCTTGGAACAGCCTCAGCTCGCCTGCGCGTGTTCTGCACAGACAACGTGTAGCCTCTTATGTAGCCTCCTTGTGGACACGGTGGCGCGTTTTTGGCGTCGCAATGTTTCCTCAGTGTAGCCACGGTGGCGCGTCTTTGGTGCGTCGCATATGGCATTCTGTGAATACAGCAGATCACCAGATTGTATATCGTCCCCCGAGAATAGGAGGGAACTACCATGAAACGGATGTCAGTCGTATCCTTTTTGATTATTTCACTGACGGCGCTTGTGTTCTCCGGCTGCACGCTCCAGCTTGAACAGCCGATCCAGGCGCCCGAGGCCAAAGTCGATGTTGAGGCTCCTGTGGACTACAAATTGAACCCTGAATTGCTATTCCTGGAGCGCACACGGAAAGCCGAGCTTGCAGCCGATGAGCTTGCCGTAGTTGATGTTGAACCCACTGTCGACTACAAGCTGAACCCTGAATTGCTATTCCTGGAACAGGTAGCACAGACTGAGGTCGCAGCTCAGGATCTTGCAATCGAGATCGGCAGTGCGCCCGCCTCGTTTGTCGTTACTGAGGCGAGCCATCTAGTCGGCGAGTGGATCTGTGAAGAGGAAGAAGGCCATCGGTTGATCCGCATGGACCCGGACGGCAGAATTTTCCGCGTGCTCGGTCCCAACGACGCGGTCGACATCGGCTATTTCTGGTTTTCTGACGGCGAGTTCCACGTCATCAGCGACGTTGACGAAGCAGCCAATGAGAGCGTCTTTCATGTCGGAATGGAGGTAGACGAAACCGGAACCATCCTGCGCTTCGTACAGTGCGGCGGCAATTGCGCAAACGCAGGCGACATCGAATGGCTGAACGGCCTCACACGGTCCTAGCGGACTGGTGGAGTAACAGTGAATGGGACGCGGATTGCACTGTTCTTGGCGGACAAATCGAATGAAATCCGTCTCTATCTGCCAAGATCAGTGCAATCCGCGTCCAAAATTGTCCACGCAGGAACGCCTCAAAGCCGGCGATGTCGGTTGACATTTTGGCCGTGATCCGTCAGACTCATTGGCAGAGTCAACTCACAAAAATACGGAGCGCGCCATGACCTCTATTTCCGCCACTGACCTTGCTGACTTCATCCGCACCACGCCTCTCTGCAGCACTCACGAGCACCTCGACTCCGAGTCGACCTATACGGAGAATCCGCCCGACATTCTGCGCAATCTCTTCTACAACTACGTGCCGGCCGATCTAATCGTCGCCGGGGCCGATGCCGACGCGGTCGAGGCACTGATCGACAGCAGCAATCCTGACATCCGTGGCCGCTTCCAGGCAGTGCAGAAAGCCTGGGAAGCCGTTCGCTTCACGGGCTACGGCGAAGCGGTGCGCATCATCGCCCGGCAGATCTACGGCATTGACGAGATCACGGCAGACACACTGGAGGCAGCCAACGCCAACAGCCCGGCGCTTGGTCTGCCCGGCGAACGCTTGCATCTGCTGCGCGATGTGGCCAATCTGGACCATGTGCAGACCGACCACTTTCAGCGCACCGTGCCCGTCGATTCGCCGGGGCCGGACTTCTTCCTCTACGACATCAACTGGGCGGCCATGTGCAGCGGCACGCCCGACCTGGAACCGTTGGCCCAGGAGACCGGCATCGTTGTCACCGATCTGGCATCGCTGCATGAGGCAATGGCGCTTGTCTTCGAGCAGAACGCGGCCAGGGCTGTGGCCGTCAAGGCCCAGCACGCCTACAACCGAACGTTGCGCTGGCAGGAACGGACCGACGCCGAGGGCGAGGCAGCGCTGGCCGCCTATCTCGCCGATCCGGATGGGATCAGCGAGGCGCAGCGTCTCTGCCTGGGCGATTGGTGCTGGGCAAGAGGCGTCGAATTGTCCATCGACTATGGACTGCCCTTCAAGATCCACACCGGCTACTACGCCGGCCACAGCCGCATGCCGGTCGACTACATCAAGAGCGGCCATCTCACGCCGCTGCTGGCCAAATACCTCGACGCCCGCTTTGTGCTCATGCACATCGCCTATCCCTACAGCGAGGAACTGCTTGCCCTGGCCAAGCACTACCCAAACGTGGCCGTCGATCTCTGCTGGGCGTGGAGCATCAATCCGTACGCTGCGAGCGACTTTGTACGGCGCTACATTCATGCCGCGCCGGCCAACAAGCTCTTCATCTTTGGCGGCGACACGCACCTGCCGTCGGCGACGCTGGCCTATTCCAGGCAAGCACGCGCCTGGTTGACGCGTGCCTTGCAGGCGGAAGTCGACGAAGATCTGTTGACGGAGACCGATGCCATCGCGCTGGCGAAACGCTTCATGATGGACAATCAGATCGACTATTTCGCGCTGGGCGCCAAGAAAGCGACGTTGCGGAAACTGGCGGGCATGTAGCGATCGATTGGCTTTGTGCATGGGGATGATGATCCACGAAGAACACAAATAGACACGAAGGGTATTCATTTTTGTGAACCTTCGTGAACCTTCGTGAACCTTAATGAACCTTCGTGTCCCTTCGTGGATCAACCCCAATGTCTACCAACCCCCACCGTAGACAAACTCACCGCCGACCATGGTGGCCACGACGCCGGTTTCCAGGATCGCTTCCGATTCGATGCTGAAGATGTCGGCGTCCAGCACCACCAGATCGGCCAACTTGCCGGCGGTCAGCGAACCCTTGATCGCCTCCTCGCAGCCCGAGTAGGCCGCGCCCATGGTGTAGGCGTAGACGGCCTCTTGGATGCTCAGCCGTTCTTCCGGATACCAGCCGTCGGCGCTGGGATAGCCGTCTGTACGACGGCGTGCCACGGCCGCGTAGAGTCCCTGCATGATGCTGGGCGTCTCCACCGGCGCGTCGGAGCCGAAGGCAAGCACCGCGCCCGTGCTCAGCAGCGTGCTCCAGGCGTAGGCCAGGCGGCAGCGCTCGCCCCAGTTGTTGTCGGCCGAGACGATGTCCTGGGTGCAGTGGATGGGCTGCATGGACGGAATGACATCCAACTCGGCAAAGCGACCGACGTCGTCCGGATGCAGGATCTGCGCGTGTTCGATGCGGTGGCGCAGGTGCAAGCCGATGCCGGCTTTGCGAGTCGCCTCGATGGCGTCGAGCACGTTGCGGTTGGCCTGGTCGCCGATGGCGTGGATGTGGACGGCCAGCCCGGCGCGTGAGGCCTTCTCGATCTGCGCCTTCAGATGCTCGGCAGTTGAGACCGCGATGCCGAAGTTGTCCGGCTCATCCTCGTAGGCCTCGACCATCAGCGCCGAGCGCGCACCCAGCGATCCGTCCGAGAAGATCTTGAGCGCGCCGATGCGGATCCACTCGTCGCCGAAGCCCGATTGCAGGCCGATCTCGATGGCCGCATCCAACTCGCTCTCCGGAATCTGCTGGAGCACGCGCAGCTTCAGTTTGCCGTTGCGCCGCAACTCCTGGTAGGCGCGCAGGGCCGGCGCCGCCTCCATGTTGTGGACGCCGACGATGCCCAGTTCGTGGGCCTTGCGCCTGGGCCAGGAGCACGGCCTCGACGGCCTCGGCGTCGGTGGGCTGGGCGATCAGCCTGGAGATGAGATTCATGGCATTCTCCAGCAGGATGCCGGTCGGCTCGCCGGTCGCCGGGTCGCGCACGATCTCGCCGCCGGGCGGGTCAGGCGTCTCGGCGCTGATGCCGGCCAGGGCCAGCGCACGCGAGTTGGCCCAGCCGGCGTGGCCGCATTTGCGCCGCAAAAAGGCCGGATGGTCCGGCGTGACTGGGTCCAGATCGGCTTTGGTCGGGAACTGCTGTCCCTCCCAGAAGACCTGGTCCCAGCCGCGGCCGGTCAGCCACTGGCCGGCCGGCGCTTCGGCGGCGCGGGTGGCTACGCGCTCCTGGGCCGTAGCCAGGGTAGGCACGTTCATCAGATCGATCTCGCGCAGGGTCAATCCGTAGGAGAGGAAATGCAGATGGGCGTCGATGAAGCCGGGCGTGACAGTGCGTCCACCCAGATCGATCTCGCGTCCGTCAGTGGCGAGCAGCCCACGCATGGCTTCGTTGGAGCCGATGCCGGCGATCCGCTCGCCGGCAATGGCCACGGCCTCGACACGGGGCAGAGCGGCATCCATGGTGTGGATATTTCCATTGGTCAATACCAGATCGGCGGACATTCTTTCTCCCTCGCATTTCTGAAACAAAACGGTATAATTGGATGGGTAAATTCAGCGGTTCGATTGTATCACAAGTTGTAGCACGACATTTATGTCGTAGCCCTGTGGGCAAACTGGACCATGGTTGCTACGACATGAATGTCGTGCTACAGACAAACGGAGCCCAACCATCATGAATGAACATGCAGATACGCTATTTGTCCACGCCCATCTTTTCACCATGCAAGGAGAGGGCGTGGGATACATTGCCGACGGCGCGGTGGCGGTGGACGGCTCCCGCATCGTGGCTGTCGGCACGACAGACGAACTGACGGCCCGCTTCCAGGCCGACGAGACCATTGATGCCGCCAATCACGCCGTGCTGCCCGGCCTGGTCGACGCCCACATGCACACGCCGCTGGCCATCGTGCGCGGCGTGGCCCAGGACGTCAGCAACTGGATGCAGGCCGCGCTGGCGCCCTACTCGCGCTATCTTTCGCCGGAAGCGGCGCTGGCGGGCACCCGGCTCAATGTGCTGGAGGCGCTGCGCTCCGGCACCACCACCATGGGCGACTACACCCGACCCTACGACGGCTGGGCCGAGGTCTTTGTCGAGGCCGGCGTGCGCGCCGTGCTGACGCCGACCATCAACGCCATGCCGCCGGGCGGCATGGCCGGCTGGCGCGTGGGCGATCTCTATCCGCTGGACGAGACGGCGGGCAAGCAGTCCATCGACGCGGCCATGCTCTTCGCCGATGCCTGGCATGGAGCCGAGGATGGGCGGCTCACCGTCATGCTGGGGCCGCAGGGGCCGGACATGATCGACTCGGACCAGTTGCTGATCGTCAAGCGGCTGGCGGCGGGCAACGGTCTGATGATCCACATGCACGTGGCCCAGGGCGACCGCGAGATCGAGCAGATGCTCAAACGCTACGGCAAGCGTACGCCCGAGTTTCTGGACGCGCTTGGCTATCTGGACGACCAGTTGCTGGCCGTCCATCTGACCGAGGCCACCGACGAGGAGGCCGCCATGATCGCCTACAGCGGGGCCAACATGGCGCTCTGCTCGGGCAGCATCGGCATCATCGACGGCATTGTGCCGCCGGCCTATGTCTTCCGGCAGGCGGGCGGCAAGGTGGCGCTCGGCTCGGATCAGGCGTCCGGCAACAACTGCAACAACATCTTCAACGAGATGAAGCTGACCGCGCTCTTCAACAAGATCAAGTTCCGCGATCCGACGGTGCTCAACGCCTGGGACGTGCTGCGCATGGCCACCATCGAGGGCGCGCAGGCCATCGGTCTCGGCGACGAGATCGGCTCGCTGGAGCCGGGCAAGCAGGCCGATCTGATCATGGTCGATCTGATGGAGCCCAATCTGCTGCCCATGCTCGACGCCCCCATCCGCACCATCGTGCCCAATCTGGTCTACGCCGGCACCGGTCGCGAGGTGCGCCTGGTCATGGTCGACGGTCGCGTGCTCGTGCGCGACAGCCAGGTCCTCACCATGGACGCAGCCGCCATCTGCGCAGAGGCTCAGGAGCAGGCCAAAATCGTGGCGGGCAATGTGGCCGGCGATCCGGTGCATCGAGGGATGGCGTTGCTGGATGCGATGGAGGATGGAAGACTGTAGATCCACGAAGGTTCACGAAGGGCCACGAAGAAGGGCACGGAGAAATGCAAAATGAGTATGCCCATTGTCAGTACTTCACGACTTGTCATTCTGAGCGGCTGAACCGGAGAACTTTCTCTCTCTTGAGCCGTCAGCGAAGAATCTCGCGGATCTCAGAATGGTGTACTGCCGATTCTGTTTTGTGAACCTTCGTGTTCCTTCGTGGCCCTTTGTGAACCTTCGTGGATCAAAAAAACGGAGCAATCCCAATGCCCACAACCCTCATCCAAAACGGCACAATCGTCCTCGGACAGAGTGTCGCGCAACGGGATCTACTGATCGATGGCGAGCGGATCGCCGCGGTCGGTGATCTGACCGGAATCGCGGCAGATCAGACCATCGACGCCACCGGCCTGTTGGTCCTGCCCGGCGGCGTGGACACCCACGTCCACTTCAACGATGTCTTCATGAACACGGTCAGCGTGCATGACTACGTCACGGGCACGCGGGCCGCGGCCTTCGGCGGCACCACCAGCATCATCGACTTTTCCAATCAGGAACCGGGCGCGTCGCTGATGTCGACGCTGGACGCCAAATTTGCCGAAGCCGCGGGCAAGGCGATCATCGACTACGGCGTCCATCCGGTCATCACCCAGCCGACCGAGGCCACGCTGGACGAAATCCCCGACGTGGTGGCCGCCGGCGCGCCCACCATCAAACTCTACATGACCTACCGGGACGAGGGGTTGCTGATCGAAGAGCCGGACATGCGGCGCATTTTGGCCAGGCTGAGCAATGCCGGCGGCATGGTGATGGTCCACGCCGAGGACAACGACATGGCCGAGGCCGGCATCCCCGGCTTCATCGAACGCGGGCAGACAGCGGCCATCTACCACGCCGAGAGCAAGCCTCCGGCCGTCGAAAACCGGGCCATGGAACGCTGTATCGAGATGGTGCGCGACACGGTGGCGGACGGCAACAAGGCTCGCCTATTCATCGTGCACATGACCACGGCCGAAGGCGTTGACATGGTCGGCGTGGCGCGCGGCCAGGGCCTGGACGTGACCGCCGAGACCTGCATGCACTATCTGGTCTTCACCGACGAGATGCTGCGCCGGGAGGACGGCATCAAGTGGATCTGCTCGCCGCCCTTGCGCGATCGTGCCGCGCAGGATGCGCTCTGGCAGGGACTGCGCGATGGGCGCATCGTCCAGGTCACCTCGGACGATGCGGCCTACAACTGGGCGGCGACCTGTTATGGTCGGGATCGCTTCGATCTCTGCCCCAACGGCATGCCCGGCATCGAGCCGCGCTTCCAGGTGCTCTATTCCGAGGGCGTGGCCAAGGGACGCATTTCATTGCCGCGTTTCGTGGAGTTGGTCGCCACCAACCCGGCACGTATCTTCGGCATGGCGGGCAAGGGCGAGCTGCTGCCCGGTTTCGACGCCGACATCGTGCTGCTCGATCCGGTTGCGCAGTGGACCATGGGCCAGGCCAACTCCCATTCGCCCAACGACTGGCACGCCTACGAAGGACTGGCGATCACCGGTAAGATCCGCCAGGTCTACTCGCGTGGCGAGCTGATCATCGACGGCGATGAGTGTCTGGCTACGCCGGGGCGTGGGCGGTATTTGCATCGGGTATTGGCTGACAGAGAGACGTAGGGCACTTGCCTCAGGCGCGTGTTAAGAAAGGGCAGGGCGACTGTCTACTGAGATCAGCCAAGAGTTGGATATTGATACGCTGACTCCGGTCGACGGCACGTTCATCGATGAAGTATTGGACAAGCATGTCTCTGATGCGCTCTTTCGGGTGCAACTACGCAATCAGGATGGCGAAGGGCTGATCTATGTATTGGTGAAGCACAAAAGCTACCCGGAATTCTCAGGAGAACCTATGCTGACCATCAACCGAATCCGTTTTCTGAGCGACCTCAACACGGTGGCTCGAATCGGCATGCTCCCCAACTCGGAAGGCGGCGGTCGCGACCGCCGTCCCTTTTCACCGGCGGAGCGAGAAGCACGACGCTACTTCACCCAACAGGCCGAGGCCGCCGACCTGGCCGTCACCACTGACGCGGCCGCTAATCTGTCGGCTCGCCTGGCGTGCGGGCCTGCCGGAGCCAAGACTCTGATCTTGGGATCGCACCTGGATACGGTGCCCAACGGCGGTCCCTACGACGGCGCGCTGGGCGTGCTCTCGGCCTTGGAGGTGCTGCGCGTGATCGCGGAGAATGGGGTGTCGTTGCCGTTTGACCTGGAGGCCATCGCCTTCACGGATGAAGAAGGGCGTTTCGGCGATTTTTTCGGCAGCCGATCTCTTGCGGGTAGCCATACTGACGACACACTAAACACTTTCTTCACACGTGCCGACGCCTATCCGGCAGATCTGGCAGCCACATCAGATCTCATCCCCGGCGGCTTGACCCGGCAGGGCGTTGCTCAAGCCGTACGCGATCCCGAGACCGTAGCCGGCTATCTCGAACTGCACATCGAGCAGGGGCCGCGCCTGGAACATGCAGGCATGCCCATGGGCGTGGTTAGCGCTATCTTCGGGCGTTCTTCGTTCAAGCTGACCTTCAACGGCCGGCCCGACCACGCGGGCACCACGCCCATGGATCTGCGCGCCGACGCCTTGGTGGCTGCCGCCGAGTTTGTGACGCGGGCGCCCGCCCTGGTGAGCGAGGACTATCCCGATGCGGTGATCACCTGTGGCGGACTCAGTGTCGAGCCGGGTGTCTACAATGTAGTGCCGGGGCGCGTGACGCTGCTGGTCGAGTTTCGGGCGGCAACCATGGCCGAATTGGATGGAATCGACGGCGCATTGCTGGCGCTGGCATCTGAGATTTCGTCGCAGCCGAGAATGTCACACACTATCGAGCGCACGAGCCATCACAGACCGGTCGACATGGATCCGGCCAGGCAGGACGCGATCCGGCGGGCATCGGCCATGCAGGGCTATGCCTCCATGGATCTGCCTTCGGGCGCGGGCCACGACGCCCAGGTGATGGCCGACATCACGCCCGTGGGCATGCTCTTTGTGCCGTCCAAAAGGGGACGTAGCCATTGCCCCGACGAGGACACCGATGACGATGACCTGGTGGCCGGGGCTGAGGTGCTGCTACAGACGGTGTTGGTGTTGGGAAAAGAAGTGGAGTAGGAGCAGACAAAAATATTGAATGTCGAATCGTGAACGGCGTCACCCAGAGGGCGAGGAAAAGCAAGGGCCAGCCGCGCTACATTGCGCTCGATCTTTGAAATCGACCAACTCTTGGTCATTCCGTTCGCTGTGCTATAATCCCGGCGTCCATAGATCCCAAACCCGCAAACAGACGGAGAAGCGAATGGCGACGACAAATCGGCAGTTTGATCGGCAGATCACGACCATCGAACGATTTATCTTTGATGAGCAACAGGATCACCCGGACGCAACTGGCGCCCTGACCAGCATCCTCTACGACATGGCGCTGGCTGCCAAGCTCATTGCCAGCAACACAACGCGGGCTGGGCTGGCC
The DNA here is from genome assembly GCA_963698255.1 of uncultured Chloroflexia bacterium. GTDB lineage: Bacteria > Chloroflexota > Anaerolineae > Caldilineales > Caldilineaceae > JAWKOK01. The sequence continues at coordinate 86,733 of CAVOQD010000010.1, read as the reverse complement.
GAGATCCTGGGCAGCACCGGCGAACAGAACGTGCAGGGCGAGGAAGTCCAGAAACTGGACCACTACGCCGAGCGGACCATCTTCCGCATGAACGACCATACCGGTCGGCTGGCGGTCATGGCCTCGGAAGAAGAGGAAGAGATCATCCCGATCCCGTCCCACTTTCCAATCGGCAACTATGTATTGGTCTACGATCCGCTGGATGGTTCGTCAAATATCGACTACAACGTGAGCATCGGTACGGTCTTTGCCATCTACCGGCGCGTCACAGAGGGCGGGCCCGGCACATTGGAAGACTGTCTCCAGAGTGCCGAAAACATTGTGGCTGCCGGCTATATCATCTATGGCTCCAGCACGATGATGGTCTATTCGACCGGAGAGGGAGTCCATGGGTTCACCCTTGACCCGCGCATCGGCGAGTTTCTGCTCTCCCATCCCTACATTCGTGTCCCGGAAAAGCCCAAATATTACAGCGTCAACCAGGGCAATGAGCATTTCTGGAGCGAAGGTGTGCAGAAGCTCACGGACTGGTTGCAGGGCAAGCAAGGGGCGGACGAGATTACACTGCGCTACATCGGATCGCTGGTGGCCGACTTCCACCGCAATCTGTTGACCGGCGGCATTTTCTACTATCCCGCCGATACCAAGGATCCGTCCAAACCGAACGGAAAGCTGCGCCTGCTCTACGAATGCGGTCCGTTGGCCTTCCTGGCCGAGCAGGCCGGCGGCTATGCCTCGGACGGAACGCAGTCGATCATGGGCATCAAGCCGACCAGCCTGCACCAGCGTGTGCCGTTCTTCATCGGCAACCGCGCTCTGGTCGAAAAGGCTGAGGAGTTCATTGCCCAATACGGATAGCGCCCTGGTTGTGAACAAAAAAATCGGCGTCGGAAAGAATTCCGACGCCGATTTTTTTGTTCACAAGCTTTTCAATTAGCTCCAGGTGTAGATGGCCTTGGCATGGGGGAGATCAGAGAGATCTTCCACCTCGTGTCCAGAGGCAGTCAGTCCGGCCTTCACAAGCACCTCGGCAGTCAGGTCAGGATCGTAGTCTCGATCCTCACGCTCAATGTTGCCTTCGTCCGGCAAGTCATAGTAGATGCGTGTCTGCGCGCCTTCGTGTCCGCCATCCGCACGGTTCACGACCACATCGACGCGGATGATCCGGTCCCACGCCCAGACCTTTTTGGGTTCCCAGAACCGGTAATTGTCCTTAATGATCAGCGCGTCGTCCGTGACCTCGTAGCTCTCGTAGATGTCCATCAGATCAACAAAGACAAGCAGTGCACCCCAGATCACGAAGACCCAGGCCAGCGCCCCGGCAAAGTAGACATCGGTCAGCCCCATGACAGGAGCGATTAGGCCTGCAACGATCAACGCTAGACCCGGTATCAAGTTTCGATTCGATCCGGAAAATTTCTTTGGCAGGGATTGTGTGGTCATTGGGAACGCCTTCCGATGTTCAAGAACGCAGATGAATACATTTGAAAGCAGAGAATTCAAACAAGAACGGCAAGGAAATCGGAATCAGTACCAAAAGGGGTAGACAATAAGCGCCGTTACTGCCCCATAGTATAGCGACAAATCGAATGCTGCCCAAATTCGGATTGTGGGAGATTGCACGATCTCCGGCTAGCACGGTCATCCCTTGACCAGTCTGTATCCTCGGCCGCGCACCGTGGTCAGAAACTGGGGATTGCCGTGATCGGGTTCGACCTTCTGGCGCAGGCGGCTGATCAGCTTCTCGATGCGGGCGTCGTCGACCTCGTCGATGTAGCCCTCGCCCCACACATTGGTGACAATCTCATACTTGTCCACGATCTTGTCTGCGTTTTGGAAGAGGAGCAACATCAGTCGATATTCCAAATTGGTCAACGTCTCAACCGGCTCGCCATTGACCAGTACCTCCCCGCTGTCGACGTCCACCCAGATCGTCGATTCCTGGGGCGCCGCGCCGATTGTCTTGCGCTGGATATGTTCAGTGAAGAGCCGGCAGAACGGCGCCTGCCGGCCGTTGATCTTGAAAAGGATGTGGCGGCGCAGCAGATCCGCCTGCACGCTGGGATCGGGAGAATGGCCGGTCTTGAAGAGTCCCAACAACTCCGTCTGCTCGTCCGCGCTGCACCCGCTCCAGATTTTCTCGCATTCGAGGGCGAGCGTGGGATCGCTACGCAAGTTGGTTGACCACGCTGCGATGCAAGGTCCAACGCTCCATCGGCTCATCGCCGAAGCGCTCATTCGCATCCAAAGCGACATCAAGAATCCGGCAGATGCCCTCCAGCAATCGAGGATGCCCGCCGCCCCACTCGCAGATGAAATCCACATCGGCCGATACAAACGGCGGCTCAAACGCTTCGATGTAGCGCCGGATCAGCCGTTCCCCGTCGCCGCGTGTCAGCGGAGCCAGATGCCAACGCCGGTGGCTGAAGAGTTCGCAGAATTCGCTGCAGTGGTCTTCCGTTCGCTGGTCGGTCAACGGCAATCCGGTGGCCGTGACATAGGCAAGTTTGTCCGCGTTGCGGTCCCGCATCGCCCGCAGGTTGAGGAAGACACGCGAATCGATGCTCATGAAAGGCTCGTCGAATTCGTCAAAGAGCAGGACCAGCTTGCGCTGGGTCGAACGCATCACGGCATTCAGCGCTTGGTTGAAGCTCAACGGAACCTGGAAGTCGGAAGAAGGAGCCGCCAGGGTGCGATAGGCTTTGACCAGTTCGGGGTTGTCGGCCAACTCCTGATGGCTCTCCTGCATGCAGCGCAACACCAGTTCATAGAACCCCTGATCGCTGAGTTCCAACATACGATTGCAGTCGATGTAGATGGGCAGAAATTCCTGTCCTGCTTCACCCAGTTCCTGGGTCCAGACGGCGGGCTGGGCCAGCAGTTGCAACAGCGCCGACTTGCCGATATTGCTGAAGCCGACCACCTCCACGCATTGCATGGCGGTCAGATATTGCAGGATGTGGTGCACATCAGGACGGCGCATGTAGCTGCCGTCGGTCAAGCGCAGGGTGTCGGGCATTCGTTCTCTCCTTCATTTTCGCCTTGAAGGCGCAGTCTCAGTCGCTGGTCAGGCCTCGAAAAAGTCTGCCCGAGCAGTATAGCATACAGGCCGAATCTGAATGCGGCTCCAACCTCTTGCAGAGTCAATGCCGCTCTGCTAAAGTAGGCCAATCAAATTCAAGTTTCGGCACCCTTTGTAACACGACATTTATGTCGCAGTTCTCTTTGCTGGCTGAGCCGGACTGCTACGACATAAATGTCGTGCCACAATTCGGCTAATTCTGGAGAAACCATGTCGAAAGCAACCGACTACCAAAACGACCCATTCATCGAAATCGTGACCGGCGTCTGCCCCCACGACTGTCCCGACACCTGCGGCTGGCAGGTCGCCGTCGACAGGGCCAGCGGCCGCGCCGTCGATATCTGGGGCCACCCGGACCATCCGGTGACCCTGGGCCGGCTCTGCGGCAAGGTCGACCGCTATCTTGAGCGTGTCTACCACCCGGATCGGCTGACGACGCCGCTGAAGCGCGTCGGGCCCAAGGGCAGCGGCCAATTTGAGCCGGTGAGCTGGGATGAAGCGTTGCCGGAGATCGCCCGGCGGCTCTCCGCCGTCATCGACGAACACGGTCCCGAGGCAGTGCTGCCCTACTCCTACGCCGGCACCATGGGTCTGTTGCAGGGCGAGGGCATGGCCCAGCGTTTCTTCAACCGTATGGGCGCCAGCCGACTGGCGCGTACCATCTGCTCTGAGGCCGGCTTCGAGGGCTATCTCTATTCCATCGGCGCGGCCGAGGGGACCGAGACCGAAGCCTTCGCCCAGGCCAAGCTGATCCTGATCTGGGGCAGCAACACGCTGACCAGCAATCTGCACCTGTGGCCCTTCGTCCAGGAGGCGCGCAGGTCCGGCGCACGCGTCGTCGTCATCGACCCGGCACGCACGCGCACGGCCCAGGCCGCCGACGAGTGGATCGCCATTCGACCCGGCACAGACGGCGCCCTGGCCCTGGCCATGATGCACGTGATCATCGGCGAAGGGCTGTACGACGCCGACTACGTTCAGCAACACACGGTCGGTTTTGAGCAACTGCGTGAACGCGTGGTCGAGTGGACGCCGCAACGAGCGTCCGAAATCACCGGCATTCCGGCTGAGCGCATCATTGAGCTGGCCCGGGCCTACGCCACCACGCGGCCGGCGGCCATCCGCGTCAACTACGGCATGCAGCGTCATCGGGGCGGCGGCATGGCCATGCGCACCATCGCCTGCCTGCCCGCGCTGGTCGGCGCTTGGCGCGACCACGGCGGCGGCATCCAACTGAGCACCAGCGGGGCCTTCCGCCACCTGGATCTCAGCGGTCTGCAACGAGCCGATCTGCTGGCCGGCCGTAGCCCGCGCACCATCAACATGAACCGCCTGGGCGATGCGCTGAGCCTGGATCCGGGCTGACTTGGCGCGGGCCCACTATCACCCCTGTCCGGTGGACGCCATTCCGACGCCTGAGGAAGCCGGTCCGCTGGTCAAGGCGCTGATCGTCTACAACAGCAATCCCGGCGCGGTTGCGCCCGATCAGGCCGCCGTGCTGGCCGGCCTGCGCCGAGACGATCTCTTTACCGTGGTGCTGGAACAGTTCCAGACCGACACCGCCGACTACGCCGACTATGTGCTGCCGGCCACCACCCAGTTGGAACACTGGGACATTCTCAAACCCTACGGCCACCTCAACCTGGCCCTCAATCGCCCGGCCATCGCGCCCCTGGGCGAGAGCCTGCCCAACAGCGAGATCTTCCGGCGGCTGGCCCAAGCGATGGGCTACGACGAAGCGTGCTTCGCAGAAGAAGACGTGACCATTCTGCGCCAACTGATCGAAGCCCAGACCCATGAACGCTTTGACAACATCACCTGGGACGGCCTGTTGCGCGACGGCTTTGCCCGGCTCAACCTGCCGACACCCTACCTGCCCTTTGCCGAAGGGCATTTTCCGACGCCCAGCGGTCGCTGCGAGTTCTACAGCCAGCGCATGGCCGACGACGGCTACGATCCGCTGCCGACCTACACGCCGCCGGCGTGGGCGGAAGCGAGCAGCGGGAACCAAGCCACGAATGGCCAAACAGCCAACGATGGCAGCATGGACGGCGCCGGCGAGCTGATCTGCATTTCGCCGCCGGCGCACTCGTTCCTCAACAGCTCGTTCGCCAACATCGAACGCTTCCAGGCGCGGGAGAAGGCGCCCTCGCTCCACATCCATCCGGCCGATGCACAGGCGCGTCAGATCGAAAATGGGATGGCGGTCTCTGTCGGCAATGAACGGGGCAGCGTTCAACTGACGGCCCACCTGTCGACGGACATCGTGGCCGGCACGGTGCTGGCGCCGGGCATCTGGTGGTCCAAGTTTAGCCCCGATGGACGCAACATCAACCAGGTCACGGCCCAGGACGAGGCCGACATGGGCGCGGGGGCCAGTTTCTATGATGTGCTGGTGAGGGTGGAGCGGGTGGAGAAGGTATGATCTCGGCGGAAAAATCCGTGTAAATCCGCTGAATCAGCGTCATCCGTGTCCTATCTGACAGCCACCTAAATCGATGACGCCGGCGTCGTCGCACCAGGTCGAATCGACGCGTGGTTGAGCAGGCCATCTGAGACCATCTGTACGAAAAATGGCACGCATGCGTTGCGCCGGATTCATGCGCCGCTCCAGCCGTTTGAAGAGCGGCTCCAGGAAACGTTCTTCGCCGAACCCTCGCTCACGCAAGGCCACGTCGACCATCTCGACAATTCGCCCCAGAAAATCGGGGGCCGGTTGCGGTGCGCGCAACCCGTGGCGGATGGCGAGTCCGTGATAGTCAGCCAAGATCGACCAGGCTTCCTGGCCAAAACACTCGTCCACATAGGCCGTGATATCTTCGGCGGCCTCGACCAGGCCGAGGCCCAGCGCACAGGCGGCCATGTGCTCTCGCCAGGGCTGCTGGCAGGCCGGCCGGATCTCGATGGTGCCGTAGGCAGGACGCAGGCGGGCGCTGTTCCACATGTAGTGATCGTGAAAGAGAAACGCCTCTAAGTCAGCGCCGTTTTCCTGCAAGTATTCGACAAAGGTCTGCGAACTGGGGATGATCTTGCCGTCATCGCGCCGGATCAGATAGGTGGTCTGTGACATCATCTCGACGTAGTCGGCCATGTCGGTGACCGGCCTGGCCAACATGCCGTGGCGATGCTCCTGCGCGTAGATCGAGGCCATCTGGCCTTCGCGCGCGCTGCAGTACGGACTCATGCGTCCGTTGTAGACCGGCGAGTTGGCGCAGAGCGCAATGATCACCGGCGTCATCAGGTTGCCGAAGTTGAGCATCGGCGATCATCTCGTCCCTGGTCAAGGAAACCTGGACCTGATCGCTGGCCGTGACCGTGTACCAGAGCCACTGGGCGCCCATGGCTCGATAGAGGCTGAGATAGCGCTCCTTTGGGGCCATGATGCGCAGCGTGGCCGGCGAGACCGGTTGAATCCCATAGGCCAGCACCCGCCAGCCGAAACGATTGGCTGCCAACACCAGACGGCGCACGGCCGTCTCCAGGATGAGCTTGGCCTCACACAGATCGGCGCACGGCCGCGTGTTCAGCTCCACCGTGCCCAGACCGACCTCCAGCGCAAAGGTATAGTCATCGCCCTGCAATGTGACGATGAAATCACGATGGCCGGGCCGCCCAGGCTCGTACTTGGGCCGCAGATCGCCGTCGGCCATCAACGTCTCCCACAGGCGACGTACATCCGCGGCCTCGCCCTGAGGCGTCACGACCGGATATTCGGCCTCACGCCCGACCGTGCGCGGTGCGCATCGAGCGAGAGGGGAAATCCCTGGCTGAACTGCTCGGCCAATGAAGTGTAAACAGGTTGAAGTGGCTGTACCGTCATCTCAGGCGCCTGATCAGGGCGGGCAACTGGGCATAGTCGCGGCAGATGCCATTGGCGCGTGTCTTATCGCTGCCGCGATCGATGATGCCGGTGAAGAGGATCGAGCGCATGCCCATGGCCAGTGGACCGTCTACGTCGTTGCTCTCCCGGTCGCCGATGTGCACGATCTCGTGGGGAAACATATCCAGGCCCAGGATTGCCTGGCGGAAGACCTCGGTCGACGGCTTCGACGCGCGGATCTCGTCCGAGAAGATGAAGTAGCTGAAGTATTGCAACAGCCCTTGCTGTTGGAGCAGATGGCGCAGGCCGCGGCCATGGGTGTGGATGGTGTCCGAGATGATGCCAAGCGTATAGTCGCTCGCAAGTTGGGGAATCACTTGGTGAATGCCGGGCGCAAAATCGGGGGCGATGCGGATCTCCATGGCCTCGATCTCGCGCACCAGTTCGTCGACCTCGCGCACGATCTTGGCGTAATGGCCCGGCTCCGGCTCCAGGCCCAGGTATTCATAGGCGTAGTAGAGCCGCGTGGTCACGCTGGGCGTGCGATGATCGTTGTGCCAATCGTCGTTGAAGCGCTCGTTGGCGCACCGGTAGGCCTTCCTCGCCTGCTCAGGCGTGATCTGTGGATGATTGCGTATCACATGCTCCGAAAAGAGCTGAATGCGCGATTCAGCCTTTCCGGGCAAACCCAATGCTGCGCGCTTGGGCTCGTCAGAGTCATCGATGGCGATGGTATCCCAGAAGTCAAAGGTGATGGCGGTGATCATAGTTTCGTCATCATAGCACAGGTGAAATGAGCGACAAATGTGGTACCATAGATGAGTCTACACAGTATCAGGAAACAGAAAAGCGCCGCCATGACGACCCCAATTCAGACACCCGCCGATCTGCAGAAATCCATCGACGAACTCGGTATTCAGGCACGCCTGATCGGCGACATCGGCGCCACGCCCACAGTACCGGCCGCGGCGCAAGCTCTGGGCGTGGAGCCGGAGCAGATCATCAAGACGCTGCTCTTTCTCATCGAACAGCCGGGCGAGCCGGAGCGTTTCGTTCAGCCGGTCGTCGTCATCAGCAACGGCGAGAGCCGCGTCGACAAGCGACCGCTGGCCGATTTGTACGGCGTGGGCAAGAAGCGGGTGAAGCTGGCCTCGGCCGAGACAGTGATCGAACTGTTGGGCTATCCGGCCGGCGGCGTCCCGCCCATCGGCCATCGCACCAAGCTGCCCGTGATTCTGGATGCGGCCGTGCTGGCCACGGCCGAACGCACAGGCAAACCACTCTACGGCGGCGGTGGGGATGATCGCACGATGATGGAGATAGGGGTGAAGGAGCTACAGGCTGTCACACAGGGGTTGGTGCTGGCAGTGAGTTAAAGCATTGCACCTATTCATGGACGATGACCAGTGTGCCGGGATTCTCGTCCGTAGGCCGTTGCCAGACCCGTTCACCGTTCCATGCCGGGCCGGCCCAGTCGAAGAGCCAACGGGCATCGGCGTTGGTCATGTTGACGCAGCCGTGGCTCATGGGGTTGCCGAAGTTGTTGTGCCAGTAGGTGCCGTGGAAACCATAGTCTTCGTAGAAATATTGCACCCATTCGACGTTGGGCAGCGAGTAGTCGTTGCCCAATGCCGGGTCACCGCCGCTCATGGTCTGCGAACGCACTTTGACCCGAATGCGGAATTCACCGGTCACGGTGGGCGTGCGTGGCAGCCCTGACGAGATAGTGAACGCTCGTACAGGCACGCCGGATTCATAGGCGACGAGCATCTGGTCGCTCAGGTCGACCCGGATCCATTTTTCTTCGTCCGGCATCTCAAAATCGGGCATAAATTTGTCGGAGGCTGGGATGAAAGCCGTCGTACGCGTGTTGATATCATCAACTACCGGGCGCTTGATCAGCGGGCCCACCATGGGCCGGCTGAACGGCAAAGGCGGCATGGCAGGCGGTCGATAGAAGGGAATGGTCACCGCCTCCGGCACGTGATCGGCGACGCCGGTCGTGGCGACACTGGTCGTCGCAACACTGGGGCCGGCAGAAACCGAAGCCATCGGTCCGGTCTGAGCAGGATCGTTTGCCTGGCTCACAGACGGCATCGCCAGCATCAACGCCAAGGCGACAACGCCTGCTACAAGAAGATCTCGGGACGATCTGAGTGTAGCCGTTGGGGTCGGTGAAACGGCAATGGTCGAACGGATAGGCTTGGGTGAGATCGACATATCCGCGGCCCTTCTTTCAGAAGACTGGCTGTACACAATTGTGGTACAGTAACTGTTGAGATTGAGGCGACATGTCGCATGAACTGAGCCATGGTACCGTTGCCAAAGCACGATATCATGGAATGACAGTCGCCATCGAGTTTCTTATTGACGGGTAATGGGGCAGGGTTGCGCTGCAATCGACCCTTGCCGCCATTGATGCGCATAGTGTATATAGTTCCACAGATTCTATCAAGTTCTGTGTGCTTGCTTACGTCTATCGACTTAGATCACAAAAAATCAAACAATATCGCACAATCGAAAACAAAGCGAGGTTGATTATGCCCTATTTCATTGGAATCGACTCATCCACAACAGCGACAAAAGCGTTGCTCATGGACGAAAAGGGGGCTGTGGTAAGCGTATCCGCGGCCGAATACCCGTTCGAAACGCCCCAACCGCTCTGGAGCGAACAAGATCCACAGCTTTGGTGGGATGGAACGGTCAAGAGCATTCGCGGCGTGCTCGCCGAGAGCGGCGTCGATCCGGCCGAAGTCGGCGGGCTCGGGTTGTCCGGCCAGATGCATGGGCTGGTGCTGCTGGATGGCGACGGCAACGTGCTGCGCCCATCGATCCTGTGGAATGATCAGCGCACGGGCGCGCAGTGTGATGAAATCCGCCAACGTGTCGGTCTCCAACGGCTCATCGAGATCACCGGCAACGACGCCTTGACCGGCTTCACAGCGCCCAAGATCCTCTGGGTCGCGCGAAAACGAGCCGGACGTCTACGCCAAGGTCGAGCACATTCTGCTGCCCAAGGATTATGTGCGCTACAAACTCACCGGCGATTTCGCCACCGACAAGGCCGGCGCGGCCGGCACGCTGCTCATCGATCTGGAGAGCCGCGATTGGTCGGCCGAAATGTTGGAGAAGCTGGACATCGATCCGGCCTGGATGCCGCCGACCCACGAGGGGCCGCAGATCACCGGCACGCTCAGCGCAGAAGCGGCGGCCGCAACCGGTCTACCCGTCGGCATGCCCGTCATGGCCGGCGGCGGCGATCAGGCCGCCGGGGCCGTGGGCGTCGGCGCGGTCAAGGAGGGCATCGTCGCCCTGACGTTGGGCACATCGGGCGTGGTCTTTGCCAGCGCCGACAAGCCCTTCATCGAGCCGGACGGACATCTGCACGCCTTCTGCCACTCTGTCCCTGGACGCTGGCACCTCATGGGCGTCATGCTTTCCGCCGCGGGCAGCCTGCGCTGGTACCGTGACACACTGGCGCCCGGCGTCGGCTACGACGAACTGCTGGCCCCGGCCGCGGACGTGCCCATCGGCAGCGAGGGGCTGGTCTTCCTGCCCTATCTGACCGGCGAGCGCACGCCCCATCCCGACCCGCTGGCGCGCGGTTCGTTCGTGGGCCTGACAGTGCGCCACACCCAGCCCCACATGACGCGCTCCGTGATCGAAGGCGTGGCCTTTGGCCTGCGCGACAGCTTCGAGCTGATGAAGGGGGCCGGCCTGTCGGAGATCACCCAGGTGCGCGTCTCCGGCGGCGGCGCGCGCAGTCCGCTCTGGCGCCAGATCCTGGCCGACGTCTTCAACAGCGAGCTGGTCACCGTCAACACCACCGAGGGCGCGGCCTACGGCGCGGCCCTGCTGGCCGGCGTGGGCGCCGGCGTCTGGCCCGACGTTGAGACCGCCTGCGACAGCGTCATTGAGATCACCGGACGCACCGTGCCCAATGCCGACGCCGTGGCCCAATACGAGCCGGTCTATCAGATCTACAGAAATCTCTATCCGGCGCTGAAGTCGAGCTTCGATGCGCTGGCCGAGGTCTAGTCCTCCAAGAAACTGAGCGGCAAAGAAGAAGGGGGCCTCGAATTCGAGGCCCCCTTCTTCTTTGCCGCTCAGTTTGATCTTCTATTCGTTGACGATCACTTGCGTACCCGGCGCTGCCCATTGGAAAAGGATCTCAGCCTCTTCAGGGCGCATGTTCACGCAGCCGTGGCTGGCCGGCGTACCAAAGTTCGTGTGCCAGTAGGCCCCGTGGATGGCGTAGCCGCCCTGAAAGTACATGACCCAGGGGACATTGGGCAGGTCGTAGTCATCGCCCCACATGTGCTGCGACTCGTATTTCGTGCCGATCTGGAACGAGCCGAGAATCGTCGGCGTGTTGTCCCGACCGGTGCTTACGCTGGTATGCATCACACGCAGATCGCCCTGGTAGGCGCTCAACGTCTGGTCGCTGAGATCGACTTCGATGCGGCGCGGCCCGTCTTTTGGCGCCCCGGCAACCGCGACGGTCTTCTGTGCACCGTCGGAGACAGGCACTCGCAGGCGCTGGCCGATAAAGACAAAATTGGCGTTGGGCAGCCCATTGGCGACCAATAGTTCTTCGGTCGTCGTATTGTAATATTCGGCAAGTTCGGACAGCGAATCGCCTAGTCGCACAACATGAATGGCATTGGCGGGCTGAGGCTCAGCAACCGCTTCGGCGATGACCGGCTCCGCTCTGGCCGTCACGCGCAGTTGTTGTCCGACCCAGACATGTCGGGGATTGCCCAGGCCGTTGAGGCGCATGATGTCCTCTAGCGACATGTCGAAGGTGTACGCGATGACCGATAGAGAATCACCACGCTGTACCGTGTAGTAGCCATCGCCCGCCGGCAGCAGTGCGCTCTCGGCACGAGCGCCGTAAGGGTTGGCGATGCTGGAACCAGGCAGGATCAGGCGCTGGCCGGGTACGATGATATTGGCATCGATGATGTTGTTGACGGCGATCAGCTCGTCAACCCCGACCCCGTGCTGAATGGCGATGTCGGCCAGCCGCTCACCGCGACCGACCACATGATAGTCATCGTAGTTGTAGCCTTGGCTGGCCTGGGCACCGCTTGGGGTCAGCAAGCCGACAACAATCAGCAAGACAGCCAACCATGGGACGAAAACGACCGTCCGGCGGCTATCAGCAATGCTGATGATTTGGATCAGTTTGGACAGACGGCTAGATCTTGCAGACATTCCTTTCACCTCTCTTCACTTGAGTCAATCGACAACTGAAGCGGACCATGACAAACTTCGGCCCCAGATTTCTTGACGCGTTAAAACTTTGGAGTAAATCTGGGGGGTGCCGTCACAACTCCGTCGGTGAAAGTCTTTTTGTCATTCGCAGCCGGCAAGAACGCACTGTCGGTATCCGTTTGCGCTCCTACCCAGCCTTGTTCCAGGCCGGCACAAATGCAGAGAATGATCCGCATTTGTTGGTAGGTCGGGTGGGATTCGAACCCACAAGGGTCTCCCCAGTGGATTTTAAGTCCACCGCGTCTGCCATTCCGCCACCGACCCACGCAACCTGTTCCTTCATTCTATGCCGTTAGCGGTTCGGCGTCAACTCTTCTCAAATTCAATGCGACATAACTGCGTTCTTCGCGATAGCATGTAGGGGATTCGGTAGCCACGTGCGACGCACTGCCCAATCAAATCGATGTCAAGCAGTCTCGATTGGACGGTGCGTCGCACGTGACCTGACGAGATCTGGGAACTGCCGTCTTGACTACCGATCTGCTTTCTGATAGGGTCAGGATCCGACCAAATTGCACATCTGCCATCCATGGCCGGCACATCCGTCTTCATCAGACCAATGCTCAACAGGAATCCGATCGTGACCAATCACCCTATGCCCCATTTCCCGCCCGAATTGGACGTTTTCGCCCAACACCGCACCATCCGCTTCTACAAACCGGAGCCCTTGGACGACGGCCATCTCGACCTCATCGTCGAGGCCGGTCGACGTGCTCCCACCGACGCACAGGGCCACATGTACAGCGTGGTACGCATCACCGACGTCGATCTGCGCGACCGGCTGGCCACACTCTGCGGCGACCAACAGCAGATCCGCGATGCCGCCGAGTTCTTTGTCTTCTGCCTGGACGTCTACCGTCTGCGCAAGCTGATCGAACATCGCGGCGGTGAGTGGGGCATGGAGGCGCGCATCGCACTGCTCTACGGAACCAGCGACGCCACCATGGTGGCCCAGAATATGATGGTCGCTGCCGAATCGCTGGGCTACGGTACCTGCTACATCGGCGCTGTCCAGAACAACGTCGACAAAGTGGCGAGCGAACTGGCCCTGCCGCCCGGCGTGCTGCCGCTCTACGGCCTCTGTGTCGGCGTCATCGACCCGGAACAACTGCCGGCGTTGCGCCCGCGTGTTCCCCGCGATCTCTGCTTTTTCGAGAACGGCTACGATGCAGCGTTCAGCGAAAGCGAGCTTGAATCCGCCTACGAAGCCATGAGCGTGAAAAGAGACTGGTACGAGAGCATCGGGCGCTACTTCGCCACAGGCGGCACCATGGCGGCCCGCGAGCCGATCATGGCGCGCGCCTGGGAGCAGCAGGGGCTTTCACCCGGAGTGGTTGATTGATATGCATTTTGACGCCCTGACCTTGGCCTGTATCACCCATGAACTGCAACAGACGATTGCCGGCGGGCGCGTCCAGCAGGTCGTGCTGGTCGATGATTTCAGCATTGGGCTGGAAGTCTACGCCAACCGGCAACGCCAATATCTGCTGATCTCGGCCCAGCCCACGGAGAGCCGCATCTTTCTGAGCAGCTACAAACTGCGCAGGGGGGCGGAGCAGCAGTCACCGTTGCTGCTCCTGCTGCGCAAGTATGTGCGCGGCAGCCTGGTTGCCGCGGTCGAGCAGCCCGATCCGCTGGAGCGGGTGCTGCGAATATCGCTGGATCACCCCGAGCAGGGAACGACAACATTGGTCGTTGAACCCATGGGTCGCAGCGCCAACCTGATTCTGCTGGGGCCTGAAGATCGAATCCTGGAGTGCGTCCGACGCGTCCACGCAAGCGATGGGCGTGCCGTTCTGCCCAATCACACCTACATGCCGCCGCCACCCCAGGAAAAGCTACCGCCGACCGATGACGGCAGTTCAGACTACTACACGCAATTTACTCGTGTCATCCAGACGAGTGACCTGCTGTGGAAGGCGCTCGTGCGCGAGATCGCAGGCGTCAGCCCGAGTCAGGCGCGTGAGGTGGCGTGGCGTGCCTGCGGCGATATTCGAGCCGCGGCGTCTGACGCCAACTTGCTGGCCGTCATGCAGGCGCTCCAGGAACTCTGGGCCCCGCTCGAATTCGGCGACTGGCAGCCGGGCGTCTGGCGTGAGGATGGCGTGGTGGTCGGCTTTTCGGCCTATCCAGCCCACGTGCGCGGCATCTTTGAACCGACGCCGACCATGAGCAGCTGCGGTGGAGCAATATTTTGACGCCCGGCAACAGAGCGACGCCGATGCCTACGCTGCTCAACGCAAAGAGATTTCCCTGCTGCTACAGCGCGCCGTCAAGCGCGTCGACCGGCGGATCGATGCCTTGGCCCAGGATCAACGCGATCCCGGCGAGATCGATCAATTGCGCATCCCAGGCCGAATGGCTGCTGGCCATGAGCAGCCAGATCGAGCCGGGACAACAGGTGTTGGAGATCGATCTTGGCGATGATGAGATAATGCGGATCGATCTGGATAGCGGCCAGACGCCGATCGAACAGGCCGAGCGGCTCTTCCAGCGCGCCCGCAAGTTTGAGCGTGCGGCAGCGTTTGCGCCCAAACGGCGCGCCCAATTGGAGAGCGACCGCGACTATCTTGATCAGCTCCGGAACGACCTGATGATGGCTGAAAGCCAACCGGAAATTGTCGGCGTGCGCGAGGAGTTGCGCGCCATGAACCTTCTCTCTCCACAACAGCAGCGTCACAAAAAGAAAGCATCGGCCCCGGCCGGACAGCCGCTGCGTTTTGTCAGTGAGCAAGACTTCGAGATTCTTGTGGGCAAGAATGCGCGGCAGAACGAGAAGATCACCTTTGACACGGCCCACGGCGACGATCTATGGCTGCATGTTCGGGGCATGCCGGGCGCGCATGTTGTGGTGCGTCGTCGCGGGGCCGAGGTCGACGAGGCCACGCTGGAGGCTGCTGCTCAACTGGCGGCCTACTATTCCAAAGCGCGAGGTGAGCGCAACGCTGAGGTGATTGTGACGCGGCGGCGGTCGGTGAATCGCATCGCCGGCGGACGTCCAGGGCAGGTCTCTGTGCGCAATGAGCAGACGATGATCGTGCCGGCGATCCTGCCCGAGAATGTGAACCGAGCGGAGGTAGATAGGATTTTTTGATCCACAAAGGGTCACGAATTTACACGAATCGATGGGAATATTCGTGTAAATTCGTGACCCTTTGTGGATCTTCGTGGATCGTTTTTCCCGTTTGCGAAAGACCGAACTAGAAGTCGATCTCGATGCTGCCACGGCGATCCTGTCGGGTCCGACGTTCGCTTCCCCGTTTCTCGCCGGACTCCGCACGCGACAGAATGCTGTTGAGCGCTGCTTGCAGGGCCAGAATCCCTTCTCGCCGCGCGGCGTAGGCATGAACCCAGAACTCTTCGGAGAGGCCCAGGTCGTTGTGGCGGATCTCCCCGATCAGGCCGGTGGCGCCATCCAACAGCCAGCCGAGCGCGCTGAACGATTCTTCCCGCTCGCTTGCCGGACGGCGTGCCGGCGGGCGTTGATAGTCGGGCGTATAGGGCGTTGCCGCTGCGCGTTGCCGCGCGCTCATTTCACGTCCGCCGGGTCCACAGAATTGCTCACTTCGATCTCGAAAGCCTGTGCACCCTCAACAGACGTTTGAATTTGAGTCGGTCATCGTGTTCAGCTACTCCTGTCGGCTCGTTCAGGGCAAGAACTGATTTCTGTCACAGGTGACTCCACTGCAAAAAGGAAAAACAACCACGGATTTCACGAATTTTCTCAGTGGTGCAATTCGTGAAATTCGTGTCATTCGTGGTTCTTGCAGCAGAGTCATCTGTGGCGATTTTTTTCAGCGGGACACGATCACGCGCATCACCTGGTAGTCCTTGCTGCCGAAACGGTATTTGTAGGCCTCGTCCCCTTGCATGAAGTCAAAGCGGCGGCCACCTGCGGCAATCGTATATTGGATGCAGTAGGCCAGCAACACCCAGCCAGGGCTTAGCTGGGCGTAGGCATCCGGATCATAGCCGGAGTTGTAGAGCAGGTAGCGTTTTTCGTACTCAAAAGCGAAGAGCGCTGCGGCCTTTTCGCCGTTGATGGTCAGAAACCAGAGGCGCAGATAGCCGGCGTCGAACATGCTGCGGGCTGCCGCCATAAAAAACCGGTGCATTTCCGGTGTCATGAACTCAGATTTGTCCTCGCGGCTGGCGCGCTGCAAGGCGATGAAGTCATCCACCTCCGCTTCAAGACAATGTTCCGGGCCGACCATGTAGAAGCCGATATCAGCCTCGCGTTCGGCGCGACGCTGTTTGCGCCGAATCTCATGGCGCTGCTTCTTGTCGACCTGCTCGGAGAGATAAGTTTCGTAGTGAGCGGGCAGATCAAACTGAGGTGCAACATCCTCGCGAAAGACCTCAACCTTTGTCGCTCGTTCTGCTGCCTGATCGGCAAATTCTCGATAGGTCAGGCTGTCTTCGGGCAGATTGCAGAGATCCAGGAAATCCCAGGCCGGCGCATCGTCGCTGTAGAGCCAGTTCAGCAGCGAGCGTGAGACCGCAGACTCCCACCCTTTGGCGATGATCAGATCCAGATAGTCGCTGACCTCAATACAGCCGACCAGGCTGAAACGCCGTTTCCCAGCCGTCTCACCCGATTCATCCTCGAACAGGTAGAGCGGGGCAATGCCGACCAATTCGCCCGTTGCCTGCCGTCGAAAGGCCACGATCCAGAGTTCGCCATGGCCGAGATAACGCCACCATGTTGTCTGCCAGTCGTAGGTCAGAAAGATGGTGCTGCTACGTGACGAATGGACCAGCCGATTCCACTCGTCGGCCAGGCTCGCGAAACCGACGGGTAGCTCATCAATATTGCTGGTCTCCGGACCGTAGACGGTACAGGTCAGTTCCTCCGCTGGGCCCGTGAAGGTTTCTCCGGGGGACTTCTTTGCGCCTGCTTCCGTTTCACGGTCATGCAGGCCTTTTTTACAGGCGCATGGTGTCTGCATCATCGAACTCCCCTGCTTTCAGCAGTTCACGATTTGTCATTCGGAGCGTTCATCACTAAATACGCCGCTCCAATAATAGGCCGGCGGTAACTGCACAGCGCTGTGCAAATAAAACGCAGATCGGTACAATGGCGCATACGCAAACGGCGCTGCCGAAACAGCGCCCGCAAAAGTATAGCGTAGGCAAAGGTCAAAAACAAGTGAGAAACGTTCCACTGGATCAGCGGATCTCAGCGGAGGGCGTGTGCCGCAAATGATTTAGCTTGGATTGGCGAAGCGCATAGAGGATGGCCCAGACCAGCAGGGCGATGAGAACCAGGATGCCGCCCAACACTGCACCGATGCCCAGTTGATCCCACCACGGATCAGGTGTCACATCTGAAGTGACGGTGACATCCAGTTCGTCACCGACCTGAGTTCCGGATCCCATCTCATCGCCGGCTGTCGGCGAAAGCGAAGTTGACGCTGAGGCGCTTTCGTCCGGGTTCGTACCAGGTGCTTCTCCGGCAGGTTTGCCGATGGCATCGTTTTCGATGAATCCACACGCCTTGATGGAAACGCCGTCGACGTACATAGCGCTACGTCCGGCAACGCCGTCATTGTTGACAGCAAAACGCAGGCGGATCCGTTGACCGGAAAGATACGAGATGTCCGATTGTTGTTGCAGCCACTGCGCATCGTTGCGTTTGACACCGAGAATGCGCTCTTCAAACTGCTCCGTGTAGTAATTGTGAATGTCTACATACTGTAGATCGCCTGGCCCCGGATCGGGATCGGCCATCGGGTAGTAGTGAAACTCCAAGACGATTCTTTCGTAGTTGTCCGGCAGATTGATAAGCTGTTCGGCAATGCTGATATCCGCCTCATTGGGATCATCCAAGCTGCCGATACGAATCGCCTGGCCGCTATCGCCGTAGGTAATCTCTTTCGTGTAATCTGCATTTCCCGATGGGAATGTCCAACCGCTGCCTCGTTCTTCAAAATCGCCGTTGACAACGAACTCCACGCAGCCAAGAGCGTCGACCGGACCTGTCGTGACGCCGCCCATAGGCCAACGCGGTGTAATGGTCGTTGCAGGCAGTAGCGGAGCCAGGGACGTCGAAGAGGTCAAAGTCACTGATGGAGTCAGGGTGGGTGTGGCTGTTGACGTCGCTGTGCTGGTCACCGTCGATGTGCTGGTCACCGTTTCAGTAGCGATAGCGATCATCGTGTTCGTAGCCGTGCTGGTCACAGTCGGCGTCGCCGTGCCTGTCGCGGTAGACGTGGGTGTGGGTTCCACGAGAGGGTCGGCAACGGCATGGCGGTGGGCGTGTCCATCCACGCCCCCGGCGTCACATTGAGAGGATAGCAGACAACCAGTTGCACATTGTCCAGGTACATCCAGGTGCGCTTGCCGTTGCCGTCGTTGTAGACATTGAAGTAGACGTAGAAGTTCTTGCCGATGAACTCTGTCAATTCCGAGCGCTCGCTGGTCCAGCCCGTTTCATTCTGCCGCTGACGATATAAAATCGCCATCGGCATCTGATTTGGCGCCAACACGATCATCTCCTGCCGGTCGCTGTGGCTGCCGGGATCGTTGGACACGGGTTCCTGCGTCAGCGAATAGTGATCCCAGGTCAGATAGGCGATGGTGGCGTCCGGCGGAATTTTTACCAACTGGCGAATAGAAGAGTAGGAGACGACGTTGGTGCTGCCGGGACCGGGCGGATTTCCCAACAGCACGGAACGCAATCCTTCGCTGCGTTGGTCGCTGGCAAAACGGGGGGCAACCGGATCGTCGCCGAATTTCCATCCTTCATGATTCTGTTCAAAACCGCCGTTGACGATGACATTCGTGCAATTGGCAGGCAGCGGACCCGGCGTACTCGTGATCGTGGGCGTAGGTGTGTACGTGGGCGTATGACGTGGGCGTGATAGTCGGCGGGAAGGGTGTAATGGCGCCACTGCCAAGCCGATTGGGCTGGCCCGGCGTGTTGACCGCTTCATCGGTCGGCGCGTCCGGACGGCATCCGGTGCAATTCAGGCCCTCGCCGTAGAAGTAGTTGCGCGTCCAGTTGCTGATCTGGTAGGTATTCTGCTGGTCGTTGGGAATGCGCGAAGCGCCGCCGGGCATGCCCGGCTTGCCGTCGAAAAAGGGCGTCAGTACGACACCGTCGGCGTAGGTCCTGTCGCCGGGGCGGCCCAACGAAACAGCGACGTAATCGACGCGCTGCAACCAAGGCTGCCACATCGATGATGCCGTCGTTAATAACCCATCGTTGTTCGTGTCAATGTCATCGCCGACGGCTGCCGCTAAAGCTCCGCACCAGCAGAATTGTATTGGTGCCGTTGTCGATCTGATCGTACAGGAAACCGGTTGTCCAATAACCGCTGCCGGGGAATCGCACTATCATAGATCGGGAAGACATTGGTGATGCGACCGACGTCGGTGCCTTCGTTGCCGTTGACGACCAACACCGTGTAGGCATCGTAGGTGACAGGATCCAAGAACCTGACTTCAATATATTCATTGTTGTTGCTGCCGACATGGTTGAAGACAAACTCGTTGATCCTCGGCAACGACGCTGTTGACGTCGTCTGGTAAAGAGGCGCGGCCACAGCCGACTGTTCACCATGCCCAAGTACAATACCGGCAAGGCCGGTCAGAAGCATGATCGTGGCAAGAATGCCGGACCATCTTCGATGGGTTAGAGCATTTGGGAGATGAAGATTGAGCCGCGTCAAAATGACGTACTCCTCACTGTTCATGGGTAGTGGTGAGTGGACAGCGTGATTTTACCACAGGCGTATCCCGCCCGCAACGAGAAATGGGCAGTAAGAAGACCTGTCTAATCGGCAATGTGATATAATCTATCCCTGCCGATATTGGTGGTCGGCATTGATCTGAACTGAGCGTCGAAACCGCACTCAGCGCCCTCTGTTTCTCGACCTGAAAGGCCTGATCCACTGTGCTCGATCAACCAAGCGTCAGCAAAGCATTGGAAGAAAAGCGTGAGCATTTTCGCCAATTTGAGACAAGCCAACTGCGGCAGAAACAGACCCTGAACCGCTGGCTTGATGCGTTGCGCGAGTACGACTACCATAGTATGCTGGACAAACTGAGGGCGGATGGGCCGACATGGCCGGGCGCATACCCAACCGAGGAATTTGACGAGGCGGAGCGCCTCTGTCTGCCTTTCGACCAACAGTGGGACGATCACCAGGAAGCGCGGGCCTGGGCACGCCAGATCCTGGCGGATCGCACCACAATTGCTGTGGATGGAAGCCAGATCGCCCCATCTCCCGAGTATCGACCTCTGGTCGGCGCCACCCAGATCGGCTGGTTCATCAATCAACACAAGAATCCCGGTCGGTATGTCAAGGATCTGGCCTTTGAGGTCCTCGCCCCCGATGAATTGATCGATCGCGTTGGAGACAGCGGGGATGACAGTGGTGGCAGCAGTAGTGGAGACAGCAGTGGTGGCGAAGATGAGAGCGTTGCCACACAGATTGTCAACCAGGTGCGCTTCGTCAAGGAATGCGAGCATCTTTGCCGGTTGATGGTCGCCCAATCCGAGCGCGCGGAGGATCGATGGCCGTTGTCGTTCTTCGACGGTTCGTTCATCATCAGCTTTGCCGGCAAGATCAATGAATACCCGGGCCACGCACTACATCAACGCCATCCTGGATCTGCTTGCGACATCCGAGCGCTATCGCAGCCCGCTGCTAGGCTTTGTCGACAGCTCGCGCAGCCGTGATCTGGTCTCGATGCTCAACGCATTGGTCGACCACACAGACGACGACCAAGCCGCCGGCTTCGACGAGATCTCCATCAGCGACGGATTGCTGTTGGAAGATGCGCTGCAAAAGTGGGGAGATCGGACGCCCTTCTTTGTCTGCGCTCGCAATGATGGACTCAGCAGCACAGATCGGGCCTTTTTCTACAAGGACGTGGTCTTCTGCTACATGCGCCTCAGCATGCGCCAGCCGCTGGCACGCGTCGAACTCCCGCTCTGGATCTACGAAGAGGGGCTGGCGTCTGACGTGTTGGACATTCTGCGCGCCGAGTGTGTGGTCGGAACCGGCTATCCCTACGCCATCGAGACAGCCGACGCGCTGGCCGTGATCAGCCAACAGGATCGGCGCCGATTCTACGGCATGTTTCAGCGCTTTCTGGATGGAGAAGATCTGCCCTTCCGGCAGACACGCAAAGCCCAGAGCAAGCGAACTCGCCGTTGACCGTCGTTTTTGCACTTGTCATGAAGATGTTGCAGTGAATCAAGCGCGACCATCCGGGTCGGAATGGGTTTTAATTTGGGGCGCAGCTTATTATTTGCAGCCGCAACCCAAACCGAAAGCGATACGAAAACGTGAGGCTGTAGTTCACCCTTGCAGTGTGTCTACTTGGTCAATCGAGGCTTGTTCGACTGCTAGCCAGACCTGCAAAAATCATGATTTCGTCGAAACTTGAGTCTAGTTCAGACAACACGAAGATGACGGATTCGTCAGAGCAGTTCAACACTTCAAGAGATAACGGAAAAAGAGATAACGGAAGCGATGCCGGCGGAGATATCGAGCAGCGAAGCTGAATCGGCATCGCTGTCGGATTCGCGCTCGCCCTATCAGAGTTCCGACTGGGATCAGGCCACCAAGCGTACAGTCGTCGTCATTCTGCTGATCGGCATGGTGATCATCCTCTGGATCAGCCGGCCAATTCTGCCGATGTTGGTGGTGAGCGCCATCTTCGCCTACATTCTGAGCCCGATCGTCGACTTGGTAGAGCGGCTGCGCATTCCCCGCAGTATCGGCACGATCATTCTCTTTGTGCTGTTGTTGGTCGGCGATCAGTCTGCTGCCGGTCTTTCTGGTGCCGATCCTCATCCGGCAGTTGACCTCCCTGAGCTTTGATGCGCCGACCGCGGTCTTCGGGCTGATCGAGGGTTTCAACCAGACTATCACGAACTTGCCCGAAACAATCGAATTCTTAGGATTTGTGCTCCCGGTCAGTGAAACCGTGAGGCAAGTTCAGGCCAATTATCAGGGATTCAACTTCTTCCCGACCGTCGCCGAGATCCTCGGCTACATTCAACAGTTGATCAGTACGGCGACAAGCCTCGTGGGCTCCACTGCCTTCATCGGATTCTATGTCGTCGGCGGCGTTGTTCAGATCGTCTTCTCCGTACTGTTGGTCTTCTTCCTCAGTCTCTATATGACCAAAGACGCGCCACGGATTCGCGCCTATGTCGCCGGCCTCTTCCCGGTCTCCTACCAGTCCGAGGTTGTGGATCTGCTGCGACGGATGGGCTACATCTGGCAGTCCTTCTTCCGTGGGCAGATCGTGCTGAGCTTCACCATCGGTTTCGTGACGTGGGCGGCGCTCACGGCCGTCGGCATGCCCGGCGCGCTGCTGCTGGGCATCCTGGCCGGGGCATTGGAGGCGCTGCCCAACCTCGGCCCCATTTTCGCCATGGTCCCGGCAGTCATCATCGCCCTGATCCAGGGGAGTGACGTGCTCTCGCCGCTTGGCATCAGCAATATGGGCTTTGCGCTGATCATTGTGGCCATCTACTTCATCATTCAGCAGTTGGAAAACAACATTCTGGTGCCGCGTATCATCGGCAGCAGCGTCAACCTGCATCCAATTATCGTCATCTGCGGCGTCTTCATCGGCTTCCAGGTCTTCGGCATCCTGGGTGCGCTGTTGGCGGCCCCCGTGATCGCGACCCTGCGCGTGCTCGGCAGCTACATTCATGCCAAGTTGTTGGGCTACCCGCCGTTCACGGACCAAGATGAACCGCAGCCGGGCAGAGACGGCTTCTTCTACCGACGCACCCTCACCGGCGACGAGTTGGACGCCCAGCCGCAACTGGCCTCGAGTGGCATTTCGGACAATCAGGAAGATCCAACAATCGATCCCGAAGCCGGAACCGATGTTCAGACAATCGACGTAGCGCCCCAGGCGAAGCCGGATGAGACCACCGGCGACGCGATTGCTGAACCGGTCGAAAGTGCAGAAACTGCTGCTGATGAAGCCCTCGACGATAGACCGGTTGACAAGCATGACGACACGCCGACAAATGGCCATCAGGAGCCGGCAATCCATACAGACGTATTGCGACAGGCATCAGAAACATCACTCTAGAAGGAACGAACCAATGACCGTCCTAGACCAGTTTTCTTTGAATCAACGCGTGGCTGTGGTGACCGGCGGCAGCAAAGGGCTTGGCAAAGCCATGGCCGAGGGTTTCGTCGAGGCCGGCGCCGGTGTCGCCATCGTGAGCAGACATGGCGACGAGGCCGCGGCTGTGGCGGCTGACCTGGCAAAGGCGTCAGGGCGGAGTTGCAGGGGCTACGCCTGCGATGTGACCGACGCCGATCAGGTCACGGCGCTTGTCGACGCGATCCTGGCGGACTTTGGCCGGATCGACATTCTGGTCAACAATGCGGGGATCAACATACGAGGTCCAATTGACGAGCTATCCGTCGAGGAGTTTTTGCAGGTTCAAGCGACCAATGTCACCGGGCCCTGGCTGCTCTGTCGTGCGGTCGCGCCGCACATGAAGGCGCAGCGCTATGGGCGAGTCATCAACCTGGGGTCAATTCTGTCGATGATTGCGATTGCCGAACGGACACCATACGCCACCAGCAAAGGGGCCATCCTACAGATGACCAAGGCCCTGGCTCTGGAATGGGCGCCCTACGGCATCACCGTCAACGCCATGATGCCCGGCCCCTTCGGCACCGAGATGAACCAGTCGCTGCTGGAAGATCCGGTCAAATACGAGGCGTTTGTCTCCAGCATTCCGCTGGGCCGCTGGGGAGAACTCGACGAGATCAAAGGGCTGGCGCTCTTCCTGGCCAGCGACGCCTCCAGCTTCGTCACCGGCGCCGGGATGACGATTGATGGCGGATGGACGGCGCAGTGAAGACGGGATTGGGATAGGGTGATTGGGGATCGGGTATGTCGGACACAGATCCCCAATCACCTAATCACCTAATCACCATTCACCCTACCCAAACGCCTCCGCAAACTCCTTCACCGCCTTGGGGCCGCTGCGTTCGAGGCCGGCATTGAAGCCGTCCCGATCCTGGGTGCGATAGTCCAGCCGTTCGACCCGGAAGGGCGCGAGTCGCGTGCCGTCGCGACGACGGCGCACGATGTCGAGCAGGTAGATCACGGCGTTCTCTACGCTGGCGGCGTCGCTCCAGTCCGATTTGTAGACGGGGACGCCGACTCTGTTGAAGATCCAGGTCATGTTGGGCATGGATCCGTAGGCCCGGTGACAGGCGCCGTCCAGAGCATCGAGGACAATGGGGCGGGTGACGCCCAGCAGATCACGCAGCGCCATGGCATGGCGCTGTTTCTGTTCCATCGAGCGATGGTGCGGATAGTTTTCGCCGGGATGGGCTTCGTTGGTGTAGAGGAAGATCGAGCCTACATCCTGATCGCGGTAGCGTTCGGCAATTGCATTCATGGATGGCGCCGCCATCCCGCAGTACGGTCAGGTGAAACTGCCGAATTCGACGACCGTATAGGCACGCTGTTGGCAGATGTCCATCAACATGGTTTCGGAACCGTCAAGTTGCCAAAGGGAAAAATCCGGACCGTGCTGTCCCAACGGCGGACTCTCATCAAAGCGCATCCACGGCTCAAATTTCTCGGGAACGAAACTGTCATAGTTGTAGCGAACGATCAGATCGTTGTCCATGAACTTACCCTTCCTCGCGAAATCCCACCAAACCCCGTTTTTGACATTCCCAGCACTGTGCAAGCATCATACGCCAGAGTTCCAGGTGCGTCAACGACATTGATCGCAACCGCTGAAGCGGTTACTACTAGAGTAAAAGAGGCATGCATGGCTTCAGGACATTTGATTGTTGCGCTGGCGAAGGTATTGGTCGCGGCGGCATGGGCCGACGGCGAGTTGGACAATGAAGAGGTCAACATCATGAAGGACCTGCTCTACCGGCTTCCGCAGGGCGCCACCAGCAACAACTCCTACTACACAGAACAGGAATGGGCGCAGATTGAGATGTATCTCGATTCGCCGGTGCCGCCCGAGGAGCGAGCGAGGCTCATCGCTGACCTCCAGGCAGCGTTGCAGACAGACGAAGACAAGGCGCTGGTGCTCAACGCACTCGACGAACTGATCCGCGCCGACGGCTTCATCTCCAGCGAGGACGAAGCCGTTGTCGACGAGATTCGTCTTTCCATGAATGACGTGAACTTCGGCATGATGGCAAAACTGAGCAGCCTGCTCAGCGGACCTCGCCAACGACGAGGCCAGGCCTTGGCGGAGGCGCCCAATCGAGAGAAATATCTCGATGAATTTATCAACAACAAAGTCTACTACGGTGTGCGCCGGCGGCTGGATATCGGCGAAGGCGTCCAGATCGACATCGACGACATACGCCTGCGGCGGCTCAGCGCTGTGGGCGGGTTGTTGGCACGCGTCGCGCAGATCGACCTGCCGATCACGGATAGCGAGTTCGACACGATGGTCGTCATGCTGCAGAAATATTGGGATCTTTCACCGACCGAGGCGGTCTTCGTGGCCGAAGTCGCCGTGTCCGAAATCACCCCCAACATGGATTCGGTGCGCCTGGCCCGCGAGATCCACTCCGCTGTGCAGCCTGAACAGGTGCCGGACTTTCTGGATCTGCTCTTTGCCGTGGCCTCTGCAGACGGCTATGTTTCCAATGGCGAAATCGACGCCATCTACGAAATTTCACGCACTTTCAGCCTGCCGCACAAGACCTTTATCGACGCCAAAATGAAGATTCCCGCCGACCAGCGGGAAAGCTGACCGCTTCAACGGCAGGTGGACACGGTGGCAGGGTGACAGGGGGAGGGGCGATCCCCAGATGCGCAATAGGGTACAACACCCTGTCACCCTGTCACCTTGCCACCCCCTCACCCTCTTCCACTTCACCCTTCACCCATGCTACAATCAGCCTGTGGAAACCAAATTCATCCCGCGCCCTGCGCAGCAAGCAATCCTTGAATATACCGGCGGGCCTATGGGCATCAGCGCGGTGCCCGGCAGCGGCAAGACGTTTACGTTGAGTCTGTTGGCCGCGCGCCTGGTGGAGCGACTGGCCGCCAAAGGGCCGCTCGACGAGCGCGAGGTGCTGGTCGTCACCGTCACCAACAGCGCGGTCGAGAACTTCCGCAGCCGCATCGGCCGCTTCGTGCGCGAGGAGCAAGGACTGCTGGCCGGCGTCGGCTACCGCGTGCGTACGCTGCATGGACTGGCCCACGATATCGTGCGCGAGCGACCGGGACTGGTCGGCCTCAGCGAAGCCTTCGATATTGTCGACGAACGAACCGCGGAAGGGATCAAGCGCGATTCGGTGATTGGCTATCTACGCACCCATCCTGAACTGTTTGCGCCCTTCATCCAGCCGGACTACCTGCAGAACTTCCGGCGCATTGAACGCTATGTCATCGACGACGCCGTGGGCATCGCCAACACGATGATCCGTGTCGGCAAGGAACTGCAGGCCGAGCCCCACGAACTGCGGGCCAAGCTGGATCGCCAGAGCGGAACGTGGCCGCTGTTGGACTTCGGCCTGCATATCTACAGCGACTATCAGCGCAGCCTCAAGGTGCGCGGCGCGGTCGACTTCGACGATCTCATCGTGTTGGCGCTGCGTGCCCTGGCGACCGACGACGGCTTCCTGGACCGGCTACAGGAACGTTGGCCCTACGTGCTGGAGGATGAGGCCCAGGACTCAAGCCTGCTCCAGGAGAAGATGTTGCGCCTGTTGAGCAATCGCACCGGCAACTGGGTGCGGGTCGGCGATCCCAACCAGGCCATCAACACGACCTTCACCGGGGCCGATCCCCGCTTTCTCCAGAATTTCATCGACCGCTATCCTGGGCTGTCGAAGCCGTTGCCCAACTCGGGACGCAGTGCGCTGCCCATCATCGACGTGGCCAACTATCTCATCGAATGGTCGCGCACCCAACACCCGGCCTTGCCGCCGGATCTGGCACTGGCGCCGCCGCTCATCGCACCGACACCCGAGGGCGACCAACAACCCAATCCGCAACCGGGCGATCCGGTCGTGATGGTCTACGATCGCCCGCTCTCGCCCGATCAGGAGATCGAGGTCACCGTCTCCACGCTGCAACGTTGGCTGGTCGCCAATCCGGACAGAAGCGTGGCGGTGTTGGCGCTGGACAATCAGCGGGGCGACAGGGTCGTCACCATGCTCAAAGCCAAGGGCGTGCCCTATGACGACACGCTCTTGCGCTCCGACAGCGCCACGCGTGCCGCCGCGCTGGCCCTCTCGACCGTCTTCGGCTACATCACCCAGCCGCAACGGGCCGCCCAGTTGGAGGCCGTCTGGCGGGATGTCTGGTGGCCGCGGTGGGTCGCGCGTCGGGCTGCTCTGGCCGAGGCCGCTCAAGAGGGCGATGGCGCTGCGGTGCAGGTCGGGAGCCACGAAAAGCTGCCGGAGCCGGTGGAAACCTTTGGCCGGGCGCTGGGCAAGATCCGCGAGCCGGAGTCGTTTCTCTTTCCCGGCCAGAGCGACTGGCTGGACACGCTCAGTTGGTTGGACACGGTCGAAGGCTTTCGTGAGGTCGCCGAATCCTTCCGCAGCGATCTGCGGCGTTGGACATCGGCCACGATCCTGCCGGTCGATGAACTGATGTTGACCCTGGGCAACGACATCTTCACCGAGCCGGCCTTCCTGGCCTTGACACACCGTCTGGCGCTGCTTCTGATCAAACTGGGGCGTGAGAATCCAGGCTGGCGGCTGCGCGAGCTGGCCGGCGAGTTGGACAACATCGCCCAGAACAAGCGGCGCATCCTCGGCTTCAACGAAGAGGGCCTGGGCTACGAACCCAAGAAGGGCGTGGCCACGGTGGCGACCATGCACTCGGCCAAAGGCTTGGAGTGGGATCGCGTCTATCTGATGGCGATCAACGACTACAACTTCCCCGGCGGCACAGACGCCGACAAATACCGGGGCGAGCGCTGGTATGTGCGCGAGAGCCGCAATCTGGTGGCCGAGGCCGAGGCGCAACTGCGCCAATTGCACATGGGTTCGCTGGATGACTTCGTGGCCGGCGCGGCCACGGCCCAGGCCCGGCTCGACGTGGCCGCCGAGCGTCTGCGCCTGCTCTACGTCGGCATCACCCGGGCCGAGCGTGAGCTGATCCTGACCTACAATACGGGGCGTAGTGAGAGCGATCCGAATGGGCCGGCGCTGGCGTTTCAGGCGCTGGGCGCGTTTGTGAACAGTCAGCCGGATTCAGAACCGGGAGGGCGGACTTCTTGAGAGATTCGACCGATCTATCGCTTACGGTGTTCGGTAGCTATAAATCCAATAGCATCGGCGACATTGCCATATTGATCTCGTTGCTCGATCTCCTTTTCTCTGAGGCTCCAGGCAAACTATCGGTGACATTGCTATTGCTAAATGCCGGCGATCTTGACCATGAACTCGAACCATATCCGTGGTCATCTTTCGTTACCATGCGATCCTTGCAATCGCCTACGAATCGTGTAAAGAGTGGAACTGTTCGCGGAAGTGCAGGCCGTTCTTCCAAGTTGCGTACCCTGTTGAGAAATTTGGGGTGTTCGTTCACCCAGGTCCGTCCATGTATTTCGCGACATGCGACGATTTTTGAGATCGCTGCCGAGCGATCTGCCGCAAGAGAGTGACGGCTTGATTATCGGTGGAGGGAACCTGCTGATGGATCTCTTTCCGAACTGGCCTATTCGTCCCTATAGCATCGAACGTGAGTTTCATCGTGCGAACAAACCGGTCGTTCTTGCCGGTGTAGGCGCGTTTCCCATTAGGACGTGGTGGGGGAAATTCCTCTTGTGGCGGCTGGCGGGTTCCGCAAGTCAAGTATGGGTACGAGACAGACGGACCGAGGCGTTTCTCAACGGGCAATGGCGGATTCCTGCGATCTATCATCCTGATTTCGCGTTCTCTTTTCCCTTACAAAAAGAACCTCCCCATCGGGAGGAAAACCGCAAAGATGGATTCATCGCCGTGAACATCGCACCTGTTTATGGTCAAAACTGGCCCTATCAGGAGCCGAAAAAATACGAACAATTCATAGATGGCGTAGCCCAGGCGCTGTTTCAATATGCGCAACGTCATGAGTCCGCGCTGTTTTCCTTTTTCGACACCAATTATCCGACAGATCGTCCTGCCACACTCGATCTGATCGACCGATTGACAAAAATGGGGATCCTTAGAGCCAGAATCATCTACGCCGACCGGAGACTGTCCGCAGAAGAAATAGCTCGGAGCACTGTCAATGTCTCTCTCTACACTTGTGACAAGATTGCATGCAGGCATTCTTGCCCTTCGGTTAGGATCGCCGTTATTGGCAATCGCCTACCAACCCAAGGTGAACGATGTCTTGGAAAGCGTAGGACTCTCCAAATCGATTGTGGGTATTGACCGAGTCGACACGTTGAGCGAGAGAATCCGTGAAGTCGAACGTGTTCCGGGGAGTTTTCGGCTGTCATCTGAAGACCTAGACACGCTTGACCAGCAAAACCGGGAAACGGTTCGCTCCATTATTACACGGATTTCTGCCGTGATGTCAGCCTGACATGAGCCATAAATTAGAATCTTCGGACCATCGCCCGTGATAGCGGGATGAACATGTCTCGGCAGGTTGTCGGTCTCTGTGCTTGGCGTGGCTATCTCAGTGCTGCTTGCCCGGGGGCTCGGCGCCGAGGATCGCGGGATCTATGCGCTGGCTGTTCTCCTGCCGACGGTGATCGCCACATTTCTGAATACCGGCGTTGCCCCGGCAACCGTCTACCATCTTGGTCGAGACGACTATGAATTGGTGGCAACGGTCCGGGGGAATATTGCCCTGGCCCTTTGGCTGAGTAGCGTAGGCGTCATTGTTGGTATCCTGATAGTCTTTGGTGCTGCCGACTACCTATTTCCTGATGTCCCCCAGAAGTACCTGGTCCTCGGGCTACTGTTGATTCCGGCCGGCTTCTATAATTCCTACCTTCTGGCTATATTCCAGGGATTGCAGGATTTTCGAACCTTCAATTTAGTCACAATGGTTCCCCAGTTTGTCATCATAGCGGCCATTGCGATTCTGATCTATTGGATGAATCTGGGCGTCACCGGCGCGATACTGGCCAATTTATTGGGCAGCCTGACGGTGCTCGGACTACTGATTGCCTATTAAGCAAGCGGTGCAAACCGAGTTCGATATTCGCCTTTTGGGTGGACTTCGGCTATTCAAGAAGTGTGCTCAGCTATGGCGTGAAGGCGCATTTTTCGAACGTCATCGCCTACTTGAATTACCGCGCCGACATATTCTTGCTCAGCCTCTGGATCGGCGTGATTCCGGTCGGCATCTATAGCGTGTCGGTCGGTCTGGCTGAAAAGCTCTGGCTGGTATCGAGTTCTGTCAGCACGGTGATGTTGCCCAAAATCGCATCTATGGAAGGCCGTGAAGGTGATCGGCTCGTTTTGACACCGTTGGTGACGCGTTATGTGCTCTGGTTTAGCATCGCAATGGGACTCGTGGTCGCACTGGTTGCACCGTGGGTTGTTGTTCTCCTCTACTCGGATGAGTTTCGAGAATCGGCGACTGTGCTGCGCTGGCTGTTGCCGGGCGTCGTGTTGATGAGCGCAAGCAAAATCCTTGCCAACGATATCGCCGGACGAGGGCGACCCGAAGTGAACTCACGCCAATCAGCCGTAGCACTTCTGATCAACCTGGGCGCAAATGCGATCCTGATACCCCAATGGGGGGCAATAGGCGCCGCTGCCGCAACCACCATATCCTATACCTTTCTGTCTGTGGCCAAACTCGTTGTCTATTGTAGAATGACGGGAGTTTCTTGGCTGAGTGTTCTGTTCTTCACAAAAACGGATGTGGTTCGGGTTTTTTCCGCACTCAAGAAGTGCGTGTCCGACTTTTCCATTGGCCGAGATGCAGCCTAGCAGTCGTCTGTTTCACCGCGGCATCCTTTTCCCATCGTTCGGGTTGCTCTCTGCGTTGTTGCCGAGACCGCACAACCAAATGCGACCGAAGATCCGATGCCGGTCTGAGCCTTCTTTCGATATGATCTCTACATGACCAGATCAATCATTTTTCATTGTCCTTGTCGGATCTCCGAGGCCGGCAGGTCCGGCAGCCAGATTCGCCCATACTTTGATGATCCAGGCGTTCAGAGGGCTTGGATACGAGGTCGCTGTCGTCACCGGATTGGAAAGCGAACGTGCTGGTCGAATCGCTGCAATCAAGGATACGATCCGCCAGGGCCGCCAGTACGATTTTGTCTATTCGGAATCTTCGACGCTTCCCACACTTCTGACCGAATCAGGGCGGGGTCTTGCCTGGCGTCCCAACTTGGATTTTGAGTTTCTTACGTACATGCGGCAGCGGCATATTCCTGTGGGGTTGTTCTATCGCGACGTATACTGGCGAACCGATCACTATCGGCGCATGATGACAACGTCTCGGCGCATGATCTACACGCTATTTTATCACTATGATTGGCTGAGGTATCGCCGGATCGTCAACCATCTGTATCTTCCCTCGCTGGCCATGGCCGCGCATTTGCCGACACACTGGCCCGCAGACCGGGTATCGGCGTTGCCGCCCGGCACCGGCATTTCTGCCGCTTCTGCGGGACAAGAAAGAGATCATTTCGATGGCGATCTGTCTCTTCTC
Organism: uncultured Chloroflexia bacterium; assembly: GCA_963698255.1. Lineage (GTDB taxonomy): Bacteria > Chloroflexota > Anaerolineae > Caldilineales > Caldilineaceae > JAWKOK01. Next base: position 54,943 of record CAVOQD010000010.1, on the reverse strand, counting down.
TATGTGGGCGGTGTTGCGCCACCCTTCTACGACCTGACACCAACCTTCGCGGCAATTCGTTCTATGCAACAGGTGTGCATCACAATCTGTTGTCGCTCTGAAGAATGGAACCGTTGGCGTGCACATTACGAACCCATTCCCATAGACAGGGTTCGGATCGTGCATGTGCAAGGCGAGGATCTTTCCAGATTGTATGATGAGGCAAACGCCTTTCTTCTTATGCGCAGTGATGATCCTTATCTCGAATTTGCCATGCCGGTCAAAGTGTTTGAAGCGCTTGGGCATGGACTGCCTATTATTACGAACCAGGGAACCCAGGTTGCGAAACTGGTCACTGAGGAAGAGATCGGCTGGGTTGTATCTTCTGTGGATGACCTGCAGAACCTACTTGTGTCATTATCGGCCAGATCCGGACGGACTCAAACGGAAGCGCTACGAGGCGGAGCGGGCAGCGAGAACGCCACACCTGGACCAGCCGTGCGAAACATGTAGTGACCACGCTGGTGCAGTCGTCGAACGAATAATCACCTTTCATCCGGAGTTTGCGAAGTCTGCGCTCCTTGAGCCTATCTATGCATATCCTCATAACGCCATCCTGGTATCCAACCACCGATAGACCCATTCACGGCATCTTCTTTCAACAGCAGGCCCGGGCCCTGAGTCGTGTCGGGATTCAATTAGGTGTAATCTATCCGCACTATCGTTCTTTGACGGAACTTCGCACGCGTATCACCGGTTGGCCAAATGGGATCGAGCAGGAACTGGACGGCGATTTTCCTGTTCTCACATACAGCGGTTGGTCGTGGATACCACGAGCGCCGCGTATCTATCACCGAAATTGGCCGAATGCCGGGGTGGCCCTCTTCAAGCGGTACGTGGAGCAATATGGCGTACCGGACCTCATTCATGCCCAGTCGATCTTCCGAGGCGGCATTCTTGCTGCCCAATTGCAGGCGAAGTACGGCATACCCTATGTTGTGACAGAACATAGTTCGGTCTATGCCGTTGGACAGATTCGTCCATCATTTGTTCCATCGATTCAGACGACGTTGGCCAATGCATCTGCCCGCTTGGTTGTTAGCCCGAACCTTGGCGAGATCCTTGAAAACAAGTTCGGTAACGTGGCCGATCCGTGGGTCTGGATCCCCAATATGCTTGATCCTGCGTTTGAAGAGAGCGAGATCGGCGATCTGCCCAGGCTTCGGAGCACTTTTCAGTTTCTGAACGCAGCATTCCTGAATGAAAATAAACGGCATACCGATCTACTCCAGGCCTTTGCAGAACGATTCGACGGCAATCACAGCGTGCAATTGCGCCTGGCCGGTGACGGGCCGTGCCGTTCGGCATTGGAGCAACAGGCGGAATCGCTGGGAATCAGCACCCAGGTCACCTTTCTGGGATTGCTGGATCGCCGCGAGTTATTGGACGAGATGCAGGCAGCCGACGCGTTTGTATTGTCGAGCGCCTATGAAACATTCGGGGTTGTGTTGATTGAAGCATTGGCATGCGGCAAACCGGTTGTCTCGACTGCCTGTGGCGGTCCTGACTATATTGTCACAGAGGAGAATGGCCTACTTGTGCCCGTCGGAGATACGCAGGCTTTGGGCGCTGCCCTTGAAGCAGATGATCCGGACAATTGATAGATATGATCCGTTTCGCCTCAAGCAGGATTGTCTCCATCGTTTCAGCGAACAGGTTGTTGTTCAACAGTTATGTGACATTTATCGGACCGTCCTTGAATCGGAGTAAGCGATCAATCATGTCACGTTTGCCGAAAGTCGCTGTGTTGTCCTTTTCTGAGCTTGAACGCGATGGGCGTGTTCTCCGTCAGATCGAGGCGCTTGCTCAACGTTATGAGGTCACTGTGTTGGGGTATGGTCGGTTGCCCGCTGCATTGAACGACAGAGTCACGTTGATCTCGATTCCCATGCCGAGTCGCTCGCAGCGCCGCAAACGCAAGATATTCTATCTGCCGTTGGGGACGTTTGTGCATCCATCATTCTACGAACGCTGGTATGCCGGTGAGGATGAATTTGTTCTTGCCTTTGAGCATTTGGTTGCCTGCCAACCGGACGTGATTCATGCAAACGATTGGGAAGCCTTGCCTGTGGCTGTGCGTTCAGCGAAACAGACACGGGCGAAAGTTATTGCAGACCTACATGAGTATGCACCCGCAATCCGCGACGAATCTCGTTACTGGCGCTGGTTCTATAAGCCATCGATTGAGTATTTCCTGGATCGATATGCTGAGCGGACGGACGGAAGCATCACAGTAAGTGAATCCATCGCTGAGCGCTATCGGCGGACCTATGCACTCGATCCGATCACGGTAATGAACGTGCCGGCCTATGCCACCAGGATAGAATTTCGCCCTTGTAACCCTGAAACGATCCAACTGGTTCATCATGGCAACACGATGCGCGGGCGTTATCTGGAGACGCTTATCCAAGCTGTGGCCTTGACCGATGCTCGATTTCACCTGAACTTCATGCTCGTCGATCGGCAGCCCGGATACATTGAGGAGTTGAAAGGGTTGGCTGCCGACCTGGCCCCAGGGCGTGTCAATTTTCACCAGCCTGTTGCGCCGGCAGATATCGTACAACGTATTTCCGCCTTCGACATCGGCTTTTATCTCTTGCCACCGGTTAGCTTCAACCATGAGGCTGCACTGCCCAACAAATTCTTCGATTTCATCCACGCCGGATTGGTCGTCTGCATTGGGCCCTCTCTGGAAATGGCCAAACTGACGGAAGAAAATGGCTTTGGCGTGGTAGCACCCTCGTTTGATCCCGAAGATGCCGCTGCCGTCCTCGACAGCCTACAGGCGTCCGATATCGACAGAATGAAAAAACGGGCATTACAGACAGGAGAGACCATCAACAGTGCAAGCGAAATCAACAAGATGCTCTCCCTTTATGACATCGTCCTATCGACCGACAAGCGGTAGCTTGATCTGATGAACAAGGACATCAACAGAATGCGACGAGTTCTGTATGTCATCCATGGACTGACCACCGGCGGCGCTGAAGTCGATCTTGTGCGCAAAAGCGCGTATCTGGCACAGGGGCGCGGCTATGAGTTCACCGTCTGCTGCCTAATGCGCCGCGGCGAACTGGCTGGTGTCGCCGAGCAGTCGGGGATCAAGGTGGTCGGCCCGTTGATGAGAAATCGCTACGATGTCACGGCCGCGCCGGTGTTGCGCCGCCTGTTGACTTCCAGACAATTCGATCTGGTCCATAGCCAGATCTACGCCGCCGATCTGGTCACGTGGCAGACCTGGCGTACGATTCCACGGTCTCGTCGGCTGCCGTGGTTGGCCTCCGAACATGCGATGGCGGAACGCTGGAGCCGACCGGCAATCCAAAGCATTCGCCGGATCGCTCGGGCCGCTGATCGGTTGTTGCTGCCGTCGGCCTCAGCCAAGGCTAGCTATGTCGCCTGCGACATTCCGGCTGATGCCATCTCGATCATGCCGAACGTCATCGACACGCAGCCGTTTGACCGTACAGAGCGCGCCGTTGCACGACAGTCGATCCGCCGTGAGCTTGGCATCAACGAGGAAGAGTTTGTATTGGGCGCAATCTGCCGGCTGGAAACCGTGAAGAACCTGCCGATGCTGCTGGAAGCCGTCGGGCCGCTAGGACGGACGACGCTGCTCGTCGGCGACGGATCCCAACGCCAGCAACTTGAGGCGTTGGCCGAACGCTTTGGCAACCCGGACCAGTTTCGCTTCCTCGGGCGACGAACTGACGTAGCCCCGCTATTGGCGGCCTTGGATCTCATTGTCTCCTCTTCGTCATCTGAGTCGTTTGGCATGGCCGTGGCCGAAGCGCTGCTGATGGCAACCCCGGTGGTTGCTACTGATGTCGGCGCCATTGCCGAGATCACAAATGGTGGTCGGTATGCAGATCTGGTACCATCCAACGATGTCGCTGCCCTTCGCGAGGCGATCTTGCGTGTCCTGAACGATCCGGAAAGAGCACAGGCACGAGCGCGAAACGGGCGCGATTTTGTGCGTATGTCATATTCGTTGGACGTTGTGGCCGAACAACTTGATGATCTTTATGGAAAAACGTTAACGTGAGAGATCGAACCAAGATCCTCCACCCCATCACCCGCCTGATCATCGGCGGCGCACAGGAGAATACCATCCTGACGGCTGAACTGCTGCCGGCCGACCGTTGGGACGTGGACGTGATCTGCGGACCTCAGACCGGCCCGGAGGGCAGCCTGATCGACGTGGCTCGCGCACAGGGGGTCTCGCTGATCATCGAGCCTTCGCTGGTGCGCGAGATCAATCCGCTCAAAGATCCGCTGGCCCTCTTTCGCCTGACGCGCTTGATCCGTCGAGGCGGACTACGCCATCGTGCACACCCACAGTTCCAAGGCCGGCATCCTCGGCAGATGGGCGGCAAAATTGGCCGGAACGCCCGTCATCGTGCACACTGTTCACGGATGGGGACATCACGACCGCCAGCATCCGGTCGTGCGCCGGATCTACATCTGGCTGGAAAAGTTGACGTTGCCCATCACCGACAAGCTGATCGTCGTCTCGCCGCTCAATATCGAGAAGGGATTGGCAGACGGCATCGGGCGGCCGGAAGACTATGTGGTGATCCGCAGCGGCATCGAACTGGATCGCTTCGGCCACCCGCAGAGACCGCGCAACCAGACCCGCACTGACTGGGGCATTCCCGTTGACGCCCCGGTTGTCGGCACGGTGACGCGACTATCGGCCCAGAAGGCGCCACTGGACTTTGTGACCGCCGCCGCCCTGGTGCTTGAGCAGCATCCGGATGCCTACTTTCATGATGGTCGGCGACGGACCGCTGCGCGGGGATGTCGAAGCGCTGGCCCAGGAACTTGGCATCGCCGATCGACTGGTGTTGACCGGTCTGCGCCGCGACATCCCGGAACTGATGGCGGCCTTCGATCTATTCACGCTCTCCTCGCTCTGGGAGGGGTTGCCCAGGGTGCTGCCCCAGGCCATGGCGACCGGCCTGCCGATTGTGGCAACGGCCGTCGACGGCAGCAGCGAAGTGATCGAGCAGGGCGTCAACGGTCTGCTGACGCCGCCGGGCGAGCCGGACAGACTGGCCGACGCCATTGCCGAGCCTGCTGGGCGACCGTGAGCGGATGTCGCAGATGGGTGCACTCAACCGGGAACGGGTCGAGGCGTTCAGCGCCACACGAATGGTCGATCAGATTGCCGCGCTCTATGGTCGAACTGTTGAAGAAGTGACTGTACAGACATGACTCTGATAGACCGCGGATTGGGCGGATGAGGCGGACAAAACCGGATTTTTTGGATTTGATCCGCGGGAATCCGCCGAATCCGCGGTCTATCGGCAACAGTAACGAAGACCCGTAGTTCACGATTTGGTGGAAAGCGAGATTCTTCGCTGGTCACTTGCCAAAGTGAAGTGTTCGGAAATACCCGCTCAGAATGACAAATTGTAAAGTGCTGAAGACGGAAGAAATGGGGAGTCGGTAGGCGATGCAGATTCGTTTTGGATTGATCGGGTGCGGCAGGATCGCGCCGCGGCATGCCCAATCGCTGGAGCAGTTGCCCCAAACTCGGCTGGTCGCGGTGGCGGATATTCGGTCAAGTCGGGCGCAAAATTTCTTTGAACAGTATGGCGCAGAGGCCTACAACGACTATCATGAACTGCTGCAACGTCCGGACATCGACGCGGTGACGATCTGCGTGCCCAGCGGATTGCACGCCCAGGTGGCCATTGATGCGCTCAACGCGGGCAAGCATGTGCTGGTCGAAAAGCCCATCGCGCTCAGTCTGGCCGACGCCGACGCCATGATCCGCACGGCCGAAGAGAAGAATCTGCGCCTCGGCGTGGTGCTGCAAAATCGCTACAATTCGCCCATGCAACGGCTGCGCAGACTGGTGGACGAGGGCGGACTCGGGCAACTAAATCTGGGCAACGCCTGTGTGCGCTGGTTCCGCCCCCAGTCCTACTACGAGGACGACTGGCACGGCACGATTGCCATGGACGGCGGCGCGCTGATGAACCAGAGCATCCATCACATCGACGCCCTGCAGTGGTTCATGGGGCCGGTTCACTCGGTGCAGGCCTACACGTCGACGCTGGCCCACCAGATGGAGGCCGAGGATGTGGGCGTGGCGATTCTGCGTTTTGCCAATGGCGCGCTGGGCAGCATCGAAGGATCGACCCTGACCTGGCCGCAGAACCTGGAGGGATCGGTCTCCATCTTCGGCGCGCGTGGCTCGGTCAAGATCGGCGGCACCGCGCTCAACCGCATCACGCTCTGGAAGGTGGAAGGCCAGTTGGAGCAAGAGGCCGAACTGTTGACCAGCCAGCGCGTGGACCCGCCGACGGTCTACGGCTACAGCCACCGCGAGGTCATCGGCGACTTCGCGGATGCACTGATCGCCGGCGAGCCGGTGACGACGCCCGGTGAGGAAGCGCGCAAGTCGCTTGCTCTGGTGTTGGCCATCTACGAATCAGCCGAGACCGGGCGCGAGGTGATCTTGGATCAAGTGAGACTGCGGCAAGAACCGTGAATGACACGAATTTCACGAATTTTCTCATTGGTGCAATTCGTGAAATTCGTGGTCCTTGCAGTGGGACCATCGAATTGGATCCGCTTTGAGATCACACGATCTTTTGACCCACATCGCGCCCTACGGTAGGATAGGGACCGTCGTCGCCATTTAGACTAAAGACACAACGAGAAGATGGCTTACGTAGGTCACACTTGCAGTGTGACAACTCTGCCAATCAGACCCGTCGGCGAGAGATACGACAGGTCGGCCAATGCAGCTCGTCCGACTGAAGTCGGACTTACAGAAACACGTGAGCCCGTAACTAATCCGCGGTCCATCTGCGCTGCAACCTGTAGAGTGCCCATTCATCAATCATTACGCCGGTAGACTGTCTATGCTGACCCGAACCAAAATTGACCAGTGGTGCGAAGCCGTAATCGAGGCAGGCTGGCTTGCCGCGCTGGTGCTGGCGCCGCTTTTCTTCAACGTCTTCTCCAGCCGCGTCTTTGAGCCGGACAAGATCAGCCTGTTGCGCACACTGGCGCTGATCATGTTGCTGGTCTGGCTGCTCAAGCTTGTCAATGGCGGTCCTGCCTGGCTGCCCGCCTTCCAGACTGACAGTGAGACAGAGGACGAAGGTTCGCCGGTACGCTGGAACAACTTCTGGCGCATTCCTTTTCTGGTCCCGATTCTGCTGTTGATCCTGGCCTACGGCATCAGCACGCTCTTCAGCGTGGCCCGATTTGTCAGTTGGTGGGGCTCATACCAGCGACTCCAGGGAACCTACACCTTTCTCGCCTATGTGATCATCGCCCTGTTGGTGATGGCCCATCTGCGCCGCCCGCAGCAGATCCGGCGGCTGCAATACACGGTCATCATCACGAGCCTGCCCATCGCCGTCTACGGCGTCATCCAGCACTACGGCATCGATCCGCTGCCCTGGGGCGGCGATGTGAGCATCCGTATCGCCTCCAATGCAGGCAACGCCATCTTCCTGGCCGCCTATCTGATCATGGCCGTCTTTCTCACGCTGGAGCGCATCTACAGCAGCTTCGCCTATCTGCTCGGCGGCAGCGATGAAGAACAGGAAACCAGCCAGGACATGGCCGCGGCGCTGGCCGGCGGCGCCTACCTCTTCATCTTTATGGTGCAACTGCTGGCCATCTTCTGGACCCAGAGTCGTGGGCCCTGGTTGGGCCTCTTCCTGGGACTCTACATCTTTGTTCTGTTGACGCTGAGTGCGCTGCGCCCGCGTTTCTATCGGGGCGCGCTGATGGGCTGGGTCGGCCTGGGGATTCTCGGCATCGTTCTGTCTGGTGCTGATGAACACCACGTCGCTCTTCAATCCGCTGCAGTCGGTACCCTATGTGGGACGCCTGACCTCGCTGCTCGACCAGGGCAGCCGAACGGCCCAGGTTCGCATCCTGATCTGGGAGGGAGCAAGCGAGCTGACCGCGCCCCATGATCCGCTGATCTATCCCGGCGGCGACCAGGATGCCGTCAATGTCATCCGCCCGCTGATCGGCTATGGCCCGGAGACCATGTGGGTCGCCTTCAATCCCTTCTATCCGCCCGATCTGGCCCATGTGGAGAAGCGCAACGCCAGCCCGGACCGCTCCCACAACGAGACCTGGGACTCGTTTGTGATCACAGGTTTGCTCGGTTTCATCGCCTACATGTCCCTCTTCATCTCGATCTTCTACTGGTCGCTGCGTTGGCTGGGGCTGCTGGTCAATCGGCGCGACACGCTGCTTTTCGGCGGACTGTTGGCCTTCTTCAGCATCGGGCTGACGCTGATCTTCTATCTCACGGACGGCAGTTGGCGCTATCTGGGCGTGGCCGTGCCTGCCGGGCTGGAGGCGGGCCTGGTGCTCTACATCATGCTGGCGCCCTTTCTGCATCCGGATTACCGGCCCGATCCGGCCGACATCCCGCGCCAGTTGCTGATCGTGGCCATCCTCTCCACGGTGGCCGCCCATTTTGTGGAGATCCACTTTGGCATCGCCATCGCGGCCACACGCACCTACTTCTGGGTGTTGACCGCATTGTTGCTGGTGCTGGGCATGCGCTGGGCAATCGTCGAACCGTTCGCCAGGGTTCGCTCATCGCTCCTGCGCGGTCGATGGAGCGGAAGCGGCCATAGCGACTCCGGCTCCGTCAAAGCGGTCCAAGGGCAGGCGTGGGCGACAATCCGAATCCGCCGGCAACGCAGCCGGTGGAGCAGCGACCGGCCAGGCGGGTTGGCCACTGGTGCCGTCGACGGTGCTCATCGTGCAACTCATCTTCCTGACCTTTGTCTTCATCTACAGCACCAACGGCCTGGGGCTGGACAGCGCCTTTTCCATTCTCTTCAACAGCATTCTGAAACGGGTTGAGCAGGGCCAGGCCATTGCCAGCCCCGCGATCCTCTTCCTCATGTTCTTCACCTGGGGCGTCGGCGCCACCATTGGACTGGCCGACGAGTCGTTGAGCCGGCCGACGCGGCGCCGGCATCGCCTGGTGGCTGCGGGCCTATGGCACTCCATGCGCTGATTGTCTGGGCCAGTTGGCTGATCTACGGCCTGATCCAAGGGCGACGGCTGATTCCGGGCATCTCCGGCCGCGATCTGGACAGCCAGCTCAATGTTGTGAGCAATCACTTCGCCTCTCTTCACCTGGATCGTCTTCATCTGGGTCATGCTGGCCGGCACGGTCTGGGCCTGGCCCTGGCTGCGCGACAAGCGGCTGCCGGTCGGCAAACGCACCATCGCGACCGCGGTGGCCGGCGTGATTCTGGCCGTCTTCGCTCTTCGTGGCCATCAGCAGCGTGAACATCGGCCTGGTGCGCGCCGATATCATCTACAAGCAGGGCCAGCAGTTTGACAGCCAGCGCAACTGGGTGAGCAGCATCGAACTCTATCGCCGGGCGCTCAAGGCGCGCACAACCGAAGATCACTACATGCTCTTCCTGGGGCGCGGCTTGCTGGAGCAGGCCAAGCAGGCGCCGGCCGACGCACGACCGCTGCTGCCGCCTGATGCCAAGCTGAGCGATGTGCTGGCGCTGTCGCCGGAAGAGGTCAACGTGATGCCGCGCACGGATCTGTTGCGCGCCGCCGAAGTGGTGCTGCTGGAGGCCCAACGCGTGAACCCGTTGAACACGGATCACACGGCCAACCTGGCGCGGCTCTACCGCACCTGGGCCGATCTGACGCCGGCCGAGGATGCCGAGGCCCGGCAAGCGCTGCTCGACCAGAGCATTGCCCAATACGAACTGGCCGTCACCCTCAGCCCCAATGCCGCCCATCTCTGGAATGAGAAGGGCAATGCACACCTGGCCCGGGGCGAGCGCGACATCGCCGAGCAGATCTATCTTCACAGCCTCGCCATCGATGATCTCTACGATCAGACCTACCTGTTGCTGGCCGACTTCTACGACGGGAACGACGCCTACGATAAGTGCAGTTGACCTGCTGGAAGAGGGCATCGCCAAGATCGACGCCAGCCCGCGGCACAGAGTCGACGCCCGGCCTCTACAGCTATCTGAGCGTGGCCAAGGCCCGCAGCGGTGACACCCAGGGCGCGATCGACGCCAATCTAAGCGTGCTCGATCTATCGCCCAACAACGTCGGCGCCATGCGCAATCTGGCCCTGCTCTACCGGGACATCGGCGATGTTGAGCAGGCCGTCAACTGGGCGAATCAGGCCATCGACGCCACCAACCCGGAACGGGTCGCGGAGATCAAGCAGTTGCGCAACGTGCTGATCGAGATCTACGATAAGGCCGGCGAGCCGGAGCAGGTGATTGCCCAGTACGAGTTGATTCGGGCGCTGGATCCGGAGGATATCCAGAATCTTCAGATCCTTAGCCAGAGCTATGTGGACGGTGAGGATTGGAACAAGGCTGTCGAAACGTTGCGCGCACTATCTGTGCTGCAACCGGGAGACTATCGCCATCCGCTGGCCATCGCCCAGATCTTGCAGCGGGTCGGCCAGCCCGATGAAGCGATTGCCTTTGCCAGACAGGCGCTCGATCTGGCGCCCGACAGTCAGAAACAGGACATCGAAGACTACATCGAGCTGATGACAGGCAACTGAAGCGCATGACTCCCTACTTCTTGATGGCGATCAGTGCGTTGATCCTGGCCTTCAGCAGCACGCCGCTACTGCGGCTCGTTGCGCTGCGGACGGGCGTCGTCGACGCGCCGGCGTCGCGCAAGATCCATGCCGACCCCGTGCCCCTGCTGGGCGGCGCCGCCATCTACATCGGCTTCATTGTGGCCCTGCTCTTCTTCGGCGATCGGCGCTATGTCAACGAGATCGTCGGCATTTTCGCCGGCGCCACGATGATGAGCCTCATGGGGCTGGCCGATGATCGATGGGGGTTGGGCAGCTATGTCAAACTAGTCGGCCAGATCGCCGCAGCGCTGATCCTGATCTACAGTGGTGTTCAGGTCCGTCTGTTTGGCAACTGGCTGGATATCGTGATCACGTTGGTCTGGGTGATCGGCATCACCAATGCCATGAACCTGCTCGACAACATGGATGGCCTGTCCGGCGGGATCGCCATGATCGCGGCCATCTTCTTCACGCTGCTGGCCGCCATGAGCGACCAATACCTGGTGGGCGTGCTGGCCGCCGCGCTGGCCGGCGCCTGTGCCGGCTTCCTCTTTCACAACTGGAATCCGGCCAATGTCTTTATGGGCGACACCGGCAGCCTGTTCATCGGCTTTCTGCTGGCAGCCGTCGGCGTGAAGCTGCGCTTTCCGTCCAACAGCGACACCATCACGTGGATGATTCCGCTGCTGGTGCTCTGCGTGCCCATCTTCGACACGACGCTGGTCTTCATCGGCCGATTGCGGCGGGGCAATAACCCGCTGACCACGCCGGGCCGCGATCACCTGAGCCACCGCCTGGCCTTCTTGACCGGGAGTCGTCGTGAGGCCGTCCTGCTCTGCTATCTGATCGGCTGCTGCCGGTGGTCTTGTGGCCATCTTTCTGACCCAGGCCACGCTTGTAGAAGCCATCGTCGCCGGAGCAATGGTCATGCTTTTTGCGTTATACAGTATCTGGTGGCTGGAGTTTCGCAACGGCGGCATCGGTCAGCCGGGATGAACACCCTTGTACTGCGGCATTCATGCCGCAAACCGCACTTGCGATTGCTGCCGCTGTCCAGATACTTGCGGCATATTGAAGATTAACGAAATAGTACGGGCATAAAATTGTAGCACGACATTTATGTCGTAGCGTCCGCTAGCAGATGAAATGATGGGCTACGACATAAATGTCGTGCTACAATGTCAGCCGCCTCTATACCAACGCTAATTGCTTAATCTTCAAAATACCCCAGTACAAAGCAGGTTTCTCAAATGAGTATAGTTCACGATTTGTGGTTTGAACTCGAAACACGAATAGACATCTGGAGGATTTCTTGAACAACGTACACACTGCTCCGCTCAAGCGAAGCAAAACACGTTCGATTGCATTTGCCCTGGCATTAACCCTTCTGCTGGCTCTTTTCCTGTCCGCCTGTGCTGCACCCGTTGCGCCAAGCGACGGGGCCGGCGACGAAGCCGCCGTTGCCGAAGATGCGACGGCAACGCCTGAGCCTGAAGAGGAAGCGGCCGCTGATGAGGCGGTCACTGACGAAGCGGTCGCTGAAGAGCCTGCCGGCGACGGTGAGACCGACACCGCGGCCGGACCGGTGCGCGATCTGGAGCCGGCCGAGCGCAATGAATACTACGACGCGCCGCCGGAGATGACCATCGATCCCGAGACCTACTACTATGCCACCATCGAGACCGAAAAGGGCGACATCAAGCTGCAACTCTTTGCCGATCAGGCCCCCAAGACGGTCAACAACTTTGTCTACCTGGCCAACGAGGGCTTCTACGACAACACCAGCTTCCACCGTGTGATCGACGGCTTCATGGCCCAGGCCGGCGACCCGACCGGCACCGGCATGGGCGGCCCCGGCTATCAGTTCGAGGATGAGATTTCGCCCAGCATCGGCTTCGACCGCCCCGGCCTGCTGGCCATGGCCAATGCCGGTCCCGGCACCAATGGCAGCCAGTTCTTCATCACCTTCGCCCCGACCGAATGGCTCAACGGCGGACACACCATCTTCGGCGAGGTGATCGAGGGCAACGAGATCCTCAACGAGATCACGCGCCGCGATCCCGTGGCCGACAGCGGCACCGACGGCGATCTGATCAAGTCGATCATCATCGAAGAGGGCACAGAGAGCCTGCTGCCGACGCCCACGCCGCTGCCGCCCACGCCCACGCCCTTCCCGCCCAGCAGCATGGACGCGGGCGAGCGACCGTTGGCTGCGGTTGAGCCTGCTGAACGGGTCAACTACTTCAACACCGAACCGGAGATGACCATCGATCCGGCCAAGAAGTACACAGCGACCATCGCCACCAGCCAGGGCGATCTGGTCGTCGAATTGCATGCCGACCAGGCGCCGGTGGCCGTCAACAACTTCGTCACGCTGGCCGATCTCGGCTTCTACGACGGTCTGCCGGTCAACCAGATCATCCCCGATCAGGTCGTCATCGTTGGTTCGCCGGACAACGATCCCCTCAACGACGCCGGCTACCAGTTTGACGCCGAGGTGGGGCTGGATGTGACGCCCGATAAGGGCGCCATCGCCTACATTCCGATCCAGAATTCGCCCTCTGAGCCGATCCGCAGCAGCAGCAGCCAGTTGTTGATCGCGCTGATTGCGCCGCCCATCGAATCCAATGCGTCGTTCAGCTTCTTCGGCCAGACCGTGGAGGGCCAGGACGTACTGGATCTCCTCACCGTCGAGGATGTGATCGAGTCGATCACGATTGAGGTCGAGTAGCTGAATTCCGAATAATTGACGGTCGCAAAGGCGCACGAGTGGGGTCGTGACCCCACTCGTGCGCCTTTTTCGATCGTAGAATTGTCAGAGGGCGCCATTGCCGGAACATTCGGTATGTGCTGTCCGTCTTAGCCCCAGGTGATCGTACACGTGACCGATTCGCGAGACAGATTTTCGCCGACGCGTAGGGACAGGTCTGGGGTCTGTCCCTACAGCCAAGCAACCCTCTCGTCGAAACGGCCTCCACAAACAGACAAGAATGTCGCTTTGATCGACAAAGGGGTGGACAATGGTTAGAAAATCTCCGCAATGGTATTTGAGCTATCTGTTGTTGATCGCACTGTTCTTGACGATGATGCCGGCAGCGACGGTGAATACTGCGCCGTATGCCGGTCCGCACACCGGCCCGTCTTCCGATACCATCGTGACCGTTTCTCAGACCGATCCCGGTGATAATGAACCGGCCGGGCTGACCATCGTGCTCAGCGATGGAGCCGCGCAACCGTCCGAGGCGAGCCAGATGCCCGTGGCCGAGACGACTCCGCTGACCGCCGGCGAAGTGCAGCAGATCTCGGATCGCTTGCCTCCGATGGAAGTCGAAGCCGGCGACCAAGAGGATTTCCGTCTGCCCGAGCGCTCTCTGCCGCCGCCACGCACCGGCGAGACCATCGACGAATCCTTCCCGCCGGCTGAGGCCATCGACGCGCCTGCCGTGCCCGACGAGACTGAGGTCGGCCCGCTGGAAGTGCTGCGCTATGCACCCGAAGGCCCGGTGCCATTGGCGCCTTTTCTCAACGTCACCTTCAGCCAACCCATGGTTCCGCTGGGAACGCTGGAACAACTGAGCGCCGCAGACGTGCCGGTTGTGCTGACGCCGGATCTGCCGGGCGTCTGGAAGTGGCTGGGAACCAGGACGCTCTCCTTTGAATACGAGTCTGACGAGATCGACCGCTTCCCCATGTCAACCGAGTACACGGCCGAAGTGCCGGCTGGGACGACCTCGGCCATCGGCGGCGTGCTGCCGGAGAGCGTGACCTGGACGTTCAGCACGCCGACGGTCAGTGTGGTCAGCAGCGTGCCCAGCTATGGGCCGCAGCCCCGCGATCCGCTGATCTTTGTGGCCTTCGACCAGCGCATCGATCCGCAGGCCGTGCTGGAGACCATCAGTGTCACAGCCGGTCGCCAATCCTATCCGATTCGCCTGGCCGATGAAGCCGAGATCGCTGCCGACGAGACGATCCAGCGAATGGTCGAGCAGACGCCAGAGAGTCGATGGGTGGCCTTTCGGGCCGTCGATCTCTTCCCGGCCGACACCACCGTCAACGTCGTGATCGGTCCCGGCACGCCGTCGGCCGAAGGGACGCTGACCACCCAGAAGGCCCAGTCCTTCTCCTTCCAGACCTTTGCGCCGTTGCGCATCGACGAGGCGCGCTGCGGCTACTATGATCCGGAGTGTCCGCCCTTTGCGCCGCTGTCGTTTTTCTTCAACAATCCGCTCGACCCGACCAGCTTCGAGGGTTCGATGATCGACGTCGAGCCGGCCATTCCCGGCTCCGTGATCAACCAGTACGGCAGCACCGTCGAGATCGAAGGCCTGAAACTCGGCAACACGACCTACCGCGTGACGGTCAGCGGCGACATACGCGATATCTTCGGCCAGACGTTGGGCCAGGACGAAACCCACACCTTCAAGACCTCGGCCATGCCCAGCTACCTGACCGGGCCGGACTTCCTGACCACGCTCGATCCGTCGTCGACCCAGCCCACGTTCAGCGTCTACTCGGTCAACTACCCGCGCCTGACCGTGCAGCGCCTTCGCCGTCGAGCCGGAGGACTGGCCCGTCTATATCGCTCTACATGCGCGAGCAACGCCACACGAACAATCCGCCGGATCCGCCGGGCGTTGAGGTATTCTCTGAGACCATCCAGGTCGACGGGGCCGACGATCAGCTCACCGAGACGGCCATCGATCTGAGCGAGGCGCTGGACGGCCAGACCGGCCATCTGATCGTTGTGGTCGAAACGCCGGATCTACCCATCCTCGGCGATCTCTTCGGCCGCGACCAGCAGAGCGTCATCTCCTGGGTGCAGGTGACCCAGATCGGGCTGGACGCGCTGGCTGACCACAGCGAGCTGATCGCGTGGGCCAGCGCCCTGAGCGACGGCGCGCCGCTGGAAGGCGTCGAGGTCTCCTTGTTGCATGGCGATGTGTCGTCCGAGACCGGCGCCGACGGCATCGCCACGCTGGCGCTGCCTGAGATCGGCAGTTCGCTGCTGGTCGGCAGCCTGGGCTCGGACACGGCGATCTTGCCGGCCAGCAACTACTACTGGGACGAAAGCGGCTGGCAGCGGCGCTATGTCGGCGACTCCCTGCGCTGGTATGTCTTCGACGACCGCCAGATGTATCGCCCCGGCGAGGAAGTGCATGTCAAAGGCTGGATGCGTCTGATCGGCGGCACGCAGGACGGCGATGTCGGTCTGCCCGAGACCGACGGCGTCTCCGTGCAGTACACGCTGGTCGATTCGCGCGGCAACGAGGTGCTCGAACGGCGTGGCCGAGGTCAACGACCTGGCCGGCTTTGACATGGCCTTCACGTTGCCGGACAACATGAACCTGGGCTACACCTATCTTCAACTGATCGCGCAGGGCCTGCCCGATGTGTGGGGCGGCCCGTCGGGCGTCGGCGGCCAGCCACGCTATCCCAACCCCGAAGACAATTGGAATGTACAGTATCAGCACAGCTTCCAGGTCGAGGAGTTCCGCCGGCCCGAGTTCGAGGTCAGCGTGGGCAACGAGTCTGAGGGGCCGTTCTTCCTGGGCGATGAGGCGACGGTTTCGGCAACGCGCCGCCTACTTTGCCGGCGGTCCGCTGCCCAATGCCGAGACCGTCTGGACGGTCAGCGCCTCGCCCTCCAACTATTCGCCGCCCAACTGGCCGGAGTTTGCCTTCGGCGAGTGGACGCCCTGGTGGTACTACGGCGGATCGTATTGGGATGACGGCTACGGCGGGTCCAACACCCAGACGTTTGAAGGGCGCACCGACGCGTCGGGCCGCCACTACCTGGCCATGGACTTCGTCGAAGCCGAGGAGCCGCGCCCCTACAGCGTGTTGGCCGGCGCCGATGTGATGGATGTGAATCGCCAGGCCTGGAATGCCGGCACCACGCTGCTGGTGCATCCGGCGTCGATCTATGTGGGGCTGCGCAGCGAGACCACCTTCGTGGAAAAAGGCGAACCGCTGGTCATCGAGGCCATCGTCACCGATCTGGACGGCAACGCTGTGCCTGGGCAGTCCATCGAAATGCAGGCCGCGCGCCTGGAGTGGACGACCCAGGGCGGCGAGTGGATCGAGGAAGAGGTCGATATGCAGACCTGCACAGTCGAGTCGATGGTTGATCCTGTCGTCTGCACCTTCGCCACCGAGATCGGCGGCAAGGTTCGCATCACGGCCACCGTCGTGGATGACCAGGATCGCCCCAACCGCAGCAGCATGACGCGCTGGGTCAGTGGCGGCGAGCGTCCGCCCGCGCGCGAGGTGACCCAGGAGCAGATCGAGCTGATCCCCGACAAAGAACAGTACCAGCCGGGCGATGTGGCCGAGATACTGGTCCAGGCTCCCTTCTCGCCGGCCGAGGGGCTGATGACCGTGGCGCGCAGCGGCGTGCTCTACACCGAGCGCTTCACGATTGAGGACAACTCGATCACGCTGCGTGTGCCCATCGAAGACGCACACATTCCCAACCTGTCGGTCCAGGTCGATCTCAACGGCGCGGCCCCGCGCGTCGATGATGAGGGTCAGCCGGTCGACGGCGCGCCCGACCGTCCCGCCTACGCCACCGGCAGCATCGATCTGATGGTTCCGCCGCTCAATCGCACGCTGGCGCTGGCCATCGTGCCCGAGGCCACGGAACTGGCGCCCGGCGAATCGACGACCATCGATCTGACGCTGACCGACGCCGATGGCGAACCGGTCGAAGGGGCCGAACTGGCCGTGGTGGTGGTCGACGAGGCCATCCTGGCGCTGACCGGCTATCAGTTGGCCGATCCGGTGGCCGCGTTCTATCAGCAACGCTACGCTGACACCAGCAGCAGCCACAGCCGTGAACAGATCGTGCTTCAGGATGCCAAGAGTCTCGTCCAGGCGACTGAGATAGCGCTGGGCGGCTCCGAAGTGAGTTACAAATCCGCGGCCAATGCCAGAGCGCTTAACGCCATGCCGACCATGGCGGCCGGGATGGCGTCGATCGATGAGGCGTCAGAAGGTATGGCCGCCGATATGGCCATGGCCCCTATGCCGGCCGCCATGGCCATGGAGGAATCTGCCGCATCCGATGACGGTGGCGGTGCGCCGGCCATCACCGTGCGTTCAGACTTCAATCCGCTGGCGACCTTCGCACCGGATGTGCGCACCGATGAAAACGGCCAGGCGAGTGTCGACGTGCGCTTGCCCGACAACCTGACCCGCTACCGCATTATGGTGGTGGCCGTGGCCGGCGACAACCAATTCGGCTCGGACGAGGCCAATCTGACTGCACGCATGCCGCTGATGGTGCGCCCGTCCGTGCCCCGTTTCCTCAACTTCGGCGACAGTTTTGAAGCTGCCGGTGGTGCTTCAGAACCAGACCGACGAACCCATGACCGTGGATGTGCTGGCCCAGGTCGCCAACCTGAGCCTGACCGGTGATGAAGGACAGCGGGTGACCGTCCCGGCCAACGACCGTGTGGAGATCCGCTTCCCGGCCGAGACGGCCAACGCGGGCACGGCGCGCATTCGCTTCGTCGCCACGGCCAGCGACTCGGCCGGCGGAGAACTGGCCGACGCCGCCGAAGTGATGCTGCCGGTCTACACGCCGGCCACCACCGAAGCCTTCGCCACCTATGGCGTAGTCGATGGCGGAGTGACAGATGGGGGCGTCATCGTGCAGCCCATCGCCACGCCGACCGACGTCTTCCCCCAGTTCGGCGGGCTGGAGATCAGTACGTCGTCGACCTCGTTGCAGGCGCTGACCGATGCCGTGCTCTACCTGGCCGACTATCCGTTCGAAAGTTCGGAACAGTTGGCGTCGCGGATCATGGGCATCGCCTCGCTGCGTGATGTGCTGAGCGCGTTCCAGGCCGAGGGACTGCCCTCGCCCGAGGAACTCAACGCGGCAGTGGAGCGTGACATCGTGCGGCTTGAAGGCATGCAGAACATGGACGGCGGTTTCCCGGTCTGGCGACGGGGTCAGGAATCGCTGCCCTTCTACAGCGTCCATGCCGCGCACGCGCTGCAGGTCGCCGCGCTCAAGGGCTATCCGGTCTCGGATGAGGCGGTCTATCGCTCGCTGGACTATCTGCGGTCCATCGAGAACTACTACCCCTACTGGTACAGCCGCGAGACCAAGCACGCGCTGAGCAGCTATGCGCTCTACGTGCGCCAACTGGCCGGCGATGTCGACACGGCCAAAGCGAGCCGTCTGCTGGATGAGATGCCGCTGGAGGATCAGAGTCTGGAGGCAGTGGCCTGGCTCTGGCAGGTGCTGAGCGGCGAAGCGGGCTACGAGACGCAGGTGGAGGCAATCCGGCGCCATGTCAACAACAGCGCGGTCGAGACGCCGGGCGCGGCCAACTTCATCACCTCCTACGGCGATGACGAATATGTCATGCTGCATTCCAACCGGCGCACCGACGGCATCGTGCTCGACGCGCTGATCGTCGACCAGCCCGAAAGCGACCTGATTCCCAAGGTCGTCAACGGTCTGCTGGCCAACCGGACCCAGGGGCGCTGGACCAACACCCAGGAGAATGTCTTCATTCTGCTGGCGCTGGACCGCTACTTCAACACCTACGAGGCCGAATCGCCTGACTTCGTGGCGCGCATGTGGCTGGGCAATGCCTTTGCCGGTGAACACGAGTACGTCGGCTATTCGACCGACAGCCACGCCACCGTCGTGCCCATGGCCTATCTGGTCGACACCAATGAGCCGACCCACGATCTGATCCTGGAGAAGGACGGCGACGGTCGCCTCTACTATCGCCTGGGCATGAGCTATGCGCCCGACGATCTGGACCTGGACCCGCTGGAGATGGGCTTCGTGGTCCAGCGCGAGTACGAGGCCATCGACGATCCCGCCGACGTGGTTCAACACGCCGACGGCACCTGGCACATCCGTGCCGGAGCAAACGTCCGTGTGCGTCTGACCCTGGTGGCCGACAGCCGCCGCTATCACGTGGCGCTGGTCGATCCGCTGCCCGCCGGGCTGGAGATCGTCAACCCGGACCTGGCCGTCTCGGCCGCGCCGCCCGAGGACCCGGGCCGGCCCGAGCCCTATTCCTGGTGGTGGGGACCCTGGTACCAGCACCAGAACCTGCGCGATCAGCAGGCCGAAGCCTTCACCACCCTGCTGTGGGACGGCGTCTACGACTACAGCTACACCGCGCGCGCCACCACGCCGGGCCGCTTCGTCGTGCCGCCGGCCAAGGCCGAGGAGATGTACTCGCCGGAAGTGTTCGGGCGCAGCGGCAGTGATGTGGTGATTGTGGAGTAGGGGGTAGTCTGCAAAAAAAGTCCCCGGCGCGGCCCTGTGGCAATTTGGATTGCCGAACAGTTTGTGGGCCGTGCCGGGGACTTTTCGCGCAACGTCTACGCAGCCCCAACCTGCGGCCTCTGCAACGACGGCCCGAGCACGCCCCGCTCCGGCGCAAAGATGAAGACAACCACGATAGCAACGCCGCACGTCAGCAACCGGGCCGCGGCCACCGGCCGGATCAGCATGGCAATCACCAGCGCCACGTCCACCATTTGCGACGAGACGACGATTGGCGTGATATGGTACAATGCTGACATATTGGCGTGGCTGCGTGCGTTTTCCACAGTTGGACAAAGGGGCAGGACTATGATGGGTTACGATCGCATTACGGCCGATCCTATGATTTTGGGAGGGAAGGCGGCTATTCGTGGGATGCGTATTTCCGTATCGCTGGTTGTCAACCTGGTTGCAAACGGCATGACTGTCGAGGAGATCGTCGCTGAGTATCCGGATCTGGAGCCGGAAGACATCCGCCAAGCGCTTCAGTATGCGGCCTGGACGGCCGATGATGCCGTTTACGCTCCAGTAAACACCACCGCGTGAAGTTTTTACTGGACACGGGCCTGGCTGCCTCAACGGCCAGATTTTTGCGTTCGACCGGTTATGACGCCGTTCATCTCCGCAAACAAGATCTCCAGCGTCTTTCAGATCCTCTCACGTTGAAAAGGCCAGCGCCGAAAATCGAGTCATCCTCACCCATCGATTGAGGCAAGGATGGTTTCGGTTTGATGCTACGCCGCCCCAACCTGCGGCTTCGGCAACGACCGCCCGAGCACGCCCCATTCCGGCGCAAAGATGAAGACGAGCAGATCGATATCCTTGCAAGGCGAGCCGTTCACATCATGAAACCGTTTGAGTGTACAGCCCCGTTGACGCTAGGTGTTGAGAATTTAGCCTTGCGGGGTATCCGTTTCATCCGGCGGACATGTGCGTTTATTTTCTCGCTAAGCAGGTTCACGCTGATGGGGCCCAAGATACACTCGTCAACTCCGGCCCTGTAGGCTGCAATTGCAAAGTCCTCAGTGATATTGCTGGTGATGAGGATCAAGGGCGTATCGAAACGTTGGCGCAGACGAAGGCATAGCTCGATATCGTCTTGCATGGTCTCGCTCGTCTCCACAGCGATGATATCGATGTCCGTCTGCGCGATGTTCGTAAACGATTCAGGTCGCGTATTCGCTTGGATAATCGTCATATGAGCGCTGTTGAAGACGGCGCCCTGTTGATACTGACTGCTGCCTGCCCGGCTGGAAACCCAGAGAATTGTGCACGGGTTCATATTTCACCGCCGTCTTTACTATTCACCATTTCACCTCATCCACAGAAAGCGGTCCCTGGAAGATTTCCAGATCTGTTACCGCTGTCGTCATCGGTCATCGTGTCTACGATGCCATTCTAGACACATTGCGGATCGGAGGCATCGGCCTTGAGGCGGATAGTCCATCCGCCCGTAGAACGATAAAGTGCGGGTTCAATACAAAAAGCCCATCACTGGTCAGGGGAGACCAGTGATGGGCTTTTTCATACGTCTTCAATTTCGTCTGGGGCGAACGTGTGTCAGCGAGATTGGACGCCGGTCACATCAGCGTGCCTCGCCGTGCGCTATCAGCCAGATGTTATCAAGCGCCTATCGCCTAACTCCCGTTCACCGAAATCATAACCGGCGCAGAGCGAGAGAGCGTCGTGTAGATGGGACAGCGGGCCTCGAACGCACCGGTCAGCGCCAGGGCTTGGTCGGCGTCGATGCCCCCGGCTTCGATGTTGACGCGCATGGCCTGGATACGGGGATCGTTGCCGTTGCCGGTCAGGCCGCTGGGGTCTAGGTCGGCCTCAACGATGGTCGTCAGTGACGTGAGCGGGATATCCAGTTCCTGGGCGGCTTTTTCGAAGATGAACGTGCCGCAGGTGCCCAGCGAGCCGAGCATCAGATCCAGCGGGTTGCGCTCTTCATTGGGGCCGGCCAGCGGCGGCACCGAGTCGATGACGAAGTGGTTGCCGCGGGCGTTGACGATGGCGCGGCCAGGTTGGTTGGAGAGCTGGGCCGAGACCTTGGCCGTGCCCAGCCCTTCGATGGGCGCGGACGCAACCTCATCGCCTACGGTGATCTCGATGTCAGTCGCACGCGAGAGCGTGGTGTAGATGGGGCAGCGGGTCATGAAGCTCTCGACCAACGCCTGGCTCTGCTCGGCCTCAACGCCCTCCAGGTCCATGTGGACACGGAACATCTGAATGCGGGGATCGGTGCCGGAGCCGGCCACGCCGCTGGCATCCAGATCGCCCTCGACGTTGACGACAGCGCCGGTCAGCGGAATCTCCAACTCCTCAGCCACTTTTTCGGCCACGAAGAGGCCGCAGGTGGCCAGGGAAGCCGAGCATCATGTCCAGCGGATTCAATTCTTCGTTCGGCCCTTCCAGCGGCGGCACCGAGTCGACGATGAAGTGATTGCCGCGGGCGCTGACGATGGCGCGGCCCGGCTGGTTGGTGAGCTGGGTGGAGGCCATGGCCGTTGCCAGTTGAGGTCCCTCCGGCTCAGGCGGCGGCGGTTGAAGCGGCTGGCAAGCGCTCAAAACCGTAGCCATCAGAAGCAGAACTGTCATGATCAGGGGAAGTGATCGTCTGGTAGTCATTGTGGGTTACTCCTTTGTGAGAATACTGGTGTGTGATTCAATTGATGGTAGAGAAGACAAAAAAGCTGGTTCGATCAAGCTCCGAACGCCTCCTTTCAATTGACTGTGTTGCAGCAGATCGCCTGCTTCGCAAACAAAATGGGTTGGCCGCAGAAGTCCCCGGCACTTTGGTCTCAACGGCAAGCTCATCTGTTTTGGATGAAGTGCCGGGGGCTTTTACTCATTTTGACCATGCCCCCTTTGATGTCCGGTTCAACAGGGATCTACGCAACGTCGGAATCTTCGCCGCCTGCGTCCATCTGCGCTACCTGGCTGATCAGAAACTCGATCAGCGTCGGCCAGTCGCGAAAGTGACGTGTTTCGCCGGAGAGTGCGTGTTGAACTCGGCCGCGGATCTCAAGCGGAAGATCGTCGGAACCACTGGCGTCATCAGTCACCGGCATGCTTGACTGCGGCAAAGATGACTCCGACCAAACACGAACGACGAAGAGATGAGAACGATCCGATTCCTGCGGCATCGGCAAAATCCTGACTTCGACACGAACCGGCAGAGCCAGTGCAAACCCCTTTGCAAATTCAAGGGCGCTGTTCACCGGCAATGACGGTCTGTGTCGACAACTGTCCCTCTCTGAAAGGGCTGCCTTGGATGTACAGGTGTCAGTCTAGCGGGGTGGGCGTTTCGCAAGCGTTTCAAAATAGGCTGAGAAGCGTTCCGTTTTTGGGAAACTGCTGAAAATCAGCGCCGCCGGCCAAGCGCCCGGCGAACAGATCGTGGGCTGCGGCGCGGATATCCGCTGCACGCGGGTCGCCGACCGTCTGGAGAATCTGCCAACAGGTGTGGTAGACCTGGAGCGATTCGTAGACCACATCCAACCGATGCGTCTGCAAGCGGAGCAGAATCGGTTCGAGTCTGAGCAGCGCCTGTTGCGGCCCGCCCGTGGCATTGGCGATGCGTGCCAGCCCGGCCAGCGGTTCCAGCGCGCGGTTGCGCTGCTCCGTTTTGCCGTAGATCTCGATGGCCTGTGCATAGGCCTCCGCCGCCTCGGGCCAGCGAGCCAGCGCTTCAAACGCATAGCCCTTGCGTGTGACGGCGTAGGCGCGATCGCGCAGAATGCCGATCTCCTCGGCGATTGCCGACGCCTGCTCGGCGCAGCAGAGCGCATCATCGTGCTCGCCCTGCCAGTTCAACACCAGGGCCAGTTCGCTTTGGCCTTTGCCCTCGCCCTGTCGATAGCCGATCTGTTGAAAAAGCGCCACAGACTGCTTAAGGAGTTCACGGGCCGCGGCCAAGTCGCCCTGGTTCATCAGGACATTGGCTTTGAAGTTGAGCGCAAAGGCGCGGTGGCGTGCGGAGCCGGTCTGCTCTGCGATGGCCAGGGCGTCTTCGAGACAGGCCAAGGCTTCGTCCGCTCTGCCGCTGCGATCATAGAGTCTGGCCAGGTTGCTGGAGAGCTTGGCCACGTACGCACGGTTGCCGATGGTGCGGGCCAGATCACGGCCGGTCGTCAGGTGGATTTCGGCGTCACTGTAGTCATCGTCGCCCTGCTCCACCACCAAGAAGCCGAGCTGGTTGCGTGCCCAGATCTCACCCTCGATATCGCCCAATCCGCGCGCCGCGTCCAGCGCCTGTTGACAGATCGATTGGGCGTCGGCATAGGGTGCGTAGTAGACGTTGAGCGCTCCCAGATGGAGCAGCGCGGTCATCTCCAACCGTTGCTCGCCAATTGACCGGGCGATGTCGAGACCTTGGCCATATTGCTCTGCGGATCGGGGATAGTCGCCCCAGTTCCAGTAGGCCGAGCCGAGCCGGATCAGACCTTCCGCTTCGAGCAGGCGGTCGCCGGCGGATTGTGCATCGTGGATAGCCTGTCGGGCGCTGTCGACGGCGACATCATAGGCGCCTTGTCCCTCAGACCATGCGGCGCGTTTCAGGTGGACGATGGCCCGCTTGGCATCGTCATCCAACTGGTCGGCCAGCGACATCATGGCAGCCAGTTCAGCGTCCTGCGCATCCCTGGCGGCGCGCACATGGTGGACATGTTCGCGCAGGCCATGAAGATCAAATCGGGCTTCCACGTTTTCCGCTTCCGTCAGATCGAGGGCGCGAGTGAAGTAGGCGAGGGCTTCGTTGTGGGCGAATTGATCGGCGGAGCGTACGCCGGCCAGCCGGTAGTAGCGTTGCGCGGCGCCACGGTTGCCCGCCCGTTCATGATGGTGGGCGATCTCGGCGCTCCACTCATCACCCTTGCCCGCATAGACCGCCTCGAGCGCGGCGGCGACTGAACGGTGAAGATGCCGGCGGCGGATGGCTGAAAGCTCTGCGTAGACCACGTCACGGATGCGATCGTGGCTGAAGTCGTAGGCATAGTCCGAGAGGTCGGTGCTGCGCTCGCGCACGATGCGCCGCTGCCACAGTTCGTCCAGACTCTGGACGAGTTGGTCCTCGTCCGACTCGCCGGCGTGGACCAGGACCTCATAGGTGAAGGACTTGCCGATGGTGGCGGCCAGCGCGGCCAGGGCGGAAGCCGGCGGCGAAAGCTGGGCCAGTCGGGACTGGATCACGCTGTAGACCTTGGGCGGCAACGCGGACATCGAGCCGCTACTGCCGGGGATCGGAGCCGTGGACGGGTCCGACACCGGCAGGCGTCTGCAACCCGGCCCGGACCATCTCTACGATGAAGAGCGGATTGCCGCCGGCGTCCTGGTCCAGACGCTCAGCGACCTCGGCGGAGAGGGTCTCTACCGGCGATCTGGCGGCCCAACTGGACGGTCTCTTCCAGCGTGAAACGCTCCAGGTTGATCTCGACAAGCTGATCGAAGCGACGCAGGTGGTAGGTAAGCTCGGCCAGCGGATGATTCTGGGCCAATTGTTCATCGCGTGCAGTGCCCAGGATGAGCAGCGGCGCCTGGCGGTCGAACTGCATCAGATATTGCAGCCAGGCCAGGCTCTCGCCGTCACACCACTGAAGATCGTCGATCCACAGCAGCGTCGGCTCTCCCCCGGCCGAGATAGCGTGGGCCAGAGCCTCGAAGAGCCGCAGACGCTGCCAATCTTCAGACAACGGCTGTGGCGCAGGCGTCTCCGGGAAGGTGTGTGTGATGTCCGGCAGCAGACGAGACAACTCGCTCAGCCAGATCGGGTCGAGGGTATGCAGTCGCGCCGACAGCGGCTCTGAGCGCAGCCACTCCAGAACCGGGGCGTAGGCAAGGGTCGTAGAGGCCGCGTAGGCCCGGGCGCGAGCGGCTCGGATGCCGAGTTGGCCGGCCCAGCGATAGAGTTCTTCGGCCAGGCGTGTCTTGCCGATGCCGGCCTCGCCGTTGATCAGGACGAAGGTCGCCCTGCCGCCGGCCGCGGTCCGCCATGCCGAAAAGAGGCTTCTGCGCTCCGTCTGTCGCCCGACCAATTGCCCGTCTTCCGCCGTGTGGATCGACCGTGCGCCGCCGACATCTCGCCGCGCCCGTGGCCGCGCCGGATTGCAGCAAACGCTCATAAAGAGCCGTTGTCTCGGCATCGGGTTCGACGCCCAGTTCGCGCTCCAACTCAGAGGCGCAGGCGTGGTAGACACGCAGCGCGCCGGCCCGATCGCCGTTCAAGGCGTGCAGCCGCATCAGTGTGCGATAGGGTTTCTCGCGCAACGAATCTTCACGCAACAGCAGTTCGCCATAGCGAATGGCCGTGCGGTAGTCGCCGTCACCCTCAAGCAGGTCCATGAGTTGTTCCAGCGCGCCCAGATAGCGCTGGCGCAGTTCTTCTCGATGGACGAGGATCCAGTCATCGTAGCTGTCGGGCAGCAGATCGCCGCCATAGGTGTCGATGGCCGCTTCCAGCGCGTCACGTGCCGGGCCAAAATCTTCCGCTGCCAGCAAATTTGTGGCTTCGTCCAGGTTCGTCTCGAATTGTTCGACATCCAGCGTGTAGCCGCTGTCGGCGCGCCATTGGACCGAATGATCGCCTCTGTCCAGAAATTCGTCGCTCTGGGGGAAGGTCTGGCGCAGGTTGAAAAAGAGGCGGCGCAGGTTGGTGCGCGCCTGTTTTTCGGTCGAATCGGGCCAGAAGAGAAAGGCGAGCTGGAGCGCCGACAGTTGCTGCCCCGCGTGCAGCAGCAGATAGCCGAGCAGCGAACGCAGGCGCTTGGTCTGAAGGCCGGCTACGACTTCACCGTCGTAGATGAATTGACATTCGCCCAGGAGGCGGATGGTAAGTTTTGGCATAGTTGGCTTGATCGAAGCCTGGAATCCGTTGACATTGGCGAGTGTTGTGGACAATACTACAGAATAGTCGGGGTTCGACCGTCACCGAATTATACCTATTTGATACAGAAACAGAAACGGAGCTTTGGATTCCCCCACATGACAACAGCCAAAACAGCCACATCACCCGATTCTCGCCTGTTCACCCAGATCGTGGCGGGAACGCTGGCGCGCACTGTGCTCAACACAAGCCGCCGCTTCATCTACCCCTTTGCCCCGGTCATCAGCCGCGGTCTTGGCGTGCCCATCACATCGGTGAGCACGTTGCTGGCCGTCAACCAGGCGGCAGGATTGGCCAGCCCCTTCTTCGGGCCGGTCAGCGACCGCATGGGCTATCGCTTCACCATGCTGCTGGGTCTGGGACTGGTGGGCGGGGCCATGCTGGCCAGCGGCCTCTTCCCCATCTACGCTGTCTTGCTGATCGCGCTCTTTTTCGCGGGCATGGGACGGGGCATCTACGACCCGGCCCTGCAGGCCTTTGCCGGGCAGAACGTGCCCTACGCCTACCGCGGCCGCGTCATCGGGCTGATCGAGATGAGCTGGTCGGCCTCGTCGCTCATCGGCATCCCACTGGTCGGCCTGCTCATCGCCCGGCTGGGCTGGCGTTCGCCCTTCCTGGCTCTCGGCATGGCCTGCCTGGGGCTGATGTTGCTGATGGGTGCGCTGATTCCGGCCCACGCCGGCCGCAACCCCCCGGCCCACGCCGGCCACAAACTTGAGGTGGGTCTGGCCGGCGACATACTCCAACGCTGGCAGCAGCTCTTCCACACGCCACGCGCCGTCGGCATGTTGCTCTTCGCTTTGGCCATCAACATGGCCAACGACGTGCTCTTTGTGGTCTACGGCGTCTGGCTGGAGGAGTCGTTCGGCCTGACCGTAGTGGCGCTGGGCGTCACGACCATGGTCATCGGCGTGGCTGAACTGGGCGGCGAAGGGCTCACCGTGCTGCTGGCCGACCGCATCGGCCTGGGCCGGGCCGTGACCGGCAGCCTGGCCCTGAGCGCGCTGGCCTATGCGCTCTTCCCCTACTTTGCATCGAGTCTCAACACAGCCCTGGCAGCCCTCTTCATCGTCTTTCTGATCTTCGAGTTCAACATCGTCTGCGCCATTTCTCTCTTCACCGAGGTTCTGCCCGACGCCCGCGCCACCATGATGTCGGGCTACAAGGCCGCGGCGGGACTGGGCCGCGTGTTCGGCGCGCTGATGGGCATTCCCATCCTGCTGGCGACCGGCATGGCAGGCGTCGGCCTGACCGCCGGCCTGATCTGCCTGCTGGGCCTGGCCGCGCTGGTCTGGGCGTTGCAGCGCTGGCGAGCGGATGAAGCGATGGATTCAACATTCAACAATGCACCTGTTGACAATCCGCAATGATGCAAGTATCCTTAAATCATTACGAAGTAATGATTCAAGAAGGAGCATTACCATGGAAGATCCCGTAGAATATATCAGTACGGTAACCAGCAAGGGTCAGGTGACGATTCCTGCCGTGATTCGGGAAAAATTGGGCATTGGTCTGCGTGACAAAGTCATCTTCCGCATTGTGAACGACAGAGTCGAGGTTGAACCGCTACCGATGACGCTGGACGAGGCATATGGCTCAGTCACACCGTTGAGCCAACCGGAAGACTTTGAGGAACTGCGCCGCCTTGCTCGTGAAGGACGAGTCGCACGCTTTCTTGCCAAGGCGGAAGAATAGCCATGCAATTCGTCGACACCAACATTTTCATTCGCTATTTGACCGGAGACGATCCAGAAAAGTCGGGTCGTTGCCGCCAACTGTTCAAGTTGGCCCAAAGCGGCGACGCAGAGATCACAACCTCAGAATCTGTCGTTGCTGAAGTTGTGTATGTCCTCTCATCCAATCAGATGTACGGCCTTTCGAGGCAGGAAATCTACGATCGGCTCTACGCGATTCTTGCTTTGCAAGGATTGAAACTGTCGCACAAGCGAACATACTTCCGCGCCCTACAATTGTATCGTGATCACAATATTGATTTCGAGGATGCGATGTCCGCAGCGTCAATGGAACGGCAGGGCATCGACGAGCTGTATAGCTATGACCAGGATTTCGATAAAATCGAGACCGTCTCAAGAATAGAACCATAGAGTGCGACATCTGGTAACGCGTTGATCAGGAGCCAAAACCGATGACCCCAATCCTAGCCACATTCCTCTGGCTGGCCGACAAATTCGGCAAAGACGCCATCGAATCCGGCGTGCAACTGGGCTGGGACGCGGCCCGCTGGCAACGCGCGGCCGGCCAGTATGCCGACAAGATCGAGTGCGACTACGGTCGGCTGCCCATCTTCGGCAAAGACCGCTACGTGCCCATCGACGATATCTATACCTACGTCCATGTGTTGGACCAGGAAGATGCCTACTTCCAATTCGCCGAAGATCAACTCTCACAACTCTACATTCGGCGCGATCTTAGCTACGATCCCGACAAGCGGCAGAACGGCTGGCCCTTGGTGGCCGACGGCGATGATCTTTTCATCCTGGGTGATCCGGGCGCGGGCAAAACCACCTTTCTCAAGATGGCGGCTATCAAGGCCGCACGCGGCGAGTTGCGTCGCCAGGACGACGCGCCGACACGAATCCCCATCTTTATCACCCTGCGCCAACATGCGCGCACGGACCGTTCGCTCTACGAGTCAGTCAAACATGAGTTAAACGTCTGCGGCTTTCCCGAGGCCGATACGATCGTTGATTTCCTGCTGCGTTCGGGCCGGGCATTGCTGCTCTGGGACGCACTGGACGAGGTCGCCACCGACGAAGACCAGCGTAGCATCCTCGTGGCCGAGATGCACGACTTCATGCGCAAGTACGACCGTTGCCAATATGTGATCTCCTGCCGCATTGCCGCCGCTGACTACACCTTCCACGAACGCCGTCTTCGCTACGTGAAAATGGCGCCCTTCAGCGACAATCAGATCGAGCGCTACCTCAAGAACTGGTTTGGCGACAAGCACGAGCTGGCCACCGACTGCGTCGAGGAATTGCATGAAGAGCGCCACAAAGGGCTGCGCGAGCTGGCGCGCACACCCATCCTGCTGACCTTGCTGGCCATCGCCTACGAGGAGACCCTTTCCTTCCCGTCACGCCGCGTCGATATCTACTACCAGGCCATCGAAGCCCTGTTGCGCAAGTGGGACGCGGACCGGGGTATCCGCCGTGGCCAGGAGGTCTACGCAGGGTTGGAACTGGGCTACAAGTGGGATTTGATGACCGAAGTGGCGGCCGATGCCTTCAACAACGGCGAATATCTGTTGACACGGCAGGAGTGGGGCGACCGCATCCGCGACTACCTGGAAGCGCTGCCCGGCATCAGCCCCGGCGTGGACGGCGGACTGGTGCTCGATGACATGGCCGCCCGCCACGGCCTCTTCGTGCAGCAGACACCCCGGCTCTATTCACTGCCCCATCTCTCTTTTCAGGAATATTTCACGGCCCGCGATATCAAGGAGAATATCCAACACGGCAGCCTGGAGCGGCTGCTGGACCACATGGGCGAGGATCAGTGGCGCGAGATTTTCCTGCTGACCGCGAGTTCGCTGCGCCGCAAGGATGCAGAGAACTTCTTCAACCTCTTTGTCGAGCGGTTGCAGCGGATGGCGGCCGATGTCGAACCGATCGAGTGCCTACTTGACTGGGCAAATGAGAAAGCCAAGCAGTCGGTTGTCGCAACGAAAAAGGCCTACAGGCTGGTTTCGTTGAGGGCATGGTTCCTCGCTCTCGCCCTCAAACGTCGCCCGCATCGTCGACCGCGTTCGCACCCTCAAACTCAAACTCGACCTCGAGCGTGTCCTCATCCTTGACAGCGACCTCGACCTCGACCTCTACTTCAAAAGCGCCCTCGACCTCGACATGGCTTACGCTTTCGCCCTCGACCTCGCACCGTATCAAACGACGATGTCAAGACCTGGAGTTGAGAGATCTGCATGATGCACTGAATGATCTGAGGGTACCCTCGACGGAGGAGACAGAGAAGCGTGGGCGGATTTTCGGCAACAATTGAGAGCGATCGTTGAGTCATCTCGTGACCTGTCGGGGATCCGCTACCTGCAACAGGTTGATGAACAAGACAAAGAGCGACTGGCTGCAATCGACTGGAACAACGAGCAGGTCGATATCTATGTACGGTTATCTGAAGGGTACGACGCTGCTGATCGATTGCCTCCAACTGGCGACGGTCGCCAATCGCAGTGAGATCGAGGAGCGGTTGCTCTTGCCGGCGAACTCGATTTGGGCAAACAGGGCGCAGATCGATCATTGATTCCGCGGCAGATTCCTGATAGAATAAATTAGCGTGCTACGTTTAACTGTTCGATAAGGAGATCGTATGGATACTGTAACTGTGTCACCCAAGTACCAAGTTGTTATCCCAGCGGCTGTCCGTAAAGCCCACAATATTCAACCAGGGCAGAAAATCCAGATGATCTCCTATGGAGATCGCATCGAATTGATTCCACTTCGCCCCATGCGCGAGATGCGCGGCTTTGTGCGTGGCATCGATACACAGATAGAACGCGAGCCGGATCGTATATGAATGTTGTTGATTCCTCCGGATGGCTTGAGTTCTTCGGTGATGATGTCAATGCCGACTTTTTCGCTGATGCCATCGAAGATGTCGATTCACTCATTGTTCCGGCGATCGTGATCTACGAGGTCTTCAAGCGCATCCTGCTTCAGCGTGGCGAAAACGAGGCGCTAAAGGCGGCAGCACATATGCAACAAGGCCATGTCGTAGTCCTTGACGACACCCTCGCTATGATGGCCGCCAAAATCTCAAGCGATCATCAACTCCCAATGGCGGACAGCATTATCTTGGCAACTGCCCGCGCCCACAATGCAATTGTCTGGACGCAGGATTCCGATTTCAAAAATTTCCCCGGTGTTCAGTACATCAAGAAATGATCCTCGGCCTTTCCCTTTCCGCCCCACATCCGCTACAATTCGGCGGTGAAAATCACGGCAACGGAATTCTGACAGAAACGGATTTGGTTTCGCATCGGCTGAGATGTCGGGACAGAACGAAACACCTCGCCAACCAGACGATAATCCGTTCCCTGTCCAAATCCGTTGTAGTCTTTCCCGAAAAGATCCGCGACCATCCGCCAAATCCGCGGTGAATCCATTTCTGCCATGACCAACAAACCCACTGTACCCGAATGGACCCCCGACGACGCCGGCGACGAGTTCGCCACGCGCGTGCTCCAGGGCGTCATCGGCGGGCACGACGGGCTGCAACCGCAGCCGCGTGACAATGCCGGCTCAAGCAATCAACGAAGACGCCAACTCACGGTCGACGAGCACGTGGCCGGCGTGCTGGCCGGCGACCGCACGGTGCTGGCGCGCACCATCACGCTGGTGGAGAGCAATGCGCCGGCCCATTTTGACAAGGCACAGGAGGTGCTGCGTCGCCTGCTGCCCCACACCGGCAAGGCAGTGCGCGTGGGCATCACCGGCGTGCCCGGCGCGGGCAAGAGCACGCTGATCGAGGCGCTGGGTCTGGACCTGGTCGAGCAGGGGCACAGTATCGCGGTGCTGGCCGTGGACCCGACCAGCAGCGTCACCCGCGGCAGCATCCTGGGCGACAAGACGCGCATGGAGCAGCTCTCACGCCGGCACGAGGCCTTCATTCGCCCATCGCCCACCGGCGGCATGTTGGGCGGCGTGGCGCGCAAGACGCGCGAGACCATGCTCGTCTGCGAGGCCGCCGGCTTCGACGTGGTGCTCATCGAGACGGTGGGCACCGGCCAGAGCGAAATCACTGTGCGCTCCATGGTCGACTTCTTCCTGCTGGTCCTCATCCCCGGCGGCGGCGACGAGTTGCAGGGCATCAAAAAGGGCGTGGTCGAGCTGGCCGACGCCATCGCCATCAACAAGGCCGACGGCGACAAGCTGATCCAGGCCCAGGCCGCGCGTGTCGAATACAACCGGGCGCTCCACTATCTGACGCCGGCCACCGAAGGCTGGCGCACCCAGGCCTACACCTGCTCGGCGCTGAGCGGCGAGGGCGTGACCAATCTCTGGACCGTGGTCGAGCGTTTCCGGGAGATGACCGGGGCGTCGGGCGTCTTTCAGGCCCGGCGTCAGCAGCAGAAGACCGAGTGGCTGCACACGTTGGTCGACGAGCAGTTGCGGGCCTATTTCTACAGCCACCCCGCGGTGGCTGCGCGGCTGCCCGCCATCGAGCAGGCGGTCAAGGACGGCGACATGACAGCCACCGCTGCCGCACGGGCATTGTTGGCCGCGGTGCAGGACGGGTAGTGGGTAGTCGATTCGGTAGCACGACGTTTGTGTCGTAGCAGCCCAACTTGACTGGCACAAAAGGCTACGACATAAATGTCGTACTACAAACGTCGTGCCGACACTCCTATGGTAAGGAGTGTGGCTCCGGGCTGGATGAGCCGTGTCGCACCTTCTTGTTTTGCAGGAAAGTGTTTTTATTGAGAAACCCTCCGTGAGTATCTGGGCCCCATCCGTGCCCATTTGTGTTCATCTGTGGCAAAAAAAGACCATCAGAAAACAGGAAACACATGACCCAAATCGAAACGCTGATCGAACGAATTCAACCGCTAGACCTGGAGGCCATGGAAGCGGCGGCCGCCCGTCAAAACATGCTGACCAAGCCGGCAGGCAGTCTGGGCAAGCTGGAGACAATCTCCATCCGGCTGGCCGGCATCTATGGCCGCACCGACTTTTCGCTCACGGACAAAGTCTTCACGGTCATGGCCGGCGATCACGGCGTGGTGGACGAGGGCGTCAGCGCCTTTCCCCAGGCCGTCACCGTGCAGATGGTGGCCAACATTCTGCACGGCGGCGCGGCCATCAGCGTGCTGGCGCGGCATGTGGGTGCGCGCGTGGTAGTAGTCGATATGGGCGTGGCCGGCGATTGCGGCGACCACCCTGACCTGATCGTGCATCACATTGCGCCCGGCACACGCAACTTCGTGCAAGGGCCGGCCATGACACGCGAGCAGGCGAACGAGGCCATCCTGGCCGGCGTTTCGGTGGTCGAAACGCAACTGGCGCTGGGCCTGGACGTGCTGGGCACGGGCGACATGGGCATCGGCAACACGACGCCGTCGGCGGCCATCGCCGCGGCCTTCACCGGCCAAGATCCGGCAGAGATCGTCGGGCGCGGCACGGGCGTGGACGACGACGGGCTGGCGCGCAAGATCGATGCCGTGCGCCGCGGGCTGGCGGTCAACCGGCCGGACCCGAACGATGCGCTGGACGTGCTGACCAAGGTCGGCGGTTTTGAGATCGCCGGGCTGGCCGGGGCCATCCTGGCGACAGCGGCCAACGGACACCCCATCGTGGTCGACGGCTTCATCTCCACAGCCGCGGCCATGATCGCGGTGGGCCTGGCGCCGCAGGTACGCGACTATTTGTTCGCCGCGCACCATTCTATGGAGCGAGGCCACGGCATCATGTTGGAATGGCTGCAACTGGAGCCGCTGCTCGACCTGGATCTGCGACTGGGCGAAGGCACGGGCGGCGCGCTGGCCATGTCGATCCTGGAGGCGTCCGGCAAGATCCTCAACGAGATGGCGACGTTTGCCGATGCCGGTGTGTCTGGGCAAGAGGAGTAGAAAAGCTTTGCCATTCTGAATCCAACACCGGCTTTGACAGTTTTCAACCATGGGCTGTATACTGACTCTCAATTGAATATCATTTGCACAGGTACCCGACGCCCCGGATGGCTAGGGTAGCAATGGCGAAGCTGGTGTAAGTCCAGCACTGTCCCGCAACTGTAACTCGACAGGGTTTGCTCAATTCCAGCAAACCGTGTCGGGAAGTCAGGCCGCCCGCCTCTGCAAGTGCCGACACTCTCGCGGTTAGGGGTGTGGCGCCTGGCCTGATCAGCCGTGCCACACCTTCTTGTACACACAGGAAGGTGTTTTTTATGCAAAAGCGAACGACCGATCCAAAATCTCTGGCATCTGCCGGAAATCGTTCCAAACCACTGTTTGAAAGCGCTGTAATGGCCGCCACCACGGCATTGATCTGCGACCTCTCAGTCCAAGTCTATTGTCTCTCCCGCGATCAATTGACCCGCTGGCAGCAGGTTTTTGCAGATGTTGAGGCCAGTGATTTCCTCCAAAACGAACTTCGCCCCCAGATCCACGATCTCAATCGAGCCACGTTGGCGGAATGGAAAACGACACTTGCACGGCAGGATGCAGATCTGACGGTGCTGGCCGGCTTCCACACGGCACAACGTCGGCAGGAGATCAGCGCTGCCTACGCCAATGCGCTGGTCGAGGCCGTGCCGTCGGGGATGGTTGTGGTGGCGTGAGTGCAGCTTGCCGGTAGATTAGCCGCCTTGTGCCCTGTTGTCATTCCGGTTGCACAGCGCCATGAACCAAGCGAGTGCCTGTTCTGAGCCTGTCGAAGGGAGGAATCTCAGCACTGCCAATGCGAGATTTCTCGCTCCGCTCGAAATGACAAAATTTACCTTATTGTCAGTCTTTAACAACAGCGCAAAAAAGAACCATCAAAGGAATCAAAGCACCAATGAAACAGCAATCTGAGCAGAGAACCAGAATCAGTCCGGTCAATCGGACAGTGGCAGGCATTCTGTTTGCCGCAACCCTGATCGCCCTGACCTTGCTTTCCACGACGTTGCTCACTCCGCAAACAGTCAGCGCCCAGGAGACCAAATCCGCCGATGTCATCGTGCAATTCGACGGCGGCGATGCCGTCATCCGGCCCATCGACTTCACTGGCGTCATCTCCGGCGTGACTGCACTCGAACTGAGCGGGCTCGACGTTGTCGTCCAAATGAGCGACTTTGGCGCAAGCGTCTGTAGCATCCAGGGCGTCGGCTGCCCGGCAGACGATTGTTTCTGCCAGTGCAACGGCGGCGAAGTCTGCGAATATTGGGGCTACAACTACTGGGACGGAAATGCCTGGCAAGGCTATCAAGTCGGTGCAGACTCATCCGTCATCAGCCAGACGGGCGCCGTCGAAGGCTGGATCTGGGGGGAATTCGGTGACGTGATGTCACCGGCCACCAACGCCCAGGCCGCGCAGGACGCGTTGACCTATCTTCACGGCGTCCAGGTCCCGGTCGACGGCGGCTTTGGCGCTCCGAACTCCTCGATGGAAGCGGCCATGGCCATCGGCGCCAACCGAGAGGAGGCGTCCGACTGGAGCGTCACCGAGGATTCGTCGACGCTGGCCGGCTATCTGCTCTCCAACGGCGCAGTCTATGCCGCAGAGAACGCGGCGGCCTCGGGCAAGGTGGCCATGAGTGCGGCCTCCACCGAGGTCTGCCAACCGGTCGGCTATGCAGCCCCTGCCACCTACTACGACGAGTCGATCGGAGCCTACAGCAAGCACAATGGCTTCAACGCCTGGGCCATGCTCGGCGCGCTGGCCGCCGGTGATGACGTACCGGCCGCGGCTGTGCAGACACTTATCGACGTGCAACTGCCCGACGGCGGATGGGAATGGATGGAGACCTTCGGCACGGACACCAACACAACATCGCTGGCCATCCAGGCCCTGATTGGCGCCGGCCAATCGATCAGTTCAACCGAAGTGATCGACGGCCTTGCCTTCATCAAGAGCGCGCAGAACGCCGATGGCGGCTTCGGCTACAATCCGGCGTCGACATTCGGCAGCGACGGCAATTCGACAGCCTATTCGATCCAGGCCATCTGGGCTGCCGGCCAGAATCCCATGGGACCGGACTGGACATCTGCCGGAGAAAAAACGCCCGTCGATTTTCTGCTGAGCATGCAGTTGCCCGACGGCAGTTTCGAATATCTGCCCGACACAGGAACAAATCTACTGGCGACCCAGCAGGCGATCCCGGCCCTGATTGGGCAACCCGTATCCCAACGGCAGCGGCGTTGATGTCTGTGATGCGTTCTATCTGCCGAGTGTCGTGGCTCAATAGAAGGGATTGGGGTGATTGGGGAGAAGTGAAGGGGGATTGGGGATTGGGCTTGCGCCTTGCAGTGAGGGCGGGTCACCCAGTCCCCATTCACCTTTCCCCAATCACCAATCCACACATATCGGTCACCCAATGGAACGTGCGCTATAATAGGCAGTCGCGTGCAGTAGGGATTCGGCGACGGTGATCACGAACGCCGGGAGGGATGGAGCAATGACCAATCTAGACAGACAATTCAACTTTGCTTGGGTGATAGCACTCTGCCTGATCGCTTTTCTGCTGCCGGTCACGGCCCTGGCTCAAGAAGAGGGCCAAGAAGAGAACCGCGCCGGCTTGGTGGTCATTCACGGTGACGGCACGACCGTCCAACGGTGTATTTCCTTCAGCGAACCGGAGATTTCCGGCCTGCAAGTCTTGGAGCGATCAGGGCTGGACCTGAACTACGATCCGGGCAACAGCATGGGCGCGGCCATCTGCCGGATCGATGGCGAAGGCTGTAGTTTTCCGCAGGAAGACTGCTACTGCCAGTGTCAGGAACCGCCGTGCTTCTTCTGGTCCTACTGGTATCGCATGGACGGCGAATGGACCTTTTCGCCGCTGGGCGCGGCCAGCCGCAAAGTGAAAGACGGCAACGCCGAAGCATGGGTCTGGAGCGAGGGCACAATCAGCAACAACGCTGAGCGCCAGCCTCCCGCAGACCTGACCTACGATCAGATCTGCGACGGAGAAAAGGACGCCGACGTCATCGTCCAATTCGGCGACAGCGATGCCGTCATTCGGCCCATCGAGTTCAGAGGCGACATCTCGGGCCTGGACGCGCTCGAACTGAGCGGGCTTGATGTGGTGACGACCACGACCGGCTTTGGGCCTGCCGTCTGTAGCATCGACGGCGTCGGCTGTCCGGCCGATGATTGCTTCTGCCGTACCGAATATTGGGGCTACAATCGCTGGGACGGCGAGGCGTGGTTGGGCTACATGGTCGGCGCAGACACGTCGGTCATCAGCCAAACCGGCTCTGTCGAGGGCTGGATCTGGGGCGAGTACGGCGATGTCATGTCGCCGGCCACCAATGCCCAGGCCGCTTCAGACGCCTTGATCTGGATACGCAGCACGCAGGTGATCACCGACGGCGGCTTCGGCACGATAGGCGTCTCGGTGGAGGCGGCCATGGCCATCGGCGCCAACCGCGAGAACGCATCCGACTGGCGTGTCACAAATCCGTCATCGATGAATTTTTCGACTCTGGCCGGCTATCTGCTGGCCAATGGCCCGCGCTATGCCCTGACAGATCCGGCCGCATCGGGCAAGGTGGCCACAGCGGCAGCCTCGACCAACACGTGCATGCCCGCCGGCTTGGCAACGCCGGCCACCTACTACGACCCATCCATCGGCGCCTACAGCGAGCACAACGGCTTCAATGCCTGGGCCATGATCGGTGCGCTGGCCGCCGGCGAAGATGTGCCGTCCGAGGCTGTGCAGTCATTGATCGACGCGCAGAAAACCAATGGCGGATGGGAGTGGATGGAGAGCTTCGGCACCGACACCAACACCACGTCGCTGGCCATTCAGGCGCTGATCGGCGCCGGTCAGTCGATTTCATCGACCGAGGTGATCGGCGGACTCGCCTTCCTCAAGAGCGCGCAGAACGACGACGGCGGCTTTACCTACGATCCGGCGTCGGCTTTCGGCACGGACAGCGACGCCAACTCGACCGCCTATTCGACCCAGGCGATCTGGGCCGCGGGCCAGAATCCGATGGCCCCGGAATGGACGTCAGTCAACGATAGTACGCCCATCGACTTTCTGCTCAGTTTGCAGTTGCCCGACGGCAGTTTCGAGTGGCAGTCCGGCAGCGGGACCAACGTCTCTTCGACGCAACAGGCGATTCCGGCGTTGTTGGGCAGGCCGTTTCCAATCGGCGACGGACTGGAGGCATGTTTCACCTTCTACGTGCCGGGAGCCGTCATACAATAGGTTAGTTTATGGTTCGCATGCACAGGCTCACCAATTCAAAATGGATGTTGGCGCTCTTCCTGATCTGCGTCGTGATGCCGAGCTTGGCCTCAGCGCAAGAAAACAACCAGGTGGCTCTGGTTGTCATTCACGAAGACGGCGCCACTTTACAACGGTGCATTTCCTTCAGCGAACCGGAGATTTCCGGCCTGCAAGTGTTGGAACGTTCCGGGCTGGACCTGAACTATGACGCACAGAACAGTATGGGCGCGGCCATCTGCCGGATCGATGGTGAAGGCTGTGGGTTTCCGCAGGAAGACTGCTTCTGCCAATGCCAGGAACCGCCGTGCTTCTTCTGGTCCTACTGGTATCGCACGGACGGAGAATGGACCTTTTCACCACTGGGCGCGGCCAGCCGCAAAGTGAAAGACGGCTATACCGAAGCATGGGTCTGGAGCGAGGGCACAATCAGCAACAACGCTGAGCGGCAGCCGCCCGCCAGTCTGACCTTTGACAACGTCTGCGCGCCGACACCCACGGCGACGACCGTTCCAACGGCCACGCAGACGCCTGTGCCCACGGTCCAATCCGCCACGGCCACGTCGACCATGACGGCCACGCCCTCGCAGACGCCCACATCGCCGCCGACCGCCACCGGGACCGCGGTTCCCTCGGCGACGCCGACCGCGCTTGCGCTGCCGGTCATCCATCGTTTCGCAGCGGATCGAACCCAGATCGACTTTGGTGAAACGGCCATGCTTTTCTGGGACGTCGGCGCGGCGGACAGCGTCACGCTGCACACGACCGCAGGACAGGAGCCGCTGCCAGCCCAGGGCGAAAAGCCGGTCTCGCCGGATCGCACGACTTCCTACTCGTTGACGGCTCGAAATGCGGGCGGCAACATCGGAGCCGAGGTGATCATCGAGGTCGCGCCGGTCTTCTGGACACCGACGCCGGCCAATCCAGGTGACAGTGCGAACGTTACGCCGGTCGTTCCAGAAACGCCGACACCCGTGCCTACAGAGACACCGCTGTCGACGCCTATGCCGACAGCCACGGAAAGGCCCAGCGAAACACCGACAGCGATCCCGACAGAGACGCCGTTGCCGACCGACACGCCGGTCCCAACAGACACAGAGACGCCGATCCCATCCGCAACGCCCATCGCTGACACGGTGAACACCGGCAGCGTCGGCCAGGCGATCGTGATTGCAACGCCGCCGTCGAGCAACGACGATCAGCTTCAACGTGTGATGGTCATCGGCGGATTGGCCTTCGTGGTCGGCGTGCCGCTGCTCTTTGTCGGTATTTGGCTGCTTGTCTACTCGATGTGGAAGAAGAAATAGAAAGAAATTTATGTCAAAATCTCGCGGGCTGAGCGCCATCATCTATACGTTGACAACGGTGATCGGCATTGTGGCCTTTCTCTATCCGTTCTGGATGCCTGCCCTCCAGCAGGGCCAGCTGGGCATGGCCCACGCCAACGATGCGCCGCTGATGTTGACCGCGTTGGTCGGCCTGGCCTTTGCCGTGCTGCTGCTTGAGATCCAGAGCCAGTCGATCAGCGCCAAGTCCATCGCGCTGCTCGGCGTGCTGGTCGCCATCAACACGACCCTGCGCTTCGTCGACGTGGCCATCCCCGGTCCCGGCGGCTTCACGCCTATCTTTTTCCTGATCGTGCTGACCGGCTACGTCTTCGGCGGTCGCTTCGGCTTTCTGATGGGCGTGCTCACACTAGGCGTCTCGTCGCTGGTGACGGGCACGGTCGGCCCCTGGCTGCCCTACCAGATGTTCACCGCCGGGTGGATGGGGCTGTCCGCGCCGCTCTGTCGACCGCTGGTGCGCTCCATGCGAGCAGAAGGACGCTGGGGCGAGGTGATTGTGCTGGCCATCTTCGGCGGCGTCTGGGGGCTGCTCTACGGCGCGATCATGAACATCTGGTTCTGGCCCTTTATCAGCGGATCGGCCGGGCAATATTGGGAGCCGGGCCTCTCGCTGCTCGACACGCTGCGGCGATATGCCGTCTTCTACATGGCGACCTCGCTGATCTGGGATGTCATGCGCTTGGTCGGCAACACCGTGCTGATTCTGGCCTTCGGCATGCCCACGCTGCGTGTGTTGCGTCGCTTCCAGCAACGCTTCGCCTTCACCTACAGCCCGGCAGCGCGCGTGGCCGAGGCTCAGCCTGCGGGTTCCGGCTGGCCTCGTCGGCCGCGTCCGGTGGCGATCCCTCAATCCGGCGAGGGACAGGCATGACGCGGGGGATGGAATGAAACGGGCAGCATCCATCCACGCGCTGGCCTGGCTGGCCTGGCTGGCAAGCATCCTGGTCGTGCTGACAATCACGCGCAACCCGCTCTATCTGGGCATCGTGCTGGCCTGGATCGCGCTGGTCACGGTCGCGGTCCGTCGCACCACGGACTCTGAGACCAGCGCGCAGGCCGTCAACATCTCGCCCGTGCGCTTCGGCCTCTTTGTGATCGCCGTGTCTGCCGCCTTCAACGGCCTGACCGTCCACTTCGGCAGCACGATCCTCTTCACGATTCCCGAACAGATCCCGCTGATCGGCGGCCCTGTCACGCTGGAGGCCATCGTCTACGGCGCGCTCAACGGCGTGGTCATTGCCGGCCTCTTTGCCGCCTTCCTGGTCATGAACCGGGCGCTGTCGGTGCGTGAACTGGTCCAGTTGATCCCGCGGGCCTACTATCCGGTGGCCGTCGTGGTCTCCATCGCCATCACCTTTGTGCCCACAACGTTGCGCCAATTTCGCCAGATCCGCGAGGCGCAGGCCGTGCGCGGGCATCGCAT
Organism: uncultured Chloroflexia bacterium; assembly: GCA_963698255.1. Lineage (GTDB taxonomy): Bacteria > Chloroflexota > Anaerolineae > Caldilineales > Caldilineaceae > JAWKOK01. Next base: position 13,471 of record CAVOQD010000010.1, on the reverse strand, counting down.
GCGCGGCCTGCGCAGTTGGCTGCCCCTCTTCATCCCGCTGCTGACCGGCGGGCTGGAGCGCGCCCTGCAACTCTCCGAGGCCATGATGGCGCGCGGGTTTGCCAGCGCTGACGAGCGAGACCCACGACACGCAGTTCGCGCGTCGCCATCATCGCCGGCCTGATCCTCTTTGTGGCCGGATGGCTGCTGCGCCTGGTCTGGCATCAGCAGTGGCTGGGGCTGGCGCTGCTGGTGATCGGCATGACGCTGGTGCTGGGCAGCATCTGGATCGTCGGGCGTCGCCATCCGCACACGGTCTATCGTCCCCAGCCCTGGACGATCCGGGATTGGGCCATCGTCGCCGGGGCGGCCATCACCGCGGCCGCCTTCTTGATTCCGTGGCCGGGGCTGGATCGCTCGTCGATCTTCTACTATCCCTATCCGCGGCTGACCATCCCCTCCTTTTCGCTGATCCTGGGCATGGCGACGTGGGGGCTGGTGGCGCCGGCGCTGGTGATCATGGTCAACAGCCTGGATGGTCCACGTGATCCGGCTATGGATGACGTCGAAACGGCTGCGACCGAAAGCAAGACAGCGACTCCCGCCAGAGAGAAGAGTGGGCGTGAGACCGGAGGGGGACCTGTGCCCATTTCATCGCTATGATCACCTTTGAGCATGTCAGCTTCACCTACCCGAGCGCGACACGCCCCGCGCTCAACAACGTCTCCTTCGAGCTGCCGTCGGGCGATTTCGTGCTGCTGGTCGGGCCGTCGGGCGCGGGCAAGTCGACGCTGCTGCGCTGCATCAACGGCCTGGTGCCCCACTTCAGCGGCGGCGCGCTGACCGGCAACATCCGCGTCAATGATCTGGATCCGGTGGCGGCCACGCCCCAGGTGATGAGCCGCCACGTCGGCTTTGTCTTCCAGGACCCCGAGGCCCAGTTTGTCATGGACCGGGTCGAGGATGAGATGGCCTTTGCGCTGGAGAACGCAGCCATGCCGCCGGTGGAGATGCGCGTGCGCGTCGAGGAGACGCTGGATCTGCTCGATCTGGCGCCCCTGCGCGACCGGGCGCTGGTCACGCTCTCCGGCGGCGAACGCCAGCGCGTGGCCATTGCCGCGGCCCTGGCCCTGCGCCCCGAGATCCTCATCCTCGACGAACCGACGTCGCAGCTTGATCCCAAGTCGGCCGAGGATGTGCTCACCGCGCTGGTGCGCCTCAACCAGGATCTGGGGCTGACCATCCTGCTGGCCGAGCACCGGCTGGAGCGGGTGCTGCCCTTTGTGGACAGCCTGCTCTATCTGGACGACGCCTCCGGCCCGGTCCGCGTCGGCGACCCGCGAGACGTGCTGCCTGAGGTCGAGCTTGGGCCGCCGCTGGTGCAGCTTGGCAAGCGGCTGGGCTGGCAACCGCTGCCCTTGACGATCAAAGAGGGGCTGCGCTTCAGCCGGCGGCTGGCCCGACAGGAAGTTGCGCCGGAAAAATCGGCGAAGTAGCGGCAGAAGCGGACAGATCGACAAAGAACGTGCGCATTCGAGTGACGTCGATCAAGGCCCAGTACGACCGTTTTGTGGCGCTCAACAACGTCAGCCTGGACATCTTCCCCGGCGAGATCGTGGTGCTCATGGGGCGCAACGGCGCGGGCAAGACGACGCTGCTCAAGAGCATGGTCGGCCTGGTGCGGCCGGGCGGCGGGACCGTTTCGGTGGACGGCGAGTCGATTGCCGGCAAGGATGTGGCCGACATCTGCCGCGATGTGGGCTATCTGCCCCAGGACCCCAACACGCTGCTCTTTGCCGACACCGTGCTCGACGAACTGGAGATCACGCTGCGCAACCACGGCATGTTGCCGGAGCAGGGCGGCCATCCGCCCATCGAACCGCAAGCCTTGCTGAACCAGTTGGGGCTGGCCCACAAGGAGCAGGCCTATCCGCGCGACCTCAGCGTGGGCGAACGGCAACGGGTGGCGCTGGCCGCCATCACCGTGACCCAGCCCGGTTCGCTGCTGCTGGACGAGCCGACCCGTGGTCTCGACTACAGCGCCAAGGAGCAGTTGATGGTACTGTTGCACGGTTGGCGTGACCAGGGCATGGCCATCGTGGTCATCACCCACGACGTCGAGTTTGCCGCCGCCATCGCCGACCGCGTCGTGTTGATGAGCCAGGGCGAGATCATCGCCAACGGGCCGCCCAGCGAAGTGATGGCGACCTCGCCGCTCTTTGCGCCGCAGGTGGCGCGGCTGTTTCCCAATAGTGGGTGGTTGACGCCGGAGGATGTGGTGGTGAAGGATAGGTGATTGGGGAAAGGGGATCGGGAAATGGGATGGGAAGTAGGTGCGGTTTGTAACCGCACGATTCCCGAATCACCCAGAAATTCCGCAGTTCCTGCGGTTGCAAACCGCACCTACGATTGTTGGAATGCTTTGGACCTTCGAAATTCAGTGGTGGTCGACCACATCCGAGATATCAGAGAACCGTTTTCTATTGGGAGAGTAGAATGCCTAGATTGACAAAGATCTACACCCGGCAGGGCGACGCGGGAATGACGTCGCTGGGCGCCGGCCGCAAGGTGCCGAAAGACAGTCTGCGTGTCCAGTCCTACGGCACGGTGGATGAACTCAACTCGCAGATCGGCGTGGCGATTGCGCTCGGCATCAGCGATGAACTCGCAGACGATCCTGCGCTCGATCCAGAATGAGCTGTTCGATCTGGGATCGGATCTCTGTTTTACCGAGGAAGACAAGGAGACGATTCCGCTGCCGGGCGTAAAAATCCACCATGTTGAGCGCCTGGAACGGATCATCGATGAGATGACCGTTGTGCTGGGACCGCTGGAGAACTTCATTCTGCCCGGCGGATCCATCGGTGCTGCGCAGCTTCATGTGGCGCGCACCGTCTGCCGCCGCGCCGAGCGCGATGTCACGACCCTGGCCAATCAAGAAGCCGTCGGCGACAATGTGGCGGCCTACCTCAACCGGCTCTCTGACGCCCTCTTCGTCATGGCCCGCTACGAGAACCATCTGCAAGGCGTGGCCGAGCCACTGTGGAAACCGGGTGGGTAAAAGATTTGCCACAGATGGACCGTGGATTCGGCGAATCCGCGGTCTATCTGGATCGCAATCTGAATAGCCCCCGATATCGAACGCTCTATCTGTGCCTATCCAAAACCATCCGTGTCCATCTGTGGCAAAAAACCCACTCCGCGAACCACAATGTAACGGTAAACGACAGCAATGATCTTCAAGGAATGGTGGATGGCGCTGGGGTTCCTGACCACGTTGCCTGTGCCGCACATGGACTACGACGCCGACGCTTTCGTACGCGCCGCGCGCTGGTATCCGTTGGTCGGCCTGGTCATCGGTCTGTTGCTGTGGGGCGCGTATGCGTTGCTCTCGATGCTCTTTCCGCCGCTGGTCGTGGCCGTACTCGTCGTCCTTCTGTGGGCCATTCTGACCGGCGGCCTGCATCTGGACGGCCTGGCCGACTGCTGTGACGGACTGCTCGCCCCCTTCGAGCCGGCTCGCCGCCTGGAGATCATGCGTGACTCTCGCGTGGGCGCCTTTGCCGCGATCGGGCTGCCGCTGGCGCTGCTGCTCAAGACGATGACCGTGGCCGCGCTGCCGTCCGCGTTGCCGGCCCTGCTGATGGCCCCGACCTGGGCGCGCTGGCTGCTCTTGCCCACGGCCCGCCAACCCATGGCCAGAAACGACGGCATGGGCAACACCTTTGCCGCCGGCTTGACCCACTCGGTTTTGACCATAGCGCTGATCGCTCCGATGGCCGTCCTGCTGATCTCTTCGCCCAACTGGCGCGGGTTGATCGCCGTTGCCCTGGCCCATGCAGTATGCGCACTGGTCTGCTGGTCGGCCCGCCGCCGGCTGGGCGGCGTGACCGGCGACGTCTTCGGCATGGTGGTGGAGACCGGCGAACTGGCTATCCTGCTCACCTACGCAGCCGTGCTATGACGAATCACTGCCTCAACATCCGTGATCTGGGCCTGCCTTTCCGGGTGGGCGCAACCTCCTACATCCTCGAAGACGACCTCGTGCCCAATGCCCGCTACCTGGCGCGCCGGGTGCAGGAGATGCAGCTTGTGCTCTTCGATCTGCCCGGCGGCCCCAGCAACCTGCCCGATCCGTGGACGGTCAACGAACTGCGCGCAATCGGCATTGAGCAGAACTTAACCTACACCGTCCATCTGATCGAGGATCTGCGGCTTACCAATCCGGACGGCACGCCCAGCACGTCCACGGCGCGTGCGCGCCAGGTCATCGAGATCACGCGGGCGCTGGAGCCGTGGGCCTACGTGTTGCATCTGGACGGCAAGGAACACCGGCAGCCGGCAGCGACGCTGGCCGCAGCCGAAGCTCTGGCCGATTGGCAGGCCGAAACGGCGAAAGCGCTGGCCGCCGTTGCCGCCATGACCGGCGATCCATCGTTGCTGGCCGTCGAGAACCTGGAGAGCTACCCGCCCGAGTTTGTGACGCCCGTCATCGATCGCCTGCCGGTCAGTCGATGTGTGGACATCGGCCATCTCTGGCTGGACGGGCACGATCCGCTGCCCTACCTGCGGTCGGCGTTGCTTCGCACGCGTGTCGTTCACATTCATGGTGTCCACGAGGTCGATGGTCAGAAACAGGACCATCAATCGCTGGCCCACATGGTCCCGGAGCAGATCGATCCGCTGATCGAGCTGTTGCTGCGCGAGCGGTATGACGGCGTGCTGTCGCTGGAAGTCTTCGGCATGGATGATTTTGAGACGTCGTTTGAGGCTTTGGTGGAGAGCCTGGGCCGGTGTCACAGTACATGACGAGTCGCTACAGCGGATTAGGAATGGAACGGATTTCGTCTCAAGTGTACAGACATTGGTCGTTGGACTAGAGGGTTGTTATTCCCAATCATAATCCGTTCCATTCCTAATCCGCTGTAGTTTTGAAGCGAGCAAACCACCGGAATCAACCACATGGAACCTGACAAACAACTCACCCTGATCCTGGGCGGCGCGCGCAGCGGCAAGAGCACCTATGCCGAGCAACTGGCATCCGAGCCGGGAAACGACGTGCTCTACGTGGCCACGGCCCAGGCCTGGGACGACGAAATGCGTGAACGCATTGCCGTGCATCGGGCCGAGCGCCCCGATCACTGGCATACGCTGGAGGCGCCGACCGGCGTTGGCGAGGCCATCGGCAAAACCCTGCAGAGCTTTGTTTTGCAGGGCAATGTCGGCCCACAGATCGTCCTTGTCGACTGCCTGACCATGCTGGCCAACAACGTCATGCTGAACTTGCCTGAGCCGCTTCAGCAATCCGAGGCCGACGAGGCCCTCTACGCCGAGATCGACAGCCTGTTGGCCACCTATGCCGCCGGCGACGCATCGCTGATCGTCGTCTCCAACGAAGTCGGGCTGGGCATCGTCCCTGCATATCCGCTGGGGCGCGTCTATCGAGACGCGCTGGGCCGCGCCAATCAACGGCTGGCCGCGGCGGCAGATCGGGTCTATTTTATGGTGGCGGGTCTGCCCTTGAGCGTGATTGATCGTGCCGCAACCAGCTTCAAGAGCCTGAATTGACTAACACATTCTGAAGAGTGATCCCAAAAGTTCGCTAGTGCGGCGTCGCACTAGCGAACTCCTAGTTCTGGTCCATTTCAAACGAAGCACAAACTGAACTTACGACCAACTGTCCGGCAAAGAGCTTCTACGATACGGAAATCTGTATCTGGATGAACCCTTAGCGACGTAACTTGTCGCCGTTGTACTCCGGATCGGCGAAGTTGCCCTTCCCTCTCTCGCCGTTGATCGTTACGGTGTTCATGGCATATTGGAGCACCGCGTAGGCGACCGCATCGGTGTTCACATCGTAGGCAGCCAGGTTGATGTTGTCAAATGTGTCGCATGCGAGGTGGTAGCAGGGGTCATACTGGTCACCTGCCGTGCCGCCCCAAATGGCTGCCTCTTCAGCCGTTTTGATTCCCTCGGCTCCGGTAAACAAGCCTCCCGCCGGGATGCCAACCGCGATGAACGGACCATAGTCCGAGCGACCCGAGAAGTCCGTCCCTTTGAATGCTTCACCGACTTGCGTGTAATACGATTCAAAGAGCTTCTCGATCTGTGCCGAACCCTCTGGGCCGGGGCCTGCACCAACGCCATCTGAATCATCACCGTCGTAGATGAAGAAGACATGATTCGGCGAACCGATCATATCGAAGTTGAGGTACAGGGTGATGTCGTCTTGTTCCTCTTGGCTCAGATTGCTGACGTAATAGGTCGATCCCACCAGGCCTGACTCTTCTGCACCCCACCAAGCAAAGCGTACTTTGTTGCGCGGTTTGACCTTGGCCATCTGCTCAGCCACTTCGAGGATGGCTGCGCTGCCCGAACCGTTGTCCTGAATGCCGGGGCCGTCATTGACCGAATCAAGATGTGCGCCGGCCATGATCGTATTGGCAGGATCGCCGCCTTTGCTCTCAGCCAGCACGTTGTAGGTTGTCGCTTGTCCACGGAAGGTATCCGTCTTCAACCGCATGACCAGGCCCGGCGTGACTGCCAACTGCTGACCCACGTCCTGTGTGACGGCAGTGACCGAAATATCAAGTGAAAAGGTGCTACCGAGTGTGCCGTTCAACGTCCCTGGTACGTTGTTGTAGATGACGACTCCAGATGCGCCGGCACTAAAAGCGTTGGTTGCCTTGAGCGCAAAGCTGCAGGCGCCGCGACTGATCAGCGCGATGTTTCCTGCCGGAAATCCTGCGAAGTCCGCGGCGTCACAACCGGTGATCACTGACAACGTACTGACTGCCGCCGTGGTATCGCCGCTCCCTGAATAGGACATAATGTTGTTCACGATCGGTCCGGCAGGCGGCGGCGACACCTGTTCCAGGATTGTTGGTGAAAGGGTGATGAATGTCTGAAAATCAAAGGGCTGGACAGTCACCTGGTAACCGGCAGCCGTCATCCGTTGTACGACATAGTCGACTGAGGCATCATAGCCGGGCGTACCTGACGTGCGGATGCCGTTGTTGGCATCGGCAATGGACTGCAATGCAGCCTGGTGTTCGCGCGCGCCGTCAACGGTCACACACTCCAGCAATTTATTCTGTGTGTTATTGACGCGATTATCGCACGCTGCCGATCCCGCAACCGCTGCCTGCGCAGCGATGAACGAGACCCCGACAACGAGGCAAGCCACAATTGTGGAACGCCAAATCAACCTCTTCATGAAGAACTCCTTGGGAACAGAGACAGCAATCATCGCACAGGCAATTCTGCACGACGGGGCGGGGCATTTTCGCTTGTGGAACAATAAAACTTACGGAACTTGTAAGGCGGGGTGGGGTCACACCAGTATAGTGTCATATTTTGTTTTGTCAATAGACAATTTTCCTAATTTTTCCGGCGGGTCTCAATCTGATGTGCGTTTCCGCTTGTCTTTGCCTGACATCTATCGCATGATAGAGTGAGATAAAAAGATGATTCAGATTTTCTTTGGAGTTCTACCCATTTATGCCGAGGCTCTTCGCAACACAGACAACCCACGACAGCCAAGCGCCGGCGCTGGCCTTCCAATCGGTCAGCGTCTTCTACGGCAACACGCCTGCGCTGGAGGATATCAGCTTCCAGCTTGATCGCGGCGCACAGGTGGCCGTGGTCGGCCCCAATGGTGCGGGCAAGAGCACGCTCTTCAACATCATCGCCGGCATCACCAAACCGGATCAAGGTGATGTCCACATCTACGGCAGCGGACCGGATGGACACATCTGCGTCGGCTATGTGCCCCAGCGCAACCGCATCGACTGGCGCTTTCCGGTCACGGTCAGCGATGTGGTGATGATGGGCCGCATCGGCCAGATCGGGCTTTTTCGCTGGCCGCGACGGGGCGATTGGGCCAGGGTCGAATCGGCCCTGGAACAGGTCGGCATGGCGGATTTTGCCAAACGCCAGATCGGCGAACTCTCCGGCGGACAACAGCAACGGGTCTTTCTGGCACGAGCATTGGCCCAGGAGGCCGAGTTGCTGATGCTCGACGAGCCTCTGACCGGACTCGACATGCCCAGCCAGCAGGCGATCCTGGGCATCCTCGACGAACTTGGCGAACGCGGCATCACCACGTTGATCGCCACCCACGATCTCAGCAGCGCAGCAGCGCAGTTCTCGACCATGATGCTGATCAACCGCCGCCTGATCGCCTATGGGCCGCCCCAGGAGGTCCTAACCCACGAGGCGTTGACCGAGGCGTTCGGCGCACACTTCCACCTGGTGCGCGATGAAGAAGGAGAGGTCATCCTGGGCGACGCCGGCTGTGCAGGCGGACATACGCCGGTCGAGCCGTTGCTGGGCCAGGGCAAGAGCGGCGCCACGCCGGTCCTGTCCAATGAGGAAGCCGCCATTCTGAGCCGCAAAGGGGATCGCTGATGGAATGGCTATCGTCGCTTCTCGCACTCTTCATCGACCCGCTGGCCTACGGCTTCATGGTACGTGCCCTGCTGGCCTCCATCATGGTCGGCATTCTCTGCCCGCTGTTGGGCAGCTATATCATCCTGTTGGGCATGAGCTTCTTTGGCGATGCCCTGGCCCACGCCATTCTGCCCGGCGTGGTGCTGGCCTTCCTGCTCGACTGGCCGCTGCTGATCGGCGCACTGGTCTTTGGCGTGCTGACGCCGGTGGTGGTCGGCCTGCTGACCCAGGGCGGCGAAGTGCGTGAGGACGCGGCCATCGGCATCGTCTTCGCCGGCAGCTTCGCGCTGGGCGTCGCCATGATCAGCACCCTGGACGGCTACGCCATCGATCTGAGCCACATCCTCTTCGGCGATGTGCTCGGCGTCTCGACCGGCGATCTGTGGGCGACCTTCGTCCTGGGTGCGCTGGTGATCCTCACCATCATCGTCTTCTACAAAGAGTTTCTGGTCCTGGCCTTTGACGCCACGCTGGCCGTGGTGCTGCGCCTGCCCGCCAAATCGCTGCGCTATCTGCTGCTCATCCTCATCGGCGTGACCATCGTCGTCTCGTTGCAGACGGTGGGTGTGGCGCTGGTGTTGGCCATGCTGATTACGCCGGCGGCCGCGGCCCAGTTGCTGACGCGCCGGCTGTCGACCATGATGGTCGTCGCCGCCATGATCGGCGTCTTTTCCAACGTCACCGGTCTCTACATCAGCTACTACTGGAACATCGCCTCGGGGCCGACCATGGTGCTGGTCGCCACGGTCGTCTTCGTGATCGTCTTCATCTTTGCGCCGGAACGGGGCGTACTCTGGCGATCGTTGAATCGGCCGCAGATCGGGACTGCATAGATCGCTTGGTATAGGTCTGCGACACGGCCCCGGTGGTTCGGTGTGTTGGTGCAAAGCGCCTACTACTGCTAAGTTGCGAAATAAACAGAGCGATGCCCGATCGGGCATCGCTCTTTTGTTCCACATTGCTTTGAGTTCGACTAGCAGCCTGTAGGAGAGAAGGCCGATAGACCGCGGATGCGGCGGATTTGGCTGATAAATGCCGATACTATCAGAAATATCCGGCTGTTTCCGCCTAATCCGCCACATCCGCGGTCTATTTCTTGGTCACTCCGACAGTCTGCTAGACTAGCGTAGCATCCAGCGTGATCTCTTCGACGGCGGCCAGCGCCTTGGAGACCGGACAGTTTGCCTTGGCGTTGGCTGCGGTCTCGGCGAAAGCCGCGGCGTCGATGCCGGGGACATCAGCCTTGCAGACCAATTCGATCTTGGTGATGGTCGGGCCTTCGCCGAGATGCACGGCTGCCGTCGTCTCGATGCTGTTGGGCACGTTGCCGTCGCCGCTGAGCAGGGCGGCCAGGAACATGGAGAAGCAACCGGCAATGGCCGCGCCGATCAGCTCTTCCGGGTTGGTGCCTTTGCCGCTTTCAAAGCGGGAGGCGAAGGTGAACGGCCCTTCGAACATGCCGCTGCCCAGCTTCATCGTGCCGTTGCCCTTGGGTAGATTGCCTTCCCATCGTGCTTCTGAGTTTCGCACTGCCATTGGTTTTCTCCTTGGTGTTCTGTGTGAATGTGATTTTCGGTCGGTAGCCAAATTGCCTGGGCATTTTGCCACACACCGCGGTCCACGGACGACTTTGCGTCCCCGTGCGTTGGTCTCTGCTTTGCTTAATCGAGATCGCGTTTGTACTGCCGTTCGCCCCTTTCCATCAATTTTGACACCAAGTTGTTCAAAATACGGTGAACTACCTCTCATTCCACGTGATCAGATTTCCTTACCGATCTACCTTAATACCCATGTGGTCGTCTGGTTTTTTGCCGACGATAGACACGATTTGCAGAGCCTATTCAAGCGTTGACGATTTGACAACCATCTAATTGTATATACAATAAAGATGTGAACTACGAGTGGCATGAGCCGAAACGACGATTGAATCTATCCTATCACGGCATCGACTTTGCAGACGCTGTTGATTTCGATTGGAGCAGCGCACTGGTAGTGATGGATACGCGATTTGACTATGGCGAGGCTCGCTACATTGCTATCGGTTGGCTGCATGGTCGGCTCGTCATACTCGTATTTACTGAACGACAAGACGCGATTCGTTTGATTTCCTTGCGAAGGGCAAACAGCCATGAGCGAAAACAGTATGAAGCCTGTTTCCAAGACTGACTGGGAAAAAGTGGACAGCCTTTCCGATGCCGAGATCGCAGTGGGCATTCAGAATGATCCGGACGCTATGCCGGAGCTATCGGAAACGCAGTTTGCTGAAGCGAGGCCGGCCTCCGAAGTCCTGCCAGACATTGTCGAGGCGTATCAGCAGGGACGCGGTCCGCAAAAGGAACCGACGAAGACGCCGGTCTCTATTCGACTCAACTCCTGAGGTTCTTGACTATTTCAAGTCCGAGGGAAAAGGCTGGCAGACTCGGATCAACGAAGTGCTGGAGGAATATGTAGTCAGCCAAGAATCGTCCCAAGAGTGACAGTTGCCGACGCAAGGTGACAAGCGCTGATAGAAACCCTGTGCTGCACGATGCCTCACTGCGCCGACGCCTGTCACCCGATCTATCAAGTCATCCTACCCATCCAATCGCTGATTCAACTCCGTCAACACCTTCTGCGCGGCCACCGGGATCACCGTGCCCGGCCCGAAGATGGCGCTGGCGCCGTGCTCGTAGAGATAGGCGTAGTCCTGCGCCGGGATGACGCCGCCGATGACGACCATGATGTCGTCGCGGCCCAGCGCGGCCAGTTCATCGACCAACTGGGGCAGCAGCGTCTTGTGCCCGGCGGCCAGCGAACTCATGCCCACCACGTGCACGTCGTTCTCCACGGCCTGGCGCGCGACCTCGGCCGGCGTCTGGAAGAGCGGTCCGATGTCGACGTCGAAGCCCAGGTCGGCAAAGGCGGTGGCGATGACCTTGGCCCCGCGGTCGTGGCCGTCCTGGCCCATCTTGGCGACCAGGATGCGCGGTCGGCGGCCTTCCACCAACTCAAACTCATCGGTCATGCGCGCGCACGCGCTTGACCTCGTCGTCGTCGCCGAACTCGGCGCTGTAGACGCCGGCGATGGAGCGCACGACGGCGCGATGGCGGCCCCACGGCTTCTCCAGCGCGTCGGAGATCTCGCCCAGGCTGGCGTCGACCCGCGCGGCCTGCACGGCCAGGTCGAGCAGGTTGCCCTCGCCGCTCTCCGCGCCCTGGGTCAAGGCGTTCAGCGCGGCCTCGACCGCGTCGTTGTCGCGGTTGGCGCGCAGCTTCGCCAGCCGCTCCACCTGCGACACGCGCACCGCGCTGTTGTCCACTTCGAGGATGTCCAGCGGCTCCTCGTGGTCCAGCCGGTAGCGGTTGACGCCGATGATCTGCTCCTGGCCCGAATCGATGTGGGCCTGGCGTCGGGCCGCGGCCTCTTCGATGCGCATCTTGGGCAGGCCGGTCTCCAGCGCCTTGGCCATGCCGCCCAGCTCCTCGACCTCCTGGATGTGCGTCCAGGCGCGGCGGGCCAGCTCGTGGGTCAGCGTCTCGACGTAGAAGGAGCCGCCCCACGGATCGACCACATTGGTGATGCCGGTCTCGTGTTGCAGATAGAGCTGGGTGTTGCGGGCGATGCGGGCCGAGAAGTCGGTGGGCAGGGCGATGGCCTCGTCCAGCGCGTTGGTGTGCAGCGACTGGGTGTGGCCCAGCGCCGCGGCCATGGCCTCGATGCAGGTGCGGGCCACGTTGTTGAAGGGGTCCTGCTCGGTCAGGCTCCAGCCCGAGGTCTGGGAGTGGGTGCGCAGGGCCATGGACTTGGCGTTCTGGGGATCGAAGCCCTTGATCATCTTGGCCCAGAGCATGCGCGCCGCGCGCATCTTGGCGATCTCCATGAAATAGTTCATGCCGATGGCCCAGAAGAAGGAGAGCCGCGGCGCAAAGGCGTCGATGCTCATGCCGGCGTCGAGCCCGGCGCGCACATACTCCAGCCCGTCGGCCAGCGTGTAGGCCAGCTCGATGTCGGCGGTGGCCCCGGCCTCCTGCATGTGATAGCCGGAGATGCTGATGGAGTTGAAGCGGGGCATCTCCTTGGCCGTGTAGGCGAAGATGTCGCCGATGATGCGCATGGACGGTCCCGGCGGATAGATGTAGGTGTTGCGCACCATGTACTCTTTGAGGATGTCGTTCTGGATGGTGCCGGTCAGCTTGTCGTGGGTCACGCCCTGGCGCTCGGCGGCCACGATGTAGAAGGCCATGACGGGCAGGACCGCGCCGTTCATGGTCATGGAGACCGACATCTTGTCCAGCGGGATGCCGTCGAAGAGCACCTCCATGTCCAGGATCGAGTCGATGGCCACGCCGGCCTTGCCCACATCGCCGACCACGCGCTCGTGGTCCGAGTCGTAGCCGCGATGGGTGGCCAGGTCGAAGGCGACCGAGAGGCCGTTCTGGCCCGCGGCCAGGTTGCGGCGATAGAAGGCGTTGCTCTCCTCGGCGGTGGAGAAACCGGCGTACTGGCGCACCGTCCACGGCCGGGTCACATACATGGAGCCGTAGGGACCGCGCAGGAAGGGCGGGATGCCGGACATGAAGTCCAGGTGTTCCATGCCGGCGGTGTCCTCGGCCGTGTAGAGCGGGCGCACGTCGATCTGCTCCATGGTGCGCCAGACATACTCGTCGGCCGAGAGGCCGGTCTCGGCCTTGATGGCCGCCCGCCATTCGTCAATCCCCATTTGGGGATAGTCGGTGCGGTAGTCGATTTTGGTGAAGTCAGGTTGTGTCATTTGGCAATGCCTCGGAAATTCAAAAACTTCCGGCTCATTGAGCTTGGGTAGTTTTTTGCTGCTCGTGCGGAATCAGACTGATTAAGCCGCGCAAGGTTTCGTTAACGCTTTCAGAGTCGGGGAAATACTCACGCACGTCAGGAGCAAGCAGGACGGCTCCATCTTCCAGCGTGAAGTATTGCGTGATCACGCCGCCGTCTTCTTGAACAATTCGACAGTATGGCCCTCTTTGTATGCCTGATAATACTTACCGCGTACGCCCTTTTTGCCGCGGAAATCATACTCCGGCA
>CAVOQD010000009.1:0-33457 GCA_963698255.1 uncultured Chloroflexia bacterium | reverse complement strand
GGCGAATCACCGCCTACACCAACCGGCTCGTCGGCCAATTGCCGGCTGGTGACAACTACTGGTGGGACGTGCGGGTTGTCCTGGATGTCATCAGGGTGAAAGCCGATCAACCATTCAGCTGCAAAAATAACTCGCCGGTGTCGGCCTTGTCATACGAACACCAGTTGAAACTGTCCCCTGGAAGGCCATCGCTGGTGGTATAACCTCTAGGAAGGTGACGGTTGTCAGGATCAAAGCGAGACAGTCCGCGCCAAGGTCCCTACTCAGAGATGTCCATCCTCGTCCTCCAGTATGCCATAGACCGTATCATGCGATAGGCCATCCGCCGTTGTGAAAGGATAAACTCACCAGTTTGCGGATCAAAGCGATTGAGACCACCGCTCGTGCCAATCCAAATCATCCCATCTCGATCTTCCTGAATTGCAAAGACCGTGTTGTTACTGAGACTATCAGCATCCTCCCGGATCATTTGTGTAACAAGCAAAGGTCTTTGTATCCCGATCGAATCGGCAGAATCCACCACTGCTGGTACCTACCCAAAGCACACCCGCCCGGTCTTCGAGGATGGCACGAATGGTTCCCCCACCTACGCTACCTGGGTCTTCGGGATTGTGGCGGTAATGCGTAAAATGAGCCTGCCCATCCCGGGACTGCGGATTGAAGGCTCGAGCCCTTCAGAATAAGTGCCGATCCAAAGTGTGCCCATCCGGTCTGTATAGAGAGTGGTTACGATCGCCTCGCTCAAACTATGCGGATCTGCCGGGTCGGGTTCAAAGTGAAGAAGTCTCGCCGTGCGATCAGAAGCGGTCCAACCCACGGGTATCGGTCCCGATCCAAAGTGCTCCTGATCTGTCTTCTGTGATGGTATGAACATGATCATCGCTCAAGCTGTGTAGGATTTGCCGGGTCGTGCCGGTAATGGGTGAAGCTGCCGGTTTCCGGGTCAAAGTGATTCAGCCCTTCGAACGTCCCGATCCATAAGTCATCAGATTGGTCTACAAAAACCGCCCGAACATCATTACCGCTTAAGCTGTTGTCATTACCGGGATCTCGTTGCATCAACCCAAATCCCTGCTGCCTGGGGTCAAGCTTGTTGATTCCGCTCCCCGCAGTACCTATCCATAGGATGCCAGTACGATCAGTGAAAAGAGAAGCCAACGAGTTACTGCTCAGGCTGCGAGGATCAAGGGGGTCGTGTTGGTAACTAGTGAAGTTATCGCTCTCAGGGTGGTAGCGATTCAGTCCACCGTCGAAGGTCGCTATCCAGAGCGTACCAGCTTGATCTTCCCGGATACCCACCACCGTGTTGCCGCTCAGCGAATGGGGGTCTTCAGGATCAAGCTGGTATCTGGTGAAGGATTCCGTCTCAGGGTCAAACGACTAGCCCACCACCATAAGTTCCCACCCACAGCGTGCCAGATTGGTCCTGGTAGATTAACCAGACAAAATCAAAGCTCAGGCTGTTGAAGTCTTCAGGATCATGCTGGTAGCGGGTGAAGGTTTCTGTCTGTGGATCAAAACGACTAAGCCCGCCCCCACTGGAACTGATCCAAAGATGCCGCCCGATCCTCATAAATAACGGTAGGAAACCCCGGGGCCAGGCTGTGGGGATCATCAGGATCATGTTGATACCGGGTGAAATGTGCTTTTCCATCCTCAGTTTCACCCTCAAAACGGTTTAGCCCGACTCCAGCAGTGCCATCCATAGAACACCGCTGCTATCCTCTAGTATGAAATACGTTATTGCTGCTCAAGCTGGATGGATCATCCAGATCATGCTGGAAACGGGTCCACTGCTCGGTGGTGGGGTTAAAACGGCTCAATCCCCCGCCGTTATGTGAGCCAGTCCAGATCATTCCCTGGCGATCTTCATGGGTCAAGAATGCACTGCCGCCAGGACTATTGGGATTATCTCGTTCCTGTTTGTAGACTGTGAATGTACCCGTCGTAGCGGTTGAGCCCTTCAAACGTAGCGAACCACATGAAGCCATTGCTGTCCTGGGTCATGTCCCATACCCGGCCTTCAGAAAGGCCATCCTCGGTCTTGAGATGGCTAAACCGGAGGCGCTGGATCAAGGGTACCTCTACCGGGGGCAGGTCAGACGCTGTGCTTCCGCGTGCATCTGCCGGTTTCGCTGGAGAGAGGGCTGACGTCGTTTGCGGAGTTGCCACGGCGCCCTGGTCTGTCTCGGATGCGAGATTGTCGTCAGGCAGGCATCCGGCCACGCTCAAAAGTGCCAGCAGTAGCGCCAGCAGTGCTGAAGGCGGAATCGTGCGCCCTGAAACAGGCATCCTGCTGTCTCGCTTGGGAATCACTTTAACCATGGATCTCGTCCGTTTCCGCCAGCAAGTCCTGCAAGCGGCCCATTTGGAAATTATCCACCAGTACGCGCGCCCCCCGCGGCCGTCGCCGGCGCCTGATCCGCAATGCGCGCGATCACGCTGAGCGCGGCTTCGCGGTCCAGGGTCAGCGTCGTGTCGCGCAGTTCCTCCCGTAAATCAGCGGGAAGCGCGGCCAGCATCTCGACAGTGATATCTGTTCTTTGCACCTGGGACGGTGTCCCTTCAGCCTCTTCATAGCGATATTCAACCCCCAAGTGGCGGGCCATCGCTTCAAAGATCTCGTAGTCATGGAAGGGTTTGCGCACCGTATCATCACAACCGGCAGCCAGGATGTCGTCCTGCTCCTCGGCCAAGACGCTGGCGGTGACCGCCACGATCTTGACGGCATCGCCGCCGGGCAGGGCACGAATCCGCTGCGTGGCGGCGTAGCCGTCCAGCACCGGCATGCGCATGTCCATCCAGATAAAGTCGGGGCGCCAGGCCTGGAAGGCCGCGATCGCTTGCGCCATTGTCCGCCTCCTGCACGGTGAACCCGACCTGGGTCAGCAGATTGGTCAGCAGCAGTAGCGATTCTTCACGATTGTCATCCACCACCAGGATGCGCCAGTCCGGCTGATCGGCCTGTAAGCCGATGACCGCGGGCGCAGGGATTGCATCAGGCGTTGCCGAGTCGGCCTCGGCAAGCTGGAAGGGGAGTCTGATGGTAAACGCGAACCTTGGCCCAGTTCACTCTCCACGGCGATTTCGCCGCCCATCGTCTCCACCAGTGATTTTGAAATCGCCAGCCCCAGCCCCGTTCCCCCGCCCGCTACTGCGCGATCGAGTTGGACGAAGGCGTCAAAGATCTCGTCCAGCTTGATCTTGCGGGATGCCGGGGCCGCTGTCTTCCACCTCAAAGTGGAGCGCATCGCCACATTGTCGGCTGTCGTCACTCGCCACTGCTTGCGACTGGGCGCGCAGTAACACGTGTCCCGCTTCCGTATAGCGAACCGCGTTGCCCACGAGGTTGATCAGTATCTGGCGCAGCTTGCCGGCGTCCCCCGCGCAAATAGCGGGGCAGGTTCGTCGCCAGCTCAAGATCAAAGCGCAAGCCCTTGCCCTCGGCCCGGGACCGCATCATCCAGCCGATATCCTGCAACAGTTGCGCGAGTTCGAACACTTCCTCGTTCAGTTCGATGCGCCCCGCTTCGATCCGGGCCAGACTCAGGACATCGTTGACCATGCCCAGCAGATGCTCGCCGCTGCGGTCGATGATGTCCAACATCTCTTCTTGTTGGCTGGAAACGTCGGGCGTACGCGCCATCAGTCGGGTAAAGCCAAGGATGGCGTTGAGCGGGGTGCGTAGTTCGTGGCTCATGCTGGCCAGGAACTGCTCTTGGCCAGGTTGGCCGTTTCTGCCTCTTCCTTGGCCTCTACCAGTTCCTGGGTTCTGGTGACCACCTCGTCCTCAAGTTGGCGGTTCTGTCGCTCAACCACATTCACCCGCAAAAAGAAGGCGCCTGAAAAGATTCCGGCAATCAGGGCCAGAATGACGCCTCTGAACCAGATCGTCTCCCACCAAGGCGGCGTAATGGTGATGTTGAGCGTTGCGCCCTCTTCATTCCATACGCCGTCGTTGTTGGACGCCTTCACCCTGAACGTGTAATCTCCGGCATCTAAATTGGTATACTTTGCTTCACGGTTAACACTATCAATCACCGTCCAATTTTCGTCAAAGCCTTCCATTTTATAGGCATATTGATTCCTGTCCGGCGATACATAATTGAGCGCCGCAAACTCAAAGGAGAACACTTTATCTTCAAAAGGTAAGGTTACCTCGTCAGTAAAGCCAATGACACTTTGAAGAGGTGAGTTTGCGCCCAATCCAACAGATTGATTGTCTATCTTAAAATCTGTCAGAACGACAGGTGGGACAAAATCATTTCCTCGGAGCGTTTCAGGATAAAAGGCATTCAAGCCACCTTTGCCTCCAAAAAACATTTGCCCATCACCAGCTTGATATGCACTTCCAAAGAGAAAATCTCTCTTTTGAACGCCTGAATGACTGTCAAAATTCTCAACGGTCTCTGTTGTGGGATCAAATCTGGAAATCCCTTTAGCCGTGCTGAGCAATAGATTCCCTTGGGCATCTTCAAGGATACCCATAATGATCTCACTGGCTAAGCCATGTTTTGTGGTATAGGTGGAGATAGACCCAGTTTCCGGATCGAATCTTGTAAGGCCAACTCTGGTAGCAACCCATAACACATTTGCCCTGCTTTCATGAACCATGTACACCGCTTGCCCTTTGAAATGTTCAGGATAGCGGACAAACTGCTCTGTTTCAGGATCGAATCGATCAAGACCATTATTGGTGCCGACCCAAATGTTATTCGATGGCGTCACATCGACTGACAGAATATTATTGCCGCTCAAACTGTTTGGATCGTCAGGGTCATGGTAGTAACGGGTAAACTGTTCAGTTGTTGGATTAAAGCGATTAAGCCCTCCCCAATTCGTCGCAACCCAGATATTTCCAAAGTCGTCTTCTGCAATATCCAGAATCTCATTATGACTCAAACTCGCCGGATTGTCCGGATCATGGACATAATGGGTAAACTGTTCTGTCGCTGGATCAAAGCGATTGAGCCCTGTCGGCCATGTTCCAATCCAGATGATCCCATCACTATCTATGTGCAAAGCCGTAATCTGATTATCACTCAAGCTATAGGGATTTTCAGGGTCGTGTTGATAATGGCTAAACAATCCTGTTTGCGGGTCAAGTCTATCAAGCCCATCCAAGCTGCCAAACCAAATGGCGCCGTTTTGGTCCTGACGCACCGACCTAACTTCGTTATGACTCAAACTTTGCGGCTCGCCAGGGATATGCTGGTAGAGGGTGAACAAAGAATTGAGTGGATTATAGATATTGACCCCATCACCGTAGGTGCCGACCCATAGCGTATCTTGCTCATCTTTGAGCAAGATGGGTATCCGATCGTCACTCAAACTTTCGAAAAGATAGGGATTGGCTTGATACCGGATAGACTTTCCTGTCTTCGAGTCAAATCTATTTAATCCCCAACCGAAGGTACCAACCCAGAAGACGCCTGGTTCATCTTCCAGGACTGTCATAACAGCATCACTGCTCAAACTTTGTGGATCTTCAGGGTCATGGCGATAAATAGTAAACCGTTCTGTTTTTGGGTCAAAGCGGGCAAGTCCTGCTCCATCAATGGCCAACCACAGGATGCCTTCTTCGACTATCTCAATCTGTTTGACTCTGTTTGCCGTATCAGGAACAGGCAGATAATGGGTAAACGCTTGGGCTTCCGGATCAAATCGCGTCAACCCATCGAAATGGCCAATCCACAAGATTCCCTCTTGATCTTGTACGATATCGAGGATCCTCCCAAATTCCTTATCTGACGAGACAGGGTTGAGTGTTTCTGTCCCCCGGTCAAATTGATATAGGACACCATGAGAACTACCTATCCATAAGCGCCCCTGGGAATCTTCGGTGATGGCACTTACGGTGCTGTCTGACACATCTGGATCGAATGTGTATCGTGTAAATTGTTCAGTGGAAGGATCAAACTTATCGAATCCGCTGGCGTGGCCTACCCAAATGTTGCCGCTATTGTCTTCAATGACTCGATCAATGAAACTTGAGCCGATTGTGCGGGGGTCATCCGGGTCATGCTGGAACACAGTCATATCGTAGCCATCATACCGGTTCAGCCCATCAAAGGTGGCAAACCAAATATACCCCTGACTATCCTTCATGATGTCCCAAACTGTGCTATTCGATAACCCTTCATCAATGGTGAGATGTCCAAATCGGGGTTGTTGATTCATCGGCAGCTTGACCGGAAGCGAGTCAACCACGATGACCTCACTTGGTTGCCTGGGTACTTCTATTGCGTCAGAGTCTGTTGCCTCTTGGCAAGCCGCTGTCATGCTCATCAGTAAGAGCAAGAAGGCCAGCATGAGGGTCAGTCTGAGTTTGCCACTAATTAGTGCGCATGTACTCGAGTGCATCATTGGTGAGGCTATCCTTTGTAGTCCCGATTGGATCCCTGGGGTCATGCTGATGGCGGGTGAACTGTTCCGTTTCACGATTGAATCGATTGAACCCACGCAACGTTCCCACCCAGAGGGCGCCTGTCCTATCTTCATAAGATGTCAGGTTGGCAGCCGGCCACGCTCAAAAGCGCCGTCAGCAAGGCCAGGCGCGGAAACATGCCCCCAACAGCGAGCTTTCCAGTGGCTTGAGTCAGGACCTTGACAATCATTCGGATTCTCTTTCGTTCTCGTTGTCGATCTGCCAAAGATGAAAGCGTACGCCAACAAGTATAGTATAGTCACTAGAAAAAGCTAAAGAGGTGAACACGGGTCGGCCTGCTGGGCCGACCCGTGTTCACCTCTTCTCCGACGATCCGATCTAGAATGACATTCCTACGAGATCAGTACGTCGCTACAGCGTGACAGTCACTGGCGCTACTTAGCCGTGTCGAGACAAAATTGATCGGCCAGTGACTGTCACCCGACCCTTGCACTCATGATCTTTTTGATCATTTGCCCTCAGAATCAGCTGTTGCGGCTGCAGACACATCAGCGCCATTCGTTCCCGCATCAGCTTCGGGCAGATGCGGGCGATAGCCGTTGAGAATGTTGAAAACGTCGATGGATGCACGCGTCTCCGGCACTTCGATATGGGGCGGATGGAAGATGAACGAATCGGTCTGGGGACCGCCCATGCCGCCATGGTTGCCGACCAACTCCTCCAGCGCGGCCACGGTGCCGTCTTCGAAGTGGGTGCTGATGAGCCAGAGGTCGCCGGCGCTGGGGAAGTCCATGACCCGCTTGACCTGCCAGACCCGGGTTTCCAGCGAGCAGGCGCCGTAGCCCGAATCGGGCGCGTAGGCGATCAGCGGGTCGACACCCACCACCTCGCCGGTGTGCACGTTGCGACTGCCCTCCTTGCCCATGGCCACGGCCGTGCCGTCATCGGCATAGCCGACCACCAGCCCGATGCCCTCGTGTGCGATCAGGGCGTCGACCACGCCGGGGAAGTCCCGGTTCAGCTCGCTGAGCAGAATCTTGCGGTCCTCGTTGTGGAAGTAGACCTGGGCCGCGTTGCCGCTGCCGTAGGCCGTGACCGCTGCTTCCGGCGCGTCGTCGGCAACCTTGCGTCACGTCCGCGCCCTTTTGGGCCAGCTTCTGCCCTTGCTTGGCGACAGAGCGGCTGACGGCATTGCCGGCATCGCTGTTGCTGACGTCGCCGAGCTGGCCGGCAACGCCCACAAGGCCGCTGGCCCCCCGGTCCCCGCCGATCTCTGCGGAGACGGTGGTGCCGGTGGGCAACTGCTGCTCGATGAAGTCCTTGATGCTCAGGCCGTAGCGCTGCTTGAAGGTGGCGCCGAAAGACTGGCCGTGGTCGGAGAGGATGACGAAGTCGTAGGGTCGCTTGGCCTTGGTATCGACCACATGTTTGATGCGGGCGAAGGTCTTGTCCAGATGCTTCAGATCGCCGAAGGCATCGCTGGTCCAGGGGCCGGAGTGGTGGGCCACTTCGTCATAGCCCAGATAGAGCATGTAGATGGAGGGGGCGCCGCGCATCATATCCAGCTTGGCCAGTTCGGCCGACATGTCACGCATGATCGTGCAGCAACCGGCGCGCACAAAGGGATACCAGTCCTTGAGACGATTGAGTCGAGGCTCGACGTTGTGGCGTTTCTGCTGCCAGGCCTGCCAGAGCTCGCGACCCACTTCAAAGAAGAAGAGGGCCAGTTCATGCAGGAGGAAGAAGGGGTCGAGGCAGAGCAGGGCGACATCCTGGGAGCGACGGCGCTGCTCCTCGGGGCTGCCCGACTTCATGGTGGACATGGTGAACATGGACTTCTCGGCGTCGCCGTCCATCATGTTCATGATCGACGAACCCTGGCGCATGAGTCCCTGGCCGTGGGCGTAGCGGTCATTGAGTTCAGCGGCGTCGCTGGCCGACACGTAGAGCTTCTTCTTGGACTTGTCCCACCAGCGATAGGCGGGGATGTCGTAGTTGTCGCCGAACATGATGCCGGCCTGACAGGAGGAAGTCATGGAGGGCAGGCCGCACTCGACGCGGGTGAGATGGTAGTCCTCGCTCTCCATCATGGCCTTCATGGTCGGCATAAGACCGTCGTCAATGGCCTTCTGGATGTGCCAGTAGCTGAGCCCGTCGATCTCGACCATCATCAGGCCGCGTCCCGGTTCATCGGCATGGTCGAAGGGATCCTTGGCGGCCAGCTTTTCGATGCGTTTCTGATACCAGGAACCCTCGCTGTTGACGTGGAAAATGTCGAGCAGGACCGTGTTGAAAAAGGCGATGACGATGCCGCCGAGGAGTCCGGCCAGAATACTCACATCAAAGCCGGGGACAATCCAGGCCGTGATCCAGAGCGCGACCGCGTTGACCAGGAAGCCGATGACCAGCGTCCATACCCAGTTCAGGTGCACGGCGAACCGCAGCACGATGGGGCGCACCACCATGTTGACCAGGGCGAGCACCAGCGCCGTGCCCATGGTGAACACGACCCAATCCATGGCCGTGCCCGATTCGACCATGTTGATGCCGGGCAGAATCCAGGCCCCGATGGCCAACGATATTGCGTTGACGATCCAGATGACCAACAAGATGGATCAACCCTTTGAAAAATCCGCTGATACTCATGAGCTTCCTTTTCCGCCTTTCTGATTTCGAACTAGAGAGCTTTGACTGCCTACGTGGTCATTTACATGGAACAATGATAATGAGAAATCTGGAGTAGATGTCATACCCTATTTGGGTAGGCGGATTGAGTATCTTTGCAGGATTGCCCAGTATTGAAGCCAGCGTGAGGAATGACGGCGAGATCGTCTTGGGTTTTCCAGGAGGAAAAAGAAAGGCGTCACAATGCCGGTCGGAGGACCGGCATTGTGACGCCTTTTGCTGATTGTGGAGAGTACGTTCGCTTTCGCTCCCTACTCCAGCGATCGACCGAAGGGGAAGAGCGAGAGCGGAATCAACTTGATATGCTGTTTGGCAAACGGAATGCCGATGATGGTGATGGCCAGGAAGAATGCCCCGGTCAAGTGGGCCAAGGCGATGCCCCAGCCAAAGAAGACCAGCCAGATCAGATTGAACATCACGCGGAACACACTATTGGCATTGGGATGTTCGACAATCTCTTTGCCAAAGGGCGTGAAGGTCGCGAAACCGAGCTTGATCGACTGGATGCCGAACGGAATGCCGATGATCGTCAAGCAGATCAGCAGACCGCCGACGATATAACCCATCCCCGCCAAAAAGCCGCCAAAAATCAGCCAGATGATGTTGCCCAGTAAACTCATTTTTTGTCCTCTATTTTGATAGGGGATGCGAAAAGTCACGTCCCCATGGCTGTGATACATACCGTTCAATCTACACCGTTCAAATTGCAATACGCAAACGGTCGAGGAACGTTTCAGACTTCCGTCGAAAATTTTAAGGTAAAGTGGGATTTTCCTCCCATAAAACGGGCAATCTTGTGCTATACTGGCCACAGGTCATCTTTGGGATACAGATTCTCACGTGCGCATCTGTGTCGAGCTTTCATCGGACTTGTCATCGAATTTATCCAAAGGAATCTATTGTGGCCATCTCCACCAACATGCGTTCGTTTGATGTCTCTTATTCCGTCCCTGCCAACGTTCAGCGGCGGCAGCGATCTTCCGCGCCGGCGAAAATCTGTCAGAAAGCAGAGCGCACGCACTTCAACATTCAATTTGGCCTTGAGTGTTGGCATCATCAGCTCGCTGGGCGTGCTTGCCATTGTCACCTTTGTGTTGTTGGGCGGATAGCGGCGCTCGATCCCTCTCTCTTTCTTCGATTCTTCTACCCACATTCAGGCGGATGGAGTATACTCGATTGGCGTGTGAATCACGCGCTGCATCGAGGGGTTTTGGCGCGCCTGCTATTGGGATAGACAGAAGGAGAGCATTTTGAAGGCTGTCATTTTTGATCTGGGACGAGTGCTGGTCGGCTACAACCATCAACGGACGTTGGAGGCCATCGCCGACGGTTGTGACGGCGATGCCGGCGCGTTGCGTGCCCACATGGGCGAGTTCGGCCACCAACTGAATCTGGGTGAGATCGACAGCCATGGTCTGCATGAATTTTTCGTCGAGCAGGAAGGCTGTGGCCTGGATTACGACGATTTTCTGGTTCGCTTTTCTGCCGGCCTCAGCCGCGATGAAGACGCGCTTGCCTACGCCGTCGAATTGCAGAATCGGCCCGAAACCACAGTGGCCGTCATCAGCAACACCAACGATGGCCATGTCCAGTGGTTGGATGAGCAGGTGCCCGAGTTGACGGAACTTGACCTGGTTGTGATGAGCAATGAGGTCGGCATGACAAAGCCGGATGCCGCCATCTATCTGCTTGCCCTGGAATTGCTGGACCTGCCGCCTCAGCAGACCCTCTTTGTCGATGATCTGGACGCCAACGTGGAGGCCGCCCGGGCGCTGGGGATGGCCGCGATTCATCACACCGATTGGGCCGAGACGCGACCACAGATCGAAGCCTGGCTTGCTGCCGGATAGGACACGGGTGACATCGATTTGACTGATTTCCACTGATCCTCTGCGTGGAACTCTGTGGAAAGCTGCTGCATCCGCGTCATCCGTGTCCCATTGAGGTCGCAACCCAACAATTGGTGGCGACAAAATTTCTCTGCCGTACTTCCTGACTTCCTGCGCGATAATGGGGCCATGAACGCTGAAAACGATCTTTCTGCCATAGACAAACCGAAAATCGATCGATCTCCCCGTCCGGCCAGCACCGCGCTGACCAAGACGGGCGGCTTTCTCGGCGGCTTCACCCATTCGCTCCAGCCCTACATCGGCTGTCGATTCGGCTGCGAGTACTGCTACGTCAAAGGGCTCAACGTCCATCGATTTCACCAGCCCTCTCTGCACTGGGGCGACTACGTTCATCCTCGAACAGGCATCGACGACTTGCTGCGCAAGGAACTGGCTCGCTTCGCTGCCCGCGACGAATTGGATGATCTTTTCATCTTCATGTCCAGTGCCACGGACCCATATCAGGGCGCGGAGCGCCAATGGCGACTCTCGCGGGCCTGTCTGGATGCCTTCATCGACTTCCCGCCGGGCTTGCTCATCCTCCAGACACGTTCGTCGCTTGTTCAAGACGATTTCGACCGCATCGCCGCGCTCGGCGAACGCTGCTGGCTCAACTTCACGCTGGAGACCGATCTCGACGAAGTGCGCCGCGCCATGACGCCACGCTGTCCGAGCATCTCCCAACGCCTTACCCTGCTTCGCAATGCCTTGGATGCCGGCCTCAATGTTCAGATCACGGTCAGCCCCTGTCTGCCCTTTTCAGACGTCGACACCTTCGGCGAGTTGCTGCTGCAACATGGCCGACGTGTGATCGTCGACTCGTACACCAGCGGCGACGGCCAAGCAGGGCGACGCACCGCGGCCACGGGCGTCCCCGACCTCTACGACGAGTTCAGCCTGGGGCGACTGGCGAGCTGAAGACTCAGTCCGCTCTCTCTACGAGTGGCTCCGCAGCCAGATCGGCGACCGTGCCGGCTGGTCCCAAGCCGGATTCGCCGCCCTGGTCAACCAGCGCAAAGCATCCGTTAACGAAACAGCGCCCGGAGAACCGATAAGATTCCGCCGCCCGAAAATTACGCAGTACGCAGCAGCACGCAGTACGCAGCCCTTATCCCAATCACCTCTTCACCCACCAGGAGCACCCCATGCCACAGACCCCACTCTACGGCGGCATCGAAGCCGGCGGCACCAAATTCGTCTGCGCAATCGGCAGCAGCCCGGATGATCTGCAAGAACGGGTCGTTTTCCCGACGACGACGCCGGATGAAACGCTCGGTCGTGTCATCGACTACTTCACCGCCCAGCAGCAGAGCCAGGAATCTGACGGCGCTGGGCATCGCCTCCTTCGGCCCCGTCGATCCCATCCCCACCTCGCCGACCTTTGGCTACATCACCAGCACGCCCAAGGCCGGCTGGACGCAGACCGATGTGGTCGGCCCGCTCCAGCAGGCGCTGGGCCTGCCGATCGGCTTCGACACCGACGTCAACGGCGCGGCGCTTGGCCGAGCATCGCTGGGGCGCGGCCCAGGGGCTGGACACGGTCGTCTACCTCACCGTGGGCACCGGCGTCGGCGGCGGCGCCATGGTCAACGGCACGCTGATTCACGGCATGTTGCACCCGGAGATGGGCCACATGCGCATCCCCCACGACTGGGAAGCCGATCCCTATGCGGGCAACTGTCCCTATCACGGCGACTGTCTTGGAGGGCATGGTCTGTGGCCCGGCCATGCAGGGCCGCTGGCAGCAGAGCGCACAGACTTTGCCGGTCGATCATCCGGCCTGGGATCTCGAAGCCCACTACCTGGCGCTGGGCCTGGCCAATATCGTCACCGTGCTGTCGCCGCAGCGTTTCATCCTGGGCGGCGGCGTCATGGAGCAGACGCAGCTTTTCCCGCTGATCCGGACAAAGCTGCAGACGATTCTGAACGGCTATATCGCCACCGATGAGATCCTGAACGACATGGCAAACTATGTCGTGCCGCCGATGCTGGGCTCGCGGGCGGGCGTGCTCGGGGCCATTGCGCTGGCCCAAGACGCCTGAAGAGAAATGGTCAATTGTGAATTGTCGATTGTCAATGGTCAACGGGCTGGATCTCGAGTCACAGTCATTGACAATTGAACGTTGACCATTCGACAATTGATCATTGATTCACTTTTGCATGACGAAATCATCTCCAGAAAACGACAGGTGAAATCCATGAGCGAAATCCAATTCGATCCAACCGAACATCCTCACCGACGCCTCAACCTCCTCACCGGCGAGTGGGTGCTGGTCTCGCCCCACCGCACCAAGCGGCCCTGGCAGGGCCAGGTGGAGAAGACGCCGGCCGACGAAGCGGCCGGCCTACGATCCGACCTGCTATCTCTGCCCCGGCAACGAGCGCGCCGGCGGCGGCACGCAATCCGCAGTACACCGACACCTTTGTCTTCGGCAACGACTTTGCTGCGCTGCTGCCCGACGGCCCGCGTGGCGACGTGGCGAGCAGTCGAGTTCTTCCAGATGCGCGCCGAGACCGGCATCTGCCGCGTGATCTGCTTCAGCCCGCGCCATGACCTGACGCTGCCCGAGATGGAACTGGCCGACATCCGCAAGGTCGTCGATCTCTGGTCCGAGCAGATGGTGGACCTGGGCGGCGATCCGGCTATCAACTACGTGCAGATCTTCGAGAACAAGGGCGCGGTCATGGGCTGCTCCAACCCGCATCCCCATGGCCAGATCTGGTCCAACTACTCGATGCCCCAGGAGCCGGCCAAGGAAGATCCGCGACAGCGCGAATATTTCGCGCAGACGGGATCGCCGCTGCTCGTCGACTATGTGAATGCCGAGATCGAGGCGGGCGAGCGCATCGTGGTGCAGAACGAGCACTGGGTGGCGCTGGTCCCCTACTGGGCAGTCTGGCCCTTCGAAATCATGCTCGCTCCGCGTCGCCATGTGCTACAACTGCCCGACCTGACCGACGACGAGCGCGATGCGCTGGCCGACGCCATGAAGCAGCTCCTGACCTGCTACGACAACCTGTTCGAGACCAGCTTCCCCTACTCCATGGGCTGGCACGGTCAGCCGACCGACGGCCAGCGCCACGAGCATTGGCAGCTTCACGCCCACTACTATCCGCCGCTGCTGCGCTCGGCCACCGTCAAGAAGTTTATGGTCGGCTACGAGATGCTCGCCAATCCCGCAACGCGACATCACCGCCGAGCAGGCCGCCGACCGCCTGCGCCAGGTGGCCGGCGTGCATTACAAGCAACGGGCGTAGACAAGTTCCGCATTGTACATTCGGTTTTCAGCAACGCTGACGTGTAGGGACAGGTCTGAGACCTGTCCCTTGTATTTTAGGCACTATCATGTATAATTTGGCTAGAGTGTCTAGATTTTTATTCAAGAGGGCAAATATATATGGAATGGCGACTAGCAGACGCAAAAAACCGGTTTAGTGAGCTTGTGAACAACGCACTTCTGGTCGGGCCGCAACATATTCGTCGCAGAGATGATGAGGTCGTCGT
The DNA here is from genome assembly GCA_963698255.1 of uncultured Chloroflexia bacterium. Lineage (GTDB taxonomy): Bacteria > Chloroflexota > Anaerolineae > Caldilineales > Caldilineaceae > JAWKOK01. The sequence continues at coordinate 18,990 of CAVOQD010000009.1, read as the reverse complement.
GATCTCTGCACAGGAATACCAACGCCTGCTAGGGGAACAGCCCTCGTTCAAGGAATACCTTATGCAAGGGGAAGACTTTGACGATCTCGACCTTTCTCGAGATCGATCATCGGCACGGGATGTAGTCCTATGAGGGTCTTGCTCGACACATGTGTTCTGTCAGAGCTTCGTCGAAGTGCGGCGAATGACTCTGTTCGCGAGGCTGTGACCGCGATACCGGACGACTGTCTGTTCGTGAGTGTCTTGACGATTGGCGAAATCACAAAGGGAATTGCCCAACTCGATCCAGGCAAGAAGCGCGAGTCGTTGCAGAGGTGGGTGCAAGGCATTGCGGAGAATTACGGTGAACGGATTCTTCCCGTTGATCTGGAGGTCTGCACGATATGGGGTGAAATCACGGCCAATGCCCGCAAGCGAGGCATTACAGTGCCGGCTGTCGATGGTCTGATCGCTGCTACATCTCTGCGCCATGGGCTACATCTCATGACCCGCAACGTCGCCGACTTTGAACCGACCGGCGTGATGCTTCTGAACCCGTGGAATCGTTGAACCCAATTGCCTGCTGATGCGAGTAAACCTTGAGCGCCCCCCTACCTCGTGGATATGTCTCAGATCTGCCCCTACTCCACCTGTACGAATTCTCCGTCCTGAACCTGATAGATCCAGATCTGCGGATCAACCAGATCGCCGGTTTCCTCGAACGTGAGCGTGTCCAGCAACGTATCGACGGAACTGCCGCGCAGCGAATCGGCAACGGCTCGTGCCTCCACCGAATTGGCCGCGGTCGCGCCGCCGGCCAGCACCTGCATGGCCACATAGCCGTTGACCGAGTAGGTATCCGGGTTGCGATATTCGACGGCCTGGTAGGCCTCAAACCAGCGGCTGTCAGCGATGGCACGCGGGCTGGGCGCAAAGGCGCTGACGTACATGCCCTCGGCCGTGCCGTTGGATTCGTCAATGGTGGCGGCCAGGAAGGCCCCGTCGGATGCCAGCAAGGGCAGATCCAACCCGGCCTCGATCAGCTCGGCGCGCAGGTAGGGCGCTTCGATCTCGTAGCCGGCGTAGAAAATCGCATCGGGCGCAACCGCGCGGATCTCCTCGATCTCTGCCGTGAAACGGCTCTGACCCTCGGCAACCTCAAGCGTGAGGGGAACGGCAGCGCCGAGCGCTTTCAACTCGTCACTGATTGATGCCGCCAGCCCCTGCCCATACTCGGTGTCGTTGTGGATCACGGCCACGTTGGTCGCCTTCAGCGTATCGACCAGGAAGGCCGCATCCACTGCCGCCTGGACGCTGTCGTTGGCGTTGACGCGGAAGAAATTCGTGTAGCCACGTTCGGTCAGGCTCTGCTCCGACGCCGTCGGCGTGATGACCACCAGGTCCATGTCCGCGTAGCGTTCCATGGCCGCCAGGGTCTGGCCGCTGTTGAGATGGCCGATGATGCCCAGCACATCGTCGCCCGCGTCCATGGCCTGCTGAACGACATCGACCTGCGCCAGCGCCACATCGCTGTCCGACTCGTCGTCTAGCGGGCGCACCACGACCTCATGCCCCAGCAGCCCGCCGCTGCCGTTGATCTCGGCCGCGGCCAAGCGCACGCCGCCCAGGACCGTCTGCCCGCCGTTGGCCTGAAAGCCGCTCAACGGCACGGCCACGTAGACAATCAGATCTCGCCCTTGGTCGGCTGGCTGCTTGCACCGCCGCAGGCCGCAAAGAGCAAGAGCAGAAATAGTGAAATTAGAAGAGATCGTGTTCGAGTCAGTAGGTGTCGGGTAGTTGAATGGAGTCGATAGCAATCCTATCCCTACCCCAATCCCCTTCCGAATTGTAATCATAAACATCATTGATACTGCTCACCAGATCGTTCAACTGCGCCACCTGCTCGCTGATGTCGGCCTGGAGCCGTTCGGCGCGGCCGCTGCTGACATCCTGGGCGTCGATGAGCTGGATCTGGCTGTAGATGGTGGCCAGCGCGGTCAGGCTCTGCTCCAGTTGTAGCGCGGCCTGGGTCATGCGCGCGTCCAGATCGGTCAGGCTGCGCCACTGCTTGCGCTTGCTTGCCAGCACCTGATCCAACTGAGCCTGGGTCGCCGGGTTGTGCTCGCTCTGGCGCTGTGCGTTGAGTTGGTCGATCTCCCTGGGCACCAGGTCTCGCTCACGCGCCAGCAGATCGTCCTGGCGATAGCGGTCGACACGCAGGGCCAGCCGGTAGATGTTGGAGACCCAATCGGTGATCTGGTTGGCCGTCTCCTCCAGTCGGTCGCGGATCATGCCGTGGCGCTGCTCGCGGATCTGCACCTCGATGCGACGCTGATACTCCAGCGCATTCTCGACATCGCTGCGCAGCGCCTTGTCCTTGATCTCGCGCGGGTTGAACTGCTCCTGATAGAGACGCAGCAGGATGGCTGCGTTGCCGTCGGCATCGGAAATGCTCGAATAGACGATGACGCCGAAGGCCACCGCACCGAGGATGAGCCAGCCATAGGGCGGCCACCAGAAGAAGGGACGCCGCAACGGCGAGAAAAAGAGCACAAACGCCAGTCGCCAGCACCAGCGCACTCTCCCAGCGGAAGATGGCGTACTGGACGATGGAACCCTGTGCTTTCTGTTGTAGATCGGACCGAATTGTGCTCATGGTTTGGTGCTAGCTGTCTATGTCGTTGAACAAGGCGTTTGCCGTTGCTGCGATCAGCGTAAGCGCAGTCATGGCTTCCGTTGGCCTCGCCTTTCTCGAAATCCCCTTCGACCGCGCCCATCTGATTGGTGACATGGGCGAAGCAGATCACCGCCTTTGCGCGGGCCTGGGCAAAGGCGTAGAGCGCCGATGCTTCCATCTCCACGGCCAGAATGCCCTACGACCGGGCATACTCGATGGCCGATTGCGTCTCCCGGAACGGTGCGTCCGTGGTCCAGGTGGTCCCTCGCACGATGGGCTCGGGCAGATCGTCCAGAGCGTTCTCCAGTTTCCCGGCCAATTCGCTCGAAAGATCGGCGTAATCAGACGGCGGCAGATAGTGATAGCTCGTGCCTTCATCGCGCAGCGCCCGCTCGATGAGCACGAAATAGGGCGGATCCTGGGCCGCCACGATCTGCCCGGACGACGTCACGCTGATCAGCAGCTCGCAGCCTGAGGCGAACATCTGCTCCGCAATCAACACCGCGAACGAAGCGCCCACGGCACACCCGACGATGCCGTAGGTGAAGCCCTCGTGCTCAAACTGGTACAGTTCGGTGTGGTAGCAGGCCCAGTACGGGTTCAGTTCCGCCCTGCCCGTCGCCACCAGATAACGCAGGATGTCGCCGTCCGGATCGAGGATGTTGACCGATGGGATTTGCCCGCTCGGTATGCTCTTCTGACGACGTGCCTCGCGCAGCAGATTGTCGGCCACGAAATGCGACGGCTCGTCGTGGCGCTTGTTGCGTAGGATCGGCGGTGCGCTCCGGTTCTCTGTCTTCAAATCCCGATCCGATTTTCAGGTGCACAATGGCGCAAATAGGCCAGTGAATTCGTAGGTCATGCTTCCAGTGACGGGCATCGTTTTGGCGTGCTCCAGCATTCCGGGATTGGACCCATGCTATTTGGGTGCGTTGGCGCACAGCGCCTGCTTCGCAAACAAAATTCGTTGACGGGGCACATGTAGGGACAAGGCATTCCTAGGGCCATTTGAGCAAGGCGGACGATGCATGGCAATTTGGAATTGTCTGGTCAGAGCCAAGCTTGACACGGAATGCCATGTCCCTACACATCTCAACTCATTTCGAACACACCCATGCTATTTCGCCTGACCAATGCGCTCTGGCCCAATCCCGGAATGCTGAAGACGTCTCCCCAATCACCAATCCCCACTCCCCATCTAAAAATAGGTCGAAATCACCTTGTACAACTCCTCAACATCCGTCTCGTCGGCGTAGCGGAACTGGCCGCCGCCGATCTCGGCGATGGCACGCATCATCTCCTCGTCGGCCCGGTCGCCAAAGGCGATGGTGAAGATGACCAGCGGCGGCGCATCCGGGTTCTCGCAGCAGCCGCTGCAGGTCGACCAGACTGCGCTGGCTGGCGTTCTCGCGCCCGTCGGTCATGATGACCAGGGCGTTGATGGCCCCGGCGTCGGCCTGCGATTGCAGATCGAGGGCCGCGCTGTAGGCCGCGTCGAGCATGGCCGTGCTGCCGCTGGCCTCCATGTTGTCGATGAGCGTTTGCAGATCGCCGCGGGCCTGCTCGTCCAGCGTGCGCAGCGGCCGGAAATTCTTGACCCCCGAGCCAAATTCGACCAGCCCGACCGCGTCCTTGTCGCCCTGGATCTGCTCGACAAAGGCGGTGAGCGCTTCCTGGGTGCTGCGCAGTTCGCTGCCGCCCATGCTGCCCGATGTGTCGACCACCAGATAGACATTGGTCGGTTTCTTGGCGTAGTACCAGACATTGCGCACCACATCGATGACCGCCGGCGAGGGCATCTGCAAGGTGGTCTGCGGCTCGCGCCAGTCGACGGTGGTCGACCCGGCAAACGGGCTGGTCGGCCCGTCGAGCGGTATGCTCAGATCGGCGGGCCGGTAGCCGGCGGTCAACAGTTTCTGCTGGGTGGCCGGGTCGGTCAGGAAATCGGCGAAGGCCTGGAAGGTCTGCCGCTGATTGGCGGTGACCGCGTTGTCGTCGTTCCGTCCATCCGCCTCGCCCAGTTCGAGCAGCGCCAGCGGATGATCGGTCCAGAGCGTGCCCTCGGCCGGGTAGATGGCGACCAACTGGTTGTCCGGATAACGCCGGTTCCAGTCGATGACCGTGCGTTCCTGGGCCACAAAGGCGTCCAGAAAGTCTCGTCCTTCGTTGGCCAGCCGCTCGACGATGACCTCTTCGCCCTCGCCATAGAAGCGGATGCTCGACTCGACAGCCTTCACATAGTCGAGCGTCTCCGGCGCCGTGGCGGCCTCGGTGGTCAGTCCGCGGGTCAGGCCGCTGCCGGCGTAGAACTCGGCCAGCGTGGCCAGCAAGCCGGCGGCGTTGTTGGTGCTCGGATGGCTCCACTTGAAGTCCGGATTCTCGGCCGCCAGCCGCTGGATCTCCTGCCAGCCGACCGGCTCCTGCGGCCAACCCAGCGCCTCGGCAACGTCGGCCCAGGCCGCAATCACGATGGGGCTGACCGCGTAGCGGACCTGTTCGCTGACCCGGCTCTGGCCCATGGGGATGACGGTGTCGGCGTTCGCTGTCGCTGACGATCCATCTTCTGAGTCCTGGTCAGCGCCGGCCTGGCTCTGCGCCGCCCATGCCTGCTCAAGCTGGTCCAGCCAGAGCGTGCTGTCCGGCGATAATGCCTGGAATTCGGGTTCGCCCAGCGCGGCAGAGACCATCTTCTCCGGCTCGTAGGGCACGACCGCCACGGTCATGGTCTGCCCATCGGACGTCTGCCCGGCTTGGCGGTTGAACTCGTCGGCGAGTTGGGCGAGCACCGGCGCCATCACCGGCGAGACGGCCACGGTCAACTCGGCGCTGTCGGGCGACCATGTTGGGCGCTGCTCGATTGTCCGCTCGCTCAGTGGCTGATCGATGCTGCGGTTGACCAGCCAGATGCCGCCGCTCAGGGTGACCGAGACGCAGAAGACCATGGAGAGCAGGATCATGCTCAGCGCGATCAGGGCGTTGCGTGTGCCGTTATTCTTTTTCTTGCTTGCCATCTTTTCGTTTGCTCATCGCAGGCGTCTCAGCGCCGTTGGTTATCTAGATTGAAGATGGACTCGCTCAGCAAGAGCAATAGCATTCGGATGTGTAGGCGCTGTGCGCCTGCTTCGTAAACAGAACGAGTTGAAGTGGGTAGGGACATGGCATTCCCTGTCGAATCAATCTCTAACCGCATGATTCCAAAATCCTGAGCAATGGCCGGATCGCTTGACTGTCACTGGGAATGCCTTGTCCGTGCTTGGCACTGTACTCGGACACGGCGGACGGCGGACAGGGCATTCCTAGCCACGATCTGGGGCAGCGCCTGTGAGCGCAGAGCTTGGAACAGCATTGCCCAACAGTCGGTCGTCGAGGAATGCCCTGTCCCTTCGTATGCCCTGTCAACTCATTCTTGGCATACCCAAATCACTCGGCCCGTTCAACTCGAACCAGCGCAGCAGCGTCAGCAGCACATCGCGGTCCGGGCTGCGCATGGCGCTGGTTCTCGGCACCACCTCCTGCACGCCCTGTTCCTGCCACTTGACGAAGAGGCTCTCTTCGTTGGCGTCGACCGGGATGTCGGCGTTGGCCGGGCGCAGCCCGTAGGCCAGCGCGGCTTCCTGCTGTTCCGGGCTGAGCAGATAGCGCTGAAATTCCAGAGCGGCATTCTTCTGGAGCGCGCTGGTCTCCGGCCCGACCCAGACCGTGAACGGAAAATCGAACCAGGTCAGGTACTTGGGATAGTAGATCTGCAGCGGATCTTCCCAGCGGGTGACGATGCCCTGCATGTTCTGGAGCAGATCGCTCTCCAGCAATTGGCCGCCGTCGCCGACGCTGTAGCCGAAGAGCGCGAAGTCCTCGGCGGTGTAGGCGCTGCTGCTGCTGAAAGTCGGTCACTGCGCCCATCAGCTCACGCAGCCATGCCTGGAAATCGGGATTGGCCACGTCTTCGACGCCGATGTCGGTGCGGCCATAGTACTCGCCGGCCATGGCGACCATGGCGGCCAGTCCGCCCACGTTCTTGCTCGGATTGGGCACCACCAGCTTGAAGAAGCCCCAGGCCGGATCGCCGCCCAGTTCGGGCCAGCCGCCCTTGGCGATGGCCGCGTCGTGGATGGTCGACCAGTTGATCTCGTCGAACTGTTCCTCCAGCACTTGGCCACGGCTGTTGTACAGTCCCCAGGCGAAGAGGCTGATGGCGATGGGGCGGGCGCGATATTCGCCGTCGGTCAGGAAGACATCGCGGCCCAGCCGCTCCTTGTAGGAGGCATTGGCCAGTTCGACCAGGTAGCGGCTGTCGGGAATCCAGGCCGTGGGAAAGTCTTCAAGCGCAGCCTGCTCCTCGGCGCTCAGCTCGTCCGGCGACGTGTCCGCCGGCAGCGCGCCATACTCGTTGCGATCCCAGCGGCCCAGCGCGGTCAGCCCGTCGGCGGCCACGATCTCGACCTCGACCGGCACGCCGTCCACCGAGCTGATCTTCGCTCGTTGAATTGCTCGGCCGCGCTGCGTACCCACGGTTCCACCGGCAGCGCCGTCAGCACGCGGATGGTCACGGCGTCGGGCCGGTCGACGGTGAAGGCCGCCGATTCCGGGGTCGATGTGCGCGTGCCGATCAGACAGCGATGCGCCGACAATGATCGCCGCAAGCAACAGTATGCCGATGAAGATCAGACGTGTTCGGTTCATGGTGGACCGAGTGAAGTTGGTAGAATCGGACGATCGAGTTGGCTGGAGCGAGGGACTTGGAGATCAGGGATTGGGAGAGTACGCTACGTCGAGCGAACGCCTCCACAATCTCCCGAATCGCCAGTCCCTATTCACCTATTCCCACTCAATCCCCAGACTTCCTCTTGCGTTCGGCCAACTGGGCATCCAGCGCGCTGCGCTCCAGCACCTCGTCCATCTGCTGGTCGAGGCTGGCGGCGCGCATCTCGCTGAGGCGGTGCTGGCCTTGTCCAGGCGGGCGTAGATGCTCTCGGCGATGCCGCTGATGTCGCTGTCGCCGGAACCCATCAGATCGTCCAGGCTCTTCATGGCCTTGACGGTCGTCTCCTTGCTCTTGGCCAGTTCGAGCAGCGCCTGCAGTTCCTCGCGCTCCTGCTTCATGGTGGCCAGACGGGCTTCCAGCTTGACCTTGGCGTCCAGCAGATTGCGGAACTCGACGCGCTGGCGTTCGACCTGTTCGCGATAGGTCTCGACCAGGCGCTGGGTGCTGTTGAGCCGGCTCTGGGCGGCGGCCGCCGCGGTCTCGTTGCCTTCCATCAGGAAGGCGTTGATGGCGCGATCCAGCTCGTCGGCCTTCTGCTCGAACTCGGTCAGCTTGCGCTCGATGGAGCGTGACTTCGCCGCCGACGGTCGCGGCCGCATCTTCCAGATCCTCCAGATTGTCTTCGACCTGCCGGATGTACTGGTCGATGACGGCCAGGCTGTTGCTCTTGAGCGCCTGATCGACCATGTAGTGCAGGTTGGCGGAGATCAGGGTTGAGACTTTTTCCATCAGGATGCCATTGTTTCCTCCTCAGTAAGTATCGGTTTCACAGATACTGACGTACTGGGGTTGGCGAAATGACTGTCAGAATCACGCTCCATCATGGGCGTATTCAAAATCAGTTGAAGTCGATCCTCCGGAGGAGTAGACCGCATATACGCAGTTTGCCGCAATGATCCTATCGGAGCGACCTTTAGGTGGACATCCAGGTGAATACACGTACCATTATAGCCCGTCGGATGCCGGTCTGCAATGACAAAAACCTGACAGTCAGGTGGACAATGAGATGACAGGGGTGTGACACGGGACTATACGTAGTACGTAATTGCGTACGTTACTACTTCCCCTCCACCTGCTTCGCCGCCGCAATAAAGGTCAGTATCTGTTCGGCCTGGTCGCTCAGGCCGCAACTGCGGAATCCGAGAATGGCGTTCAGCTCATCGAGACTGTCGGGCGCTGTGTGTGCGATGGCTTTGAGCACGGTGTTGCTGGCGACCTGATAGGTCGGGACGCGTTCGCTCACCGCTGCCTTCTGGCGGAACTCCTGCATTTTGGTGTAGATCTTGCGTTCGATCCTGGGCGAGACGGTGGCGCTCTGTTCCTTCACACGGGCCTGTACCCGCGTCTCTGCCGAGGCGAGCTCGTCTCGCTGGGTATTCAGCAGTGCTTCGTCGCCCTTCGTGGAGCGGATTGAGCTGGATGAGGTCGAGAATGACCGGACCGTAGTGCTGAAGACGCTGAGTGCCCATGCCGGGCAGCGCTGCCAGCTCCTCAAGAGTCTGAGGACGTGTTTCGGCGATGCGCAGCATCAGCTCGTTGCTCATGATCACATAGGGCGGCTGGCCCTGTTCCTCGGCCGAACGTTTGCGCCATGCCCACAGTTTTCTCTGGAGGTCCGTGTATTTGTCGCCGGTCGCGCGCTTCGGGCCGCTTCCTCCGCGCTCTCCGCTGGACCGGGCCCAAATTCGGCGAGCTCCGGGTGATCTTCCAGCCAGATCTCGGCCTTCGGCACGGCCCGCGAACCGTGGCTGCCAGCACCGGGATAGCCGCTGCGCTCATACTGGCGCAGGCGATTGTCTTCCAGGAGATCGTCGATGTAGTTCATGATGGTCGCTTCGCCCATGCCCTTGAGGCGTCCATGGTGTCGTGCCTGATCCGGCTTGACCGGCGCGCGCAGATTGCCCGCCAGCACACGGGCCAGCCCGCTGCGTCCGACCGGTTTGGGCAGACTGACCAGGCAGTCGAGGATCATCGGCTCGATGTCGGAATCGTCGGGCAGCGGATGGGCGAGATCTCGACTTCCGGCACCTCCGGCCGGATGCCGGTGCAGTTGTCACAGACGTCGCACTTCAGGCGCGGCGGGCTGCCGAAGTGGGCGCTGATATAGCCGTGGCGACAGGTGTCGGATGTGGCGTAGCCGATGACGTTGTCGATGCGACTGTTGCCCAGCGCGCTCGACTGAGCCAGCAGTCGCTCCAGTCGCTCGCGAGCGTCTTCGGGCAGTGGGGCCAGCTCGATGAGCATGCTGCGCCGTGATCCCTTGAGCGTTAGGAAGCCGGCGGCCTCCCATTCAAGCAACTGCGCTTCGGCATCGGTCAGCCACCAGTCCATGTAGGCGGCGATGTCTTCGATCCGATAGGCGCCGGAACGCCCGGCAGCCAACGCCAGACCACGCTGCAGGTTGGTGAAGTCCGTCATCCTTGAGCGCCGCGGCCGGCAGCGTACGCGGCAGTCGGATCTCGACTTCGCTCGGGATATCGAAACTGCGGCTGAGCAGGTCCGCTCGCTCCAGCAGGCTGACCGCCACACGAGCGGTGGTCTCGTCACAGTTCAGCACTTGCCTCAAACGTCGTGCGTCGACCGGGCCAATGGCCGGTTCGGTGAGGCCGGTTCGGTGATCGTCTTCAAGGTGCCGGCTCGTGCTGCTCTGCGTCCAGCCGGTCGATTCCTCAACGTCGCCGTGGTCATCCTGCTCGAGCTTGACATTCAACTGGTTGGCGACGGCAATGTAGACCTTGAGCAGGAAGTCGACGTTCATCTCGTCGGACTTGGCCCATCGGCGCAGGTTGGCCCAGTCGTTGTTGCTGTAGAAGAGGACGCCTTGGCTCGGCACGCCGTCGCGTCCGGCGCGTCCCGACTTCCTGATAGTAGGCGGCCAGACTGCGGGGCGGGTGGAAGTGCACAATGAAGCGAATGTCGGACTTGTCGATGCCCATGCCAAAGGCAATCGTGGCCACGACGACGCGGGTCGGTCGGACATAAAGCGATCTTGGACGGCTCCTCGATCGCCCAGCCCGGCATGATAGGCCTCTGCGCTAATTCCCTCTGCGCGGATCAGGGCTGCCAGCGACTCACACTTGCGCCGACTGTTGACATAAACGATGCCGCTGCCTTCGGTCTCGGCGACGAATTTGAGCAACGCAGCAAGCTTCTCATCTTCATTGTGGAAACGCACGGCCGACAGGTGCAGATTGGGCCGGAAGATATCCAGCGTCATCACTTTGGGGCGCTCGATGGCCATCAACGGGGCGACGGCGTTGCTGTCTGATCGGACGTCGACTGGCTGGACGATCGGCCTCATCGTCATCGGCCAGGGCGTCGTTGCTGAGATAGTCGACGATTTCATCGCGGACCCGGGGCGGCGCGGTCGCCGTCATTGCCAATGAGGGCGGGTTGCCCAATTCGTGTCGCGCTTCCTGAACAAAGAGGTAGTCAGGACGGAAATCGTGGCCCCAGAGACTCACACAGTGGGCTTCGTCGACGACGAACAGATCCAGGCCGGCATGGCGCAGGGCCGAGAGGAATGAGCGCTGGCGCAGGCGCTCGGGCGCGGCGTAGATCAGCTTGTACTCGCCCGAGGCGATTCCGCTCATGCGCTCTTCGAGTTCCTCGTCGGTGAGCGAGCTGTTGATGAACGTGGCCTTCTGGCGAGCGGCAGCGGGCAGGCTGTCGACCTGATCCTTCATCAGCGCGATCAGCGGGCTGATCACCAGCGTTGCGCGGGGCAACGTCAGGGCCGGCAGTTGATAGCAGAGTGACTTGCCTGCGCCGGTGGGCATGACGGTCAAGATCGACTCGCCGCGCAGTACGCTGGCAATGGCCTCGACCTGGCCGCTGCGCAGATTCATGAATCCAAAATGGCGTACGGCTTCCAGTTGAATCTGGCGCTTCTCTTGGCGGCTGACCTCGATCGACTCGGGTCCGCTCAGATGGCGGTAGATCGCTTCGGCATCGAAGGTTTCGTCGGCTCCGTGGTCGGTAAACGGGACCAGTGCCCGGCCCAACTCCTGCCGTCGGAACTGCTGCCTTCGCTCCAACTCAAGTTGTACTGCGGCCGCGCTTTCGGCCTCGCTCTCCGGGATCAAACTGCCAAGCTCACGTAACTCAGCATCGCTGATGCCGGCAGGGATGCCGTTACCCAGTCGTTGCAGATAGCGTTCGGCGGTCTCCTGATCGTCGCCCGCTTGGGCAATGGCGATCATCGTCAGCATGGCGGCAAGGTGGTTGGGCCGGCGGTCAAGATAGGCCTCCATGAGCGTACGCGCATGGTCATAGCGGCCCAGAGCCGTGTAGACCTGGGCGGCTGCCTGAAGGGCTATCAGGTTGCGCGGATGGGCATTGCTGATGTCATCGGCGACTGCCCGCGCATGCGGTTCATAGCCGGCGGCCAGCAACGCAATTGCTTCCAGCGCCTGGCTGGAGACCGTCGTGCTACGTCGCTGCCGGCGCTCGATCACTTCGAGCGCCTTGGCAAAATCGCCGGACCTGAGAAATGCTTCGGCTTCGTAGTCGAGCAGAAAGAGCAACGGTCCGTGGCTCTCGCGCAGAATCGAGACCAGTTCTAGCTGGTCCGCGGTTCGCCCCAATCCTTCACGTAGTGCAGTAGCTGATCGCGCAGTTCGGGCGAGAGTGTCTGCACGATTTCGGGGTTGAGATGTAGTTGTGTCAACATTGGGGACGTCATAGACTGGATCCGATCCGCAGAGAACATCTGAGCCGCCGCAACAATTGCGGGGTTCGGCCCTAGATGAACACAAGTGTTCGCTTGGCCTGGGCAAACTATCATGCCGGCCACGGCTTGTCAACCTGGATTCTGTCAGCGGTGACTATTTGGGGCGAATATTTGGTGAGTGTAGCCAGGAACCTGGTTGGCGATCCAACTAAAGTGATTCGTAGGCGCACAAAGAAACACAAAGCATTCCCGTTCTGAATCGTGGTTCATCGTGCGATAACATCATTTTGGCTCTTCAGGATTTCAGGGTGTCTACGGCGAAACCTTCCAGGACGATTCGTGAAGCCGGGCTTCACCGATCTCCTGGAAGGTGGCCAACCTCCCAGAGATCCCAAAGAACCACTATTTCTCTCGCCTTATGGATGAGTCCGATTTCCCGAAGTGAATCCCAATTTTCACCCGAGTGCGTCCCAATGCTCGGTCTATCGGTGCATCGCTGTAGGCAAGCACCGGCAAAATAGGTGGCTCGCGGACACTGCTTTTTGACGGTCTTGTTGCGTCTCTCCTATAATCATGGTTCCTTTTCGGTCCCGACTGTCACCGAGTCCGATGACTTGGCGTCGTGGCCGAGTTTCGTAGGTGGTTTTCGGAATGAATGCGCAATCGTTTGTGCGGGTCGCAGAAATCTATTATTAACGAACTTCTATTCGACTGACATCTTTAATTATAGATGTGAAAGTGAGCTTGGTATGACGCGAGTTTTTGTCACGGGAATGGGCGCTCTAACGCCGATTGGGAATGATCCGGTTACCTTCTGGGAAAACCTGTTGATCGGTAAATCCGGCGCAGCGCGGATCACTCAGTTTGACGTGATGGACATCCCCATCAATATCGGGTGCGAGGTCAAGGATTTCGATCCGCTGGATTACATGGAACGCAAGACCTCGCGTCGAACCACGCGTTCGACCCAGTTCGGTATTGCAGCGGCCAAACAGGCGCTGGTCGATGCCGACTTGGTGGTCGACGAGCGCAATTGGAATCGTGTGGGTATCATGATGGCGACCGGTGGCGGTGGTATCACCGCCATGGAAGCTGCCGCTATCGAAGTCGTCGAAAAAGGATGGCGAAGCGTGGGTCCGTTCGTGGTACCCAGCGTTATGGCCAACGCCGCAAGCTGTTTGGTCTCGATGGAGACAGGCGCCCGTGGGCCGGTGATGACCAGTTCAGCGGCCTGTGCCAGCGGGCACTACTCGATCATCGAGGCCTATCACTTTCTCAAGCGTGGCGAAGCCGACGTCATGATCGCCGGCGGGACCGAATCAGCGCTCTCCCAATTGGTTATGGCCGCCTTTGCTCGCATGGGGCCGCTCTCCAAGCGCAACGACGATCCCGAGCACGCCTCGCGACCGTTCTCTGTGGATCGGGACGGCTTTGTCAGCGGCGAAGGCTCCGGCGCCCTGATCATGGAGACCGAAGAGCATGCCCGCAAACGTGGCGCTCGGATCTACGCCGAAGTGCTTGGCGGCGCGTTGACCGCCGACGCCTTCCACATCACTGCGCCCGATCCCGGCAGGCGACGGGGCCGCGCGTGCGCTGGAGAATGCGATAGCCTACTCGGGTTTGCAGCCGGAGGATTTCGGCGTGATCTTCGCCCACGGCACCGGCACGGTGCTCAACGATATCGGCGAGGCCATGGCGCTCAGGCGTGCCTTTGGCGAGCATGTGAACGACGTACAGATCACGAGCATCAAGAGCATGGTCGGCCATGCCATGGGGGCGGCAGGCGCCCAATCTGCCGTCGCAGCCATCTATTCCCTGCGTGAGGGCCTTGTGCCGCCCACGGTCAACTACACACCCGATCCGGAACTGGACATTCCCATTGTCGGCAACGTGGCGCAGAAGACCGACGCACGCTACGCTACAGTCAATGCCTTCGGATTCGGCGGGCAGAACGTGGTGGCCGTCTTCGGCAAGGTGGATGAATAGAGAAGAAAAATGGTGAATTGTCAATTGACAATTGACAATTCACTGTCTTGAGTGATTACGCAGCACGCAGCAGCCCCTATCCGTCACGCAACTCACGTCCCGTGTAGGATAAAAAGACGTCGCCCAGGCTCGGCTTGGAGACGCTGATCTCCTGTACCTGGAATCCTTTGGCCCCGGCGATCTGCACGAGTTCGACCAGCCGGCGATCTCCGGCGTCGACACCCACTTGGATCACGTAGTGGACCGTGTCGGTTGACGAGCGCCTCTGCATCGGCATGGCCGCTCTCCTGACTATTCTCCTCGGCCTGTCCGGTCGATTCAGCTTCAACATCTGGGCCAATAGCGTCACTCTGCTCATGCAATGTCGTGTTCGTTACGTAGTCGAGATCGTCGACGGCATCGACAAAGGCTTGCGCCTGGCCGTGGCCCAGGATCGACACCACGTCCGCGCCCATCTGCCGGATCAGGGCTGCCGGCGTCCCTTCGACAATCAGTTGGCCGTGATCGATGATGCCGACTCGATCGGCGAGCGCTTCCGCTTCGTCCATGTAGTGGGTCGTCAGCAGCAGCGTGATCCCCATCTCATCGCGCAGGCGTCGGATGTAACGCCAGATGCCGGCGCGGTTGTGGGGATCCAGTCCCTGCGTCGGCTCGTCCAGAAAGAGAATCTGGGGCCAGGTCATCAGGCCGCGAGCCAGTTCCAAGCGACGTTTCATACCGCCGGAATAGCCCAGCACCTTGCGGTCGAGCACGTCGCTTAACTCGACCAGGTTCGCCAACTCCACAATTCGTTCCGCACGCTCGCTCTTGCCGATTCCATAGAGCTTGCCGTGAAAATCAAGCACCTGGCGCCCCGTCAACTCTTCATCCAGCACGATCTCCTGAAAGGTGACGCCGATTCGACGTCTGACATCGGCCGAGCCGCTGACTACATTGTAGCCGGCCACCGATGCCGATCCTGCGCTGGGGATCAGCAGGGTGGTTAGCATGGAAATCGTGGTGGTCTTGCCGGCTCCATTGGGGCCAAGCAACGCGTAGATCTGGCCGCTCTTGATCGAGAGATTGATACCGCGTACGGCCTCGACCGTCTCGCCGTCGTCGGTGACAAACTCTTTTCTTCAGATCTTGGGTCTCAATCGCAATATTGGTTGACATAACTTCCTTGTTCGCTGCTATCCGTACGATTGCTCACCGGATGCTGTTCGGCTTCCCCATCCAACGTCTGTCGTTCAGGCAATGGCAGTCGGGCGTGCGACAATCAGATGGAAAGCACTGGGAATCCGACAAGACTTATGGGCCAAAACGGGTAGACTGTCTCTGCACGGACCCGACGGTGTCCGCCCGTCCGTTGTCTGTTGCTTCGCGTTTGCTCTCTTCTTGATTGCACAATCTTACGCCAAAACAGGTCAGCGACCAAGAATCATGAGAATGAGCAGGCGAGAGACATTCTTGCCGGGACCAACTCAGGTCCGGCACCGTGAGCTTTTCAGAGGAGAGAACTATGGATCTAAACCGACAACAGGGCTGCCGGCGTCGCGGCCTGTTCATCCCAGCGCTTGCAATCGCCGTGGGCGTACTGATCGGACTGTTCGGCGCGTCTACAACGGTGTGGGCCGATCAAGGCGACGGACAGCCCGGTCAGGACGACGCTGCGCGCGTCTATGGCGTGCTGGATTCCCTGCCGGAAGATGGGCGATTGGGCGTCTGGACGATCGAAGGCGAGATGTATGAGGTCACCCAGCAGACTGAACTTGATGCCGATCACGGACCATTCGAGCCGGGCGCTTGTCTGAAGGTGAAATATCGAGCATCCGAGACCGGGCGGATCGCTGTGGAAATCGAGACCGAACGCCAATATCGATGTGGCGAGGATGACGGACAAGGCGGGGGCGGCCTGAAGAAGGTGAGTCGCGCGATTCGAGGCGCGTCTGTTCGGTCTGATCATCAGCTTTCCGCCCGAGCTTGAAGGCGAATGGAATGTGGGTGGCATCACCATCACTGCGGATGCATCGACTGAGTTTGACCAGGAGCGTGTACCGTTTGCCCAGGACGTGATGGTCGAGGTCAAGTTCTACACAGATGAGGAAGGCGACCCACCACGCGCTGGAGATCGAGTCCAAGTTCGCCGTCGGGAACCACGGCGGACGACGACCATCATCACGGTGATGAGGGACGCAAAGGGTCACGCGTACGGACTGATCGAAGCGTGGCCTGATCTCAGCTCAGCCGGTCCGATTGGCCATTGGACGATTGGCGGCGTTCCCTATCTCGCCATGCCCGAAACCCGATTCGTGCAGCGACGGCATGAGTTCGGCGTCGGCGTTGAAGTCCGTGTGAAATATCGGATCGACGCCGACGGAGTGCGCATCGCCCGTGTGATACGGACTACCGGTCGCGTGGCCGAGGTCGATCAAGCGGCCCGCTCAAGGCTGGTCAGCTTTGTCGAGGAGATGCCGGAGACCGGCTTTGACGGCGCTTGGAAAGTGGGCAATGTGTCGTTGCAAACGACTGAGGCAACTCATTTTTCCGAACATCACGGCCTGCTGGCCGTCGGCGCCTATGTGGAAGTCGAGTACGTCACCGACGATTCGAGCGGAGAGGCGGTCAACTACATCGTCACGATGGAGACGCGTGTACCGCCGGGCGTTGGCGGTCATCACCATCGAGGTCGCATCCGACACATGGGCGAGGGTGGGCTTGCCGCCGCCGGGGTCGCTGTCGATGAAATATGGACTGTTGATGGTCAGCAAATCCGCATCGTCGCAGCCACCGATCTGGACGATACGGAGATCGAACTGGCGGTCGATGTCCTGGTCGACAGTCGACAGCTACACCGGCGACGACGGAATCGAAGTCGCTACCCGCATCCGGGGGTTGTCTGAGAACAACAAGATTTTCCTGCCCTTCACAATGAACTAGCCAGGAAAAACTGTCCACAAACGTAAAAGCGGCTATGCACCTGTGCATAGCCGCTTTTACGTTTGTGGACTTCTGATCGTCTATTTTCGGCGGAAGGGCCAGCGAAACCAGCCACGGATCTCCTTGGCGTTGGCCGTCTCTGCATCCATATTGAGCAGTGGGGCGACCCGGTTGCTGATTGCCTGGGCCGACTGAACGCCGGTCTTGCGGTCGACCAGTTTGCCGTGGCTGAAATAGAGCATGGTCGGAATGCCCATTACCTTGTACTGGCTGCAGAATCTCTTGATTGTCGTCGGCGTTCAGTTTGAGAAAGCTGGCCTGTTCGCCATATAGTTTGGACGCTTCTTCAAATTGCGGCGCCACTGCCCGGCACGGTCCGCACCACGGGGCCCACACGTCGACCACGACCGGACGATCGGATCCCAGTACCTTTTGTTCAAAATCGACACTTTCGACAGTCTCTACAGTCATCGCCCTTGCTCCTTACACTTGGTCTTTGCGTCAACTAACCTGACATTGGTGCGAGAATCGTACTTTCTGGTTGGCGGGATTCGGCTGATTCCGAGAGATACAGTTGCGACTGCAATCTCTCAATCTCCGCCGAATGCCGAAACCGCTCGATCTCAGAAAACATGATCGTCTAAGCGTCTTCGTCTTAGGCTGACTTATTCGTGCTGATCTTGAACGGGCTGTAGAGTGGGCAGAAGCCGATCGCGCCTGTAATCAGCGGAATGAACCCCAGAACGCCGACAACGATCCCCCAGGTTCCGGTCATGACGAAGAACCCGATGTAGAGCATTGCCAGCCCGATGATGACGCGGACAACGCGATCGATGGTACCTTCATTTTTGGACATTAGAGTTGTTTCTCAATAAATTATGAGGTAGGCTATCCGGTGAAAGGAGCCTACCGATGACGCTAAAGATACGTGATGAGCGCCAGTTGAGAGCGCTGACCGGGTTGTCTCAAGTCCAATTTGATAAGCTGTTGGTGACATTCACGCAAGTATACGAGGCTGAACGCCAGCGCGCATACATGCGTACGAAGTTGGCCGGTACACGAAAAAGAAAGCCAGGCGGCGGTCAGAAAGGAAAGCTGCCGAGGATGGAGGACAAGCTCCTCTTCGTGCTCTACTATTACAAGACCTACCCGACGTTTGATGTCTTGGGCACACATTTTGACCTGTCACGCTCGAAGGCGCATGAGAATTTGCACAAATTGTCGCCCATACTCCATGCGACGCTGGTCGAAATGGGCATGATGCCCAAACGAGAGTTCAAGACGCCCGATGAACTGAAGGCAGCCCTGGGCGGGATTGACCAGATCCTCATTGATGCGACCGAACGTCAAATGCGTCGTTCCAAAGATGATGCGACACAACGAGAGCACTACAGCGGTAAAAAAAACGGCATACGGTGAAGAACACCGTGATTTCCACGATTGACAAAGTCATTCTCTTCGTGGGACGCACCTTCACTGGGCGCAACAACGATTACAAGATGCTGAAGGAAGAATTGCCCCCGGATCTGGATTGGTTTTCCGAGACTCAACGTGCTTGTCGACCTAGGCTACCTCGGCATTCAGTCCGATTATGAGGGAGACGACATTGATATCCCTCACAAGAAACCGCGCAAGAGCAAGAAGAATCCAGACCCACAACTGACCGATGAGCAAAAGGCGGCCAACAGAATACTGAGTCAGGCACGTATCTTTGTCGAGAACGCGATTGGCGGCATCAAGCGTTACAACATTCTTGTCCATGCCTTTCGTAATCACAAGGAAAACTTCCAAGATGACGTCATTGCAGTCTCAGCAGCTCTCTGGAACCTTTCGCTCAGCTATTAAGGAACAACTCTATGGTTTTCACTTCTCCTTGACGGTCTGTAGTTAGCCTACAGGTCTAAGGCCGCTGCAAGCAATTGTCTCCCCTTATGGCAACACTTCCACAGCGGCTTTCAGGCCGTCAATCAGGGATTCATTTTCTTGGAACGGCCT
>CAVOQD010000008.1:0-250092 GCA_963698255.1 uncultured Chloroflexia bacterium | reverse complement strand
CTCGACAATCGATTCAGCATGCACGGCAAAGCGCTCGCGCTCCGCCGCTGACCCGACCAGCGGAGGCGCATGGCAATCAGCCTGTCCAGTTCGCGCCGTGTCTCCAGGATCAATATCTGATTAGCGATGTTGAGTTCCGTGGCCATGATCCCCAGCAGGCGTGGGATCGAGACGATCAGCCGCCCGTTCCAGCCGTTTCAGTGCCGCGCATAGGCGTGCGGCCAATGCCAATGAGTTCACTCAACGTGGTCTCGGTCAGGATCTGACCCGGCGGCAGTTGCAGGGTCACGATCATCTCTTCGAGGATCTCGTAGGCCTGATCCGATAGGCTCTCTCTGGGGATCGGGTTTGACGTTATCATAGTTGAATTATCAATCAACCTCTGACGCAGAAGAATCGTTCACAGAATACGATCATATCAGAACTAATACATCTGAAATATATTACAAATTACGAGTGATGTCAATCAGACCGTGCGAAACACGTGTAGCAGAAGAGATTGGAGTGAACTCTGGCGAAAATGACAATCCGAGATTTGACACATATATCTGCCAGCGATACAATTCATTCACAATTGAACTGTTCAACTCAGGACAAATCTTGTGCCAACACATTATGACGGCAAGGTTGAAGAGATCCGGGCGCTTGACGCCTTTATCAAACTGCTGCGCGCAACCAATGTCATCTGGAGCGTATCGACAGACACGAGACGACCGCCGAGATCGGCACCACCCAGTTCGGTGCCATGGAGATGATCTGCCGTCTGGGTCCGGTCTATCAGAACGAATCGGCGGGAACTACTAATCGGCAAAAGCAACGTAGTCGCAGTGGTCAACAAGCTGGAAGCACAAAAGTTGGTCCGCGGAGAAAACGCAGTCTGGAAGATCGACGCCGTATTTTTCACCTAACCGACCAAGGCCGGACCATAATTCAAGAGATCCTGCCGGCATGCCGCGGCATCACAGAGGAGATGAGTTATCTATCGCCGGACGAACTGGTGGAATTGAGTCGGCTCTGCCGCAAGCTAGGCCTGGGCGACTGCGCCTGACAATTGTATGCGAAGTGAGCACGTCCAGGTGCGACGCTGCCGGACTGACCCAGTATGTAGATGTGAATCAAATTGGCGTTTTTTGTCCGAATAGCTCGCAATTTGGCTGTTTTTATCTATACCATTGGTGTGGGGCCTATCAGTTGGCCACTCCCTTCGCTGTGATGGCCGGTATCGCCTTCGTAATTTCCATCCTGTTTGTTGGCGTGGCAGCAAGACGACCTACCGCTGCTGTTTCACCATGCAATGCTGGAACGACCCTTATCCATCGATCACAAAACCAAATTTCCAAGGAGCATCAAATGTCAAACGTCAAACTTGCTGTTATCTTCTACAGCTCGACCGGGACGAACTTCAAAGTCGCCAAAGCCGTCGCCGAAGGCGGCGAAGCTGGCCGGGGGCCGGGTAAAACTGCGCCAGGTTCAAGAACTGGCCCCTGACGCAGCCATCGACTCCGATCCGCTCTGGCGCGCCAACGTGACAGCCATGGCCGATGTGCCGGTCGTCTCGCTGAGTGATCTGGAGTGGGCCGATGCAGTCATTCTAGGTACGCCGACCCGCTTCGGCAACATGGCCGCACAGATGAAGCAGTTCATCGACACGACCGGCAGACTGGTTCCAAGGCAAACTGGCCAACAAGGTCGCGGCTGCCTTCACCAGCGCGCAGAACGAGCATGGCGGTCAGGAAGTTGCCCTACTGGCACTGCAAACCACTTTCTATCACTGGGGATGCATCATCGTGCCGCCTGGCTACACCGATGACGCCGTCTTTGCCAATGGCGGCAATCCCTACGGTGTGAGCGCCAATTCCGTGGCCGACAGCGACATCCCCGACTCGGCCAAAGCCGCCGCCCCACGCCCTGGCCCGCGTCGTGCAGGTGGCCTGCTGGATAGCCGCAGGGCAGGAAGGATAAAAACTCCTGGCCACGGATGTACCCAGATAAACGCAGATGACCTTCACCTAATCTGCATTTATCTGCGGCCATCCGCCGTTTCTTTCGGCTTTTAGGGCGCTAAGGAGTTGGCAACGGATCGGCAAGATCCTGCTGGGAACGCTGCGTTCCGGCTCGGCTGAGAGCATTGGCTAAGCTGGAACTTGGCATTCCCGGCGTTTCACCCCCTTGAGATCCTGGTGAATCACAAAATCAACTGCGGCTATCGGTGTTCAGATATAGTCATTTGTCGTTATTGAACCAGTGCGCTAACGTGTACACGGAAGGGAACGGGAACGAAACTTTTTCTGACTGTCCAAAGCAAGAAATGCGCATGCAAAGCGAAGAAGAGAAAGCCACGGCAGCCAAAAAATTTCGCGTGAAGAGCTGGTCGAAGAGAGCAGCGAAACCGACCAGACCCTCACCATCGACGGCGTGGAGATCCCTACACGGCGATGGTCGGCACCATCGTCCTCAAGGATGAAGGGGGCGAGCCCAAGGCGTCGATCTTTTACGTCGCCTACCTGCGCCACGACATGCGGCCCGACCCGACGAGCGCCCGCTCACCTTTTCGTTCAACGGCGGGCCGGGATCGTCCTCGGTCTGGCTGCATCTGGGGTTGCGGGGCCGCGTACGCGTCGAGTCGGACGACGTAGGGAACCCGTCCCGCCGCCCTACCGCCTGGTCGACAACGAGTTCACGCTCCTGGACCGCTACCGATCTGGTCTTCATCGACCCGGTCAGCACCGGCTAAGCCGTCCGGCTGCCGGGCGAAGAGGCCGAGCAGTTCCACGGCTACGAGCGGACATCCAGTCGTCGGTGAGTTCATCCGCCTGTATCACCACGCGCTACAAGCGCTGGTCCTCGCCCAAATTCATATCGGTGAGAGCCTATGGCACGACACGCGCGCAGCCGGGGCTGTCCGGCTACCTCCAGGACCGCATACGGCATGTACCTCAACGGGCTGATGTTGATCTCTCGATCCTGAACTTTCAGACCGCCCGCTTCACCACCGGCAACGATCTGCCGCACATGCTGTTCCTGCCCACCTACGCCGCCACCGCCTGGTACCACCACCGGCTGGACGACGACCTGCAGGGCGACCGGGATGCAGCGGTGCGCGCGGCTGAAGGAGTTCGCGCTGGACGAATACGATCTTGGCGTTGGCTGAGGGGATCGGCGTCGGCCGAAGACCGAGCTGCCGGCTCATCGTCCGAAAGCTCGCCCGATTCACCGGTCTGTCGCCGATACCTTGTCGAGCGATCCGATCTGCGCATCGACATCCTCCGCTTCACCAAGGAGTTGCTGCGCGACCAGGTCGCACCGTGGGCCGGCTCGACAGCCGCTTCCAGGGCATGGACCGCGACGCAGCCGCGAAACGTACCCAGACGACGATCCGGCCACTCGGCCATCGCCGGGGCCTACACCGCCACCCTCAACGATTACGTGCGCAGGGAACTGCGCTTCGAGAGCGACCTGCCCTACGAGATCATCTCACCGTCTCCCAGAATTGGGACTACAGCAAGCACCAGAACCAGTACCTCAACGTGGCCGAGACCTTGCAAGCGATGACCAAGAATCCCTTCCTCAAAATCTTTGTGGCCAACGGCTACTACGACCTGGCAACCCCCTACTTTGCCACCGATACACCTTCAACCACCTGGGCATTGAGCCGAGTTTGCCAACATCACCATGGCCTACTACGAAGCCGGCCATATGATGTACGTCCACCAGCCGTCACTGGCCCAGATCAAGGATGATCTGGCGGCTTTTGTGGATAGCGCCAGATAGCTTACGGCTGAGGCGGCTCGCCGGCGTCGGGCGGGATGGGCGGACCGTGGAGATCCGGCGGGAGGTCGTCACACTGGATCAGGGCCACGTCGCCCCAGACGAAGCCTTCGGCCTCGAAGGTTGGGGGATGTCCTGAACCCAGCGCTTTTCGCCGTCGTCCAGCAGATAGATGTGCGGACTGGTGGGACATTTTTCAGATGGGATCGCTGCGCTCGTAGACGATACTGCACAGACGAAGGCAGATCGGCCACATTGCCCTGGCTGATGCCGAAGAGCCATGGGATCGCCAGGATCACAACCAATGTCCAGCCGGTGTAGAGCAGCGCGCCTGCGGCAAACGCGCTGTGCACGGCGGTCAGCCAGTGCTTCCCCCGCTTCGTGAACTGCTTCCACAGAATCAACAGCAGAATGGCGAGATTGACGACATTCCAGCCGATGAAGGTCAGGCGGTTGGGCGTCAGGCGATCCTGCCAGGCGCGGTAGAGGATGGCCGAGAGTGCGCAGAGGCTGACAAGCAGCGCCACAAAGGCCAGCGCGATAATGCCACGTCGCAGCCAAACGCCGGCAGTGCCGGCTGCGTCTTGATTTCGCACCGGCGTCGCGCCCAGCAGAAGCGCCATCACGCCGAAGAGCATGGCGTTGTAGGCGATCAGTACCACGCGATTCTCGAAGGGCGCCCGAAAATTCATGGAGATGAAGGCGAGATAGACCACCAGCAGGATCAGTGTCAGCGGCAGCATCACGTGCATCAGCAGCGCAATCAGCCGGCTCAGACCGGAGCCAAAGGATTGGCCGATAGGGTGGTCAACACCGGGATTGTAGGTGATGGCCGTTGCCAGGACCGGAATCAGGCCGCCGCCGCCGGCAACCAGCAGCCGCATGGCCAAGTTCGATATCTGCACGCCCAATGCATCGAAAAGCGCCACGGAAACCGAGATGAAGACAGCGCCGGCGATGACAAAGAGACCGGCCAGCACGCCGACCTCCAACGACTTGGCGAGGAAGGCAAAACGATTCTGGGCGTCGGACAGGCCGAAGAGCAGATAGGCTCCGACTGCCGCCCATGCAGCCAAGGGCAGGTGAAGGGCCATCAACATCAGGTACTGTTCCTGAAAGATAGTCGGGCCAGTCTGCGAAAAGAAGAGGAGCACGTAGGCCGAGAGCAGCGCCAGGACGCCGACAACACCGGCCAGAATCGCCCATCGACGCCGGCCTGCCACAGCCAAGTAGGTCAGGACCGCGGCCAGCGCTGAAAGGCGCCCAGAGCAACAGCACGTGGGGAATCGAATTGTAACTCTGCTCGTTGCCGACCCCCATGATCTGCACGCTAAACTGAGCATCGTCCGACAACCACCAGAGCAGCAGACCGTTGACAATCGCCAGCGGAACGGCCCACGCCCAATCGATGCGCCACTCGTCCAGCCGGTCGGCCAGGGCATAGGCCAGCCGGTAGTGCCAGGCGGCGTAGAGCAGGTTCTCCGGATCGTCGGTGTAGGCGCCGTCGATGGCGGCGACAAAGGCTTGCTCGTCACCCTCTGCTACCACAGTCCGATAGGAGGTTTCCAACTTCTCCGCGTCTGTTCCGATCTCACGGATCAGCTCCAAATAAGACATGGCTTTCGCTCCTTTGCGCTGTTCGAGGATTTTCAGAGTGTCTATCCGCGACCGGATCGGCGATCAAACCCACAACTCAAGAACAAAAATAACCGCAGATCAACGCAGGTGACTCGTCTGTTGTCTTAAAAACGTTCACGCTCAAGAAATTGTTCTGGTCTTCGAGGATTGGTAGCTCTGTGATAATGATCTACAATGGGAAACGCCCTGATTGAGCACCGTCTATCCATGATCTTAGCCAATGAGAATCCCATGTCCGCACCAAATTCCTACAAGCAGGCCGGCGTCGATATCGACGCCGCACAGAGCGCCGTCGACATGATGAAGAACGCCGTGCGCGCCACCCACACCCCAAGCGTGCTGGCCGACGTGGGCAGTTTCGGCGGCCTCTTCGCGCTGGAAAACCTGCCGCCTCAGCCGGTCCTGGTGGCCTCGACCGACGGCGTGGGCACCAAGGCCAAGCTGGCGGCCGAGCTGGGCCGTTGGCAAGGCATTGGCCACGATATCGTCAACCACTGCGTCAATGACATACTGGTCCAGAATGCGCGCCCGCTCTTTTTCCTCGACTACATCGCCACCAGCAAGCTGGTGCCCGAGGCCGTGGCCGCGGTGGTGACCGGGGTGGCCGAAGCCTGCCTGGCCGCAGGCTGCGCCCTACTCGGCGGCGAGACGGCTGAGATGCCGGGCGTCTACACCGAGGGTTCGTTCGATCTGGCCGGCACAGTGGTCGGCCTGGTGGAACGCAATGCGCTCTGGCCGCAGCAGGATAAGATGCCGCGCCGGCGACCTGATCTTCGAACTGCCCAGTTCCGGGCCGCATACCAACGGCTACTCGCTGATCCGCAGCGTCATTGCCGGCCGCAGCCTGGACCAGACACTGACCGACGGGCAGACGCTGGCCGATGCGCTGCTGGCGCCCCATCGCTGCTATGTCGCAGAGGTCGAGCGGATGATCGAGGCCGGCGTCAACATCAAAGGGCTGGCCCATATCACCGGCGGCGGCTTCGTGGACAACATTCCACGCGTCCTGCCGGCGCATCTGACCGCCGAAATCGATGCCGCCAGTTGGCCCACGCCGCGGATCTTCCAGACCTTGCTCGAATGGGGCGATGTGGATCAACGGGAGGCGTATCGGGTCTTCAACATGGGCATTGGCATGGTCGGCATTGTAGCAGTAGAAGATGGCGAGAAGTTGGCGTCCGCTGTGCCGGAGGCCGTCATCATCGGTCAGATTGGGCAGCGAGATGATCAGGACCCGCAAGTTAAGCTCACCCTGTAAGGCGAAATCATATGTCCAGCATGTTGTCAGAGAGAAGTCCGATAGACCGCGGATTTGGCGGATTTGGCTGATAAATGCCGATAATATCTGAAAAATCAGGCAAATTCCGCCTAATCCGCCGCATTCGCGGTCGTATTTCATGCCCACTCTGACAGACTGCTAGGAAGGAATTTTGCATGACAGCCAAGATCGCCGTGCTCATATCGGGCAATGGTTCGAATTTGCAGGCCCTGATCGATGCCATCCGCTATCGCGTATTGCCGGCGGAGATCGTGGTCGTGGTCTCCAGTCGCCAAGACGCCTATGGTCTGCAACGGGCCGAGAAGGCGGGCATCCCGACACACGTGCATGCGCTCAAGCCCTATACAGAGGCCGGTCGCAGCCGGCACGAGTATGACGCCGATCTCGCTCAGATTGTTAGAGAATACAGGCCGGATTGGGTCGTGCTGGCCGGGTGGATGCTCATCCTCAGTGCGGATTTCCTGGACCGTTTTTCCTACCGGGTCATCAATCTGCACCCGGCCCTGCCCGGCAAGTTCCCCGGCACACATGCCATCGAACGCGCCTACGAGGCCTATCAGAAGGGCGAGATCAAGGAGACCGGACTCATGGTGCATCTGGTGCCCGACGAGCAGGTCGACGCCGGACCGGTGCTGGAGCGCGTCACCGTGCCCATCTATCCCAGCGACGCGCTGGAGACGCTGGAAAGACGCATGCATCAGGCAGAACATCGAGCGCTGGTGCAGGCGTTGTTGCGTGTGATTGAAGGCGATGAGGATTGAAGAGGAGTTCGTAATGACATTTCGTATTGGTGCGGTTCAGATGAATTCGCAGGGGAACAAGGAAGCCAATCTGGCCACGGCCGAGCGTCTGATCGACGAAGCGGCTGCCCAGGGAGCGGACGTGGTGGCGCTGCCGGAGATGTTCAATATCTACGGCACAACCGATGAGATCCGCAACGGACGTGAGTCGATGGATGGACCCACCAGCCGGTTTTTGCGGCGCAAGGCGCAGCAACATGGCATCACCCTTCACGGCGGCAGCATTCCGGTGCAGACGCCGGACAGCGACAAGGCCTGGAACATCACGCTGGTCTACGACCCGGCAGGCGAATTGATCGCCACCTATCGCAAGATCCATCTCTTCGACATCGACATCACGGGCACAGTGTCGGACAACGAATCGTCACGCTACGAGGCCGGCACGGAAATGGTGGCCTTCGAGAGCGAGCATGGCCAGTTCGGCCTGACCATCTGTTACGACATCCGCTTTCCCGAAGTCTATCGAGCCTTGACGCTGGCCGGCTCGCGCGTCATCTTCCAGCCGTCGGCCTTCACACTCTATACGGGCAAGGATCACTGGGAAGCGCTGATCCGGGCGCGGGCCATCGAGAACCAGGTCTACATGGTCTCGCCCGCGGCAGATCGGCGTCCATGCCGGCAACAAGACCTGCTACGGCAATACCATGATCGTGGATCCCTGGGGCACGGTGCTGGCCCGCACGCCGGAACGCGAGTGCGTGGTGATCGCCGACATCGACTACGCCGCCCAGGACAAGATCCGCGCCGGCTTGCCCAACCTCAAGCATCGGCGACCGGATGTCTATGGGGGAGAGGTTCGGAGGGATTGATCCACGAAGAGCACGAAAAAGCACGAAGGAACACGAAGGTGAAAAACCATTTCTTCACTTCGTGGCCCTTCGTGCTTTTTCGTGCTCTTCGTGGATCAATATAGACCCGTTCTCCCGCCAACTACAGTTCCATCAACATCGCCACCAACAACGCGGCGCGCCCGACGATCTGATCGACCTCGATATGCTCGTGGTCAGCATGGGCGCCGTGGCCGGGAATGCCCAGCCCGTCCAGCGTGGGCACGCCCAGCGCGCCGGTGAAGCTGGCATCGCTGCCGCCGCCGGTGCTGCCCTCCTCAAGCGTCATCCCCATCTCACGCCCCAATGCCGCCACGCGTTCATAGAGCGCCCCGGTGACAGCGTGTTCCAGCGGCGGACGATTGGCGCCGCCGGAGACCTCGATGACTGCGCCGGGCAGGATCGGTTCCAGACCGTACATGGCCGCCATGACCCGGTCGACCTCATCCTGAGTCCAGGCGCGCATGTCAACGCTGGCGACGGCCTTGGCCGGAATCACGTTGGATTTTGTGCCGCCTTGGACCACATTGACGTTGACGGTTGTGCCCTTCTCCCAGTCGGTCAATGCTTGGATCTTGAGGACCTGATGGGCCATTTCGTGGACGGCGCTGATACCCCGCTCGGGCTCGACGCCGGCGTGGGCAGCGCGGCCGGTGATCTCCAGACTGAAGCTGCCGCCGCCCTTGCGCGCCGTTTTGAGCACGCCGCCGGGCAGGGGCGATTCCATGACCAATGCGTACTCGGAGCGTAGCCCCTCTTCCTCGATCAACGCCCGCGAGGTGGGACTGCCCACTTCCTCGTCCGATGTCATGAGAATGGTGACGGGGCGGGGCAACGCCAACGCCAGATCGCGGATGGCCCACAGGGCGAACTCTGACAACATGAGGCTCGACTGCATGTCGAAGATGCCCGGCCCGTAGCCTTTGCCGTCTTCCTCGATCCGATAGGGGTGGGTCGCCAAAGAGCCGACCGGCCAGACGGTATCGTAGTGGCAAAGGATCAGCGCCGGTTTGACGTCGTCGCCATAGTCGCCCTGGCCGAAGCGGGCGCGCACATGGTTGCCCTGGGTCTCGACCGGCAGGATCTCGACTTCGGCCCCGGCCGCACCCAGTTCGACCGGCCAGCCGCTCTGCGAAAGCGTCCAGCCGCGGCTTGTCATCGCTGGGCGTTTCGGTGGTGACAAGCAGTTCGATGGTCTTCAACATCTCGTCTTCGTGTTGGCTGAAATAGTCTGTGACTTCCTGGTACTTCATCGCTTTCCTTCCCAATGGCGTGGTTTGATTGGATTTGAATCATTGTACATCCGGCATGAAGTATTGGGGCAACGCGAGGCGGTGGGCGAGGGGCGGGGATGATTGACACGGTTTGTCTCCGGCGCTACAATTTCCAATATCGATAATTGCCCACACCGATTGTACCCCATCGAGGAACCATGCCCTCTCTCCAGCAGGAAGTCAGAGACTATCTCACACGGCAGGGCGCCAGCTTCAGCGACAACACGGAGTCCTTCAAGGATCTCGACTTCACGATCTCCGGCAAGGGCGAGACCGTCTTTCGCCTCGAGGTCAAGGAGAAACGCAAACCCTATAGCGCTTCCCATTGGCTGACCAAGATCCCCGAAGCCGATCTGTTCATTTTGGACGATCTGACGGTGCGCAAGTGCATCAACTACGCACCCCGCTGCGGCGTGCTTGTGCGTGATACCGCCCGCTCCAGATATTGTTTCTTCTCCGTGGTCGATCTAGCCATGATGCCGCGTGAGCGGGTCAACCGAACCATCAACAATCGCAGGAAGGCACTCAAGGGCAAATGGCTGATCAATCTCAACGACGGGCTGCCGGCGGGCTGCTTGGAAGACGGGTTCGAGCACATTCGCACCTACCTGCGCAACCTGGATGAGATCCTCTTCGAGCGCCTCGAATGCCACGGCAATTATGCAGGGGAGACCGTGGCGATGGCCGGCATCACGCGCAAGCCCCACCATTGGACGTCTGATGTCCGAGATACGCGATGATTTTCAACGAACCGATTTCGCCACAGATGGACACAGATGGGGGTAGGATGACCACAGATGAGGCCGGATAGCACGAAATCTGTCAGAATATCATCTGTGAACAGTCACCGCAAAAGGGACATACAAGAGAATGAGTCCAAGTGGTAGACTGGACAGATGAAAACGAAAAAGGCATTTGCCAACCTACCAACCTACTACTATCGGCCTGAATTCGAGCAGTGCATTGAGTGCGGAGCCCCGTTGAGACGAAGCCACACAGCTTGGCATAAGACGGTTATCGGTCTGGAAGAGACAGCAATTGTGTACAATCAAGCCTATCGCTGTCGGGACCGGGATATCTGTTGTCACCCAAAGCGAGTCTATCGTTCGGGGTATGCAGATGGACTGGCGCTGCCCTACTACAGCTATGGATTGGATGTGATCGTCTACATCGGACAACAGCGGCTGCGCGAGAAGCGTACGATTCCTGAGATTCATCAGTTGTTGAGCAAGAAACCGATAGTGATCAGCGAGCGTGAAGTCGAATATCTCTTTGACACCTATCTGGTGCTTAGTGCATGTAGTCAGGGCGCCCGGATTGAGAAATATCGACCTGAGATCGAAGCCAACGGCGGTGTTGTACTGGCTATAGACGGTGCCAAACCAGAAAAGGGGCAACCGGGACTCTACATCTTCCGAGATAGCCTGAGCGGTTGCCGCTTGCATTCTGCGTTACTCCCGAGCGGTGATCAAGATGCCATCGCACAAGAATTGAAAGTGGTGAAAAATCTAGGTCTGCCAGTGCAAGCAGTCATCAGTGATGATGAGTTGGCCACGGTGGCTGCTG
This sequence comes from uncultured Chloroflexia bacterium, assembly GCA_963698255.1. Lineage (GTDB taxonomy): Bacteria > Chloroflexota > Anaerolineae > Caldilineales > Caldilineaceae > JAWKOK01. The sequence continues at coordinate 238,940 of CAVOQD010000008.1, read as the reverse complement.
TGGCCGAAGAGTATCCTGACCTGCCTCACGGTTTATGTCATATTCACTTTTTGAAAGCGGCTCAAAGACCGGTTTATGCCCAAGACCAGCAACTGGCCATCGAACTGAAGAAGCCCTTGCGTGCGCTGACGATGGTGGAACGATTTCTGCGTACCCATCCGGAAACAGTGGACGACCTCTCATCGAGCCAAGAACAGGCACTTCGTCGCTACCTGGATGCCTTGCGCGGCGTCTTGTTAACCAAAGGACAGGCTCCCTTTCGACTGGCTGGGGCAACCATCTATGATGCCTTGGCTCAACTGACCGACTCCCTGGCCCGTTCTCAAGAGCAGCAACATCATTCGGTCCTCCAGCAGTTGCAGTTGATGGTCGCAACCTATCAGGATCATCGGCCTGCCTATGAACGAATCACGCGTCAGCAGGAATGGTTTCTCGGTTTGGCCGACTTGCTGGATGTCCCCTTGACCAAAACTCATGACTGGCCTACCCAAACCGGTGCAGAGGTGGCCCAGGCCCTCTCTGACTACCTGGACGTGCTCGACGCCTTAGGCACTGAATTGGCGGATGAATTGCGTGACGACCTTTCCCTTTTTCGCCATCTCCGTCGCCGCGTTGAACAGTGGGCCCCAGGACTCTTTTGGACCTTTGAAATCCCAGCCCTGCCTCGCACTAACGTAACTTTTGTGCAATTGACGCCCGAATTGGCAAAAAATCGCCAAAACTGAACGATGAACTTTAACAATCTGCTCAGATGTGTTTGTCTCATAACCCTACACGAGAAAGGTAAGGGTCATGAGCGAACAAGAAACATCTCCAAATGAACAACAGCCACTGCTGACGCAACATGCAATGCTGGTTCTGTGGGGCGCATTCGCCCAGCAGATCGGTCTGGTCAAAATGCTTGAACAAATCGACCTGAGACAGAAGAAGCGGGAGCACAGCCCACAAACCAAGATCATCGAGTTCCTGCTGGCCATTTTGGCCGGGCTGCCACATCTGCAGGACCTGAGCTGTTCGGCCCACCCATTGGATCAAGATCAGGCAGTCGCCGAAGCGTGGGGTCAACCAGACTGGGCCGACTACAGCGGGGTGAGCCGAACGCTACAGAGTCTGAACGATGATGAGGCAAACGCCATCATCAATGCCGTGACAGCGGTCAGCCAGCCCTTCATCGACCAAGAATGTGAACGGGCACTGGCAAGCGCTGGGCGGTTGGTCTATGATGCAGACCTGACCGGTCGTCCGGTCTCGAACACGAGTACCACCTATCCAGACACCGCCTTCGGCTACATGGGTGATACGGTCAGCCTCGGCTATCAAGCGGCTTTGGTCAGCTTGCATAGCCCAACCTATGGGCGGCTCTGGCTGGCCAATCAACTGCACCCAGGAGACACGGTCAGTGTCACACAGGTGCAAGCCCTGATGTTGGCGGCCGAAGAAAGCACAGGATATCAACCTCGACGCCGGACGGAACTGGTCGCTGCTCGATTAGCTGAGGCTGAAGCAACATTGACCGCCGCTCAAGAGCCATACGAGGCAAGCTACGAGAAAGAACGGGCCGCACAGGACAAAGCGCATGACACCAAGATAGATCTGGCGCATTGGTCACGTGAGAGACAGAGCCTCGAAGCAGAGTACGAGGGCAGCGGGCGAAAACCGACTGCTCACTGCAAACTATCTCGAGCCAGGCGCAAGGAGGCGACGTACGAAAAGCGTTTGCCCCGTGTGCAGAAGGAAGCCGCTATGGCTGAACGACGACTGTCCCGCTGTGAACAGAAATTGGTGGAGGCCAAAGCGGAAGTCAACCGGCTGCGCTTGCATCATCAGCGGTTGCTGGACGAGAACGAGAGCAACCCGCATCCCATCCGAGCCCTCTTTCGAATCGACGGCGGTTTTGCCAGCCAGGAGAACATCGCTTGGCTTATCGAGATGGGCTACGATTTGGATACCAAGGCTCGCAGCACTGGTGTACGAGATGGCTTGATTGATGCTCTCTCTCCAGAGACTGTCTGGCAGCAAGTGGGCGGCAATGCAGCGCTCACTGCGTGGGCCAATACCACGGCTGGCGGCTACTTCACCTACCCGGTCGATCTCGCTTTGGCTCGCTATCAGACTGGCAAGAATGTACGATATGCCGTCCTTGTCCATTACGGCGAGGAAGATGTCAGCGCCGATCTGGATGGCTGGTTTCATCGCTACAACGCCCGCCAGACCATCGAGGCGGGCATCAAGGAAGGCAAAAATGTCTTCCAGATGCACCACCTCAAGGTCCGTTCGCCTCAAGCGCTCTTGCTTCAGGAACACTTTGCCTGCTTCGCAGCCAACTTCGTCCGCTTTGCCGGTCTCTGGCTGACAGAGCAGCAGGTCCATGAGCCGCCGTTCAACACTGGTTCGGTCAAACAGATGGTCCAGGTTTGTGCCCACACGTCGGCCTGGGTCAAGCATGTCGGAGATGTTTGGTTGTTAACGTTCACTGAGCAGAGTCTCTTTGCAGGATTCTCCCTGCAAGTCGGCATCGGCCCTATTCAACTGCCGTTGCCGCTAGTTCGTGACGTTCATTTTTGTCACTTCTGAGCCACTTTCGGCTCTGATTGTGCAAAACTTAAATGACCTAGAGGCTGATATCGGCGACATCAAAGAACAGTATCGCCGTATCACCGGCCGCCGTTCACTCAAGGATTATCTTATGCGCTATGGACCCTATCTCACCTTTGATGATGACCACGATGATCCTGATGAGCTTCTCGCTTGGTTTCAGGACGTCGACCGTCAACGCTTCTTGGATGAACATGCCAAGCTTGACGCCCTTCGTGAACGCCTCCGCAACATGCAGCGGTTTCGACAAGACCCTGACCACTTCTTGGCCGAAACTGAACGTCTCTGGTCTGATACCAGCTAGCTTGTATGCGCCTTTTGCGGTGACTGTCCAGAAATGCTTCATCTATGCCTGGATGATTCTCACCATACGGCTTGCGTCCTCCGCCTTGACGTCGAATCCTTGGATCATAGCCGCTTCCTTCCGGCAGTGCCGCCAACTCTTCAATGCCTGTGGCGATCGTGCTCTGCGCACAACCCAAAATGCTGGCCACGTATGTGATGCCGCCGTGACCCAACTTCACTGCTTCTACTGCCGCATATCGTCTTCGATCTTTCTCGGACAGCGTCGCATAGAGTTTGCGCATCACTTTCTCGCTGGATTCTGGGTATGGCGTCATTTGGCGGCTCCATTTGGCTCTCTCGTCCTGGCTGATTTGTCAGCACGCTACATCCTTTTCCGCTCAATCTCAAGTTGCACAGAACTCAGCTTTCAAATCTATGACTTATTTGATCGCCAGTCCTAAGCTCTACATTGACTTTTCAAAGGATGAGGAAGTCGAGTATAACTTCGATAATCTCCTACGTACACTTCTGAATTCCCCATTATTCAAGAAGCCCAAAATTGGGGCGAATCCATTCAATTCGATAGAGGATGCAAAGCCAGATAGGACATCGGATGGGGTGCAAGAGGTGATGATAGCTATTGCCGAGACCTATGACAATACTGGCGAGTACTACATTACTTATCTTGACCTAGCACTACAACGAGACTTCGGTGGCGCTGGTGCGTTTCTTTCGATGAGAACGATAGGCTTCAAAGTTTCGAGTCTGACGATATTGGACAATGTCAAGGGCAAGAGCGGCGTCGAGTTCTGGCATCGGCAGGATGGCCTGTAGCAACAGGATAGCCTGCTGCAGTGTGAGGGCCGGGGCCTGCTCTTTGAGTCTCAGTTGCAATCTGACAAGAAAGAAATGGGCCAGGATGCAGAGTGTCATGTGATGATGCCAGCCAGTCCAAGTACGGGTCTGATAATCGCCAAGGCCCAGCTCTTGTTTGCCATCTTCAAAGCAGGTTTCCACTGGCCAGCGCATGCCGCTGAGCCAGACGAATGTCGAAAAGGAGGTCAGGGCATGTGCATTGCTCAGATAGGCTTTCAGTTCTCCGGTGCTGCGGTCTCGTCGTAAAACAAGCCAGACGTCAGGGCCGGGCAGGCCATCACGCACGGCCACGACGCGCAGACGGGCAAAGTCAGCTTCTATGGGTCCTTTGCTGCCCTCCTTGACGATCTGTCGAGACCAAACGTCTGCAGGCAGGTCAGCGACAATATCAGTCACTGTCCGAGGAGCAGGTTCGTCGGCGACCAGTTGCTCATTGGTCGGTTTTCGTCCACGTCCAGACCACTCGGGTACAGCCGTCTTGGGACGTTCTTGCCAGAGCCGAGTATCGTGAGGGATCTCGGCGAAGTAGAGAAGATGTTCGGCAACTGCGTCCAGGAACTTGGTGTCTCGACCAAAGGCTTCGTCGCAAGTTAGCCAACGAAAGGAGAGTGTCCCGGCTTGTGCCACTTGTCGAATCATCTCCAGGCCCAACTCCGGTTTTGTCTGAAAGGTCAGATCCTTGGGCACATCACATTTTTCACGGCGTTCGGCATACTCATCGTCCGTTAGCCATTCTTCCGGCAGATAGAGGCTGCCATGTAACAGGGTGTAGCCTTTCTGACTGGCATAGCCCAGAAATACACCTGCCTGACAATTGGCCGTCTTGCCCAGTTGACCGCACCATTGTCGTTTGACGCCAACCGACTCTTTGCCCTGCTTGGGAAAGTCGCTGCCATCCAGGATGATGACGCCATTCGCATCACCCAAGTCTTTCTCGACTTCTTGCCAGTGTTGATTCAATATCGGACCGTCATCCCAAGCACCTCGGGCGATGAAATGCTGAGCGGCACGGATTTTATTGACGTTATTGCCTTCCATATGCAGTACCATGCACTCGGTTGATTTGTTGGGTACGTTGGAGAACAATCCCTGCATATAGTTCAGACTATGCTCGCGTTGCTCTCTGCGCTGAAAATAGCCTGCGTAGATCTCATGATACGATTCTAGCTCCGGCATCAACTGGGACGCAAGCTCTTCTGCTTTCAACTCGATCGGTGCGGGTGGTTGTAATTGATTCATTTCTGCATCTCCTCCTACGGGAGAGTGTTGCAGAAATCTCAACAAATTTCAAAGTCTCGTTGTAGTACTAATTGCAATCCAACTTCATAGGGTAGAACACTCACCGTTGCACCGCTATCAACTAACCCAATAACATCCAGATGCTGATCATTGTAGCGAATGGTCAGGGGAATCCGCGGCAAGCTATCAAATTCATCTTGCGATGGATCGGCAGTAGAGTATTGAAAGCGCATGTCGCCTACGTCTCTACAGTTTCTGACATAGCAGCCATCAATGTGCGACCAACACCAGTGGAATCATAGGGCGTCGGCAAATAATAGAGTTTATTGGGCTGTAATGGTGAAATGTCTTCGGTTGTATCCAATTCTTCGGCTAAGATCCGAATCAACCGCATTTTTTCAAATGCGGGTAATTGACGAATTGAAGGAAGCAGTTCAGTTAGTGACATGGTTGCGGTTCCTCATGCTTTCGCATCACGACAATCAGCTTCTTCATTTTACTACACATGTCAATACTGTGGTGGATTGCATAGTTGTCCCCTCACTTTACCGCTTGCGCTTCCCATGCCGCAAATTATCCGCCACAACCGGCTTGTCCTTGGTAATGCGGAAGTGGTCGAAGTCGTTGACGACGATGGTGTTGGGGAAGATGGCCTGGGCCTCGGCCAGCACGTCCTTGGGATGATAGCGGCGGCTGACGTGGTGCAGCAGAAGCTGCTTGACGCCGGCCTTCTGGGCCAGGCGCGCCGCGGCCGTGGCCGTGAGATGGCCGTGGTTCTTGGCCAGATCCTTTTCGGCGTCGATGTAGGTGGACTCGATGGCCAACACATCGGCGTCGGCCACGATGCTGTGCAGCGGGCCGGTGTGGCTGACGTCGCCGACGAAGCAGAGTTTGGCCCCCTTCTGCGGCTCGCCCAAGCACCTCGTCGGGGTCGACCACGCGGCCATCCTCCAGCGTCACCGGCTGGCCCATGGCCAGATCGCGGCGCACCGGGCCGTTGGGCACGCCCAACGCTTCGGCCTTCTGCGGATTGAACGGGACGACGTGTCCTTCTCCTCGAAGGTGAAGCCGAAACAGCCGTCACCCCGATGGCGCACCGGGAAGGCCGAGAGCGTGAAGTGATTGTCCTCGAAGATCAGCCCGGCTCCAGCAGGTTGAGCGCCACGCCGACGCTGGGCAGCCGATCCTGGCCGAAGACGACCTCCATCAGCGCGCCCACACGGGCCACCGCGGGTCCGCCGCCGTAGATGTTCAGCTCGTCCAGCGTCTCCCAGCGGCCCAGCGTGCTGGCCAGCCCGCCCAGCCCCAGGATGTGGTCGAGGTGGCCGTGGGTGAGCAGGATCTTGTCGAGACGGCGGAAGCCGAGGCCGCTGCGCAGAAGCTGGCGCTGCGTGCCCTCGCCGCAGTCGATCATGAAGCGATGCTCGTTGACCATCACAATGGCCGATGACAGGCCACGTTGCACCGACGGCGCAGAGGCCGATGTGCCCAAAAACACTAGCTCAAACAACGGTCACCTCTTCCAAATAGTCTTCGATCAACTGGGCCACATAGCGAAACTGGCGGGCGTCATGCTCGGACAGATCCTTCAACAGGTCAATTGGCGTCACGTCGCCCAGGATGTCGTGGACGCCCGTGAGCCGCAACTGTGCGTCCGAGAGGGATGGCGACAAAGGCGAGCAGCCTGCTGCGCAGGTCTGTCCATTGGCGCAACGACTGGCGCAGATCGTAGCCCTCGTCAAAGCAGGTCGACACGAACGGTTCAAGCCGGGGACGGTCACCGGAGACGACGCGGGTCAGGCGATCCAAATAGCAATCCCGCTCAATCGTCGCCAGATGAGCGGCCGTGAGCCGAAAGGACCACTCGGCCGGCTCGCGCTGCCAATCCTGAATGTCGGCAGTCAGTTCGAGCAGTTTCGCCAGGTACTGTTGTGAACGACGGAGCGATTCGATCAGCTCGTCACGGGTACTCTCGATCATCACTCGATTATACGTCCATCCGGCAGGGGTACAAAATGGGGGCCGGATGGCGGGGTGAGGAGAGCCTTCATCCCGGTCTCCTCGAAATCGTAGGGCTGAATGGCATTCAACGTCGGCGTGCGATTTGCACCATCTCAGCAACCGTCGCTTCGAGCAACGGCAGCCCGCCGAAGGCTAGGCCCAGGTCGACCAAACGATGACAGGCCAACGGATTGGCCGGCGCCGAAGGCGGGGCTTCAGGCAAGGAGCCTGGGATGCCGGAAAACCGACGCGCCAGTTCAACCACCTGCCGGTGGGTCACGTAGCGGTCGCTCAGATGGATGACCGGGATATCCCCGTCCGGCCGGGCCAACAGCGCCCAGATGACGCGTGCCACATCTTCGCCGTGAACCTCGGTGCCGCCGCCGCTGGTGAAATTCTCCCCGCCACTGAGCACCTCCGTGACCAGATTCCACCATTTGGTGCGTTGAACAGGATAGGTGAGGCCATAGACGCCGGTGGCGCGCACGGAGGTTGTCGCCATGCCGTGAAGTCCGGCGTAGCTCTGCAAAAAAGCCTCGACCGCTGCCTTGTAGGCGCCGTAGTGAGAATTGGGCGAAATAGGGTGGGTTTCGTCAAGCGCGCGGCCAGGGTCGGTGCGGGAGAAGACGGCGCGGCTGGAGAGGAAGATGAACTGCGACACGCCGGCCTCCTGAGACGCCTGCAACAACCGCAGCGTGCCGTTGAGGTTGCTCTCCAGCCATCCGGCCAGATCATCGCCCTCGCCGCCACGATAGCGACCGGGCACATGCTCATAGGCCAGATGGACGACGGCGTCGGCGCCGTTGACCAGCGCCGGAAAGACGTCGTCGGTGCGCAGGTCGCCGACAACCCACTCGATCGGACGCAGCGAAGCCGCCCCGGTCAGAGCCGGGCCGGGCCAGGCCGCGCACAGCCACGCCCTGGCGTTGCAACTCGGCGACGACGAAGCGCCCCACATAGCCGGTCGTGCCGGTGACGGCCACGGTGCGAACGGGGGTCATGGCGTTGAATCTCCGAAGAGGTCGATTTCACTCAGCGCATCGACGACCTGATGTGCGCCGGCGGCGCGCAACGCCTCGGCGTCAAAGGAGGTCGTCAACCCGATGACATGGCCGATGCCCGAAGCGCAGGCGTCGGCTACGCCCGAGGCGCTGTCTTCGATGACGACGCAGCGGGCCGGGTCGATGCCGAAGACACGGGCGGGCAGGTCGTGGGTCTTGCGATCGGTCATGGGATCGACCACGTCTTCGCTGCCCATGAGCAGGTCGAATGTGGACGAGATGCCCGCCACTTCGAGGGTTCGTAACAGGCGCAGACGGCGGGCACGCGAGGCGATGGCCACGTACCAGCCCCGATACTGGGCGGTGCGCACCAGGTCGACAATGCCGGGCATGGGCACGAGCAATGTTTCGCCCAGTTCGAAGAAGAGAGCAGTCTTGCGTTGAAGCAGACGTTCCTGGAAGTCGGGCGTTGCTTCAGTTGCCGAGAGAAAGCCCAGATCGGTCCACAGATCGAACAACTGCTCCAGCCCCAGGCCGACGATCTGCATGTGGTCATTGCCGATGTCGACGTTTAGCTGCTCTTGAAATGCAGCCCGCCAACCGGCGAAGTGCACGCGTTCAGTGTCGACGACCACGCCGTCGAAGTCCAGGATCAGCGCCCGGCGGTCTTCATGCCATCGGTTCTCTGTCGTCATGCTATGGGCTCCTACTCCTTTGTACCACGACATTTATGTCGTAGGACAACGCTTTTCGAGCAGATGGGCCTACGACATAAATGTCGTGGTACAGTCCGATGGCGGCGCAGGCAGTTCCGCGGGCAATGTCCCATGCTCCAACACATGCCACCAGGCGTCGATCACCGGGCCGAGCAACTCGCGCTTGGGGTTGTGCTCTTCCCACGGTTTCTCGTACTGGTAGTGGATCAGATAGATGCGACCCCAGTCCCACAGTTCCGGCAGATTGAACCAGACGTATTGCAGCGTGTTGTAGATGTAGGGCAGTCCATGCCATTCGGGAAAGTAGGCTTCGAGAAAGGTCTGATCCGTGCGTCGCCAGAAGGCGTCAGGCTCTTCCAACCGCTGGAGCATGGCCTCGTAGGTGCGCAACGAGGGCTGGGCCACAAAGACGCCGCTGTTGAGCCGGTCGAAATCGGCCAGCGACTCGTAGAGATTGGGCGCTGCCGCAAACTCGGGATAGCCGAAGAGGCGATCCATGTTGCGCAAAACCAGTGTGTCGGCATCGAGAAAGATGATCTTCTCGAACTGCTCCAGTTCCCAAAGGCGCAGCTTGGCGAAGTTGTCGAGGGGATCGTGAAACTGGGGCTTGTTGCCTTTGGTGAAAGGCGCGGCCGCATGTTGGGCCTTGCGAGAATGGCGCTGGCGAAAGTCTTCCGAGACCGGCAACGGCTCGACAAAGCGCACCTCGCAACCCAGCGCCTCTAGCTGCGTCCAGCCCATCCACATCGCGCACGGCCAACACGGTCAGCGGCCACTGCGAATGGCACATGTTCAACGACCGTGCCAGCGCCAGCGCGCCCAGCGCATAGTCTGGATTGGTGACAAGCGTTACATAGCTGTTCACAAAATCTCCTGATTGGGCTACCTATCCCCCGGTCAAACCGTTGAGCGGATTCAGCTCGGATCTGCCGCCCAGATCTCGAATCGCCGCATCCGCCACACCGTGGTCCCGCAGTGGTGAGACGACGTCTTCGACCAGATCGGGCACGTAGGCGACCAGGACCGCCGCCTCGTCCTCCGGCGAGATCGTCACGTTGCCCAGATTGGCCGGCAACAGGCAGCTCCACCCGGCGTGCAAGCGCTCGGAACCGCCATCCGAGATCACGTCCACCTTTCCCTCGATCACCGTGAGGACGCGGAAGCGCTCGCCGTCCATCTCCAGCGTATACGCCTCCTTCAGATCCAGGCGTTCCACCGCAAAGTAGCTGCACACGATGAGCCAGGTTCGTCGATTGGCGCCCACTTCGATGGAGACCGGACGTGTCCGGCAGTCGAAGGCGTCCTCAAAATGAACCGCCCCGACTGCATCATCGGCCCAGGCCTCGATATCGCCCATCCCCTCACGTTGACGCAGTGCGACGTTGAGGTCCGAATTCTGCATGATCTCGTAGAAGATCAAACCGCCGGCTGCGTAGTGCATGGTGCCGGCTGGCAGCAGGAAGCTGTCGCCGACTTCTGCGCTGTATTCGGCCATGCAGTCCCGGCTGCGGTCCTCAATCAGCGCCTGCCGGAAGGCTTGCGGGGTGAGTCCGGGTTTGTGGCCGGAGAGAATTGTCGTCTCGGGTCTGGCTCGCAACATGTACCACGCTTCGGTCTTGCCTGAGTTGTCGTCCAAGCCTCGTTCAACCACCATCTCATCGCTGGGGTGCATGTGTTCGGGCAGAACGTTGGAAGCATCCAGCAACTTGATGATCAGCGGAAACTGTGATCCGAACCGTTCCACGATTGCCCGCCCCATCAGCGCCGCGCCGTGTTCGTCGATGGCCTGCCGCAAAGTCTTCCCCAACATCCAGCCGTTGATGATCTTGCTCGACTCGCCGGGCCGATCGCATACTTCCCACGTCTCGGCAATCCGCTGATCTTCGGGCAGATCCGTCTTCTCGAACTCCTGGACAATCCATCGGTCTCCAAAACTGTAGTTTCGAAGGATCTCCTGAAACCGCAGCGGATACAACTCCTGTTCGACGCCACTCATTTCACAATTCCTCACTCAAAGTGTAGTTGGTTCAGTTGATGTGATTGGCAACTGGTAAGATCTGGTGAAATGACAGGGTGACAGGGTGACAAGGTGACGAGTCATCGCTCACCTTGTCACCCTGTCACCCTGTCAATACCTTTCTCCCGCAGAAACTCGTCGACCTGTCCACGGCTTGGAATGCCCGCCCGGCCGCCAATTCGCAAACACTTGAGCGCCGACGTGGCCGATGCAAATCTGAGATTGCGCTCCAGCGGAAACCCCTGTACCAAGCCGTAACAAAAGGCTCCGTGAAAGACATCGCCGGCTCCGGTCGTATCCACGGCCTCCACCTCGAATGCCGGTAACCGTCCGTAGGTGGCGCCATCCAGGTAGACCAAGCCTTGCTCGCCCAGTGTCACCACCACACAGCCTGCGCCCATCTGCTGAATCGAACGACAGGCTTCACGCAGGTCGTCGTTCAATGCCCGAGCACCCCGCTCCGAAACGATTGCGTAGTCGACAAAGGGAAAGATCTCCGGGCACGACTTGTCGAGCCGCTCTGTATCGCTCACGACCGGCACGCCCAACCGTTGCGCCTCTTGCGCTGCCCGCAGTTCGGAGGCGGGGAGCGTATGGTCAATCAACAGACAGCCGGCGTCGGCCAGATGCGCCAGATCGCCAATCGCACGGGTCGGTTTGTCCGGGGCGTTCCAATGCATGAAGTGCCGCTCGCCGGTCTTGCGGTCGACACAGACCAGCATGAGCATGCTTCGTCCGCCGACTGTACGGACCACCTGCCCGACGTCGACCCTTTCCGTCTCCAGCGATTGGACAATCTGTTGGCCAACCCAGTCGTCGCCGACCGCGGCCCACAGCTCGGCCTGGCCGCCTAGACGAGAGACGGCAACCATGGCGGTTGCTGCCATCCCGCCGCCCTGCATGTCGGTGTCGACGATCTTATTGTCTTGCACCGGCGCGGCCATATCCTCCCAGATCAGCAACTGATCCAGGCAGGCCAACCCGATGCCGATCACACGCTTGCCGCCGGTGGCCGTCACGCCAGCAGACCCTCCGCTCCACACTCGCGGATGTACCAGGCCACCTTCTCCGTGATCGCCGTTCGGCCAGCCTCCAGCATGTCAACCCAGTTGTACTGCCGATCGGTATCGCCGAGCGGCGTGGCTTCCAACGCTTCGCCGTAGGTCTTGTGGATTTGCGTGGCAACGTTCATCTTGCGCATGCCCAGTTTGCCCGCCCGGCGCACATCTTCCAGTGGAATCCCAGTGCCGCCGTGCAGGCTGAGCGCCACGCCGGTGCGCTGTCTGATCTCGTCGATCAGGTCAAATTGCAAAGCCGGTGGCGCGGTGTACATGCCGTGGGCATTGCCTACAGCCGGGGCCAGCAGATCGACGCCCGTCTGCGCCACGAATTGCTCGGCCTCGAACGGGTCGGTCAGACCGCCGCCCTCGCCGCCCAATTCCGCGCCGATCCGGCCCAGTTCTCCTTCGAGCAACACACCACGGCTGTGCGCCAGTTTGACCATGGCCTTGGTCCGCCGGACATTACTCCTCGAACGGCTCGGACGACGCGTCAAACATGACACTGGTGAAGCCCAGATCGAGCGACCGTTCGACCAATTCCTCGCTTGTTCCATGGTCGAGGTGCAGCACCACAGGCACGGACGAACGATCGGCGTAGAGACGCACAAGTTGGGTGCACGCTTCCAGCCCCACATATTTGGCCATTGGCGCATAGACAATGAATAGCGCCGGGCAGGCTGTCTCTTCAAAGGCGCGCAAGGCCCCCAGCATGAAGTCAGGCTGTCCGCCGGCGATATCGATCGCCGGCAAACAGATTTCTCGCTCATCGAGCAGGGGCAAAATTTCCCCGAGACTCACCAGTGACATCTACATTCTCCTCTGGCGTACCAAGATTAGAAGCGAAGGCGTCTTGAACCTGACTTCTCTATTGAGAGTGAATACGGATATACGCCGCACAGACGCAGCGAATCCATCTTTCTTTGACAATGGTACACCGAATAGATTTGTTCGCACCAGTTGAGCGGATGTCCGCTCCGATGGCAACGGCTCGCCCAGAGAGAATGGGACGCGGATTGCGCGGATCAGGACGGATTTCTCTCGATCTATCCGTGACTCCACTGCAAAAAGGAAAACCAACCACGGATTTCACGAATTACACGGATGAATCCTCTGGGGAAAATCCGTGTAATCTGTGAAATCCGCGGCAAAATTAGTTTTGCAGTGGAGTCATCCGCGAGAATCAGTCAAATCAGCGTCATCCGCGTCCCATCGGTTTTCTCTCCGACAGACTGCAAGACTGGGCTGATCGAATTACCGATCCGACCCATGGTTCGAACCCGACCTACAGAGATGATGTCATTCGGGATAGCAGGATCTCTACGCGGCGACAGCGGACAACTGTTGTTGCAGGCTGGGAGCGGTGGCCAGGCCGTGGTTGATGGCAACGGGCCTTCGTTCGCGGTCGAGGAGGACGGTGCTGGGCACGGTCATCACACCGTAGAAGTCGGCGATCTCGGGCTGGGCCGCTGCGTCGACGGTGACGACCTGAATACCGAACTGCTGCACGATCTGGTCCAGGATCGGCGACTGTCGGAAACGACATTGGCTGCATTCGGCCGTGGTGAAATAGAGAAACGCCGGTTGGTCCGACTGCAACAGCTTGCTGACGGCCGGCGGCAAGGCTTGGCCGGCGACGCGTTGAAAGCGCCGGCTAACCATCCAACGCCATCCATGGACGGCGACAAAGGCGAAGATCAACAGCAGCGCCAGAACGAGCAATCGTGTGGTGATCATTGCTGGTCTCCGGCCCCGCTCTCTGCCGGCTGCCAACGGCCCAACCGGGGACGCCAGCCACGACGCGCCATCTGATAGTAGAGAAAACAGCCGAGGCAGAAGCCCAGAAACAGATTGACCCCGGCCAGCACAACCACCGTAAGCGTCAACGCCCACCCCGCCATGGCCCAGCCCAGTGCAAAGGCGGCGACAGCCACGATCAGCACGATGGCGCCGACGCCCTGGGCAAAGAGATGCGGCTGCGCCTCATCTTCCTGGACGTCCGGCTTGAGCAGACCGGCGGGCTTCAGCAGCTTGGCATAGACCAGCTTGAAGAGGCCGGCCTTCGGCCAGATCGTGCCGATCAACATGACGGCGGCCACGAAGAGGACGATCCAGGCCAAGTCCAGCAAAAACGCGAGCAACAGCAGCGCAATGATCGCCGCCTGATTGACTTTGAGTGCGGTGTGATCGACTCGGGTGGGCATGGTGGTGTGCTCCTTGGATGGAAGGACAGTGGAGAAGTGGGGCGGTAGGGCAAGGGGAGGTAGGGCAAGGGGAAGTAGGGCAGTTGGGGCAATAGTTCGTCTCTGCCACCCCACAACCCTACTGCCCCACTGCTGGTTCACCCCTGCCTCAATCAAATATCCCCAAACTCACATACTTACTGCCGTCATCCGGCAACACGGTGACGACGACGCCTTCGGTCAGATCGGCGGCGACGTTGATGGCGCTGGCCACGGCTGCGCCGGCGCTGAGGCCGACGAAGAGGCCCGCTTCCTGGGCCAGCCGGCGCGTCATGGTCCACGTGGACTCGGCGTCGATGGTGATCTGTTCGTCCGGCAGCGCTGGCGTCGTAGATGCCGGGCACGATGGCGGTGGCCAGGTGCTTGAGTCCCTCGATGACCTCAAGCTCATCCTCGGGCTGGATGGCCAGCACGCGGATGTCCGGATTGCGCTGCTTGAGATAGCGCCCGATACCGATGAGCGTGCCGGATGTGCCCAGCCCGGTGACGAAGTGGGTGACCTGGCCGTCTGTCTGCTGCCAGATCTCCGGTCCCGTGGTCAGGAAGTGGGCACGCCAGTTGGCCGGGTTGTTGTACTGGTCGGCGTAGAAATAGCGATCCGGGTTCGATTGCAACACGTTCACGCACGCGCAGGATGGCCCCGTCGCTGCCGCCCAGCGGATCGGTCTCGATCAGCTTGGCGCCGTAGGCCCGCACCAGCGCCTTGCGTTCGGCGCTGACATTGCCCGGCATCACCAACTCGACGGGATAGCCTTTCACCGCGCCGATCAGCGCCAACGCAATGCCGGTGTTGCCCGAGCTGCTGTCGATGATGGTCTTGCCCGGCGCCAGATCGCCGCTCTGCTCGCCCTCACGGACGATCTGCAAGGCCGCCCGCGCCTTGACCGAACCGCCCGGATTGAACCATTCGGCCTTGGCCAAGACCTTGACGCCCTTGCCCACGCCATTGCGGTGGGCAAACGCACTCAGATCGATCAACGGCGTGTTGCCGATCTGATCGAGCACGCTCGCCGTTCTCTGGTCGCCCCCGGCCGACCACAGAATAGTGGTCGCCGGTTCAAACGGTTCTTTGACCCTTGCGTCTGGGTAGATCATGCTAGATCCTGAGTCTCAACGAACTGCTGCAAAATGGCTCCTGCTTGCTGCTTGCTGCGTGTAGAGTAATGCATGCTGCGTAGTGCGTGAGGGCAGTTTGCCGCACGCAAAAACACCCGCTAACCGTTCACAATTATCAATTCAGCGTTAACCGTTCGATCGGATCAATCAGCCATTGACAATCGAAAGTTGGCAATTGACCATCGACAATTCCTACTGACGACCTCACGCAGCACGCAGCAGTTTCTCCTACGCCAACACAACCTCAACCTCATCCACCACCCCATTCGCCGACGGCAGCCCGCAGAACTGCTCGTAGTCGATCAGTTGCGTGACGGTCGGGTGATCGCCGCAGACCGGGCAGTCGGGGTTGCGCTGCCACATTGAGCGTGCGGAAGCTCTGATCCAGCGTGTCGATCATCAGCAGGCGGCCGATGAGCGACTCGCCGAAGCCGACGATGAGCTTGATGGCCTCGATGGCCTGCAACGAACCGACGATGCCCGGCAACACGCCCAGCACACCGGCCTCGGAGCAGCTCGGCACCTCGCCCGGCGGCGGCGGATCGGGATAGAGACAGCGATAGCAGGGCCCGCCGTCGATGCCCTGTTCCTCGATCTCGGGCTGGTAGACGGTCACCTGGCCCTCGAACATGAAGATGCTGGCATCGACCAGCGGCTTGTTCAGGAACTGACAGGCATCGTTGACCAGATAGCGGGTCGGGAAGTTGTCGGAGCCGTTGAGCACCACGTCGAAGTCCTTGATGATCTCCAGCGCGTTGTGGCTGGAGATCGGCTCGCGGAATGGCGACCATGTTCAGGTCCGGGTTGATATCGAGCAGTCGATCGCGGGCCGAGTCCACCTTGGGCCGGCCCACATCCTTGGTGCCGTGGAGCAGCTGGCGCTGCAAGTTGGAGACATCGACCGTGTCGAAATCGACGATGCCGATGGTGCCCACGCCGGCTGCGGCCAGGTACATGGCCGCCGGGCTGCCGAGGCCGCCCGCGCCGATCAACAGCACCTTGCTGTCGAGCAGCTTGAGCTGGCCCACTTCGCCGATCTCGTTGAGCAGCGTGTGGCGGCTGTAGCGAATGCGCTGTTCGTCGTTGAGCACGGTGGGAATCTTGAAATCGAAGCCGGCGTTCTTCCAGCCGTTGAAGCCGCCGATCAGCGAGATGGGTTCGTCGTAGCCCATCTCCAGCAGATTGCGCGCGGCCAGCACAGAGCGCACGCCGCCGGCGCAGTAGATCACCAGCGGCTTGTCCCGATCCGGCTGCACCTGCTCGATCTGGAGTTCCAGGAAGCCACGCGGCACAAAGATCGCGCCGGGCAGATGACCCTGGACAAACTCGTCCCGCTCGCGCACGTCGATGACGGTCAGATCTTCGCCGGCGTCCAGCCGCTGCTTCAGCTGCTGCACCGAGATCTCATCGATCTGGTCCTTTGCCATGCGAAGTAGTTGGTCACGATTGAGCCTACTCATTTATCTGTTCTTCCTCTCGTTCTTGGACGTTCTGTGCCTATGCAGGTGTCATGCAAATGGACCGCGGATTAGGCAGATTAGGCGGATAAGACCGGATTGATTCGGGTTTTATCCGTAGAAATCAGTCTCATCCGCCTAATCCTCGGTCTATCGGCCTCCGCCTATCGCCCGCCGGCCATGGCCGGGACGATGGAGACGCGATCTTTGTCGCCGACGGGCGTGGCAAGCCCGTCCAACGTACGGATCTCGTCGTCGTTGACAAAGACGTTGATGAAGCGCTTGACATTGCCGTCGCCGTCCAGCAGTTTGTCGGTCACGCCGGGATACTGGTCGTTGACCGCATTGATCACGCTGATCACGTCGTTTCCCTCAACCGTGACCTTGGATTGGCCGCCGGTGAATCGTCGAATCGGGGTGGGAACATAGACTGTTGCCATCTGGGTAGATTCTCCTTGTTCTTGCTGCCGTGTTGGTCGATTGCTGTAACAAAAAACGCCGAACCCATCGTACGATGAATCCGGCGCTATCGCGTACGACATGGCATAGTCTATGCCGTGTCGTACACAGTCAATCTTGATCAATTGTAGTTGAGGGTTATCCAACCGGGGTTCGCCTCAAGCCGTGCAGCACCGTTCATCGTTTGCGTCATGAACCAGCGGGGGTTGCCAGCGCCATGCTGACGACACCCGCTATAGACACAAGCAAGTTTCGATTTTGAATGCCACACACAACTTGATAGCCATCGTTGGAATTTATGTCCGTCGAACCGTACAAAAACTTGCTCTGTTTTCAATTGAGGGCGCAGTATACGTGGTCGCGGCCTCGTTTGTCAAACCGATTATCGGTCGATAGCGAAAAACATGCCGTGAGCAAAATTACATTGCTGCCACGCTACTCGCTCACAATCGGATGTTCGATAATGGAAACGACACGCGGATCGGCATCTTCAAAGCCTTGATCGTCGTCGGACTGCAGGGCGTAGACGATGTAGAATGGCGGGTTCGCCTGTTCGCAAATCGCCGCAAGTTGGGGCGAGGGAGATCCGGTCTCTTTCTGGAAATAGCCAAAAAGTCCGGGCCGAACCTCTTCAAAGGTGACCTCCCGCGTGAGCGCTTCGAGATCCAGATCCAGGAAATGGGGCATCATGCGGAAGGCGCGGATCACCGGATGTTCATCGTACTCAAGCGAGCAGATGAAGTAGATGCTCTCCGGATAGTGGGCGTTCCAGGCATCGGTGGCCGACGGATAGGCCACCGAGATGGGATGGGAGTGGTAGATGCCCATCATCTCGTCGCCGGCGTCCTCGAACTCGAACTGGCGCAAGAGCGTCTGCGCATCGACCGTGTAGTTGTCGATGCGGTCCTCGGCTTCGTTGCGGCCGCGTACAAGTTCGAAGGCATGCATTCCCCGTCCGCGCAGAATGCCGCAGATCTCCTCCGGCTTGCCCTCGCGTGCGTGGGCAATGATTTCATCCGCAATGGCTGGTGGCAGCAGGACTGGTTGATCGTTCATGTACTTCGCCGTTTCATTCAACTCTCCGATTCGTTGGGTACCCCGATTGCGTGCCCGCCATTGTAACAACAGGGCCGTGATTCAACGAAATGAACATTGAGGGCAATACCAGAGAATTGCGTTTTCTCATTCACGCATCGTAATGGAACAGTGCGGCAAACTTCGTCCAGAAAGGCGCGCCCATCACGAAAATGCTGAAGATGAAGACGACATCGGCGGCAATCGTCACATAAAAGCCCCATCCCGGCTGGTTGCCGTCGCGAAAGCTGCCAGGGAAGAAGTAGAAGAGGCCCAGTGTGACGACCGCACTGCCAATCCACAGGAGAAGGCCCAGCCGATAGCGTCTTTGTGAAACGTTGTCCCACCGCATAGTGCGCTTGAAAACGCCGCCGATCCGTCCCATTAGATAGACAAGGTTCTCTTTGCCCATGATGGCAACGGCTGCCAGCGTAAGCAGATCCGGCCCGCCGGCAATCGAGAGACCAAAGAGTATTGTCGTCAGCGGTTGCGATAACCCGAGGAGCGGCAAGACGATGAGTGCGATCAGCCAGAGTAGGTTCGCAACAATGAAGAGGAACGCACCCAAGTAGTAACGCCAGTTGAGTTTGGCCTCCGGCTGTTCGTCGGTCTCTATACTTATACTTGTCATCAGCTTTTCGTCCGTAATGTAGTTAACCAGGTAACGCCCATGCAACGGATCGACGCAGATTCCTTTGAAGGAACCTGCGTCGATCCTACCCGATCCGTGTTTTCACGAAGTGGTCGCAAAGCGCCATCCGTGTCCCATTGCTGAGTTCACAGCAAAAACAAAAGCTTCGTCACAGATGGACACGGATAGGATTCGATAACCACAGATAAAGCTTGAAGACACAGGAGTCGCTCAAAGTTCATCTATGAATATCCTTTGTTTATCCGTCCCTATCTGTGACGAATTCGCCCTTTTTGCAGTAGAGTCATTGCTCCGATGGCTCTACCGTTGCCAGCAATCAGGAAACTGCGCGCCGTACAACGGAAATCTTGCAGCGGATGCCGCCGTTAAGGGGTGCATGGAATTTGAACGGCACCGGTACCGGTGTGACGCCCCGTTTGTCTAGCTCCTCGCAGACCCGTGGCGCTTCCGCAGGCACCAAGATATGGGTTGGATCGAGCATGGTGCCGCAGGGCGCGGTCGCAATCGCTTCCTCGCGGTCGGTCCAGATGACATCAAAATCATCCATAAACGGCGGCAAGCCGTCCGGAAAGGCGTCGCGATAGGCGATGACCAGCTTGGGGCCGGCAGGACACATCACGGCGAAGAGATGGTGGATACCAGTGTGGGGCAGTTCGATGATCTCCACGCGGTAGCCGTCGTGTTCGAGCATGCGTTTGACCCACTGTGCGCCGCGTGCATTGGTCGACGATTTCGCGGTGGAGACCACCACGCGGCCGTCACCGAGATTGAGCACGTCGCCGCCCTCGTAGACGTAATCCCGCGGCGGCAATACCGAGGGGGCCGGCGGCGTGTAGTGGAGAACGTTTGGGTCGGCGTCGATATAGGGCTGGTGGAGCTCCCGCACCGGATAGAGATGCGCCCACTGCAAGTCCGATGACCAGGCGTTCTCAAGCACGTTGCGGCCTACGACCCACAGCGGTTCCGCGGCATATGTCTGGGTGAAACCGTGGGAACCGCGACCGACGGCGGCGATCTCTTCCATGGTGGCCGGTCGTTCAATGTGAACCATCACGCCGTGGTCTTCACAGGCCTTTTTCAACAGATCAGTCTCTTCAGCCAGCCCGGCAACATACTCGGGATGCGCCTCGGTCCAATGCTTGCCGTCGGCTTCCTTGATCATCGCCAGCAATCCGGGTTGCATTACTTCCGAGTAGACTTGTTCAAATACCGGCGTCACCCGCGGCATGTGAAGGTTGAGGTGAGTGCCGAGGATGATCTCCTTTAGCGGTCCCCACAGGTTGAATTCGCCGTAGTCATTCCGGGTAGGCGCCGGTACATAGGTGCCGTCTATCAGGTTCGAACCGTCCGTCATCATACGCTCCTTGTCTAGAATCATTATCTATGTGAACTCTTGGGCAGGCTCAACTCCATGGTTGTCGCCGCCCCAAACCCAACCAGCCAACGCATATACTCGAAGTGTTCCGTCTTGACCGCCTTGAAGCCGTACCGTTCGTACAGTCTTCTGGCCGCCGGGTTGATATCAATTACGTCAAGTCGAATAGACTCATACCCTTGCTGCACAGCATGGGCGACCAGTTCGTCTAGCAGACGCGTGCCGATGCCCCTTCCGCGCATATCCTGGCGCACGGCGATGCCGTCCATCACAAGCTGGCCGGGCGTCGGCTTTCGCTCATAGAGGCTGAAGATCAGAGCGGCGCAATTGCCGCGCACGAAGCCAAGTTGAGCGAGCAGTCCCCGATAGTTGATGCCGCTAGTCAGGCCGGCCTCTGCGGTCTGAAAGCCGGCCAAACCGACAATCTCACCATCGAGGAGAGCGCAGTACGCGTATTCACCGACCAGAGAGGCCGCCGATCGGGCCACTCGCTGCGATGGATCGCTGACGGCCCGAGAGAGCTTGGGGCCAAAGGCTTCATCATATAGCCGGGCAGCGGCGGCTCGCTGATCTTCCGGGATGCCCCTCGTGTAACAAATAGTCATAGGCTAGTTCTGCCGTTCAAGTTTCTTCCAGCTCGGCCAGGCAAGATCGCCACGGCTGGCAAAGGCAACGCATCAGACGTTGAGCTATGCGCCGAAGCTACGAGAGTTTAATTGATCATCGGGACGCCGTGAAGTATCATACGGTACGATACCGTATCATTGGCGTGACAGTGGCCTGCACGGCTTCTTTTGCCGGATTCTCGGCACGAACATGGATCAACGATGGATCGAGATCAGACTTCTTCTCCCCAAATTTTCGCTTCAGATGGCACGCCGCTTTCTGCGGAAGCGGTGCTCGTGCAATTGGCTAAAACCCTCTCAAGCCAACCATTTCAAGCCTCTCGCCGCCTGACGAGCTTCCTGAGCTTTGTGGTTGAAGAGACCTTAGCCGGCCGCAGCGAGCAACTCAAGGAATACGTCATTGCCGTGAATGCAATGGAGCGTCCGTCTGGCTTTGACCCCCAATTTGATCCAGCCGTGCGGATTCAGGCAGGACGGTTGCGCACTGCGCTCGATCGATACTTTCATGGCGAGGGAACGTCGGACCCGCTGCGAATCGACATGCCCAAGGGCGCTTACGTGCCGGTCTTTCACCTCAATTCCGGGGCCGCCGACAAACCGGGCCCACATCTGGACACTGCGATATCCGCCGATCCGCGAGGAATCGATTCGCCGACGCTGGGACCGACTATTGCCGTCATCACGTTTGCGAATCTGAACCCTGACGACAGTCGGGACTATTTTTCGGTCGGCTTCACCGAGTCATTGGCGGCGCAGCTATCCCAGTTTGGCGGCATCCACGTCGTCGGACCGCTGGCGTCGCTGGATGGGGCAGCGAAAACGCTGGATTTCAGCCACATCGGCCAACGCTATGGCGCACACTTCGTCCTCCACGGCAGCATTCGTTGGCAGAACGAGACGATTCGGATCACAGCCAACTTGGTCGATCCGACCACCAGCGAGACAATCTGGGCAAAGAGTTTCGATGGCAGTTTGGACGGCGCCTCGATGTTCGAAATCGAGGACGATATTATCGGGCGCATCAGTGGCCTGATCGCCGACTACAGCGGCGTCATTCATCGGAAGCCGAGAAGAATGGTCCAACCCGACGCCGATGGCTTCACCGTCTACGACGCCATCATGCGCTATTATGGACTGTTGGATCGGATGGACAGTACACGGTTTCAGCCGACAATTCAGACGCTGCAACACGCGCACACCCTAGAACCGGAGAACCCACTGGTGTTGGCCATGCTGGCCGAGATGCATGCCTTGGATTACATGCACAACATTGGTCTTCTGAAAGACCGCTTGGACAATGCGGAAAAGTTGGCCCGTCAGGCCATTTCCCTGGATCCCGCCAATCAGCATGCACGGGCCGTCTTGGCGGAGGTTTATTTTCTGCGTGGACAGGGCAATTCTTGCCGAGCCGAGCTGGCGCATTTGCTCGCACTCAATCCGGCGCATCCCTCTTTCATCTATTTTTGCGGTGTTGGATTTGCCATGTTGGGCGAATGGACGCGTGGAATCGAACTCGTTCAACAGGCCATCCGACTGAATCCGCACTATCCCGGCTACTATCACTTTGTCTTTTTTATGAATGAGTACCGGCAGGGCAATGCCGAGGCCGCGCTCGTGGAAGCCCGGCGTGTGGATACGCCAGGGACGATTGTGGGGCCGCTCAGCCGCGCGGTCGCCCTTGCGCAATTGGGGCGCTTCTCTGAGGCTCAGGCTGAACTGTCCGAAGTGCACAGTATCACGCCTGATTTTGACGCCCGCAAAGCAGCGTTGATCCGACGTCAAGTTTTCACGAACACCAACGTCGAAATGCTGCTGGAAGGACTCGATGCAATTGATACTCTGGCTGAGTGCGAAGTCGGAAGCCGGCTGCGAACAAGAAGTCTGACCGCTCACGTCTGGAACGTCACATAGACCATCGTCTCTTCTGTTCCGCCCACTGCGGCATACAGGCGACGAGCGGCGGTGTTGTCCAGCTCTGTGCCCAACCATGCCTCACGACAGCCGATGGCGCGCCCATGGGCAAGCAACGCCTGCATAAGCTGTTTGCCGATACCTCTCCGTTGATAGGTCGGCGCTACGCCCACTTCATTGATCCACAACTCCGGCCCCTTGTCGGGATGGACGTAGTGTACGGCTGATGCCATCCCCACGACCTGGTCGTCCAAAATGGCGACCACCATGTGATGGCACGGATCGGCCAGAAATTCAGCCGTCCAATGGGCGTCGATGGGATTGTCGAAGACGTCAGGCGCAACATTGCTCAAAATAGCGGCATCGTCTGGGCCAAGAAGGTGAATTGAAAGGGATGTGGACATTGATCTACTTTGGCTACCTCTGAAGGGTTGTTCAAACGTAGGGGGGCGGCGCTTGCAGAGCATTCCGGGATTGGACCGCACCCGCTCTGTTTTGTCGGAATTTTCTGGCCCAATCCCGGAATGCGAAAGCCTCTACGGTTGAGCATCGACCGCCAAGATCAACGTGTCCGCCGGCGGCCAGGTCAACCAGACCGGATCGCCGATGGCCGGCGGCGTGGACTGAAGACCGCTCTGCTCGAAGACGATGACCATCGTGCCGTCGTCCAAGCGCACGTGGTAGTTCTGACTGGTGCCGACGTAGGCGATGTGCTGAATCTGGCCGGCCAGCGCGATCTCCTGCATCGGGTCGTGAGCGCACGAGCCGCACCTTCTCAGGGCGCACGGCCGCGGTCACCGGTTCGCCGGGTGCAAGCGACTCAGCGCCCCGCGCAACAATACGATGTCCCGCCCACCGTTTCAATCACGACCGCTGCGCCCCCCGCCTCCTCGCCCCTCGCCTCACTGATCACCACGCCCTCAAAAAAATTAGCCTCGCCCAGAAAATCGCAGACGAACAGACTGCGCGGATGCTCGTAGACCTGGCGCGGCGGCCCGACCTGGGCGATGCGTCCCCGATCCATGACGGCGATGCGGTCGGCCAGGGTCATGGCCTCTTCCTGGTCGTGGGTGACGAAGATGGTGGTGATGCCCAGGCGCTGCTGAAGCTCGCGCAGTTCGACCTGCATCTGCGTGCGCAGCTTCTTGTCGAGCGCGGCCAACGGCTCGTCCAGCAGCAGCACGTTGGGCTCGGTGACGATGGCCCGCGCCAGCGCCACGCGCTGCTGCTGCCCGCCGGATAGCTCGCGCGGACGACGCGATGCCATGGCGCCCAGTTCGACCAGATCGAGGACCTCAGCGACCCGCCGGTCGATCTCGCTCTTTGTCCAGCTTCTGATTCTCCAGTCCAAAGGCCACATTCTTGGCCACGCTCATGTGCGGAAAGAGCGCGTAGTTCTGGAAGACAAAGCCGATGTTGCGTCGATAGATGGGCACGTTGACCAGCGACCGATCACCAATGGTGATGTCGCCGGACTGGGGCTGCAAGAAACCGGCGATCAGCCGCAGCAGCGTCGTCTTGCCGCTGCCGCTCGGCCCCAGCAACGCAAAAAACTCGCCCTCGTCGACGGTCAGCTCGACGTGGTCGACCGCGGTGACGGTGTCGTAGGAGAAGGTGATGGATTGGAGGTGGACGTTGTTCATAAGAGTACTTTACTGCGTAATGCGTACTGCGTGAAATTTCTGAGACGACGGAGCTTCTTGACTGGTAGCGACTCGGATCGGAAGCGTTCCAAACCAATTATCAGATCCTCCCCGGAATCCTCACGCAGCACGCATTACGCAGCAGCGCCTTTCTAAAAGCGCAACTCGCGCCCCACAATCAAAATACTGGTCGCCGAGATGAAGAAGACGATGGTCGAGATGGCGTTGATCTCGGGCGTGAAGCCTTTGCGAATGGCCGAGTAGATCTCGACGGGCAACGTTGAGACGCCCGGCGGGGCCAGGAAATAGGAGATGACGAAGTTGTCGAACGAGACCGTGAAGGCGAAAAGCACCGGCGGCCAGAATGCCGGGCAGGGCCAGCGGAAAGGTGACGCGCCAGAACGTGCGCCACGGGTTGGCCCCCAGGCTGGCCGCGGCGTCCTCCAGGCCGGGATCGCTGCTGGCCAAGCGCGCGCTGATGACGAGAATCGTGTAGGGCAGTTGGATGGTCACATGGCCGAGATAGAGCGTGAGCAGGCTGCGCTGGATGCCCAGCCAGAAGAAGAGCAGCAGCATGGCCACCGCCAGGATCAGCCAGGGGATGGTGATGGGCGGCACCAACATCACCTGCAACAGACGACGCCCGCGGAAGGTGTAGCGGGTCAGGCCGATGGCGGCCAGCGTGCCCAGGGCCGTGGCCGTCAGCGCGGTCAGGACGGCCAGGATCAGGCTGTTGACCGTCGCCGCGATGAGGCGCTCGTTCCCGGCCAGTCGCTGAAACCAGATCAGGTCGAAGGTGAAGGGCAGTTGGTTCAACTGCGAGCGGTTGAAGGCCATCAGCATCATGACGGCCAGCGGCGCATAGAGAAAGATCAGCGCGGCAACGATGTAGAGATGGGCAATCCGGCGCCCACGATTTCCCGAAACCGATCCGGCGCTCATGCTTCCTCCTTCGGGGCCAGCAGCCGGGCCGAGAGCAGCATGATGAGCGCGACAATCAGCAGCATGATGAAGGAGAGCGCGGCGCCCAGCGGCCAGTTGAAGACCTGCACAAACTGGTCCTCGATGACCGTGCCCAGCATGGTCCCGGCCTTGCCGCCCAGCAGGCGCGGCTCCACAAACGAGCCGATGGCCGGGATGAAGACCAGGATCACGCCGGAGAGCACGCCGGGCAGGCTGAGCGGGAAGATCACGCGGCGGAAGGTGGTCAGCGGCGTCGATCCCAGGCTGGCCGACGCTTCGATCAGGTGGTTGTCGAGCCGATCCAGGGCGATGTAGATGGTCAGCACCATGTAGGGCAGATAGGCGTGGACCAGGCCGATGATGATGGCCGGGTAGGTGTAGAGGATGCCGTTGCCCGTGGGAAAGCCGAGCCAGTCCAGGCCATAGTTGATGAAACCGCCCCGGCCCAGCACCACGATCCACGAGTAGAGGCGGATCAGCGAGTTGCTCCAGAAGGGCACGATGATGAGCAGAAAGAGCGCGGTCTGCCAACGCCCCTCGACATAGCGGGCCAGCGCAAAGGCCAGCGGATAGCCCAGCAGCAGACAGCCGACCGTGGTGTAGAAGCCCATCATCAGCGAATCGAAGGTCAGCTTGGCGTAGAATCCACGCGAGAAGTAGCGAGCGTAGTTCTCGAACGTGAGGTAGATCTCACGATCCCCCAACGGCACATCGTTGAGGAAGCTGAAGTAGAACATGATGGCCAGCGGCACAAAGCCAAAAAGCACCAGCCAAAGATAGGCCGGCGCTAGCAGTGCGCTGAGTCGGAGTCGGCTGGGTGGTTTGGTGAGCATGGTTGGTTGGTAGGGCAGTGGGGCAGTGGGGTTGTAGGGCAGTGGGGTTGTGGGGATACGATTCCGGCATCTCTACCCCCACAACCCCACAACCCCACTGCCCTACAACCCTATCCCCTACTGCGCGTTCGCCTTCACTTCCTGCCACAGCTCGACCCACTGTTCGCGGACGTCGGCCGGGGTGTCGGTGATGAAGGCCAGTTTGGCCGAGACATCGGGATCGCCGAAGACGGTGCGCGTGAACGAATCCTCGGGCATCTGCTCCAGCACGGCGGGATTGGCGGGCACGGGCGCGCCGGCCACGCTGTCCCACTCGACGTAGAACTCGGGGCTGCTCATGAAGTCGATCCACTTGAGCGCCATCGCCTCGTTGGGCGCGTCGACGGGGATGGCCCAGGCGTCGGTCCAGCCGATGGCGCCTTCCTCGGGAATGACGAAGGCGATGGGCAGATCAAACTCGGTCTGCGAGCGCGAGGTCGAGCCGCTCCAGTAGACGCCGAGGTCGATCTCGCCGTTGGTGAAGAGGCGGTTGAACTCGTCCTCGGACTGCCAGAAGGCACGCACGTTGGGCATCAGCTCGTCGAGCTTGGCCTTGACCGCGTCCAGATCCTCGGGCTGATTGGGGTTGTCCAAGCCCAGCGCCAACGCTGCGAAGATCACGGCGTCCTCGTAGTTGTCCTCGAAGCCGACCTGGTCCGGCATAGGCCGGATCCCAGAGTGCGTTGAGAGAAGTCAAGACCGTCCGGGAAGGTCTCGGTGTTGTAGACCAGCGAGGTCGCGCCCCAGGCCCACGGCACGCCGTAGACAACGCCGTCGCTCACCGTCTCCGGCAGCGTCTGGAAGGCCTCGGGCAGGTTGGACCAGACATCCAGGGCCTCGACATCGATGGGCTGCAAGTAGGCCATCGGCAATCGCCGGCGGCACATAGGCGATGTTGGGCAGCACCACGTCGTAGGTGCCGGGGCTGGTGCGCAGCTTGGTCAACAACTCGTCTTCAGAGTTGAAGTAGTCGTGGACGACCTTGACATCGTACATCTCTTCGAACTGCTCAATGGCCCACGGCTCGTCCGAGCCGTAGCCCTGCCAGTTGAGCACATGCAGTTCCTTGACCGCTTCACCCTCCTGCGGCTGATCGGACGCGGCCTCGGGCTGCATGGGCATCCCCGTGCAGCCGGCCAGCGCCAACAGTGCGATCAGCGTAAGCGCAAATAGCACCTGCACATTCATGCGAGACATTGGAATCTCCTTCGAGTAAACAACCTTGGTGACATCGATTGGTACAGAGCGGCCAAGTACCAAACCGCCCTGCATGGACCATCATAGCACGAAAATCGAAAACCTGAAAAGGGTAGTGTCAAAAGAACACTTAGATGATAGGGTGACAGGGTGGCTCAATAACTGGAAGCAATGTCAACCGTTCTCTGCTATAATCATTCCGAGAAAAGAGCGGCAAGCCAACGTGAAAGCCTACTCCTCAAAACAGAATTACCAGACGCGGCAAGGATGATGAATGGCTCAGAAAAACGCACCCTCAACGAACGACAAAGGCTTCGAAGAATCCCTGTGGGATTCCGCCAACCGGCTGCGCGGCAGCGTCGAATCGTCCGAATACAAACACGTCGTCCTCAGCCTGATCTTCCTCAAGTTCGTCTCCGACAAATTCGAAGAGCGCCGCGCCGAGCTGATCGCCGAAGGCAAGGAGAACTACGTCGACATGGTCGAGTTCTACACCATGAAGAACGTCTTCTACCTGCCCGAGACCTCGCGCTGGTCCTACATCCAGCAGCATGCCAAGCAGGACGACATCGCCATCAAGATCGACACGGCCCTGGCCGACGTGGAGAAGAGCAACGCCTCGCTCAAGGGAGCCTTGCCCGACAACTACTTCTCCCGCCTGGGGCTGGATGGCAGCAAGCTCTCGGCCCTGATCGATGCCATCAACAACATCGACACCGTCGCCGACAAGGAAGAAGACACCGTTGGCCGGGTCTATGAATATTTCCTGGGCAAGTTTGCCGCCTCGGAGGGCAAGCTGGGGGGCGAGTTCTACACGCCCAAGTGCGTGGTCAATCTGATCGCCGAAATGATCGAACCCTACCGGGGCAAGATCTACGACCCCTGCTGCGGCTCGGGCGGCATGTTTGTGCAGTCGCTCAAGTTTGTGCGAAAGCCACCACGGCAACACCAAGGACATCTCGGTCTACGGGCAGGAGTACACGGCCACCACCTACAAGCTGGCCAAGATGAACCTGGCCGTGCGCGGGCTCGTCGGCCAACCTGGGCGAAGTGCCCGCCGACACCTTCTTCAAGGATCAGCACCCCGACCTCAAGGCCGACTACATCATGGCCAATCCGCCCTTCAACATGAAGGACTGGCGGGCCGCCGACGAGCTGACCGACGACCCGCGCTGGGACGGCTACGAGACCCCGCCCACCGGCAATGCCAACTACGCCTGGATTCTGCACATGGTCTCCAAGCTCTCGGACCACGGCGTGGCCGGCTTTGTGCTGGCCAACGGCTCCATGTCGACCAACACCAGGGCGAAGGCGCGATCCGCCAGAAGCTGGTCGAGAACGACCTGGTCGACTGCATGATCGCCCTGCCCGGCCAGCTCTTCTACACCACCCAGATTCCCGTCTGCCTCTGGTTCCTGACCAAGAACAAAAAGGCCGACACGCGAGCGCGGCTACCGCAACCGCGAAGGCGAGACGCTCTTCATCGATGCCCGCAAGATCGGCTCGATGATCAGCCGCACCCAGAAGGAGCTGACCGAGGAGGACATCGCGACCATTGCGGGGACGTATCATGAGTGGCGGAGCCGACCGCCCCCCTCACCCCCAGCCCCTCTCCCGCGGGGAGAGGGGAGCCAAAAGCGCTTTCCCCAGAGGGGAAAGCAAAAGCTCTTCCCCCTCTGGGGGAAGCGGGGATGGGGGAAGCGGGGATGGGGGCCGCGGGGACGGGAGCCAAGGCATCAACTCGCTCTACACCATGATCTCCGGCCTGTTCAACCCACTGACGCTGCTCGACGTGATCCGCAACTTCGTCTACTTCCCCGACACCTCGCGGCGAGGAGGAGAAGATCCTCTGCCGCTATCCCGCAATACTACGCGGCGACCAAGCTCTATCGCCAACATCCTGGCCCACATCGCAAGCCCGGAACGGCGACGGCAAGGGCGGCACCTACTTTGGCGCGACGGGCTGCGGCAAGAGCTACACCATGCTCTTCCTGACCCGGCTGCTGATGAAGAGCGTCGATCTGGCCAGCCCGACCATCGTCCTGATCACCGACCGCACCGATCTGGATGACCAGCTCTCCGGCCTGTTCACCAATGGCAAGGGCTACATCGGCGATGAGTCGGTGATCAGCGTGGAGAGCCGCGACCCATCTGCGCGAGCTGTTGAAGGGGCGCAACAGCGGCGGCGTCTTTCTGACCACCATCCACAAATTCACCGAAGACACCGAACTGCTGACCGAGCGCACCAACGTGATCTGCATCTCGGACGAGGCCCACCGCAGCCAGGTCAACCTGGACCAGAAGGTGCGCGATCACGGAAGACGGGGTGAAGCGCACCTACGGCTTTGCCAAATACCTGCACGACTCGCTGCCCAACGCCACCTACGTCGGCTTCACCGGCACGCCCATCGACGCCACGCTGGATGTCTTCGGCCCGGTGGTGGACGCCTACACCATGACCGAATCGGTGGCCGACGAGATCACCGTGCGCATCGTCTACGAAGGCCGGGCGGCCAAGGTGCTGCTGGACAACGGCAAGCTGCAGGAGATCGAAGACTACTACGCCCAATGCGCCGAAGACGGGGCCAGCGACTACGCCGATCGAGGAGAGCAAGACAGGCCAACGTGCAAGATGAACGCCATCCTCGGCGACCCTGACCGCCTCAAGGCCCTGGCCGCGGATTTCGTGGAGCACTACGAAGCGCGCGTCGGCGAAGGCGCCACGGTGGCGGGCAAGGCGATGTTTGTCAGCAGCAGCCGCCCCATCGCCTACGCCTTCTACAAGGAAGTGATCGCCCTGCGTCCCGAGTGGGCCGAGGTGCAAGGTCTGCGCCGATGGGGAGGAACTCAGCGCCGCAGGAGCAGAAACAGATCAAGCCGATGGAACGCATCAAGATGGTGATGACGCGTGGCAAGGATGACGACCAGGCACTCTACGACATGCTGGGCAGCAAGGAGTACCGCAAGGAGCTGGATCGGCAGTTCAAGAACGCCAAATCCAACTTCAAAATCGCCATCGTGGTCGACATGTGGCTCACCGGCTTTGACGTGCCCTTCCTCGACACCATGTACATCGACAAGCCGGTCCAGCGTCACAACCTGATCCAGACCATCTCGCGGGTGAACCGCAAGTATGAGCAGAAGGAAAAAGGGCTGGTCGTCGACTACATCGGCATCAAGAAGCAGATGAATCTGGCGCTGGCCCACTACTCCAAGGCCGACACAGCCAACATCGAGGAGATCCAGCAGTCCATCATCGTGGTCAAAGATCATCTCGACCTGATGCGGGCCATCTTCCACCGTTTGATACCGCGCCCTATTTCACGGGCGAACCGCTGCAACAACTGCACTGCCTGAACATGGCCGCCGAATTTGTGCAGGTGACCGACGAGTTCGAGAAACGCTTCATGTTCCTGGTCAAACGGATGAAAGCGGCCTACGACATCTGCGTCGGCAGCGATGCCTTCACCCAGACCGAGCGCGATCATGTTCACTTCTACCTGGCCGTCCGCTCCATCGTCTTCAAGCTGACCAAAGGCGACGCCCCCGACCTGCGTGCAGATGAACGCCAAGGTGCGGGAGATGATTGCCGAGGCGCTGGCAAGCGATGGCGTGGAAGAGATCTTCAAGCTGGGACAAGGCGATACCGCCGAGGTCGACATCTTCGATCGCGGACTACCTGGCCAAGATCGAGAAGATCAAGCTGCCCAACACCAAGATCAAGCTGCTCCAGCAATTGCTGGCCAAGG
The DNA here is from genome assembly GCA_963698255.1 of uncultured Chloroflexia bacterium. Classification (GTDB taxonomy): domain Bacteria; phylum Chloroflexota; class Anaerolineae; order Caldilineales; family Caldilineaceae; genus JAWKOK01. The sequence continues at coordinate 207,815 of CAVOQD010000008.1, read as the reverse complement.
CGATTGAGGAGTTCAAGAAGGTCAACAGGCTCAAGGGCGTCGACTTCTCGCAAGCAGTTCAAGGCCCTGGTGGACCGATACAACGAGCGCAGCGAACAGGACGTCCTGCGCAGCGAAGTGCTGGAAGAGTTCACCGACGAGATCATCGACCTCTACCACGCCATCCAGAAGGAGAAGAGAGTCCTTCGCCGAACTGGGCATCGATTTCGAGGAGAAGGCCTTCTACGACATCCTCAAAGCGCTGACCGTCAAGTATGATTTTGAATATCCTGAGGAGAAACTGCTCGATCTGGCCAAGCAAGTGAAGGTCATCGTCGACGACAAGGCCAGGTACACCGACTGGAGCCGGCGTGATGACATCAAGGCCGAGCTGAAGGTGGATCTGATCATCTTGCTGGCCGAAAATGGCTACCCGCCGGTGGACCGCGACGAAGTCTACCAGGAGATCTTCGAGCAGGCGGAGAATTTTAAGAAGTACCAGAGCCGCGCGGGTCAGCTTTCTTGACGAGGAAAAGCATCATTCATCGGAGGCTAAAATGGAATACGACACTGACAAGATTGACCAGACCGTCCTTGCCTTGCTCTCGCTGACGCTTCATGACGTTGACGCGTACGGCGGTCGTGCCTGGAAAGGTCATGACTGGGCGGTGCTCGATCGGCTGCATGAAAAAGGCTGGATCAGCGATCCCAAATCAAAGGCAAAATCTGTCATATTGTCGCCTGAAGCGATCGCCGAGTCAGAAAGGCTCTGCGACCAGTTTTTTGGAAAGCAAGTTTCTAGCGGAAACCAATCGGATCGAGCAGACGACGGTTGACGAAGTTCGTGAAACGCTGAAAGAGAACAAAGAAGATTTCTTGGATGCCGTTGCCTTTGATGACACTGGCTACGACTGGTAAGCGCTACGTAAAAATCTTTCCCAACGATTCAAACGCGATGGTTATCACAATGCCACATACAGATAGCACAAAGAAACACGAAGAAAGCTGACCTTTGGGGAAATTCGCGACCCTTCGTGGATAAGTTTTTTCCTGCATTGGTCTAGCAGGCTGTCGGAGTGACGAAAAAACGGGACGCGGATGACACGGATAGGACGGATTCTCGCTGATTTTTCCGATTTGATCCGTGGATATCAGCCAAATCAGCGTCATCCGCGTCCTATCAGCTTTCTCTCCGACAAATTGCTAGCAGTCTGTCGGAGAGAAGGACGATAGACCGCGGATTAGGCGGATTTGGCTGATAAATGCCGATAATATCAGATAAAATCAGGCTCTTTCCGCCTAATCCGCCGCATCCGCGGTCGATTTCTTGGCCTCTCCGACAAGCTGCTAGGGACAAACAATCAGAAAGATGCGGTGGGAACTGCCGCCGAGTTGGCGCCAGGCACGGCTCCAACAGGGCAAGGCCGTGCCCATGGCGAAGTTCAGAGCCGTGGCTGTAATGCCCCGTCATCGTCGTTGACATCTCTCTCTATCGGACCGATAATGAGGGCGTTGCGAAGGCAGTGCACGCCTGCCGGACCATCCAAACACCCGCCCAACCAGATCGCTGCCGGGAGTCCCCAGGTGAAGAGCGAGTACATTGCCACACGGAATGTCGAACACAGAGGCTTCTGCGTTTTTGGCGCGCAGTCAACCAGAGCGAACGATCATCCAACACCGGTAACACTGCCTCCCAGGCGTGCGGGATAAGGTCCGAGAATTGAGTGTTGGCGCTGCGATAGAGGGGATAAAGTTGTAAAACCGGTATTCGCGCTGCTCGTGGTGGAAAAGGTTCTGAATTCCATTGTTATTCTGTCAAAAGCAGGACAATGGGTATTTAGGTGGATACCCACACAACCGAGTAATCCCACAGAGGAGAGAGTAGACTATGAAAACAACTGCGCATCTAGGTGTCACGCCAGATGTCGTTCGTACGCGCGTCGGCGCCCTGGACTATATCGGCGGCTATCCGACCACAGAAACGGCACAGAAGCTTTACGACGAGCTTGATTTCCAGCGCGCGGTACAAGCCTACTTGTGGGCGCTACCGATGGCCTCCTATGGGGCAATGGCAGATGCGCACCACAAATTGGGCGCCGGTGACCACGCCGTTATCGTGGCAGACAACTCGGCCGAACCCCGGCAACTGATCCTCACGGCCAATCAGGACACGATCTATATGTCGGGGGTACTCGACTTGAGCAAAGGCCCCATGGTAATTGAAGTGCCACCCGGCCTGCTTGGTACCATGAACAACATCTGGCAGCAACCCTTGGTTGATATTGGCGGGCCATTCTCTCCCGAGCAGAATCGCGGGGGGCGGTTCCTTGTCCTGCCGCCTGCATATGACGGGCCGATGCCGGCGATCGCGTATCATGTCGTTCGATCAGACTCCAATATCGCAGTTTACTATCTGCGCGCGCTGCCGCGCACCTTGGCCGATTACCCCAAGCTCCGTGAACTCGTCCGGACTTTTCGGCAGTATCGATTGGCCGAGGCCGCGAACCCACCTGAAATGGCGTTCATCTCCATGACGGACGTCAGCGCCGATTTCCTGGTCACGGAAGGCTTCACTTTCTTCGAAAACCTTGCGCGCTACATCAACGAGAATCCTCCCCGCGAACAGGATATGGCCATGCTGGGGACGCTGGAAACGCTCGGCATTGCGCACGGAAGGGAATTCAAACCAGATGCCCGCATGCGCGACATCCTGACCGAGGCGTCCAGGGTCGGACGGGCTATGGCTGAAGTTGTTTCGTGGTATCCAAGAGTACCGGATGCCGATCTTCACCCTTATCCCGGCAGCCCCTGGAAGCGAATATTCATCTCCGACGACCCCAGCTTCAACATGCCTAACTATCTTGCCATTGACCAACGCTCTCGCTACGGATTCGAGGCCATCGGGACGTCAAAATCAATGATGGTCGCGGCGGTCGGACAGGGGTCTCAATATGTCGGCGTCTATCAGGATTCGAAAGGACGTTGGCTCACGGGTGACCACACATTCAAGATCCATCTGCCCAAGGATATTCCGGCAGCCAACTTCTGGTCGTTGGCGGTCTACGACAACTACTCGCGCTCGCTGATCCAGAACGAACAGGGCGTGGCCTCGCTCGGTTCCATCCGAGGCGCTGTCCCAAAACCCGATGGTTCGGTGGACGCGTACTTCGGACCGGAGCGCCCTGAGGGTGTGGCCAAGGAAAACTGGATTCAGACCAAGCCTGGTATAGGCTATTTCGTTTACCTTCGACTCTACGGACCCCTGAAGTCATGGTTTGACAAGTCCTGGCAGCCAGGCGATCCGGAAATCGTCAAGTAAACTCGGGCGCCTGGCCAACAGTCGATTGCAGCGGACGGCGCTCATACGCCGCCGCTGAACCGGTGCGTTAGGTGCAAGGGTTGCATTTACGGCATGAACCGTCCTGGATCGCAGCCATCCGCCGATCAAAAATGGAGGGACACATGTCTTCCAGCGTCACCATAAAACTTCCACGGCAGAAGATAGCCAGGATCACGGGCGGTCTGTACCTCGCGTTCGTGCTGGCCCTGATCGTCGCCGACACCGTCGCCCACATCGGGGCCGGCGAAGTCGATCAGGCCTACGAAGTGCTCACCGCAGATCCGGGGCAGTTCGCTGTGGGCCTCGTGTTCGGTTTGCTGTCGGCCTTGCTCTTCGTTTTGGCGGCGTGGGGTCTCTACGTTCTTCTCAGACCCGTGAACCCGGATCTGGCGCTGCTCTTCCTTCTGCTCAACGCAATCGGCGTTGCCATACAGGTCGCGAGCTACTTCCCGCTCATCTTTGCGATGCTGTCGACAGACGCTTCGGTCTTCACGCAGGCCTTCTCGCGCAGATCGAAGCCGTGCAGTACATCGCCCTCAATCTGTACAAGTTGAGCTTCGTCACCGCACAGCTGTTCTTTGGCACGTGGTTGTTCCCGCTCGGCTACCTGGTCTACAAGTCCGGGTTCCTGCCCAAGTTCCTGGGCGTGCTGCTGATCCTCGATGGCTTCGCCATCGTCTTCTGGTTCTTCCAGGCGATACTGCTGCCGGACTACCCGGCGATCAGCTATCCCGGGATGGCGCTTAGCTTCGTCGCGGAAGTCGGGCTGGGGTTGTGGCTCCTGATCAAGGGCGTGAGCATCACAGGAGTAGAACAATCCGGAGTAGAACAATGAAAATACAACATATCCTGCTATACAGATTCAAGCCAGGGATTGACCGAATTGACGAGCACTTGGCGGCAATCCTGAGAGTTTCGTGACAACACGCCGGGTCTTCTGACCCTGAAGTGTGGACGAAACATCACAGAGGGCTATTCAGACAGATTCACCCACGGTTTCGTGATGACCTTCGCGTCGCGGGATGACCTTGACGCCTACAACAGATCGGAGCCACATCAGCGTTTGGTGGACGGATTCCGCGCAGATGTGGAGGAGAAACTAGTCGTCGATTTCTACTCGCTGTAGCGCGTGTTCGACACCGGCTGCAAACTCATCGCCTTCAAGTATCAGCCAGAAGTGCCTGCTGCCCGATGCGGCCAGAGCTGCGAGCCCGTGGATGGACGTCATTACGTCGGGTGGCCCAGGGACAGGGTATGCCGCGTCGGTCGAAAAGGCAAAGGCAGACGGACTCACCCGAACGCTGAGCCGAATCAAGCCGTGATCCGGAGCGCTCAATCACATGGGAAAATGACTTGACAAAGGTCTAAATTTGGCGTTGACATCTTTGCTCGCCGGATCGACAATGAGTGGCTAGCATAGGCAATTTACATAAAAAAACCATTTCAAACTACTCAAACACTACGGCGATTACAATGCCACATACAGCAAGCACAAGTCAGAAGGGCGCGCTTCATCTGAGCCCTCGTTTGGAAGAGCTGAAACGGAAAATCAAGACAAATTATAGTGAAGAGACCTTTCATCAAAGGAGAGAAACCTTTGCCCAGGTCTTTGAGGAAAATCCGCATGAACCGCAGACTGTGCGGACGGCGTTGGGACTCGCGCGCTTTCTCGCCGTAAAAGCCATCCCTATGACAGAGGATGAATTGCTGGCGGGATACATTCAGCGCCATGATTATACGTACACGAAACCGGCGAATGTCAACGTCGAGGTAGAATATCTTCTCAGGACCAGGGGATGGCCGATCGGTCATCCGGATCGAGCGTTGATTGAGGATTTTCAGAAGCGTTGTCGCCTGCAATTGTTTAGTCGCGGATCACCCGGCGGTCATGTCATTGCCGGTTATCATCGGGTTCTCCAGGATGGCTGGGGCCAGATCGTGCAAACATATCGGCAAGCACTTGACAGCGCCTCCAACGAGGCCGCCGACTCTGTGAGGGCCGGGATACTTGTCGGTGAAGCCGCCACCAGTTATATTCTCCGATATGCCGAGAAGGCCAAAAGTCTGAGCGAATCCACTACTTCTCACACATACGCACACCAACTCCTCAACATAAGCCATGCCTGTTCTCGTATCGCCACAGAAAAACCGAGCAATTTTTTTGAGGCGGTTCAACTCCTCTGGTTGACCCATGAAATCCTCTGCATCGAACATCAATCCGGGTCTATTTCCATAGGACGGTTGGATGAGATGCTCTTGCCTTTCTATGAGCACGATCTGAAACACGGTCGACTCTCCCGAGAAGAAGCCGCTGAACTGATTGATGCCCTCTGGATAAAATTTAACGGTCACCGCAGTAGTTATCCAAAATGTTGTGATTGGCGGTTCGGACGCCACAGGTCGGGATATGACAAATGACATCTCCACGATGTGTCTTCGGGCATCCCGAAAGTTACGAACCGATCAACCATTGCTCTCGGTTCGTTGTCATTCCGGCCTCCCTGAAAAATTCTGGGCGGAAATCCTACTGTTGATTGAGGAAGGTCTCGGCTTTCCTGCGCTTTTCAATGAGGAGATCATTATCAATTCCCAGAAGCGCAAAGGAATATCAGCAGAGGATGCCTGGAAATTCGGCATCATCGGCTGTGTAGAGCCTGCGACACCGGGAAAGGAATTCAACCATACTGAGGCATTTCGTCTGAATTGGGCAAAATTGTTGGAACTGATGCTGCATGGTGGCGTATGTCCGCTGACGGGGGAATCCATTCCTTTGAAACAGCCGAGGAACCTGGAGAGAATCCAGAATTTTGAGGATTTTTATGCCTGGTACAAGGAGGAACTTGCGCATTGTATCGAGTTAGCCGTCAAGGCAACCAATATCATGGAGAAGAATTTTGCCGAGCATTGGCCCTATCCCTTTCTTTCGCTCACCATGGAAGGTTGTTTGGAAAAGGATGTCACCGACGGCGGAACCGTGTACAATTTTTCCACCATCAACGGGTGTGGCATGGCGAGTACCGTCGATTCCTTGACTGCGATCAAAGAGTGCGTTTTTGAAGAACGGGCCATGACGCTGCCGCAACTGGGCACGCTGCTCAGAGAAAACTTCAGCGCGCAAGAAGCTGTCCGCCAGAGATTGCTGCATGCGTATCCCAAATTTGGAAACGATAAAGACGAACCCGATGAACTGATGAACGAACTCACCCACTTTTTCTGTCAGGAAGTGAGCAAATATTCGAACGACCGGGGCGGCCGCTACCAGGCCGGTCTCTACACCGTCAGTGCTCATGGCCCAATGGGCGAGAAAACCGGCGCTCTTCCGGATGGCCGGTTGGCAGGCGTCGCCTTGAGCAACGCCCTTTCTTCAACGCAGGGAGCCGACCGCAGTGGCCCGACAGCGCTCATGTCTTCGGTGACAAAACTGGATCATCGTCTCTTCGGCAACGGCATGGTGCTGGATATCAAGTTTCATCCGTCATTTTTTGCGACAGATCATCACAGAAACGCGCTCAAGCACCTGGTGGACACCTATTTTGCCCTGGGCGGCATGGAAGTCCAGTTTAATGTAGTCGATCGTAAAACCCTGATAGATGCTCAAAAATACCCGGAACGCTATCAGGATTTGGTGGTCCGGGTATCCGGGTTCAGTGCGTATTTTAACGACTTGCAGACAAGCATTCAGGACGAAATTATTGCCCGCACAGAACATTTCGCTGCTATCGGGCAATAAGGCGAATCCGAAAAAAGAATGATCCACGAAGTGCACAAAGAAACACGAAGAACGCTGACCTTTGGGTAAGTTCATGACCCTTCGTGAGCCCACTGCAACAAGCCTTTTTCGCCACAGATTCACACAAATGAAAAAGGATAAGACACAGATGGTACTGGAATACCTCTGGACATCTGTAAGACATCTGTGAAAATCAGGTCCTGATCTGTGTAAATCTGTGGCAAATTTTAGTTCTTGTAGAAGACTCCTTCGTGAACAAATATCGCCCTGCATTGGCCCAAGGGCAAACAACCTGAAAGATTCGGTGAGTACCGTCGCCGAGTTGGCGCCAGGCACTGCTCTCGCAGGGCAAAGCGGAATTGGATATGCAAATCAGGCGGCAGCAAGTTCTCGGAGATGTTTTTTATAGACCACGAATCCGATTGCGGGAAGCGCCAGGTTGACGCCAAGTCCGACAGCAAAATGAGGATTTAGAAAAATATTTGGGAGAACACCCTGATTCACCAGATAGAAGACCGACCATGCCCCCACAGGGATATTCAAGAGCAGGCTGACAATTAAGCCGGGATTGTAGAGTTTGCGGGCTTTGATTCCCAGGCCAATATGCGCAAGACCCGCAAAAAACGAAAAATATGGAAGCCAAAGACCATATCCATAATTTTGGATAGAAAGCAAGCCAAAAACCGGTAAGATGATCCAGACCAAGATGATGTTGAGATAGAAGATAAAATTCTCGTCGAGCGGTTTGTCTGCAGTATCGAATTTCATGATCTCCATATTAAAGAATTTTCCGAACCCACCAGGGAAAACATATTCTTCGGTTTCGTGCAGCATGTAGAGGGGTGTTTGCAAAAGCAATAAGAAAAGGACGAAGTCTATACCTCTGACGAAGGCAAAGAGAAAGACAAAGAGGAAGATAGAGATAAGAAAACCCGCTTTTGCCCAATCTCGTTTGAGCCAAGCAAAATATTCCTTTAGCGTCATGTTATTTTCCTTTCTTGAGTCCACTGCAAAAAGCGCTCTTTGCAATGGAGTCTTTTTTGGTTAATGATTTCTTAGCCCCGCCAGGAAGATACGCACAAATTCAGCGGTCATTTTGTCGACGGGAATTTCAGCCGGCAACAGATCCCCGACAGGATGCATGCCGATGGCATAGCCAAAGATCATGCTCATAAATGCCTGCGCCGTGACTTGCGGATCGGCTACCTGCACTTGGCCATCGTCACGTTGCTTTTCGAAATAGCGCACCAGCAATTTGATCATACCGCTCGGGTTTTGAGCCAAGGCCGCCTTCATCTCTGGGAAATGGATGGATTCAAACATCAACATGCGGATCGCATCCTTCTGGGCAAGGAAGAAATGCAGAATATGATGGCTGATAAAGCGCAAATCCGTTTCCAGATCATAGGTGAGCTTTGCTTCAACCAATTCTAAGTTGGGTCCACCGCCGATCTGCTGGACAACCGCCTGAAAGAGTTTCTGCTTATCACCAAATTGACGAAACAGGGTCACTTCAGCGACACCAGCACTCGTTGCAATCGCTTGGGTAGTGGTTCTGGCGTAGCCCATCGATTGAAACGACTCTGCAGCAGATTCAAGGATACGTTGTCGGGCATTCTTTTTGGAAGGAGGCATAATATCCTGTGATAAAAATTTCTGATGTAAGTACTTACTTACAAGTATAAGTAAGAGCAAAAATTTGTCAAGCATGAATGCAAAGCCATCCCCGATTGTTTCTGGGTGCCGATGCCTCCATGCGTGCTGTGCAGAGGACATTGCAGACGCTGGGCCACGATGTTTCGCGTACGCCCAACGAGTGGATGGCGCTGGATACCGGCGACAAACGCCAGTTGCCGGAAGCGTCAGCCCGTGGACGTAGTATGCTGGTCCACAATATCAGTGATTTTATGCGCTTGGCGCAGACCTGCCCGGACCATGGCGGCATCGTGTTGGCGCACCAAATAGGCTGGACACCCATTGGTCAAGAACGAGTTGATTGCAGCACTGGACAAGATGCTGACCGAGACCGACGCATCCGATTGGCCCGGCCAGGTGCGTTGGCTCAACGATTGGCGATAGTGATAGGTTTGTTCTTTTCCGTTCGCCGAAACCAACAATCTGATCGTGTAACAATTCAGACGCCTTCGCCCAACACCGAAAAAGTGACTTGACAGAGGGATGAATTTGGCGTTGACATCTTTGTCGGTCGGATCGATAGTAAGTGCATCGTTTGGCAGTGCATGGTCGCCAACCATCCAGACATTCAACCAACCCGATCTCCATCAGGAGCTTCCAGATGAAGAGTGACATCATAATAGCAAGGCATTTGATTCTCTGGATGATGACAATACCCATATCGTTGCCATTGTGTTGAGCCGATTTCGTGAAGGGAGAGATGGTCATCCCGAACCCAACAATTACATTGTCACAGCGTATCAGAAACAGATAGGATAAGACGATGAGTGAACCAATTTTCAACTACGATGAAATAAGCGATACGCTTACCATTTCATTTTTTCCAGGCGAGTCGGCAACGGGGATCGAGCTAAATGACAATATTCTGCTGCGCATCAATAAGCAAAAGCAGTATGCCGTTAGCCTATCCATTTTCAACTATTCGATCTTGGCCCATAAAACAGAGGCAGGATTGCGAAGTTTTCCGCTCACAGGGTTACAAGATCTTTCGAATGCTCTTCGGGAGACTGTCCTAGGGATTCTTTTGAAGAAACCGCTCTCTGGTATTTTGGCTGTATCAACCTATACGCCATCGTTATCCGAGAGTGTACTGATTGCAACAATCTACGATTTAGCTTTGCTGGCGCCTGCGTAACCCGTTGGTGGACTGTCTTTTCTATTTCGGCAGTGCAAGAAAGCCTCCACCGAACATCCATTGCAGTTGATCCAGGGGGATCGCGCTATTTCGGCATTCATTGCCGTCATGGAAAGCCTTCTGTCGGTGGACCTTATCGGTCACGCCGGCCTGGGCAACTGGTTTTGGCGTTAGCCAGTCAGAAACCCCATCTCAGACAGTGTCAACAACTCGGCACCACCCATTGCCCCTAGCTGGCAATAACGCTAGCAAACACTTCTTCAAACGCGCCGCGCTCTACCGCAACCAACACGCGGCCACCAAAGACTAGCCCCCGAAACTACCGCCAAACTCGTGCATGGCACTGCTTTCGCAGGGCAAGGCCGTGCCGCTGCGCCCGGTCGGGAAGTCGCCGACAAAATCGTGCCACGCCTCTTGTCCGGTAGCTTACTCGGCTGTCCGGCGCAGCCGATAGAGCCGACTTTGCCGAAACCAGCTCCTGCTATTCTGTTTCTGGGTCACCTGGTCTGTGTCAACAGAGGCAGGTACAGGCGATTGCGTTCCTGCGGCCGATCACCAGTAGCCGGATCTGTCGGGCCACTGCCGGTGCAGTCCACCCCATTCAGCGCAAAATCAGTCGACGGTGTGTTAGCCCCACTGTACGAAGCCCCAAAGCCGACTGTAACGCTGCCGTCATTGGCCGGAATCGTAGCGGTCCAACTGGCGTTGGTCACAGAGACCGCTGCGCCACTCTGGCTATGGCTCCCGTTCCACAGTGTGGAGATCATCTGGTTGCCGGGGAAGGTCCACGTCAATGTCCAGCCGTTTATGGGTGCTGTGCCTGGGTTTGTGATGGTCACATCGGCGTTGAAGCCGCTGTTCCAATCGGTGGTAATCACGTAGTCTACCTGGCAAAGATCGCCAGACGGCTCCGGTGTGGCAGTGGGCGGTGCGATTACCGTTGGCGTGGCCGTGGCCGGTGTCGGGGTGGCCGGTGTCGGGGTGGCCGGTGTCGGGGTAGCCGGTGGTTGGGGTGTGCTGCTGGGGCTGGGCGTATCGTCGCCAAACTCAACATCGATACAGGCATAGAAGGCCTCGGCACTGTCATCGCGTTGCCAGACGCTGTAGATGAGATGTTTGCCGTCTTTGCCCTGGGGCAACGCACAGTTCATCCGATAGCGTCCATCCTCCAGCGTGACGCTCGTGATGGTGCAGAAGGGGGCGGCCTCCAGATCAGACCAAGCCAGGGGTTCGGTGGGATCATAGCCGTCCTTGGTCACATAGAAGTCGAAGTAGCGCGTCGAATGGGGTGCGGTGGCGCGATAGACAAATTCGAAGTTGCCGTTGGCATCCGGTGCAATGGGCTGCGAGGGCCAATCATCGCGCGCCAGATCCTGCCCGGCATGGCTTGCCTTGCCGCCGCTGCACAATTGCCCATCCGGCACAAACGCTTGATGATTCCCATTGGGGAGTTGGTTGATCGCGTTCCAGTCGTACAGGTGTTGCGGGCCGCTCAATGCCACGGCTGCCTGACAGGCCGCGGACACGGGACTCTCCGGTCCTTCCAGATAACAATTGTAGACGCGGCTGATCGGATCCTCCATCGAACCATGCGCCTGTGCGTGCTCTGTGGTCCAAAGAAAGACAACGGCAAGCGCTAGGATCGCAATCCATATTCTTTGCAACATCTTGTGCCCCTTGTCCTGTGCTTGCGATTGTTGGTTTTGAAAATCAATGACATAATCGAACGAAGTAATCGGTTGTCTACGCTTCGTCATTCCGTTCACGTAGTGGGCGCAAAGCGCCATGGCCGACGGGAAGAGGGTTCTGCGACAGTACTGTATCCCATAAGCCGAGCACTGGCTCAACTTGCGCCCTACGCTGCTTAGGCGCAAGAGCGGCGTATTGGAAACGACCAAATGCTTGGGCGTCGACAACTTGACTCCATTGCATGCCGATATTTTTGAGAAGATATGAATAACATAAACGGGGCGTACTCTAGGTTCTGGTGTTGAACTCCAGGCAGAGAAACATCGTCACAGAACGGACGGTCCACGGCAACAACCTGTCACGAGCAGCTACTTCGGCATTGACAGCCTCGCTCGCTGGATCAAACCTGATCTCATCTGATTACCCATACCAGCAACCTGACTGTGAGAAAAGTAGAGAGCGTATTGATGAACGAGACGTTTGGCAACGACACAGACTATTGACAACTTCGCCCGTTGGTTCGATACTTGGGCATGGCAGCGGCGCTTTTTGCCTTCCGGACCATTCCCGTACCCACCCGATCGCCATCAGGAGAACGAGATGACATCGTCAGACCAAACGTCGAGCGCAGAGGTTTCGACGCGTTTTTGACGTGCAGTCGACTCAGGGGGCAGAACATCGGCGGGTTGTTATTGTATCCAGATATTGATTGACCGCTGATTAGGCGAATTGGGCAGACTAAACCGGATTTGTTCGGATTTTATCCGCGGCTATCCGCCTCATCCGCGGTCCATTTGCACAGCGACCTGAATCGTTACTCGTTTCACAAAAATCGCAGATCTGATATCAACCTGAATCATCGAACTCAAGCACCAAAAAATAAGGAGAAAAAGTGATGAGTAGAGTCAAACTGGGCATCATTGGCGTCGGCGTGCAGGGCGGATTTTATTCGAACCTGCTGACAGGAAAAGCCGGCTTCCCTGGCATGCAGGCCAGCGGGGTCGAGTCCGAAACGATCGAAGTCGGCGCGCTGTGCGATATCGATCCCGCCGTAGAAGCCCGATGCGCCGAGAACTTCCCGGATACTCCCTTTTTCCGGGACTGGCAGGAACTGGTGACCAGCGGCAAGGTTGACGCCGTTGTGATTACCGTTCCCCACTACCTGCACCCCGAAATTGCAATTTTCGCGCTGGATCACGGCGTACATACGCTGGTCGAGAAGCCGGCCGGCGTCTACACCAAGCAAGTCCGAGAAATGAACGAATTCGCGGCGACCAAGCCCGATCTCACCTTTGCAATCATGTTCAACCAGCGGACCAACAATCTCTACCAGCGGCTACGAGAGATCATCGTATCGGGCGAACTGGGCAACATTCGTCGCAGCAACTGGATCATCAACTCTTGGTGGCGTCCGCAGAGCTACTATGATTCGAGCACATGGCGCGCGACCTGGGGCGCCGAAGGCGGCGGCGTGCTGGTCAATCAGGCGCCCCACCAACTGGACCTGTGGCAGTGGATGTGCGGGATGCCAAAGACGATCACATCGAAGATCATCTTCGGCGCGCACCGCGACATCGTCGTCGACAACGATGTCACCGTCGTAGCCGACTATGGCAACGGAGCGACCGGTGTACTCGTGACCAGCACGCATGATGTGCTCGGCACCGATCGGCTGGAGATCGATCTGGATGGCGGCAAGATCGTCGTGGAGGACAGCAAAGTGGCGACCGTCACCCGCCTGAAACAGTCCGAAGACGTGATGAATGCCACGATGACCATGCAGGAAGTCGGCAAGATTGTGCAGGGCGGCAATCTCGACGAGCTCTATACGACCGAGACAATCGAGGGCAAAGGGCGGCTGGGGCATGCAGCATCTGGCCGTGCTGGAAAACTTTGCCGCCAATATCCTGGACGGCACGCCGTTGATTGCGCCCGGCGCGGACGGCATCAACGGTGTCGCGATCGCCAACGCCATCCTGCTTTCCAGTTGGCTGGGCAAAGAGGTCGAACTGCCCGTGGATGAAGACCTCTACCTGGCCGAACTGAACAAGCGGATCGTGGAGGAAGGCAAGTATCCTACCCGATAGTGAATCTTTGAAGCCGATAGACCGCGGATTAGGCGGATGCGGCGGATAAAATCGGATGGATTCAGGTTTTCTCAGTGGAAATCGTATCACCTCAATTAAGCGTGGAGCGTGCGACGCACTGACCAGAAACACTTTGGTTAGCCCAAATGCATGTGGTCAGTGCGTCGCACGCGGCCCCGAAATATTGAGAAGGTACTGGAAATTCGCCTAATCCGCGGTCTATTTTGGTTGCTGGCTACATGGCTTGGATTCGAGACTCAGAAATAACGGTACTCAGAAATAAGAGGAGACAGATGTGAAGAAGGGTTTGATCGGCGTACAGATGATGATGTTGGGCGGCAAGGTGCGAGAGATGGGGGCCTATGCCGTCCTGGAAAGGCTGGCCGAGATCGGATACCACTGCATCGAGATCTCGCAGATCCCCATGACGCCGGAGAATGTGGCCGCCATCAAGAAGGCGTGCGATGCCTTTGACATCGAAGTCGCAGCCTGCTCTGCCATGCTGGAACCCATGGGGCCTGCCGCACCCGGCGCGGACACGCTGGCGACCGATTTTGACAAGATCGTGGCAGATTGCAAAACACTGGGCAGCAGTTTTCTGCGCATCCCAATGCTGCCGTTCGGGTATATGGGCGATCGGGAGAAAGCGCTGGATTTCGTTTCACGCGCTGAAGAAATGGCAGACCGGTTGGCGGAACACGACATCGACCTCTACTATCACAACCACCACGTTGAATTTGAGCAGTACGACGGCAAATACCTGCTGGATATCATCCGGGAGAACACCACGCGGCTCGGCTTCGAGCTAGACGTTCATTGGATCCAGCGCGGAGGCGAGAACCCGGTAACCTATATCCCGAAATTCGCAGGTCGAATCAAGCTGATCCATCTCAAAGACTACCGCATCCGGTTCGATAGCGACGCGTTGGCCGGCGAATTGAGTCGAGAAAAGTTCTTTGCCGCGTTTGCCGGCGCTGTTCAGTTCGCCGAGATCGGTGAAGGCAATCTGGCCATGAAAGAGATCATCGATACCGGACTGGCCTGCGGCAGCGAATACTTCTTGGTCGAGCAGGATGATCAGTATGGGCGCGATCCATTCGACTGTCTCATCACCAGCCGCGACAACCTGATCAAACTCGGATACCAGGATTGGTTTTCACGCGCATGATGCCATACTATGACTTCCTCGACGGTAGCCTGAGCACGCAAATTGAGGCAGTCAGCGACAAACTAGCATCGCTGATTGACGAGTTGCAGCCCGCAGAAGTCTATGCGCCAGACCCCTATGAACACCATCCGGACCACAATGCCACGAATGCCATCGCCAAGGAAGCGCTCAGAAAATCCGGCAGTGAAGCCAAGCTCCACGAATATTTCCTGGCGCTAAGAAAAGCGATGACCTTCGAGGACATTCCTGGAACGATAATCGAAGTGGAGCTCGGTGAATTCTATGAACAGAAGAAGCAGGCACTGGCCTTCTTTGACCTTCACCATAAGATCATTCTGCCCCAACAGACTGAGCCCCTGATTTCGGATAATTTTGAATCCTACCTCGATCATGTTGAACGCTTCATTGTTGAATCAGGAAGACTACGTTGACAACTCCGGAATCCGCATCGGGTATCACCTTTGACTGGCTGAACAAAGTACTTCCGCGAGAACATCCAGACTGCGAACTGACATCGATCGAGGTTGAGCCGGACTTCGGCGGCCCAAGCCTGCTCGGGAGAATCGCCCGAGTCAAACTCACCTATGCAACGCCGGGGTGTGGTCCGGAATCGGTCATCGTCAAGTTTCAGGTACAAAATTCTGATTGGGAAGCGCAGATCTTCCGGCTCCTGGCCGATGTTGAGGTCACTACTGTGCCACAGATGTACGGCGCATTTGAGCATGGGACGCTGATTCTAGAGGATCTATCGCCGGCCCAACCTGGTTCACAGGTAGAAGGCTGCACCCTTCAGCAGACACAGGATGTACTCTCGCTCCTCGCCGACATCCATGGCCGTTTTTGGGGCGATCAACGCGTACCGTCCATAGAGCCGGCGAAATTTGCCGGCGTGATTGAGTACAATATGGAGCAATGCTGGAAGCCGTTCCAAGAACGGTACGGGGAACTCCTCGGTGAGGCGGCATCTGACTTTGAGTGGATGCGGGACAACGCCCGTACCGTCTCAGCCCATCGGCTTTCTGCTCCGTCCACGCTCTTTCATGGCGACGTGCACCCGGAGAACCTGCTCTTCCCGCAGGATGGAAAAGACCCCCCGGTGTTGATAGACTGGCAACTGGCAGGCCGGGGTCTGGCGGCCAACGACGTCTCGTTCTTCCTGGTCAAGAGCCTGACGGTCAATGATCGGCGGGCCAACGAGGACCGGCTGTTGACAAGATATTTCGAATCGCTCCCGGAGCAAGCACGCTTGGCGTACGGATATGACGACTTTGTGCTCGACTACCGAGCATGTGTAACCCGGTCGATGTTGAGCGCCGTCATGCTGGCCGGGCCCCGGTTCGCAGATCGGCCAGATCGGTACGACCTGGCCGATGCCCTCGCCACTCGTGTCATTGCTGCGGTGAAAGACCACAAGCCTGCCGACGCTACCAGTTCTGCAATGACCCATCGCGCCGATACAACTTCGGCGCCTCCCACATCTTAAACTCCTGCTTCTTGATCGCTTCTTCGTCCACCTCGACGCCCAAGCCCGGCGTGTTCGGCACCGTGAAGTTCGGCCCGTCCTGTTGGGTGTCCAGCGTGAAGATCTCCTCGTCGATGAACTTGCGCTTTTCGGTGGGTGAGGAGCGCACCTCCAGCCAGGCAAAGTTGGGCACGGCTGCGGCCAGGTGTATGGTCGCTGCCGTGCAGACCGCGCCCAGCGGATTGTGGGGCATGAGGTCGATGTAGTGGGACTCGGCCATGGCCGCCACCTTCATGGACTCGGTCAGGCCGCCCAGGTTGCAGACATCGACGCGTGCGAAGTTGGTGATGCCACGCTCGATGTAGGGCAGAAACTGCCACTTGCTGGACATCTCCTCGCCGATGGCCAAGGGCACGCCGGTCATGGTGCGCAGCGACTCGTAGGCCTCCGGCGTCTCGTCGCGGATCGGCTCTTCCAGGAAGTCGAGCACGCCGGAGGGCATGCGCTGGCAGAAGGAGGCCGCTTCGGCCACATTGAGCCGGTGGTGGTAGTCGATGCCCAGCACGAAGTCGGGGCCGAACTGCTCACGCGCTTTGGTCAACCAATGCGCGGTTGTGCCGATGGACTCCCGCGGCTCGAAGAGGCCGCCGCCTCCGCCGTGTGCGACATAGCCCGGTATGGTGCGAATCACGTTCCAGCCGGATTCGAGCAGCAACTGAATGTCGTCCATCAGTTCGGGACCGGCCGCCACACGTGTGGTGGCAAAGCAGGGCACCAGATCGCGGTGTTTGCCGCCCAGCAATTGGTAGACCGGCACGCCCAGCGCTTTGCCGGCGATGTCGTAGAGCGCGATGTCGATGGCCGAGATGGCCGCGGTCAGCACACGCCCGCCCTCGAAGTATTGGCTGCGATAGAGTTCCTGCCAGATGGCGCTGATCTGCATGGGATCGCACCCGACCAGGATCTCTCGATAGTGTTGCACCGCGCCGACGACGGCGAGTTCACGCCCGGACAGGCCGGCCTCGCCCCAGCCGTACACGCCCTCATCGGTCTCGACTTTGACCAGGCATTGGTTGCGATGCCCCACCCAGACAGGGTAGGCTTTGACGTCGGTAATTTTCATGGAACTCCCTCGCAATTTTGAGTGCAATCATGGTTTTCGGAAGCGATTTCAGGAATCATCATTTCTCTACATTGGCATGAAATCACCCACAGCCCGACAGATTGCAGATGGTTGGACGCTCAAGTGGATAATGATACACTTGCTCGACGGCAAATCACAGCCGGAAAACCAGGGAGGAACTTTCGATGTCAGAGGAAAAAACAGCACAGATCGCCAAGTTAGCAATGTTGCCCGATCAGATCGAGGCATTGGTAGCCGATCTGTCGGCGCAGCAATTGACGACGCACTATCTGCCCGACGAATGGACGGTGGCGCAGAACGTCCACCACCTGGCCGACTCGCACATGAACAGCTACATCCGCTGCAAGCTGATGACAACCGAGGAGCACCCCATGCTGCGCTCCTACGACCAGGATCGATGGGCCGATCTGCCCGACGCAAGCACGGCCGACTTGACGGCCTCGCTGGCGCTGCTGCGCAGTCTGCATGAACGCTGGGTGGTCTTTTGGGAGAGTCTATCGGACGAAGAGTGGCAGCGAACCGGCCAATTCACCAGCGGCAACACGATCACGCTGGAGAAGCAACTGGATCTGTATGTGTGGCACGGAGAGGCCCACATCGACCAGATCACGCGCACGCTGGCGGCGGGATCAGGGATCTGAGGCGATTGCAGGGAACTGTTTGTCCATGAAGAAACACTCAGATCTGCGTGTTTCTTCGTGTCCCTTCGTGGATAACGCCCTTCTCTCAAAACGATGATCCGCAACTACCAGAGCGAGATAACCCGCTCTTCCTGGGTACGGATCTTCTCGCGGTTGCTGCGCAGCGCGAGCATGACCGAGATCAGCGCGATCAGGCCGAAGACGATGTAGGGCCAGGGCGACAACTGATTGACGCCCAGGATGAGGAAGATGGCGAAGGCGCTGAGGCCGACGCTGAAGGTGGCAATCGAGGCAATACGCGTCCACCAGTAGAGAAAGGCGCCGATGATCCAGATCATGCCGCCGACCAGCGGCGAGATGGCCATGGCCGTGGCCGCGCTGGTGATGCCGCCGGCGCCGCCCTTGAAGCCATTGAAGATCGACCAGTTGTGGCCGATGACGGCCATACCGCCGGCCAAGGCCGCGGCCAGTTGCACCACGGTCTGGCGCATGGTGGCCTCGTCGACTGTCATGATGCCCGGCTCGGGAAAAAACTGGTAGAAGAGCGTACGCGTCAACCAGACCGCGACCGCGCCCTTGATCGCATCACCGATCACGGTTGGGATGGCCGCCTTGAGGCCGGCAGCCCGCCAAGCATTCGTACCGCCGGTCCGCCCGCTGCCGACCGTACGAATGTCGACGCCGTACAGCCGACAGACCCACAGTCCAACAGGAATCGATCCGAGCAGATAGCCCAACAGCGCTGCGAAAGGTACGGTCAGCCAGATCGACACGGTGTGGCTCCTGAGTGGTGGAAGGTTAGAATGGACGATTGCTGCATGAGCAGAACTGCGTATTGCGTAATGCGTAAGGTTTCGGACGCCGAACTGATCGCCGATAGTGGAACGTCTCGACCTGATCGGCGCTCGATTTCCACAGCAACGCTGCGTCTGCAGAGACCTTACGCAGTACGCATTACGCAGTACATCTCTACGCAATCTCCCTCAACGCAGCCAACGCCGCGTCATAGTCCGGATGTTGACCGAGTTGGGGCACGTACTCAACGTAACGCACGGTGTCCTCTGCATCGATGATAAAGATGGCGCGCTGTTCCAAGCGCAGTTCCTCGATATTGGTGCCGTAGGCATTGCCGAAGGCCATGTCCATGTGATCGGAGAGCATCTTCACCTTGTCAACCCCGGCGGCGCCGCACCAACGCGCCTGAGCGGCAGGCAGATCGGTGCTCACAGTGAGAATGATGACATTGTCACCGACGTTGCCCGCCTCTTCATTCATGCGGCGGGTCTGCGCATCACACACCCCGGTATCGATGCTGGGCACAACGCTGATCAGGCGAACCTTGCCCGCCGAATCGCCGAGCAGATCGTATGACGACATTGCCCCGTCTGAAAGGCGAACTTCCGGCGCCTTGTCACCGATAGTGACCGGGCTGCCGACCAAATGTACCATTCCATCACTGCCGAAAGGCAATGTACGCTCGCTCATCTTTTCAACTCCCTTTACGAATCAGGCTTTCGATTGATTGACGACTCATGCCGCGCGACAGATCGCACTACGTGCAAGACCATTCAAATAAGCCGGGATGACCGTTCAGTAGGCACGCCCACGTGCCGGTCGCTCTCGGGTAGAGCCGCACGTGGGCGTGCTCACTGAACGCTCTTTGGTTCGTCGTAGCCGCTTTAGCAGTCTAGACAACTAAAACCGTCACGACGAACGTATTTCTGGACGCTCACTACGCCGGTGCGTCGGTCGGACGATCCCCGGCGCTGCCGACAACGGGAATTGTGCCACCAGTTTTGGTCGGCTGCGGTAAGGCCAATCGCTCTTCTTGACCCGATCCTTGAATATTCAGCTCAGCATGCAGGGAGACGCCTTCATCCATGAAGAAGCTACGCACATTGAGTGACCCGTAGACCTGGCTGCCGGAGAGCAACTCGACACGATCTGCGTGCACGATGCCGCTGTAGATTCCGCGGATACTGATGGTCTTGGCCTTGATGTTGCACTCAACACGGGCCGTCTCCGTCAGGATCACATTGGCCGGCGTCTCGATCTGCCCGCCGTCGACTGCGCCGTCAATACGAATACTGGCATCACACTGCATGTTGCCGCTGAATGATGCGCGCGGTCCGATAATGACTTCGATGGCATCCGGTTCTGGTCTGCGATATTGACCAAACAAACGTCCCTCCCCTATCCGAGAACAAGCTTCTCTGAAATACTCTTGCCTCTGTAGATGTTGTCGATGATCTCTGCCAACAATGGAGCGATGGAAACCACCTCGACCTTGCCGTGGCGCTTCTCCGGCGGGACGGCGATGGTATTGGTCACGACCAGTTTGGCGATCCGATCATCGCTCTCCAGCCGCTCCAACGCAGTCGGCAACAGGACGGGATGGGTGACGGCAAAATAGGCTTTGCCCGTTGCGCCGGCATCATAGAGTGCGTCGACCTGCTTCAACACACTGCCCCCGGCCATCACATCGTCGATGATGATGGGGCTGCGCCCCTCGATGTCACCGACCACATGGGTCGTCTCGGTCGAGCTGAAATCGGTGCGCCGCTTGTGCATAACGACCAGCGGCAGGTTGAGATGTTCGGCGTAGCGACCGGCCATGCCGGCACGTCCCACATCCGGGCTGACAACGGCGGCATTTTCGAATTCCGGCTTGCGGAAATAGTCGCCCAGCAGCGGCACTGCGCTGAGCGGATCGACCGGCACGTTGAAAAAACCCTGAATGGCCCGATTGTGGATATCGACGTAGATCACACGCCGCACGCCGGCCATCTCAAGCATGTTGACAACGGCACGCGCACTGATCGCCTCGCGACCGCGCGCCATGCGCTCCTGGCGTGCGTATGGAAAATACGGAATCACCACGCTGACGCTGTGAGCGCTGGCGCGACGGAATGCATCAAGATAGAGCAGCAATTCCATCAGATGATCGTTGACCGGCGCTGAACAGGGCTGGATGAAGAAGATGTCCTGATCGCGCACAACCTCATCGATCATGACGTGGATTTCGCTATCAGGCAAATACGTCGTTGTGGTCTGCCCAATGTTGACATTCAAAATATCTGCGATGCTCTCGGCGAGCCCTGGGTGCGCCGAACCAGAAAAAATACGGAGAGGATGATAGGATTCAACCATACTTGACCACAACTTTCTGTACGGTTTGTATGCCAATGAAAAACAGCCGTTCGAGTCTCTCGTAGGCAGATCAAAAGGTCTGTCCACATGGCATAGAGGGGAGTCGGTTGCTGACTTCGAGGAAATTATATGATACCCTTTTGGTCGGGTCAAAGATTTGGCCTGCCATTCGAACGAATAGGCAGTTCTTGAACGAGAACGAGAACGAGAACGAGAACGAGAACGAGAACGAGAACGAGAACGAGAACGAATTTTACGCCGAACATCTGTCGTGCCGACAAATGCGGTATCCGTGAGGCAAAATCCAAAATGCAACAACTTCTGATCGCCACCCACAATCTCGGCAAACTGCGTGAATACCGTGACCTGCTCGCCGATCTGAGTCTCGATGTCGTCAACCTGGATGAGGCCAATATAGATTTTGATGTCGAAGAGACCGGTACGACGTTCGCCGAAAATGCGATCCTCAAAGCGCGCACCTACGCCGAGGCTGCAGGTCTCTGGACCTGGGCCGACGACAGCGGGCTTGGAGGTCGATGCCCTCGACGGTCGGCCGGGGGTCTATTCGGCCCGCTACGCCGGACCCGGCGCCAGCGACGAAGATCGCTATCGTAAGTTGATCGCCGATCTGCAACAAGAGCCGGACAAGCCCCGGAGCGCCCGCTTTCGCTGCGTTGTCGCGCTGGCCACGCCCGACGGCCGCGTCGAGACCGCCACTGGCGCAATTGAAGGGCTGATCATCGACACGCCCGCGCGGCAATCATGGCTTCGGCTACGATCCGGTCTTCTTCATTCCTGAGTACGACGCCACCATGGCCGAGCTGCCCGCCGAAGTAAAAAACCGGATCAGCCACCGTGGAATAGCGTCTGTCTGCGGCCAAGGAACTGCTCAGCAGGATGATCGTTAAGGAATTGTGAAATGGCCGCAAAGGGGCTACAATACAGTCAAACTGATTTGACGGCTCGTCTCTCGTAAAAGTACACGAGCCATAGAGTACAGAGCTACCCTGCTCCTAATTAGGCAGTTGCCTCTAACCGTTGCGGGCACTGCTAACCGTACAAGCATGCTCAGAAAGCTGATCAACGAACCGAACGACATCGTCACCGAAAGTCTTGAAGGACTGGCGTTGTCCCATTCCCGTCTGTTACGTGTTCATTACGACCCCCACTTCGTCCAACGCATTGACGCCCCCCGATACGGCAAGGTCGTGCTGATCAGCGGCAGCGGCAGCGGTCATGAGCCGCTCAATACCGGCTATGTCGGCGTTGGCATGCTGGATGCCGCCTGTCCCGGCGGCATTTTCACCAGTCCGACGCCCGATCAATACCTGGCCGCCATGCACGCCGTCTACGGCAACGCCGGCGCCCTGTTCATCATGAAGAATTTCGCCGGCGGCGTCTTCAATATGGGCATGGCATTGGAAATGGCCGACGACGACGGCTACGAAGTGGCGTCGGTGCTGGTCAATGACGATGTGGCCGTCGATCCGCCCAGCAAGCGTCGTGGCCTGGGCGCCACCATTCTGGTCGAGAAGATGGCCGGCGCCGCGGCTGAAGAGGGTCGTTCCCTGGCCGAAGTGACCGCCATCGCCCAGACTGTGATCGAGCAATCTCGCAGCATGGGCGCGGCGCTGACCGGCTGCACGGTGCCGGCCATCGGCAAGCGCACGTTCCAACTGCCCAATGGCCAACTCGAACTGGGCGTGGGCATGCATGGCGAGCGTGGCCGCCGCCGAATTCCCTACACCGGGGCCGACCAGTTGACCGAACTGCTGGCCCGACCGATTCTTGAAGACTTGGGGCTGGGCCCGGGCGATCAGGTGCTGGCACTGGTCAGCGGCCTGGGCGGCACGCCGCAGCAAGAACTCTACATCGTCTATCGGCATCTCTATCAGATGCTTTCCGCCCACGACATTACGGTGGTGCGCAACCTGGTCGGCAACTATATCACGAGTATGGATGCTGCCGGTTGCTCGATTACGCTGATGCGCCTGACGCCTGAATTGCTCGCTCTCTGGGATGCACCTGTCCACACGCCGGCCCTGAACTGGTAGCTACAGTCCGTCCGACGGAGTTGAATAACGCCCGGCGTTGCAACGAAAACAAACCTTCGGCCAACAAATTCAACCAAAAACCTACCTGTTGGAGCTTTCCATTGGAGATCAAGATGAGCCAGACGATTTCACTGGCCCAATTTCATGATTGGCTACAGGAATATGCAGAACAGATAGCGGCCAAAGAACGCTATCTCACCGATCTGGACACCGTGATCGGCGACGCCGATCACGGCACCAACATGCAGCGCGGCATGGAACAGGTGAGCCGACTGCTTGCCCGCGACCACGGCGCCAGAGCAAGAGACGGTCTCCACTTTCCTACGATCCATCGCCATGACGCTGATCAGCAGCGTCGGCGGGGCCGCCGGGCCGCTCTACGGCGCGTTTTTCCTGCGTGCGGGCAAGGAAGCCGGCTCTGAAGAAACGATTGAACTACGCCAGTTGGCGGCCATGTTCCGCAGTGGACTGGAGGGCATCAAGCAGCGTGGCGAGGCTCAAGTGGATGACAAGACCATGATCGACACGCTGGAGCCGGCCGTGATCGCGCTGGAGAACGCCTCGGCAGCCGGCGCCTCGTTGGATGATGCGCTCGTCTGCCGCGCTGCGCTGCGGCAGAGACGGGCATGATCCACACCATCGAACTGGAAGCCCAAAAGGGCCGGGCCAGCTATCTCGGCCCTCGCTCCATCGGCCACCAGGATCCGGGCGCCACCAGCAGCTACTATCTGGTCAAGTGCGCGGCCGAAACCCTGTGCAGTGGGCGGAACTCAACCGGCCACGTCAGCGAACGACAGAGCAAGCCAGCCATCCCTGGAGGAGATAACAATGGCTAAAGTTGTGGGCGCAATCGACTCCGGGACGACCAGCACGCGGTTTATGTTGTTCGACGAGTCAGGCGCGGTCGTAAACTACGACCAGCATGAACATCAACAGATCTTCCCCAAGAGCGGCTGGGTCGAGCACGATGCCATGGAAATCTGGGAGCGAACACGCCAGGTCATCGGCGGCGCCATGGCCAAAGCCGAGGTGAAGGCCGGCGACATCGCGGCCATCGGCATCACCAATCAGCGCGAGACGGCCGTGATCTGGAATCGCCACACCGGCCAACCGATCGCCAATGCCATTGTCTGGCAGGACACGCGCACGGATCGAATCTGTCGGGAGCTGGACGAGGCCGGCCATGGCCGATTGATCTTTCAGAAAACCGGGCTGCCCCTGGCGACCTACTTCTCCGGGCCCAAGATTCGCTGGCTGCTGGACAATGTTCAGGGCGCACGCCAACAGGCGGAGAACGGCGATCTGCTCTTCGGCAACATCGACACCTGGCTGATCTGGCAATTGACCGGCGGCAAGCATATCACCGACCCGACCAATGCCAGCCGCACCATGCTCATGGACCTGGAGACGCTGGACTGGGACGACGAACTGCTGGAGATCCTGGACATCCCGCGCCAGATGTTGCCTGAAATTCGCCCCAGCAGCGATCCGAACCTTCTACGGCAAGACGCTGGCGTCCGGTCCGTTCCAGGGCGAGATCCCCATCTGCGGCGATCTGGGCGATCAACAGGCCGCCACCGTCGGCCAGACCTGTTTCAGCCCGGGCGAGGCAAAGAACACCTACGGCACCGGCTGCTTTATGATCCTCAACACCGGCACCGGAGATCGTGCACAGCCGCAACGGCCTGCTGACGACAGTCTGCTACAAATTCGGTGATGAACCGACGGTCTACGCGCTGGAGGGTTCGATTGCCATGGCAGGTGCAACCGTTCAGTGGCTGCGCGACAACCTGGGCCTCATCGACAACGCCGCCGAGACCGAAGCCATTGCCCAGAGCGTGGACGACAGCGGCGGCTGCTATTTTGTCCCGGCCTTTAGCGGTCTCTTCGCCCCCTACTGGCGCAGCGACGCCCGCGGCGTGATCGTCGGGCTTGACCCGCTACATCAACAGGGCGCATATCGTGCGCGCAACGCTGGAGGCGATCTGCTACCAGACCCGTGAAGTGCTGGAGGCCATGAACGCGGACAGCGGCGTCCCGCTGCGCCGGCTCAAGGTCGACGGCGGCGCCACCGTCAACAATTTCCTGATGCAACTTCAGGCCGACATCCTGGGCACAGAGGTCGTTCGTCCCAAAGTGTCGGAGACGACCAGCCTGGGCGCGGCCTATGCCGCCGGTCTGGCTGTCGGATTCTGGAGCGATCTCGAGAGCCTGCGCGCCAACTGGCAGGTCGATCGCACCTGGCAAGCCGCAAGATCGACGAACAGACCCGCGATGCGGGCTATGCAGGCTGGAAAAAGGCTGTCGAACGCACATTTGATTGGGTGGAAGAGTAGAATTTGTAAGGAACCATTGTGGTCAGTCTGGTCATCGTCTCCCATTGCCATCAACTCGCCCATGGCGTCAAAGAACTGGCCGACCAGATGGCCAACGGCCAGATCGCCATCGCGGCGGTCGGCGGCATTGTGATTGGGGACAAACCGCCGACGCTCGGTACCGATGCGGTGCGCATCTGCGAGGCCATCGAAAGCGTTTGGACGCCGGACGGCGTTCTGCTGTTGGTCGATCTCGGCAGCGCCATTCTGAGCACCAAATCTGGCGTTGGATATGCTCTCCAAAGAGATGCGAAACACCTGCCTGATCAGCAACGCCCCCTTGGTCGAAGGGGCCGTGATCGCGGCATTGGAAGCCAGCATCAACCATCCGCTCGACACGGTGAACGAGGCTGCAGAAGCGGCCAGCCAATACACAAAGGTCACACGCTAGACCATGTCACAGCCATCAACTGCCGACATCACCATCACGCATCCGCTGGGTCTGCACCTGCGCAAGAGCAGAGACGTCGTGCAGATTGCCAGCCGCTACGACGCGGATATCACTGCGCAGAATCTGACCCTTGAATCGCCGGTGGTTGATGCCAAGAGCATTCTGCAATTGATGCAATTGCAGGCACGCCAGGGTCACACCCTGCGCCTGTGTGCGACCGGGCTGGATGCCCAGGACGCGCTCGACTGCATTGAGCATGCTCTTCAACAGCCGCTTCTACGACATCCCGGACAGGCCGACGCAATGACAACCATCTTCAGTGGACTGCCCGCTGCGCCGGGCATCGGCCTGGGAAAGGCATACGTACACCGGCCCTACGAACCGACGCTGGAAGCAATTCTGTCGATATCGCCTGGGGCGTACGTTCATGACACCGATCGTGAATGGCAACGGTTCCTGCTTGCACAGGCCAAGGTTGAAGAAGAATTGGAGCACCTGCGTCAGTCACTCAACACAGTCGCCGCAGATATCTTTTCCGTGCACCAGTTGATCCTGCACGACAAGACCCTCACCGAGTCCGTTCGTGAGGCCATCCTGATCAACCAGAGCAGTGCGATCAGCGCCACACAGCAGGCCATCCAGAACATGGCCGAGATCTTCCGCGAGTTGGAGGACGAATACTTCGCCAGCCGGGCCGCCGATATCGTCGACATCGGCAAGCGGTTGCTGACCCACCTGGGCGTCGACCTCGACGAGGTGCCGCTCTCCCATCTGCCGCCCGACACGGTCCTGATTGCGGCCGACCTCACTCCATCCGACATTGCCCAACTCTCCAACCAACGAGTGACCGGTATCGCCCTGGCCGAGAGCACGCCCACCGCCCACTCGTCCATTCTGGCACGCAGTCTGGGGCTGCCGCTGGTCTGCGGTCTTGGGCTCGACATCCTGTTCGTTACGGCAGGTCAGGACGTGGTGCTGGACGGAAACCGAGGCAGGCTGGTGATCGAGCCCATCGCCGGCCGAGATCGCTCGCTATCAGGATGCCTTCGCACTGCTGGAGGAACAGCGAGAAATTGCGCTGGCCCATGTCCAGGAGGATGCCATCACCCGCGACGGCGTTCTTGTGCCGGTCTACATCAACGCCAACCAGCCGGATGAAATCGACCAGAGTCGCCTTGCCGGCGCCGATGGCGTGGGTCTTCTGCGCACCGAATATCTCTTCCAGAGCCGCACCCTGCCGCCCAGCAGAGAAGAACAGCGCCGGATATTTCAGGGAATTGTCGATACCTTGGCCGGGCAACCATTGACCGTGCGTGCGCTGGATGCGGGCGGCGACAAGCCGGTGGAGTTTCTGCCCAACAGCGCCGAAGAGAATCCATTTCTGGGCCGCCGCGGTATTCGTCTGCTGCTGGATCATCCGGAGATTCTGATCACCCAATATCAGGCGTTGCTGGAAGTCGCTCATCAGGCGACCGAGCCGATCCTGCTTGCGCTACATGCTGCCGATGGTCAGCACATTGGAAGAGGTGGACGAGGCACGCAAGATCCTGAACCAGGCCTGCAAAGAGATGAACTCGCCAGCAGACAGAGCGGACAGCGAGCTCAGACGGCAGTAGTCGGGCGGCCGTTGAGATCGGGGTGCTCATCGAAGTGCCCTCTGCCGCGCTCATGGTGGAGCAACTGGCCGAGAAGGTCGATTTTTTCAGCATCGGCACCAACGACCTGGCCCAATATGTAATGGCCAGTGACCGCACCAACAGCTCGGTCGCCAAGCTGGCGGATCCGCTCCACCCGGCAGTGCTCAAGCTGATCGGCCATGTCTGTCGTGCAGCCAAGAACGCAAATCTGCCCGTTTCGCTCTGCGGCGAGATGGCCGGCAACCCCAGCGCAGTGCCACTATTGCTGGGCTGGGCGTCACCGAACTCAGCGTACCGCTACCCTGTGTGCCGCTGATCAAGCA
This sequence comes from uncultured Chloroflexia bacterium, assembly GCA_963698255.1. Lineage (GTDB taxonomy): Bacteria > Chloroflexota > Anaerolineae > Caldilineales > Caldilineaceae > JAWKOK01. Next base: position 179,815 of record CAVOQD010000008.1, on the reverse strand, counting down.
GGTGGTGCGCGAGTGCAATATGGTACAATGCCATCAACTGGCGGAGACCGCACTGGGTTGCGCAAATGCAGAAGAAGTACGCGATCTATTGACCGAAAATTGATGCTTCCAGAGTATCTGCACAGCTACATATCGATCAGCATCCACTGATGGCGAATCCAAACGAAATAATCGATCCATCGATAAGCAGCACAATCAGAAACACGAAGAACAGCTGACCTTTGTGTAACATTCGTGACGCCTTCGTGGTATCACGACTATTTTCACTGCATTTGCCTGAAATCGCAATCGAGACATGAAACAGATCGATACTGAAATTCTGGTCATCGGCGGCGGCTCGACAGGAACAGGCGTGGCCTGGGACGCGGCGCTGCGCGGCTTCAAGGTCGTCCTGGTTGAAAAACGCGATCTGACCCACGGCACCACGGGACGCTATCACGGTCTGCTGCACAGCGGCGGGCGCTACGTCGTCAAGGACCCCCAGAGCGCAGTCGAGTGTATTCAGGAAAACCGCATCCTGCGCAGAACCCACACCCATTGCATCGAAGATACCAGCGGCTTCTTCGTGGTCACCCCGGAAGATGAGGGCGACTACCCCGATCAGTTCAAGGCCGCCTGCGACAAGATCGGGCTGCCCTGTGCCGAGATATCGGTGGCCGAAGCTTTGCGACGGGAACCGCTGCTCAACCCGCGCATCAGCCGCGTCTTCGAAGTGCCCGACGGCGCGTCCGACAGCTTCCTGGCCACCCACGCCACCGCACAGGCAGCGCGCAACGCCGGGGCCAAGATCTTGACCTACCACGAAGTGATCAGCCTGGTCACGGAAGGCCAGGAGGGCGACCGCAGGGTGGTCGGCGCCCAGCGTGCGCGACATGGTGAACGATGAAGAGATCGCTGATCCGCTCGGACATGGTCATCAACGCGTCCGGCGCCTGGGCCGGTCAAATCGCCGCCACCGCCGGCATCGAGGTCAACGTGCTGCCCGGCAAGGGGACCATGGTGGCCATGAACCACCGGGTCGTCAACACGGTGATCAACCGCTGCAAGATGCCGGCCGACGGCGACATCATCGTGCCCGTCCACACCGTCGCCATCATCGGCACCACCGACGAACGTGTGACCGACCCGGAGAACCTGCGCATTGAGCCGTGGGAAGTGGCGCTCATGCTGGCTGAGGGCGAAAAGCTGGTACCCTCCATCAGCCAAGCGCGGGTGTTGCGGGCCTGGGCCGGCGTCCGCCCGCTCTATCAGGAAGGATTTGCGGGCGACAGCCGAGACGTCACCCGCGCCTTGGCCTTGCTCGACCATGCCGCACGCGATGGCGTGTCGGGCATGGTAAGCATCACCGGCGGCAAGTGGACAACCTTCCGGCTCATGGCCGAACTGACCATGGACCGGGTCTGCAAGCTGCTGGAGACCTCGCGCACCTGCACCACGGCGACCACGCCAGGTTCCCGGCGTCGATCAGGGCCACTACTGGCTCGGCCATCGCCTGCATGAAGTCGAGGAGGAGCGCCTGCAGGGCGAACTTGTCTGCGAATGCGAGCTGGTCACCCGCCGCATGCTCGAAGAGGCGGCGAAGCGCAACCCGACCGTGACGCTGGACGATCTGCGCCGCGATGTGCGCCTGGGCATGGGACCTTGCCAGGGCGGCTTTTGCACCTACCGCGCCGCCGGCATTCTGCACGAATTGGGCGCGGCGAAGGACAAGCCGGCCAGCGAGACAGCCTCGCCCGGTCAAGACTCGGCATCTGGGATGTGGCCTACATGCAATCGCCGGGACATGTCGCCCACGGACGCGCGTCAGCCAGCCGGACGCGCGGCCATCTCCGAATCGCCCAATCTGCTCCTACGCGACTTTCTCCAGGAACGCTGGAAAGGGTCTGACGCCCATTCTGTGGGCCCGCCAACTCAAGCAGGAGCGGTTGGACGAACTGATCTATCTGAGTCTGATGAATGTCGACCACCTGCCGGTCGATGATCTGGTCAGCCCCATGAGCGACTTCTATCGCTTCGACACGACGCCCGGCGGACGCAAACCGGAAGACGATTCCGACCAATCCGATTCCGCAGCGAACAAGGGAGGCAACGGATGCTTGATCTCCTGATCATCGGCGCGGGTCTGTCGGGTCTCTCCGCCGCGCTGGTTGCGGCTCAAGCCGGCAAGAGCGTGCGCGTGGTCGCCAAAGGGCTGGGTTCCATGCACTGGAGCGCGGCGACGGTTGATCTGCTGGGCTACCTGCCCGGCGCCTACGAAGCGGCGGTCGTCGATCCGCTCGCCGCCATCGAAAAGCTGCCGCCGGCACCACCCCTACCACCTGATTTCGCCCGAAGATCGCCGGGCAGCGCTGGCATCTGTTCCAGCAGAGTCTGGCCGACGCAGGACTGCCCTATCTCGGCGCAGCTGAACCCGGCCACAACCTGCTGCTGCCGTCGCCGGTCGGCGCGGCGCGTCCGACCTATCTTGGCTCCACGCGCACAGATTGGCGGTCGGCTGGACGGCGACGACCCCATGCTGATCGTCGGTTTCAGCGGCATGCGCGATTTCTATCCGGCCCTGATTGCCGAAAATCTGACCAAGCAGGGCTACGCCGCCCGCTACGCACATCTGCCGCTGGACGTGATCACCAGTCGCCGTCGACAGCAACACCGTGCAGTTTGCCCAGGCCATCGACGCCTCGCCGGTCTACAACCGCCTGGGCGTTGCACTGGCCAAGCTCGTCAAACCGGGTGAACGCATCGGACTGCCGGCCATTCTGGGCTGCACAACCATGCCGAGGTGATGGCTGCGCTGGCGCAGCGCACCGGAGCGACCGTCTTCGAGATACCGACATTGCCGCCCAGCGTGCCCGGCATCCGCCTGCACAGCGTGCTCCGGCAACTGCTGCTGGACCACGGCGTGCGTGTGGAGGCGGGCATGGAGGTGATCGGCTTCGATGTGCCGAGCGACGGCCGGATTCGCTGGGTCGAGACGGAGACCAGCGCGCGACCGCTCAAACATCGTGCCGAGAATTTCCTGCTGGCAACCGGCGGCGTCCTGGGCGGCGGCTTCAACAGCGCACCCGATGGGCGATTCTGGGAGGTCGTCTTTGGCCTGCCGCTCACCGTCCCCCAGGATCGGACAACCTGGTTCAGGCCCGATTTCCTCGATTCCGAAGGACAGCCGGTCTTCAGCGGCGGCGTCGCCGTCGACAAGCGCTTCCAGCCGGTCGACGCTGCCGGCAAGCGGGTCTACGACAATCTGTGGGCCGCCGGCGGCACGCTGGCCCACGCCGATCCGATCCAAGAGCGAAGCCTGGAGGGGCTGTCGATCATCACCGGCGTGATGGCGGCCAAGGCGATTTTGTGTCGAGCGATATCAGCGTTCCATAGTTGAGGTACGGAGAGTCTTCATGCACGGTTCGTCATGGTTTTCGGTCGACCATTCGCTGGATGAATGCATCAAGTGCAACATCTGCACCAGCTACTGCCCGGTCTCGGCGGTCACCGATCTTTTTCCAGGACCCAAGTATGCCGGGCCCCAGGCGCAGCGTTTTCGCGAAAACGGCCAGCCCATGTCGCCCGATCATTCGGCCGACTACTGTTCCGGCTGCCGTGTCTGCAACGAAGTCTGCCCGACCGGCGTGAAGATCGCTGAACTCAATGCGCGCGCCCGTGCCCAGATTGTGGCCGACAACGGACTTGCCGCTGCGCAACCGCCTGCTGGGCCGCAACGAATTGCTGGGCAAGCTAGGCAGCATCACGCCCCGCCTGGCCAACTTTGCGCTGCAGAATCCCATGAGCCGCGTCGTGGCCGAAAAGGTGATGGGCATCGCACGGGAAGCGCCGCTGCCGACATGGAGCACCGACGGCACGCTGGCCCAATGGCTCAAGCGAACGGCCAAGCAGCGGCTCAAGTCGGACAAGAAGGTCGTCTACTACCACGGCTGCGCCACCATGTACTATGAGCCGTATGTGGGCAAGGCCGCCATCGCCGTCTTCGAACACCATGGATACGAAGTGATTGTGCCGCCGCAGAACTGCTGCGGACTGCCCATGCTCAGCAACGGCGAATTTGATGCGGCGGCCAACTATCATCGCAACAACGTCGCCCATCTGGCCGGCTATGCCACGGCCGGCTACCCGATCATCGGCACCAGCACAAGCTGCACGCTGACGCTGAAGGAAGAGGCGCCCGAATTGCTCGATCTGCATGATGAGGCAACCAACGCGCTCAAGATGGGCACGTGGGATATCTTCGAATGGCTACAGGAACTGCACGACGCGGGTGAACTGCGCACTGATTTCCAGCCCGATGTCGATGGTGCTGCCCTACCATGCACCCTGCCAACAGCGCGCCCATCGCATCGGCAAACCGGCGCTGGAGATTCTTGGCCTGGTTCCGGGCATCGACGTTCGCGAAAGCCATGCGCGGTGCTGCGGCATCGCCGGCACCTACGGCTACAAGGTGGAAAAGTATCAGATCGGCATGGATGTCGGCCAGGAGTTGTTTGACTTTGTCGCAGAGCAGGGAGCCGATGTCAACTACACCGCGTGTGACTCGGAAACCTGTCGCTGGCAGTTGGAACATGGCACAGATCTGCCCAGCCGGCATCCCATCGAAGTGCTGGCGGCGGCCTACGGGCTCTACGATCTGGAAAATCGCAAGCTGCTCCACACACAATCCAGCGCGACTGGTTAAAGCCTCATCACTCAATCTAAAGGCGGGCATCCATTGAACACGCTCATCGTTGGCGCCGGAGCCATCGGCTGCCTGGTCGGCAGCAAACTCGCACAAAGCGGCTCTTCCGTCACCCTCGTGGGGCGTGAGCGCTTCGTTGCTGCGGTGCAGGCAAATGGCTTGCAGATTGTCGATGAGACGGGGTCCCACCGGATCGATGATATCTTTGCCGTTGACAGCATTGCCGCCGCCTACAGCATTCCCAATCCCCCCCGATCTGACCTGACATCCACGCCGGTGTCATCACCCGACGACGGCTACGATGTGGTGATCTTCACGGTCAAAAGCTACGACACGGTCGGCGCCCTGGCCGAATTGCTTGATGCACTGCGAAAGTCCGACAGAGGCGCGCCGACTGTCTTCAGTCTACAGAACGGTGTCGGCAACGAAGAGGTCCTTGCCGAAGCGATGCAACCCGAAAACGTCATTGCCGGGACGATCACCACGCCGGTTTCCGTTCTGGGACCAGGCCACATCCGTGTGGACAAGCCAAAATACGTTGTCGGCATCAGCCCATGGGATCTTGGCAACCGTTCAGCGCCATTCCTGGCACTGAGGCAGGCCCTGGTTGACAGTGGATTCGATGTGACCGAATTTGCCGACGCACGCGGAATGAAGTGGACCAAACTGCTCATGAATATGATCGGCAACGCCACCAGCGCCATCCTCGATGCAACGCCGGAACAGGTCTTCCAGGATCCGGATCTGGTCGATCTGGAGATCGAGGCTTGGCGCGAGGCATTTTCCGTCATGTCGGCGCTGGGGATCGAGCCGGTCAACCTGGAAAGTTATCCGTTCGCCAAGTTGGCCCCATGGATACGCCGCACGCCTAAAGCAGTTCTGCGTCCCATTCTACGCCGACAGATCGGCGGCGCCCGCGGCGGCAAGATGCCCAGCCTGCACATCGATCTCTATTCTGACAAGGGAAAGAGTGAGGTGGAGTGGCTCAACGGCGCCGTCGTACAACAAGCGCTTCATGCAGGGATCCGAACACCGATCAACCAGTTATTGACCGAGACATTGACCTGCCTGATCCACGATCCGATGAAGCGGAAGATTTGGAAACGGAACAATTTGCGCTTGATCGTGAGCGCAGAGGAGTATCGCGAACGGGCCTGAAGATTCCTCTTCCCTCCGATCATCGGAATGACAATTCCTAAGCTACCGAATGTTGCTCTGAAGTTCGGTATGTTAGCTGAAGCGGGGACCCACGACCGCGATCAACACCACGGCCACGGCGGCAAAAATCCCAAATTCGATGAGGACGCGCCGATTCAGTCGACCTTGTATCCCCTGCTGCGCCATACCTGTCAGCAGATAGAAGATCAGCAGGAGCAGGAGACCGCCGGTAAGATTGGCCAACAACCAGTAGTTGAGCGCCCATGTCACCTCGCCGAGAATAATCCCGACAATCACGCCATAGCTCAAGAACAAGCTTGACGTTGGTCGTGGTGCTGCGCAGCAGTTCGACGGCCAGCAACATAGCCGTCGCAGCGATCAACGTGCCTGACAGTAGACTGCGTGTGCGAGTCTGATATACTAGGAGAAAGAGCAGCAGTGCCGAGCCATAGGCCAGCGCATCAAGCATGAAAGCGGGAACGCCGGAACCCAGGTTGCCCTGCGTTCAACCGTGGCATAGAGGCCAAAGAAGGACAGAGCCAATAGGCCGCCGCTGACCAGAAGCGCAAGCACGCTCACCTGCCGACTGGGTACCAGCGGCAGCAGCAGAACTGAGATGATGGTGATGGCGGACGGAAGCGCCCAGAATGCCCAGGTTTGCGCCCGCCCCCGTCGATTGGCGGCAAAATAGGGATGTACGGAGACGATGCTCTCGGTGCCGGCCGCGGCCAAGACCGCCATGAAGGCCGCGGCAATGATCCGTTGGCTGAAGGGAATGCTGATGGGTGAGCCGAGCGCACGAAACGTCAAGACTGCCGTCGGCAGCTTCAAGAGGATGCTGGCGCCCAAACCAAAGACAAGCACCCAGGTAACGACGCTGATCCGATCTCGATAGTCGATCTGAACGGATCGATGAGGTGTCGGGCTCGGTGCCGGACGAAATCTGACGCCAGTAAATTCTGTTGCAGGTTGTCGATCCGGTCCAATAGCTGTACAGTTACGCATTTCAACATTCTATGCTTCACCGGGAAGACTGTCAACATTATGCAGAACTGTCACTTCATCAACTTCGACATCACCGTTCGTGGCACGAAGCCCCCTACACAGTCATGGCCCATTTCACCGGCAACGTCGCCGAGGGCGAATTTGATCAGGAATCCTTCCAACCCTACTGGACAGATGTAGAGAATCAACTGGGTAACATGTCGCAGGCGCCCGGCAGCGCCCTCATGATCGAAGCCGGTTCCAGGCTCTACAACGCACTCATGCAAGGAGATGTGCAAACATTGTGGACACGAGCGCGAGCGGCGCTCTCCAGTCCGGAGGCAATCGGCCTGCGCATCCGCCTGGCGCTGCACCCACCCACGGTCGCAGCCCTGCCGTGGGAATGTCTCACCGACCCGGCTCGCGGCGAGATCTTTGCGGCCAATGGCCGAACACCGCTGATTCGTGTGGAAAACCAGGAGCGTTATCTCAGCCAGCCTCGCCCACTGAACGCCAAGCTGCCGATCAAGATACTGATCGCCGCGCCCGAAGACCCGATGGGCATCATTGACCCGGCGGAAGCCCGGCAGACGGCAAACGCTGATCCAGCGCCTCGGTGAAAATGTGGCAACGACTGAAACGCTGTTCGGCCGCTTCAGCCTCATCGATCTCAGTCGCAAACTCTCCGACATGCAGGCCGATGTTCTTCACCTGATCACACACGGCGAACCGGATGGCATCCTGCTCTGGCAGGACGAAGAGCCTGCCTTCATGCCGGCACATACGCTTCGCATCGCCCTGGAACGAGCGCAAAGTGTCAAATTTGTGCTTCTGAACGCCTGCCTTGCCGGGCAGTCATCCGATCGCACGCCCTTCACAACGGTTGGCCCGCAGCTGCTTACAGACGGGTATCCCGGCCGTGGTCGCGATGCAGTACGAAATCCACGACGAAGATGCAGTTGAGTTCGCCCAATATCTCTATGAAGAACTGCTGGTCGGACCCTGCCCCGGACACATTGACGCAGCGGTCAGCTACGCACGCAGCAACCTCTATGTATCTCACCCGGATCGGTTTTCCTTTGGCACGCCGGTTCTCTGGCTCAACGCTCGTGACGGCCAAATATTCCATCTGGAGTCTATGGACCAGGCTTTGCCGGCGGCGAACAAAATCGAGGCAGGCTCGTCGACGGCGTCCAACGCTGGGCGCAGGTCAGATGACGAATTTTCAGTCCGTTCATCGAACCAGAACAACGAGTTCGGCAACCATCCCGGCGAACTGAAAAAGCCGATCATCGAACCGGCGGAGCTTGCGAGTTGGTTGACTGACCGTCGCGCAGCGGTCGAAGCATACAGCCAATCGGACGCGTGGAAACTACTGCGCTTCGAATGGCGGAGAGCAACCGACGAGTTGGCTGATGAGATCCGCCAACTTGAAAAAGACCGGGCCGGCAGCGCCGATTCCGACAGACATGTCCCGACCGATCCGGTGCAGATGGATCGACTGAAGAGGAAAATCGCCAACCTGGCCAACGCAATCTGTCACGAAACCAAGATTGACGGTCCGCCGGATGGCTCCACCGACAACGCGGCATGAGTGCTCGCGCAGTAAGCAGCATTGGCGGCGGCCAGTCTGCCGATAGCGACGACATGCAGCCAGGACTCAGGCGCCCTCGCTCATCCTCATTGCGTATAGGATTGGCCTTGGCGCGGGTCTTTCTGTTCTATGTCCTGTTCTGCTGGCTGTTTTTGAGCCTCGGGCTGACACTGCGCGAGGCACGGGAAAACGGCCTGGGACTCACTGCCCCGCCATGGTCGCTATTCTGGCCAGGCAGCGAAGGACTGGCATCCGCCAAACCGGCCAAACCCGTCGATGCAGCGCTCGGCTTGCCCTTCGTCGGCGTCACCGTCGACCTGGAACATCTGTCGCCGAGCCAACGGGCGATTGCCCTGGAGCGGCTTTCAGACCACGGCGTCGGGTGGGCTCGACAACGCTTTGACTGGAACGTCCTGGAGCCGATGCCCGGCGCCTTTGATTGGCAACAGAGCGATGCCATTGTCGCAGCCATCATCGACAGCGGTTTGACGCCCATCGCTGTGCTTGACGGCAGCCCCGCCTGGGCACGCCGCCCTCAAGATCGTCCCCCCACCGACAATCCACTGGCGCCGCCTGGCGATCCGGCAGCTTATGCCGATTTCGCGGCGGCCTTCGCGCAACGCTACGGCGAGCACGTGCGGTTCTATCAGATCTGGGATGAACCCAATATCGCTCCACATTGGGGCAATCAGCATATAGAACCGACCGAGTACGCCCACCTTCTGATCCAGGCCGCCCAGACCATCCGGGCTGGCGACGACGACGCCGTGATCATTGCCGGCGCGCTGGCGCCCACTGCGGACCGCGGTCACACAGCCGTTGATGAAGTCTATTTTCTACAGCGCATGTATGCGACCGGGGTGCAACCCCACGTTGACATGATGGCGATCGAGCCGTTTGGTTTCGGCCACAGCGCTCAGGATCCGACGCAGCAGCCAGCAAGGCTGAATTTCCAGCGGGCTGCGCTGGTGCGCCGGGCCATGGTTGCCGCCGGCGATGGATCAACGCCGTTGCTGGCCGCACGTTTCGGCTGGAATCGGCGACCGGCATCGCCATGGGCCACGGTCGATCCGGGCGTCCAACATGCCTACCTGAACGATGCGCTGACCGTTGGCTGGCGACGCTGGCCATGGCTTGCCGGCATGGGCTGGGTCATCGATCAGCCAAACGCGCCGGCGACCGATCCGCTCTGGGGCTTTGCGCTCGACGATGGGTTGATCGAAACCGTGGATGGGTGGATCGCTGCCACGCGCATGCCCCGTTCCGGCTACCCATGGTGGATGCCCTGGGAGGCGCTGCTGGCATCCATGGGGCTGGCGATTGTTTTCTGGCGGGGCGGGGTTGCAGTGCGGCTGCTGCCGTGGATGGAATGGAAGTCCGCCTATCGCTCTTTTCGACCGCCGGCCAAGATTCTTCTCTGGCTGTTTCTGCTGGCGCTCTACCACTTCGCCGTCGCCTGGCCGCTGCTCCTGCTCCTGTTGATCATGGCATCCATCCTGATCGCCATGGCTCCGCGGACAGGCCTCTGGCTGGCCGCTGCGCTGCTGCCTCTACACTTCCAACACAAGGAATTGAACCTGGTCAATGCATCATTGATGCTCCCGCCTGCCCAGGCGCTGGCGTTGGCCTCCTTGCCCGCCATCGCGCTTCGGGTCAGGAAAAATGGCACAGAACATCGACTGATCGATTTGCCTCAGATCCTTCAACCGCTTGACTGGTTCGGCATTGGTTGGCTGGGCATCGGCCTGTTGGCCATGGTAAATGTCTGGTATTGGCCTGCGTACTGGACGGGCGTGATGGATCTGATGATCGTGCCGCTGCTTCTCTATTGGATGGTGCGGCTATTTGCCACGGATCGGCGATCTCAGACACTCACGGCGGTGGCGCTGTTCGCCGGCGGCGCCCTGACTGCGAGCCTGGGGCTGATGGACTGGTTGGCGGGCGGCGGCACAGAAGCCGATGCGCTGCGCCGGTTGACCGGCCCCTATTTTTCACCCAACCACACAGCACTCTATCTCGAACGCTCGCTCTTCTTGGGGTTGGGCATCTTGCTCTTCTGGAGTACGGAGCGATCGGCACAAGGCGGATTGCGGTCCAGAACGACAACAGCTATGCTCCTGACCGCAATCGGCGCAATCGGCGTCGCGCTGCTGCTGACAGCCAGCCGGGGCGCGCTCCTGCTGGGTTTTCCGGTCGGCCTGGCGCTCTTCATCTGGCTGGAGCGTCCGCGTCTTCAGGGCACAGCACCGGTGGCGCACCATTCGACTACACGCAGAAACAGAAGGGTAGCGACCATTGTGGTTGCGACGATGTTGCTCTGCTTCGGACTGGTTGGGTTTCTCGATCTGGCCACGGCTGAGCAATACAACGACCCTGGCCGAACGTGTTGGGGTATGGCAGGCATCTTGGGTGTTGTGGAGATCGATGCCCCTGCTAGGCACGGGAGCCGGCGGGTTTTTCTGGCAATTCCCGGCCTTCATCCCGCCAGGCAGCGGGCTTGACCCCAATTTGCGCCATCCTCACAACATTTGGCTGGAGAGCCTCACGATCTGGGGCGCCGTCGGTACGCTCTGGTTGCTTGCGGGTTTGGGTTGGGCGATCCGAACGGTCTGGCACGAACGCCAAATCTTGGGCAAGATGACGCAGCGAGGCATCGTCATCGGGCTGCTGTCCGGGCTTGCGGCCGGCATCGCCCACGGGCAGGTAGATACCTTTGGTGCGCTGGCGGATCTGGCGGCATGGAACTGGATCGCGCTTGGTCTTTGGCGCATGATGACGGCGGTCCGATAGGGATGCTGAAATGAGTACGTCAAATCCACGAAAAAGGCCGGGCTTCAAGGTTGAAGCCCGGCCTTTGCCTATGCGTGCTGCGGTAGCGTTACTCAATAACGACAGTGACATCCAGGTCCGAAGCGGGCAGCAGCGGCAGGATCTGTTCAACCAGCAGTTGATTGACTGCCGGATCGCTCAGCGGTGTGTCGCCCAGGAACGGAGCGGCCAACTCAAGCGCCGCCTGCAAGGAAGGAACATCGTAGCCCAGCGACAGCGCAGTTTCGCCGTCCATAAGGATGTTCAACTGGTTGGCCTCGGTGACAATGCTCAGTTCATCTGCGCCAAGATCGGTCAGGGCTGCCATGGCGTCAGGCGGCAACGTGATGTCGCTCAACGGTCCAATGGCGGCAGCCGGGAGATTACCCAACGACTTCAGGTTGCCTGCACTATCAAACGTGGCATCCAACGCGAATGGTCGGCGGGGCCATGTCACCCAGGTCTACCGGCGTGCAAACGAACGACTGATTTCGCCGGCAGCGTCCACCGGGGCGGCGCCTTCGCCGGCCGGCACGTTGACGACCGTGGAGAGACCTGTATCGCGGGCAATGCCGAGCAGGCTGTCGATCGCCTGCCGCACTCATGCCGGCCATGGGAGCCACAACATCGGCAAGCGTCTCAATCGACTCGTCATTCCAGGTGATGCTCGGCAGAAGCTGGCCGTTGGACGCAAGGAAGAGTCCATCTTCGGCCACGTCCACATTCAGTTGCTGTACATTGGCCGCCTGAAGATTATCCATTAGGTCAGCAGGCATTTCAGCAACAGGGAAGCCCATCACTTCCGCCTTGCCGTCCGGTTGGATATCAACAACAACGGGTGCGATCTCGGTGGCGACAGCGGGTTCACCCGTAAACGAGACCACGGCATTCACTTCGGCGCCCGGCAGTAGCGGCACGACTTTGTCAAGGGTCGCCATGGGTCGCCGGATCGATACCCAAACCTGCGCTGTACTTCAGAAGTGCATTGAGGCGGGATGTGTCGTAGGCGATGCCGGGCAAGCGGCTGGTCATTCATTGCAAGATCGACGCCGTTGGCTTGGGTGGCGACCGACAGCGTCTCTGCACCCAACTGCGACAGCGTGGCCATCAGGGACGGATCAATTTTCAGCGGAATGGACGTGCCCAACGCTTCCTCCAGCACTGAGACCGGCACGTTCTGGATATTGCCGCTTCCATCTTCGTTGAAGGAGATCAGGCCAAGTGTCATGGGCCCGATCGTCGTCTCTTCGGGCGTCTCAGGGGTCACCGTCTGTCTCACCGCTCCAGCGCTCGGGGCTTATTGCGGCAGCGCCATCAGCCGGCGGAATATAGAGAATAGCCCCCAAACCGATTTTGCGCAGCCAAGGCAGCGCGCTGGCGATCATGTCGGCATTGGGAACGCCCGGTACACCCTGGATCACTTCCTGAACTTTTGCTGTTGACGCCTCGTCCCAAGCGACATACGGTAGGTCATCGCCATTGAGTTCGACATGTAAGCCGTTATAGCCGGCGCGAGCTTCCAGCTTCTGGATATCACCGGCCTGGAACTGTTGCACCTGTGTGGCCGGTAAAATGGCCCCAACTGGAAGGCCATAGAGCGAAGCCGCGCCATCGGAATCCAGCCGTAACGGCAACGACGGCAGGTTAAACCAAACACGCTCCGAGCTGCCGCCATAGCATGCACCCAGAAGCAGACTGGCAATAAGTGCAACCAAGAAGACTTTCAAAATCTTTGGTTTGGCCTGCATGTGCAGTCTCCTTTATGAAATCTTTTCGAGAAAATGGTGGATGTTCAGTCAGTCTCTAAGGTATCCCGGCAGAAAACTTTTCTCTACTGGACTGCCTACTCAAGTTTTCTGTCGTGGCATTTATGTCCGGATGCACCGGTGGTCGAGGAACCACTATCAAGGCACGCTGATCGATTTCAATAATACACCAACTTTTTCCAACGGACAAGCAACGTTGACGCGTTGGGCCTGCCTATTTCGTGATGCCGTCCAGGGCGGATCGGATCAGGGAGTCGGGCTGTTCTTCCTCCCCACATGGCGTGCCAGGCGATTTTCCAACGCAGAAGCGAGCGCATCTTGATCGCTCCAAGGAAACTCGGTTTCGCCGAAGCACATGCTGCGCTCATGCCCCTTGCCAAAGGCGACGACAACGTCACCCGGCTCAGCCATATCTACTGCAAACTGAATCGCCTCAGTCCGATCGGGCACAATCGCGTAGGCGCTCGAATCGGCCTCCGTCAGCAGCCCGGCCTCAATGGCGCGATTGATGTCATGCAGATCCTCGGTGCGCGGATCCTCGGCCGTGATCACGGTGAAATCGGCCAGGCGTCCGCTGACCTGCCCCATCAGATGACGCTTCTCCTTGTCGCGCAGGCCGGCAGAGCCGAAGACGGCGATGATACGTCCGTCGCTGCCATCATGTTGCAGGACCGTATGTTGTACGACCGTGCGCAATGTCGTCAGCGCGCGTTCGAGGCTGGCCGGCGAATGGGCGAAATCGACCACGGCCAGAAACGATTGCCCGCGGTCGATGCGTTCCATGCGTCCGACGATGCCGGGCAACGAGCGAATGCCCTGCCGGATGGCTTCGACAGAGATGCCGAGTTCGAGCGCGACGGTCGCGGCGCAAAGGATATTCTGAACATTGAAGCTGCCGATCAGACTGGTCTCCACATCGAACGTCCCACCGCCATGCTGAATCGTGAAGGTCGTCCGGTCGGGCTGGTAGGCTACGTTGACGGCAAACACGTCAACGATCTGTCCGCCTGACGACGGGGCAGCTTCTCGGATGCCATACGAACGTATCCGGACATCTCGTTTGCTTTGGGCCTGTTCCTCGGCCAATGCGGTCTGGAGAAAACGGAAGCTGGCGTCGTCATCGGCGTTTAGAACGGCGACTTTGGGAATCCCCTCCTTCTCGGCAGTGCGAAAAAGCGAGCGGAAGAGCACGGCCTTGGCCGCGGCATAGGCAGCCCACGAGCCGTGGTAATCAAGATGCTCATGGGTGATGTTGGTGACGGCCGCGACATCAAAATCGACGGCCGCGACGCGACCCTGCGCCAGGCCATGGCTTGTGCTCTCGATGACGGCATAGCGACAGCCGGCGTCGCGCATATCGGCCAGGAAACGCTGGACCAGGGGCGCGTCGGGGGTGGTGACATGGAAGCCGGTATCATGGGCTTGTCCCATAATGCGTGCGGCAACGGTTGTGACCACGCCGACCCGACCTAGCGGAGCGACGCTCGTCGTCGCGTGGCGGCCTGCAGAATCGACTCGAGGATGGTCGACGTGCTGGTCTTGCCGTCCGTGCCGGTAATCCCGATGACCGGCACGGCTCGGCTGGGATAGTCGTACAGTGCGGCACTACAGCGGGCCAAAGCTACGCGGCTATCCGCAACTTGAAGGTAAGGTACAGTGGGAACGATGCCGAGGCCGGCCAGTTCTTGCAGAGACGCAGTGCCCACGACGGCGACTGCCCCGCGTTCGATGGCGTCGGGGATGGCCCGATGGCCATCGTAGGCAGCGCCGGCAATCGCCACGAAGAGCGAACCGGGGACAACCATGCGGCTGTCGCCTGTGACGTCAATGATCGACAGATCGACGGGCGCGCCGCCGATCTCATTGGCGGCGGACAGTATGTTGCGAAGCCGGGCGAGGTCAAGTCGGTTTGGCATGATTGGCGATCCGTGGCCCGTACAGCTTAGATATCCCTGGGGCCACGCACAATCGCGATGCCGGCCCCGATCACAAACGCCAGCAGCAGCAAACCAAGGCCGGCGAAAACCGGCGGCAACGTCGTGTAGACCGCTTCACCCAGATCGATAGGAATCCGTGTCGCGGTCGGCGTTGCTGTTGCGGTTGGCGTGGCAGAGGGGGTTGGCGTCTCGGTTGGAACCGGCGTCTCGGTGCCGGTGGCAGTCGGCGTGTTGGTGACGGTCGGCGTCTGAGTCAGAGTCGGCGTGGGCAAGAGCGGTTCCGCTGTGGGAATGGAAATTTCGATGGGCAACGATCCAGGGCCGGAAATCGGCAACGTCTCGGTCATATCCGACGTGTCGGCCACTTGATTGGGACCAGAGCCGACGGTGATCGGCGTCGTCTCCGTCAACTCAGCCGTATCCGTAATCTGAACAGTGTCCGGCAGGTCAAGCGTGAGGCTGATGGGGCCTGTCGCTGCCGGCGTTGCCGTCAAAGTGGCGGTCGCACTTGCGGTTGATGTCACCTCAATGTCGAGCACAGAAACAAGGGTCGGCGTCGCTGTCGGGGTACGCGTGGGCACGGCTGTTCGTGTCGGTGTCGGCGTGTAGGTAAACGTTGGTGTGGTCGTCGCCGTCGGTAAAGGAGTTTCGGTGGGTGTTGCGGTCTCTGTCGCGGTGGCGGTCGGTGTCACCGTTGCCGTTTCGGTGGGCGTCGCCGTCGGTGTATTGGTGGCAGTTGGCGTGGGTGTCGGCGTCGCCAAAGCTGCGGCCACGTCGAGCGGAGGCATGCTCGTGGACGAGAAAAATGAGAGACCTTCATCGTCGCTACGCAATACCCAATCGAATTCGGTGGCGGCATAGATCGTACGCGGAGCCTGGGCTGCATTGGCCACGGCGTAGACAACGCCGCCATAGTCGACGCCGTCCACCTGCGACCGTTGCCATTGTTCGCCCTTGCCGGTCCAGAGGCCGTCGGATGCGCCCACGACGACATTCGAGCCGGTTGTCGCAATGCTGTAGATGATGCTCTGCGGCAGGTTCTGTTCCCGCGCCCAGGTCTGTCCATCCTCGCTGAAGTAAAGACCCTGCTCCGTCCCGGCATAGAGCATCCGATTTCCATCGGAGCCAAAGGAATAGATGATTGACGGCGACGGGAAGCCAGCAACCTTCTCCCAGACGGTTGTGCCCGGCGGCAGCACATAGAGTCCGTCATGGGTGCCGGCGAAGAGATCGTCATCGTAGCGGATGACCGCACGCACCCGGCTGGCCTCCCCGGCAAGCCCATCTTTCAGTTGCGTCCATGTAAGGCCGTCGTCTTCAGAACGGAAGACGCCTTCGTAGCGGGTTGAGACATAGAAGACAGACTTGCGGAACTCGACGGTTGAATAGAGATCGGCGATGGCGCTGTTTTCGCTCAACAGATCCCTGAAGCCCGGCACTTCCTGCCACGATTGGCCGCCGTTCTCACTCCGATAGAGGTAGCCGAAACCGCCGTCACCGGCAAAGACCATGTTGGCGTTGCGCGGATTGAAGGTCAGGCCGGCCACGCTGACATTCGGCTCAACGCCCGTCGGTGGCCGCTGACCAGTCAATGGCGCCGTCGGTCGTGCGAAAGATGTTGTCGGGATCGGGCGCATTGAGCGTGCCGACCAGTACGACATCCGGCTTGCCGGGTTGCACGGCCAGGGTGATGGGGAGATTGCGCGTGGGGATGGTCGCATCCTGGGCCTTTGCCCAGATGGGCAGAAAGAGGGCAAGCAGCGTTACCAGAGTCGAGCCGGCAAACAGTACTCGCTTTATGCCTGGCCTATGCCAATCCATCAGATCCCTACCCATTCAGAGCCCTAAATGCCGCAATTACGAAAAGCAGTTCGAGGCCGAGTTGCGAACATCGGTCGGCCAGAAGCGCCACTGGCTCAAGTATACAGGGCAAGTGCCACAACAAAAAACGTCAAGGGATGTCGAAAATCCATCCCTTGACGCAGTCGTTTTCGATTTCTTGCCTGCTCGCACAAGGGCAATCGTTACAACGGCAGTGTCAGAAGATACCGTGATGCATCGTTGGCCCAGTTGATCACGTTGTTCGGGTAGAGACCGATCCAGAGCGTGGCACCGACACAGACGATGACCGCAATCTGTACAGGAATGGAGACCGAAAAGGACGGTATCGATACCGTTCCATCGTCATCCACCGCCTCGTCCGGAGCCACGAAGAACATGACTCGGACCACATTCAGATAGTAGAAGGCGGAGATGCCGACGTTGATCAGGGCAATCACAACCAGCCAGAAGTATTGATGCTGCACCGCAGCGCCAAAGACGAAGAATTTGCCGATGAAGCCGCCTGTGGCCGGAATACCGGTCAGGCTCAACAGGAAGATGAGCATGGACCAGGCCAGCGCCGGAGACCGCTTCACCAGGCCGTTGTAGGCGCTGATATCGTGGCTGCCGGTGAATTCTTCCACCGCCATGACGACCATGAAGGCCCCGACGTTGGTGAAGAGATAGGCGAAGAGATAGATCAACATGCCGTTGAGGCCGTTCATGGTCAGCACAGACAGGTCGGCCTGGGCAACCGTGACCACAGAGGTCAGCCCCATCAGAATGTAGCCGGCCTGTGCGATGGAACTGTAGGCCAACATGCGCTTGACACTTGACTGCCGCAGCGCCATCACGTTGCCGGCGCTCATGGTCAACACGCTGAGGCCCGCCAACATCGGCACCCAGTCGGCAATGAAGCCGCCCAGGCCGACCAGAAGCACGCGAGCCATCACAGCAAAGCCGACTGCCTTTGAGGCAGTGGACAGATAGGCCGTGACCGGCGTCGGCGCGCCATCATAGGTATCCGGGGCCCATTGGAAGAAGGGCGCCAGGCTGGCTTTGAAGCCAAGGCCGACCAGCGTCAGCAGCGTGGCCGGAATGGCAACCAGCGCGATATGTTCATCCGCAGAAAAAGCCGCGGCAATCTCGCCCAGATTGAGTGAACCGCCGGCGCCATAGAGCAGACTCATACCGTAGAGCATGACTGAAGAAGCCACAGAGCCGTACAGGAAGTATTTGACGCCGGCCTCAACGCTTCGTCCGTTGTCGCGCAGAAAGCCGACCAACAGATAGCTGGTAATCGACAAAAATTCGATGGCCAGGAAGATCATCAGCAGGTTGCCGGCGCTGACAGCCACGCTCATGGCCAAGGTTACGTACAGGTAGAGCGACCAGAATTCGCCGTGTCCGTTGGTGCGGCTGTTAATATGGATCCCGCCGGCGACAGCCACCAAGATCATGCCCACAAAGACTGCGATCTTGAGGAAGGCGGCAAAGGGATCCACCTCCATCATATACATCGCCGTGTGCGGATCCATCCCCATCTGGAAGATAGCGCCAATCAGGGCGCCGAAAATGAACAGGATGGATATCAACATGTACCCAATGCCTGAATCACCTTCGTCACCAAAGGCAGTATCAAGTAATAATATCAGCGTACCGCCCACCAACAAGATGATCTCAGGCAGTAGCGAGCCAAGTGAACCTACGGCCACAGTGAGCCCCCTTGTTTAAATGACAGTCTTAACGAACTCAATCAGTTCCACAGAGAACGTGTTGAAGTAGTTCAGAATGATCGACGGGAAAATACCCAGAATGAACATGCCCAAAATGAGCGGCCAGAGGGTGATTTTCTCGAATGCGACCATATCCGTGGGGCCGTCCGCATGTTCGCCCTGGACAGTGGTCCAGTGGTCCAATTTGGTCGGATCATATTCGCCCAAGAAGACGTTCTGCATAATTCGCCAGAGAATATAGACAGCGGTAATCACGATACCGATGACGCCAAAGGCGGCCCAGAACGGGCACAATGGCGAAGGCGCCACGGAAGGTGAAGAATTCGGCCCAGAAACCGGCAAGGCCGGGCAGCCCCAAACTGGCGAAACCGGCCACCAGGAACATGCCGTAATAGTAGGGCATCTTTGTAGACAAGTCCGCCGAATTTGAAGAGATCACGTGTATGGGCCCGTTCGTAGAGCACGCCGACCAGCAAGAACAAGGCGCCGGTGATGATACCGTGGTTGAACATCTGAAGCGCTGCGCCGTCGATTGCCATGGCTGCACTATTGGCGACCCTCGGATCGGCCAAGACTTTCTCGCCGGTCGTTGTGTAGCCGAATGTATGGGCGGCAGCGCCGATTGCCAGCATCACATAGCCCATGTGGCTGACCGAACTGTAGGCAATCAAGCCGTTTGAGATCGGTCTGAGCGACACAGACGAAAGCGCCGTAGACAATGGCGATGGCGCCGAGGGCCACAATCCACATCGACCAGTAGTTGCTGGCAAACGGGAAAGTCGGCAGAACGATACGCAGGAAACCGTAAGCGCCCAGTTTCAGCAGCACGCCGGCCAGAATCACACTACCGGCGGTGGGCGCCTCAGTATGGGCATCCGGCAGCCAGGTGTGGAAAGGGAAGGCAGGAACCTTGAAGGCAAAGCCCAGGAAGAATCCCCAGAAGGCCAGGCTTGACAGCAGTAATGCCTGATCAGCCGGCAGATCCATGAAGGGCTGTTCCAACGCGGACTGAATAATATCGAATGTTCCGGTGGCAAAGTAGGTGCCAAGAATGGCCAGCAACATAGCGACCGAGCC
Organism: uncultured Chloroflexia bacterium; assembly: GCA_963698255.1. Taxonomy (GTDB): domain Bacteria; phylum Chloroflexota; class Anaerolineae; order Caldilineales; family Caldilineaceae; genus JAWKOK01. Next base: position 160,253 of record CAVOQD010000008.1, on the reverse strand, counting down.
GACCAAGGTAAAGATGAAGAACTTGATCGAAGCATAGAAGCGATTCTTGCCGCCCCAGATACCGATGAGCAGATACATCGGAACCAGGCCGATCTCCCAGAAGAGATAGAAGAGCACGTAGTCAAGCGCCATAAAGACGCCAAACATACTGACCGCAAGTATCTGGAAGGAGACAAAGTACTCCTTCACCCGCGTGCGGATCGTGCCGGCGCTGTAGTAGACGCTCAGTGTCATAAGCAAGGCCGTCAGAAAGATCAACGGCACACTCAGGCCATCTACGCCCAAATGGAAGTTGGCCCCCAGCGATTCGATCCAAGGAACATCAACTTCAAATTGCATGCCGCCTGTGGTGAAATCATAGGCGGCCATCAGATAGATGCTAAGGCCCAGTGGAATCAGCGTAGCAATGATACTCCACCACTTGATGACCTTCTCGCCCTTGAAGAACATCGTAATGATGGCAGCAAGGACGGGCCATATCAAAATCGCTGGCAACAACCATTGATTAAGGAATTCCATGGATAGCTCCTCCGCAGACCCTTTTATTGACGTTCAAAAAAGTTCGCTTCTAAGTAAAATAAGTCCCGTGCCGCCACTTCGTGTCCCACCAACTTAAAATGGGGGAGACAAGTAGCGGCCTGTCCACAAACTGACGCTATACAAGCGTCAAGACCAACGGCAATGCCTCAAGCAACAGCCAGATGGCGATTGAGACTGCCAATACCAGCAGATAGACCTGAATGTGACCGTCCTGAACCCGACGCACCGACACACCAAGACTGTCGGTGATGGACGCAACACCATTCACCACGCCGTCTACGACCAACCGATCAAAGGCCGCACTGACGCCGGCGATCCAGACCCCGACTTTTCCGATCATGTTGACGAGCGGATCGATAATCCAGAAATCGTCGATCCAGTACAACATCTTGGAGAGCCCAATGTTGAATGGAATAATGGTGTGCTGATAGAGTTCATCAACGTAATACTTGTTGTGCAACAACACCCAGATCGGCCCCAACCATTTGCGCAACGGATCGATCTGACCCTTTGCGAAGCCTCTGCCGTAGAGTAGATAGCCGAGGCCCAAACCACCGAGAACGACCACAAGTGATGCAACCAGGGCAACCCACGAGAAGGTTGCATGCGCCACATGAAGTTCATAGTACTCAATGTATGGCTCAATCAACCCTTCAACGTAGTTATTGGTGATTCCGCCAATGACCGGGAATGTCTCCGGGATGCCAAACCAGCCCAAGGCGACGGCAAACGGTGTAATCAGAATCAAGCGGCCAGGTCATACTGCCGACACTCTCCGGTGCATGCTCCGCACCCTCGGTTCGAGGTTTATTGAAGAACGTGAGTCCAATCTGACGCATGGTGTAGAAAGCAGTGAGGAAGGCCGCAATGACCAACGTCCAGAAGACATACCTGTGATTTGTGCCCCAGGCCATGGTCAGAATTTCATCCTTGGACCAGAAGCCGGCCGTCAAGAATGGCAGACCGCTCAGCGCCAGGCCGCCGATGATAAATGTCCACCCGGTGCGCGGCATACGGCTGCAACAGGCCGCCCATGTTGCGCATATCCTGCGGGTCTTCAGGATCGAGATCGCCATCGATGCGTTTCTCGAGTTCGGCATGGGCATGTCCTTCGCCATGTTCATGGACATGATGGTAGCCGTGCTCCATCGCCGTGGATCACGCTGCCGGAGCCCAAGAACAGAAGAGCTTTGAAGAAGGCGTGGGTAATCAGGTGGAAAAGTGCAGCGGTGTAGGCGCCGATGCCGATGGCGGCAACCATGTAGCCAAGCTGGCTGATGGTGGAATAGGCAAGCACGCGCTTGATATCCCACTGCGCCACTGCGATTGTCGAGGCGAAGAGCGCCGTGAAGGCGCCGGTGAAGGCGATAAACTGCATCACGCCGGGCGACACCTCGCCGGCGACGAACAACATGGGGAACATTCGAATCAGCAAGAAGACGCCTGCGGAAACCATGGTCGCCGCATGGATCATGGCACTGACCGGGGTCGGACCTTCCATGGCATCCGGCAACCAGACGTGGAGCGGGAACTGAGCGCTCTTGCCGACGGTGCCGAAGAAGATAAGCAGCGAGACCAGCGCGATAACCGGCACCGTCAAGCCGAGCATGGGCAGATCGATGGTCGTGTGCGCCAAATGCTCCAGATTTTCGCTGGAGAGCACGGTCTCGAAGCTCAGGCTGCTGGGCACACTGTAAACGTAGAGCAACATCATGCCGGCGAACATAATGGCATCACCGACACGCGTCGTCATAAACGCCTTCATGGCCGCAGCCTGGGCAGATGGTTTCTCATACCAGAAGCCAATCAGCAGATAGCTGCACAGCCCCATGATTTCCCAGAAGATAAAGAAGGTGATCAGTGAATTCGAAACGACGAGTCCAAACATGCCGGTAGCAAAGAGGCTGATATAGGCCATGAATCGGCTATAGCGCGGATCTTTGTTCTCAGCGTATGCTTTCGGGTACTCTTCTTTGCTCAGGTGGGCGGGAAAGGTCATGTACCCGTTGGAGTAGATGAAGATCATCAGGATCAGGAAAGTCGACATGAAGAGCATCAAGGCATTGGCAGGATCAACCTGATACCCGATGACAATCTCGGTCTTCCCGGTCGGGATCGTATAGAGTTCACCGAAAAGGGGATGTTCACCGAAGTGTTCGCTGGCAAAGACGGTGAAGGCAATCGGCCACCCCAGCATGAAGCTGATCGCTGCGCCGCCAATGGCTGTGAGCGAACTGGCCGTCTTGCTGCGGTTCAAGAATAGGATGATTGCAACAAACGCCAGAAATGGTGGCACCGGTACCAACCAGGCCAGATTTAGAAAACCTTCCATTGCACAACCTCGCAGTATATTTTGGCGTTCACGACGGCCAATGGACTCGCTGTCGTGGCAAAATTTCCCCGTACGGACAACAGGGTTCGAACCATTTGGTCTGCTCTAGCTGGGCTGCCTGCCGAGGCGATAGACCCCAATGCCGAATCCGTAACCAACCAGCGCCCCTATCAAGGCAAAGACAAGAAGGTATAGGTCATTGGGTAGTCCAAGCATCGAACCAAGCGCCACAAATATCGAAAGTCCCAGCAGCGCCCAAAGTAATAACGACCGATGTTCCGACTTGCGCTTCTTCGCCACCTTCAGCAGTTCAGCGGCATCCCGATAATCGGGTGCGTACGTTACGATCTCATCCAGTGCATGGACCGCACCGGTATAATTGCCCTGTTCCATCTTCTCGTTGGCGAGCTGATACAGGAACTCACACTGTTCATCAAGCGTGCCTGTAAGTAGCTGTTTTGCCATCAACTGACACCCAACTAGTGTTCCGCCTATCTTGAATTGACGACTCGCTATTCCCTGGCGAAACCTACATGCATCGGCACTAACAAGTTCGTGGACCCGTCACACAAAGATGGCCGATGCACTAACCCTGCAACGTATCAAGTTCATCCAAATTGATTGTGTCGCGATTGCGATAGACCGAGATAATCAAGGCCAGTCCGACGGCTGCCTCTGCCGCCGCAATGGCAATGACAAAAATCGCGAAGACCTGGCCCGCCAACTGATCGATGTTTTCACCGTAGCGCCAGAATGCGACCAAGTTGATGTTGACGGAGTTGAGCATCAACTCAATACCAATCAACACGGCGATCGCGTTGCGTCTTGCCAAGGTCGCATAGAGACCGCAACTGAATAGGAAAGCGGCTAGCATCAAATACCAGTTTAGAGGAACCATTCGACGTTCTCCCAAAGCAAATCAATCTGCTTGTAGATGAATTCGTGCGCCTTTCATGAGGCAGCGAGCCGATCTCGTCGCTCTCGCTCTGCAAACTTGCCCCTACTGCTCGTCACGTGCAAGCATGAGCGCCCCGGCCAACGCGACGAGCAACAACAGCGCCAGCATGATAAAGGGTACAACATAGATGGTAACGAAGAGTTCACCAAGGCCGGCAATAATCGCTTCGCCGTCGGTAATTTCCGCAGGGACAGCCGGCCAGGCAATATTGGCGACGACGCCCATGGCCGCCAGGCCGAACAAGACCGTCACCAGCAGTGACGCCAACCACTGGCGATTTCGAACCGCCGTACGGCCGAACATCATGCCACGTGTCAACATAATCGCGAATGTGATGAGGGTGGAAATGGCGCCGACATAGACAAGCACCTGGCTGACCGCAACAAACTCGGCCTCCAGCAACACAAAGATGCCGGCCACGCCAAAGAGCGTTGCAACCAAACCCAGGGCGCTGTGAAAGAGATTGTCGGCAAACACGGTCGCCAACCCAGCGACAGCGACAAAGCCTGCAATCATCACAAATACGACCTGCTGAAACGTCGGTAGATATTGCATCAATTCTGTTGGATCAGGCATAACAGATAACCTCTTCTTGGAATGAGTCCAAAAGCCGTTCTGAAAAGGCTGGTATTTTTCGGCAACAGATATCAATCACCCGATGAAACGGGTTCCATCGTACCCACGAGCGATGTAGGTTCAAATGCCCGTTTGGTGCGCATCTCTTCGGTCTTGAAATACTTGCCCAGGATGCTAAGCGCAATCACGATAGCTGCGATATTTCCAACCAGAATCGCAATGTTCTGCATCCAATCTGCGCCCAACAGCTTCATCGCCAACATTTGCCACAAGACCAGCGCCAGAACCATCGGCACCAGGATCTTCCAGGCAAAGGACATCATCTGATCGACACGAATGCGTGGGAAGGTACCCTTGATCCACTGAGTGACGAGATAGACCGCAAAAATCTTGGCCAGGAAGTAGAACACGCCCAAAACTGGAAGCTGGTCGACAAACGGTCCTTGATAGCCGCCAAAAAAGAGCACCACAGCGATGGCGCCAAGAAAGAACGAATTCAGGAACTGCGCCAGGAAGAACATGGCGAACTTCATACCGGAATATTCAATATGGAAACCGGCGATCAGTTCTGATTCAGCTTCCAGCAGGTCGAACGGGCGTCTGCTCCGCCTCAGCCAACGCGCTGATGTAGAAGATCAGCAATGCAGCCGGCATGATCCAGACGTTCCAGCCTAGACCGATGTTGAAGCCAAAGATGTAGAGTCCCTGGGCGGCGGCAATGGTGCCAGTGCGCATACTGCCGACCAACAGCACCGGCAGCAGCATGGCCAGCACCATGGGAATCTCGTAGCTGAGCAACTGGGCTACCACACGGAAACCGGCGAGCAAAGCGTATTTATTGTTGCTACCCCAGCCGGCCATCAGCGCCGACATGATACCGATCGAGCCGAGCGCGACCAAGAAAAGCACGCCGACATTGATATCTGCACCAATCAGACCGGGCGCGAAGGTCAAAACAGCCACGATAAGCAGCACGCCGAACACATCCAAAATCGGCGCCAGATTGTACGAAATCTTGTCCGCATTGTCTGGGCTGATGTCTTCCTTCGTCATCAGCTTCATTGCATCGGCGACGGACTGGACTAGACCATATGGACCAAGACGATTCGGCCCGATTCGATCCTGAATGCGGCTGATAACCTTGCGCGTGATCCAGATCAGGATCAATGCCGTATTCAGCGCCAAGATGACCAGAAAGAGTGCGCCAATAAAATATGAGACAAATCGAGCCGCCCCTTCGGGTGCGCCCAAGTTTACCTGTAGCTGTGTGAGCCAGTCACTCCATTCCCACATATCGCAATTCTCCCAGTTTCGCTATCGTTGGCCTATTTCCACTCAAGCGCGCCCTTACGCCATTCCAGAACCAGGCCCAGGAGCAAAATCAAGACGAATGTAATCGTTGCCGCCACCGAGAAGAGCGAAAGCTGTTTGAAAGCCACTGCAATCGGAAAGAGGAAGATCACTTCGACATCAAAGATCAGGAAGATCAGACCAATCAGATAATACTGTGCACGGAACTGCACCCAGGTATCGCCAATCGTCTCGACACCGCTCTCATAGGTGGCGTTCTTGATTGGATTGGGGCGCCGTGGGCCAAGAAAGTGACCAATGGCCACAGCAGACAAAGGCACAATGAAGGCAAGCGCACTCAGAATCAGAATAAATGCATATTGCTGAAGCATTTCACTTACTCCTGTTCAGCACCGCGTACTTAAAGATATGTAGTGTCAACCAAAATAATAGTCAAACACAATGTGGAACCTGAGATCGCGCACGGTGAAGATCAGCCCCTGATTGGAGCGAACCAGCAAGCTCTGCATGCGCTGTTTGTGTAGAAAAGTACAAACACGCCGCTATGATAGCACATTAGCGATTTGATCTGAAAGTTCAACAGGGCCAAAGTGCCGGATGAACGTCGCGACGCGCTGCGGGCAGTTGTAATAAATCACACAATCGAACGGCGGCTATTGTAACATAGCCAATTGGGGGCGACAAAAAAAAGGGGGACAAATCAGCCTTATTCGACACCCTGTTCGTCGCCCATTGCCTAGTTCCATATTTCACAAAAAACCTGGGCCAAATTGACAGCCCATTCCCTTCGTGCTAAAATCGTCAACCGGAACATGCACGAAGAAATCACATCTCGTGAGGTCCATATGGGCCTACGACAAACACCAAATTAACGACGGTCAACAAAGTACGATATCGTACATTGGCGTGCCTTTTTGACTCAACATGGAGACCGTGTTGGGTCAATGTTTTACTTGGCACATATCAAAAGGTGAATTTGTGGCGATAGATTATCTTCCTCTACTGGTCCTCATCTTGGTTGCAATCGGATTTGCCGCCATTGCCGTTGTCTTTCCGATTTTTTTTGGTCCTCATCGCGACAATAAGCAGAAACGTGAACCCTATGAATCGGGCATCATTCCGTTCGGTGATGCTCGACGCCGTTTCCCCATCAAATACTACCTGGTTGCCATGCTCTTTCTCCTGTTCGACATCGAGGTCATTTTCCTCTATCCGTGGGCAGTGGTACTACAGGATCTGCGTGTTCTGGCCCTCATCCCGATGAGCTTTTTTCTGATCGTGTTGATTGTCGGCCTGATCTACGAATGGAAGAAGGGCGCTCTGGATTGGGAGTGAGGGGATCGGCGCAGGCCGATTCGCGTTGGCGGGAATTGGCGCACCGTTGCGTTTGAGGGTGACGACGCACACGTGCAGGACACATAGTAGCGGATATAAACGGTTAGATATTTACAGTAGTTCACGATTTGTCATTCTGAGTGGGTATTTTCGAACACGTCACTCCGGCAAATGGCCAGCGAAGAATCTCGTTTTTCACTCAATCGTGAACTACTGATTTACGTTTGGCGCCACGGTTTCGGTATTTTCCATTAGTCGTTTTTTGATGCACCGATTTGATTGAATTTTGCTTGAACGAGGTCAACGCATGGGTCTTGAAGAACAGATTCCCGAAGGTATACTCACCGTACAACTCGAAAAAATGGTCAATTGGAGCCGCCAGAACAGTACGTGGCCCCTTCTCTTTGGCCTTGCCTGTTGCGCCATTGAGATGATCGCCGCCGGCGGCGCACGATACGATATCGCCCGCTACGGTTCTGAGTTGTTCCGGGCAAGCCCCCGCCAGGCCGATCTGATGATCGTTTCCGGACGCGTCAGCAACAAGATGGCGCCGGTGATCAAGCGCCTCCACGACCAGATGTTGGAACCCAAATGGGTCATCGCCATGGGCATCTGCGCCAGCGCGGGCGGCCCTTTCAACAACTATGCCATCATTCAGGGCGTCGACAAGATCATCCCCGTCGATGTCTACGTCCCCGGATGCCCGCCCCGCCCTGAAGCACTGCTGTACGGGTTGGACAAGCTGCGTGAGAAGCAGGGCAAAGAGACGTTTGCCATGTACAAAGCACGCAATGCCGAACCGACGATTGCTACGCCCAGCGATATACCGTCGCTGGACGTTCTCAGAGCATAAACGGAGCACGCCATGCTGAATGTCTCGCCGCTTCATCGAGATTTCGAGACCTTGCCGGGGCTGAACAATCCATCCATTCCGGCGCTTGCCCCCCTCCCCGCGGGCGAGACCGAAGACACTGCCCGCATCGTCGAGCGTTTTGGCGATGACATCCTGGCTGCCGGCCAAGAGCAAGGTTTACAGATTGTCTATGTGAAGCCGGAACGGCTGGTCGAACTGGCGACATTTCTGCGCGACGACCAGAAACTGGCCTATGAGATGCTGGCCGATGTCTCCTCCGTCGATGCATCTCAATTGCCTACCACCGGCGAAAACAAGCGCTTCTCTACTGTCTACCAGTTCCGCTCGCTCCTGCGCGGAAAACATCTGATGGTTGTCTGCCCTTTGGCCGACGACGATACGCCCACCGCGCCGTCACTGTCCTCGGTCTTTGCGGCAGCCAATTGGCCCGAACGCGAAGTCATGGACCTGATGGGCATCAACTTTGACGGACATCCCGATCCACGACGCATTCTCATGCCGCCAAAATGGCCCAATCATCCGCTGCGCAAGGATGTTCCGCTGGGCGGTGAGGAGGTTCCCTTCAGCTTGACGTGGGACGATCCCCAGTTCGATTCCCTGGGCACGCAGATCTTGCCGGCGCTGAGCGAGCCGCCCGCCCTGCCGCCGGGCATGGATCGACAGAACATGATCATCAACATGGGTCCCCACCATCCCAGCACCCACGGCGTGCTGCGCCTGGTCGTCGAACTGGACGGCGAAAATATTGTCAATGTGGACCCTGACGTCGGGTTCCTGCACAGCGGCTTCGAAAAGACGGGCGAAAACAAACGCTACAAGGATTTTGTCTACTACACCGACCGCATGGACTACATCTCCGGCATGAACAACAACTTCGGCTATGTGTTGGCCGTCGAGAAGTTGCTCGGTCTGGAGATTCCCGTACGCGCCCAGACCATCCGCATCATCATGAGCGAGTTGCAACGCCTGGCCTCGCACCTGATGTGGCTGGCCACCCATGTGCTGGATGTGTCCGGCACCGGCATGAGTCTGCTTATGTATGCGACGCGCGAGCGTGAACGCATCCTCGATCTGTTCGAGATGGCCTGCGGCGCCCGCCTGACCGTCAGCTACATCCGCGTCGGCGGCGTCTGGAAAGATCTGCCGCCCGCTTTCCTGACGGAACTGGAAGATTTTCTCAACGTTATGCCCGGCTACATCGATGACTACGAAGACATGCTCACCGACGTTCCGCTCTGGCAGGAACGGCTGGAAGGCATCGGCTATCTGAGCCGGGAAGAGGCCATCAACATGGGCATGACCGGTCCAATGTTGCGCGGCAGCGGCGTCGACTGGGATCTGCGTCGAGACATGCCCTACGGCGGCTATGAGAACTACGAGTTCGACGTGCCGGTCAGCGACCGTGGCGATTGTTACGGACGCTATCTGATCCGCATGGAAGAGATGCGCCAGAGCCTGCGCATCATCAAACAGGCCGTGGCCAAACTGCCGGACGGCCCATACAAGAGCGAGGATCGCAAGGTCAGCCTGCCGCCGCGTGCCGAGCTGGACGTCAGCATGGAATCGCTGATCCACCACTTCAAATTGGTGACCGAAGGCTTCCAGGTGCCGCCCGGCATGATGTATCACGGCATCGAAGCCAGCAAGGGGGAACTCGGCTTCTTCATCTACAGCGACGGCTCCGGCAAGCCCTACCGTCTGCACGTGCGTGGCCCCAGCTTCAACAACCTGTACGCCATCAGCAAGATGAGCCGCGGCCACATGCTCTCGGATGTTGTGACGAATATTGGATCGATCGACATTGTCTTGGGAGAGGTGGATCGATAGACCGCGGATTTGGCTGATTAGGCGAATCTGCACGGATTTTTCTGATTTGAGCTTTGCCCCTGAAAGTGACGAATCATGAAGCATGCTGAACTGACCAGGACGAGATAATTGGCGCCTATTTTCGACGTATATAACGATCTCGGGTATGGGTTTCTTGGAGAAAGTGTACGAAAACGCGTTTGCTCTGGAGTTGAGAAGTAACGTGGACTAAGGGTTGACCAGCAGCAACGCATTCAGGTCTATTTCCAGGGAACCGTTGTTGGTGACTACTTTGCAGATCTACTGATAGAGAATGCGGTCATTCTGAGCTGAAGGCCGCCGAAGCCATAGCAGATGCACATACGGCCCAACTGATGAACTACTTAAAGGCGACGACGTGTGAAGTTGGGTTCGTCTTCAATTTTGGCCCTGAAGCGACTTTCAAGCGTCGATACTTCAGCAATGCCAAGAAGAAACATCTGAGAAATAATCCGCGATAATCCGCCTAATCCGCCAAATCCGCGGTCTATTTAATCAGGAATAAGTCATGGTTCTATCTGAATCCGTACGATCTGAAATCCAGAAATGGATGGATCTTTATCCCGAAGGCCGGCAGCGGTCGGCGATCTTGCCGGCGCTGTATGTGATCCAGCGCGAGTTTGGCTATTGCCCGGTCGAGGCGCAGGACGAGTTGGCGTCGATGCTGGGCATCACGCCGGCCGAGGTCGGCGGCGTGGTCGACTTCTACCACATGTTCCACACCGAGCCCAAGGGCGAATATCACGTCGAGGTCTGCACCAACGTGCCCTGCATGTTGCGCGGCGCCAACAAGTGCATGAACCACTTCGAAGAGAAGCTGGGCATTCATCACGGCGAACAGACCGAGGACGGCAAGTACGGTCTGGATCACATGGAATGCCTGGGTTCGTGCGGCACCGCGCCCATGGTCTCCGTCACCGATCAGAAGACCGGCCAGATTCGCTACTTCGAGGAACTGGACTCGGCGGAGAATGTCGAAGCCGTGCTGGCAATTGCTGGAAAGCGGCAAAGGCTTTCGATTCTCTGGAACGATGGACCAAAGCGGGCGATCCCAATCTCGACGGCGCGGCGGCCGGCCCCTACACCACCGGCGGCATGGAACCACGCTATCTGATGGCGCGTGTCAACGAGAAGAACAGCCACCGCATCGACACCTACGAGGCCGACGGCGGCTACGAGACCGCTCGCCGCGTGCTCAACGAGATGGAACCCGATGCGGTGATCGAAGAGGTCAAGGCCAGCGGCATCCGCGGACGCGGCGGCGCAGGCTTCCCGACCGGCGTCAAGTGGGGCTTTCTGCCTCAGGGCGTCTTCCCACGCTACCTCGTGGTCAACGCCGACGAGTCTGAGCCGGGCACCTTCAAAGACCGCATCGTCATGGAGTATGACCCGCATCAGTTGATCGAAGGCATCATCCTGAGCGCCTACGCCATCCAGGCCGAGCGAGCCTTCATCTACATTCGCGGCGAGTACTACTTCGGCTACACGCGGCTGGTCGAGGCCATTCAGGAGGCCGAGGCCAAGGGCTATCTGGGCGAAAACATCTTCGGCACGGACAAGAACCTCCAGATCGTCGTCCACCGTGGCGCCGGCGCCTACGAATGCGGCGAGGAGACGGCCCTGCTTTCCAGCCTGGAAGGCTATCGCGGCCACCCGCGCATGAAGCCGCCCTTCCCGGCCGTCGAGGGTCTCTACGCCAAGCCGACCATCGTCAACAATGTCGAGTCGATCTGCAATGTGACCCATGTCATGCGCCACGGCGTCGACTGGTACCGCCAGTTCGGCACCGAACGCAGCCCCGGCATGCGCATCTTCTGCCTGAGCGGCAATGTCAAGCGCCCCGGCCTCTACGAGCTGCCCCATGCCACGCCCCTGCGTGAGCTGATCTTCGACTACGGCGGCGGCCTCCAGAACGAGGACGTCTCGGTCAAGGCCATCGTGCCCGGCGGACTCTCCATGAAGCTGCTGACGGCCGATCAGCTGGACACGCCGCTGGACTATGAAGCGGTGGCCGAGGCCGGATCGTCGCTGGGTTCCGCCGGCGTCATCGTCATCGACGAGACCCAGTCCATGGTCGAGATTGCACGGCGCACGCTGGGCTTCTACCGGGAGGAGAGCTGCGGCAAGTGTACGCCCTGCCGCGAAGGTACGACCTGGCTGGAGAACATTCTGATTCGCTTCGAAGAGGGCGGTGGCCGCATCAAGGACATCGACCTGCTGGAACATATCACGACCTTCATCGCCGGCAAGAGCTTCTGCCCCTTTGGCGAGGCGGCGGTCTGGGGCTTGCAGAGCAATCTGGCCAAGTTCCGTGGCGAATTCATCGAGTATGTCGAAGAGACCAACCCGGACGAAATCGGCCCGATCATTCCGATTCGCCCCACCTACCGGCCCGACGCCGGCCAGGACAGCGTGATGCGCGACAGTGTCGACGTGATGTCCGGCGAACCGCCGCTGAATCGCGATCACCTTTTGGGCGGGTAAGGTACCGGTGTGGCGGCTTCAGCCGTCACAACGAATTTTTCGAACGTCGTTTTTCGTGCAGATACTTAAGGTTGAGAACCAACGCTATGACTGATCAAGTCACGCTGACCATCGACGGCAAAGAGACCAGTGTTCCCAAGGGCACGCTGGTCGTAGATGCAGCCGCCAAACTGAATATCGAGATTCCGGTCTTTTGCAGCCACCCCAAGCTCGATCCGGTTGCCTGTTGCCGCATGTGTCTGGTCGAGATCGACATCCCCGGACCGCGCAGCCGCGGCCCCATGCTGATGACGGCCTGTTCCGTGCCCGTGGCCGAGGGCATGGTCGTGAGCACCGAGACCGAGCAGGTCAAGGCGACCCAAGAGGCCAATCTGGCCTTCATCCTGCTCAACCATCCGCTGGACTGCCCCATCTGCGACAAGGGCGGCGAATGCCCGTTGCAGGATCAGACCATGCGCTACGGTACCGGCTTCAGCGAGGTGGTCGAGGCCAAGCGGCACAAGAACAAGCACTATGACATCTCCGACACCATCGTGCTCGATCAGGAACGCTGCGTGGTCTGCTGGCGCTGCATCCGCTATCTGGACGAGTGGGAGGACAAGCACCAGCTTGAGCTTTTCGACCGCGGCGGCGAAACGATCATCGACATCCAGCCGGGCCAGCCGGTCGATGCCAAGACCGGCGGCAACATCATTGACATCTGCCCGGTCGGCGCGCTGACCAACAAGGTCGCCCGCTTCGCCTATCGACCCTGGCAGGTCGAGCGCACGCCGAGCATCGACCCCCATTTCTCGACCGGCGACAACCTGCGCATCGACACCCGCAGCCACAAGATCCGGCGCATCGTCGGCCGCGAGAACATGCAGGTCAACGACCAGTGGATCGCGGACAAGACGCGCTTCGCCTATGAGTGGGTCAACAGCGAAGATCGCCTGACCATGCCGCTGGTGCGCAAGGACGGCGAACTGCAGCCGGCGTCTTGGAGCGAAGCCCTCCAGGCCGTGGCCGACGGTCTGAGCAAGGCCAAGGAGCAGCACGGCGCCGACGCCATCGGCGGCATCGGCAGCACCAAGCTGAGCAATGAGAGCAACTACCTCTTCCAGCGCTTCACTGCGCCAGGCCATCGGCACAAACAACGTCGATCACCGCAACGGCGGCGATGTGGCGGCCCTGGCCACCGGACTGCCGGCCCTGGCCGACATCATGAAGCCCCAGTACGGTCCCGATCCCAAGGTCGATGTCATCTTCCTGATGGGCATCGATCCCAGCGAGGAATTGCCGATCCTGGATCTGCATCTGAAGCGGGCGGTACTGCCGCGGCGGCGTCAAGCTGATCATCGCCCACCCGCGCGAGATTGAATTGACCCGCTACGACGGCCCCTATTTGGGCTACAAGCCGGGCACGGAAGTCACCCTGCTCAACGGGCTGACCCGTCTGGCGCTTGAGGCCTCCGGCGAAAGCAAGGAACGCGTCGCCAAGCTGGTGGAAGATGCCACCGACGAAGTGTTGCGCGATTTCTGCGGCGTGGACGTCGACGCAGTGCGCGAGGCTGCCACGCTGCTGGCCAATAGCGACAGCGCACTGATTGCCTACGGCCCCATGGCGGCCAAGGGCGAGGGCGGCGGCGAAATGCTCGACGGCCTCACCAATCTGTCCATGGTCACCGGCCACTACGAACGCCTGGCCTACATCGGTCTGGATGCCAACAGCCAGGGCAGCCGCGACATGGGCGTGCTGCCCAACAAGCTGCCCGGCCATGCTTCGCTTGACGATGCAGAAGCACGCCAACGCCTGGAAGCATTGTGGAGCGCCCAATTGCCCACAGCACCCGGCAAAAGCTACGAGCAGATGCTGGAGAGCGCCGGCGACGAAATCACCGCCCTCTACATCATGGGCGCCGACCCGGCCAGCGAGCGCCCGACCTGGGCGGAGAACCTGGACAATCTCGACTTTCTGGTCGTGCAGGAACTCTTCCTGACCGAGACGGCGGCCAAAGCCGATGTGGTGCTGCCGGCCGTCAGTTGGGCCGAGAGCGACGGCACCTTCACCAACGTCGAGCGCCGCGTGCAGCGTGCGCCCAAGGCGGTGACCAATCCGGCGAGCAAGGCAGCGCCGGACTGGATGATCATCGATCACCTGGCCAGCCACTTCGACACCAACTGGTCCTACACGTCGGTTCGAGATGTCACCGCCGAGATCACGCAGGCCGTTCCCATCTATGCGGGACTGACCTGGGAGGCGCTTGGCGATCAAGGGTTGCAGTGGGATGCCGCCCAAGTGCGACCACGACCCGACCTATCGCAAGGCCGAGCAGTCGCCGATGACCGACGATGAGCGCTATCCGCTGCAACTGGTCACGGGCACAGTCGCCTACGACAGCGGCAATCTGTTTGCGCTCACGGCTCAGATGCACAACATGGCCTTTGGCCCCACGGTCAAACTGAATCCCGATGATGCCGCCGAGTTGGGGATCGCCGACAGTGACGCTGTTGTGGTCGCCAGCCCCTATGGAGCGCTCAACGCATCGGCAGCGCTGAGTGACAGGGTCCAACGCGGCACGGCCTGGATGCCCGAAAGTCTGCCTCAGACGCCAGTAGGCGCGCTGTTGAACGGAAAGAACACGGCGGCGGTACGTGTCGTCGCCAGCCGACAACGTCGACTGAATCATTGAACGAGCTGACCGTGAATTGCTAGATCGTTGATGACAATCGAGTGACTTCATGACTATGTTGTTCCGACATGACCGTGGTGAGCGACAGAGCAATCTTGAGGTCGCAAATGACAAAGATTCCTCGTCGCATCGCATCCGTCGGCAATTGACAATTCAGCGAACGGATACACGTTATGGATTGGTTTAACATAGTCGCACTATCGGTTCTGCGTGCATTGGCGCTCATCGTCGTGCTGCTGACCGGGTTCGCCTACCTGACCTGGTATGAGCGCAAGTTGCTTGCGCGCTTCCACGCCAGGTATGGTCCCAATCGGGCCGGCCCCAAGGGCTTGCTTCAGCCGATTGCCGACGCGGTCAAGGCGATCTTCAAGGAAGAGTTCATCCCGGATCATGTGGACAAGCCGGTCTATGTGCTGGCCCCGATCCTGGCCCTGGTTCCGGCCCTGATCATCTGGGCGGTGATTCCGGTCGCCCACGGCGTGCCGGCCATGGCCGACGTCAACATCGGCTTCCTCTGGATTCTGGCGATTGCCGGCGTTGAGGCCTACGGCATCATTCTGGCCGGCTGGAGCAGCAACAACAACTACTCGCTGCTGGGCGCGTTGCGCTCATCGGCGCAGATGATCTCCTACGAACTGCCGCTGGGCATGTTCCTGGTCAGCATCCTGATGCTGGCCGGCAGTTTCAGTCTGGTGCAGTTGCTGGAAACAGGACGAGCCTGGTGGGAATGGATCTGGCTTTGGGTCATGTTCCCGCTCTTCTTCATCTGCATCCTGGCCGAGACCAACCGCAGCCCGTTTGACCTGCCGGAAACCGAGAACGAGCTGGTCGCCGGCTTCCAGACCGAATATGGCGGCATCAAGTTTGCGCTCTTCTTCATGGCAGAGTACATCAACATGATCACCACCAGCGCCATCATGGCCACGCTCTTCTTTGGCGGATACCGGCTGCCCTTCGGCATCTTCTCCGACGTCGTCTGGATCGGCCCATTTGTGTTGGCGGTCAAGGTCATCCTGCTGCTCTTCCTCTTCATCTGGGTGCGTGCCAGCCTGGGTCGCCCACGCTACGACCAGTTGATGCGCTTTTCATGGAAGACACTGCTGCCCATCGGCATCGGCTACATGATCATCACGTCGCTGCTGGTGGTCTTCTTCAAGTAGCGTACATGTCAAGTAGCGAGACGCAAGATTTTGCGTCTCTACGGAGCCGACCATCTTGCTGACCAGCACTGATTGCGGACATTTTCTAGGGACAGACAAGATATGGCTCTGAACGATTATTTCAAAGGCGCTATCGATATCGGCAAGGCGATGGGCGTGACGCTCAACCAGCTCACCAAGAAGCCGGTGACTGTTGAGTATCCGTTTGAGGCGATTGCACTCTATCCCCGTTTCCGTGGTCGCCACGAACTGCGTCGCTACGAAAACGGCATGGAACGCTGCATCGGCTGCATGTTGTGCGAAGCAGCCTGTCCCACCGGGGCCATCTATGTGGATGCGGCGGAGAACGACGCCGACGACCCGACCTCGCCGGGCGAACGCTATGCGAAGATCTACGAGGTCAATCTGCTGCGCTGTGTCTTCTGCGGAGACTGCGAAGAAGCCTGTCCGACTGAAGCGATTGTGCTGGGCCACGAGTTCGCCCTGGCCAATTTCAGCCGAGAAGATTTCATTTTGGACAAAGAAGCGCTGCTCAATCCGGGCATGCCGAATGTTATCATTCGTCCGGAGTAGCTGGTTCAGCTCAGTATAGAGGGTAAGTTTTATGTCTTGGGCAATGTTATTTTTCATTCTGGTTGGCGCTGTGAGCATCGCAGCCGCGGTCGGCGTCGTCACAAGCCGACAGCCGATTCACGGTGCGCTCTTCTTGCTGGCCCACTTTGCAACGTTGGCTGTGCTGTACATCACGCTTGAAGCCCAATTTCTGGCGGCCATTCAGATCATCATCTACGCCGGCGGCATCGTCATCCTGATCCTCTTTGTGATCATGCTGTTGGGCAGCGAAAGCCTGGAGGACGAGTTCAAGGAGATGACCTGGGGACCCTACATCGGCCTTGCGCTCGGCCTGGTCCTGATGGGCAGCATGATGTTCTCGCTGATGTCTGCATTCGGCGGCGCTCCCGCCAATCCCGAGAGCCTAGCCGGCGGCACACCGTATGCGGTCGGCATGGAACTGTTCACAAAGTACATCCTGCCGGTAGAATTGGTTGCTGTACTGCTGCTGGTTGCGCTGATTGGCGCGCTGCTGGTTGCCCGCCTGCCCGACTCAGAATCAGCCCAGTAGTCGCTGTGATATGAGTCGTCTGAGTCGGCACTACCGACAACGACTTAGGAGGAAATGATCCGTGGTTTCGATCAACTTATACCTTGTTCTAGGCGCCCTTATCTTCATCATCGGCGCGGCCGGTGTGCTTACCCGACGCAACGCGCTGATTATCTTCATGTGTGTGGAGATGATGCTCAACAGCGTGAACCTGACACTGATCGCGTTGAGCAACCAGTGGGGCAATCTCAACGGCCAGATCTTTGTCTTCGTGATCATGGCAGTCGCAGCAGCCGAAGTCGCCGTGGGATTGGCCATTCTGATCGCCTATCAGCGTCATTCCGGAACCACAAACATCGGCGAAATCAATCTGCTGAAGTGGTAGTATAGCTCAAAGAGGAACGTCTCATGCCTTTCCCGTTGTATTATCTGGCCTGGATGCTGATCCTGTTTCCAGCCGCAGGGGCTCTGATCAACCTATTTGCCGGTCAGAAACTGAGCAAGACGATCATCGGCAGCATCGCTACCGCTGCGGTGGCCGCGTCCTTTGTCGTCGGACTGCTGCTTACCCTGGCCATGTTCACGTTGCCGGTCGAAGAACGCGAGATCATCGTACCGCTCTACGAGTGGATCACCGTCGGCGCTTTCAGCGTCAGCGCAGCACTGCTCGTCGACCCGCTGAGTATGACCATGGTGCTGGTGATCACCGGCGTCGGCTCGCTGATTCACCTCTATTCCATGAGCTACATGGCAGATGACGAGCGCTATCAGCGTTACTTCGTCTACCTGAACTTCTTCGTGCTGGCCATGTTGATTCTGGTGCTCGGCGACAACTTCCTGGCCATGTTCGTCGGCTGGGAAGGCGTGGGCCTGGCATCCTTCCTGTTGATCGGCTTCTGGTTTGACCGTGGCGACGACACCTACGGCTACTACGCAGACGCCGGCAAAAAGGCGTTCCTGGTCAACCGAGTCGGTGACTTCGGCCTGATTCTGGCCATGGTGCTGATCTGGACGACGCTGGGCACGCTTGACTTCCTTGAGTTGGGCGAGGCCATCCATCTCAATGGATTGGCCGTTGCCACCGCCAGCATCATCTGTCTGCTGCTGCTGTTGGGCGCAACCGGCAAGAGCGCGCAGATTCCGCTCTACGTCTGGCTGCCCGACGCCATGGCCGGCCCGACGCCGGTCTCGGCGCTGATCCATGCGGCGACCATGGTGACCGCAGGCATCTACATGATCGCCCGCACCAATGTCCTGTGGCACGTGGCGCCGGAGATCTCGATGGCGGCGGCCTACATCGGGGTGCTGACGGCCTTCTTCGCCGCCACCATTGCCCTGGTACAGACCGATCTCAAGAAGATCCTCGCCTATTCGACCATCTCACAGCTTGGCTACATGATGGTCAGCGTGGGCGTGGGCGCCTACGGTGCCGCCATCTTCCATCTGACGACCCATGCCTTTTTCAAAGCGTTGCTCTTCCTGGGCGCGGGCAGCGTCATGCACGCCATGCACGGCGAACTGGACATCCGCAAGATGGGCGGTCTCAAGCACAAAATGCCCATCACCTACTGGACCTTCCTGATCGGCGTCGCGGCGTTGGCCGGCATTCCGCCCTTTGCCGGCTTCTTCTCCAAGGATGCGATTCTGCTGGGCGCCCTGGGTGAGGCGCCGATCGCATACGTCCTGGGCATGCTCACAGCGTTCCTGACCGCAGTCTACAGCTTCCGCATGCTCTTCCTGGTCTTCTCAGGCAAGCCGCGTGACAAGGAACTGTACGACCATGCCCACGAGAGTCCTTCGCTGATGACCTGGCCGCTGATCATCCTGGCCGTGTTGACCACGATTGCCGGCGTGCTCAATCTCCCGTTCCTGGTGAGCATGGAACACTTCCTGGAGCCGTCAGTCGGCCATCCCCATGTGCCGTCGCTGGCCATGGAACTGGCTGCGTTGACCTTCAGCTTCGTCGTGTCCATCTTCGGTTTCGTCGTGGCCTACTCGCTCTATCGCACACGCGAAAACTGGGTCCAGCGGGTCAGCCAACGCTTCGCCTTCATGGAGCCGGTGCTGCAGAACGCCTACTACGTGGATGAGTTTTATACACGTGCGATTGTCAACCCATTGCTCAAGCTGTCGAATTGGTTTGCCGCCGCGGTCGATCAGAAAGTACATCGACGGCGCGGTCAACGGTATCGGTCACTACACGTTGGTTGCCGGTGAACGTGTTCGCACTCTACAAAACGGCAAGATACCAACCTACGCGCTGAGCATTTTTGTGGGCGTGGTCGTGATTGCGGTCGTCTACATCTTTGGCGGTTAGCCCAACGAGCGTTCTCTGAGCAGTTCTTTGTCAGAAACGGTGGGGAGTTACGGCTACTCTGTACCGTCACAGAAACCATTAGGACCTAAGGTAGGATAGACATATGACGTTTTCTATCCCGTTTTTGCTCTCAGCTATCATATTTCTGCCCCTTGTCGGCGCAGGCGTGGTGCTGTTGATCTCCAACGAGCAATATCAAAAATATACGGCTCTGACCTTCAGCCTCCTCACATTTGCCATCAGCCTTCTGCTATTGGTCTTCTGGCGGAACGGCGAGGCCGGGATGCAGTTTGTCGAGCAATTTGAGTGGCTGCCCGCCTACAACCTGAGCTACCACCTGGGCGTCGACGGCATCAGCCTCTTCCTGGTTCTGCTGACCACGTTCCTCATGCCCATCGTCATCTACTTCAGCAATCTCTACGTCAAAGAGACGGTGGGGCCCTATCTGGCCCTCATGCTGGTCTTGCAGACGGCGATGACCGGCGTCTTTCTGGCGCTGGACATGGTGCTCTTCTTCCTCTTCTTTGAGGTGAGCCTGATTCCGATGTACTTTCTCATCGGTCTCTGGGGCGGCGCCAACCGGCTCTATGCGACGACCAAGTTCTTCCTCTACACATTTGCCGGATCTGCGTTCTTGTTTGTCGGTATCCTGGCGGTCTACTCGGCCACCGGCACGGCCGATATCGCGGAACTGACCGGCGTACAGTTTGGCGCAAACTTCCAGATGTGGGTCTTCACCCTCTTCGCCATCGGCTTCGCCGTCAAGGTGCCCATCTTCCCGCTGCACACCTGGTTGCCCGATGCCCATGTTCAGGCGCCCACAGCCGGCTCCATTGTGCTGGCCGGCGTTCTGCTCAAGATGGGCACCTATGGCTATGTACGCTTCGCCTTGCCGCTCTTCCCTGCCGCAGCCGCCGAGTTGGGCTGGATCATTGCCACGTTGGCCGTCATCGGCATCCTCTACGGGGCCATGGTTGCGCTGGTGCAGAAGGACGTCAAGTCGCTGGTCGCCTACAGTTCCGTCGCCCACCTGGGCTTTGTGATGCTCGGCATCTTTGCGCTCAACGAGCAGGGCATCAGCGGCGCAGTGCTGCAGATGGTCAATCACGGCTTGAGCACCGGCGCACTCTTCCTGATGGTCGGTCTCATCTACGAGCGGCGACACACGCGTCAGCTCGACGACTTTGGCGGTCTCTGGAAGAGCGTGCCCATCTTCTCGTCGATCTTCCTGGTGGTCATCATGAGCAGCGCCGGTCTGCCGGGCCTGAACGGCTTTGTCGGCGAATTCACCATCCTGCTCGGCATGTTCGAATACCAGCCCATCTTCACCGTGCTGGGCGCATTGGGCGTGATTCTGGCCGCCTGGTATCTGTTGACCGCCTTCCGCAAGATTGCACAGGGACCGATTACGAATCCGGCAAACGACGCCGAGCATCTGAAAGACCTGAACATCCACGAGATCGGCATGTTGGTGCCGCTGGTGGCGCTCTTCTTCATCATCGGCCTCTTCCCCAATCTCTTCTTCGACAAGATCAACCCGTCAGTTGAAGCGCTCACCGAGCAGATGGCGCGCAGCAATAGCGCTGTGGTTCTCCAGATCGACACATCTGAACTCATCGATGAATTGGCTGCACCCGGATCGCACGCAGTTGACTTCTCTACGGCTGAACTCTTTAAGGGGGCGCAGCGATAGCCATGCCTGAACTGTCATCCATCGCCAATTTCAACCTGAGCGTTCTCCTGCCTGAGTTGGTATTGGTACTGTTCACCGTTTTCGTCATGTTCTTCGACGTCTTTACAGACGCCCAGAACCCCAAGACAAGGGCTGCCCTGCCCTGGATCGCAATGGCCGGCGTGATCGCCTCCGGGCTCTCTGTGGCGTGGTTGTGGGGAAAACCGACGTTGACCTTCCAGGATGCCGCCATTTCCGACCAGTTCGCACTGGGTCTGAGCATGATTGTGCTGGTGGCGACCGGCTTGACCATTTTGCTGAGCGTCGCCTACATTCCGCGCATCAACAAACAGGTCGGCGAATATTACGCGCTGATTCTGCTCTGCGCCGCCGGCATGATGTTGATGGGGCTGGCCAACGATCTGATCATCCTCTTCCTGGCGCTGGAGATCTTCTCGCTGGGCCTCTACATTCTGACCGGGATCTACCGCAAGAGCGCCGCGCAGTGCTGAAGCCAGCATGAAGTATTTCCTGCTCGGCGCCTTTGCCAGCACCTTCTTTGTCTACGGCGCGGCGCTGATCTACGGCGCAACCGGCAGCACCCAATACAATGCCATCTCGGAGATGGTCGGCTCAGGCAATGCCGATTCATTTCTGCTCTATCCCGGCATCGCCCTGCTGATTGCGGGCTTCGCGCTTCAAGGTCAGCCTGGTCCCCTTCCACATGTGGACGCCGGACGTCTATCAGGGCTCGCCCACGCCTGTGACGGCCTTCATGAGTGCGGGGACCAAGGCGGCGGCCTTTGCGGCCATGATCCGCGTGCTGGTGATTGCGGTGCCGGCGCAACAGGCCAACTGGGGCTGGATTCTGGCCATCCTGGCCGTGCTGACCATCACGTTGGGCAACTTGGCGGCCCTGCGCCAGACCAGCCTCAAGCGTCTGCTCGCCTATTCGAGCATTGCCAACGCCGGCTACATTCTTGTGGCGTTGACGCCGGGGACGGAAGCCGGCGCCAATGCGGCCC
Organism: uncultured Chloroflexia bacterium; assembly: GCA_963698255.1. Lineage (GTDB taxonomy): Bacteria > Chloroflexota > Anaerolineae > Caldilineales > Caldilineaceae > JAWKOK01. The sequence continues at coordinate 138,050 of CAVOQD010000008.1, read as the reverse complement.
TCTTCTACCTGTTCAGCTACGCCTTCATGAACATGGGCGCGCTGGCCGCGGTCATTGCCCTGGAGAACATCGAAGAGAGCGACGCCTCCATCGCAACGGCCACCGGTCTGTCAAAGGTGCGCCCGAAACTTGCCTTTGTGATCGCCGTCTTCATGTTCGGACTGAGCGGTATGCCGCCCCTGGCCGGTTTCTTCGGCAAGCTGCTGGTCTTCCAGGCAGCGGTCGCCGGCGGGTGGGCCTGGCTGGCCGTCTTTGCCCTGCTTGGCAGCGTTGTCGGCGCCTACTACTACCTGCGAGTCATCGTCGTCATGTATTTCAAGGAGCCGATCGCCGAAACAGATTCGGGTTCGCCGGGCATGACATCGCTGCCATTGGCAATCGGACTTGGGCTGGCGGCGGCCTTCACCATCATTATCGGTATCGCACCTGGGATGTGGACGAGTCTCTTCCAGACCGGACTGGGCAGCTTCTAGCAGCCAATCAGCATATCAACGCACAAAAAGAGCGGGCCGCTGTGCAGCGGCCCGCTCTTTTTGTGCGTTGATATCGGCTATTTCACATAGAGTTCGAGCGGCACATCGCTCAGAAGATCAACGTAACTGTCCACATCTCTGTGCTGCATCCTCAGGTTCTGTTTGGCGGCGACAGATCCGTCGAACTGGTCGGCGACCGCACCTGCAGCGCTATGAGGCAACGATGAAAAAAATGTCGATGGACTCATGGTCGCAGTCCAATTGCAGAGGAAGAGCAAAGTTGGCCAGCAAAATGTCGAGCGGCGGGTGTTCCCAGATCGTCACGTAAGGCATTCGCATGCCCCAACGTTGGGCAGTCTGATAGTCAACATCCAATATCCAATTACGCTCAATCAACATGCCGACATGCTGGGTTGCCGCGGCATCAATCACATGGTACGGCCCCTCCAGATGTGAACCGTATATCTGCAACCAGACTTTGCGGTTGACATCTCCAAAACGCAACATGGCGACGCGGCCAATACATTCCTCGCACGGATCGATATGGTCATATTTGATGCGGCTCTCAACCACACGATCCATCACGCCAGGATTATAGTACATCGCCTTCCCGCTTGCCGGCAGAGGCGTTTCAGCGGCATAGGAAGGTTCGAGCAATCGCCAGGCCGGCAAGGCCATCGCTTCCGCTTTAACATCGACAGCAATAACGGCTTTCCCGCTGCTCTCCGACCTAGCACGCTCGGCGTCGCTCTCCGAGGCCCGTGAAGAATCGACAACAAGTGCATCGGGCGCAGCTTCTACAGCAGCGGCATGAACCACAATATTCTCTTCAGAGTTGCCGTCAATGCTGGCGCTGTCGTTTGCCTCGCCGACGGTCGGTTCATCTACTCCGTCCTCAGCCGCAACGGAGGATTGATCGGCTGTTGCAGACGCTTCTTCCGACGCCGGTTCGGCCAGGCTCTCCGTCGGTTGTTCAGGAAGCGCGGCGCCCCCATCGGCATACACTACGACATCACCCATGTTCGATATCACGAGCAACAATATGCACACCGCACCCAAACGAAAAAGTCTCATCGACCCCCGGAGTAGGCCCCGGCAGATCGTGTTAGCCGGCATCGGTCGACCGTCAAGGCGCAGGCGCATGGTCTAATACTCCCGTTCACGGTAGCGCATAGCCACGCTCTGGGCCAAACCGACGGCGATCATCAGCGAGAGAAGACTACTGCCGCCGTAGCTGACAAAGGGGAGCGTCAGACCGGTCACCGGCACCAGGCTCAGATTCATGCCGACGTTGACGAAGACCTGAAAGAAGATGAGGGCGGCGACGCCCGTGGCGATCAGGCGTCCAAAGTGATCCTGGGCGCGATCTGCAATGCGCAGCAGCCGCCAGATGACAAAAAAGAGCAGCCCGAGGATCAGTATGGAGCCGACCATGCCGAGTTCCTCAGCGATCACGCTGAAGATGAAGTCAGTATGGCGAACACGTAAAAAGTGAAGCTGATTCTGGCTGCCGAAACGCCAGCCTCGCCCCAGCCAGCCGCCGGAACCGACTGCGATCATGGCTTGATTGATGTTAAAGGCCGCATCCGCGATTGCCCTGAGGATCCAGAAAAACCTGGATACGCTCAAGCATATAGCCTTGCAAAGTACCCCAGAGGAAAGGAGCCATCGCAACAGCGGCTCCTGCCATGAGACCGATCTGCCAGAATCGAATGCCGCCCACAAGGATCAGAACGCCGCCAAGAAAGGCAAGCGTGACAGTCATGCCCAGATCCGGCTGCAGGTAGACAAGCACCAGCGGAGCAAGCAAGAGGACCAACGCGCCCAACAGATAGGGCAACCGCTGCATGCGATCATGGAACCAGCTAAGATACCAGGCCATGAAGATGATGACGAGGAACTTCCCTGCCTCGGTCGGCTGCACCAACGTGCCGCCGATGCTGATCCAGCGCGTAGAACCGCCCTGCGCCGCGCCTATCAACAGTACGGCTACCAGCGATACCACGAAAAATAGATATGCAGGCAATGCCAGCAGTTCCATATTGTGATAATCAAAAAGAGCCGTCACCGCCAGCACAACCAGACCCAACCCGACAAACAGCAACTGTCGCGTCCAGTAGTCAGCCAGGTCAATCGTGGTGATGGTGGCGCTATAGATCATGGCAATGCCGATGCCGCAGAGAACGATAACGGCAATCAGGAGCGGCCAGTCAAAGTTTCGCCAACTGTATTCACGTCGCATACGCACTGATCTTATTGATAACTACCTTCCAAACATTCGGGCCATCATGCCCCGAAATCCGGGCTCACGGAAACGCATCAGCGGGACATTCTCACCAAGAATTCTGTGTGCGATATTCAGATAGGCCTGACTGACCGAAAGATTCTTGTTGAGCACAGCCGGCACGCCACGATCGGTAGTCAGAATGATCTGATCGTCTTCCGGGACAACGCCTAACAGATCGACCGCAAGGATATCCAAAATATCATCAATGCCGCGCAGGTCGCCATAGCGAGCCAGACGCGGATTGTAGCGATTGATGACAAGACCCGGCTGGCTCTGCCAATCCCGCTCCAGCAGATAGATGACCTTGTCTGCATCGCGCAGTGCGCTCACGTCCGGCGTAGTGATGATCAGCGTACGATCTGCCGGCGCAATTGCGTTCTGGAAACCGTGTTCGATCCCCGCAGGAGAATCGATGAGCACAATATCAGCCATCTGGCGCAATTGGACGCAGAGTTCCTTCATCTGCTCGGCCGCTGACGTCCGACTTCTCGCGAGTCTGTGCGGCGGCCAGCATGTAGAGATGGTCAACCCGAGTGTCACGCACCAGTGCCTGTTGAAGCTGGCATCGGCCCTCAACCACATCAAGCAAATCGTAGACGATCCGATTTTCCAGGCCCAATACCAGGTCCAGATTACGCAATCCGATATCTGCGTCAACGGTGATAACTCGTTGTCCCAAAAGGGCCAACGCCGTTGCAATGTTGGCAACGGTTGTCGTCTTACCGACCCCTCCCTTACCGGATGTTGCTGTGATGATCGTCCCAGGCATATAAACTTCGTCGTTTCTGTGATGGTGGCTCTATCTCTCAGTGAACCCGACGCTCCGGCTCGATTGGGCGTGAAGCATGACAGAAATCCGGCCTCTGATCGCTTGCGGCAATGAGAAAAGGATTTTTGCGGATATTGATTACCTGCCCAAGAGTACCGAGCGGAAACCGTGGCGCGCTTGTTGCCACTGCCGGATGACAAGCTTGCCGTCGCTGACATAGGCGACTTGGGGTACAACAGAGTCCGTTGATTTCCGCTTCTCTCTCGGCTGTCCGTTGCTCTGTCCCGGTCCGACGGCAATGATATTGGCGATGCGCAACTGGGTCGGCTCCAACATCAGCGCACTGACGATCACGTTGAGATCGCCCTCTGCGCCCGCATGAGCGACGCCACGCAGACGGCCCCAGATCAGAATATCACCCGAACTGATCACATGGCCGCCCGGATTGACATCGCCAATGATTACGATGCTTTCCTGCCGGTTCAGTACATGGCCGGAGCGCAAATTGCCCCGATAAACAAAATGGGTCTGTCCGCCGAGATTCGAGGCGGCAAATGTAGCCTCGGTCCGAATATCGGTGTCTGGGCTGTCCAGCGTTGCGGCCAATCCCAGGGTCATCGCAGCCTGGAATGTGCGCTCAGAAGCCGGTGCGGATGTTGCCTACAGAGAGACTGTACTTATGAAAGATGGCACAGACTTGCTCTAATTCCGTCTCAACCAGCGGACGCGATCCTGTATCCAAGCGCAACCTGGCCGCCTCGAAAAAAAGAGGACGCTTGTTCCAGCCGTCCATCCAAATTTGCGACCATACGGGACCAATCACCACTGCCCAGTTCGATGGCCACGCCATCGCCTCGACCCCTAATGATGATTTCGTTCTGGGCTTCAGGAACTCCGTCGTCGCCCATGCTGTCCTGTGAATAATTGGCGTTAATTGGGCTACTCTTTTCAGATACTGGACCTACTTCAGCCTTGCCCAAATCACGGTGATCGTGTGCGGACGATACCTCTTGTCCGTCCAGCGAACTCTGCCACTCTTCGTTTAGCGATGGCGCCATTTTGCTGTCCGGTTCTACTATATCATCTAACAGATCGGCCACTTTGGTCAACATCGGATTTTTCTCATCCCCGAGACCGACCCCATTGCTGCCGGCATGACCACTGTCTGGCTGCGGAGAACGGGCATCGTGCACACTATGCCGGCGATTTTCTCCGACAGAATCGTCGTCATGCCCGGCCTCATCTTGGTTGTCGAAAAGCTCACTCATTTAGCTCAACCTCCTGAGGCGGGCTGATCTCGCGAAAATAGGTTTCCATGGCCTTCTGCGTCACGGGAATAGCGGCTTCCGAACCCTCACCGCCATCATAGACAAATGTCACAATCGCAATTTCCGGATTCTCATATGGAGCATAGCCGACAAACCACGCGTGTGTCGGCAAGTTGTCCTCGTCATCGCGGCGGCAATCCTCTTCTTCGGGAATATACTCACAGAATTCGGCTGTACCCGTCTTGCCGGCCACGGTTACGCCGGGCACACGCGCAGTGACGGATGTGCCGTAGTCCGTGTTGACGGCGCTCCACATGCCCTCCTGCACCAATTCCATCACGCCTTCGTCGACCGGCAGTTGCCTCAGTGCGTGGGGCTCAAAATCTCGCTGCAAACCGCCGGCGGAATCGACGACTTGATGCACAATCTGCGGCTGATAGATGGTGCCGCCATTGGCGACGGCAGCCGTGCTCACCAAGACCTGCAACGGCGTTGAGAGCACGTATCCCTGTCCGATAGCCATGTTATAGCTGTCGCCCGTCGTCCAGCTTTCGGCGTAGAGTTGGCGCTTCCACTGGTCGTCAGGCACGATGGCCTCGACTTCGCCGGGCAGATCAATGCCTGTCGCCTTGCCGTAGCCAAATAGTTCAGCCCATTCAGCCAGCCGTCGTTGTCCCAGTCCCTCAAAGTCAGCCTGCGGATATCCGCCGCCGATCCAGTAGAAGAAGATATCGTTGGATAGAGCAAGCGCCTGAACCACGTTGATCGCACCATGGACGATACCGAGCTTGTGATTCCAACTCACGAATTCCTGGGCCTGCGAGAAATCATTGGGGAAAAATTTGTTGGGCAGATAGATCGGCCCGCCGTCGACGACGGTCGTGCGCCCGCTGATGACACTTTCTTGAAGAGCCGCGGTCGCCGGCACCATCTTGAACGTCGAGCCGGGCGGGTAGAGACCGCCGATGGCGTAGTTGATCAGCGGTCTGCGTTCATCCTGCTCCAAGGCCAGATAGTCCTCGTTAATGCTCTCGGCAAAGATGTTGTTGTCGTAGGAAGGCAGGCTGACCATGCCCAGAATAGCGCCGTTCTGCGGGTTCATGGCGATGCTTACGCCCCACGGCGCATCGGCCTTCTCCATCTCCGCCGCCAGTTCATCGTACATGACGCGTTGCAGACGCAGGTCGATGTTGAGAATCAGGTTCGATCCGGGCACCGGCTCGATCACTTGGCCGACCGTACGCATCTCACGCCCGAGAATATCAACCTCAAGATTCTTGAAGCCGGGCAAACCACGCAGTTCTTGCTGATAGGAGTATTCCAACCCGTTCAAACCAACGCGTTCGTTTGGATTGGAATAGCCGTCAGCTCGATATTCGTCGGCCACCACCGCCGGAATCGGCCCCATAAAGCCAAGGATGTGGCTAACCAGCTCGCCGTGTACATACTGTCGTACAGGCACTTCGTTCACCCGAAGGCTGGGAATGCGATAGCTCTCCTCCACGATTTCAAAGGCAGGAATACGTTCTACCAGATCCAGGATCGGTACCGGCTTAGAGGCGCTGCCCTGACGTCCCAATTGAACCGAACGTTGCACCAGCGCAACCAGGCCTTCGATGGGGCAGGCGCTGGCTGATGTCCGGAATCAAAATCGGGCTTGGCGGTTCCGGCGGCGTCGGATCATCTTCGGTCATCCTCGCTTCATCTTCAGGGGTCTCCTCCGCCAGGCCGGGAACCAAGACATAGTTCAGTTCCACGCCCAGCCTCTTCCACGGTTTCGGCAAAATCGACGCGCCCCAGTTTGCGAAACATCAGCTCGCCGATGCGGATGGCAATATCCGGATCCGTGTCCGCTTCGATCAGGCGCAAAACATTCTCGATCTCTGCGGCCTCCTCGTCGATCTCCGTATCAGGATCGTCGGTCGGCGTCTCGTCGGGAACAAGAGAGATCTCAAAACTCGGGTCGATTTCGAGTCAGAATCTGTCCGGTCTTGTCATAGATGACGCCACGCGGCGCCGGCACTTCGACCAAACGGAAACGGTTGTCATCAGAATCCTGGCGAAACGTGTCTCCTCGAATAATCTGTATCTGGTACAAACGGCCGAGCAAGCACCACAAAGACCGCAACCATAAACAGCCGAAACAACACCATAAAGATGCGTGCCGTGTTTGTCTCAGTTCGATCTTCGCCGTACTGGTCGTCCGGCGGTCTTCGTTCAAACATTCACTGTTCACCATTGTCATATCAAACAGGAGGCGCTAGCCTGCTCCGCCCGCCTTAGGCCGCTGAATTACGTCCGGCACAGCCCACAAATTCTACCAGACGGTCCGGGTGTGCCGCGGACATTGGCGGGATTCATCTTGGAATGGCCTTAGGCGTGACTGCCCAACCTCAGCCATGACGGAACATCGCAAATTGCAGGCGGTTGTCTACTGTAACACTGAAACTGTTTCCGGTGTTTCCGGAATCCGATTCAGGAACGGGAATCAACAACAACATCAGCACCGTATTGTAGGCAATGGACGGCAGAATCACCTGTTGTACTGTCTCCCACAACGGCAAGCCGATGGCGCAACACATCAAGGCCGATCAGATCGACCAACCCGTTCAACGCAAGCAATGTGCCCGCGTAGACCAAGCCGTAGGTCAATGTGCCCAAAACAATCGCGCCCAGCGGCACAAAAATATTGAACCTTGACATTGTCGTATGGCCAAAACCGGCGACAACGGCCGCAGCCATCAACGCCAAACTGGAACTGCCCAGGGGGCCGCCGCTAAAGACATCCAGAAAGAGCCCGCCGATGAAGGCCCACACGACGCCGGCCCGGGGACCATAGAGCAACGTGCCGACGACAACCAGCAACAGCACAAGATCAGGCTTTACGCCGGCAATGGTCAGCCGATTGAAAGCCGTCGACTGCAACAGAGCGGCCAGCGCCATCAACGGCATCATCAGATAGTAGAGCGTACCGCGTCTCATCGGTCGAACAACGCCTCCGCTACTGCGTGCCTTCTACCGGCAAACCATCAGTCGCTGCGCCGGTTCGGACGCTTCGAGCACCTCTCCATCGCCAGGCGCTCCCTCTTCGAGCACTCCCTCTTCTGGTAGAGACCTCTTCTACGGGCGCCGGCTCCGGCAGCAGGTCCGGAACGGTTTCCAGCGGATCGAAGTTCGTCACCACCATCACCAGTTCCAAACTGCCGAAATCGACGGTTGGGCGCACGATGGCCTGCTGGAAGACATCGATGTCACGCTGCAAAATCTCAGTCACCTGCCCGATCGGAATCCCTTTGGGGAAATTGCCGCCCAGCCCCGATGTCAACACGACTTCGCCGACACTGAAGAGCGCGCCCTGCGGAATATAGTCCATGACCAGATCGCCGCCGGGCGTCCCCCGCAGCACACCGTTGAGACGACTGCTCTGCAACAGTGCATTGACCGAACTGCTGACGTCGGTGATCAGCAGCACCTTGGACGTCGTATTGGTCACCTCGCTGATGCGACCCACCAATCCCTGGTCGGTCAGAACCGGCATCCCGACATCGATACCGTGGGTGCTGCCCAGATCAAGCATAATGAAATCCAGGAAGTTGTTGCTCTCCTGTCCAATCACTCGTGCAACGATCTGAGCGCCGCGCAGTTCCAATCCAGGGCGCGTCTGGGCAAAGTTGAGCATCTCGCGCAAGTGCTGGTTCTCGCCCTCGACCTCACGCAGTTGGAAATTCTCAACCACAAGGCTTGAGTTGATCTGTTCAAGCTCCGAGTTGCGCTGACGCATGGTGCGCAGTTCCACAAAGAAACTGAACAGATCGGTGACGTTTTCAGTGGCGCCGGTGGCGCCCAACTGTGCCGGCGAGGTCAACTGGGTGACAAAACTCTGGACAGCCTTAAGACGCCCCGTCTGCTGCAGCGCCATGATCATCAAGGCTGCAAGCGAGAGAAGCACCAGGCGAATCCCAATGTCGCCAATAGACCAGGATCGTCGTTCGGTATTACGCATAGAAATGAGTTCGAGAAAAGATACCGGAACCTCAGTGGCACTGCCGCAAGTCGTTCACATTAACCACAGAGTCCACACGAGAAGGCACAAGATCCACAGAGGAAAAGCTGGAGCCCGTTGGCCGCATCGACCCTGGGCTGCGGTTGCCGAGACTAACGAATCGTACTCTTGCGCTGCATGCTGGTCAGCGTCTCCCGATAGAATTCCGGCTTCTCCAGAATCATACCGGTCCCCATCACCACGGCCGTGAGCGGATTGTCGGCCACGTAGACATGCATGCGGGTCTCATCCTGCAGGCGTTGGGCCAGGCCCTGCAACAGCGCGCCGCCGCCCGCCAGCACAACGCCGTATTCCATCAGATCGGCCACCAGTTCAGGCGGCGTCTCGTCAAGCGTCCCCTTGACCGAATCGACGATCACATCGACCGAGCCGGAGAGCGCCTCACGAATCTCGACCGAACTGACCTCGACGGCCTCGGGCAGCCCGGTGATCAGGTTGCGCCCCCGCAAGATCATGGTGCGTTCCCGCTCCATGGGATAGGCCGAGCCGATCTCGATCTTGGTACGCTCGGCCATACGCTCGCCGATGAGCAGATTGTACTTCTGCCGGGCGTAGTTGATGATATCCTCATTCATCTCGTCGCCGGCCACACGGATCGAACGGGAGACGACAATGCCGCCCAGCGAAATCACCGCCACTTCCGTCGTGCCGCCGCCGATGTCCACAATCATGGAGCCGACCGACTCAGTCACCGGCAGGCCCGCCCCGATGGCGGCGGCCATTGGCTCCTCGACCAGGCCGGCCTCACGCGCGCCCGCGCTGATGGCCGCATCGCGCACTGCACGCTTCTCCACTTCAGTCACGCCGGAGGGGATGCCGATCACGACACGCGGGCGGGCGGTGCCGAAAGCACGGTTGCCGTGGACCTTGCCGATGAAATGATGGATCATCTGCTCGGTCACATCAAAATCGGAGATAACGCCATCCTGCAGCGGCCGAATGGCCACGATGTGGGCCGGCGTACGCCCGACCATCTCCTTGGCTTCGCTGCCGATGGCCTTGACCGCGTTGCGACGTCGCGATGATCGGTCGATGGCCACCACCGACGGCTCGTTGATCACGATCCCCCGGTTTTTCACATGGACCAAGGTATTGGCGGTACCGAGATCGATACCGATATCCAAAGAAAAGAGGCCCAAAAGCCAATCAAACGGATTTATCACTCATTAGCTCCATGACGACATGTTGGTTGGCAGGGCACTCCACAAAAAACGGACGGCACGAAACCTCACATGATCCCTTTGCCTAGCGATAGACAAACTGCAACGAATTATACCATATTCGAACCACCCACGAAAAAGATATCCGTGATTTCGGGGCTTCCGACGCCTTTCTCTCGACCGTTTCCGGGTATCTTCTCAATATTTCGTGGGAGGGGCGACCTTTGCGGCCGCCCACGACTCCAAACGAGGCAAACCCTGCTACGTGTTGAGATGATACGCTTCCGGATCAAAAACATGCGCTGAGCGCTCAAGCCGCGGCTGCCAAAAAGAACGCAATTGCCGCCGGTCTCCTACATCTCTGTGGTATAATCCCAAGCCATGATCGGTCAAGACTCCACATCCCCAAAAGCGTCCTTGAAAGCGCAAGAAGATCCACTGCTGGCGGCCATCGCCCAGAACTTGAGCGATTGTCAGTTCATGTCGGCAGGTGGAGAAAATCGGCAGATTTCGCTGGTCGTCGGCGTCAGCGGCGGGGCGGACAGCGTCTGCTTGCTGCACGCTCTGGACCGGCTGTCCAACATGCTTGGGCTGGATCTGCATGTCGCACATGTCAATCATGCACTGCGTCCTGAAGCGGCCGAAGATGCGAAGTTTGTTGCAACCCTCGCCGGTCGGCTGGGGCTGCCCTACCACGAGACAACGCTGGACGCCGCGGCGCTGGCCCGTTCAGCGGATGGTCTGGAGGCCGGCGCCCGGCATGCTCGCTACGCCTTCCTCTGGCGGATTGCCTTTAACGTGGCCGGTCGCAACCAGGTTCCCTTGGTCGCAGTCGCCCACACCATGGAAGATCAGGCGGAAACGCTGCTGCTGAATCTCACCCGCGGCAGTGGGCTGCGGGGCCTGGGCGCCATGCGCATGCGCACCGAGTTTACCCGTCCAAATCAAGCAGATGACGCGCCGGTGCAAGCGGCTCAAACCGGGTGGCTGATCCGGCCGTTGCTCAATATCCATCGCAGCGAGATCGAGGCGTATCTCCTTCAGAACGATCTCCCCTGGCGCGAGGACAGCAGCAACACGGAGATGCGTTTTTCGAGAAATTTCATACGCCACCAGATCTTGCCCCGGTTGGCGACGATCAACCCAAGAGTTGTCGACGCCCTGGCGCGCACGGCGGAGATCACGGCTGCGGATGTAGACCGTCTTGGCCGATCTGGATTGTGCGTTGCTCGAACGGCTGGCTCTCGGCGCATCAACAGCGGAAGAGATTCCGGAACGTGTCGTTCTGAACTATGCAGCGCTTCGTGCGCTCACGCTCTCGGAACAGCGTGGCGTGCTACGCGCGGCCATCGCTCGCCTGCCCGGCGGTCTGCACGGCATCGACTCGGCCTCGGTCGACCGACTGCTGGAAGACTTGAATGCTGAAAACACAACCATGGGCGAGCCTGTGACCAGTGGGCCTCATCCGTTGATCGATGATCTGGCCTGGTCCTTTGTTTCGTCTCATAAAGAGGAACCCTCGCGGCTGATCATCCACCTGGCCCAGGCATTGCCGGTTCAGCCCTGGGGGCCGCTGCTGGACGCAACGTGCCCGCCGACAGATCTGCCCAGATCCGGCGAATTGCAGTTCGAGGGCTGGCGCCTCAGCGTGCAAAGATTCGCTCGCGCCGATCTGCCGGCCGATTGGCGCGAGATGTCACCCTGGCAGGCATACCTGGACGCAGACCAGGTCGGTCATCCAGTCCTGGCCAGGCCGGTCGAGGGCATGCGCGTGGCGCCGCTGGGCATGGACGGAAAGACCAAGTCCCTCGGCGATCTCTTCACCGACGCCAAGATTCACCCTTCACTACGCGAAGGATGGCCCTTGTTGATCGATGCAAGCGGGGAGCGAATCCTCTGGGTGTGCGGTCTGCGATTGGGCCACAGCGCCCGCATCACCGACAATACACAGCACGTGCTGGCACTGAGGTGGAAGCGGAAGGAGTCGATCTAGATGCGCGCAAATGTCAAACCACTGGTCCACTGGACCATCTATAAAGGCTACAAAATTCGCTACACCGACAGGACTGCGGCCCAAGTCAAGGGGATCTTGACGACGCCGGAGGGCGAACAAGATTTTCGCTTCGATCCGGCGGCCTTGACCATCAGCCTGGCAGATCGACAGATCACGATCAACCAATACGGCTGGGAGCTTTCCCAGGATGCAGAGACAGCGGCCAATCACGATACCGCTTCCAAGACGAAGCCAAGGAAATAGCGATCCACGAAGCACAAAGAGACACGAAGGAAACTGCCCTTTGTGGATATTCGTGACGCTTCGTGGGCAAATGTTTTTCTGCATCGGCCTAAACCAGACCATCCAGAGGATCAGAGATGACAAACAACGTAGTGCTCAAGCCCAAGCGCGACAAGCCGGTTCGCCAGGGCCATCCCTGGATTTTCAGCGGCGCCATCCGCCAAATGCCCGACTCAGTGTCCAACTCAGCACCCGACGGATCGATTGTCTCGGTGGTCGACGGCGGCGGCAATTGGCTGGCCAAGGGCTATCTCAACCGCAGCAGCCAGATCGTTGTGCGTCTGCTCAGTTGGCAGGAAAACGAGCAGATCGATGACGATTTTTGGCAACGCCGGCTGGCCGCATCGGTAGCACGGCGCCGGCCACTGGCCGATGATCCCCAGACGGACGTCTACCGACTGGTCAACGCCGAGAGCGACTACCTCCCCGGTCTGACCGTCGACCGCTACGCCGACTACCTGGTCGTCCAGGCCGGCACGCTGGCCATCGATCAGCGTAAGGCGGCGCTCGCCGAGCAGTTGATGGCCATCACCGGCTGTCACGGGGTGATCGAACGCAGCGATGCGGCAACTCGGAGGCGCGAAGGACTCGACGGCGGTTCCGGTCTGCTGGCCGGTTCGCAGCCGGCGTCGACCATTGAGGTCGTGGAAAACGGCCACCGCTTTCTGGTCGACCTGGCCGGCGGACAGAAGACCGGTTTCTACGCCGACCAACGGGAAAACCGTCGACGCGTTGCCGCCTACTGCGCCGGCAAACGGGTGCTAAACGCATTCAGCTATACGGGAGCCTTTGGCATCTACGCCCTGGCAGCCGGCGCCGAGCATGTCACGAACCTCGATGTCAGCGCCGATGCCCTTGCTCTTGGCCGGGAAAACGCCCGACTCAATGGACTGGACGACGAGCGCTCAGAGGAGGTCACCGGAGATGTCTTTCAGATGCTTCGTCAATGGCGCGATCTCGGCGGGCAGGCCCCGCAGTTCGATGTCATCGTTCTGGATCCGCCCAAATTCGCCCAATCGAAGCGCAACATCGACAAAGCGTTGCGCGGGTACAAAGACATCAACCTGCTCGCCATGCAACTGATCAGACCCGGCGGAATACTGGCCACCTTCAGTTGCAGCGGGCTGGTCAGCGCTGACCTGTTTCAGAAGGTCGTCTTCGGCGCCGCGGTCGATGCCGCACGCCCGGTCCAGATTCTGGAGTGGCTGCGTCAGCCGGCCGACCACCCCATCGCCATCACATTTCCCGAGGGGGAGTACCTGAAGGGATTGATCTGTCGAGTTCTATGAGCGACCGCTACGAGTCATTTCTACGCCAGTTGCGCATCGATCTCTCCGATCCGCTGCCAGGCTGGGATGCCCAGCAGCAGATGGCCCCAAGGCCGCGCCTTGGTTCGTCATCGAGAGCGGAGCCGAGGGCGAGCACGCGTCAAGGCGGCGTACTTGTGCTCTTCTATCCCCACGTCGATCGGATCTATTTCCCGCTGATCCTACGACCGACCTACAGCGGCGTCCACAGCGGCCAGGTGGGGCTGCCCGGCGGCGGCTACGAGGAGATCGACGAGGGCATGGCGGGCACGGCGCTACGCGAGACCTACGAGGAAGTCGGCGTTCACCCCAGTCAAGTCACACTGCTGGGCCCATTGACGCCGCTCTATGTCTATGCCTCTGACTACCTGGTTCAGCCCTTTGTCGGCTGGACAGACTATCGACCCGATTTCCATCCCGACCCGTACGAGGTCGCGAAGCTGATCGAGGCGCCGCTGGCCGATTTCCTCAATCCAGACAACCGCCGTGAAGAGATGTGGAAGATGCGCAACCGCGATGTGCTCGTGCCCTTTTTTGAAGTAGAGGAACAGGTGATCTGGGGAGCAACCGCCATGATCCTCAACGAACTGCTTGCGCTCCCAGCCATGAAGCAATCGCAACCGCCCGCTCAGGCCGCTGCGCAGGAATAATCGCACAGTTCCGCGCGGGCGCACGCGCCGGACTGCTTCCCCACGATTGCCCCACGAAAAGCCGATAGGCTCCTTCGATCGTCTATTTGGGTAACCGTTACCGACCGTTTTCCTCTGGGCACGGCTGCTTCGAAGCGCCTATCAAAACGCTTCAAGTTGGCGTCGATTGCGGCCACATGTTACGATCTGCCCATATGAGCAATCACGTGAATGAGACGCGGACCGTCCAGTCCAGCTTTCCACAGACGCTGGAAAGCCAAGTGCTGGAACGGGTCGATACACAAGAACACCTACGCCTGGGCTGGCGCATCCTATTGACGATGCTCCTATTGGCGTGCATCGCGATGCTGGGTCTAGTGGCAGCATCGAGAAATCGAGTCGAAGCAGCCCCGCTGTCGGCGCCGGAACAGACCCCTAGCCAGCGCCCGTTGAGCCAAGGCAGCGGCGATCCGTTGGTTTTGGCCTTCTACTACACCTGGTTCGACGAAAACACATGGACCTACGACAAACTGAGCGATCTCCCGGCTGATCCCTACGTCAGCCGCGATCGGGCGACCATGGGACGGCACATTGAGCAGGCAAAAGCCGCCGGCATCGACGCCTTCCTGGTCGCGTGGTACGGTCCGAGCGGCCAGTTCAACCAGACCGAGCCCAATCTGAGCGCGTTGCTGGAAGAAGCAGCCGCACGAAACTTCAAGATCGGCATCCTCTTTGAGACCGACTCGCCCTTTCTGGGCAGTGCCGGCGCAGTGTCCGGAGCGCTGCAACACGCGCAGAACATCCACGCTCAACACCCGGCCTATCTGCGTGTGGACGGTCGCCCAGTCACCTTCTTCTGGCGCCCGCACATCTACGGCGTCGATACCTGGCAATCCATCCGCAGCCAGGTAGATCCCGGTATCGGAAACATCTGGATCTCCGAAGGCGTCGACATGTCCTACCTGTCCGTCTTCGACGGACACCACCTCTACAGCAACACTTGGAACCCGCCCAATGATCTCGGCTACACCAACCAGAAGTTTGCCGGCTATGTGGCAGCCGCCCGCCAGGCGCAGGGCGTCCACAAATTCTGGGTAGCGACCGTGATGCCCGGATACAACGATCTGCGTATCCGACCGGGCGGCGGCTTCGCTCAAGACCGCGAGGGCGGCGGCTACTATAGTCGCGCCTGGCAGGCGGCCATCGACAGCCGCCCCAACTGGATCGTCATCAACAGCTTCAACGAATGGCCAGAGGGCACCTATATCGAACCCAGCGCGGCCTACGGCGACCAGTATATCGGCCTCAGCGCCCATTGGAGCGCGCAGTTCAAGGCCGGCGGCCGGAGCGAGCCCCAGCCAGCCGCCCCTCCCGTGCAGCCCCTTCCCGAAGCGCCTGCAACGCCGGCGCAGCCAGTGGAGACAACATCAACGCCGGACGCGCCGACGGCGGTTGTGGACGCCGGTCTCCTCAACGTGCGGGCCGGGCCGGGCATCGACTACGCGGTGGTGACAATCGTCGCCGAGGGCGCAGCGCTGCCCATCCGCGGCTACCTGCCGGACGATCCCGAATGGTGGCAGGTTGAGTTCGCCGGGCAACTTGGCTGGGTCTATGCGCCGCTGGTGACTGCACTCGGTCCGCTGGAGCAGATCGAACCGGCGCAACAGATGGAGAACGGACAAGGCGAGACCGGATCGCAAGCTCTGCAACCGGGAAACCCCGACGGCCACGAATTGCCAATCTTGTCGGAAACGAATACCATTGCAGTGGTGCCTACGCAGTCGAGCTATCAGTGACTGGTAAATACTGAATTTCGCCACAGATGAGTTCACTGCAAGAACCACGAATTTCACAGATTGCACGAATCTTCTCAGTGGTGCAATTTGTGAAATTCGTGCCATTCGTGGTTTTTGCAGCAGAGTCACAGATTCACACAGATTTTGTACGGACTTCGACAAGCTCAGCCGAACGATAGGACACAGATATTTTTGCCGTCACACTGGCCCTCTACACTCTGCCAGAAAATATCTGTGAATATCCGGTATTTACCTGTGGCGGTCTGTGGCGATTTTTTTGTGAGCAAAGCCGTTGCATCGGCGTGAACCCATTCTGCAATGCGTCCAGTGAGGAGACGTTCCATGCCCGGCATCGATCTCTGGAAGGCCCGCTCGCTACACAACGACATCGACCATGTGCTGATCGACGAAGAGACGCTCCAGCGTCGCGTCAACGAACTCGGCTCCATTATGAGCGAGACCTATCTCGGCAAGGATCTCCTGCTTGTCTCGGTGCTCAAGGGCAGCCTGGTCTTCATGGCCGATCTCATTCGCTCCATCTCCATTCCCCACGCAATTGACTTCATGGCCACGAGCAGCTACGGGGCCGGGATGGACAGTAGCGGCATCGTGCGCATCATGAAGGATCTCAACTATCCGATCACTGGGCGCAACGTGGTGCTGGTCGAGGACATCATCGACAGCGGGCATACGCTCGAATACCTGGTCGGCCTGCTCAGCCAACGCAACCCGGCCAGCCTGCGCATCATGACGCTGCTGGACAAGCCCTCCCGCCGCGAGGTGGATGTGCCCGTAGATTGGGTCGGGTTCTCGGTTCCCAACGAGTTCGTGGTCGGCTACGGTCTGGACTTCGATGAAATCTACCGAAATTTGCCCTACATCGGCGTGCTCAAACCCAGTGTGTATACAGAAGAGCTTGAAGATTAACCCCGCTTTGCAGCTATGCAGGGCTTGTTATGCGGATAGCGTGTCCTACGAGGCCGATCTGCGTCGGACTGAAGCATTGCCCTATTTGCGTCAGGTTGTACTGACCGCTGCCGGCCGAGTCTTGCTGACGATGTCCTTGCTGGTGATGTTTGCGCTCTGGGCGCCCGGCGTATATGCGCAGGAGCCAGCCCAGGGTACGACAGCGGAAAACGCCAGACCCGACAGCTACACGGTCGTGGCCGGCGATTCATTGAGCAGCATTGCCCAACGAATCAATGTCTCCGTGGACGCGTTGGCTTCGTTCAACCGGATCGAGGACCCTTCCGTCATTCAAGTCGGCCAAGTCCTACTGATCCCATCGGACGCCGAGATCGAATCCCTGGCGACCCAAGCACTGATTGCAGGGCCGACCACGCTCATCTACGCCCAGCCAGGCGACACCTTGCGCTCAGTCGCGCAGCGATTCGGTCAAGATCCGGCCACCTTGTCCACACTGAACGGGTTGGAAACGGAGACACGCCTCTTTCCCGGTCAGCCGATTACGACATCGGGCGAGCCGGCATCCGAGTCACCTCTTCGATTCGGAGCCATTACCGCGATTGAGTTCACCGATCCGCTCATACAGGGCCGCACCGGCACATTGACCGTCGAGGCGGACCGCCCCACCTTTCTGGCAGGCAACTTCGGCAATATCCCGCTGGTCTTTACGCCGATCGACGGCGATCCGCTACGCCAATTCGCCTACCTGCCGACGCCGGCGCTGCTGGAACCGGGCACATACACGATTACTGTCAGCTACCTAGCTGGGCGAGGACTGCCGGTTGCGCAGAGCCGCCAGGTAAGTGTCGCTGATGGCGGCTACGATAACCAGACGATTGTGCTGCCGGACGAAAAGTCCGATCTGCTTGATCCGGCGGTGGTGATGGCTGAAGAAGAACGCGTGAGACAAATCTGGGCGACAATATCCCCTGAGGCCCGCTGGGCGACCTATGTCAGACGCCCCATCAGCGCAGAGTATCCGACCAGCAGTCCGTTCGGCACGCGTCGGACCTACAGCAGCGGCGAGTTCAGCAGCTACGGCTACCATGCCGGTCAGGATTTTGCAGCGCCGGACACGGTCACCGTGACTGCACCGGCCGCGGGTCGAATCGCCATGGCCGAACCGACCGCCGTTCGGGGCAACGCCATCATCGTTGATCATGGGCGCGGCGTGCTCACCGGCTACTGGCACTTGAGCGAACTGTATGTCGTCGAGGGGCAGGAGGTCAGTGCAGGCGACGCGCTGGGCCGGGTCGGGACAACCGGTCGCAGCACAGGTGCGCATCTGCACTGGGAGCTACAGATCAACAGCGTCGCCGTCGATCCCATGCAGTTTCTGGCTGACGCCGAAACCCAATAAAAAGACCGGTCTCGAATCGAGACCGGTCTTTTGAAATCAGATGCTTGACGACTACTCTTCGTCGTCGTCTTCCTGCTTGCTGCCCGACAGAACTTCCGGCTCGGCCATTTCTTCGCCTTCCAGTTCCAGTTCGTCGATCTCTTCCTCTTCCTCTTCCTCACGAGTGATGATCAACATGAAGATGGCTTCGTCCTCCGGAGTCAGATAGTCGATCCCGGCAAGCTCCGGCAGATCTGCGACTGTGATCGAACGCTCCATCGTTAATTGGGAGATGTCTACCTCGATGTGGGAGGGAATATCCGACGGCAAGGCTTCGATTTCAACCTGATCGAGCGCCTGCAACATCATCAGTCCGGCAGCCAATTCTTCCGGATCGCCGACCGAGTGGATCGCCACAGAGACCTGCTGTTTCTCACGCATGTTCACGGCGTAGAAATCGGCATGCATCAAGCTGTGGTTCACCGGATGACGCTGAAGATCGCGCACCAGCACATTGTGCGTAGGTCCGCCCTCGACAACCAGTTCGACAAGCTGCGAGATACCGCCGGCATGCAGCGCCCGCTCGAAATCACGCGATCCTACCTGAAGGCTAACCGACTCTTGTGTCGGACCGTAGACGACAATCGGCACCAAACCTTCGGCCCGAATCTGTTTCACCTTACGCCCGGTAATCTCACGCGATTGGGCGCTCAACTGCAAATTTGCCATGCTCAACAACTCCTCTTCCCATTATCAGACACATTGACCGCTATTGATCAGTTTCGCTTTATCGATGGCGTCATGGACTGATAACAGACCAATAGCGCCCTACTGCTTGAACTCTTCGCACGCTTCATCGTTTCAGAGAAATCGTCTCAGAAATCGTCTCAGAGAAGACGAGTCACCTGCGGCAGAGTTGTTTTCAAATCCCGAGTCAGCTATTCTGTTTCGCTTCCGACGCTGCGCCTCGAGAACAGACGATTGGCCAGTCCCCGCAAGAACAACATTGTCAGTGCGAAGCCGGCGCCGGCAGCCAGCGCAGTCGCCGGCGTCAGGACCGATCTTGCATCGCCATTCAACTCGCCGGTGAAGATCGCAAAGGCCCGGATATTGTTGCCGTTGACCTGCCTGGCCGCCACCAACGAAGTGGTGACATCGTTCAGCTTGGCGTCAGCCGCCAGCACAACGCCGATGGCGCTGTCGTTGGCATCCACCGAGCCGGCGCGAACCAGTCCGGCCGCCGATTCTTCCAAATGCAATGCGCTGGCCTGCACGGAGCGAGCTGCCGACTGTTGCATCTTCACCTGGCCGCCTTCGACCCGGTCCACCGATGAATTCTTGACCTCAACCGATTGGCTGGGCAAGGATTCACTCAATTCAGCCGCCAGATCTTCCAGCGGGTTTTCACTCTGCTTGTCGGCCACGGGCCTTCTTCTTCCCGGCGTCATCGCAATCCTGGCCGATCCTCTGCAAGCATCGGACCAGACCGTCCAGCGACGAGCCAATAGTCAAGCGACATCCCCAAAAAGACGCGATCCTGATTATAGCGAAGCCGTCCATGACGGTCAATTTTTGATCCGTACACGCGTACGATAAGCATCTGGATATTCATGCTGGTTGTGGCGGATGGACCGCGGATTTGGCGGATTAGGCGAATTTCCGCGGATAAAATCCGAATGAATCCGGTTTCGTCCGCCTCATCCGCCGAATCCGCGGTCTATCATCATGCGACTATCCATTTACGGATTCGGAATCAATTGGCGTCCTCACAACCCGATGATACCATGCAACCATCATGAACGCCGATCAAGAGAATGACCGTGAGGCTGACCGGGACTCCGGCAGAAAAAGCAATCGCATCCGCCGGCCCCTGCTGGGCCTGAGCCTGCTCTTGGCCGTGGCCGGGCTCGTCTGGCTGGGCTGGGCCGGGTCGATGGGGTCATCGCCGATTCGACTGCCGGAGCCGACCCCGGCACAGAGTCTGACGGCCGGCGTAGTTGCTTCCATGCAGAATCCCGTCTTCCGCTACAGCCCCGGCTGGACGCTCAGCGCAGACGGAGCCGATCCCGGCGAGCCGGTCGATCCGTGGAACGAGCCGTCCGGCGCTGTCGAGTTCACCTATGAGGGAAGCGAACTCGCCTTGCAGTTGGCGACCGGCGACTACTGGGGCTATCTCTATGTGACAGTAGACGGCGAACCGGCCTCTGAGTTGCCGGTCATTCGCGGCAATGCTGACAGCCAGGGCATGCCGGCCGGCTACAAGCCGCTCTATGACCCCGGCAATCAGCCGGAGAACACCGGCCGTGAATCGGTCTGGGTTCGAGTTCACGAGGCATCCGACACGGCCAAATCCCACAACGTGCGCATCGAAATCTGGCGCGGCTGGGGACAGACGCCGCTGCGCGCCGTGGCCGTCGACGCGCTGCCGCCCGAACCGCCGCCAAGCTGGCCGGGCGTTGCCCTGCTGGTCGCCGCCTTCTGGCTGGCCGTGGCCGGCCTGAGCGGATTCGTCACCCGGATGTTCAGCGTTCAGTCTACCGCGCAAGAGCGCCTGCCGGGCTGGCTCAACAGCAGACTGACCGGCCTCGAACGGTATGCAACCGGCCTCGCCGCCATCGGACTGGCCTTGGCCGTCGCCGGCACGGCCCTCGATCTGTGGTTCATCTGCCTGGGTGGGCTGGCCTTGCTGGGCCTGGCCGCGTTGACGCGCCCGGCCCTCTGGATCGCGGCGCTGCTCTTCGGCCTGCCCTTCTACTTCGCCTACCCGCTGCCGCTGCTGCCCAATCGCAGCTTCAGCCTCATCGATATCGGGGTCTTTGGGGGGATGGTGATCTGGGGGATCTACGTCGCGCTGTGGCTGTTGCGGGGAAACGCTGATCCACGAAGGACACGAAGGGACACGAAGGGGCACGAAGGGCAATTTTCCTTGGTGCCCCTTCGTGGATCGAGTTTTTCAAAGCGTCGTTGGTTTTCGCCCGGCTGGATGTTGGCCGCCCTCGTCTCGTGGTCGCTCATCGCCGCCAGCGCGGCCGCCTACACTGACGTGGCTCTGCACGAGTGGCGCACCGTCTTCCTGGCCGGCGGGGTATTTGCGCTGCTGCTGGTCGCGACGCTGGCGACATCATCGCGGGGTTCAGCCCCCCGGCCCCCAATCCTGAGGGAGGCACGGCAAGGCAATGCCGGGCTGGAGCCAAGCGTTCCCCCCAAGGTTGGGGGGCTAAGGGGGCACGGGGATCGACGGCTGATCTTGTGGGGCTGGCTGGCCGGGGCAACCGTCGTCTCGCTGGTGGGGCTGTGGCAGTTTGCCGCCGGGTCCATGCTCGATCGATGCCGAGGGCGTCCAACGCATTCGCGCCTTCTACGGATCGCCCAACAACCTGGCCCTCTATCTGGAGCGCAGCCTGGCCGTGACGCTGGCGCTGGGCCTCTTCATGCGTGAGCGACGCAGCCGTGTCGTCTGGCTCGTGCTGGCGGGCATCCAGGGCGCGGCGTTGCTGCTCACCTTCAGCAAGGGCGCGCTGCTGCTGGCGCTGCCGGTCATGGTTGTGGTGCTCTGGCTGGGCGGATTGCGATTGCTGCGGCAGAGCGGCCAGTCGACCCGACCACTCTGGATTCTGGCGGGGCTGGCCGCCGTGGGTTTCCTGGCCATGACGCCCTTCCTGGGCACGGAACGCTTCCAGCGACTGCTCGATTTCTCCCAGGGCACCGGTTTTCTGCGTCTCCAACTCTGGCGCAGTTCTTGGCAGATGGCGCTGGATCACCTGCCCTTCGGCGTGGGGCCGGACAACTTCCTCTACGCCTACCGCAGCGGCTACATCCTGCCCCAGGCGTGGCAGGAACCCAACCTCAACCACCCCCACAACTGGCTGCTGGACTGGTGGACGCGGCTGGGCCTGATCGGGCTGGCGCTGGGGCTGGGCTTCTGGGCCGGCGGCATTGCCCGGCTCTGGCGACGCTTTCGCTCGGCCGGCGAAGAGACCATCAGTGAGGCGCTCACCTATGAGGCGCTCATCTATGAGCGACGCATCTGGGCCCTCGGTTTCCTGGCCGCGTCGTTGGCCGCCCTGGCCCACGGCTGGATCGACCTGAGCTACGCCCTGCCCGACCTGATGATCGTCTGGTGTACGATGTTCTTTCTGCTTGGGGAGAACGAGTGATACGACAACAATTGTACCGCGGCATTCATGCCGTATCGGCTAGGCCAGAGCAAAGCGATGCGGCATGAATGCCGCGGTACAAGGAAACCTACCGCTTCGCCGCCTCGACGTCGATCCGCTCGGCGATCCACATCTTGATGATCGACTGCCGCGTCACGCCGAATAGACGCGTTGAGGAACGTAGGGGCATGAGTTGGCTCGGCGGAGGCAACCTGGCCAAACGGGAAGAAGATCAATCGCCGAGCCATCTCGTGCCCGACGGTTACAAAACACAACGTGGAACGACGGGCACGAGAACGGGCGGATCGGCCAATTGGAAAAACCACAGGCATTTCCCGCCCGTACTCATGCCCCTACGCGTAACCGGATTTCATTGTTGTTCGGATTGTTGTTGTTGCGGCGCACAGAGCGGGCATTGTCATGATTGTTGTTCCACGACCCGCCCCGCAGGTCTCCGGGCTGCCTGGCTGGCAGAACTCGACCAGCAAGGGAAGTATAGCGCAACAAGGCAGGGTTTGGAAACAAGCAAAAACGAGGGGGGTACCCCCCTCGTGCTCCCCCAACAGAGTCAGAGCGAGCGCTTTGCGCTCAATAGATCAGAGTTCAGAGAACAGAAGATCAGAGATCAAAGCCAATAGGGACCGGAAACGCCACCAGCCGAAAACCGATGTAGTTGTCCCGGTTGTCCGGACTGAGGTCGATGTAGCGGCGCACAGAGCGGGCATTGTCATGAAAGTAGTTCCACGACCCGCCCCGCAGGGAACGGCTGTCATTGCCGCTCTCTTGCACATTGTCGGGGTTGTTGTACTCGTTGCGACACCATTCCCAGACGTTACCGCTCATGTCGTGGATCCCATAGGGCGACACGCCCTGTGGATACATGCCCACGGCCGATGTCTTCTGCAGATAGTGGTCGCCGACCTTCTGACTCGAATATCGTCTCATTGATGTTGGCGAAACCGGAAACGTACTCATCTCCCCACGGAAAGGTACGACCGTCATATCCTCGCGCGGCCTTCTCCCACTGCCATTCGGTGGGCAAGGTGAACGACCAAACCAACCCTTCGCCCGGCGGCATCTGCGGGGCCAAAGCGGGCGTGGCGCTTGCCTTGGCCGTCAGCCAGCGACAGAAGGCGATGGCGTCGTACCAACTGACGCGTTCACGCGGGTGGTTCCAGTGCTCAAATGCTTGCTCTCCTGGCTGCAGAACGATGGCCTTCGGGCATATCCAGGCCCGCCCACCACTCATCGCTGTAGAAGCCGTCATCGGCGTCCAGAAAGGCCTGGAACTGGCGATAGGTGACGGGATAGCGGGCCATCCAGAAGGTCGGCTCGCTGCGGCGCTCGTTCTCCTGGTAGATGAACTCGTGCTGTCCCGTCTCCGGGTCGACCTCGGGAATCTCGACCCAGTCGATGTCGGGCAGGCCGTCGGCGCGCAGGCCCACGCCTTTGCGCCGGTCGCCAAGCAGAGCCAGGGCGGTGCCGGCAATGTCACGCTCCTCGGGGCTGAAGGTTTCGATATCCGTCAGCGCGTAGGTGGCTGTCGCCTGCAAGGTTGATGTCAACGCGTCGGGACCGTCGGCATCCGTCACCGGTTGGAGCAGTTCCTGGCCGCGGGCGATCGTCAACGACAACAGCGCTGCCGGGCCGGAACCCTCCGGCAGCACACTCATTTCCTTCTCTTTGGCCTGTCGATAGGACGCCGACAGCGTTGTCAGCAGCGCGTTCAGATCGGACTCACGTCCTTGGAAGCGCAGTTCGTCGGCGGCCAGTTCGGCCACGTTGCGCCAGAGCGCCGGGTTCTGACTCACCAATTGAACCAATGTCTCCGGAAAATCATGGCGAGGATGGTCACTGTCCCCGCCATCGGGGATCAACTCGCAGGCGGCCAGGTGCTCCTGGAATGAACGATGCAGGAAGCGGAACTGGCGGGTGTAGGGTGCAATCAACAGGCCCGGTTGACGCTCCAGATCATCGGTCACGTCCTGAAGCACGCCCGCGATCAGTTCCAGGAAGCGGACGACGGGCGTGTGCCGGCGGTCCGTGTGGACATACTCGATGGCCGTGTGGATGTCACTGCTGGCAAAGACCGTGGTGTCGGTCCCCGGCTGGCTGCGCTGCTGCACAAGCAGCGCCAGCACCTGCAACACGGCGCGCAACTCGTCTGGGGTCAGCTTCAGCCGTCCGCAACAGCGAGAACTCGTCGTCTTTCTGGCGCACCCAATCCTCCAGCAGCAGATCGACGGAGCGCCGGTAGAGTTCGCCGCGTGTCGCGGGCAGACGGCGGCGGCGCGGCGGGCGCAGCCAGATAGCGGCCAGCAGCGTGAAGAAGAGCGGGTTGCTGCGCAGGTCAGCGCGTACGCCGCCAAGTTCGGCCAGAAAATCACGCTGCGCCTGTACAGCATCATCCGGCGAGAGGATCGAGATCAATTTCGATGTCAGTTCTTCCAGTTGCGCCGTCTGCAAGTCGATCAGTTCGGTGCGGCCAAAGCCGTCCAGCGACCATTCCCGGTTGCGATAGGCATAGGGGCGGCTGGTGATGATCAGACGGTTGTTGCTGCGCGCCAGCGCGGCCGCCAGCCGTTTGATCTGCCAGCGACGCCGCGGCTCAGCCGCATTGTTGACCTCATCCAGACCATCCAGCAGGATCAACAGCTTGCCCGCGTCGTAGAGCCGCCGCAGCTCAGGCAGAGCCTGCTCGACACCCATAACACGCAGGCGTTCGGTCAGATAGCGCCAGAAGTCGGCCACCGATGGCGGCGACGGCTGCACGTTGTCATCTTCCGGCAGCCGCAGCGAGTCCATGGTAAATAGGCTGTGCAGTTCGATGTAGACCGGCGTCAGGCCGTCGAACACCCTGATCTGCGAGCGGTCGTTTCCGTCGCCGGCTTGCGGGCAGGGAGCGCCGGACTGCCGCAACAGTTCACCGGCCAACGAGAGCGTGAGGAAACGCAGAAAACTGCTCTTGCCGCTGCCCGGATCGCCGACAAGAACGAAGTGGCGTTGAATGGCCGCCGCGTCTTCCGCCACCAACTGGCGGTCCACTTCCTCATCGTCCTTGGCTTCATGTGAGGCGATCGCTCGTACCACCAGTGACCGCAACGCGGTTTCGTCCGCATCCAATTCCGCCCAGTGTCGCGTGCGCGCTCGTCGCTCTCTTGCCAATGATTCATCATCTGGGCCAAGACCTTCGAACTGTTCAAGATGTTCTCGCTCGGGGTCAGAAGCGGCGGCACGCTCCGTTCCGGAAGAAAACTCCCAGTCCGTATCAGTCAGCGGATCAACCTGTTCTGGCGGATGGTGAAAAACCAGCCGCCCATCCACCGGCAACGGCACGTAGACCTCCAGCAAGCCGGCATCGCCGTCGGACATGCCAAAAAGCGAAAGTGGGATGCCGGACCAACTGTAGTCAAACCAATGGCGCAGATAGGCTTGGTGCTCGGTAGAGAGTGGACGGGCAAAAAAGACTTGCTCGGGGTCGATATCGAGGCGGGCCAGCAGCGCCAGATCCTCTTTCACCGACGGCAGATCCTCGATCAGATCCACCTGATTGCAGCCGTACTCGAAAGCCGCGGCCACCGATGAACCGCCGGCCAACGCCCCATAGAACTCCTCGGCAAAGGCGATGGCGCTGCCGTCATGAATCGGCTCGTGCGCGGCGATCACACACTCGACGTGGCGGGCCAGTTGCTCGGCCTGGCGCGCGGCGTAGCAGACGTTGAGCACGATCAGGCGCAGACTGCCGCGCTGCTCGCGGTTGTGGATAGACACGGCCTCGGCCAGCGCTTCCATGGGGATGGCGACAGCGTCGCCGTCATCGTCCTGAGCTTGGAGGTCGCCGGCTGGATCGCCGTGGCCGGCGAAATGGAGAATGTCGGGCGTGTGCTTGCGCAGGAGGGTCTGAAGTTCTTCGACCTGCAGGGCCGGGGCAAGTTCAACCTGGAAGCCCAGCGGTTCGAGCAGGCGCTTCAGGTTCTTGGCCTCGGTGAGCGTGTGCAAGGGGGGCAGATCCCAGGGATTGGCTTCCAGGATAAGGATGCGGATGTGGGAAGGGGGCACGGGCGCGCTCCTGGTTGGTGTGTACCGCGGCATTTATGCCGCATTGTAGCACGACATTTATGTCGTAGCCGAGCCGCGCTGCTACGACATAAATGTCGTGCTACAAATTGTGTGCTACAAATTGTGTTGCCTCACCGAATCGACTCGATCTTCTCGGCCAAGGTGATGGCGTTCATCTCGCCTGCCCAGATCTCCTGGATCACGCCGTCGGCGTCGATGAAGTAGGTGGTCGGCATGCCGCGCACGTTGTAGCGTTGGCCGACTGCGCCGTCGCGGTCCATGGGGATGGCGAAGGTCAGGCCCAGGTCGTCGACCATGGGCTGCACGACATCGGCGGTCTCGCCCTGGTCGACGCCGACGATCAACACGTCGCCGTCGTAGCGCTCGGCCGCGCCCTGCAGGGCAGGCAGCTCACGCTGGCAGGGCCCGCACCAGGTGGCCCAGAAGTTGAGCACTACCGGTATCCCGCCCGATGCACTTGTTGCCAATGGCCCGGTGATCTCGCTGAGCACAAAAGCCTGGCCGTCCAGCGTCTCCAAGCGCAAAATCGGGCGCGGGATGGCCGACTGCCGGCTCCGGCTCGCGCACGGCCACGGTCGCGTCCACCGGCACACGGCTGATCCACAGCCACGCGCCGCCGAGGGTTAAGGTAAGCAAGAAGACTATAATCCAGCGATTTTTCATAAAGACATGGTGGGGATGTAGGGCGGTGGGGTTGTGGGGGGTAGGCCAAGGCCAATACTTCCAATCCACGCCCCCCACTGCCCCACATCCCTACATCCCCACCCCTTTTTTCCTAACTTTCCCAATTCGAATGAAAAGTGCCTTCCCTGTCCGTCCGCTCGTAGGTGTGCGCGCCGAAGAGGTCACGCTGGGCCTGGATCAGGTTGGCGGGCAGGGTTTCGCTGCGGTAGGAGTCGTAGTAGGCCAGGCTGCCGGAGAAGGCGGGCACGGGAATGCCCAGGCCGATGGCGGTCTGCACGACGTGACGCCAGGCGGGCAGGCGTTCGATGACGGCCGCGCCCAGGTCGGGATCCAGCAGCAGGTTGGGCAGATCCGGGTTGTTGCGGAAGGCGTCGGTGATGCGGTTGAGGAAGCGGGCGCGGATGATGCAGCCGGCGCGCCAGATGGCCGCGATCTCGCCCAAATTCAGGTCATAGCCATACTCTTGGCTGACCAGACGCAGCAGAGCCATGCCCTGGGCGTAGGCGCTGATCTTGGAGGCGTAGAGCGCCTGGCGCACCGAATCGATGAGCACGGCCGGGTCGCCTTCGTAGACGGTGGTCTCCGGACCGGGCAGCACCGCGCTGGCGGCCACGCGCTCGTCCTTGAGGCTGGAGATGATGCGCCCCACCACCGCGCTGTTGATGGTCGGGATGGGCGCGCCGACGTCGAAGGCGTCCTGGCTGGTCCACTTGCCGGTGCCCTTCTGCGCGGCCTTGTCCAGCACCAGATCGACCAGCGGCTTGCCGGTCTCTTCGTCGACACGCTTGAGGATGGTGACGGTGATGTCGATGAGGAAAGAGTCGAGTTCGCCCTCATTCCACTCGCCGAAGATCTCGGCCAGCTCGCCGGCAGAGAGACCCAGCGCACGCTGCAAAATGTCGTAGGCCTCGGCGATCAACTGCATGTCGCCGTACTCGATGCCGTTGTGGACCATCTTGACGTAGTGGCCGGCGCCACGCGGGCCCAGGTAGGCGACGCAAGGCTGGCCGTCCTCGGGCGCCTTGGCCGCGATGGCCTCCAGCAGCGGCTGCACGGCCGACCAGGTGTCGAAGGAGCCGCCCGGCATGATGCTGGGTCCCCAGAGCGCGCCCTCTTCGCCGCCGCTGACGCCCACGCCCATGAAGTTGAGCCCGGCCGCGGTGACGGTCTCGGCGCGCCGCTCGGTGTCCTTGTAGAAGCTGTTGCCGCCGTCCATGATCAGATCGCCCTCGTCCAGCAGCGGAATCAAGGCGTCGATCACGGCGTCGACCGGCCGGCCGGCCTGCACCATGATCATGATGCGGCGCGGTTTCTCCAGGTTTTCGACCAATTCTTCCAACGTGGTGGTCGCGATCAAGTTCTTGCCCGGATGGGCGTCCACGAAGTCCTGCATGGTGGCCGTGGTGCGGTTGAAGACGGCGACGGTGTAGCCGTTGCGCTCCAGGTTCAACACCAAATTTTGGCCCATGACGGCCAGTCCGATCAGTCCAATCTGTGCTTTGCTCATAGTCCTCGCTCACTGGGTGGATGGTTCAAGAGATTCAGCGTATGAGTCCACTGCAAGAACCACGAATTTCGCTGATTTCACCAATTTCCCCAGTGGCGCCATTCGTGAAATTCGTGTCATTCGTGGTTTTTTGCAACAGAGTCAACTATCTTCAATCTAAAAATCATCACTCGCATTCGATCGCATCACCCGCTCCAAGAGGCTGGGTTGGCGTCGAGTTGGTACGTCCTGAACCTGGGCTTGCAGGGTTCCGTCATCGAAGATGTGGCCGGATGTGGTGCGCGCCAGCAGCCAAGGCATGCCCCAGATGGCATTGGGCGATTCGCCGACCAGCGCCCTGCGCGCCTCGACCATGGCCACGTCGACCGCTTTCAGATCGGTGATGCCGGCGTAGAGATCGTGCAGGAAGGCCAGCGTCAGGTTGTCCGGCATGTCATAGGGCAACACGACGGCCGCCGGGACGCCTCGCTGCACGATGTTCTGGGCCACCAAACCCAACGGGTTGTTGCGATCCAGCTCCGGGTCGCAGGACTGGAGGATCACCAGCCGCGTGGCGTAGTGATCGCGCAGAAACTGGCCCAGGTGCTGGCCCGACATCAAACGTGCACGGCCGACCTCATCCTCCAGCACAAGCCGGCCGTCCTGGGCCGCTTCATTGTACACTGCATGGCCGATTACGTGCAGAATGTGGTAGGGACGCTGGCGCAGGCGGCGTTGCAGTTCAAAAAGGGTCGGCTTCTCCAGCCGTTCGACCACCAGCCGGCCGTCCATGCCCAGGTAGTCGATGGTGTCGATCAGGCTGATCCACTCACGGCCGACATTGACCGGGACCAGGCCGCCGGCTTTGGCGATCACCACGAGCACGCGCAGCGGCAGTTCGATGTTGAGGGGGCGAATCTGATGGCGTCGATCGACATAGCGCAGCAGCGGCGAATGCAATGAGAGCGAGAGAAACTCACGTCGTTCCGGGTCGAAGAGGTATTCCCATGGCAACGTCAGCAGCGAAGACGTGTCGGGCAGGGTCAAGCGCAGGTGCAGGGCATCGCGTTGCTGGTAGGCGAGGGCGAAACTGCCGCGCAGCGCAGCCAACACCTCGCCGGCAAAGAGCGCATGAAAGAGGCGCTCACCGATCGATTGAACCAGGGCGGATTGGCCGGCAGTCTGTTGGGCGGCATTCTCGTCCGTGGCCAGATCGACGGGCGCAGCGATGCGAGTCCAGAAGTCCGTGCGCTCGTCCGCGGTCATCGGCGTGACAAAGGGCGCGCTGACCTGCCCGGCCAGCCCGACCGGCGACGAAACGATCCGGGCGATCAGGCCGTTTTCCGTAGATTCAATGGCGACGTGCATCAACAGGGTTTCAGGGTTCATGGTGGTTGAGATTGTACAGGGCCTCCAACATGCGCGTCAAACCTTCGCCACTGTTCCGGCGGCAGCGCGATAGGACGCGGATGACGCGGATTGGGCGGATGACCGCAGATCTTTCCTGAATTGATCGGCGAAAATCCGCCCAATCCGTGTCATCCGCGTCCTATCGCCTGGAGCGCTTCGTCGTACGTCGCCCACTCTGCTATAATGGCTCAGAGCGGTCAAGCACGTGCCGGGGGACGGTCCGGGGCGTCTCCGCAAGGCCAAATAGTTCTGGACCGTCTCCGGCACGCAAAGAGCTATCCCCACCCTGTGATATAGCTTCGAAAACACATTCGCACAGCAGTTGCCAACCCAGCGATCCGGATCGGATCATCGTGGTTCACAGCGAGCCACACAGACGAAGACAAGGACAAATTTCCGCATGCGCGTACTGATCACCGGCGGCGCCGGGTTTATCGGCAGTCATCTCACACGGTCGCTTCTGGCCCGGGGCGACGAGGTGGCCGTGCTCGACAACCTGAGCACCGGCAGCTTTGAAAACATTCGCGGCTTCATTCCCGATCAGTCGTTTCAGCTTCGCCATCGACGACCTCAACAATCCGCTCGTGTTGGATCGGCTTGGCCAGCCAGGCCGACGCCATCGTCCATCTGGCCGCGGCGGTGGGCGTGCAGCTCGTGGTGGAACGGCCGACCGAGACCATCGAGACCAACGTGCTGGGCACCCATGCCGTGCTCAACGCTGCCCGTCGCTATCGATGCCGCACCCTGATTGCCAGCACCAGCGAAGTCTACGGCAAGGGGGTCAGCATTCCCTTCAACGAGGAAGACGATCTGCTGCTCGGCCCCTCGCACCGCAGCCGCTGGGGCTATGCCGCCAGCAAGCTTGTGGACGAGTTCCTGGGGCTGGCGGCCTATCAGGAGTACGAACTGCCGGTGACGGTGGTCCGATTCTTCAACACGGTCGGCCCGGGCCAGTCGGGCCGCTACGGCATGGTCGTCCCCCGCTTTGTGCGCCAGGCGCTGCGCGATCAACCGATCACGGTCTACGGAGACGGCGAGCAGAGCCGTTGCTTCTGCCACGTCAGCGACACCGTTCGCGCATTGAGCGCACTGCTCGACAAGGCGGACGGCACGGCCGGCGAAATCTTCA
Organism: uncultured Chloroflexia bacterium; assembly: GCA_963698255.1. Taxonomy (GTDB): domain Bacteria; phylum Chloroflexota; class Anaerolineae; order Caldilineales; family Caldilineaceae; genus JAWKOK01. The sequence goes on along the minus strand of CAVOQD010000008.1, from coordinate 106,751 downwards.
ACATCGGCAGCACGGATGAACAGACCATCAACATGCTGGCCGGGCAAGTGATCGAGCAGGTGGAAAGCCGATCCACGGTCACCCACACGCCCTACAGCGAGGCCTATGCGCCCGGTTTCGAAGACATGCGCCGCCGCGTTCCCGACATCGCCAAGATCGGCCGGGCCATCGGCTGGCGACCGGAACTGGGCCTCGCCAACATATTGACCGATGTGATCGCCTACGAAACTGGGCAGATCCGCATCTGATCCCAGCGATTTCGAGATCCGTTGCCTCTCACCCTGAAGGAGCCGATCGATCATGGACCGACCGTCGTACATCGAAGCAGGCGTTGCCGGACGTTTTCAGATCACATGCGTGGTTGGCCTGCTACTGTTTGCGCTGCTGACCATCGACAGTCTGTTGACCCCCAATTGCGCCGCGGCCCAGAGTCCGAGCGACGATCTGCCTGCCGCCGAAATCCTCAACGATCAGGGCGGGCCGGTCGTCATCAACGGCGAAGTCTCCTACACCAATGCTTTCTTCACCATCGGCACGGAATCGCCGATGGTGATTTTGGAAGATCAGGCCGGGTTTGTCGATCGCGACGAAGGGTACATCCTGCCCATCGAATCGCAGACCATCGGCCAGATCACGTCCGACTTTTACACCTCACCCTTTTCCTACACCATCTCCCTGCCCATCCAGCCTCGGGGCGGCCTGCGCGATGTAGACAACGACGGCGAAGACGATACCGGCGTCATGGTCTTTGCCATTGCCTACTGGGCCAATGTCTTCGGCGATCCCTTTCTGGAAGAACGCGATCTGTTCGGCGGCGGCTGGTCAACGACCTACGCCTCCACCAAGGCCAGCAACAGCGCCGAAACCAACCGGGAGATCGTCGGCGGCACGTTTCTCGTCTATGCACCGGACGACGAGCAGGGATTCCCTGCCGGGTTCGGCGACGACCGCCGTCTCTTCACCGAGGATGATCCAATCGTTCGCCTGCCCCAGGGCTACACCATCGTCAAGATGGACGCCGAGCCGTTCACCTTCGACCGCTCTCGCTATCCTACCGTCGAACTGATCGAACCGGCCGGTCGGGAACTGGAAGATTTCTCGGGGCTGACCTATGACAAAGCATTCGATGCCTTAGTCGATCTGCTGCGCGACGAATATGCCTTCACCGAATACAAGCAGTTGGATTGGGATGAACTGCACGCGACGTTCCGCCCGCGCTTTGAAGCGGCAGAGGCCGAAAAAGACGAGCTGGCTTTCCGCCGTGCCCTGCGCGACTTTTCCTTTTCGATTCCGGACGGCCACGTCAGCGGGCCGTTTGTGCTGGAAGACTTCCGCTACGAGACCGGCGGCGGCCTGGGTTTGGCGATCCGCGAGCTGGACAATGGCCGCGTCATCGCCAACTACGTGGTTGAAGACGGGCCTGCCGATCAGGCCGGCATTGTCGCAGGCGCAGAGATCATCGCCATCGACGGGATGCCCATCGACGAGCATGTACAAGAGACAGTTGCGCTCTCAGGCCCGTTCAGCACGAGCCACTACGAACGGCTACAGAAGCTCCGCTATGCAATGCGATGGCCGCTGGGCAGCGTGGTTGAGGTTACCTATCAGAACCCGATTGCAGAGATGCCGATCACTGTTTCGATGTCGGCTGAACCTGACAACGAAAGTTTCAGCTTCTCATCATTCAATGTCGGTCTGGACGGATTCCAGTTGCCTTTGGAATATGCTCAACTCGTCAACGGCTACGGGTATGTCAAGATCTACAGCTTTTCCGACAACAAGCTATTGACCGTGCAATTGTGGGAGCGACTGATTCATACCCTGAAGGATAAAAACATTCCCGGCCTGGTCATCGATATGCGACAGAACGGCGGAGGCAGCGCCTTCCTGGCCGATCAGATGGCGGCGTATTTCTTCGACGAAGCGTTGGATCTGGGCAACGTCGGTTACTACGACGAGGATCTGGACGAGTTCTACTTCGATCCGCACAAAGCCGGGCGATTCTACCTGCCGTCAGCCGATCTGCGCTATGACGGCGCGGTGGCCATCCTCGCCGGGCCCAATTGCAACAGCGCCTGCGAGTTTTTCGTCTACGACATGACGCTGCAAGATCGGGCGGCCGTGGTCGGCCACTACCCGACGGCGGGATTAGGCGGCGCCATCGACGTGGCGCTGATGCCCGAAAACATCTACTTTCAATATACGGTCGGGCGCTCCGTTGATCAGAATGGCGAGATCCTGATCGAAGGCAAAGGCATACCGCCGACCATCCGCGTGCCCGTGAACGAAGCGGCCCTGCTCGGCTCAGGCGACCCCGAACTGGAAGCGGCCATCCACCACCTGGACGGACTGACCGAGATCAAATTCATCAACGCCGGCAAATTGAAGTTGGGCAGATCGGTGACCGGCAAGCTGAAACCGAATGTTCGCGTGCGCTACACCCTGCCACTGCAGGCCGGCGACGTGCTCGATGTCCGTCTGGAGGACTCCACAGGCCGCCTCGATACCATCCTACGGCTCTACGATCTGAACGAGACGTTGCTGGCGTCCAACGATGATGCGGAGAGCCACGAGACGGTCAACTCGTCGATTGAGCACTTCGAAATCCCCATCGATCTCACCCTGATCGTGGAAGCGGCGACCTATGGCGATGCCTCGTCGGGCGACTACCTCCTGAGCGTCGAGGCCGGCGAGCCGATAGCGGTGGTTTTGCCGCCGACTGTTGCGGCCATGCCGGCCGAAGGCAGCGAAGCGGAAGAGGGAACCCAAGAGACAACTGAAGCGGGCTCGACCACAGAGGTATTGGCAGAGAACGGGGAAGAGCGCAGCAACGATCTTGGTCAGGATGCCGATCCCACGGATGAGGGCGGCGTGGACGACGAGACCGTCACCCCGGCCGCAGACAGCCCCCTGCCAGAGAGGGCCACAGTGCGCACCCAAGGCGCCCGGCTGAGCGTTCGCAGCGGGCCAGGCGCAGACAATCCGCGCATCGGCTATGTGGCCAACGGCTCCAGCCATCAGGTCGTGGCGTTGAGTCCCGACGGGATCTGGATTCAGGTTTTGCTGGATGCGTTCGAACCGAGTCAAGGAGAAGGGAGCCAACCGGATCCAACCACCTCTGACGAGCGCAAGGTCGGCTGGATCTCGGTCGACTATGTTGAACTGGAGCCTTAGCGGGCGTCCTGCAATGAGGCAAATCCAGAGAAAAAATGATCCACGAAGAGCACGAAGAAAACTACCCTTTGTGGAAATTCGTGACCCTTCGTGGATCATTTTTTTAACGAACAGGAATCACCAGGTCATAGGGCACATCGGTCAGGTTGATCAGCTCGCCCGATTCCAAAAAGGCGACCGAGTCTTCGATGCGCACGCCAAAGCCGCGCGCCGGATAGTAGAGTCCCGGCTCCACGCTGAAGACATGACCTGGTTGCAAGACAGTGTCGTTGCCGGCGGCGTGGCTGAGGCTGGGCCCCTCGTGAATGTCCAGGCCGATGCCGTGGCCCAGACCGTGCACGTATCCCTCATGGCTGCCCGGCGTGCTCATGGGCGTTGGATGTCCCTTGCTCTCGAAGTATTCACAGGTCTTGATCTGATAGTCCCGACACGGCACGCCCAACGCCAGTGATCCCATCACCTGGTCGAAGATCTCCTTGGTCTGATCCCACGCTTCCTGAACCTCGTCCGTGGCATAGCCGAGACTCCATGTCCGCGTCAGATCGTGGAAATAGTTGCTCGCCACCTGCGGAAAGATGTCGAAAATGATGCTCTGGCCCAGACGCATGGGCATGTCGACATCGCCGGCGTTGTGGGGAACAGCGGCATCTCGACCCTGGCTGAAGATGTGCCCGTGATCCTCATGCATTCCGTAAGCGTAGATGCGCGAGCGGATGAACGACTTGACATCGCCGATGGTCAGCGCCTCGCCATCCTGGCGGACCAGCACTTCACTGCGCGCCTGATGACCCGCCAGAAAATCGCTCGTCTCACCCACAACCATGGAGGTCAAGCGTCCGGCCTCAATCAACTCGGCAATCTCCCGATCGTCTTTGGTTTCTCTGGCGATAGAGAAGAGCGACGTACCGTACTCGCCCACCAGTTCGACGCCATCCAGTCGATCTTGCAGATGGTTGAAAAGGGTATAGGCTGCGCCGGCATCCTGAACGCCGTAGATGCCGATTCGCCCCTTCAGACCTTCTCGCTCGAAGACCTGGTGAAGATAGTCGACCTGCGAAGCCAGTTGATCGCCGGCGTGCTTCTTGAGCAGTTCATAGACATTGTAGACCTGATCGCGGTCCACCAGTTGAAGACCCGTGGCCGCGGCATTGTCGCGCTCCATCGATCCATGGATCAGCGTCATCGGTCCGCCGACCTTCTTCACCGCCAGCGCCCGTTCCAGATGCGCGCCGCCGGTCACGTAGTTCAACACCTTGTTGCCGCTGGCATCGCCGATGACCAATAGGCCGTCCAGGTTGCGTTCAGCCATGATGCGGTCAAGATCAGATCTCATTGTGTTGCTCCTCTATGCGGATATGGATTCGTGGCCGGATCCTGTTCGGCAAATCTTCGAGCTTCACATCAGCGCAGGACACCGGGCCACGATGGCGTCGGTCGGTCGATCGGCGTCCGGTCCGCAGGTGCATCTCGCTAGCACCTGCCACCTCCAGCCGGTCACGGTGGCCACCAGTTCATCGTCGGCGAGCAAGAAGTCGGGGTTGGACTGAGGGCGTTGCGCCAGCCAATGGCGATTGAACGTCTCCATGATCAGCAGCCCGCCGGGTCGAACCGTCTTCTTCAGCGCAGACATCAGATCTCGATCCAGAAAAAAGAAACAGGTCACCAGATCGTATCGGCTCGCAGCGGGCCGCCAACTGTCCAGATCGGCGTGGATCAACTCACAGCGATCGGCCACGCCTGCGGCCGCGACGGCCCCTGACGCCAAGCATAGCGCCTCGGCGCTGGCATCAACGCCGGTAGCATGCCAGCCGCGCTCGCCCAGCCAGACCACTGTGCCGCCCGCACCGCAGGCCACATCGAGCGACCGCAAACGAAGGCCACCTGCCGAGCCGGATGCGGCGCGGCGCTCCATCATCAAAGCATCGACATAGTGCGCAAATTTGTCCAGACGGTTGCCGGCACGTCGTCCCACGGGGCCGTCGCCCGAACGATAGCGGCTATCCCAAAGTTCCGAATCCCGTTTTGTCATGGATCAAGCGTAACAAGGTCACGCGGTTTCGTCAATCTACACCCAGGATATCTCCGAAAGTCCTTCGAATAGATGACTCCACTGCAGAAAGGTAAACCAACCACGGATTTCACGAATTACACGGATTGATCCACTGGGGAAATTCCGTGCAGTCTGTGAAATCCGTGGCAAAATTTATTTTTGCAGTCGAGTCATAGATGGAAATGATGGGACGCGGATGACGCTGATCAGGCAGAATGCTCGCGGATTTTGTCGAGGGAATCTGTGCAGATCCGCCATTTCAGCGTCATCCGTGTCCTATCCGGCGGTTGACTTGAGCTTGCCGGGCGTGATTGTCAGTTTGCCGACAGACTAATCTTGTTCACACCGGTACCCTCAGGCAACGTTTGTGCTTTTTTTCCCAATCAATGTTTCAGGCGTGCGAAACGCCATGGAAGGTGAACCGATGTTGACAGACCCCATCGCAGTTCCGCGTCAGGACCAGCCTGATGGCCTACTGCATGCGACGCGGGCGCTGCCGAACAAGCCCGTGATCATCCGGCTGGATCAGTTGAGCAAGGACTACATCGAAGCGGGGAAACGGCACAACGTGCTCAACGCACTGAATCGCCAATTTTATGAGGGCGACTTCGTCTGCCTGCTGGGCAAATCGGGCAGCGGCAAGAGCACATTGCTCAACCTGATCTCGGGCATCGACGCGCCGACCGGCGGCGAGGTTTTCATTCGCGCATCCGGCGACGTAGATGCGCCGGAAGTCGCCATCACCGCGCTGAGCGATCACCAGCGCACGCTCTTTCGCCGGCGCAACATCGGCATCGTCTTCCAGTTCTTCAACCTCATTCCCACGCTGACCGTGCTCGAAAACGTGACCCTGCCCCTCGAATTGGCCGGCGGAACCGGCGACGGACGCGCCCACGCGCTTGATCTTCTGGATCGAGTCGGACTGGCGAATCGCATCGACACCTATCCCGACAAGTTGAGCGGCGGCGAACAGCAGCGCGTCGCCATTGCCCGCGCCCTGGCCCACGATCCGCTGCTGATTCTGGCCGATGAGCCGACAGGAAACCTGGACGAAGATACCGGTGAATCGGTGCTGTCGTTGCTGCTCGAATTGACACGCGATGCCGGCAAGACGCTCTTCATGGCCACCCACGCGCCGGAGGTGGCCGGCCAGGCCGATCGGGTGTTGCATCTGGATCACGGCAAACTTGTGAGCGATAGAACCCAGGGCGCAAGCTGAGAAACCTATGAAACAGCCATCCTTTTCGCTGCCGACCGTTATCCGTCTGGCCTGGCGACACGCATTGCGCCGACCCCTACAAAGCCTCTTTTTCGTGGTCGGCGTCGCCATCGGCGTCGCCATGATCGTGGCCATCGATCTGGCCAATGGCTCGGCGGAGCGCGCCTTTGCCCTGGGCACGGAAACCGTGACCGGGCGGGCCACCCATCAGATCGTCGGCGGCCCATCGGGGCTGGACGAAGCCGTCTACACCCAGCTGCGCCGGGAACTCGGCTATCGACAGAGCGCGCCGGTGGTGGAGGACTACGTGACCGCCATCGAGTTGGACGAGCAGCCCATGCGTCTGCTGGGCGTCGATCCCTTTGCCGAAGCGCCTTTCCGCAGCTATCTGGGCGCCGACGGTCAGACCGGCGCCAGGCCCGATTATCTGGGCGACATGCTGACCGTGCCGGACTCGGTTCTGCTCAGCACCGACGTGGCCGCTCGATATGGCCTGTCGCCCGGCGATCAACTGACCGTGCGCGTGGACGACGGCAAACGCCTGCTGACGGTCATCGGTCTGCTGGAGCCGACCGACGATCTCAGCCGGCGAGCGCTGGAGAGCCTGCTCATCGCCGACATCGCCACGGCCCAGGAGGTGCTGGGCCGGGTGGGGCGCATCGACCGCATCGATCTCATCGTCGAGGATAGCGAGCTTGGCCAGGCGGATCTGGCGCGCATTGCCGCTGTCCTGCCGCCGGATGCGCGGGTTGCGCTCGCCGCCGGTCGTGCAGGCACGGTCAACGAGATGACCGAGGCCTTTCGCCTCAACTTGACGGCCTTGAGCCTGCTGGCGCTGGTGGTCGGCGTCTTCCTGATCTACAACACCGTCACCTTCAGCGTGATCCAGCGCCGCCCGGTGCTGGGCAGCCTGCGTGCGCTGGGCATGACGCGGCGCGAGATCTTCGCAACCATTCTGGTTGAAGCCGCCATGCATGGGGCCGTGGGCACGTTGGCCGGGCTGGTGCTCGGCGTCGTCCTGGGCCGCGGGGCCGTGCAGATGGTGACCCAGACCATGAACGATCTCTTCTTCGTGGTGGCCGTGCGCGAGGTGCAGATTCCGACGGCCACGCTGGTCAAGGGCGGCATCATCGGCATGGCGGCTGCGCTGGTCGGCGCGGCCATCCCCGCCTGGGAAGCGACCAGCGTGGCCGCCGGCCGGCGCGCTGAAGCGCAGCGATGTGGAGGAGCGGACACGCAAGATTCTGCCCTGGGTCAGCGCCGGCGCGCTTGCCATGCTCGTACTGGGCGCGCTGCTGCTCATCCCGGATTGGAATCTGGTGGTCGCATTTGGCGGGCTGTTCGCGGTCATCATCGGCATCGCCCTGCTCACGCCGGTCGCCACGCTGGGCCTCATGCAGGGGTCCGAGCGACTGGTCCGTGGGCGCGGCGTCATTGCGCGCATGGCCCCGCGCACCATTGTGCGTTCGCTGAGCCGCACATCGGTGGCCATCGCCGCGCTGATGGTGGCGGTCAGCGTGATCATCGGCGTGGGCGTCATGGTCAGCAGCTTCCGCAACACGGTCGGCAACTGGCTCGACGACATCCTCCAGGCCGACATCTACATTTCGCCGCCGAGCATGAACTCCAATCAGATCCGCGGCGCGCTTGGACCGGAGCTGGCAGCCGAGGTCGCAGCACTGCCCGGCGTGGACCGTGTGGCGACGACCCGCAGTGTCGATGTGGCGGCCTTCGCGCAAGCGACGACGGCGAAACTGGAGCGGAAACGAGCGAAGCGGCCGTCGACGAAACCATCGCCGTGCGTCTGGTCTCGTTCAGCGAAGATCTGGCCGGCGCGGACCGACGCTATCGCCAGTCAATCGGCGATTGGCAGGAGACCTGGACCGCGCTGGAGGCCGGCGGTCTCATCGTCAATGAGCCGATGGCCAACCGCTATGGGCTGACCGTCGGCGACGACCTCTGGTTGCAGACAGATCGGGGCCGGATGGCCTTTCCCATTGTCGGCGTCGCCGTCGATTTCGACGTCAACGCGGCCGCCTTCATCCACGATCCGGTCTATCGCCGGCTGTGGGATGACGACCGGCTTTCGGCCGTCGGTCTCTTTGTGGAAGATGGGGTGGATGTGGACGCGCAGGTGGCGACGATTCGCTCGGCCTTTGCCGGGCGAGGCCGAGCTGCTGGTGCGATCCAACCGGGGCACGCGCGAGAACGCGCTGGAGGTCTTTGACCGCACCTTTGCCATCACCATCGCCCTGCAGGTGCTGGCCACGCTGGTTGCCTTCATCGGCATCCTGAGCACGTTGATGAGCCTGCAACTGGAGCGCAGCCGCGAGATCGGCGTGCTGCGCTCCACCGGCATGACGCGCCGCCAGTTGTGGCGTCTCTCGCTGCTGGAGACCGGCCTCATCGGCTCGGTCGCCGGGCTGCTCGCCATGCCCACCGGGCTGCTGCTGGCCATCATCCTGATCTACATCATCAACCTGCGCTCGTTCGGCTGGACGCTGGAGATGCAGCTTGACATCGAGCGAATTTACGCAGGCGTTTCTGGTAGCGCTAGTGGCGGCCCTGCTGGCCGGCCTCTACCCCGCATGGCGCATGGGCAAGACCCAGCCGGCGGATGCGCTGCGCGCGGAATGAACGAGCGTAACAAGACAATTATCAATTTTTTTACTGCATCAACATCTGTTCCAACTGCTCGGCCACCTGGGCGTTGACCGGCGAATCGCCGCGATTGAGGCGAATCTGGTTGACGACGCGGCGCACCAGACCGGGGTTGAGCTGGGCCAGCTTGCTGGTCATGTCGAACCAGAGTTCGACCAGTTCCTGGTTTTCGTTGGTGGCGGCCTGCACGGCGATCTCAGCCGGCGATGCGGCGCCGTGCTCGGGTTGCCCATGCTCAGGCCCAACTCGCGCCAGGCGTTGACCCAGAAGTAGGAGAGCATGGGGTTGATCAGCCCGCGCATTCGGCTCCAGAGCGGGTCATCTTCCTGAACCAGGGAGAAGAAGGCCAGGTAGTAGGAGCGAGAGCCGGCGTAGTCCCGGTGGATCTGCGAGAGCTCGCCCGCCTTGACCGACGAGTAGGAAGCGATATACCAGCGCAGATCCTCCAGGTTGCGCCCGGTTCGCCGGCGTCGACGGCATCCCATTGCAGACGGCAGGCGCAGAGATAGCTGCGCGCCGAGGCCGCAAAATCCTGGGAACGCTGCAACATGGCCGTCTTGGCCAGCGAGCGCGCTTTCTCCGTGGTGCGCGGCAGGTTGTCCGGCAGTTGCATCTGCTCGATGTCGCGGACGATGGGTGCAAAGAGCGGATCGTCCCGGAAGGGGATGGCGCTGTGGCCGGGCAGGCTGTAGTGCCCATCGCGCTGGACGATCAGCCCCCGTTCAACCAGATCGGCCAGCAGGCTCTCGATGTAGTCCACCTGATCGCTGTCATTGAGCAGAATTGCAGCCAGTTCCGCCTCATCAATCTCCAGCCCGGCGTTGACCACGGCGTAGACAAAGCCCGACTTCTGAGCGATGGATGAAGGCGGCCTCGCTGTCGATCTCCTCTGTCAGCCAGACCGGCACATGAACCGAGGCCACCGCGCCCCGATAGTCAAATGCGCGCTGGCGAAAGCCCATCTGCCAGATCTGGCGCAAGCGTGGTCTTGCTGCGAATCAACCCCTGGGCTTCGTAGAGTTGGGTCAATCTCCTCAAGCAATTCATCGGTGGTTCGTTCGCCTGGGCGGGCCTTCAGCTCGCGATAGATGTCGCGCAGCACATCGCGCCGGGTTGCGAAATCGACCGATGTCATCTTGAGCCGATTGAAGATCTGCTTGTATTGCAGACGCAACGAGGGCTTCGGCATGGATGGGTCTTGATAGACCAGATCCTCTGAGCGGTCAGATCGCCTGGTCCGCCTGCAGCCGGCACAATGTCCAGGGGTTGGAAGTCAGCGCTGATCTGAGCCGAGACGTCGTTGGGCGCGACATAGAGTTGGGTGTCCTTGATGAAGAGGGACAAGGTCTCTGAATTGTTCTCCAGCCAGGCCCGGAAGTGAGCGTAGCCGAAATTGGCCTCGTTGAAGGCCGAATCGAGCAGCAGCATCGTCTTCTTGAGTTCGGGCGCTGCAATCGGCAGTTCGCCTCGCTGAACGTGGATTCGCAGCGCCTTTTCCAACAGACTGCGAGCTGCCTCGTGGCCCATGGCGTGGGTCTCGCTCGGGTCGGCATAGTCTTCGAGGATCGCTTCCAGATAGACAAATTCGTCACAGGCGCGCACCAGCAGCGGGTGGGTCACATCACGCGGGCCGATGCCCAGCGTGTAGCGGCCATATTCGCGCAGTTTGGTCACCAGCGGACCAAAGTCGCTGTCGCCGGAGACGATGACGAAGGTGCCGATCTGCTCGCGATTGATGGCCGTCTCAAAAGCATCCAGCGCCATGCGGATATCGGCACGATTCTTGCCGGCGCGCACGCTGTAGATCTGGATCAGGTCGACCGAGTTGTTCATCAGATCTTCGCGATAGCGGGAAAAGCGACTCCAGTCACCGTAGACGCGTTTGATGGCGACCGGGCCGCGGCTCTGGAGATACTCAATGATGGGGGTCAGTTCAAAGTCAAGAAATTCTTGTTCGGCCCACAGGGCCACATTTTCGAAGTCAATAAAGACGGCAATTTGGTTACTCATAAGAGTCTCCTATTTTTTTGATATCGGCCGATTAACGGCCACTTTCGGTCATATTTGATGGTACGAAACTGACGTTTTCACGAAATCGATGGCGCTCAGTCACTGAGATTGAGGGATCCGGAAGACAGCCTCTGTCATAGCCCTGTGCTGCCGCTCAAGATCCGAAAGTACGACTATAGTTTATCACAGCCGATGCGATGAACACTTGTTTCAGGACGGGAATTTTGGGAACGCAGGAACAACGATTTCTTGTAGAAAGCGCCATTTTTCTTTTTGAGAGGTATTCTGGAAACGCAAACGTTTTGCTAATGAAAAAGAGACGCCGTACTTATGTTTTTGGGTTAGAATGGTTTCAGGTACAAAAAATAGCTGTGGCATGACCATCGGCAAGAACAACAGTTTGCTGACCAAACACAAGACGATGGCTTGTCCGATAACAATGTAGACTGACCACATTTGGTGGCCTGAAGAGAGTGCAATCATCTGGGATTCAGTCGAACTTTCCAGGAGGATCTGAATACAAATGGGTAAGATTATTGGAATTGACCTGGGGACGACCAACAGTGTGGTTGCTGTCATGGAAGGTGGCGATCCGACTGTGATCGCCAATGCAGAAGGCAACCGCACGACGCCCTCAGTTGTCGCATTTGATAAGAGCGGCCAGCGCCTCGTCGGCGTGACCGCCAAACGTCAGGCCGTCGTCAATCCGGAAAACACCGTCTATTCGGCCAAGCGCCTGATGGGCCGCCGATTTGATGACGCTGAAACAAAACGAACGCAAGAGATGGTCTCGTACACCATCGTTGAAGGCCCCAACCACGATGCTCGCATCCAGGTGCCGGCCAAGAACAAAAGCTACACGCCGCAAGAGATCAGCGCCATGGTGCTGGGCAAACTCAAACGAGATGCCGAATCCTACTTGGGCGAAGAAGTGAAACAGGCGGTCATCACTGTGCCGGCCTACTTCAACGACAGCCAGCGCCAGGCGACCAAGGACGCCGGCCAGATTGCCGGTCTCGAAGTGCTGCGCATCATCAACGAGCCGACCGCTGCCGCCGTGGCCTATGGCCTCGACAAGAAGACCGATGAGACCATCCTCGTCTTTGACCTGGGTGGCGGCACGTTCGATGTGTCGGTCCTCGAAGTCGGCGACGGCGTCATCGAAGTGAAGTCGACCCACGGCGACACCCATCTGGGTGGCGACGACTGGGACGAGCGCATCGTGATCTGGCTGATGGACGAGTTCAAGAAGGATCAGGGCATCGATCTGAAGCAGGATCGCCAGGCTGTGCAGCGCCTGCGAGAGGCGGCAGAGAAGGCCAAGATCGAGCTTTCGACCACGCCGCAGACGGAGATCAACCTGCCCTTCATCACGGCGGACAGCAGCGGTCCCAAGCATTTGCAGATCACGCTGAGCCGGAGCAAGTTCGAGCAGTTGACCGCGGACCTGGTTGCACGCTGCAAAGGCCCGTTCCAGGCTGCGCTCAAGGACGCCAACGTCTCAGCCGGCGACCTTGGACGAAGTCGTGCTGGTCGGCGGCTCGATCCGAATGCCGATGATTCAGGATCTGGTCCGGGATCTGACCGGCAAAGAGCCTCACAAGGGCGTGAATCCGGACGAGGTTGTGGCCCTGGGCGCCACGTTGCAGGCCGGCGTGTTGGGCGGCGAGGTCAGTGATCTGCTGCTGCTCGACGTGACACCGCTGAGCCTGGGACTGGAGACGCTGGGCGGCGTCATGACGATTTTGATTCCGCGCAACACCACGATTCCGACCAAGAAGACGGAAGTCTTCAGCACCGCGGCCGACAATCAGACCGCAGTGGACATCAACGTATTGCAGGGTGAGCGCTCGATGGCGCTCCAGAACAAGACGCTGGGCAATTTCCGCCTGGACGGCATTCCGCCGGCACCGCGTGGTGTGCCGCAGATCGAGGTCACCTTTGACATCGACGCCAACGGCATTCTGAATGTCGTGGCCAAGGACAAGGCCACCGGCAAGGAGCAGAGCGTGAAGATCACGGCCTCCACCAACCTCTCCTCGGATGAGGTGGACCGACTGGTCCAGGAAGCCAAGAGCCACGAGGCTGACGATCAGCGCCAACGTGATCTGGTTGAGGCCCGCAACAGTGCCGACAACCTGATCTACGGCACGGAAAAGGCCCTGACCGACTTGGGCGACAAGGTGCCCGCAGACGACCGTGGCCGCATCGAGCAGCTCATCGAAGATCTCAAAGCCGTCAAAGATGGCGATGACATCGACCAGATCAAGAGCCTGATGGAGCAGTTGCAACAGGCCAGCCATGCGCTGACCCAGCAGATGTACCAACAGGCCGGCGGGGAAGGCGACTTTGACCCGAGTGCAGCCGGTTTCGACGGCGCTCCCGGCGAAGGCGGCCCCAGCGATGGCGGTCAGGCCGGCGGCGAGGACGATGTCGTCGAAGGCGAATACCGTCAGGTATAGAGGATGAACCTCGAAGCAAGATCAAGTAGCAAGTAGATAGATTGAACGGGCGAGGCGAAACCCTCGCCCGTTCTGATGAAACGGCAATCATCTTTGACAGTATTGTGCGGCAAAATGAATGAACGAGCGCACCGGAGTTCGATTGATAGATCTCTCCCGGTGAATGAAGGGACATAGAAGGATCAATGGCGAATTATTATGACCCGTATGGCCGGCGTCAACGACCTGTCAACCGCGGAAATGCCAGTCAGTCGGTTACTATGGCCGACTACCAACAGCTCGTGCAGGCATATCAAAAGCTTCAGGGCCAGGCACAGCAGTTGCAGGAACAGCAGCAGAACACGCAGAGACAGCTTGAAGCCCAGGCCGCGGAACTCAAAAACACAAAGACAGAACTGCAAATAAAAGATGAAGCGTTCAAACGACAGAGCGCTGACTTCAAAGAGATGGAAAGCGAACTGGTCTGGGCCAAAGCCGCCGTACAGCAATTGCAGGAAGAGGTCTCGGCCGGCGATGAAACCAGCGAAGAAGAAGAGACTTGGCGTGAGAAATACACTCGTTTGCAGGCCGAATTCGAGAATTTCCGCAAGCGAGGGGAACAGCGATCCGAACAACGGATTGCCGAGGCCAAGTATCAAATTCTCCTCGACATGCTGCCACTGGCAGACCATCTCGACCTGGCCATGGACCACACGGATGCGCTTCACGATGGAGCGGCCCGCGACTTTGTAGCCAGCATCGAAGCGACGAGACGAGCCTTCCTCGACACGCTACGACGCTATGGCGTCGAACGGATCGACCCGGCCGGCGAGCCGTTTGACCCCGTCTTCCACGAAGCGATCGGTCAGATGCCCGATGCAGAAACGCCGGCAGACCATGTGGCCCAGGTCGTGCAGGCAGGATATCGAGAAGGTGAGCGGGTGATACGCCCGGCGCGTGTGTTGGTGAGCAGCGGCAATCAGGGGTTGCAGGGCGCGGATGTCGGAAGCACCGATACAGAGAGCGCCCATGGAGGTGGCCATGGAATATAAAGACTATTATGAAGTATTGGGCGTCCCTCGCGATGCCGACGACAAACAGATCAAAAAGGCGTTTCGAAAGCTGGCGCAGCAGTATCATCCGGACAAGAACCCGGGCGATGCTTCTGCAGAACAGCGATTCAAGGAGATCAACGAGGCCTACACCGTCCTCTCTGACGCCGGCAATCGCAGCAAGTATGATCGATTCGGCGCTCAGTGGGAACAATACGGACAGGCGCAAAACGGCTACGGACGGCCCGGCCCCGGTGGTGGACAATCCATGTCACAGGAAGAGCTGGATGAGATACTGCGGCAGATGGGCATCGGCGGTTTTGGTTCGCGAGGCGGTTCATCTCGACATAGCGCAGGCGGCGGCGGATTCTCCTCCTTCTTTGATACGCTCTTTGGCGGAGCGGGAGGGCCGGGCATGGGCGGAGCCTACGATCCCTACGGCCGAGGCGCAGGCTACGGCCCGACAACGGCACAGCGAGCGCCGGCCCCGGTCGATGTGCCGATCAGCGTCACGCTTGAGGAAGCATTCTCCGGCACATCACGCATGTTGGAAGGCGCCGACGGCAAACGCTTTGAAGTGAACATCCCCCGTGGCGTCAAGACCGGCTCCAAGGTACGCATGCGTGGGGCCGGCGGACAGGGCGATCTGCTGCTCAATATCACGGTTCGGCCCCATAGTCGCTTCAAACGCGATGGCGACAACCTGCGTGTGAAAGTCCCGGTCGATCTCTACACCGCCGTCCTCGGCGGAGAGGCGGAAGTGCCGACGATGGAACGGCCGGTGGCGCTGACCGTGCCGGCCGGAACGCAGAGCGGCAAGGTCTTCCGTCTGCGCGGGCTAGGCATGCCCAATCTGAAGAATCCGGATCAGCGAGGCGACCTGCTGGCCGAGGCCGAGATCAGCGTGCCCACAGCCTTGAGCGATCATGAAACGGCGCTGTTCGAAGAACTTCGCTCCATCCGACAATAGGTAGTTCAAAACAGATAGCGCTACGACCATGAACAGAGCGCCCGAGCCGACGGCTGGGGCGCTCTGTTCATGGAACTTCTTCGTTTGGCCTATGATATAATGCTCGCCATTGCGAAAGACGCATCTCGAAACGGAAGCGAAAGCCAATCATGAACCGCGGAATTCTCTATGGGATCATCGCCTACACCGTCTGGGGCCTTCTTCCCATCTATTGGAAATTGCTGAAGCAGGTTCCAGCGTTGGAAATAATGAGCCAACGCGTCATTTGGCTTCTGGTCGTCCTGACGAGCATCCTGATATTGCGAAAACAATGGGGCTGGCTGGCCCAACTAGCGGATCGACGGCTCGTGGTCACCTCGATTGCTGCGGCGGCCTTGCTGGCGCTGAACTGGTTCGTCTATATTTGGGGCGTCAACGCCGGTTTCATCATCGAGACAAGCCTGGGCTATTTCATCAACCCGCTGGTCAATGTGGTCCTGGGCGTCGTTCTGCTGGGCGAACGGATCCGGCCCGGCCAATGGCTGGCAGTTGGGATTGCCGCGGCAGGCGTGCTCTATCTGACGATCAGCTATGGATCGCTGCCCTGGATTGCGCTCACGCTGGCCTTTTCGTTTGCGTTCTATGGGCTGCTCAAGAAACGGAGCAGCCTTGGCTCTGTGGAAAGTCTGACGGTGGAAGCCACGCTGATGGCCCCGGTGGCGCTGATCTTTCTGACCGCCCTGGCCTTGCGCGGCGAAGGGGCCTTGGGCCACACCGACCCGCTCACCTATGCGCTTCTCATCGGAACCGGCATTGTCACAGCGGTGCCGCTGCTCAGCTTCGGCGCCGCGGCCAAGCTGATTCCGCTCTCGGTGTTGGGGTTTCTTCAGTATCTGGCGCCGACGATCCAGTTTATATTGGGCGTCTTCGTCTACAATGAGACGTTCACCCAGACGAGCCTCAGTCGGCTTCAGCATGATCTGGCTGGCCCTGATCGTCTTCTCATTCGAAGGCGCGCACGCCTATCGCAGAGGTCCGGCGGTGCGACCGGTCTAGTGATCTGTCGGAAAGAAAGCCGCCATGACGAAAACAGTGCTGGTGTAGGTCACACTTGCAGTGTGACAACTCTGCCGATAGAACCTATCCGACTTCAGGCGAGCCAGGTTGGCCAATGGACCTTGTCCGACTTACAAGCTTGTCCGACTACAAATCGGACCTACAAAACACATCATCTCGCTAACGCTTTCGTTTAGGTAACGATTTCCGGCTGTTTTCACAAGGAGTGAACAAAATGAGTGATAAGCAACAACTGCTCGAAGATCTGACCCGCAACTACAACGTCTTGTTGGCGCAGTTGGACGGACTCAGCCACGAAGATTCGCTACTGCAGGTGCCTTTTCGGGGGAACTGTCTGAACTGGGTGATGGGCCACATCATCACCTATCGTGCGACCATGCTTGAGATCGCCGGGGTCGAACTATTCGACGGAGCGGAAGCGTACAAGCGCTACGGCCACGGCTCCGAACCGATCACTGACGGCTCGGACGCGATCGGTCTGGAGACGATGCTGGCGGACCTGGCCATCTCTCAGCGGCGACTGGCCTTTGGCTTGCCCGAAATGACCGAAACAGAGCTGAACCACCAACCGGAAGGCGACGAACGCACCATTGGCCAACGGCTTGCCTTCCTCTGCTGGCACGAGAGCTACCACACCGGCCAGACCGAATACCTGCGCCAATTGGCCGGCACGGACGACAAGATCATCTAATTTGCAACACCCCACGGCGGGTCGATGAATGACTCGGGTTCCACGCCCAGGGCGTCGGCGATGCGCGTGATGTAGTTGAAATAGGCGATGACCTGGGTGGCATCGTGGATGGCCGTGTCATCAAAACCGTGGGCGCGCAGAGTGTCCAGATCGGCCGGGGTCATCTCGCCCTGATGATTGGTGAGCTTGACCGCGTATTCACAGAGCGCGACATCGCCGGGCGAAAGCGCCGCCGACCGCCAATTCCTGGCGATGGCGTGGACGAATTGATCGGCGGCTTCGGGGCTATCGAACTGATCGTTGACCTCGGCACGGAGGTCGTAGGCATGGGCCTGCGTTCAGTAGTAGCAGTCGTTTTCGACGGCGACGACCGTGGCCAACATCTCACGTTGAGCCCGGCTCAGCGGCGACCGCCCTTTCATAATGGCGCCGTACTGATCCATACTCGTCTTGAGCACCAGCGGATTCAGGCTCATGATGTGCACGATATGCCAGAGACGGCCCGCACGCTGGATGGCTTTGTCCAACTCCTTCTTGAGCAACCCGGTCGCATCCTCGACCGTGATCTGTTTGATCCAAGGCATATTTCCCTCTATTCCGGTGTCACATAGGCGGCGGTTAGACCGCCGTCGACCGTGAATTCCGTGCCGGTGACATAGGACGACTCATCCGAAGCCAGATAGAGCGCGGCGTAGGCCATCTCCTTGGCCTCGCCGAAGCGGCCCATGGGCACATGCACCAGACGCCGTTGGCGCTTCTCCTCGGTGTTCAGAAAACTCATCAACAACTCGGTGCGCAGCGGTCCAGGGCAGAGGGCGTTGACGCGGATGTTCTCCCGCGCATGGACCACGGCCAGTTCACGCGTCATGGAGAGCACACCGCCCTTGGAAGTCGTGTAGGCGAGCTGCGGCGTGGCCGCGCCCATCAGCGCCACAAACGAGGCCGTGTTGATGATCGAGCCGCCGCCGGCGCGGCGCAAAGCCGGAATCCCATACTTGCAGCCCAGCCAGACGCCCTTGAGGTTGATGGCCATGGTCAGATCCCAGATATCCTCTTCGGTGTTGACGGCATCGTCGTCCTGGCTGTGCATGATGCCGGCGTTGTTGAAAAGGATGTTCAGCTTGCCAAAGACCTCTTCGGCATGGCGCACCATGCCTTCGCAAGTCGGCGGCCTTCGAGACATCGGCCTCGAAATAGGTGGCGTTGACACCGCCCTCACGCACCATTGCCGCCGTCTCCTGCGCAGTCTCCAGGTTGATGTCAACGGCGACGATCTCAGCGCCCTCCTCGGCGAAAAGCAGCGCGGTCTCCCGCCCGATGCCGCTGCCGGCGCCCGGTGATCAATGCGGTCTTGCCTTTCAAGCGATCCATGGGGTTTCCTCATATCCTCTCAAAATAGCGTTTTCGTTCCCAGTCGGTCACGGCAGTTGTCGAAGGCCGTCTGCTCGACGCGGAAGAAGTGGGTGTAGTGATCGACAACGTCGTCGCCGAAGGTGCGGCGGGCGAAGTCGCTCTGCTCGAAGAGATCGGTGGCATCACGCAGCGTTCGGGGCACGTGGGGCAGCTCCGCCGCCGCGTAGACATCACCCTCGAAGACGGCGGGCGGTTCGATCTGATTGGCAATGCCGTCCAAGCCGGAGGCCAGCGAGGCGGCATAGACCAGATAGGGGTTGCAGTCCGCACCCGGCACACGCGACTCGATGCGCAAGCTGGGGCCGCGGCCAACGACGCGGAATCCGGCGGTGCGATTGTCATAGCTCCAGGCGATGCGCGTCGGCGCCCAGGAACCCGGTTGATAGCGTTTGTACGAATTGATGGTCGGCGCGTAGAAGACCATCATCTCGGGCAGATGCTTCAGCCAGCCGCCCAGAAACCAACGAAATGTGTCGGAACAGCGGACCGGCCCGAACCGATCATCGCCGTCAAAGGCGTTGCGGCCGTCCGCCCACAGGCTGAGGTGGACATGGCAGCTTGAGCCGGCCTGATCGGCGTTGGGCTTGGCCATGAAGGTCACGCTGATGCCCATCTGATCGGCGACTTCCTTGAGACACTGCTTGTAGACCACGTGGCGATCGGCCATGGTCAGAATGTCGGCATAGCGCACATTCAGCTCGTGCTGACCCAGGCCCCATTCGCCCTTGGAGTTTTCAACCGGCACGCCGGACTGCTTCAGGTGACGGCGGACCGCGCCGTTGAAGTATTCAACTCGGCTGCCTTGAAGCGCATGATAGTCCTCAATATACCAGCCGGCCGGCTCCAGATCGGCATAGTCCTTGGCGGCCGCGTCACGGTACGAATCGTTGAAGATGAAATATTCCAGTTCGGACGCGGCCAGCGCCGAGAAGCCAAGTCCTGCGGCCTTTTCGATCTGCCCGCGCAGCAGCGAACGTGGTGCAATGGAGACCAACGGATGCCCGGCATCTTCGTCGACTCCCTCAGCCTCAACATCGCAGAGCACCATGGCCGTGCGGTCGAGCCAGCTTGCCACGCGCAAGGTGTTCAGATCGGGCGCCAGGTGGAAGTCGCCGTAGCCGCGTTCCCAGTTGGCAAAACGGTAGCCGGGAACCGGATCCATCTCCATATCGACGGTCAACAGATAGTCGCAGCCATGCGTGCCGGCTTCGGCCGCGTCGGCGACGAAAAACTCGGCGTCAAAACGCTTGCCCATCTGGCGACCATAGAGATCGGTGAAGAGAACCAGCACAGTATCGATGGTCCCAACCTCTACGGACTGAGCCAATTCATCCAGGGTCAACATGCCGCGTGTTTTCACTGACTACCTCATTCCTTCAACGGACTCAACAGTAGTTCACGATTTGTCATTCTGAACGGGTTCTTCCAGACCCGTTCATTCCGGTGACTGATCAGTGAAGAATCTCGTTTTCCTCAAATCATGAACTACTGATCAATAGCACCCGGACAGTTTTTGCTCTTCCGGGCCTCTGCCCAAGACCGAAAGCACGCGTTGGGTTTCCGCCAGCATAAATGAGACTTCGTTCTGGACGGTGACGAACTGGAATCCCTTGTCGATCATCTGCTGCGCATATTCCGCCGTTCCATTGTGGATGCCGGCAACCACGTCGAACTTCTGAGCAGTGATCAAAATGTGGTCCAGCAGAGCGATCAGATCGGGATCAGATTTGGGCGCATCAATGCTCCTCAGAATCTGAACAGAAGCTGTAACAAAACTGTTTGTTTCGGGATTGGGAAAACCAATGTTTGCAACAGATGTGGATATTCAAGACAAACGACTTAAAAATGTGCAGCTCCGCCTCTGGACGATCGGAAGATGTCAGCGAAGTTGGCAATGGGCGCACTCTAGCATAGGCGGATCCGGGTGTCAAACAGACATTGATAAATCATTTTGAGGTCCCGTTTTTTGACGTGTATCCTGTTTATGATATAATCTTCAATTGTGCGTGATGACCTACAGGTTTTTGATTGGGTGCAACATACCCTTAAGAAGCGCTGTTCGCCACGCAGGTACGGTTGATTGCTTGTGCGCCGACGTAGCTCAATTCGGCAGAGCACCTGTCTTGTAAACAGGCGGTTATCGGTTCAAGTCCGATCGTCGGCTCTGACCGGCAGAGCAAGTATGTTCGTCGGTGGCAAGATCGTCGTGTTAAGATCATCGATTGTAAGCCAAGTAGTACGGTCAACAGTTTGGGCGGGTGCCCGAGTGGACAAAGGGATCTGACTGTAAATCAGACGGCTATCGCCTACGGTGGTTCGAATCCGCCCCCGCCCACTCAATCCCATACGGGATTTGAGCCCACATAGCTCAGCAGGTAGAGCACATTCTTGGTAAGAATGAGGTCATCGGTTCAAGTCCGATTGTGGGCTCCTCGGTTACATATTTTGTAACCGGAAATACGGATAGCGTATTTGGCGGCCGCTCTTTATGGGCGGCTCTAAAATTCGCTCGGATGGTTGCTTGGAAAAGCAAAGTTCGGTACTGATTGAAACGCAATCGGACTTCATTAGACATAAAAATGGAGGCATTGGGATATGTCCAAGCAGGAATTTCAGCGGACAAAACCGCATGTGAATGTAGGCACCATTGGTCATATTGACCATGGCAAGACGACGCTGACGGCCGCCATCACCAAGGTGTTGGGGCTGAAGGGTTGGGCCGATTTTTCACGCTTTGACCAGATTGACAATGCGCCGGAAGAGAAGCAACGTGGTATCACGATTGCGATTTCGCATGTGGAGTATCAGACCGAAGAACGTCACTACGCCCATGTGGATTGTCCGGGCCATGCCGACTACATCAAGAACATGATCACCGGTGCGGCGCAGATGGACGGCGCCATTCTGGTGGTGGCAGCGCCGGACGGTCCGATGCCGCAGACGCGCGAGCACATTCTGCTGGCTCGCCAGGTGGAAGTGCCGGCCATGGTCGTCTTCCTGAACAAGTGCGACATGATGGACGACGAGGAATTGCTGGAACTGGTCGAGATGGAGCTGCGCGAGCTGCTGGACAGCTACAAGTTCCCCGGCGACGACATTCCGATCGTGCGTGGCAGTGCGCTGCGTGCGCTGGAGTGTGAGAGCACCGATCCGGATGCGCCGGAGTACGAGTGCATCTGGGAGTTGATGCGTGCGGTGGATGAGTACATTCCGACGCCGGAGCGCGCCACTGACATTGCCCTTCCTGATGCCGATTGAAGATGTCTTCAGCATCAAGGGTCGCGGAACGGTTGTGACCGGTCGTATCGACCGTGGCGTCATCCACCCGATGGAAGAGGTGGAGATTGTGGGTCTGGCCCCGACGCGCAGGACCACGGTGACGGGCGTCGAGATGTTCCGCAAGCTGCTGCCGGAAGGCCAGGCGGGCGACAATGTCGGCTGTCTGCTGCGCGGTGTCGCCCGTGAAGAGATCGAGCGTGGCCAGGTGTTGGCCAAGATCGGCAGCATCACGCCGCACACCAAGTTCAAGGCTGAGGTCTATGTGCTGAAGAAGGAAGAGGGCGGACGCCATACCCCGTTCTTCAAGGGCTATCGTCCCCAGTTCTACATTCGCACCATGGACATCACCGGCGCCATTTTCCTGCCCGAGGGCGTGGAGATGGTCATGCCCGGCGACAATGTGAACATGGATGTCGAGTTGATTTCGCCCGTTGCGCTGGAAAACGGTAGCCACTTCGCCATTCGCGAAGGTGGCCGCACCGTCGGCGCCGGCGTCATCACCGAGATCATTGAGTAATAAGGGATTGGGGATTAGTGACTGGGGATTGGGCTAGACAACGCCCCAATCCCCAATCACTAATCCCTTTTTCCCTAACCCTATAGGCGAGTAGCTCAACTGGCAGAGCGGTGGTCTCCAAAACCACAGGTTGCGGGTTCAAGTCCTGCCTCGCCTGCCTGACTTGACCACCGGTTACATTGACCGGTGGTCGTTTTCCGAATAGGAATAGAAGAGACGGATGGAAACAGCCGACTTTCTGTGCCCTGTTTTTCAGAATCCGTCTGAAGTGCCGGGAACGACATCGGCGCCTCAATAGAACCTGTGAGATTTCAGATGAGCCGTTCGACATCAACCAAGTCCGAAAACGCTCTCATGCGCTATTTCAAGGACACGCGAGCAGAAATTGCCAAGGTCACTTGGCCGACGCGTCAGGAAGGCTTGCGCCTTTCCTGGATTGTGTTGGTCGTCACCATTATTTCTGCCATAGTGCTTTTTGGGGTTGACTCGCTGTTTGCCTCGATCATCGGTTTTATCATTCGCATGACGTAGACAATCCTTTGATTCAGAGAACTACTTCATATTGCATGACGTTCTGAAGTTGGAATATAGACGTGTAATGCAAGCGTAGCCGATATTGACAGGCAGATCGGAGGCGCTTGGTTTTCTGATTGGGTGTTGTCGATGGCGCCGAAGGGAGAGACATGAGCGACGAACGTACAGACTTGTCACCAGAGGAAGAACTGGCGGCGCTGGATGCTGAAATCGAGGCCCAACTCGATGCAGAAGCCGAACAGAGCGAACCTCATGCCGAGTGGTTTGTCATTCACAGCTACTCAGGTATGGAAAACAAGGTCAAAAAGAATATCGAACATCGCGCCGAATCGATGGGCATGACCGACCACATTCTTGACGTGGTTGTGCCGACGGAGACTGAAATCGAGATTCGCAGCGGCGTTCGCAAAGAGATCGAACGCCGGGTCTTTCCCGGCTACATCCTGGTCAACATGATCATGGATGAAGACAGTTGGTACGTTGTTCGCAACTCGCCTGGAGTCACCGGTTTTGTCGGCATGGGCAACAAACCGACTGCACTGCGCGAGGAAGAAGTCAACAAGATCATGCAGCGCATCGAGTCAGATGAGCCACGTCTCAAGGTGAGCTTCCAACTTGGCGAACAGGTACGGATTACAGGCGGGCCCTTTGCTGAATTCAACGGCATCGTGGATGAGATCTATCCCGACAAGGGCAAGGCCAAAATATTGGTGAGTTTCTTCAACCGGGAAACACCGGTAGAAGTTGATTTTCTTCAGTTGGAACGCAACCTCTAGAGCGTTGTATCCAGCCGAATCGTTGGAATCCGTCAGATATCTCTGACATCGTCCGTGCCTAACAATCGTCGAACAGATCGATCATCAAAGATCGAGTAGCGGCGATTCACGGCATATCTTCGACAAGACTGGCATTTGGGAGCTTGAAGAGGGTCGCCAGCCGTCACGCAAGCGTTCACCAGATCCAGACAGGAGCAAACTAATGGCAAAGAAACTGAAAGCACTCGTCAAACTCCAGATTCCTGCCGGCAAGGCCAATCCCGCGCCGCCGGTCGGTACTGCGCTGGGTCCTCATGGCGTCAACATCATGGGTTTCTGCAAGGAGTACAACGCCCGTACGCAAACGCAGATGGGGCAGGTGATTCCGGTTGAGATCTCCATCTTTGTGGATGGCTCGTTCACCTTTATCACCAAGACACCGCCGGCCAGCGATCTGATCAAGAAAGCGGCCAAAGTGGATAGGGGCAGCGGAGAACCGAACAAAGAGAAAGTGGGTTCGATTTCTCAGCAGCAGGTTCGCGAGATCGCCGAAATCAAGATCAAAGATCTGACCGGTGTTCCGATTGAAAGCGCCATGCGCATGGTCGAAGGCACGGCTCGCAGCATGGGCATCAAGGTAACCGAATAGACAACAGTGGGAGGGAGCGATCCCGTCAGCACCACGGAGGATTAGATTATGCCAAAACATAGCAAAAGATTTACAGAACTTGCAGGTCAGAGTCGATCGGAACACGGAGTACAGCGTGGCCGAAGCGGTTCGAAGTTGGTCAAGCAGACAGCAACCGCCAAATTTGACGAGACGATCGAAATCCATCTGCGCATGGGTGTCGATCCACGACATGCCGATCAGCAGGTACGTGGCGTTGTGACGCTTCCGGCCGGAACCGGTCGAGAGGTTCGCATCCTTGTCTTTGCCAACCCCGAAGGCCAGGCCATCGCAGAAGAGGCAGGCGCCGACCATGTGGGCAGCGAAGGCCTCGCCGAACAGATCAAGAAAGGCTGGCTCGACTTTGATCTGGTTCTGGCCACGCCCGACATGATGCGTATTGTCGGCCAGTTGGGTCGTGTCCTCGGTCCTCGTGGCCTCATGCCCAGCCCGAAAGCCGGCACCATTGTCCAGGCTGAGGATCTGCCCAGGGTCATTCAGGAAGCACGACTTGGCCGCATTGAGTTCCGCGTCGACAAAACGGCCAATATCCATGTGCCCGTCGGCAAGGCAAGCTTTTCAGAAGAAGATCTTCAAAAGAACGTTAGCGCCTTCATGGAAGCCATCATGGCGGCCAAGCCGGCCTCCGTCAAGAATGTCTATCTGCACCGAGCAACCATCACAAGCACGATGGGTCCCGGCATTAAGATGGACATTCAACGAAGCGATCGGTCTAAAGTCTGTCGAGTAGCGCAACATCTCAAGCCAGTCGATCATCCACTGAATTTTGAGAGTTGGCCGGACAAACGTATAATGGACTTGGTTGTAGTAACTGAATAGATTCGGATACTGTCCATCGTGCTGTAGACAACAGGTGGTCGTAAGACCCTAAATGCGTGCAAACACAATGACGTTGTGATGCGCAGGCAGCCTGTCGAGGTTAGGGCAACAGATTCCGGTATCTTGGCAAGCATTCGGCATTGGCCGTTGCTGAGATCTGGTTTGTTTGCTTACGTCCTCATGCGCACTGCATGAGGACGTTTTCGTTTGATCCTCTAAGAAAGGAGGAAAGTCGTTTGGCAATCACTCGCGAAAAGAAAGAGCAACTTGTTGCTCAATACAAAGAGGCTATCGAAAATGCTTCTGCGCTAGTCTTCACCGATTTCCGTGGCGTTTCCGTCTCGCAGATCCAATCTTTGCGAACGAAGCTTCAGGATACCAACACCAAGTATATGGTGACGAAGAACACATTGCTCGGTATTGCGCTGAAAGATGCCGGATATCCTGCGCCGGAAGAATTGTTGTCCGGACCCAGTGGTGTCGCCTTCTTGGGCGAAGATATCGGCCAGAGCGTATCGGCCATTGAGGATTGGATCAAGGCCCATCGTATCCTTGAGATCACCGGCGCTTTGCTCGACCAGTCGGTGCTTGACGCCAAGGGCGCAGAAGCCCTGGCCGATCTGCCGACCAAAGAGCAGACATTGTCCATGGTTCTCGGTGCCATTAGTGCGCCGTCGAGCAGCTTGGTGCGCATGATCAATGGCCCGGGTTCAAGCCTGGTCAGGGTCATCAACGCCCACGTTGAGAAGCAGCAGGAAGAGGCTGCATAGTAGTCACTGATTTGTTAGATAAAGACGATGGCGAAGGAACGATCCCGATCCATCTACCTGTTTGAATGAAGATACATCTGAAGCCAATTTCAAGGAGAATCAATTAAAATGGCTGATTTGCAAGCAATCAAGGAACAGTTGGACAGTTTGACGCTGCTCGAGGCGGCTGAATTGGTGAAGACGCTGGAAGAGGCTTGGGGCGTTAGCGCTGCCGCACCGGTGGCAGCAGTGGCCGCGGTCGCCGGCGGTGGCGATGTCGAGGAAGCTGAAGAGCAGACCGAGTTCGATGTGGTGCTCACAGACTTCGGCGCCAAAAAGATCAACGTGATCAAGAGCGTTCGTGCCCTGACCAACCTGGGCCTGAAGGAAGCGAAAGAATTGGTCGAGAGCGCTCCGGCTCCGATCATGCAGGGTGTCAGCAAGGAAGCCGCTGCCGACGCCAAAGAGAAGCTCGAAGCCGAAGGCGCAGTTGTCGAGATCAAGTAACGATCTCGCTCATCCCATGTGGATAGCGCACTGCAAAGGAGCCTCCCATCGCGATTGCGATGGGAGGCTCCTTTGCATTCACGTTTCTATCCCGCTGTCCCAATATGCGATGGCGCTGCTATATGGATGGCTATGGCGTTGGTCGAATCAGGGTGACCGCCTCTTCAGGCGTCATGCGACCGTTGAGTACTTCTTGTTGAGCTGTCTGCATTTGACGGAACAATTCGGTGAAGGGCCGTCCATTGGGAATGGCAAAGGTGTTCCCTTCGAGCAGCGCAATGATGAACCCGTAGTAGGGTTGGTTAACATTCCATGTCGCCGTAGCTGCCGGCGCTGTCGGCAAGAGATTGGCAAACTGCGACCATTGTCCGTGAATCCCCGGCTCCAACAGAAACTGAGTCAATTCGAGAACCTGCGCCCGCTGCCCCGGATCGGCTGCAAGAATCACCAAAGCCCAGGTACGTGAGACGGACACGGCTTGTCCATCCTCTGTCGGTGAACCGCCATAGAGAAGGCCGTCAGGCGATTCGCTTTGGTTGAGCAGGAAACCAGCCGTCGTATCGACGATATCGCCGCTGTCAGCGCTCATGGCTGCCCAGACAGCATCCATGGAAGCCAGCGAGGCGACTTCGGGCGGAATCATGCCGTCGGCAATGCCGGTTGCATAGAAGTCATACAAGCGCTTCAGCGCCGCCTCGTCAATGTCAAGCCCTTCATCAGACAGTGTACCGCCCGCGCCAATGTATTGGAGAAGCATTGACATGACGCCATCGAGACCAACGGTTGGGAAGACATAGCCTCGGCCATCGGACTGCAGATCAGACCAGTTGGCCGGAATCGTCTGCCCTGACATCGCCAAAGGAAGCTGCGTGGACAATATCAGTGGCATAGGGAATCCCATACACCTCGTCGCCGATTTTGACCGCAGAGAGTGCAAACGGATAGAAGTCCTCGGCCTCTATCGCAACCGTATCGGTCAAAGGCTGAACCATGCCGAGCTCAACCAGCCGCCACAGATCCTGGGTATCGAGAATGACGGCATCGGGCAGAACGGCAGGCGCCACTTTCTGCGCACTGCGCAGGTAGTTGAACATCCCCGTCTCACCGGCTTCAGCCTTGGTCTGCACCTCCACTTTGATGCCGGCATTGGCCTGTTCAAATTGCGTGATCGCGCTGTTCACAACCTGCCCGGCCGGCGATTCATCGGACGGCGCCCAAAATTCGGGCGCCCATATCACAATCTGCCGACTCTCCGTGTCGCCGCCCTGGCCTACGGGAATGTCTCCTCTGGGCGCTGAGATAGTCTCATCTTCACCGAATCCAACCGATGTCGGCGGAGGGCCAACATCGGAATCAGCAGATGCGCAGGCCGCCAGGAGAAGGATCGCCAATCCCATGAGTGATACCCACGCAGAACCTCTCCACAGGCGAAAATGATGGTAATCAGTGACAAAGAATAACATTGGCAGACGATTCCCGGATCAAGAACTCAAACGAGGCCAGCAAGTTCGAATTATAGCATAGTCATCAAAAACGACATGCCTGGCCGTGAAGGGGGGTGCATTTCACGCCGAGGGCAGGATCGCACGTGCCGAATCTGAAATACACCCGGTGAAGGGTCAATTTCAGCAGGGTGATTTGTCGGCGATCTACCGCTATGTTACAATCACGCGCGCAATGTCAGATACCGAATGGTCAGATCACACAGAAAACTTATGGCCTATCTACGGCCATCAATGGGCGGTTCAACTTTCTGCAGCAAGCAGTCGCAACTGCCGGCAAGAATGGAACTGAGAACGCCTCAACCCTGCGCCATGCCTATCTGTTGACCGGGCCACGGCACATCGGAAAAACGACACTGGGTAGAATTTTTGCGCAGTCACTGCTCTGTGAGGAGCAAGAGAACTCGCCCTGTGGCCAATGTCGTGCATGTCGTCTGGTAGCGCACGGCAACCACCCGGACTTCCGGCTTCTCCAACCGTTGGATAAGAATGGTCAAGTTGACCGAATCGATGGCATGTTGCGGGTGGAACAGGCGACAGACCTGATTCGAGAAGTGACCTTGCGACCACTAGAGGGTCGGTATCGGTTCTTCCTGATCCAGGATGCGCACACGGCGAACGACAGTTTTGCCAACAAGGTGCTCAAGACGCTGGAGGAACCGCCGGACCATGTTATTCTCTGCCTGACTGCGGAGGATCGCAGCCTTCTTCTCCCAACCATTGTCAGCCGTTGTCAGGTTTTGGCACTACGTCCGCTGGATCCTGGCATTGTGCAAAACGCGTTGACCGAACGATGGGGAGCGCCTCAGGAAGAGGCCAACTTGCTGGCAAGAATCTCAAACGGCCGCCTGGGATGGGCCGTCGCCGATCTGGACAATCGAGAGTTTCTAAACCGACGTCTCCAAGAGCTGGAACAGTTGTGGAAACTGGTCAAGGCCGATCGGGTAGATCGGCTGGCATTTGCTGAACAATTGGCCGCAAATCGTGACAACCGGCGCATTTTCGGTCTGCTTGAACAGTGGACCGTCTGGTGGCGCGACGTCTTGCTGGTGCAGTCCGGATGTGTTGCGTCGTGCAGCAACATCGATCAACTGGAGGAACTAACCAGCGAAGCCCAGACCATTCCGTCGTCAACCGTGCGCCAATACCTACATACATTGCAGGAACTGGAAGCCTATCTCCACCACACGGTGAATGTTCGATTGGCGCTCGATGTCCTGCTGCTGAAACTGCCGAGACCGGACGGCAAGTGAATTCCCGGTCGATTCAAAAACGCCTGTTTTGGGTGGTAGTTTTGGTACGTTCACAGGGCTCCCGAAAGACATGTAACGGAATATTATCAGCTTGTCTTGTCCGCCACAGGTTGAGAGAGGTTGGGCAATGCAAGCGAGGAGGAATATCCGATGCCGACAGTTGTTGGTGTACAGTTTCAACCAGTCACAAAAATGTACCACTTTGATCCGAGCGGCCTGTTAGATCTGGCTGCCAAAGACTATGTGATCGTCGACACGAGTCGAGGACAAGAAGTGGCCCAAGTGGTTCAAGCGCCCCACACCATCCGGCAGAAAGAGGTAGTGGGAGAGATCAAACCGATCCTCCGGCGTGCCAACGCCTGGGACATGATTCAGAAAGATCATTGGGCTCACAAAGAGCAAGAAGCGGTGGCAATCTGCCGTTCGAAAGCGCAAGACCATGGTCTGGATATCAAAGTGGTTCGCTGCGAATACAATTTCGATGGCGGGACGGTTGCTCGTCTACTTCTCGGCCGAAACCAGGATCGATTTTCGTTCACTGGTGCGAGAACTGGCCAGAATCTTCCGTACGCGCATCGAAATGCGCCAGATCGGTGTGCGGGACGAGGCCAAGTTGCTGGATGGCGTCGGCAAATGCGGTCGCCAACTCTGCTGCACCAGTTGGCTGAGAGAGTTCACGCCGGTCAGCATCCGAATGGCCAAAAACCAGCAACTGCCGCTGAACCCTGATGAGATCAGCGGCGTCTGTGGGCGGCTGCTCTGTTGTCTCTCCTACGAAAACTCGCTCTACCGCGAACAGAACAAAAAGATGCCGAAGCTCGGCTCCGAAGTCGTGACGCCGCAGGGAACTGGTCGTGTCCGCCACGTCCATCCCCTCAAAGAGAGCGTGACGGTCAAGCTGGGAAATCAGGTGCTGGCCGAGTTCACCTTGGCTGAATTGCTGACAAGCAAAGGCGACAGCGGAGCCGGCTGCAACACGTGTGGCGGCTGCACGACCAAACGTCGCGCGAGTGCGGCGGAGGACAATGCCAAGCAACTCCAGGCGCAGCAGGCGGATGAGGAGCAGACCGCGAGTCCGAAGAATCCAAAACAGTCCGGTCAACCAAAGCGAAAACGTCGGACTTCAAGAAATCGCAAGCCTCGAAAGAACAATTGAAATGCTTCGGTTCAGCAGTGGTAAACGATTCAAGAAGAAGAATCACGTTTTTCTCCAAATCGTGAACTACTGATTTTTCAGAGTCTCACTGTGTCTGACAAAAAGCAGGGGCTGGATCTCATGAGATCCAGCCCCTGCTTTTCTCGCAGAGATGAGGAGTTTCGA
The DNA here is from genome assembly GCA_963698255.1 of uncultured Chloroflexia bacterium. Classification (GTDB taxonomy): domain Bacteria; phylum Chloroflexota; class Anaerolineae; order Caldilineales; family Caldilineaceae; genus JAWKOK01. The sequence continues at coordinate 76,090 of CAVOQD010000008.1, read as the reverse complement.
CCGAATCCTGCTCTGGTCGGATGGGCCGCCCAACGCTCCAGACCGCTAGACTATTCCACAACCGAATCGGCCAAACTGTTGGCGCCGTTGACCTGGCCAACCGGCATTGAATAGAGCGAGGATGGCCTCTTGAAAACGGCTAGGCGAATGGCTGTCCGCTCACTATCATCAATCATGACCTCGGTGAAGCTGGGCACGACGGCTAGGTCCATGCTGTCCTGCTCCAAATAACCACGGGCGATAGCAATGGCCTTCACAGCCTGGTTGACTGCACTGGCCCCGATCGCCTGTACCTCCGCATACCCATGCTCGCGCATGACACCGGCAATCGCCCCAGCCACCGCTGTCGACCGAGAATGTGCTGATACTTTAATGAGTTCCGTCATGGCAGCTTCTCTCCTCAAGTCAAAATCCCACATATCGTCACCAAAATAGATGGCAGGAAAGCCTAAAAATCACAACATCTATCGGACAGGGTAGGCCGAGATAGTCATCGCGACAGGAAAGAGCGCTCTCCCCCAGGCGGATGTCGTGACCACAGCAATCCTTGAAATCAATTCAACAAACACTATCTATAACGACGCAAATGGGCATGAATTGGATACGCCCAAGTTGAAAACTGCCGGGATGATCCCTTCGAACAGATGCGGATCTCTGTCTGCGAGCGGCAGAGAACGCTCAGATCAAAGATAGCTGAGCGGATATTGTCGCCCTGAATGCGCGGCAAGAAAAAGCCGGATCGCACGTTGCGATCCGGCCTGTTGTGTCTTCTCTATTGAACGAAGTTGGACTTCAGGAACGACTACTTGGCATAGTCAACCGAGCGAGTCTCACGCACGACCGTGACCCGGATCTGGCCGGGGTACTGCAAGTTATCCTCGATCTTCTTGGCGATGTTCTTGCTGAGGTCGATGGCCGCCATGTCGTCGATGGTTTCAGGACGGACGATCACGCGAATTTCACGACCGGCCTGGATGGCGAACGTCTGGCTGACGCCGTCGAAGCTGTTGCCGATGTCTTCCAGTTCGGTCACGCGCTTGATGTAGGTCTCCAGGCTTTCACGACGGGCGCCGGGCCGTGCGCCGCTTATGGCGTCGGCGGCAGCCACAATCACCGCCTCGACCGAAAGCGGCTCGACCTCGCCGTGGTGGCTGGCAATACAGTTGACGGCAGCATCGCTGATGCCATATCGTTTGGCAATCTCGGCCCCGACAACAGCGTGAGGGCCATCGATCTCGTGGCTGACCGCCTTGCCGAGGTCGTGCAGAAGTCCGCCCAGGCGCGCCAGCTTGACGTTGGCATGCAGTTCGGCCGCCATGATGGCGGCAATGTGCGCAGTCTCTTTGGCGTGATCGAGCTGATTCTGACCGTAGCTGGTACGGAACTTGAGACGCCCCAGGAGACGACGAATCTCGCGATGGAGGCCCTGGGTATTGGTCTCGATCATGGCCTGTTCTCCGGCCTCTTCGATGACCTGGTCAATCTCCTGCGTGGCCTTCTCCACTTCCTTCTCGATGCGGGCTGGATGAATGCGACCGTCGGCGACAAGTTTGCTCAGGGCCATACGCGCGATCTCGCGCCGTACAGGGTCATAGCTGCTGATGATAATCGCCTCGGGCGTATCATCCACAACCAGGTCGACGCCGACAGCCTGCTCAATGGCCCGAATATTGCGGCCCTGGCGGCCAATAATCCGGCCCTTCATCTCGTCTGAAGGCAAGGAGACGCTACTCACAGCGTACTCGGAGACATGATCGCTGGCGATGCGCTCAATGGCCAGGGCAATCACTTCCCGTGCTCGGCGATCGGCCTCCTCGACGGCCTCGGCTTCGATCTCGCGAACGGTGCGCGACATTTCGTTGCGTGCTGTAGCCTCGACCCGGGCCAACAGAACCTCACGAGCCTCGTCCGTGGTCATTTGGGCGACGCGCTGCAACTCTTCCTGCCAAGTCTGTTCGATCTCGTTGAGTTGGTTCTCCCGCTTGTCCAGCGTGCTGGTGCGTTGGTTCAGGTTCCGATCTCGGTTCTCAATCTGCTCCAAACGACGATCTGCCGCGTCCAAACGGCTTTGCAGACGTTCCTCAATCCGTGTGACATCCTGGCGCCGACGATCCTGCTCAGCATCCATCTCTTTACGACGTTTTACTTCTTCCTCTTGGGCCGACAACTGCATCTGCTTTGCTTTGGTTTCAGCCGTAGCAATGATATGTGCAGCCTGTTCCTCGGCCCCCATTCTCATCTCGTTTTGGCGTTGTTGTTCCGCTTCCTTGCCGGCGGTGCGACCTTTGTTGTAGGCCACAAAACCGGCGATCCCTGCAAATACCAGACCAAACAGGATGATCAGAACGATCGCCAGTGGTATACTCATTGTCATGTCAGACCCTCATGGGATAGTTGATATATCGTTATGTTTTCAGCATGTACGGGTTACCCATGTACATGTTTGAACAGATTAGTCCGAAATAAAAAAAGACACTGTAGACCATGCTACAGCGCCAGACAAGCGAAGTTGACATTCATCAACTCTATGGACTGAACCCACCGGATCTTCCCTGGCGGACAAAGCTCAGTCCACTCATCCTCCACCCAATCAACCGGATCACATCAGCTTCTCGCTTGATGATTCGTATTGACGGAATGAGCATGTAAATCGTCTGAAACCAATACAACGATGACTATGCAGTAGTCGTGACTCTATCCTCAGCCGCATCAGCATTATCGCCATTCGACACGACAAGAGGGGTCTGCCGCTCAGGCAATCCAGCTCGTTCGCGCACCAGGTTGTCAAGCGTCCCGGCCAGAACGAAGTTCTCGCGTAATGCCAGCTTGCTTGACTCTCGTCCCTGACCGATCAACTCGTCGTTGTAGCGATAGTACGCGCCTCGTTTGTCGATGATGTCGTATTCCACACCCAGATCAAGAAGGTCGCCAAGCGTGCTGATGCCTTCATTGTACATGATGTCGAATTCAGCAATCTTGAAGGGCGGGGCGACCTTATTCTTCTTCACAGTCACCCGTGTACGATTGCCTACTACATCGCCGCCCGCCTTTATCGCCTGGATACGGCGGATATCAAGACGGACGCTCGAATAGAACTTGAGTGCCATACCACCAGTGGTGGTCTCCGGATTACCAAACATGACGCCTATTTTTTGCCGTAGCTGGTTCGTGAAAATCAGACAGGCCCCGCTGGACTTGACGACGCCGGTCAGCTTGCGCAGTGCTTGGCTCATGAGGCGTGCTTGCAGCCCCATATGGCTGTCGCCCATCTCGCCTTCGATCTCGGCTCGTGGAACCAGGGCAGCGACGCTGTCTACGACCAGCACATCCATCGCCCCAGATCGCAACAGGGCCTCAGTGATCTCCAGCGCCTGCTCACCCGTGTCCGGTTGGCTGACGTAGAGGCCGTTGACATCCACGCCGATCTGTCTGGCATATTTGGGATCTAACGCGTTCTCGACATCGACAAATCCACATATACCGCCCACTCTCTGGGCCTCTGCAATCAGATGCAGGCAGAGCGTCGTCTTGCCGGAACTTTCCGGGCCATAGATTTCGGTGATTCGACCCTTTGGAATGCCGCCGACACCCAAGGCGATGTCCAGACTAAGACTGCCGGTCGGAATGGCCTCAACGTTGAGCCGTGTAGCGTCACCCAATTTCATCACCACACCGTCGCCAAAGCGTTTGTTCAATCCGGTTAAGGTTGTTTCCAGCGCCTTCTGACGGCCATCAGTCGCCATGCCGTACTCCCAAAAACAGGACAAAGCCCCTGAGGCATGAAATTCACCTCAAAGGCCGAATTACCGCCAAGAACCAGCGTACAACTGCGAGAAATGCTTAGCTTATTCTGCATATTCATGTTGCTGTAGCATGCGGCTATAGTGTACTTGACTTATGACAATATTGCAAAAGCAGATCAAAATATCAGGGCTTCTCTATCATCGTCAGATTGCCCTTCCTGATGACGGAGAAGCCCGATTGGGTCGCCTTTTCTTTTTACGAACGAAATGAGTCGAAACGACTCCGAATGATGTCCCCAGGGTTCGCCTGTGCCGGCTGTTCAGCCGATATAGGGCGTATAGATGCGCTCACGTAGTTGGGCGACGGCCTGGTGCAATGCATCATCTTCTGCCATCTTTCGGGTCACCTGCTCCACACCGTAACGAACCGTGGTATGATCTCGACCACCCACATGCTCGCCGATTGCGGGCAGGGACAGACAGTTCTCCTCGCGTAACAGATACATGGCGACCTGTCGTGCACTGGCGATCCCCTTGGTGCGCCGACGTCCCACGATGTCCACTTCGGTCAATCCATAGTATTCGGCAACGATGCGAATGAGCGTTCCCGGCGTACAAGGCGTCCGGCTTGGCGCCAGATTGTCCAACACAGTCATGGCCAGAGACAGATTCAACTGGCAGTTGGAGAGCTGCGACTGCATAAAGAGTTGATTCAATGCGCCTTCCAATTCACGGATGTTGCTGTCTACCCGTTCAGCCACCAACATCAGCACATCCTGAGGAACAGGTATGCCGAGCTTCTTGGCCTTGGTCTGCAAGATCGCCACACGGGTCTCAAAGTCAGGCTGGGCAATATCAGTCTGCAACCCGCCCTCAAATCGACTGCGCAGGCGTTCTTCCAATGTCGCCAAGCGCCTTGGGCGGACGGTCGCTGCTCAGAATCACCTGGGCGCCGCTGGACTGCAGGTGATTGAAGGTGTGAAAAAATTCTTCCTGCGTGCTCTCCTTGCCGCCGATGAACTGAATATCATCGATGAGCAGAATGTCGACCCGCCGGTACTTGTTACGGAATGCTTCCGTGCTTTGGCTGCGGATTGCACTGATCAGATCATTGGTAAACTGTTCCGACGAACAATAGAGCGTCCGATATCCGTTCTGCTGCGCCCTGTTGCCGATTGCATGCAAGAGGTGTGTTTTGCCCAGCCCCACGCCGCCATAGAGAAAGAGAGGATTGAATTGCCGTCCCGGTTGATTTGCGACTGCCTCAGCCGCGGCATGGGCCAATCGATTGTGATTGCCGACCACAAACGAGTCAAACGTATGATTGCCATTCAACTGGTTCGAATAATCGTCCCTGGACTCCATCTCAAGCGAAGGTCTCCGTAGGGCCGGCTTCTGCTCCAAAATACGGCCCCTTCTCTCCTCGTCGCCGGCGGAAGTTTCGGCGTCATCGGATGCCGGCCGGCGACTCTGTTCGTGTTGGACGCCTCTGCCTTCCACTTGCTCTTTCCGCTCTTCCTGTCCGTCGGTCTCAAGATACGACGTATCATAAAGAGGCATCTGGAAAAGCTCATCGGCATCCCGTGCAGGTGATGTGTTGACACGAAACGTGATCTGAATCTCACGCCCGACGATGCTGCGCAGCGTGCGTTTGATCGGCGTGCGCAGGCGATTTTCCACCCAATCGCACACATAGGCGTTGGGTAGGCCGACAATAAACTCGCCGTCTTCATAGCCGATCAACTGCGCATCACGGATCCAGGTATCATAGCTCGATGCTTGGACGCGCAACGCCAGTTCACTGAGTGTTGCTTTCCAGGCCGCATCCGCATCAAATCGCTCGCATCCATCTTCGAGATCCGCTGCCGCTGTCGGCAACATAGAAGGCTCGCTCCTCGGTGCGCCGGAAAGCGATTGCGACGATATCGGTTGATCGTTACGGCTTTTTTCTGAACCATCGACCAGCGCCTTGTCCTCAAAGGACTCGTCGTCACCGACCTTATCGGTATCGATCTGATAGGATCGCCGCAGGCGGTTGTCCGTCCGATCAATTTTTCGACTGGTTTTCTCCGGCGCCTGGTCACCTCCATCTTTGGTTGTGTATTGCGCTCTCTCCGTGTTTCGATTTTGGTTCTTTGGACGATAATTGCTCAACGAATTTCTATGCGTTGCGTGCGACCCATCCGAATAGGGCTTCAAATGTGTCCTCCGTTTCTCGTTGGTACAATGGGGCGTCAAGTCATAAAACCTGGCGCCGGGGGTGCAATGAGAAAGAGTTTAGCGGCGTATGCCACGTTGGATTTCCGAAATAACTAATAATGACAACCGGAACTGTGACCATAGGAACCACCCACACAGAAGCAAGAGCGCCATCCCGTGGGTGCATGTCAAAAACATATTGAGTTGCTGTGAATAGCCTTCCAGGATGTTTGATCCCGGACTGCCAGGGGCAGTACACTGGATGAATCGAAAGCGCTGAAATTCGCCACAATGCTGTCGGGCGACAGCATTTATATGATCCGAGATAGGGAACAGCCTCAGCAAATCTGTATCAGCCATTGTAACAGACGGAGCATCAAAGAGCCAACGTCAAAAGGCCCTTGGCGCTGCCATTTTCATCGAGTTATTGTCAACCCACAGGCGTTGAACATTTGTGCTACGCAAGATGTAGGCAGGGATCGAATGGCCTGTACCAAATACCAAGTTGAGCAATTTTCTGTGGCATCAGATCTTTAAGGTTGGAATTTGTCATGCAAAATTAGTTCCGATCATCTGCGAAAATTGTCAACAGGGACAAAGCGGGAATCTCCACAGGCGGCACTGACTTATCAACGGAGTTATCCACAATATGGTTAAAAGCGACTCGAAAAGTCTCTTCGGTCTGCAAAATATGTTGCGGGTTAAACAAAGAGTCAGCTCGGTCTCGTGACACCGGCAATTGAGGCAGGTGATCTTCATGTTCTTCAACTATAGCACACACATAGCCGACAACAGATGGTCCCGACGCACCTTTGTCCGCAGTTGGTGGAAGATCTATTCGGATGACCCGCGCTGGACACCGCCCGATCATGAGCTGTTCACACGAACGGTTCAACATGGTCAGTTCGACTTCATCGACAGAGCCTCGCCGATTCGGCTCCATCTGGATGCACTTCGCCGCCCCCGCCAGCAGGTGACCACCTCACCCGGCAGCAACAGCAGCTTCTCCGGCGGCATTGCCGGGGCCATCTTCGAGGAGCCTGTGGCGGCAACGACCCTGCTCATCGACCCGCGCCACAGCGAGCGCACGGCCTATCTCGCCGGATTCCGCTTCATCAATGACAGCGAGGTGCTGGACCATACACTGTCGATTTTCATGGAAGAACTGTGGAAGAGAGGCTGTCGACGCATCATCGGCCCTGTTGACTACTCGCCCCATCTGTCAGCCGGCGTGTTGTGCGACTATTTTCACGTCACGCCGCCGATGGGCACGCCTTACAATCCGCCCTATGTGGCGGAGCTGATGAACACAGCCATGCGTCCCCTCTACCGAAGTCGCCTCTACCAACAGATACTATCGGGAGCGCCGACGTCCACCGTCCATGGATCGGCAGTTCTCTCCCGCATTCAGCCGAGGCGACTTATCGACGATCTGTTCCCGATCTTTCAGGCCGGATTCACGAGACAAGGAGATCTGCCGATCCCTGATCGAGTCTGAAGCGGAATTCTTGCTGGCATGGGCCATGGCTTGGCCGGTCGAGACGTGGCTGGCGACTGTCAACCAGGAGCCGGTGGGGTTCATCATGCTACAGCCTGACCTGTCCGACCGCATCCGCCGCGCCAATGGCGGTCGCAATCCACTCTGGCGCGGATGGCTGGCTTGGGCGCAAGAACGCCCAGCCAAGGCAGGCAATGTGCTCTACTGCGGCGTGGTTGAGCATTGGCGGAGAAAAGGCATTGGCCGGCAGCTCTGGCAACATGCTCAGGCAATCGGCCACGAAAACGGCTGGCGTCATCTCAATGCCGGTCCCCTTGTTGACGGTAGCGACGCGGCCGCCTTTCTTACGCAGATGGGCGCAGAACAGCGGCAGCACTACACCACATACTACCTGGATATTTGAGTTACCGGTCAAATCACCAGTACTTCACGATTTGTCATTCTGAGCGGGTATTCCCGGACCCTTCATTTTTGCAAGTGACCAGCGAAGGCATGTCCTGAGTGCAATCGAAGGAATCTCGCTTTCCACTAAATCATGAACTACTGATCACTGATAGCTCACCGCGTAGTCTCTGGGTACGACGCTGATCCAGGTCTTGCCCGGCTTGAGCGGCACTTCAGCGCCATCGTCAGTGTAGAAGCGCGGCGTATCGCCCCGGCTGTCGCTGCGCCACGTACCGGCATAGGCATTGCCGTCTCTGAAGACGACCGCGCGCCCCTGGCCGAAGAGGTTCAAGCGGATGCTCCGACTGCCCAGAGAGTCCTCGACGATATCGGTCGCTTCGTGGGGCACATATTGGACCACCACATTTTCGACGCCAATCTGAGCGCCTGTATTGCCGTCGAGGTGAGGAGCACCGCCCATCGATCGCAGGTAAATGCCCCGACCCGCATCGTAGGCAAAGGCGGCCTGGCTGCCGGTGGCCGACGGATAGGGAATGGCGATATTGGTTGCCGGCACGCCCCCGCCGGGAGCGCCGCCAAAGGTGAAGCCGCGCAGCCGCGCCGGTTCCTCGACGCCCCAGTCGGCCAGCCAGCGTCGGAGCTTGGCGACGCTGGTGCGCAACCGCGTGCGATAGTCCTGCCCCAGGCTGACGGAGTAGCGGGCATTGGACGGATCGTCCAGATCCACATCCATATACGGGAAGGGAGCCTGGTGCTTGAGCAGATAGCGCACGCCGTCGCTGGCCCCGGAACAGGCCAACCCTGCATTGTAGAGCGCGCCAAGGTAGTAGTTGATCAGACGTGCGCTGCGCACCGGCCCGATCTGCTCGGATGATTCGCCCAGAAAGATGCCGCTGAAGCGCGTGATGCCAAAACCTTCCATGATGTATTCGTACATCACATCGGCCTGGCTGGTTCCGTACTGGGGCCGCGCAGCGTAGTCATTGTTGATGCAGACGATAATCGGCCGCACGCCCTGGCCCACGCCGTTCAGCGGCAACCCGGTCAATGGGTTGACACCGCCGCCCGATCCAAAGCCGCCGTCTCCGGGCAAGCCGGCCGCCGATGGCGCTGCCTGGGCCACGGCCGCGCCGCCGACGGCTTGTCGCACCTCTGGCGTCGGCGGCGCTTCCACAGCGGCCAGATCACCGATGCCCGCGTCAGATGCCAGTGTGACAAATTCGGCGCTGATCCAGGCCGCTTCACGCTCGCCGGCCGAGCCGATCTGCAGCCAATCGTCCGTCTTGTTGCGACCCAGAAGATCCAGAATCTGCCCTTTGGTCACTTGGCCGACCGTGGGATAGATCGTCCCCGGACCGGATCGCAGATTGATCAGATCAGCGTTCACCAGTCCTTGATCTGATGCCAAATTGGACGGGTCCTGGACTGTGTTCATCGCTCCGTTCGTCGAGTTCTGCGACCCGGCAACCGCCTGCTCGATCTCAAGATACTCGGCGGCAATCCACGCTTCGCCGTCGGAATCCCCGTCGCTAGGGCCATCCCCGCTGGTCGCGCAACAGACGCGCAGCCATGCGCCATCGGCTGAGCGGCTGACGACCTGCAAGCGCTCTCCGCCGTCCAACGTGCCGACAATGCCCGCACCCAGCGCCGGGGCGCTGCGCACGTTGACCAGTGCAGCCAGCACTCGTCCCATGGGGATCGGCGTGGGCTCAGGCGTTTGGGTCGGCACGAGGATCAAGGCGTCAGTGTCAACTGAATCGGTGATCGATTCACCTACGGCGATGACGTTTGGTTCATTGACAGGCTGCCTGGTTACGGCAGGTGTGGTGGTTGCAGGTGTGGTGGTTGCAGGTGTGGTGGTTGCAGGTGTGGTCATGGTTGTTGCAGGCACGGCGCTTGCAGGCACTGTCGCCGCCAGCAGTGTGGCCAGCGGGTCTCCGGAAGGTTCGGTTGCCGTTCCAGCCACTTGAGCGGTCGCTTGCCCTGTTGATGGCGGGTCAGCGTCCTCTTGACCGCACGCGGTCAGAAGTAGAACGGAGAGGAGAAGCAGAAAGACCATCGTCCCGCCTCGAATCCGGGCAATGGCATCTATTACTCTGCTGCAAAATCCACGAATGACACGAATTTCACCAATTGCACCGCTGAAAAAATTCGTGTAATCTGTGAAATTCGTGGTTCTTGCAGTGAACTCATCTATTCGATGGTTCGGCGGGTGCAGCGGCTCTTGCACGATGGCCCCTTCCTATAGGTACTGACGGCGATGAAAACAGCATCCGCCGGCGATGACCGATTGCCGGCGGATGCCACAGCGCCCCCATCATACCCAGGCCGGCAAGAGACGTCAAAGCTCGCCGGCTTGGGCACACGGTTCCAGGGTAAACTGACCATCTTTTCAACGCTGGACCAAGAGTTGATGGACGGAATCTATCTGATACAATAGGGTCCACGATCCGAGCGTACTCTAGCCATAGCGAGGTCAGTTTGATCAACGTCCATCTTCACCCGGCTCTCGTCCACTTCCCCATCGCGCTGTCGATCTTCGGCAGCGTGGCCGGTCTCCTCTATCTCTACTGGCGTCCAACTGAGACGCTGCGATCCCTCACTTGGTGGCCGCTGCTGATCGGCTGGCTGGCCACGCTGGCGGCTGTGCTCAGCGGCCTCTTCGACCAACGCAACCTCCCGCCGGACGCGCCCTATCAGAGCATCCTCAACTGGCATATCGGCACAGGACTGGCGCTGCTGGTTGTCTATGGGGGGTTGCTCTATCGCCGTTGGATCTTCAACTCGGCCAAGGCCAGGCAGCAGCGAGCGCGGGCCGATGCAGATTACGCCGATCTGCTTGATGATCGGTCGGCTCGCTGGTGGATCACAGGCCTGTTGATTCTGGGCATGGCGCTGGTTGTCGCCAGCGGATGGAATGGGGGGCGTTTGGTCTATGTTTGGGGCGTCAATGTGGGGATGTAGGTGTCTGATCCAGTTCTTGTAGCGCGGTCTTGGCAAGCGCCAGTTCCTGCTCCAACCGAGCGATCTTCTCGACCAACGCCTGGCGTGTCTCGTCCTGCGACCACGTCTGCGCAGTCGCTGCCGGCTGACTGACCGGCGGCGTCATCTGCCCGTCTCTGCGAATCGCCATGACATGGTAGATCCACACAACGGCGGCAATGCCGCTGCGCGCAATATCGGCGGCTGTCTCCAGCGACAGGATGTCGGCCATGGGGTCGCCGAGAATCCAGAGAAAGAGACGATAGACGACCTGGGTCAGATAGTAGAGCACGTAGAGCGCACTTGCCAGTGCCACGCCGTAGAGATAGGCGCGTCGCGGTCCCGAACTCCGCTCATCCGCGCCCGCGGCATCGTCCTGAACGGCCACGGATTGCACAGCACGCCAATGATAAGCCCAGACCGGCGCGCCCACGGCCAGCAGGCTGAGGCCAGTTGCCAAGGGCACGATCCAGATGGCATGGTCCTCGGCCAGCCCTTGGGGTCCGAAGAGCCAGTCAATCAGTGAAGTGGTCGTCTCTGCGGCCCCATACCAGACGAGACCCAGCGAAATCGCGGCCAGAAGATAGAAATAGACCCGGCGCACCATGACACTCTCGGCGCTGTCGCCAACCGCAACGACCTCGTGGTTGAGGTTGCGCCAATGCCGGCGCCACATCACAAAACCGATTGGAATATAGGCCAGCGGCGTCGTCAAATCAGTCAGCAGCGTGACCAACGAACCCGTGCCTTCACCCAACAGAATCAGCAGCGCTTCCCGAAGCAGCAGCGTGGCCGGCGTCAATGTGGTCAGCGCGCTGATCACCACCCCGGCATAGAGATAGAACCGGCGCAGCCCCGTCTTGCCCTCGGCTGGATTGGCGGCAATGATCGACTGCCAGCGCAGCCATGTGACGCGCATCAACAGCGCGCCGATCAACAAGATGGTGACGCCGTCGCTCAACTGGACACGCCACCATTGGCCGCCGACGCTCGGGTTCAGCAGGTCGATCAGCACGTTGAAGAGCACTTCGAGCAGGCGTGCGCTACCCACAATCACCATCACCAAGCCGATGAGACCAATGACAGTCTGATAGAGACGGCGCCAGGCCCCGGCAATGCCGACCTCAAAGCCATAGTCGCCGTCGCTCAGCAGGATCTGATGGAAATAGATCTGTAGTGCAGCAGCGGCCAAGGCCATCAATGCCAGGTGAAGCCAGTCATCCGGCCAGATTGTGATGGCGGACAGCGCGCCGCCGAAGGCCAGAAATGCCACATCGCGCAGCAATTCGTAGCCGCCGTAGAGGGCATAACCGGCGCAAATTGCCGATGCCAGGTAGATCGTAAACTTGCGTAGACCGGCTTGTCGCTCGTCGGTCGAGTCGAGCCGGCGCTGAACATAGCCCCAGTGAATGAGAAAGATCGGTGTGGCAACCACCAGCACACCGGCGCTGCCGGCGATGGCGTTGCGCACCCAGACATCGCTGTTTAGCCCAACGCCGCTGCCGAGCCACACCTCACTCAGCACATCCAGCAACCGATCGAAGGCGATCAGCCCGGCGATCAGGCTCGCCAGTATCACCGCATAGAAATAGAGACGACGGATCAGCGCCAGACGCGATGACTCACGCTCTGACGTGATACGTTCGGCTGTGGTCATTGCCGTTCTCCTCCCAAACACGCCCAGATCAATAGAAGAACTCAGGCGTATTGAGTTTCCAGACGCCGTCCTCGCGTACAACTTCCACCGTGCGCTGATTGCTCCATGATGAGCCGGTCCCGAACGGGCCGTCGCTGCGATAGGTGTCTTGCACAAAAGTGACCAAGGCCTGGTCTGGATTCGTGTCGTCGATCTCAACCGATAGGATGCGCAGCCGCCGCGTAGAATCCGCGGTTTCGTATGTGCCGGTTCCGCTCAGAGGACCATAGGCGTAGTCGGGACTCTCCTCATCGAGAACACGCGCCGAATACTGCTCACGCGCGGTGAACAGGTCTCCTTTCTGCAGAGCGACAAACGCATTGTGAACAGGCGTGCCCGGCGCGTCCTCAGTCAGGTAGGTTTCGCCGGCGGGCTCGCCGTTGCCGCTCAAATTGACCGTGACAACCGCGGCAATGAGCAGCAATAGCACAATACCGATGATGACTGCGGTGAATTTATCGATCTTCACGCTGAGACTCCTTGATTCGGCAGAGGCTGAAGGCACAGGGATGTATGGAGCTATTTCGACACCGAACTCACCTGATGTTGTAGACGAAGGAAGAAGCCTAGCGGGTTCCACGTGTTTTGCCAAGAGGCTTGCGCCAGCAATCCAATAGAACGCGGGATTCAGTCTTGTTGGCCCGGTGTATATTCCAGCAGTTCGAAAACGGCCCCGGAACCGCCTTCTCGATACTTGACCAGTGGAAAGGGCGGTTCTACACCGATCCAAGCTTCTGTCTGCCGGCTGTCGCCCTCAAGCTCGATGTGCCAGGTGTCGTAGATACCTGCCGGTACATCCACTTCTTCACGACCCACCACGCTCAACGTCACGCGATCTCGTTGATCGGCGACCGGCAGATAGCTGTTGAATCGGGTCGCATACCCGTCGTCGAGGGGGAGCAAGCGTGCCAGTTGCAGAATGGTGCGCTGATCACGGGCGTCGCTAGGAATGCTCGCCCGACGGGGGGTTGTATTGTTGTTCGCGGCCGTCAAGCGCATGTCGACCTGGCCCTGATTGTACTCGGTGAAGACCATCTCATTGCCTTCTCCCTCATTGCTCCCTTCATGGGTGCGAATGAGGGTCGAAGCCCTGGGTTGAAGCCCGCTATTGGTGGCTTCGACGACAACGAGCTCAGTGCCATCTGGCGTCACAGTCTCGCGGCGGATGGTCCAGATCTTCAGGTTCGACAGTCCGCCCGCCCGCGATCATATCGAAGCGGACGGTGCCGACAGCCTCGTCCCCTTTTTCAGAGATCGTGTAGAGCGCCACTTCGCCGGCCGTCCACGGAGGCTCATTGTAGGTGAACGGCTGCACGTCGGGTTGGCTGTCGCATCCGGCCAGAAGGATCGCCAGGATCAACGTCAAGCATATGCCAAGTACACGCGATTTTCTCACTTCACGCATGGATCTACTGATGGGTCTCCATCCATTCGATGGCCGCCGCAGCCAACGCCGCAGAACCGATGGGCAGGGCGTCTTCGTCCATCTTAAAATCGGCGCGGTGCAACAGGAAGTAGTCGTCACCCCAATCCGGGCTGTGCACGCCCAGACGCAGAAAGCAGCCAGGAGCGGCCTGGGCCATGTAGCTGAAATCCTCAGCGCCCATCACCTGCACGCCTTCGAGCACTTTGTCCTCGCCCAGCAACTCCTGGGTCGCGGCAAACATGATATCTGTCGCTTCCGGCGAGTTGACGGTCGCCGGATAGCCGGGGTAGATGGTCAGATCAAAACTGCCGCCGAACGGTTCGACAACGGCACAGACCTTGCGCAATTCTTCCTGAAGCAGTACACGCGCCTCCGGCGAAAACGTGCGAATGGTCCCGGTCAGTTCGACGGAATCCGGGATCACGTTGTTGACTGTGCCGCCATGGACCGTGCCGATGGTAATGACGCCCGGATCCAACGGATCCAGCCGGCGGCTGACGATCTGCTGCACGCTTGTGATGAAGATACCGGCCAGCGCAATCGGATCGACCGCGCCCTGTGGGCGAGCAGCGTGGCCGCCGGAACCTTGAATGGTCAGCGTGAACCGATCTGCGGCCGCCAACATCGGTCCCGGCCGAGTGGCCACATAGCCGACATCGTTGGTCGGATCGACATGAAGTCCAAAGACAGCGTCGAGGCCATCCAGCGCGCCTTCCTCGACCATGCGCATGGCCCCCGACTTGCCCTCGTCGTCCTGGGCTTCTTCGCTGGGCTGGAAGAGTAGGCGCACATTGCCGGGCAGTCGCCCCTGATCGGCCAGCCCCTTGAGGATGGTGGCAGCGCCCAGCAACATGGCCGTGTGAGAATCGTGGCCGCAGGCGTGCATGATGCCGGGACGCGTGCTGTCAAATTCACTGCCGTTGATCTCATCGATGGGCAGGGCGTCCATATCGGCACGCAGGCCGACGGTCGGCCCGTCGCCGCCCCGAATGTGGCCGACCACGCCGGTCTTGGCGACCTCGGTCTCGGTCTCAATATCCAGATCGCCCAGCGCCGCGTTGACCAATGCGCCGGTCCGATGCTCGTCGAAAGTCAGCTCGGGATACCGGTGGATGGTGCGGCGCCAGGTACGAATCTGCTCGTGGATTTGGTTGGCTCGCTCAAGCAACTCCTGTTTTGAGACCTTTTCGGACAGTGCCTCGGCCATGATCTGCTACCTTTCGATTGGGAAATCAGTACATAGATAAAACCGGCGCTTCAGGGGCGCCGGTTGGTTGTGCGATTTCGATTAGTTGAGTTTGATGACGCCGTTTTCACCGCCGGCCCAGGTTCCATCGGGTGTGTCAAGCAGAATCAATGCCGGTTGGCTGCCGGGCACGCTCTCCCAGGAAAGCCCGTCGCTTGAGCGCCAGAGCATCTGGTCATCGCTCAACAGCCAGCCGTCGGACGTGGCCGTCAGGGCGTCAACACGTTCCGGCGCGTCGGCGACCTGGTCAAATGTGCGGCCGCCATCGGTCGAACGCCAGAGGCCGGCATCTTCCGTCCCGGCCAGCACCAGTCCATCCTCGTGAAAATCTGGCGACACAGCGATGACCTGCACCACCGAGTCGATCCCTTCGGCTCGACGCCACCCCAGCCCGCCATTGGGCGAGCGGTAGATGCCGGTTTCGGTTCCGGCGAAGACGACTTCCCATCGGGGCCACTTCGAGACCGGTGCAACCGGCGCCCAGGCAACGGTCAGCAATGCGTAGTCCTGCAAGCCGTAGTTGCAGACTGACCAGCTCTGGCCCCGGTTGCGGGTGCGCAGCACGCCGCCCTCGGCGCTGCCGGCAACCAGTACGCCGCTTCGGGAAACAGCCGGATCCGGAGCGATGCACATCACCGGTCCAGCCACGCCGTCCATCCACGATGCTTGCCAATAGGCGCCCTCGTCGGGCGAGAAGGCCACACCGTGGGGCGAGCCGCCGACCAGCAACTGATCGTCGGCAGCGGCACAACAGGCAAGCTCTGTCTGGGGCTGGGGCACAGCCTGCAACTCGCATGTTGCGCCGCTGCCGTCGCCATTTTCCACAACGTAGAAGAGGCCCTCAGGTCCTGCAGCCCAGAGTCGATTGTCGTTGTAACTGAGTGAGAGAATGATAGGCATAGGATTTTAGGTCGTGAGTACCTGTTCAGGATTTTTGTGATAGACAATGGTGTCGGTAGAGAGCACCATCATGGCTCCGCTGACTGCCGTCTTCAAGACCAGCGCGACCACGTCGGTCACATCGAGGATACCGGACTCGAAGGCATCGACAGTCTTGCCGGTCAGGGCATCATAGGTGGCCGGAACGCCCGCTTCTTCGACACGGTTCACGATCACCGACGGCGAATGGACGCCCGTATTGACCACGATCTGCTCCAATGGCTTGGAGAGTGCGTTGGCCAGCAGGTTGATGCCGATGATGGTGTCGTCGCTATGGTTACCGCCGGCGGCGACATCACGCAGTGCTTGGGCGCAGTGGACAAATGCAGCGCCGCCGCCGGCGACGACGCCATTGCGCTGCGCAGCGGAGAGCACCTTGAACGCACGCTCGGCCTGGCTTTGGCGATGCGCGCGTTCCGACCGTGTCAAGGCCCCGATCTTCAACTCACCAATACCGCCTGCCAGCGTAGAAAGTCGCTTGATCACCTTTGGACGATCGTCGTCGTCCATGGGCAGCGAATTGAGATAGGCGCGAAGCTTTGTCACTTCATGCTGAATAGCAGGTCGCCGATCATCCGGCGGCAGGACGACCAACGCTTTGCTGCTGAACTCGATACGGATGGCGTTGCCCAGATCGTCGGGCTGCACATGCCCTAGGCCGCGAGTGCCTTCAGCGCCCAGCAATGTGGCGCCGGTCATCAAAGCCAAGTCCTGCTTGGCAAAGCGCAGTTCATCGCCGACGACCGAGAGCTTGACAGCCAGAATATCGAGCTTTTTCTTCTCTTTGGGCGCTTGGTTGTTGGTCACGAGTAGGTTGAGCGCCTCGCCGGTCACATTTTTGGCAATGATCACCAGCGCCTTGCTACCCTTGGCAATGGCAGCCTCCATCAGCGGAAGCACCTGGTCGGCCTGGCTCAATGACTCATCGACCAAGGCCAGAGCCGGCGCAGCCAACACCGAGGTCTTGCGTACGGTGTCGGTGTAGAAGTACATGCTGCTGATCTCGGCCTTGTAATGCGCGCCGGCAATATAGCGACGTTCAAGATAGGGAGCCACATATTTTTCGATGATGATGTGGGCGTCTTCACCGAGCAGATAGCTCATCTCGCCCATCACAGCCGAGAGTGCGTCGTCATTGGTGATGGTGCGGGCCACCGCCGCCAGTTCATCTTCGCTCTGCACGGGGCGGGTCTGGGCCTGCAACGCCTCAAGCGCCAACTCGGAGGCTTGGTTGAGGCCGCGCGTCAGTTGCATGGCGTTGACGCCGCTGGCCAACAGGCGCGCTCCCTCATTGTAAATCGCCCGTGTGAGGACCGCCGTGGTGGCCCCGCCGTCGCCGGCCCGCTGGCCGATGCGCCAGATGATATTACGCATGACCATCGCGCCCACGTCGAGCTCAGGGCGTCCCAGGCTGATGACGCGACGCACGACCACCGAAGAGTCACTCAAATATTCGTACTTGGTGGAACGCTCGGTCTCGCTGACGACAAAACCGCCGGTCGGTCCCAGCGTCGGCGCCAGCAGGTCGGCAATGATGTTCAACCCGCGCTTAAAATGTTTCTGTGAAGTGGGTTGACCGATAACTTGTGGTCGATTCATAGTGATAGACTGCTTGTGAGGTTCATAAAACTAGGATAATTTTGATCTGCTGGAGGAAACCCGCCCACTGTTCGAATCCTGGACAGAGAGAGTTCGGCACCCTCTACCCATCGGATGGGTGTTGATCGATTTTGAGACGGAATCGTGGCTAGTGTACGCGATTTCTGCGCTTCAATCAAATATTCAAGGGCATCAAATGGATTGTCTGCCTTAAGCAAAGACCGGAGAAATCGAGCCGTCTTCGACTTCGATTTCTCCGGTCAGTGAGCCACTGAAAATCAGGCCGGACACGACAACACTACGCCGCTTCTTCTTCGCTCTCGCTCTGGTCAGCGGTGCTGACCGCGCTCGCATCCTGGTACTTTTTGCCCTCTTCGATCAACATGACCGGAATGCCATTGCGAATGGGATACTTGTAGCCATTGCGCGGATTCAGCAAGAATCGCCCGTCATCCACCAATTCAAGCGGACCCTTATCCTCTGGACAGACCAGGATCTTGAGCAGTTCCTCGCTGACTTCGCCGCCCAACGGCGCTTCATCCAACGATCCCACCGGCTCCGACGGCAACACGCCCGTGCGGGAACCCAAATCACTCTCGGACGGCGCCAGCAACGTCTTCACTACGTAAGCGACGCCGGCGACCACAGCCGCAAACACAATAAACCGGAATAGTTTCTTCATCGCCATACTCCATCTGGTTAATCAAATTCATGAGATTTCTCTGACCTGTCGCCAATAGTAGCACAGATTTGACGCAAGGAACAATGGTCAAACTGAGCGCCCCAGGGATGATCGCCTCTGAATCCTACCTGCTGCCATTCCGGGATCGGGCCACACACGATCTCATCCTGACGATATGCTCCGGCCCGATCCCGGAATGCTGAAGCGATGACCTTTTGTCACAGTTGAGGCAAAAGCAGTTGCAGACGTCCCGGCTGGACAACAACATCGATCTCGCCGGCCTGCTCCGCAATTACCTCACCGTCCAGTTGGACAGGGAGACCTTCCGGGCAGGCGATCTGAATGCGACGCGATCGCAGCATCGTGATGTTCGGATCGCCGGTGTGCCGGCCCATCAACGCTCGCGGCAACAGCGTCAGCAGCCGCACCGTCGACATGTTTGCGGCAATGCCCACGTCGAACAGCCCGTCGTCCATCAACGCATGCGGCGTCAGATAGAAGCCGCCGCCAGTGCGCCGGCTATTGCCGATGGTGACAAGCACAGTCGGCTCAGCGCGTTGCCAGAGCGTGCCGTCTTCGCTGTGACAACGAATCTCCATGTGCGGCGAACGGTAGTTTCGCAATGTACGCAGCGCCGCCGCCACATAGAGCGCCGTTCCCTGAAGTCGACTGATCTTGTAGCTCTCCAGAGTCACCTGCGCTTCCAGCCCAACGCCCATGTTGTTGCCGAAGTAGCGAACAAGTGTCGATTCAGGGGTCGCGCCGTTCTGTGTTGCACTGTCGAGTCCGGCGCTGTTGCCGGGCATAACAGTGCTGATTGAGGCGCAGCCCATGTCAAGCTGCCGCACAAAACCGGCGGCAATGATCGCTGCTGCCTGATCCGGATCACGCGGGCAGCCGACCATATCGGCGAAGTCATTGCCGGAACCGAGCGGCAGCAGCGCCAGTTTGCCGACCGGATCGGATGCCGGCGTTGCACGGGCAAGGCCGTTGACGACTTCGTTGACTGTGCCGTCGCCGCCGGCCGCGGCCACAACTGCGAAGCCGTCCATGCGCGCTTGATGCGCCAACTCGATGGCATGCCCCCGCCCGGTCGTGACGGCGATGTCGAACGCCAACCCGGCGCGTTGCATGGCGCCGGCGACCCGGTCAACCGCCTTGCCGGCCCGCCCTCGACCGGCGTTGGGGTTGAGGATGACTTTGACGTGTCCTACCGTTGTTGGCGCTGTTGCCGGCGTCGTTGACGGCTGCAATACAACCGTCACGCTGTATGGCAGACCAACACAAGCGCGTCCCGAGGCGGGATATGCAGGCCCTCCAATCGCTTGCCCGTGATCGTGTGGCGGCCTTGGTTCCAAATGCCGGTGAAGGTACATCCCGCCAGGCGATCGGCATCCGTCAACTGATCCAACAGAAGGTCGGCAACGGCCTCCGAGCCGTTGATGTTGAAGGCGACAATGGCGTGCTCGTGCCCGAGCTGTCGATGGAAGGCAAAGATGCCGCCGGCGGCATAGACGATCTCAAATCCACCGGTGCGCAGCGACGGATGTTCGTGGCGCATGCGGATCGCCCGCCGATGAAACTCAAGCAGATCCGTGTCCCACTCGTTTTCGTCCTGCCAGGGAAAGGCTCCACGACAATCCGGATCATTGGCCCCGGTCATGCCGATCTCATCGCCGTAGTAGATGCAGGGCGCGCCGGGCATGGTCATCTGGAAGAGCGTGCTCAACCGCAGCGCGCTATTGTCTCCGCCCACGGTCCAGAGCGTGCGCGCGGTGTCGTGGCTATCCATGAGGTTCAACTGCGCCGTCACCACCTCCCATTCGTGGAGGGTCACCATGCGCTCGACCATATGGGCAAACTGGGTCGTGGACAGCTTAGAGAGTGCAAATCCGCCTGGTTCATAGTCGGTTCGCAGGGTTTCACGGCCAAAGAAACCGAGCGCAGCCCGGTTGAAGACGTAGTTCATGACGGCGTCAAAGCGATCGCCCTGAAGCCACTCTTCCGCCTCATGCCAGATCTCGCCGACGATGTAGGCGTCGGGATTGGCTTCCTTGACCACCAGCCGAAAATCCTGCCAGAAGGGCACGTCGTCGATCTCCTCGGGGACGTCCAATCGCCAGCCGTCGGCCCCGAACTCAATCCAGTGTTTGGCCACGTCGAGCAGGTAGTCGCGCACGCCCTGATTGTTGATGTTAAATTTGGGCAGCGCCGGAATATCCCACCAGGCCGCGTAGTTGTGGGGATTGTCCTGATCGTGGACGTAAGGGCGCAACGGCCAGTCCTGAACCAAAAACCAGTCAAGGTAGGGAGAGTTGCCGCCCTCCTCCAGGATGTGGTGGAAGGCCCAGAAACCTCGACTGGCGTGGTTGAAGACGCCGTCGATGACGATGCGCATGTCACGCGCATGGGCGGCATCCAGCAACGCCCGGAAAGCCGCATCCCCTCCCAGCAACGGATCGATGGTCATGTAGTCGTAGGTGTGATAGCGATGGTTGGAAGCGGATTTGAAGATGGGGTTCAGGTAGAGGGCCGTGATGCCGAGATCCTGAAGATAGTCCAGCTTGTCGATGACGCCGTAGAGATCGCCGCCCTGGTATCCTTGCTCGGCCGGGGGTGTGCCCCATGGCTTGAACTGGATGCCCCGCGGATGAGCGATCTGATTGCTACGCGCAAAGCGGTCGGGGAAAATTTGATAGAAAACTGCGTCTTTGACCCAATCGGGTGTTTTGGCCGGCATGTGATTCACCTCACGAATGATTCATTGCGAATAATCCTCGGATTGTGGCATACAGTCGGACGAGTGTCAATTGTCGTTGTAGTTTCTCCCCATGCTTCTCTCTTGTTTCCTTCTACAATCATCTTGTTTCATCGCCAAAATGGTTTACAATAGGGGCATCAATGACCGAAATTACCAAGACATTCCATTTCACCACACGTAGAACCACACGTAAAGGAGTAGGTCGTGGGCGATCCACGGGTTGAAAAATTGGCGGATGTGCTTGTCAACTATAGTGCCGCTATCCGACCTGGCGACTGGGTCCTGGTCAGCGGACATGTGTTGGCCATGCCGCTGATCGAAGAAGTCGTGAGACATGTGGTGCGCGCCGGCGGCCACCCGACGATCCAACTGGATGCCGACTGTATCGCTGCAGCCGAATTGGAGGAAGCGAGCGAAGAGCAGCTCTCGTTTGTCTCGCCGACCAGCCGGCTGATGGCCGAAAAACTGGACGCTCGTATCGTCGTGCGTGCGGCATCCAACACGCGCAACCTCAGCCACATCGATCCCAAAAAGCAGCAGATCCGCCAGAATGCACAGCACGAACTGCGCCAGATGTTGATGGCGCGCACGGCAGCCGGTGAACATCGCTGGACGCTGGCCCAGTTCCCCTGTCCGGCCTACGCCCAGGAAGCCGACATGAGTTTGAGCGAGTTCGAGGACTTTGTCTACGCCGCCACCTACGCCGACCAGCCCGATCCGGTCGCCTGCTGGCAGAAGGTCCACGACGATCAACAGCGCCTGGTCGACTGGCTGGCGGGCAAAGAGCACGTGGAAGTGCACGGCCCCAACGTCGACATGAGACTCTCCATCGCCGGGCGCACGTTCATCAACAGCGACGGCAAGCGCAACATGCCCAGCGGCGAGATTTTCACCGGTCCGGTCGAAGATTCGGTCAACGGCTGGGTGCGCTTCACCTATCCGGCCATTCGCCAGGGCCGCGAGGTCAGCGGCGTCGAGTTCGAGTTTGAAGACGGCAAGGTCGTCAGCGCCCGCGCCGACAAGAACGAAGAATACCTGCTCTCACAGCTGGACAGCGACGCCGGAGCCCGCTATCTGGGCGAATTTGCCGTCGGCACCAATTACCAGATCCAGCGCTTCACCAAGAGCATTCTGTTCGACGAAAAGATCGGCGGCACCATGCACATGGCCGTCGGCGCCGGCTATCCCGAGACCGGCAGCCAGAACCAGTCCAGCGTCCACTGGGACTTCATCTGCGACATGCGGCAGGAGAGTGAAATTTTGGTGGATGGGGAGTTGTTTTATCGGGATGGAGAATTTCAGGTTTGAATGTGCTGCGTAATGCGTACTGCGTAAGGTCTCGGCGCGAATGGTTCCCGGAATTGACCACTGGCTACGATGCAAGATGGTCCATTGACAGCCAATCGGCTCGTCATGCACATTACGCAGTACGTATTACGCAGTACAGTACGCAGTACTTACGGAGGAACCCAAGTCCCATGAACATACGCGAAATCATGAGTAGCCCGGCCATCACGGTCGGTCCGTCGACGTCGGTGCAGGAGATTGCCCGCATCATGCGAGAGGACAAGATCAGCGGCGTGCCCATCGTCGACGAGTCGGGCGCGCTGCTGGGCGCGATCACCGAGTTGGACCTGATTGCTCGCAATGCGCCGCTGGAGGAGCCGCGCTACATCGCCATTCTCTCCGGCTATATCCCCACCAGCCTCGACAAATATCGGGAATACAAGGAACGGCTGCGTCAGGCACTGGCGTCCACGGCCATTGAACTGATGGACGACGACCAAGAGGTCGCCACGGTGACGCCGGACACATCCACCGACGAGGCGCTGCGCCTCATGTTGGATGCGGAAAACTTCATGCTGCCGGTCATCGAAGGCGGCAAGGTGGTCGGCGTGGTCACGCGCACGGATGTGGTGCGCCTGATCGAGCGGCTGGAGTCGCAGGAAAACGGCCCGGAAGCGTAGAAGACTGACAAGGTGACAGGGTGACAAGGTGAATGGTGAGGTGACCATTGAGAGTCAACCGTTGTCACCATTACCTGCTCACCTTGTCATTTTTTCCGCTACGTGGCGAAAAGCACATCCCCGTCCTCCTCGCGATCGATCTTCGGGCTGGCGAAGAGGGCATCGTCGCGGGCGTCTTCGACATCGCGGCCCGTTTCGAACCACTCCATCCACTTGGTCGGCGCGTCGATGCTCTCGCCGCCGTGGTCGGTGATGCGCTGGCGCACGCGCAGCATCACCGGCGTGTTGACGCTGGCGCCGCTGACGATGACCTGGCCCTTGCTCAAGCTGGGCAGCTCGCGCAGCAGATCCCGCCCCACGCTCTCGACCGACTCGGCGATGCGGTTCTGGTCGATGGGGTTGGTGATGCGCATGATGCACTGGGTCATGCACTGGCTGAGCACGTCGCTGTCCAGCTTGCCCGGCCGCTGGCTGATCAGCCCGATGCTGACCCCGAATTTGCGTCCCTCGCTCAAAATCGTCTTCAACACATTCGAGCTGACCGCTTCGGCATTGGCCGGCGCATAGTTGTGGGCCTCTTCCAACAGACAGAAGACCGGGAAAGGGCACATGGTTCTTGTCGCCGCGGGTACGACTTTGCCCTTGTCCGAGTCAATGCGCGCCTGGTAGACACGGCGCAATAGCGTGGCGGCGATGACCTGCTGCTCTCTCTGGTCGACCTCGTTGAGCTGGATGACGGTGCATTGGCCGGGAGCGAAGAGTTCGGAAAGCTCAAGATTCTCGAAATCATTGAAGATGCGGCTATTCTTGAATGTGCTGCCCAATCGCCAGATCAGACCGCCGGTCGTCGGATCATCCTCGAACGCATCCGCATCTTCGCCGGACTGCTGATCGGCCACGGCTCGCACGGCCTGCATCAGTTGCTCCAGCGTATACTTGCCGCCTTTGTTGCTCCGCTGCGCATAGTTGAACGCACGTGTGAGCTGATACTGCATTTTTTCCGACAGATTGGGCAATAGGTAGCGCAGATCGGGCAAGGTCAAGCTGTCGACGCTCACCCGCAGTTGGTCAGGGCGACGGATGCTCACCTTGGGCCGATAGTTGCCCTCGCTGAACTCAGGCAGATTCTGCATCTGCTGCAACGTGTTGTACTCGCCATGCGGATCGATGATGAGCACGGAGGCCCGGTTGTAGGGCATCATCAACTCCTCCAGCAGCACGCCGGCCAGATAGCTCTTGCCGCTGCCTGTGCTGGCGATGATGGCCAGATGGGTGCTGGTGAAGCCGCGCACGTCAAGCGCAAGCGGCACGGCGTCCACCTCCCGGCTGAGCAGACTGCCCAGATGCGCGCTGCCCACATCGCCCTTGATGCGCTTGCTGAGCACCTGGGCCAACGATTCATCGTCGGCGATGTAGATGGGCGAACCGCCGATCGGCGGCACCCGCGGATTGATGAAGTCGCCCAACACTTCGCTGTGATAGCCCAGCACCGAAACGGTCATCTCAAACAGTTCGTCGGCGCTGTCGTAGCCCAACAATGCCGCAATCTGATCCGGCGACACGCCCGGATCGGCCATGAAGTTGTCCGGGAAGATGCGCACGGCTCGCCGCTCCGTGATGCGTCCCAGAATTCGGCGTTCCTTGCCGTCGACATGGGCCACATAGTGCACAAACTCGCCGTACTTGGCTCGCCGATCAGGATCGGGCGCAATCATCGTAAACTCGTTGGGCAGTTCGCCCGGCCCCTTGACGGTGCCGATGCATTGGTTCTGGTTCATGGTGATGCCTTTGCAAAAATTCGTAGCCTGAATAGACCGCGGATGTGGCGGATTAGGCGGATCAACGCGGATTTTTCAGAAAACTATCAACTATCCGCGGAAATCCGCCTAATCCGCTGCATCCGCGGTCTATTCTCTTACCCGGCAGGGCGAACAACCGCCTTCCAGGCCAGGTTGTTGCGCACGACGGCCAACTGCGCCCCTTGATCCGGGAAGAGCGGCGCCAACCGATCGACGATGTTGAGCATCAACGACGGCAGCAGCGGATCGCCCGACTGCATGAGCGTGGGCATGTAGCGCATCGACAGCCGCCCATCCGCTCCAACATGGAAATTGCGTACGGTCTCGGTTTCTAGCTGATGCACCGACGCGTTGACCGAAGCCGCCAGCGCGGGCACGCCTTGTTGCGCCACGCCCTGGCCGTCCAGCCAGCCGACGGCCAAAATGCCGACCAGCGTCGCCGTCTCCGACAGATAGTCGGGTGCGAAGACCTCCAGGTCGGGTCGTTCACTCAGGCGCGGCCCCAGGTTGCCGTAGTCCGGGTTGACCAGCAACGTGTTGTAGACGATGCCGACCAGGGCCGGCACGGCAGAGCCGGCATCCCCGGCCAGTCGAATGGCCACGAAGGTGCCAAAGGCGTAGTCGGCCGGTTCGGGCAGCGGCTTGATCTCGCCCGGCGCGTAGATCTGACAGACGTAGTCCGTGTGCGAATTTGATTTGACGATCTTGCCAATCGTGCTGTTCATAGACGAAAAGCCTCAACGATGAAGAGACAGAAATCAGCCGCAGATGTACGCAGATGAATCGCGACTGCTCAGAGTGCCATTGCGGATGTTCCAGCATTCGACCAAGCCAAAGTGCTCGTTTTCAGAAGTAGAATCACTTTGGTGTACGATCAAATTAGTCGCAGATTTACGCGATTGATGAGCTCAGTGAACGCTAAACGCAGATGATCATGCTCGGCCTCTGCAGATGTTGCCCTCGCAAAGCCGAAAATGCTCGTTTTCGAAGTAGATCACTTTGGTGTACGATCAAGGCAGGAATAGTTCAGGGTGTCTGGGCCGTCAGACTCATCGGTTTGATCCTACAGCTTCGAAGGACCGATCTTCTCAAGCTGCAGGAATCGACGTGGCCCGCCGAACCTGCCATGACAGTCGACAATGCACTCATCTATAAAACCAGAAAATCTGTTCGGGTGCAAATCGGTCCACGCGCCCGGCGCTATCATTCTCCCAACAGCCAGCCTTCACCGGAGATTGTAACATGACCCAGCAACCGCCCGCATCCAGATCCGTCCGCTCAAGACGCAACATCGACACCAGACTGGTGGTCGCTCGATCTGGAAGGCATGCCCGATTTTGATGCGTCGATGAAGCGCATCTACGCCTGGTTCGACGGCGAGATCATCGACCGCGCGCCGGTCCGCTTCGTCGCCCACAACGCAGCCTTCGATGTCGAGACCGGCCACTCCGGGCTGACCCAGGAGCAACTGCGTGCCCAGTGGTTCGACGAGGAATATCAGGTCGAGACCTACCTCAAATCCATCGAGGGCAAACGCTTTCATGGCGAGACATTCCCGGTCTTCTCTCCCAACCTGGGGCCCAACGTCTATGCCGCCTTCTACGGCGTGGAGATGCTCTACGACGAGGTCACCTCGTGGATGGAGCCGGCCATTCTGGACTGGGACGACATGGCCAAGCTCCAGTTCAGCAAAGAGAACGCCTACTTCCGCAAGATCGAGGACCTGACCCGCTGTGCGCTGGAACAGTGCGAGGGCAAGTTTATGGTCGGCTACACCGATCTGCATCCCGGCGTGGACTGCGCGCTGGCCTGGCGCGGCTCCGGCGAGCTGTGCATGGACATGGTGCTGGAGCCGGATCGGGTCAAGGAACTCTTCCAACTGGCCGTCAACGACTTTGAGGTCATCTTCGACCACTTCGATGACATGCTCAAGGCCGCACGCCAGCTATCCGTCAGTTGGATGGGCGTGCCTTCCTTCAAGAAACTGCACCTGCCCAGCGGCGATTTCACAGCGCTGATCTCGCCGGCCTACTTCAACGAGTTCTGCCTGCCCATTCTGCAACGCGAGATGGCCCACGTCGACCACAACGTCTATCACGTCGATGGGCCGGGCGTCGCCAACCACCTCGACACCATCATTGCCCAGCCAGAATGTCACCGCCATCCAATGGGTCCAGGGCGTGGCCGAAGATCGCCCCATCATGCAGTGGGTGCCGCTGATCAAGAAGGTTCAGGATGCCGGCGTATCGATCATCGTCGATCTGCAGCCCCACGAACTGGCTCCATTCATGGACGTTGTCGATCCGAAGGGGATCTACATCTGGGTGGCGGTCGATGACGAGGACGAGCAGTTGGCCGTGATCAAGCGGTTGGAGAAGTGGACGGCGGCGGGGAAGTAATTCTAACGCCCGCCCATGCCGGACAGCGTGATGCCGCGCACAAACCAGTTCTGGCCAATGATGTAGATGATCAGCACCGGCAGCAGCGCGATGACCGAGCCGGCCATGAGCAGATTCCAGGCCGTGCTGTACTGTCCCTGGAACGAGGCCAGCCCGATGGGGATGGTGCGCATTTCCTCGGACGCAGTCACGATCAGCGGCCAGAGAAAGTCATTCCACGAGGCCTGAAAGGTGAAGATGGCCAGCGCGGCCAACACCGGCCCGCTCAGCGGCACAATGATCTGCCGCCAGATGCGGAAACTGGACGCGCCATCCATGCGCGCGGCTTCGTCAAAGTCCAGCGGGATGCCGCGGTAGTATTGGCGCAGCAGAAAGGTGCTGAAGACGCTAAAGACCGAGGGGACGATCAGCGCCAAATAGGTGTTGTACCAGCCCAGTTGCCGGATGATCAGAAAGTTGGGGATCATGGTCACCAGAAACGGGATCATCAGGGTGGCCAGATAGAGGATAAAGATGGTCTCGCGCCCGCGAAAGCGCAGCCGGGCAAAGGCAAAGGCAGCCAGCGATGAGATCGTCAACTGAAGCAACGTGGAAGAGGTGGCGACGATGGCGCTGTTCAAGTAGTAGCGGCCAAAGGGCACAACCTGGAAGGTCTCGAAATAGTTGTCGAGCGAGATCTGATCGAGCGGGAATGAGCGCGACAGAAAGGCCTCGTTGGGAAAGAGCGACACCACCAGCATCACGCCAAAGGGAGCCAGCATGATGAAGCTGCCCAGCAGTAGCACAACCTGAAGCGCGATCTGCGCCGGCAGCCCCAGCCGCGATCGGCTCTGAACGTCTACCGACATGCATTCGCCCCGGCAATGTTCACTCTATTTTTTAGCCACAGATGGACACAGATAGACACAGATAGAACTCAAATTCATCTGCGTTTATCTGTGTCCATCTGTGGCTAAAAAATCTGCAAATCGCTACTCCGTCTCATAGTAGACCCACCGATCTTGCATGCGGTTCTGGATCAGCGTGAAGACGAAAATGAAGAGGAAGAGGAACCAGGCGATGGCCGCGGCCTTGCCCATGCGCCCGAACTCGAAGGCGTTCTGGTAGATGTATTGGACCACCGTCAGCGACGAGTTGGCCGGACCGCCGCGGGTCATCACGAAGGGTTCGGTGAAGAGCTGGAAGGCGCCGATCATCTGCAGAATGAGCAGGAAGAAGGTCGTCGGGCTGATCATGGGCACGGTGACATGGCGAAAGCGCTGCCAGGCGCTGGCGCCGTCGGTCTCGGCCGCGTCGTAGAGTTCCTGGGGCACGCCCTGCAGCGCGGCCAGGTAGATCACCATGGTGAAGCCGACGTTCTTCCACAGCGTCAACATCACCACCGCCCACTTGGAATATCTGGTGCTGTTGAGCCAGTTGGGCGGCGTGATGGGCAGCCCGGTCAGATTGGCGAACCAGTAGGTCAGATCGGCCAGCGGGCCGTTGTTGCTGAGCAGCAGCCGAAAGACGATGGCCCCGGCCACGATCATCGTCACCACCGGCATGAAGTAGATCAGGCGGAAGATCGATTTGCCGCGGATGGCCTGGTTCAGCGCCAGCGCCAATATCATGCCGAAGGCCAATTGCAGCGGCACCATGGTCACAATGAAGAAGAGCGTGTTGCGGGCCGCCTGCCAGAAGACCGGATCGCGCCAGAGCGCCTGGTAGTTCTTCAGCCCGACAAAGCCCTTGAGGCCGGTCAATCCCCAGTCGGCAAAGCTCAGCCCCAGCGACATGACCACGGCCAGGAAGACAAAGATCGAAAAGCCGATAAAACTGGGCAACAGAAAAAGATACCCCTCCCATTGCTGATCAGGTCGCCAGCGGAAGGGGCGTTGCGTTGTAGATCGAAGTGGTGGGGGCGGTGGGCTGGTCTGCGTAGTCATGGCCTGCCTAGAGAGATTGACA
The DNA here is from genome assembly GCA_963698255.1 of uncultured Chloroflexia bacterium. GTDB lineage: Bacteria > Chloroflexota > Anaerolineae > Caldilineales > Caldilineaceae > JAWKOK01. The sequence continues at coordinate 46,802 of CAVOQD010000008.1, read as the reverse complement.
GGGTGACTAGGGTGACAGGGGAGTCGACTCAAGGTGACAAATATGCGATCTCACCTTGTCACCCTGTCACCGTCACTCACCTTGTCATTATTTCGGATATCCGTTGTCGGCCAGGAACGCGTTCACCTGCTCGCACATGGCGGGCAAGACGTCCTCTGCGCTGGCTTCACCGGCCCAGATCTGCTGGAGCGCCGGGCTGATGATGGAGCCGTTCAGCTCGTCCCATTCGGGGAAGTAGCCGAAGCCGCCCACGCCGGCGGCCGCGCCCTGGTCCAGGAAGGCCTGGCGGTTGGCCGGCGGCTGCATCCTGGTTCAGGAAGGCGTCGGATTCGGCGACCGACTGGAGAGCCGGGAAGATCTCGCCGGCCTCGGTGTAGAGCTTCTGGCCGCCCTCGGTACTCTGCAGCCACTCCAGGAAGGTCCAGGCCGCATCCTTGTTGTCGCTGCCCGAACTCATGACCCAGGCGGCGCCGCCGGCGCTGGCCCAGCGTTGGCCGCCTTCCGGGAATCGGCACGACGGCCACGTCATAGTTCATCTCGGCGGCATTGAAGCCGGAGATGCGGCTGCTGTTCTGGATGATCATGGCGGCCTGGCCGCTCTGGAAGACCGACGGCATCGCCGCCGGCCTGGCTCAGGTCGGCATCGCGCATGGCATAGCCGTTGTTCATCAGATCGGCGAAGAACTGGATGCCGGCCATGGCTTCAGGCTGATCCAGCGTACAGATGCTGACGGATTGCGCATGTCGTCCAGAATGCCGCCCATGTTCTGGTTGACCCACTCGGCGTACTTGCCGCCTTCCATGGCCAGACCATGCTGGGTGACACGACCATTGGCATCGACCACAGTCAGCGCCTCGGCGGCGGCCGTCAGATCGTCCCAGGTCCACTCGTCGGTCGGATACTCGACGCCGGCGGCATCAAAGAGATCCTTGTTGTAGTAGAGGACGTTGAAGCCGATGTCGCGCGGGAAGCCGTAGACGCTGCCGTCATACGTGGCCGATTCGAGCAGCGCCGGCCAGTAGTCGTCCAGGTTGTAGCCGGCCTTTTCGATCTACGGATCCAGGTTCTCCAGCACGCCTTCGGCCGCGTAGCGCGGCGTCGGCCAGAGGAAGAGCACGTCGGGAATCAGCGGCTGAATCGCCGCTGGCCCAGAGCGCCTGCATCTTGGTGAAGTAGTCGCCCCACGGCTCGTGGAAGAAGTTCGATCTGGATCTCAGGATGCTCGGCCATGAAGGCCTCGGCCACGCGTTCGTGCGACGCCTTCTCTTCCGGGCTGCCCCAGAAGGCCCAGGTGACAGTGACCGGGCCTTCGCCCTCGGCCGCCAGTATCGGCAGCCGGCGCGCCGACCGGCGCCACACAGGCCCCGAACACCATCATCAACGCCACCAGCGCAAGAAACATCACGCCAAGTCGTCTGTTGTTCATTTTGGTCCTCCTCGTGAAGAATTCAGTTTATCAAACACAGATACTAGGCTATCTGCGTGCAGGGGATGTTGCTATGATCAGCCTTACAAACTATAGCACCAGCATTGGCTCATCGCAAGTGCCGTTCAGGATTCGGATGCATTTCATGCTGGAGAACGTTTGCCGCACTAAGCGGTGCGAACACAGATGTTTGCCGCCCTCTCACTGCTGTGAAGGCAGGGTGCATCCTCAATTTCCCAGAACTCGCGAAACTTGGGATAATACTCGTGCGCGAGTTCATTGATTGCTGCCCCTGCATCAATTGGTCCACCGCAGGCGTGATTGGGCTCTGTGTTGCCGTTGTATCCCTCACCACCCAGCACTAGAAAGGAACATTCCATGCCTATTCTCCCGCTCAGATTCTCCACCCTATTCCTATTGACAGCCTCGCTGCTATTGGCCGCTTGTCAAGTTCCTCTGCCCTATCTACCAGCGCTGACCCGCCGGCGAGAACGCTGCTATTCAGAGCGATCGCGAGTCCGATATCAAATCTGACACCGTGACGCCAGATCGTGATGCGCCCAACGAGAGATCGGGTGCGATGCCGGAAGATGAAGTCGACCCATCCAGCGCCACTATCGTGGTCTCTTCGTTGCGTATGCGTTCGGGCCCCGGTGTTGAGTACGAGGTGATAGGCGCAGCTCAGGCGGGCGACACCTTCTCGGTTGTGGGCCAGGCAAACGGCTGCCAATGGCTGAACGTCGAACACCCAACGCTGGGCAACGTGTGGCTTTCCGGCGCGCCGCAATACACGAAGATAACCGGCACATGCGACCAGATCCCGGCAGTTGAGCCTCCGCCGCTCGATACATCGGTTCCGACGCCGGATGTCACACCGGCTCCAGTAGAGGAACCTGGCCAACAGAGCGCTCCGGCCCCAACCACAGCGCCGACAGTAGAGGCTGCCGCACCTCGCCTCCAGCAGAGGCCGAATCCGCAGCATTGCCGACAGATCAGGCTGCTACCTGTTCCCGAACTTCGTGGGGCCGGAGTTGAACGTCGCTGTCACGGCCATGGATTGAGACTGGAATCGACAATTTCCGTTTCCCGAAGGCGGCAGGAGCCGCCCTACTGTTTCGCGCCAGGTCGCTACGCCATCACCATTGACGGCCCCACCGCTCTGGAACGATCTGAACACCGCAGACTAGACGTACACGCTGGCGAGCCACTTCCTTTTCCCGGTCGAATGGCGCAATTAGCCAGGCGCAAGTAATCTCGCGGTCTCTAGCCGGAATTACGGATTGGCGATGATCAAGTAGCACAAGATGGCGTCTTGTCCCCGCTTCGCAAGTACAGAAATTCGATCCATATTTCGAATGGAGCGCTCAATGAACCTTCAGCAGGAACTGGACCGCTACTTCTCAGACCTGGAACACCAGGACGAATTCTCCGGCGTGGTGCGCATCACCCAGGCGATAGAGAACTCTATGCCGCTGCCTTCGGCTACGCCAGTCGACCGTGGGGGATCCCCAACTCGCTGACAGATGCGCTTCGACACAGCGTCGATCACGAAACTCTTCACGTCGGTGGCCACGCTGCAACTGATCGACCAGGGCCTGCTCTCGTTCGACACCAGCGTCATCGACTTCCTGGGGCTGAAAGACACGGCCATCTCACCCGATGTCAACGTCTTCCATCTGCTGACCCACACCTCCGGCATCGGTGACGACGCTGAAGAGGAGGCCGGTGAGGACTACGAAGATCTCTGGAAGATCCAAGCCCAACTACTCCGTAACCGAGACCGTCGACTTTCTGCCCCAGTTCATCCACAAGCCGCCCAACTTCGCGCCGGGCCAAGGCTGCCGCTACTGCAATTGCAGCTTCATCCTGCTGGGTCTCGTGATCGAGCAGATCACGGGATTGAGCTATCGCGACTACGTGCGCCGCAACATCTTCGCCCCGGCCGGCATGGTCGACACCGACTTCCTGCGCATGGATCGTGTCCACGAAAACGTAGCCGAAGGCGCCGACCCGATCCGGGACGAAGACGGGCAACGTCATCGCCTGGAAGAAGAACATCTACTCCTACCCGCCCATCGGCTCGCCCGATGCCGGTGCGCTGGTCACCGCCGCCGACCTGGATCGCTTCCTGCGCGCTGTTCAGGCCGGCAAGCTGCTCTCGCCCGAACTGACCCAGGCCTTCCTCACGCCACAGGTCCACTACGAGGAGCAAGGACGGCTGGACCATGAAGTACGGCTATGGCCTCTGGTTCTACGTGGACGACACGAATGAGGACGGCAGCGACCATGTCGTCTGCTACCAGAAGGAAGGCATCAACGCCGGCGTCTCCGGCATGATCCGCTACTTCCCCGAGCAGGACATCTGCGCCGTCGTCCTCTCCAACATGGAAGACGGCGCCTGGTCGCCCATCTGGAAAATCCACGAACTGATTGTCAACGAAGAGATAGAACGCGGATAACGCGGATCGAGCGGATCGCCGCGGATTGTCAAAGAAATCTGCGACGATCCGCCTAATCCGAATCATCCGCGTTCTATCGGATCCGAACCTTCAGAAAAGTGCCGGGAGTAACACCATGGAACTGACAACCAAAGATGATTGGCAGGAAGCGGAAGCACGCATGAACGTGTGGTGGGCCGGCGAGATACTCGACCGGCCGGTGATCCAGGTGCGCAGCGCCGCGAGCCGGCGTCGACAAACGTGAGTGGGAGGCCATCGGCTCGCCGGGCAATCTGCCGCCCGAGCAGATGGACGCCTGGTACACCGACGTCGATCAGGTCATCGAACGGAACGAGCGCTACGTCGACGCCACCTTCTGGGGCGGCGAAGCCTTTCCCGTGGTCTTCCCGGTGGCCATCAACCTGGTCGCCATCACCTCGGCCTACCTGGGCTGTCCCTACCACATCGACCACAGCAGCCACTCCGGCTGGGCCGAGCCGATCATCGACGACTGGTCCTTGCGTGACCCCATCAAGTTCAATCCCCACAACGAATGGTGGCAACTGTCGAAGACGTTGCTCGACGCCGCGGCCCAAGCGTGCCGACGGCCGCTACTACGTGGGCATGCCCGATCTCAACGCACCGGGCGAGTTGGTGGCGCTGATGCGCGACACGCAACGCTTCCTCTTCGATTTCATGGACGATCCCAGCGCCCATCAAGCCGGCCATCGACGAGGCGACCGAGGCCTGGTGGCGCTATTGGCAGGCCGCCAATGGCGTGGTCCACCAGTGGATCGACGGCTATCTCTACTGGATGGGCATCTGGTCCGACAGCCCGTCGGTCGACCTGCAGTGCGACTTCAACGTCATGATCTCGCCCCAGATGTTCGACGACTACTTCCTGCCCGGCCTGGAGCAGCAGACGCGCTGGATCGAGCGCACCATCTTCCACCTGGACGGTCCCGAGGCCATCCGCCATCTCGATTCGCTGCTCTCGCTGCCGCGGCTCAACGGCATCCAGTGGGTGCCCGGCGACGGCAAGCCGCCCATGAGCCAATGGCTGCCGCTGCTACGCCGCATCCAGGCGCACGGACGTCTGGTCGTGGCCCTATGCGAACCGTGGGAGGTGGAGATTTTGGTCAATGAGTTGGAGCCGGAGGGGTTGCTGTTGCAGACGAGTTGCGATACGGAAGAGGAGGCGCGGGAGTTACTGAAGCAGGTGCCGAGGTGGATGGCGAAGAAGCAGTGGTTTGTAGCGATAAGACTGTTTGATACAGACAGGCGGAGATGACCCACGACCCCTCCTTGGGCGACGAAACAGTATCTGGGTCTTTCTGTCAGGAGAAAAATCGGCGGAGACGCGAATAGCGCAATTCGGAGACAAATGGATATCTGACTCAACAGGATACAGATGCGAAATCTAGCAGGATCTGCTGCTAGCATCTGCGTCATGCGAGCGTGAACTGATTCCAACACGGCGTCTCGCATATACACACTCGCCTCCAGGATTTCCACACCAATTAATTCGTTCTTGCCATTTAACTCAACAGTGATGGTTGGACTCAGTTCCAGGCTCCGCACTTCGGGTTCATCCGCAATGGATAGGTGCAGAACATCTTGCTTCTCGAAGTAGATCATTCGCGGCTTATTCATATTTGAACCTTTCGGTCTGTAGGCGGAAACGGATCTGCTGACGTGTGATGGCGTGAACCGTCACCGGCGTGATGACGTCACCTTCTGCTCCATAGGCAACCATGACCAACCGTGCGTTATGTCGCCCTATTGCGATTATACGGCCGTCTCAGTATCAAGATATCGCTCCCCAGAATACATCACTATGTGTTCAAGTTGTGGAAGCTCATATCCTCTCAATTGTGCACGGTACTTCAGATATTCTGTCCAAACAATCATCTGTATCCTTCTCGGGGGCGAAGTGTAGATGCCTAGACGATTCGTAAAGTTCCTGAATGCTCTTCGCTCCAGAAGAGCTTCCACCCTAATTCTACCGGAACCGACGTTCGAAAACAAGGCAGATTCAAGCAAAGCCGCACCTGACCTAACCGATGGCAACGGCCTTCCTGCGTCATCTCCGATCCAGAAACCGCGCCAACCGCTCCATGGCCGGCTCCAGCACCGAGAAATCCGACGCGCAGCAGACGCGCACCGATCCCTCGCCGCCGTTGCCGAAGGCCGATCCCGGGCGCCACAGCCACCTTCTCAGTGTTCAACAGATCCACCGCAAAGTCGTACGAATTCTCCACGCCCTCGATGCGCGGGAAGAGATAGAAGGCGCCCTCGGGCTTGGGCACGCTCACGCCCGGCATGGACGAGAGCGCCTCGTAGCAGAAGTTCATGCGCTCGCCGAAAAGCTCGACCATGGCGGCCAGATCGTCCTCGCCCAGGGCCAGCGCGGCCTCGCCGGCGCGCTGGATCATGGAGGGGGCGTTGGAGATGACAAACTCGTTGAGCTGGCCGGCCTTGTGGGCCAGATCGCGGCGGGCCACGGCCCAGCCCAGCCGCCAGCCGGTCATGCGGTAGGCCTTGGAGAAGGACTGGATCACGATGACGGCGTCGTCGCGCGTGCAGAGGCGCAGGATCGACGGGGCCACCGGTCCACGATAGTAGAGCCGCTCGTAGACCTCGTCGGCCAGCAGCCAGAGGTTGTGGCGGCGGGCAAAGTCGAGCAATGCCTGCTGCTCGTCCATCGTGGCCACCCAGCCCAGCGGATTGGAGGGTGACGTGTAGATCAGCAGCCGTGTGCGCGGCGAAACCGCGGCCTCCAGCGCGTCGAAGTCGATGACGAATCGTTCGGGCGTGGCTATCATGGGGATCTCAATCGGCGTGCCGCCATACAGCGAGACAACGGCCGTGCCATTGGGCCAGTTGGGCGTGAGGATCAGCGCCTCGTCGCCCGGCCCCACGGCGCAGCGGACGACCACATTGAGCGCCTGGCTGCCCGAAGCCGTGACCACGATCTCGCCGGTCGGGTCCAGGTCCACGCCGTGCAGTTCGGCGGCCTTGGCGGCCAGGGCCGTGCGCAGCGAGGTCAGCCCGGCGTTGGGGCTGTAGAAGGTGTAGCCGTCCGCACGGCCTGGGCCAGCGCGTCGCCGATGTAGCCCGGCGTGGGCATGTCCGATTCGCCGAAGTGCAGCGCCTTGACGTCGGTATTCCATGGCAAAGGCGATGTTGGCCAGTTCGCGGATGGCGGAAGGCTGGATGACGTCGAGGCTGGGTGAGAGGGTTGGGGTCATGGGTTCTAATCCTACAGGCTGCGATAGATGCTTCCCCTCGGACCGATTTCGATCACAAGGACAACCAATCTATCGTCATGGATTTGATATATGATGCGCCAATCACCGACACGTACTCGATAAAGATTTTCGTATCCGACCAGTTTCCTGCTTCCGGGCGGGCGTGGCTCATCGGCCAGTGTATCCATGGCGGTAATCAGGCGCCGCAATAGATCTTTGGGCAGCCGGCGGAAGCTCTTTTCCACCGCACGATCGATCTCGACTTGATAACGTCGAGTGTCAGTCATCCAGCAGACCTTCCGCCTTCAACTCAGCCTTGATTTCATCCAATGGGCGTGTTGTGGTTCGCCCGGCCTCCAGATCAGCGATGACTGCTCCTGCCCGGCGCGTCGAACGTAGATCGTCAAGCTCGTCCAGCAGTGCGACGTAGTCTTCGTAGCTGATCATTGCAGTTACTGGCTTGCCGTAACGCGGTAATGACAACGTCTTCGCCCGCAGTGGCCGAGTCGAGCAGATCGCGCCATTTGGCACGTGCGCTATTGCTGTCCATGGTCCCGACATTCATATGGGGCTCCTCTCAACTCCACAAGCAATTTTCGTACAACATGTACAAATTGTACCGAATCTTTCTGTGCTCGTCAAGCGGGAAGAAGGTTTCGAGCCAGGTGCGGGCAGCCACTTGCCGGACAGATCGGGCCAGCATTACTCCACCCGATCAATCTTCGCGCCCACCGCCCGCAACTTCTCATCAATATCATTGTAGCCGCGGTCGATCTGCTGCACGTTGCCGATCGTCGTCACGCCGTCGGCGGCCAGCGCGGCCAGGACCAGGGCCATGCCGGCGCGGATGTCCGGGCTGGTCACCGGCTGGCCGACCAACTGCCTGGGGCCGACGACCACGGCGCGATGGGGATCGCAGAGGATGATCTGCGCGCCCATGGCGATCAGCTTGTCGACGAAGTAGAGGCGGCTCTCGTACATCTTCTCGTGCACGATGACCGTGCCCTTGGCCTGGGTCGCGGTCACCAGCGCGATGCTCATGAGGTCGGGCGGGAAGGCGGGCCACGGCGCGTCGTCGATCTTGGGCACGGCCCCGCCGAAATCGGCCCGGATGCAGAGATCCTGCTCCTCCTCGACGACCAGCGTGTAGCCGCTGTCGTGGCCGGCGTCGGCGTCGTGCTCGACGTGCATGCGCACGCCCAGCCGATCCACAAAGACCATCTCCATCATGCGCAGATGCTCGGGCACCACGCCCTCGATGCGCAGCTCGCCCGGCGTGATCGCGCCCAGGCCGATGTAGCTGCCCACCTCGATGAAGTCAGGGCTGATGCAGATCTCGCCGCCGCGCAGCTTGTGCTGCCCGTGGATCATCAGCGTGTTGCTGCCGATGCCCTCAATGCGGCAGCCCATCTGCGTCAGCAGGCGACAGACGTCCTGAACATGGGGTTCGGAGGCCGCGTTGCGAATCACGGTCGTGCCGTAGCCCAGCGAAGCGGCCATGATGGCGTTCTCGGTGGCCGTGACCGACGCTTCATCGAGCAGGATGTCGGCCCCGTGCAGGCCCTTGTCGGCGCGCAGTTCGAACTTGCCGTTGTGGCCCAGATGCGCGCCCAGGGCGTCGAAGACCTGCAAGTGGGTGTCGATGCGTCGCCGCCCGATGTCGTCGCCGCCGGCCGTGCTGTCGACGATGAAATGGCCATGGCGGGCCAGCATGGGCCCCATCAAGGTCAGCGAGCCGCGGATCTGGCTGAAGAGCACCGGGTCCGGGCTGACGCTGTTGACATTACGCGCGCAGAGGCGCACGGTGCCGCCGTCCATCTTGGTCTCGACACCCAGTTGTCTCCAAGATCACGAGCATGGTGCGCACGTCGCCGATATCGGGCACGTTGTGCAGGATGACCGGTTCGTCGGTCAACACGCAGGCGGCCAGCAAGGGCAACGCTGCGTTCTTGTTTCCAATCGGCTTGATGCTGCCGACAAGCGGATGGCCGCCCTCAATGACAAAAGAGGTCATGGTCGATTCCTTGTCTTTATTTTTTGCGGTTCAGACAGCAGGGTTTGGGCAAATACGGAAACCCGCTATCCACGAAGAGCACGCAGGAACACAAAAATTTACCGTTCCTTGCGAACAACAGTAGTTCACGATTTTGAGACAAAACGAGATTCCTTCGAGTCCACTCAGGACATGCCTTCGCTGGTCTTGTGCCAGAGTGAAGGCTCCAGATCGACCCGCTCAGAATGACAAATCGTGAACTACTGAACAACTATTTCTCTGGAGTTGCCTCAGATCTGCCGGAAGAACCGGTTCTGGTGGTGGATGGTCAGCGCTGGTTTGACAACGTACTGTCGGTGAACCGTTGTTCCTGCAATTGGAGACCCGTCTCAGTCCAAGAGCGGTCCGACAGACTACAGAGGCTGTGTGAACTCACATCTGATCATCAGTTCTCAACGCACTCTATGCGTTCGATTGTAGCTCAGGCTTAGGTGAGGGGTCAACTCAAATGAGGGCGAACACGTGTTCCAAAAATCAGTGGTAAAACTTAGCAGTTTTACCGATTCTGTGGTACAATTCCTCTGTTTGGAACGTTTCATTCGACGTGCTATTGGCGCTGCAAAGCGGGTTCAGCATCTGGCCAATGGCCATTGAAGCATCGCCATCCAGGATCGGACATTTTCCTTGGGTATCATCGACAGTCTATCGGCGGGATTTCGTTTTCTGGTACGTCGCCTTGACCTGCTGCTCATACCGATTTTGCTCGATCTCTGGCTCTGGTTTATGCCGCCGTTGAGCATTGCGCCTCTGCTGGACCGGCTAGCTCTGTTCTATGCGCAGGCCACCGATGTGGAGGGATTTCCGACCGAGTTGGCGGAGATGAGCAGCGAAGTGTCAGTGAGCATCACGACACTGGGCGAACAGTCGAATCTATGGACGTTGCTGGCCAACACATGGCTGATGCATGTGCCCAGCATGATAGCGATCCTCGGGCCAATGCCGGACGCCGTCCCGATCGATATCGACAGTCTAGCCCCTGTCGCTGGACTGGTGATTCTGCTCAGTTTTGCGGGCATCTTCATCGGCACCGTCTATCTGGAATTGCTGGTGCGCTATTTGCCCATCGGCAACGGCCCCAAAGCCCAGACCTGGCAGGCGTTCGCCGACAATGTGCTTCACCACTGGGGTCGCATCGTGGGCTTTGTGCTTTTGGTCGGGTTCGGGCTGCTGCTCGCTTATTTGCCGTTGAGTTTTGCAGTCGGTCTTGTGGCGCTGATCAGCCCGCCGGTCAGTTCCGTGCTGGTGATTCTATTGGGCGGGGTCACGTTTGTGATCTTCTTCTACCTGTTCTTTGTAGTGCCGGCCATCATCATGGACGATCTGTCGATTTTCGGCGCGATGAAGCAGAGTTTTCAATTGGTTCGGGCAAATTTTGCCATCACATTCGGGTTTGTCTTTCTAACCAGCTTTATCACCATCGGGTTCAGCCTGATCCTGATGCCGCTCGGCGAGATCGTGCCGGCGGGCACGTTGGCCGCCATCGTGATCAACAGTTTTCTGGGTACGGGATTGGCCGTAGCGCTCTTCGTTTTCTATCGGACACGCATTCTGCGCATGGTCGAAGAATCGGCGGCTCTTTAGATTTACGGATTTTCGGAGGTTTCTGTGGGAAAAGAGAAAAAGAACGACGTCGTATACAATGCGGATCAGATCCAGGTGCTGGAAGGCCTGGAGGCCGTTCGCCGTCGCCCCGGCATGTACATCGGCGGCACCGATACCAAGGCGCTGCACCACATGGTCTACGAGGTGGTCGACAACGCCATCGATGAGGCCATGCAGGGCCGCTGCGATACGATCCGCATCACCATACACAAAGACGAAAGCGTCTCCGTCGAAGACAATGGCGCCGGCATCCCGGTCGACATCCAGAAGCAGACCGGTCTGCCGGCTGTGACCGTTGTCATGACCAAACTGCACGCCGGCGGCAAGTTCGGCGGCGGCGGCTACAAGGTCTCCGGCGGTCTGCACGGCGTCGGCGTCAGCGCGGTCAACGCCCTGAGCGAATGGATGGAGACCAAGGTCAAGCGCAACGGCAAGCTCTATCTGCAGCGCTTCGAGCGTGGCGTGCCGGTCACCGAGGTCGAGGTAATCGGGCAAATCCGACAAGAACAAGACCGGCACCATCCAGACCTTCATGCGCGATGACACCATCTTCCAGGTGCTGGAGTATGACTGGAACACGCTGGTCACCCGGCTGCGCGAGATGGCCTTCCTGACCCGTGGCGTCGACATCACGTTGGTCGATGAGCGGCCGGAAGAAGCCCACGAGATCAGCTTCTACTTCGAGGGCGGCGTCAAGACCTTTGTGCGCTATCTCAACAAGAACCGCACCAAGATCCACGAGCCCATCTATGTGGATCATGGAGGTGGAGACGACCCAGGTCGAGGCGGCCATCCAGTATACCGACGGTTTCAGCGACTCGCTCTACGCCTTTGCCAACACCATCAACACACCCGACGGCGGCACCCATCTGACCGGTCTGCGCGCGGCGGTGACCCGCCAGATCAATGACTATGCACGCAAGCAGGGCTTCCTCAAGGACAACGACGCCAACTTCAGCGGCGAGGACACGCGCCAGGGCCTGACCGCCATTGTCAGCGTCAAGGTCATCGAACCACAGTTCGAGGGCCAGAACAAGCTCAAGCTGCTCAACAACGAGGTGCGCTACCACGTCGAGTCGGCGGTGGCCGAGGCCATGGGGCGTTGGATGGAGGAAAATCCGCGCGACGCCAGGCAGATCATCGAAAAGTGCCGCACGGCCTACCGGGCGCGTGAGGCGGCCCGCAAGGCCCGTGACCTGGTCATCCGCAAGAGCGCGCTGGAGAGCCTGACGCTGCCCGGCAAGCTGGCCGACTGCTCCAGCCGCAAGCCGGAAGAGTGCGAGATCTACATCGTCGAGGGCGACAGCGCCGGCGGCACGGCCAAGATGGGCCGCGATCGTCGCTTCCAGGCCATCCTGCCCCTGCGCGGCAAGATCCTCAACATCGAGAAGACCAGCCTGGACAAGGCGCTGGCCAACAAGGAAGTGCAGGCGCTGATCACGGCGCTGGGCACCAACATCGGCGAGAACTTCTCGCTGGAAGGGCTGCGCTACCATCGCATCATCCTGATGACCGATGCCGATGTGGACGGCGCGCACATTCGCACGCTGCTGCTCACGCTCTTCTTCCGCTACATGGAGCCGCTGGTCAACAGCGGACATCTCTACATTGCACAGCCGCCGCTCTACCGGGTGACGGCCACGCGACAGGTCAACGGGCGCAACCGGCGCTCCACCGACTACGTCTACGACGACAAGTCTCTGGAAACCCTGCGTGTGGAGCTGGGCAACGAAAATGTCCGCATCGACCAGCGCTACAAAGGGCTGGGCGAGATGAACAACGATCAGCTCTGGGAGACGACCATGAACCCGGAGAACCGCACGGTGCTCCAGGTCAGCATCGACGACGCGGCCGAAGCCGACCGCACCTTCGACATGCTCATGGGCAGCGCGTCCCCCCACGCCGCCGCTTCATCCAGACCCACGCCGACCAGGCGAAATTGGATATTTAGACAGAAACTGTCAGGAACAAAAAGAGGCGACCGATGGGTCGCCTCTTTTTGTTCCCGATACTCTTTTGCATTCCCCACCGCTTTGAGTTTTACTTACAGAGTCAGATCGACAAGATTGGCGCTGAATGCGCCGACACTCCACGAAAGGAAACGAAGAATGCGCAGAAATATCACATTGGTACTAGCCCTTGGGCTGCTGCTGGCACTGCTGGCCGGCTGTGCAGGCGGCGCGGCGCCGGCAGAGAGCGGCGACGCTGCTCCCGCCGCTGACGCCCCCGCAGGCGACGGTCTCTCCCTGGCGCTGAGCACCGCGTCCGAGCCGGTCACGCTGGACCCGAACCTGGCCTCAGACTACTACTCGATCGTGCCCATCGAGCAGATGTTCCTGGGCCTGACCAACATCAACAACGAAACGGGCGAGATCGAGCCGGAGTTGGCGACCAGTTGGGAATCGTCTGAGGACGGGCTGACCTGGACCTTCAATCTACGTGACGATGTCATGTGGAGCGACGGCAATCCGGTGACGGCCAAGGATGTCGAATACAGCGTCAAGCGCGCCATCATGCCCGAGACCGCCTCGCCCTATGCCTACGTGCTCTACATCATCGAGAACGCGGCGGACATCAACCAGACGGCCATCCCCACCGACACCTACGACATCGACACGCTGGGCGTCACCGCGGTGGACGACTACACCGTCGAGTTCACACTGGCCTCGCCGGCCTCCTACTTCGAGTCCATCAGCAGCCTGTGGACGTTGCGCCCGGTGCCGAGTTGGGCCATCGAAGAGTATGGCGATGCCTGGACCGAGCCGGAAAACATCATCGTCAACGGCCCCTACAAGATCACCGATTGGTCGCTGGGCGAATCGATGACCTTCGTCAAGAATCCGGACTATTTCGACGCCGACAATGTCCAGATCGAGACCATCACCCAGGACATCATCACCGATCAGTTCACCGAAGTGGCGCTCTACGAGTCCGGTGAGTTGGATATTGCCGGCGAAAATGCCGGGTCCTTCTCCATCGAGGAACTGCTGCGCATCCAGGACGATCCGGTCCTGAGCCAGGAACTGCACATCGGCCCGCGTGCGTCGACCACCTATGTCGGCTTCACCATGGACAAGCCGCCCTTTGACGACGTGCTGGTGCGCAAGGCCTTCTCGGCCGCCATCGACCGTGAGACCATGGTCAAGGATGTCGTCGGTTCCGGCGTGCCGGCCACCCAGTTTGCCCCTCCCGGCATCTTCGGTGCGCCCGATCCTGAGGTCGGTCAACCCACCGACATCGCCCAGGCCCAGGCCTGGCTGGCCGAAGCCGGCTATCCCGACGGCGAAGGCTTCCCGACCGTCACCTATCGCTACTTCTCCGCTTCGCTGGAAGAAGCGCTGGCACAGGCGTTGCAGGCCATGTGGGCCGAGAACCTGAACGTCAATGTCGAGCTGGAATCCTCGGAATGGCCGGTCTTCTACGCCTCCATCAGCCCGGACACCCCGGTCGAAGAAATGCCGGAAATGTGGCGACTCGGCTGGGGCGCCGACTACCCGGATGAGAACAACTGGGTCTACGAGGTCTTCCACTGCACCGACAGCTGCAACTACGCGCGTGCCGAGTGCACCGAGGCCGACGAGATGGCCGCCCAGGCCGCCGTGGAGACCGATCCCGACGTGCGCAAGGATCTGTACGGCCAGGTCGAGCAGTTGATGTTCGGCGAAGAACTGCGTGCAGCCCCCTACTACCACCGTGGCTACACCATTCTGACCAAACCCTACGTCCAGCGTGCCTATCCCACGTTCGCCCCCGTGAACTGGGATACCTGGCGGATTGAGGAATAGAGCGTGACAAGGTGACAGGAGGAGGGGGTGACAGGGTGACCAGAATACGGGTCCCCTTGTCACCCTGTCCCCTTGTCACTTTTCACTCAGACGATAGCTGATCACACCAACATGTTCCAAGTCATCATCCGACGTCTTCTCTGGTTCATCCCGGTCTTCTTTGTCGTGACCGGCATCACCTTCGTCACCATGCACGCGCTGCCCGGCGGGCCGTTCGATTCGGACAAGACGCCGCCTGCCCTCGTGGCGCAGATGGAGGCGACCTTTGGCCTCAGCAAGCCGATCCACGAACAATATTTCATCTGGCTGAGCAACGTGGTCCGGCTGCGCTTCGGCCCTTCGCTGGTGGCGCGCGGCAAGCCGGTCGAGAGTTTTCTGCTGCCGGCCCTCTGGGTCTCCATGCAGTTGGGCTTGCTGGCGCTGCTCTTCGCGCTCTGCGTCGGGCTGCCGGCCGGCATCATCGCCGCCATGAAACGGGGCGCATGGCAGGATCGCACGACGATGTTCGTGGCGATTCTCGGCGTCTCCATTCCGGCCATCGTGCTCGGGCCAATGCTCTACTGGCTCTTCAGCCTGCAATTGGGCTGGCTGCCGGTGGCCAAATGGGGCGACATCGAGCGATGGACTCTGGTCCTACATCAGCCACGCCATCCTGCCGGCCATCACGCTGGGCGCGGGGCTGTCGGCCATCATCGCGCGGCTGACACGCGCCAGCCTGTTGCAAGTGCTGGGCGAGGACTTCGTGCGCACGGCCCACTCCAAGGGCTTGTCTCGACGTGTCGTGACCGTGCGCCATGCGCTGCGCAATTCGCTGATTCCGGTCGTGACCTACATGGGTCCGCTGGCCGCGGCGGTGCTTGACCGGCTCGCTGATTGTGGAGCAGATCTTCGCCATCCCCGGCATGGGCCGTTTCTTTGTGACCAGCATCACCAGCCGCGACTATCCCATGGTCATGGCCGTGGTCGTCATCTACGCGCTGATCATCGTGACCGTCAATCTAATTGTCGACGTGCTCTACGTCTTCATCGATCCGAGGATCGGCCATGTCCACTAGCACAGCAGAAGCCACGGGCCTGTCGCTGGCCCCACGAAAATCACGCACGCTGTTCCAGGACACGGCTGCAGCCCTGTACAAAGATCCGTTTGTCCTGATCTGCGTCGCCTATCTGGTGCTGCTGCTCGTCGTTGCCCTCTTTCCAAACTTTTTCGCCCCGCTCCCCTATGCCGAAACCAGTTTCCCCGACAAACTGGCGCCGCCCGGCGCAGTCGCCACATCGCCGAAAATGGACGGTCACGTCTACATCCTGGGCGCTGACCGATCTGGGGCGTGACATCCTCAGCCGCATCATCTACGGCACACGCGTGTCGATGGCCGTGGCGCTGGTCGGCGCCGGCGTCAGCTTTGTGATCGGCGTCGCCTATGGCCTTTTCGCGGGCTACGGCTCGGCCAAGGTCGACAACATCATGATGCGCTTTGTCGACATTGTCTACGCCTACCCGGCCCTCATCCTGATCATCTTGCTCCAGGTCTACCTGACGGCGCTGGGCACCCAGGACATCGAACAGGCCAACTTCCTGCAACGGATCGTCATCAATCTGGACAACAGCACCGGCGGCCTCTTCTTCCTCTTCGTGGCCATCGGCGCGGTCAGTTGGCTGAACATGGCGCGTCTGACCCGCGGACAGGTGCTCCACTATCGCCAGCAGGAATTTGTCCACGCCGCGCAGATCGTCGGCGTGCGGCATCGCGCCATCATGTCGCGCCATCTGTTGCCCAACATCATCGGGGCCTGCATCGTGGCCGAGACGTTGGCCATCCCGGCCTACATCTACACCGAAGCCTTTCTCAGTTTCATCGGCCTGGGCGTGCAGCCGCCTGTGCCCAGTTGGGGCAGCATGATCTCCGACGGCTACGGCGCGCTGCGCTCGGCCCCGCACATCATCTTCTTCCCGGCCCTGGCCCTCTCGCTGACCATGCTCGCCTTCAATTTCCTGGGCGACGCCATCCGTGACGGCATGGATCCGAAGCTGCGTGGGCGGTAGAGAGCAGGAATTTGTAGCACGACATTTATGTCGTAGCGCTGTACACCGCCGGATTTTGAATGCTACGACATAAATGTCGTGCTACAAGGAAAGCAAGCCGTGGATCAACTCCTGGCGTGGTGCACATCGATTGTCGGCCCCTTCGAGATCGTTTCCGGCAAGCAGCGACCGGATGGCCGCTCCTCCATCTCCCGTCTACGCACTTCTTCAGGCCATTGCTATCTCAAGGTCCACGAGCAGAATGATGTTTGGCAGCAAGAGGTCCACGGCTACGAGCAGTGGGCGCCGGCCTTTGGCGACTCTGCGCCACGGCTTCTCGCCGTCCGAGATGAAGGTCCGCTGGCGTTGCTCATCGATGAGTTGCCGGGAAAAGTGCTGCAAGAGATGGAACTGCCTGCGGATCAAGAACGGGCGGCCTGGCGCAGAGCCGGGCAGATGCTGGCCCGCCTGCATGGGTTCGCGACCAACGAATATTTTGGGCCATGCCGGCGAGACGGATCACCACAAGGCGCGGCGATCAGCGATGCCGTCGACTACATGCGCGGAACTCTGGAACGCGAGATCGCCAAGGCAGTTGGGGCAGGCTATCTCGATGATGAGGAACTGGCCGTTGCTCGCACTGCCCTGCAATTGACGCCGGCGTTTGCCGGTGAGCAACCGGTCGCCTGCCATCGGGACTACTGTCCGTACAACTGGCTCATCTCCGAGCAGGGCGTGTGGACCGGCGTGATCGATTTTGAGTTCGCCTACTGGGACGTACGCGTCGCCGATTTCAGCCGCTATCCCGGACTGGGAATGGATGGACCGGCCCGATCTGCTGGATGCATTGTTCGAAGGCTACGGGCGAACATTGACGCCCAGAGAGAAGGAGCAGCAGTTCGTTGCCCATGTTCTGTATGCCCTCGGGGCCATCACCTGGGGCATGGAGGCGTCCTACTTCGGCTTCGTTGAGGAGGGGCGAACGGCGTTGAAGCGCCTGGCGACGATGGCGACATAGGGGAAACCCGGCATGAAAACCCTGCGTTCGATCCTGACTGCGTTCTATCAAGCCTGGATGACCGAACATCCGGCCCGCCAGGCCGCGGCCCTGGCCTACTATGGCATGTTCGCCTTTGCGCCCATCGTCTACGTCGTGCTCAAGGTCGCCGGCATCTTCCTGGACGAAGTGCTGTTGGCCCAGGAGTTCTATGCGCTTGTCACCCAACTGCTGGGCGTGGAGATGGCCGACTTCGTGCAAGATCTGGTCTTCGGCGCCTCGCAACGGCGGTCCGACAGCAGTCCGCTCACGACCATCATCAGCGTCGGCGCCCTGCTCTATGCGGCCACCGGCCTCTTCAACCACCTGCGGTATGCGCTGAACACGATATGGCATGCAGACGCCGCTGCGCACAGCGGTGTCGGCGGCTTCATCATCGGGCGGCTGCTCTCGTTCCTGCTTGTGATCGGCCTGGGTATCGCACTGGTGATTTCCGTCTTTGCCAGCGTCGCCATTTCGTCCTTGCGCGCCCTGCTTGACATCAATTCTTCATTCCAACTTGCCGGCATCCTCATCCCGCTGGCGATGATCTACGTAACCGTCGCCGTGATCTACAAGATCCTGCCGGACGTGAGCATCGGCTGGCGCTACATCTGGATCGGCTCGGCCGTGACGACGGCATTGGTCAGCGTGGGCGGCGTCGTCGTGCTGATCTACCTGCGCCTCAGCAGCGTGGGGTCCGCCTTTGAGGCGGCCGGTTCACTGGCCGTCATGCTCATCGGCATCTACTACACGGCCCAGATCTTCCTGGCCGGTGCCTGCTACGCGGATTCTCGCTCACATCGTCGAAGATTCTCGCGTAGAGACGCGATTTTCCGTCTGGCGACGATCGCAGTGCAACTCACCGCCAATAGAAAAGGGGCGCACTGTCAAAGTGCGCCCCTTGCTCTGTTCGTTTACAGCAATATCAACGATGCCTCGACTATGCCGAGACACCCAAGATCGTCGCCAACTCGGCCAGTGCGGCTTTCTCAGCATCGTTGACGCGCACGCCGCCCATGCCCATGAAGTCACCCTCTTTGGCGGCCTGTGCGGACGCTACGGCGGCATCATAGTAGAATTGCTTGATCTGGGCGGCTTCTTCAGGCTGCGCCTTCTGATCGAGCAAGGCGGCGGCAGCCTTTACTTCTTCCATGGCCTGGGCCTTCACCGTCTCGATGTCTGCCTTCTCGAACTTGGGTTGCGCCTGCTTCATCGTCTCTTTGTTCTGGTACTCATGCACGAGTTCAGCGTAGAGTCCATCACCGGCGGCGCCCTGCGCTGCCGCAGCAGATCGTCTTGGCGACAGCCATCGATTCTTTGACCATATCTCCGACGGCCGGGCTGGCCATCGAGATCATCACGCCCGTAATCATTGGCGCTTGCAGAAGCTGCTGCCATTCCTCGGCAGTGAAATCGGCTTTGGTTGTCATAGAATCTCCTATTCAAAGATCCACGGATCGTTGTTGCGGCCCCAGTCGATCATCTCTTCGACCGAACCAGAGGTTGGTTTCAAACGCGGCAGTCTCCGGGCCGTCGCTGGCGTGGACCAGGTTGCGACCGATCTCCAGACCGAAGTCCGAGCGGATGGTGCCAGGCTCGGCTTCCGCCGGATTGGTGGCGCCGACGGTCTTGCGCACCACGTTGATGGCGTTGGTGCCCTCGACAACCATGGCCACCACCGGCGAACTGGTGATGTACTCGATCAGGCTGCCGTAAAAGGGTCGCTCTTTGTGGACGGCATAGTGCTCCTGGGCCAGTTCTTGGCTGACATGGATCATCTTCATGGCCACAATCTTGAGGCCCCGTCGCTCAAAGCGAGAGACGATCTCGCCGATCAGGCCACGCTGTACGGAATCCGGTTTCAAAATGATAAAGGTACGTTCCACGATTTGATGCTCCTGGTTTTGCGGTTCTGCATTTTTTGTCACAGATGACACGTTCATCTGTGGACTCGATTCTTGCATTCATCCTGACGTTCTATCAGTTTCTGCCTCTTGCGCTGTGACCTCGATCGGCACTGGGCCTTTGGGCAACAGACGTGCAACTGACCTGTTCTGCTGACGGCGCCTGCTTGAGCCGCAACCACTGGCGGGCAAATTCGCCATCCGGATCCATGGACAGAATCGGATCATGGGCAAGCGCACGATCATTTTCATCGCCTGCAGCCGCAATCACAACCCAGGCCATAACCAGATGCCGATGCTGTTTCACCAGATAGCGTGCAATCTGGTAGGCGTCATCTCTGGATCCCATCCGCCACTGACGAGACCATCAGACCGATCAGAAAGTCGATACGACGCGGATCGGCTTCGACCAACGCCCGATATTCTGCTGGCGGCATGTCGCCAGCGAAATCCATGGCGATAGATCGTGGCCAGACAGGCCTGATTGAGCATCAGACTCCGCGTTGGGCTCAAGACTCGTCCGGCTCAACCCGCTGCGCACGTCTGGATCAAACGGCGCCACTTCAAATGCACGCTGCCAGATGGCATGGGATTGTGCACGTTCGCCCCGCTCTTCAACGCCGCGGGCCACGGCTCGCCACGCCAGAGCATTGTTTGGATCGGCCTGCAGCAGGCGGCGTCCCCACTCTTCGCCTTCATCCCACTGCTTGAGCTGCCATGCGGCCTGCAACAACCACTGATAGGTCTCCAGATGGCGTGGCATCCGCTTCAACACCACCTGTGCCAGCAGCAGCGACATCAGCCGGATGACCGTCGAGCAACACGTCGCCCATGGCATCCCGCCAGATCGCCAACTGCACGATCTGGGTAGAATCCGAGCTCTTCGCCGGTCAAACGATCTGTCGACATGGCAACATTCACAGCGGGTCAGTATCCCGAAAAATAGAACTCGTGTCAAAAAACACAGCGCCAACGCGCCGTGCGGTCAAAGGCGAAACCGCAAAGATGACGCCTGGGCCGGCAGTTGTTCACACCATGGGAAGTCGTGTACAGCGCCCGTGCCCTTCGTGCGCACGGTTCCGTCCCAATGGCGTGTCAATTGCACCATGCCGTCGCACGTTGGCGTGCGAACTCGACGTAAGTCTTGCGCTTAAGGCAGCGAGTAATGCGGCGGATCTGCGATATTGTGCAGGCGAATCAGCCGGCTGAGCAGTTCGGCCACATCTCGCTCAGCGCCAAAACGGGGCATGCCGAACGGATCGCTCGGTCCTTCGCCGCACCCGCTCAGTTCCCGCAACGTCGTCAGCACCGAGTGGGCCAGCACATCCAGGTGATAGCCGCCCTCCAGGACTGGCAACCAAGCGCCCGCCGCACACTTCATCGGCCAACGCCAGCAACTCATGCACCAGTGCGCCATAGCCCGAAACTGACAGATGCATGCTCGCCAGCGGATCCAGCCAATGGGCGTCATAGCCGGCGGAGAGCAGGATCAGACCGGGCCGAAATTCCCGAGCCAGCGGCGCCAGGATCGAGCGGAAGGCAGCCAGGTAGCCGGCATCGCCCACGTGGGGCGGGAAGGGCACATTGATGGTGCTCCCTCTGAGAAATCTCCGTCCCCAACTTCGGTGGCCGCGCCCGTCCCCGGATAGTAGGGGAATTGATGGGCGCTGAAAAAGAGCACAGAGGGATCATCATAGAAGATGTCCTGGGTGCCGTTGCCGTGATGCACATCGAAGTCGACGATCAACACCCGGTCGATGCCGTGAACGTCCTGGGCCCAACGTGCCGCAATCGAGGCGTTGGCCAGCAGACAGAAACCCATGCCCACATCCGGGGTGGCATGATGGCCGGGCGGGCGAACCAGGGCAAAGCCGTTGTCGGCCTGGCCCCAGAGCACGGCGTCCACCACGCTCAGCAGACCGCCGGCCGCCAGCAGCGCGGCTTGGTAGGAGTCATCGTTGACGTAGGTATCGGCGTCCAGCCGGCCCAGACTGGCCGCAGATTGCAGACGCCGGACATAGCGTGGCGTATGCACACGCAGGATCGCATCCATGGAGACAGGCCGGCTCTCGACGCGCAGCATGCCGTCGAGAATGCCGTCTTCCTGCAGCAGCGTCCACGTCTGCTGGAGACGCCGATAGTTTTCGGGATGGCCGTCCAGGGTATGGCGCAGGTTGAATGGGTCGTAGACAAAAGCTGTTTTGCGCATGACAGAAAGTCAACTATTCGGATGAGAAATTGCGGTCGAAATCGGGTGCGCACGGTGTCGCCATCGATATTATCGATCAGTTCGAATTGTAAGTCGAAATCGTACTCATCAGCGTGAAGAATGCGGATCTGCTCGTGTACGAGTCACCGGCAGACGACTCTTGACCGGCCTGGTCGTGTGCAACGTCTGCCCATCCCAGACCAGGCTGACGGCATGCTCTTCATCCAGCGGCAGATTCAGCAACGCCCACCATGTCCAATCTCCGGGAAAAGTCGGCTCAACGAAAATCGTGTCGCCCTGTATTCGCACACCACACCCTGCCCACACAGCCGCGCCGGCCAGTGCGATGCCGGACCATGGCGCATCGACAGCATCCTCGTCACCGATAGACCAGTCCAACCTCGGGCGCTTCGGCCAGAGTCGCCGGTTCAAGCGAATCGGCCTGGCGCGCATATTCAGCCGCTTCACTCTCCCACCGGGCAAGATCAGCGCCGGCACCGGCTAATTTCGCCAGCTCGATTGCGACGGTCAGCGCATCGACCGCATGGTGCAGCCACTCCCCATCGATCCCTTCGCCTTCACCGGCGATGGATCGCCTGATGTGCTCACGCACGATCCGCTCGGCACAGGCCTGGACCGCCGAATAGTGTTGCGCCAACAGGTCGGCATCGGTCCGGCGCTGCAGCAGATCGCGCAGCGCCGTCAAGTAGACGGCGTTGAGTTTGGGCAACACGTCACCCGGATCAACCAGCGCGATCCTTGCGGCGCAACGGCACAACGGGCGGCAGCGCTCCCTCACCCTTTTCCGCCAAGCGGCGCAGATTTGCCAGCAGATTGCGGCTCTGAACCAGCTCAACCACATCCAGGCTGTCGATGAGCAAACCCATGCGGCTGACATCACGATCGGTGACAGCAGAGGCCGGTGCGCAGACGCTGCGTCCGGCGCAATGCGGCCAGCCGCCCATCCTGGACCGCCCGGTTGAAGCGCGGATCCGGCGTCCACAGCCGCCCGGTCTTGACGTGCCGTCGTCCACTCGCTGACGCTCTGCTCGAAGGCCAGCTCGCTGTCGCGCAGGGCCAGGAAACCGTTCCAGGCCACCTGCTCGCCGACATCGCTGATGGTCAGCAGCAGCGGCACCTCGATCATGCCGTTGACGAGCACATAGTAGGTCAGTTGCGCCCGCTGCGGATCGGACAGATCCGAACTCTGGGGGCGGGCCTGGGGATTGCCGAAGACGCGTGTGCTTTCGGCGTTGCGCTGGGCATAGAGCCCGCGTTCCGACTGCGGATCGCGCTGGGCCACCAGCAGTCCGTCAACCAGCCGCTGGTCGAGCGGCTCGCCCCAGTCGATCTCGATGTCGAGTCGCAGCAGACGGTCGCCCTCGGCCTGGCATTGCAGCAGCCAGATGACCGCCCGGTCGTAGGCGGCGTTGAAGGGCACGGCCAACTGTTTGCTGACGATCATGCCCTCGGTGCCCAGGATCGTCTCCTGATAGCCGGGGTAGAACTGGGTGACCATGGGCATGAAGTCGTCGTCGTGCATGTCCCGAATGCGCAGCTTGATGTGGCGCGCATAGATGGCATCGGCCCACGGCCAGAAGAGATCGCGCAGATCGGTCTGGCCATCCGCGTGGAAGACGATATCGTGGTTGGCCAACCGGAAGGTTGCTTCGGGGTCAAGACTGTCGTAGTCGACGCTGTGGGGACGATCGAGAATGGGATCAAATGGATCCATAGGCTATTGCACCGGCGCTTCATCATTGCGGACGCCGGCCATCAACAGGCCCAGCCCCTCACGCGTCGCCTCGTCACGCGGCACGATGCCGATGATCTCGCCCTTGTACATGACGGCGATGCGGTCGGAGAGCGCCATGATCTCATCCAATTCGGAGCTGACCACCAGCACAGCCACGCCTTCATCGCGCTTGGCGATGATCTGGTTGTGGATGAACTCGATGGAGCCGACATCGATGCCACGCGTCGGCTGGGCCGCGATGAGCAGATTGGTGGGTCGCGAGAATTCACGCGCCACCACCATCTTCTGCTGATTGCCGCCGGACAGGCTGCCGCCCGCGGTCTCGACGCTGGGCGTGCGCACGTCAAACTGCTCGACCAGCGCCTTGGCATGCTCGTGAATGGCCGGCTGGTTGATGGTCAACCGTTTGACGAAAGGGAGAAGATTATAGCGTGTTGAGCACCAGATTGTCGGCCACGCTGTAGGTGTCGACCATGCCGTAGGCGTGGCGATCTTCGGGCACATGGCTGCTGTGGCCCTCCTGGGTGATCTTGCGCGGCGTCTCATTGGTCATGTCGACGCCGTTGAGCAGCACCTGTCCGGCGCTGCACTTGCGCAGCCCGGTGATCACCTCGACCAATTCGGTCTGCCCGTTGCCCTGAACGCCGGCCACGCCGACCATTTCGCCGGCCCGCACGTTCAAGCTGACGCCGTTGAGCGCCGGATTCGCCCAGATCGTTCTTGGCCACCAGGCCCTGTACTTCAAGCACCACGTCGGTGGGATGGGCAGCCCCCTTTTCGACGGTCAGGATCACCTCGCGGCCGACCATCATGGCGGCCAGACTGGCCTGGGTGGCGGTCTTCGGATCGGCCTCGCCGACCACGCGACCGTTGCGCAGCACGCTGATGCGATCGGCCACGCGCAGCACTTCCTTGAGCTTGTGGGAGATGAAGATGATCGACTTGCCCTGCTGCTTGAGCAGTTCCATGACCTCGAAGAGACCCTCGATCTCCTGGGGCGTGAGCACGGCCGTCGGCTCATCCAAAATCAGGATGTCGGCGTTGCGATAGAGCGTCTTGACGATCTCGACGCGCTGGCGCATGCCCACCGGCAGATCCTCGACCATGGCATAGGGATCGACATCCAGGTTGTAGCGATGGGAAAGCTCGACGATCCGATCGGCCACCGTCTTGGTGTCGAGAAAGCCGCGCTTGATGGTCTCGCTGCCCAGCATGATATTCTCGGCCACGGTCATCACCGGCACGAGTTGAAAATGCTGGTGCACCATGCCGATGCCCAGCGCGATGGCATCGTTGGGCGTGGACATCTTCACGACCTCGCCGTTGACGAGGATCTCGCCTTCGGTCGGCTGATAGAGGCCGTAGATAATATTCATCAACGTGGATTTGCCCGCGCCGTTCTCGCCCAGCAGCGCCAGAACCTCGCCCTTGTTCAGCGTGAGATTGACGTCTTCATTGGCGATCACGCCGGGAAAGACTTTGGTGATGCCCCGGGTTTCAAGAACAGGTGTGTTGTCGGTCAAGGTTGTGCTCCTCGAAAAGGAGCGAAGATCGAAGATCAAAGAACGGCGTCAAGCATCTCTCGTCGAAAATTGAATCAAGTTTCTGCAGACGAAGTTCTTTGATCTTTGTTCTTCGATCTTGCTCTTCGTCTACTCCGAACTCGACTCGGTCTCGTAGACCTTGCCTTCGGCGGCCGGCGGGCGCACCCGGCCCACGAAGCCGGAGACGGCGATGATGGTGACGACGTAGGGCAACATGGAGATGAACTGGCGCGGGACGGTGGTCACGCCGGCCAGCAGCAACTCGTTCTGCAACGCCTGGGTGTAGCCGAAGAGGGCCGAAGCGCCCAGTGCGCCGAAGGGCATCCAGTTGCCGAAGATCATGGCGGCCAGCGAGATGAAACCGCGCCCGGCGGTCATGCCCTCCTGAAACTGGCCCACGGCCTCCAGCACCAGAAAGCCGCCGGCCAGACCGGCCAACATGCCGCCCATGGTCGTGTTGATGTAGCGAAAGCGATTCACATTGATGCCGACCGTGTCGGCGGCGCTGGGATGTTCGCCGCAGGCACGCGTGCGCAGCCCCCAGCGTGTGTAGAAGAGGCCGATATGCACAACCACGACCAGAATAAGCGCCACGTAGGTGAGGGGCGGATTGTTGAAGAGCAACATCGCCGATCACCGGAATGTCGCCCAAAATCGGGATCCTGACCGGGCCAAATTTGCCCTGCGCCACCGAGTCTCGGTTGTAGAGATAGGCCGTGAAGCCGGCAGCCAGCGTGATGATCACCGTGCCGGAGATGATCTGGTCCATGCGATAGCGGATGGAAAAGGTGGCGTGCAGCAGCCCAAGCAGACCGCCGATCAGCAGGGCCGCCAGCGACGCCCATGCCCAGGCTGGCCATCAGCGGCCAACTGTTGGTGGCCACCTTGGCCACGAAGGCGGCAAAGGCCCCGCCCAGCATCATGCCTTCGATGCCGATGTTGATGATGCCCGTGCGCTCACAGAGAATGCCGCAGAGCGCGCCCAGAATCAAGCGGAATGGTCGCCCGCAGGGTGAAATTTAGCGCGCTCACGCCAAAGAGAACGCGCAGCCATTGAGAGTCGCCCAGGGCCGTCGTGTTGACCAGGATCGCCATGATGACCAGGAATATCGCCAGGCCAATGCTTACTTTCGACGATGTTTTGAGTGCGCTGTTACGCGTCATAATCGATAGATTCCAGGATATGGATAATCATGATCCGCCCACGTTAATATGGGCTGTGATATTGATAGACCGCGGATTAGGCAGATTGGGCGAATTTCTGCGGATAAGAGCCGAAAGAAATCCGGTTTCATCCGCCTGATTCGCCAAATCCGCGGTCTATCAACGCTCGGCTGTCCACGCGACGTCAGGTCGAAAAGATCACCAACTGACGGAGGGCGACCCTTCGACTTCATCGACCGGTTTGCGGATGCGGTAGAGCTGCCGGATCAGCGTCGGTGCGGCGACAAAGGCCAGCACCAGCGCCTGGATGATCTGAATGATATCGGCTGAGACGCCGGACTGGAACTGCATCTGAGAGGCGCCGCCGTTCAGCGCGCCAAAGAGGAAAGCGGCAAGCATCACGCCAAACGGATTGGTCTGGCCCAACAGCGCCACGGTGATGCCGTCAAAGCCGACGCCGCCGCCGAACTCGGGCGCAAATTTGTGGTTGATGCCCAGCGTCTCGACGCCGCCGGCCAGACCGGCCAGACCGCCGGCGATCATCATGGTCAGCACGATGGTCCAGTTGACGCGGATACCGGCGTAGGCGGCGGCCTTCATGTTCTGGCCCACGGTGCGGATCTCGAAGCCGGTGACCATCTTGTAGAGCAGCCACCAGATGACCACCACCGTGATCAGCGCGATAAAGATGCCGGCATGGACACGATAGGGCGGGCCGACGAGCCAGGGCAGACGCGCCGACTCAAAGATGGTCGGTGTCTGCGAAATGGGGCCGGCGTTGGGATCCCAGAGCGGTCCGGGCGTCTGCCCCTGGGTGCCGCCTGCGTAGACCGTCCACCCGGCAAAGAGCGCGGCAATATAGTTGAGCATGATGGTCACGATCACCTCATGCGCGCCGGTCGTGACCTTGAGGATGCCGGGAATTGCGCCCCACAACATGCCGCCGACGGTGCCTGCAACCAATGCCAGCGGTCACATGCACAACAGAGGGCAACCCTTCAAAATTGATGCCGACAAAGACGGCAAAGATCGTCCCCATGACAAATTGGCCCGAGGCGCCGATGTTGAAGAGTCCGGCCTTGAAGGCCACGGCGACAGAGAGACCGGTAAAAATGAACGGGATGGTGAGGCGAATGGTACGCGCCCACGCCTTGCCGTCGCCGAACGCACCTTGAAAGAGTCCCTTGTAGGCAGTCAACGGATCATCGCCGGAGAGAAACATGACGATAGCGCCGACAACCAGCGCTGTGAACAACGCCAGTATCGGAATGACCATGGGACGGAAGATACGTCGAGCCAAGGAAGGTTTTTCGCTCATGCGCTGTTTGTCCAGAGGGTGAAAAGGGGATTGGGGACTGGGGATTAGTGATTGGGGATCGGGATTAGTGACTGGAGTCCCGGATATCCGAATCCCCAATCACTAATCCCCAATCACTATTCTAATACCCAGTCTCAATCGAGCCGTCCATCAGACCGGCGTCGATCTCTATCAGGCTATCCTTGATCTCCTGAGGAATCGTCTCCTCGAAATCGTGGAACGGGGCCAGGCCGGCGCCGCCGAAGTAGTTTCCACCGGGGAAATTACCCTCGTTGGCGGCGTTGATCAGCTCGACCACACCGGGGGCGATCAGCTTCATCGCGCTGGAAACCAGACACGAATGGGCGGCCGGCAGGGTCTCCCACTGGTCGGTGTCGACGCCGATACAGAAGACTCGTGTCGCCGGCCTCGGCCGCGGTGGCGACCTCTTGCAGCGCGCCGTTGCCGGTGATGCCGCCGGCGCCGAAGACCACGTCAGCGCCCTGGTCCATTGCCTGTCGAGCCGTGGCAGCGCCCCATTCGGGATCGGTGAAGGCAACGTCCATGCCGCCGGGATGGTAGGTGGAGATGATGTTGATATCCGGGTTGATGGCCTTGGCGCCTGCTTCGTAGCCTTCCTTGAAGGCCACAACCGGCGGCACCAGGTCGGTGCCGAGCACGGCGCCGATGGTGCCGGTCTCAGAAAGCTGGGCGGCCAGCGCGCCGGCCAGGTAGCCGGACTGGTCTTCGTGGAAGATCAAGCCGGCCAGGTTGGGCAGCGCTTCGCCCTGGAACTGGTCGACGCCGATGAAGTTGATGTCCGGGTTGTTGGCGGCCGCTTCAGCGGTGGCCTCGCCCAGGGCAAAACCGACGGTGACGATGACATCGTAGCCGGCATCGATGAACTGCTGCATGTTGTCAGCATAGTCCTTGGCATCCTGGGTCTCGATGTACTTGATGTTCTCCTCGGTTGCGCCGAGGGCCATGGCAGCTTGCTGGACGCCTTCCCAGGCGGACTGGTTGAAGCTACGGTCATTGACACGGCCGACATCGGTTACCAGGCCGACCTTGAGATCGGAAGCGGCAACCGCTTCGCCGCCGGCGTCATCAGCAACCGGCGCTGCAACGGGCGCAGCACATGCACTGAGGACGAGCGCGAAAACAAGCACGAGTGCCCAGACGATCAAGGGGCGATTTGAAGTTCGCATTGATTCTTGTCTCCTACTTTGAAGGATGATAGATTGACGTGCGACGCACAAAGATACAGTGCGTTTACTTGGAGGACAAGTCGGCCAAACGACGGCAGACTCGCCACCATTATACCCAACCTATGTGCTGTAAGCAAGGACTTTTACCATCGTTCATGAATTCACAAGCAATGAGGTCAAAGTTGACTGAAGGCGTGCTGGTCGGCGTCGATGTCGGCGGCACGTTCACCGATTTTGTCGTCCTGCGTGACGGCGACCTACAGATCCACAAACTGCCCACCACGCCCGAGGATCAGAGTCGCGCCATCGCTGCCGGCTTTGACGAGCTAGCGATTGGCGCCGCCGAAGTCGTGCATGGCATGACCGTGGCCACCAACGCGCTGCTGGAACGGCGCGGTGCTCGCACGGCCTTGCTCACCACGGCCGGCTTTGCCGACGTGCTGGTCATCGGCCGGCAGAACCGGCCCGACATCTACAGACTGCACCAAGAGCGCCCGCCGTCGCTGGTGGAAAATGAATGGCGGCTGGAGGTGAACGAACGCATCGACCGGGACGGCAACATCGTGGAGGCGTTGGATGAAGCCGCGGTACAAGCGCTGGCGCAACGGCTCGTTGCTGGAGCGCCGGATGGCGCGCCATCCGGCGGCGTCGAAAGTCTGGCCATCGCCTTCCTCTTCTCGTTTCGCAACCCGGTCCATGAACAACGGGCCGCCGAGTTGATCAGAGCCATCGCACCGGATCTGCCCATCTCGCTCAGTTCCGACATCCTGCCCGAATACCGCGAATATGAGCGCACCTCGACCACGGTGATCAACGCCTATGTCCAGCCGTTGGTCGCCCGCTATCTGGCACGGCTTGAGCGGGCGCTGGTTGACAGCAATGTGCGCATCATGCAGTCCAACGGCGGGGCCATCGGGCTGCGCCAGGCCGTCGGACCAGGCGGCACGCGTCGTGCTCAGCGGTCCGGCCGGCGGCGTGGTCGGCGCCTTTGCCCTGGCCAAGCAGGCGATGGCAATGCAGGGGCAGCGACCGGCCCGACATCATCACCTTTGACATGGGCGGCACCAGCACGCGACGTGGCCCTCTGCCCCGGCGAGATCCCGACCACGTCGGAGAGCACCATCACCGATCTGCCGCTGCGTCTGCCGGTCATCGACATCCACACCGTGGGCGCGGGCGGCGGCAGCATCGCCTACATCGACGCCGGCGGCGGCTTGCACGTGGGGCCGCGCAGCGCCGGCGCATTGCCCGGCCCGGTCTGCTACGGCCGCGGCGGCGTCGAGCCGACGGTGACCGACGCCAATCTGGTGCTGGGGCGGCTTGACCCCGGCGGTTTCCTGGGCGGCAAGGGCGCGGTGACGCTCGACGTCGACGGCGCAACCCGGGCGCTGACCGACCTGGGCCGACAGCTTGGTCTGACGGCGCAAGAGGCGGCGCTGGGCGTGATCCAGGTGGCCAACGCCACCATGGAGCGGGCGCTGCGCCGGGTTTCGGTCGAGCGGGGCTACGATCCGCGCGGCTTCACGCTGGTTCCCTTCGGCGGGGCCGGGCCGCTGCACGCCTGCGATCTGGCCGATGCCCTGGGCACGCCGGCCATTCTGCTGCCGCCCACGCCCGGCGTGCTGAGCGCCTACGGCATGCTCGTCGCCGACATCGCCAGCGACGCCGCCCAGTCGGTGCTCTTCGATGCCGCCGAACCTGTTCGACGAACCTGAAACGCTCTCGATTCTGTTCGACGGCCTGGCCGAACGTGTGGCCAATGTCCTGCACAACGAAGGCATCGCCGATCCGCAGCATCGACAGCCAGTTCGACATGCGCTACAGCGGCCAGAGCTACGAATTGACCGTGCCGCTGACGATTGCCGGTCAGCACGGAACATCTGCAGGAGGCAGTCGACGCCTTCCACAGCGCCCACGCGCAGCGCTATGGCTACGCCATGCAGGAAGAGCGCGTCGAGGTCGTCACCCTGCGCGTGCGCGCCAGCGGTCCCGGCGCCAGGCCCGCGCTGCCCAGCAGTCCGCTCGAATCGCCCGATGCCGCCGCGGCACGACTGGCCGACAAACAAGTCTGGTTCGAGGGCGGGCCGACCGATCGGGACGAGACAGCACAACGGTCCATCCACAGACAGTGCCCTGCTACGATCGAACCAAGCTGCGGCCCGGCAACCGCTTCACCGGCCCGGCGCTGCTGCTCCAGTTCGACACGACGACAGTGATCACGCCAGGGTGGAGCGCGCGTGTGGATGAATTCAGCAATATTTGGCTTGACAAGGTGACAGGATGAGGGGGTGACAGGGTGCAACAATTCATGATCTTGTCGCTCCCCCTAC
Organism: uncultured Chloroflexia bacterium; assembly: GCA_963698255.1. GTDB lineage: Bacteria > Chloroflexota > Anaerolineae > Caldilineales > Caldilineaceae > JAWKOK01. The sequence goes on along the minus strand of CAVOQD010000008.1, from coordinate 15,772 downwards.
ATCAATGACGGAAACGAGAGAGGTATTCCAACCTATGGCCGCCAGCAACCGCAACTCTATTCGCATTCAACAGCTTTGCGAAGCGATCAAGGATCTTTCTCAGCATCAATTGGAGTTGGTCGGGCAAGTCGTTGATCAACTTCAATCCCCTTACCTGGAAATTGAGCGGCGATCAGATTCTGACATTGTCAACACCTGCTTCTTGGACGATTTTGGCGATACGCTCCGACTCCATCATGCATTTTCAGAGGAACCGTTCACGAAAGACAAGTTCGAATACGCCTTTCAGAAGATTACGGACTTGTGTGGAGGTTTGGCAGAGTTAGCGCCGCGGGGCAATCCCGGCTACGATATTGCAGTCAACGGAGAGCGATTCTCGCTCAAAACTCAAGCAGACCGCAATATCCGGCACGGCAAACTACATATCTCAAAATTCATGGAGTTGGGGAAAGGTGAGTGGTCAGACTCCGTCGATGACCTTGTTGGGCTGCGAAATCAGTTTTTTGCCCACATGGAGGCATACGACAGAATACTCTCGCTGAGATGCCTATCGGACAAACCTGAACGTCGGCACTACGAGCTAGTAGAAATACCGCTCAGTCTGCTCTTGGAAGCCCGTCATGGCAAACTGCGTATCATGTCAGACAGCCGTCAGCACCCCAAACCTGGCTACTGTGACGTATACGGCTCCGATGACGAACTGAGATTCCAACTCTATTTTGATGGAGGAACCGAAAGGAAACTGCAGGTCAGAAACCTGAAGAAGAGCAACTGTATCGTGCATGCCTCCTGGATATTCTCTACAGTGAGTCCATGAAAGAAAATGTCAAATTGGGCGACAGACTAGCCAATCTTTCCTGCGCCAATCGCACATATTCCGGGTTCAATTCGATGCCCACGAACTTACGTTGATAGCCCGCACAGACCTCGGCCACCGTCCCCGAACCCAAAAAGGGATCCAGGACTGTTGAACCAGGACGCGAGCCGGCCAACATGCAAAGCTTCACCAATTCCGTGGGGAAAACGGCAAAATGAGCGCCCTTATATGCTTCAGTATTGATCGACCAGACCGTCCGTCGATTTCGTGTGGTATGCCCATTGTTGGCTGGTTCCTGAATAGCCTCATGATCATAATGATATTTCTCTGACTTGCTGAACAGGAACACATATTCGTGACTTCTTGTCGGACGATCCTTGACTGATTCGGGTTGGCAGTTTGGTTTGTGCCAGATGATGTCGGAACGCAGATACCAGCCATCATCCTGCAATGCGAGTGCAATGCGCCAGGGAACGCCGATCAGATCCTTTGGCTTGAGTCCCGGCGGCGTGGGCGGTCGGTATGACATGCCTCTGGCTGGATTCTTTTTGTCACTGTCTCGCCATTTCCGATTGCCACTTGTGTATGAGTCGCCGATATTGAGCCAAAGTGTTCCATCATCGCGTAATGTTCGACGCACTTCACGAAATATGACAACGAGATCATCGATGTACTCATCTAGCGAGAACTCGGCGCCGATCTGGCCGTCAATACCATAGTCTCTCAGCCCCCAATACGGCGGACTGGTGATACAACATTGGAAGGTGTCATCGGAAAAAGTCTCCAATGCGCGTCTGGAATCGCCTGTAATAAACTTGATGTCTTGGCTGATGTTGTACGGCTGCATACGCAATAACTCGTTCTCAACAATCATGTCAGGGGCTCCACTTTTCGCTGTTGAATCTGGGCATTCTGAATCGTTATTTACAAAAACCATAGCACAAGTGTGCGAAAACATAAAGGGGAGATTTGACAGAAGTCACCCGGTCACCCACCCCCTCACCTTGTCACAAGAGGAGCACCACCATGCCAAACCGACCCAACATCATCCTCATTCTCAACGACGACATGGGCTTTTCAGATCTCGGCTGCTACGGCGGCGAGGTACGGACGCCCAACCTGGACGGCCTGGCCGCAAACGGTCTGCGCTTCACCCAGTTCTACAACACAGCTCGCTGCTGCCCGTCTCGCGCCTCGCTGCTGACCGGGCTACATCCCGCACCAGGCCGATGTCGGCCACATGATGGACGACGACCAGGTGGACGGCTATCTCGGCGACCTGAGCCGCAACGCGGTCACCATTGCCGAGGCGCTGGGCCAGGCCGGCTACGCCACCTACATGTCGGGCAAGTGGCATGTGACGCGACACGTGGACGGGCCCAAGCACAACTGGCCGCGCCAGCGTGGCTTCGACCACTTCTACGGCATCATCACCGGTGCGTGCAGCTACTTCGATCCGTCGACGTTGACCGTCGACAACGAACGCATCGACCGGCCCGACGGCGACTTCTTCATGACCGACGTCATTGCCGACGAGGCCGTGGCCCAAATCGAGCGCCATGCAGCAAAGGACGACGACGCTCCCTTCTTCCAGTACGTCGCCTTCACCGCGCCCCATTGGCCGCTCCACGCACACCCGGAGGACATCGCTCGCTACAGTGGCCGCTTCGATGCCGGCTGGGACGTGCTGCGCGAGGAGCGGCTGGCGCGCATGGTCGAGATGGGGCTGATCGATCCCGAATGGCAATTGACCGGACGTGATCCGTCGCAGCCGGCCTGGGAGGACGCCGAGGACAAAGAGTGGCAGGTGCGACGCATGGAGGTCTACGCGGCGCAGATCGACCGCATGGACCAGGGCATCGGTCGCATCCTGGACGCACTACGCGAGACCGACCAGTGGGAGAACACGCTCATCCTCTTCCTGGCCGACAACGGCGGCTGCGCCGAGGAGATCACGGCTGAGTGGCAGCAGTGGTTGACGCGACAGAACGGCCACGATTTCACCCGCGATGGACACGCCATCCAGTACGGCAACGACCCGTCCGTGATGCCAGGCGAAGATATCACCTACCAGAGCTACGGCATTCCCTGGGCCAACGTCTCCAACACGCCCTTCCGCGAGTACAAACATTGGGTCCACGAGGGCGGCATCGCCACGCCGCTGATCGTGCATTGGCCCGAGCGTATCACTGAGCAGAACGCGCTGCGCCACCAGCCTGCCCAGTTGCCCGACATCATGGCCACCTTCCTGGACGTGGCCGACGCCGACTACCCGACCACCTATGCCGGAGCCGAGATCCAGCCGCTGGAAGGCTTCAGCATGACGCCGATCTTCGAGGATGAACCATCGGCACGCGGCATGCTATTCTGGGAACACGAAGGCAATCGAGCCGTCCGGTTTGAACAGTGGAAATTGGTCTGCAAATACCCGGGCGATTGGGAGTTGTACGACATGGAGGCTGATCGTACGGAGTTGAACGACCTGTCTGCCCAGTATCCGTCGCTGGTGAAGTCGCTCTCGGAAGCGCACGACGAATGGGCTGAGCGTTGCTCGGTTCTGCCGTGGGATGAACTGTTGACGATGCGGGCATCGAAAAACGCATAAATGACGTGTAGGGACAGGGCTGAGACCTGTCCCTACGGAATCACAAGAATGACGGAGTCTCAGCAGGGCCGTCGCCCGGATCATCAACCGGATCGTCGTCGGTGACGGAGCGGGCGGCGGCGTTGGCGAGGTCGTCGACGCGCTCGTTGTCGTCGTCGCCGGCGTGGCCTTTGAGCCAGTGCCAGGTCACGCCGCCGGCCGGCTCATGCCGTTCGACCGCGGCCAGCAGCCGCTTCCAGAGATCCTGGTTTTTGACCGGCTTCTTGCCGGCAGTGCGCCAGCCGTTGCGCTGCCAGCCGTGAACCCACTTGGTGATGCCGTCGCGCACGTAGGAACTGTCGGTGTAGATTTCCACGGCGCACGGACGCGTCAACGCATCCAGCGCCTCGATGGCGGCGCGCAGTTCCATGCGATTGTTGGTGGTATCGCGAAAGCGGCCGCTAATTTCCTTGTGATGCTCGCCAAACCTCAGCGACGCGGCCCAGCCGCCGGGGCCAGGGTTGCCGATGCAGCCGCCGTCGGTGTAGATGGTGACGCTCACTGCCCCGTCCGCAATTCCACAAACGTTGTCTCGCCGGGGCGTACCTCGATCTCGGTACGGATCGACTCGCCGTTGACCCGGCCGATGATGTAGTAGTGGCCGGGCGGCACGCTGCCCATGGCGCCGTTTTCACCCCAGGCCGGATCGGGACCGATGTTTTCCGTCGCCTGATAGATCTCGATCTGACGCGCCCACACAGCCTTGCTGCCCTCAAAACGGGCCAGCGTAAGATGAGCGCCGGGCCATGTGCGACCGTCGCTGCTCAACAGACGCACGGCAACCGCGCCGCCCCCATTGGCAGGTTCAACCCACAGATAGGGATTGACGCTGTACTCGTAGCTGTTTGCGCCCAAACGCACTTCCGTGTGCAGATGGGGACCGATTGCGATGCCCGTCATGCCCACGGCGCCAATGATGTCATCGGCATCCACATGCGCGCCCACGCTGGTCGTCACCTGGCTGAGGTGGCCGTAGAGCACAAAGACATCCAACTCGCCGCCGGCCACCGGCAAGCGTCGATCGAGCCGGATCACCACGGCGTTTCCGTAGAAACCGCCGTAGGGCCCGAGCAGGTCCGGATCATCCCAGCCGGCATGAACCACCTCGCCACTGACCGCAGCACGCACCGGCGTCCCCTGTGGAGCCGATGTGTCGATGCCATGGTGGATGCGATATCGGCCGCCGGCCGTGGAGCCGAACTGGTAATTGGGGCTGGCAATCTTGTCCGGGAAGGACCGCCCAATCCAGAAATGCGTGCTCTCAGATGGCGACTTGGGCGCAAAATTCGACCACAGCCGACCAGGCGCCAGCGCTACTGGAATCGGCGTGGGTGTGGCGGTTGGCGTCGGCGTGGCGGTCGGACCGGTCTGGGGCAGCGCAAACCCGGGCAATGTGATGATCTTGACAAAGGGAATATCGGGCGTCGGCGTGGGCGAACCGGCAGGCGTAGGCACCAGGAAACTTTCGGTTGCGCCTTGAGGAGCGGCAGCAATGACCACAATCTCAGGAGAGATCGTCTCGGAGCGAAGAGCGCCGGCCCCTTGCCCAACGTCAGCAATCTGTTCGGCGTCCACCGGCAGTACATCAGGCAGATCAGACGCGCCGTCCGATTCAACCGCAACACCGGCCTCGTCGCCCACAGTGTTCGTTTCGGTGTTCGTTTCGGTATTCGCTGCGTTGTTCGTTGCGGCGTTCATACCGGCCAGGCTGGGCATGGAGACAAACGCCGGGTTGGCGCGATTCTGCCGGCTGGACGTCGGCGTCGGCAATGGAACCTGTGTTGCGCTCATGTTGGCCGGGTTCACAATGGCCAAGGGTGAATCGTCAGTCGGCGACGGGGTTACGCTCGCTCTTGCCGACGCCGGGGATGCAGGATTGCCTGACGCGGCGTTCATGGCCACAGTTCTTGTGGCTGAAGCCTGTCCGGACGGCCAGGACCACCAAAGAAGGACAATGGCGAAACCGGCCAATGCGGCACGCGCACTGCGGGCGACAACCTGGGCGAAGCGGGGCGAGACCACTGTTGTCGGTGGAATCTGCCGGGGTCCGCGGCCCTGTGTTACAATTTCGTCTGTTACAACTTCGTCAGCCGTTTTTTGGCCTGTGGAAACGGTTTGATCCGGCAGATCAACTTGATCATGAGCGGCCGTGATCTTGCGCAGGAGACGCTCCACCGGCGCGTAACGGTGCAATGAGGAATTGGAGAGCGCCATCAGAAGCCAATCCAACAGACGGCCAATAGCGTCATCAAAGGCGGCGGACGCGCAATCTGAGCCGATGACGAAATTGGGCCCAGCGATCCTTGACCTGAAAGGTCTTCAACTCTTGAACGAATCTCGACAACCTATCCATACAGATCCAAACAGCCCAATCGAAATAGAGCCCGACTCCGAAACAGCGCTGGCGCCTTCTTCAACGATCTCTGCGCCACCCATGTCGATTCACTTCGACATATTCACGCTATTTCCACAGATGTTTTCAGGACCGTTCTCTGAAAGCATTATCGCACGAGCGATGGTTAGCCGACTGTTGACCATCGCCACCCACAACATTCGCCATTATACAACAGATCGCCATCATGTCTGCGATGACACGCCCTATGGCGGCGGCGGCGGCATGGTCATGAAACCCGACCCCATCTTTCGTGCCGTCGAAACGGTGCTCGCACACCCGACCGGCTGGCAGATCAACGACAGATCCTCTGATGCGGACGGATTTCAGCCCGACGAGACAACCGCAGATGATCTGGCTGTCCCCCTGCCGGACTGGGATCCGGCGCTGCCGGTTCCTCTGCCTGACGACGTGCCCATCATCTTGATGACGCCGCAAGGCCGCCAATTGACCCAAGAGATCGTCCTGGAACTAAGCCAACATCGTCGCTTGGCCCTGATCTGCGGACGCTATGAGGGCGTCGATGAGCGGATACGCAGCCGACTCATCACCGATGAGATCAGCATCGGCGACTACGTGCTCAGCGGCGGCGAACTGGCTGCCATGATCATCGTCGATGCGGTGACGCGCACCCTGCCCGGTGCGCTCGGTTTTGCACTGAGCGCTCATCAGGACAGCCACTCCGCCGGCCTCGACGGCCTGCTGGAAGGGCCGCAGTACACACGACCGTCCGTCTTCCGCGGCGAACCGATTCCCGACGTGCTGGTCAGCGGCCATCATGCCAACGTCGAACGTTGGCGACGAGAACAGGCGCTCTTACGCACCCTGCAACGGCGGCCCGATCTGCTGAACAACGTCGAGCTTTCCAAACAGGACCGCCAATTTCTGACGCAACATGGCTGGCTCGGGCCTTATGCCAATCAATAGCGCCAGCCATTCAATCCGGCGGACAGTTCAGCAGACAGATCAAAAGTGAGGTTCATTATATGATGCTTCAAAAACTGGACCAAATCGGTTCGTGTGAAAATTTCATCGCCGTTTTTTGAAAGTCCAGTTCCTCTGTGGTATACTTCGAGAGTTGTATTGTAGAGAAAAATTGCTGCACAACTTGCAGTTGTGTTTTCAAAAGGAACGGTAGATCATGACAAATGCACTGATGAACTCGCTATTGCCAGAAGCGAATCCCAACATGCCACAGATCAAGGCCGGAGATACGGTCCGCGTTCACCAGCGCATCACGGAAGGCCGCAACGAACGTATCCAGGTCTTCCAAGGGGTTGTGATTTCCATGCACGGCGGCAACGCAGCCGGCGCAACCTACACGGTACGCCGAACTGCAGCCGGCGGCATCGGTGTGGAACGAACATTCCCGCTCTACAGCAAGAATGTGGAAAAGGTTGAAGTTCTGCGCAATGCCAAGGTACGACGAGCGCAGTTGTACTACCTCCGAGAGCGCCAGGGCAAGTCGGCCCGCCTCAAGGAACGCCGCTTCATCGCGAGCTAACATTGCCGTAATCGACAACGCTCAACTTGGAACGACATGAAAGCACGGGTCCTTTGGCCTGTGCTTTTTTTGTATCGTTGATTTGAATCGAACGGGAAGAGATGTCGTCCCCTACATTGGATCGAGAAACCGACCTCTGGCGCCACGGCCATGCCGCCGTCGCCGGCATCGATGAAGCCGGGCGAGGCGCCTTGGCCGGACCGGTGGTTGCCGCTGCCGTCATCGTGCCCACCGGCGCCCGGTTGGCCGGTCTCTGGACAGAGGTGCGCGACAGCAAAGAGTTGACGCCTGCTGTACGCGAGGCGCTGGCACAGGAGATCAGGCAATCCGCGCTGGCCTGGGGCATGGGCATCGTCCCGGCCCGCGTCATCGACGAGATCGGCATTGCACCGGCCACGCGGCAGGCCATGATCGACGCGGTGAATGCACTCACAGTCAGGCCGAACTACCTGCTGATCGACTGGGTCAAGCTGCCAACACTGAACATTCGCCAGGAGAGTTTCGCCAAGGCCGATCAGCTCAGCGTCTCAGTGGCCGCTGCGTCGATCCTGGCCAAAGACCATCGAGACCGGCTCATGGTCGATCTCGACAGCGCCTTTTCCGCCTATGGTTTCGCCGCCCACAAAGGCTATGGGACCCAAGCGCATCGTGACGCCATCGCTCAACAGGGTCCGTGCCCCGAGCATCGTCACACATTTTCGCCCATTGCCGCCAGACCGACGCTTTTCCAGCGCCCAATCGGACGAAGCGTCTCCAGACGACAGAGCGGCGCCATGACCGACAGCCGAAAGACGTTGGGCAATTCCGGCGAGGCAGTGGCGGCCCATGCCCTGGAAAAGGACGGCCTGACCATCGTTGTTCGCAATTGGCGCTGCCCGGCCGGCGAAATCGACATCGTAGCCCAGGAGATCGCGCCGGACTTCAGCCAAGGAGGAGATGCTGTTCCTTGGCTGGTCGTTGTCGAGGTGCGAACCCGCCGCGGCACTCGATACGGTTCGGCGCTTCAGTCGATCACGCCGCGCAAACAGCGCAAGCTACGCGAGGTCGCCCAGCATTACATCCAGGCGGTGGACTGGGTCGGTCCCTGGCGAATCGATGTGATTGCCGTACAACTGGACAGCGGCGGCAAGCTGCTGGACGTCGAACACATCCGCCACGCCGTCACCGGTGAATCGTTCTAGCGGCTTGGCTGAGTACAATAAAATGGAACGCGGATCTCTTCTCGTTGATCTGCGAAAATCAGTCCGATCCGCGTTCTCCGCGCTATCCGACCGTCTGCCAGGAGACTCGTGTGAAGAGACCCATCATGTGCGATGAATCTACACAGGATCCGCGGTTGCCGCCGCTGATCGTGCTGCTGGGTCCGACTGCGGTCGGCAAGACCGCACTGAGCCTGGGCCTGTGCGAGCAATTCAGCGGCGAGATCATCAGCGCAGACAGCCGCCAGATCTATCGTATGATGGACATCGGCACGGCCAAAGCGACGCCGGAGGAGCAAGCCCACGCGCCTCACCACCTGATCGACATTCGTCGCCCCGACGAACCGCTCACATTGGCCGAATACCAGCGACTCGCCTATCAGACCATCGATAAAATCCATGGACGAGGCAACATCCCATTTCTGGTCGGCGGCACCGCGCTCTACGTGCGTGCAGTGCGTCGAACGGTTTGCGCATCCCGGAAGTACCGCCCAACCCAGAATTGCGGGCTGAGTTGGAGGCCTTTCTGGAGACGGAGGGGCGTGAAGCGCTTTTCCAGCGGCTTGAGCAAACCGATCCGGCTACAGCCGCTGTCATCGACGGACGCAACCCGCGCCGGGTGCTGCGCGCGCTGGAAATCTTCCTGATCACAGGCAGGCCAAAAGTCGAACTGGAGGGCAAAGACCCGCCCCCCTACCGTACGCTGCTCATCGGGCTGAGCCGGAATCGCGCTGCAACTCTATGAACGCATCGATCAACGGGTCGACGAGATGATCGCCCAGGGCCTGGTCGGGAGACGCAGCGGATCTTGGCGCCGATTTTGATCCAGCATTGCCGGCGCTGACCAGTCTGGGCTACAACGAAATTCAAGCCTACCTCGAGGGCGCGATGAGCCTAAACGAGGCCGTCGCCAAGATCAAGACAGAGACCCACCGATTCGTACGCCATCAGACCACCTGGTTCCGCAAAATGGACAACATCCATTGGTACGACATGGATGACGATCCCATGGCGCAGATCTCGGAGACGATCCGGACGTTCATTGCATCCGGGTCCAAAAATTAATCAATTTGTTGCAAGCGAACTTTTGTCATTGCACCGCCAATGGAGACAGATTATAATTCAGGGAACCTGATCCGGGTGTGGATCAGCCTGAGATTGAAGCGACAGTCGCATTCCCCGACAGATGTCGACTGTGAGGAGATCACCACACATGCCAGCCGATAAGAATCCGGATCCGAAAGAAGGTCGACCCTAGACAGGTCGAATCCCCTCACAACGAAGAGGCGAACCCGACTGAGCGGCAACAGCTATCTGAAGATTCGGATACGCCTGCAATGCGCCGGCGACGGCAAGGGTAACCCCGACCTCGAGCTCCACTCGTAACCGGGCTGATGCGCCCACGCAGGGATGACGAGGGCGTACAGAGATCCTCAAATATGGCAACCATGTCGCTGCGCAGGGGAATGCCGGCGCAGACGATTCCGCCCACTGCGCGCCAGTTCACCGCGCCGGCTATTGTCGCTCAACAAAAATTCCTCGATCTGGTCAACGCCGACAAGACTGATACAATCCGCATCGATCCGCAGTTTGAAGAACAACAGGCTTTTGAATATCTGATGCGGCATCTGCCCCACACGTACACTGAACGGGACTACGACCTGCTGATGAAGGCGTATGTTGTCGCCAGCTACGCCCACAGAGACCAGAACCGCCAGAGCGGCGAACCGTATATCCTGCATCCCATCGCGGTGACCACCATCCTGGCGGAAACCATGCACATGGATGTCAACACATTGGTCGCCGGGATGCTGCATGACGTGGCCGAGGATACCGAATTCGGCATCGACTACATCCGCCAGCACTTCAACGAAGACACGGCCAATCTGGTTGACGGTGTGACCAAACTCAAGCGCATCAACCAGTTGAGCAACGCCCAGGGCGCCATGGCCAATGCCAAAGCCGAGTCACTGCGCAAGATGTTCCTGGCGATGGTGGAAGACATCCGTGTCGTGATCATCAAACTGGCCGACCGGCTCCACAACATGCGAACGCTGGGCGGGCAGCCCAAGACACAAGCGCAAACGCATCGCACGCGAAACCCTCGACATCTTTGCCCCGTTGGCCAATCGCCTCGGCATCTGGCAGATCAAAGTGGGAGCTGGAGGATCTGAGCTTCCGCCATGTTCAGCCGGTCGCCTATCGTGATCTGGCCAGTGCCATGCAGCAAAAGCGCAGCGAACGCGAAGACCTGGTGGTGGAAACGCGCAGGGTGCTGGAGGATGCACTGGCCAAGATCGGCATCTATCCCAGATCACCGGTCGTCCCAAACACATCTACAGCATCTGGCGCAAGATGCAGCGCAAGGATGTCGATTTCGAACAGATCTACGACATTCACGGTTCTCCGTATCATTGTAGAGACCGAAGCCCAGTGTTACGCGGCCCTGGGCGTGGTACACAGCCTTTGGCGTCCCATACCCGGCGAATTCGACGACTATATCGCCAGCCCCAAAGACAACCTCTATCGCAGCCTGCACACGGCGGTGTTGAACAATGGTCGTCCTATCGAGGTGCAGATCCGAACCGCAGAGATGAACCGGGTCGCCGAACTTGGCATTGCCGCCCATTGGGAGTACAAAGAAGGGGAGCGCCATGACGAGGATTTCAACGAAAAGGTTGCTGCCATCCGCCAGATCATGGAATGGCGACAGGAGGTAACCGACGCCTCCGAATTCATGGACGGCATGAAGACCGATGTCTTCATGGATCGGGTCTACGTCTTCACACCCAAGGGTGATGTCGTCGACCTGCCGGCCGGCGCGACGCCCATTGATCTTGCCTATGCAATCCATACCGAGTTGGGCCATCGATGTCGGGGCGCCAATGTCAACGGTCGACTTGGTCGCATTGGACCACAAACTGAAGAACGGCGACCAGGTCGACATCATCGCCGCCAAACGAGGCGGCCCCAGCCGAGACTGGCTGAACCCCGACCTGGAATACGTCGCAACCCAGACGCGCCCGCAGCAAAATCCGCGCCTGGTTGCGCAAGCAGAACCGGGATGAGAATATCCAGCGCGGTCGCCATCTGCTGGAAAAGGAGATAAAACGCCTCTCCATCACAGACAGCTTCGAATCGATCATGAAGCTGTTTAGCTACTGAGAAGCTGGACGATTTCCTGGCCGCCATCGGCTATGGCGACGTCAACTCCCAACAGATCGCCCAACGCACGCTGGAGCGGGAGCGTCAGGCCCAAAAAGATGAGGCGTGGCCCGACGATATCAACTTCAAAGGACGACCCGGTGACCGGCGCTCGCCGGCGGGCAGTATCCAGGTCCAGGGTGTCGATGGCGTCATGACCAACCTGGCGCGTTGCTGCAATCCGGTGCCCGGCGACTCGATCATCGGCTACGTCACCAGAGACCGGGGCATCACCGTTCATCGCACCGGTTGTCCCAACATCGTCGACGAGATCTGCCGCGAGATCGAGACAAGCAACTGATTGAAGTGCAGTGGAAGACCAGGCCGATGGGGACGTTCCCGGTCAAGATCCAGGTCAGCGCCTATGACCGCTCCGGGCTCATGCGGATATCGCCAGCCTCGTCGCCGATCATCGAATCAACATGTTGAGCGTTGAGGCGTTGACCGGGCAGAAAGATAACCTGGCGATGATCAACGCCACGCTGGAGATCGAGAACATCGCGCAACTGACGCGCATCCTCACCAAGATCGACCGATTGCCCAACGTAGTGGACGGCCAGACGCAAAGTGGGCTGAGACATTCAACATCTGCCCGCACCAAATCGCTCGATAGCGACCCGAACACGGTAGCCACCATTCCACGGGGCTTCCTTGGCGAACTGGCCTACAACGCCCGTCGCCACGAAGCGATCACCAACATTGACATACCGTCGTTTCCAGTCAAGGCTGCTGCGGATTGTGACGCGGACAGCCTCCTCTTTTCTCCGCTCAAGATCGCCGATAGCTCCGGGTCGCCCAAATAGATGCTGTCGCCCTGCCAGCCGGTGACGACGCCGCTGAAGGTGACCAGTCGCCCTTCCAACGGTTCAGCGATATCGCCGACCGTGACCGGTAAAGGCGTACCAGCGCCCACGCCCGGCCCAAGCCGGCCATATCTGCTCCGGATGTTCCAGAAAGACCTCCATCTCGCCAGGAAGGATTTGGTCATCCCGCGACGCGCCATCGATCGCCCTCTTGCAGCGGCGGATACTGCCCGTTGCGAAGGGCGGGTCGACCTGATGTCGATACCGTCATTGTGTTGCCGGTAACGGGCAGCAAATCCGCTACGTAGATGGCTGATTCGATAGCTCCAGGGCCTGCCACCACGGTCGCCTCGAATTCAACCCAGCGTTCCAACCCCTGGCGTTTGGCATTGCGGCAACTGAGCCGGCGGCCCCGCAACCTGCCCCTCGGTCAAATCGACGACGCTCTCCGCATGACGTCCGGTGCCGTGGCGTCCGCCATTTCGCCTCGCCCGCGTCGAACGGTGTCCTCCTGCCGGAATCGCCGCCTTCGTCCGGTCGGCTGTAGGAACCGCCTTCCGGTGCAATGGCCCAGTGAAAATGGTCAACCTGATTCCGTCTGCATGATCAAGCGTACATAGTCATCGTATTTATCCAGGTTGAGTTTGGTTTCGGAGCGCCACAGGATCAGCCCGTTGGCCCCCGCCAATCGACCGATCATCGCCGAAGACGAACCGGTAGCGATCAAGCTCATCCGTGCGCCGGTCGCTGAGCTGCCAGCCGGCCAGAGAGACCGGCTGCGTTCCGGGGTTGAACAGCTCGATAAATTCGTCATCATCATCGGTCTCCCCATCGCCATTGTAGTCATGGGAGGGTGACGACATCACTCCCTACTGATCAGCACCCGACCATCCGAGCCATGCAGAATGTGGAGCGGCGTGATCAGGGCGAAATCACCATCGGCCTCGGTGGCGACGACAACGAGCGTGTGCCGGTAGCGCCGGCAGCACGACATGCCAGACGTCGTCGCCTCCGCTGCTCTGATGGGTGTGCAGCCGCTTGCCATTCTGCCAGACGGCAAGGCCGGCCGGCTCGCCGTCGAGATCGCCACATCTACAATCCTGAGCGTGATCTGATCGCGACCGGCAAGCCGAGTCGCCCATCCACCAGGTATTGCCCTGATCATCGTCACAGCGCCTAACGCAAGCGAGAGTCCGGGCCGGGTCGTAAACCAGCCGCGCCCCATGGCCAGTGCAGCGGATATGTTTCCAGAATCCGACACGTGGCGCGACGGCCAAGACCGGTGTAGCGCGGCTGCGGCACAACCTCGCCCGGCAGCGGCGGATTGCGGTTTCCCGTGGGCAGCAGCGAACGAACGGCCTGCTCCACAATGTCCACGCCGGCGCTAGTCCGCCCGGTGCACCGACATCGTCGGCGGCAAAGAGGGAGAAGGCCGGCGGCGGATCCCCCTCGCGTTTACCCATTGGGCGGGTGCGCCCTGTACGTTGAAGGTGGTCAAGCAGTCCGAACAGATCGAGCCGCTGCAACATCTGCCGGGAATAGACAATGGCCTCGGCATCCTCAGGGCCTAGCCATCGCCAGGCCGGCACGTGGATGATGGACTCATTCTCCACAAGCAGCGTCGCCGGATCAGGATCGGCAACGGCAATAAGAGTGCAGCCCCTGAGCGGACGCGGTCTGCCAGCAGACAGTCGGGCGGCGCCGTGTGACCCGGCGAGAAGTTGCTGCGCCACGCCCAGCGTACCCCACACCGCCATCAGTCCATCTGGACGACGTGGTTCAGATTTGGACGCGGGCATCGGCAGATCCAGCCGCAATTCAAATGGGCGCGGGCGGGTGAAGAGAAATCGATGCCGTTGGTCGATCGACCGGATCGAAGACCCGATAATGGGGCGTTCGCTGCAGGCTGAAGCCGGATGCCGGAATCCAGAACGCCGTCGAGGTTGAGCGCACGCCGTCGCCGCTGCCGTACGCCACCGCATCGGCCAGCGCCAATTCCGCATTGAGCAGAACAACTCCATCGCCGTTGCCTTGAGGGCGAACTGGCCGCTCGCCAGGTCAGACCGCTTGTCCAGCGTGGGAATCGACGGGTCAGGACTCCTCGATTTCAGCGTCCGGTTGGCGTCCGACAAGGCGACAAAACCGAGCCCATTGCTGAGCCACCACGAAGCGCTCTCCCGCAGCCAGTGCGGTCGCTGGGCAATGCACGCATGCCCTCGCCGTCACCCGCCTGTTCGGCGTCGCCGAAGCCCAGCCCGCTCAACGAGATCGGCTCGCCGCTGACGTTGCGCAGCGTCACGAACTCGATGTCGCTGCCCTGGAACGCGACCTCATCGATCTTGCACCGGTTGACAGACAAGGCCGGCTGCCAGGCGGTCGGCGGCATGCCGGTTGCAGTGGGCGTCGGGGTGGGCACGCCGGGTGGAAGCGGCGTGCCAGTGGGACCAGGCGGCGCTCGGGCGGCATCGGCCACGCCCGGCGATCCGAAGTCGCCGGCGGAACCGGGCCAAGCAGCCTGCGCCTGCGCCCAGTCTGCGCCAATGGACAGTGCGACGCCTTGCCAGACTGCGGCCGGCCTGCACACGCAGGCCGTATCATCTCCCCAGATCACGCGATCGACTTCAACATCGTTCGGCGCGATCAACACTATATCCGCACCATTGGCCAGAGAGAAGCCGCTATAGACGCATGGTCGACCGGGACACCGCCGTTGGCCGTACGTCGCCGCCATTGCGCGCCAGGACAACGTAGCCTCCGCTTCGACCAACACGTCAGCGTCGATGGTGTGTCGATCTGAATCCAGAATTCGCCAACACCCATCCGCGCCAGATCGATGGTGATGTGCCGCTGTTGTAAAGCTCGATCCACTCACCGGCTTCATCGGCCACCGACTTCGGATCGGCCAGGAATTCAGGGTAATGACCATGGTGGTGTCGCCGATCGGCGGCACCGTGCTTGCAGGTGTCGGCGTGGCCTCGACCGGCGGCGGGTCTGTCGACGGCGGCCCTCCGGGGCTGCTCCAGATCACCGGCTGATCCCGGCCACGGCGTCTCTGCCGTGACCCAGGGGGAATCCGGGTAAGTGCGGCGCGGTCCACCAGGCTGCCGCGGCCTTGGCCGGCGCCAGGTCGGTTCCCATCTCCCCAGAGCACGCGATCGATCCAGTTCCATCGGCTGCGACCACCAGAATCTCGTCCGAACTGTTGGCGA